>CAWJZV010000042.1:0-226725 GCA_963847445.1 uncultured delta proteobacterium | reverse complement strand
ACCGACGGATAATAAGACCCGGGCAGGGTATGGGAAATTTCTCCGGCCCAACACGCCTTACGACAATTACATGGAGTCGCAGGGTATTCCGATCTATCGGGACATCGGCGTGCGCCGCGTACAGGACTTACCGCGCAAGCCGTGGAAGCGCATGGGCGGCAACGGCACCTTTATTCAGCTTCTCGGCACCGAAGGTTTGTGGGGCTGCTACGTTGTTGAGGTTCCCGGCGCCGGCGCTTTGAATCCCGAAAAGCATTTGTACGAAGAACAATACCTCGTCGTCGACGGCCGCGGCACCACGGAAGTTTGGATCGACGGCAATCCGAAAAAGATCACCTTCGAATGGCAAAAAGGCTCGATGTTTGCCATCCCCATGAATGCCACCCATCGCATCGTCAATGCGACCTCGAGTCCGGCACTGCTGTTGGCCGGCACTACAGCGCCGAACGTTATGAATAATTTCGGCAACGACGATTTTATTTTCAATTGCCCCTATCACTTCAAAGATCGTTTCGATCCGAGCGACGACTACTACAAGTACAAAGAAGAAGTGACACCCGATCCGCTGCGCGGTCTCGCCATGCGCCAGACCAATATCATTCCGGACGTGATGGCTTGCGAGTTGCCCATGGATAACCGGCGCTCGCCGGGTTACCGGCGCATCGAACCGCATATGGCCGGCCAGCAGTTCTACATGTGGATCGGCCAGCGTGAAACCGGGCGCTACTCGAAAGCCCACGCCCATGGCTCCGCCGCCGTGTAGCTTCCTCAGCGGCAAGGGATATACCTACACCTGGCCGTCAGTACTGGGCACCCATCCCTGGGAAAAAGGCACAACGGAAAAAATTAGACGACAGGACTATGAACCGGTGGGCATGGTCAGCGCCGCGCCAATGAGCGGGAATTGGTTCCACGCTCACTTTGGCGCGGGCAAAGAGCCGCTGCGTCTCGCGGCTTCGTCCGGCCCCAACGCCCCTGGTCGCGATCGCGGCAAGCCCGGTGAAAAAGGCATCGACTACGGCGCCATCGACATGAAAGACGGCGGCACGGCGATCCCATATAACGAGGAAGATCCGTACCTGCGCAAAGAGTTCGAAGAAACCCTCGCCGCAGTCGGCGCCAAATCGCGCATGGAACCCGACCTTTACAAGAACTCCTATTAGCCCAAGTTCCGAGTTACGGGTTTCAAGTCTCGGGTTAACACCAAACCCGTAACTCGAAACCCGAAATCGTCACACTCCCAAACGCTTTCTAACATCGACTGAGAATTGTCAGGAATAATTATGGCCACCGCACCTAGAGGTTCGTTTTTCCAATGCCAACCGCCACATGCAAGACGAGGAAAACCTCAAGCTCACCAGCGTCGGCGTCGACATTGGATCGTCGACATCCCATCTGGTTTTTTCGCGCCTCGAACTAACCCTCGAAGGATCGCGCTATCGGGTGACCAAGCGCGAAGTGATCAACGAATCACAAATCCTCCTGACGCCCTACGTCGACGACACAAGAATCGATGTCGAAGCCTTGGGCAAGTTTATCAACGACCAATATAAGATCGCCAAAATTGGCCGTGAACAAGTCGACACCGGCGCGTTGATCCTTACCGGCGTCGCCGTGCGCCGGCGCAATGCCCGCGCCATCGGCGAACTGTTCGCTCAAGAAGCCGGTAAGTTCGTCGCGGTCAGCGCCGGCGACGGTCTTGAAGCGACCATGGCCGCCCACGGCTCGGGCGCCGTGGCCCACTCGGCAAAAATGGGCGGCGTGGTTTTGAACATCGACATCGGCGGCGGCACCAGCAAGTTCGCCGTCTGCAACAACGGCAAAGTCCAGGAAGTCTCGGCCATCGACATCGGTGCCCGCCTGCTCGCCTTCGACAAAGACGGCGCCGTCGTGCGCATCGAAGAAGCCGCCCGCGAACACGCTGGCTGGGCCGGCTTCTCGGTGGCCATGGGCGAGAAAATCGCCGAAGAGAATTTACGCAAAATGGTTTCCGGCATGGTCGACAAGCTGTTCGCCATGTTGAAACCCGCCGACATCGACGACAACGTCAAAAACCTTTTGCGCTTGCCGCCGCTAAGCTACACCGGCGAGATCGATTGCGTGATGTTTTCCGGCGGAGTCTCGGAATTTATCTACAATCGCGCCAAGACCAGCTTCGGCGACCTGGGGCCGTTGATCGCCGACGAAGTGCGCAAACGCGCCGGCAACCTGGGCCTGTTCATGATGGAACCCAACGCGCGCATCCGCGCCACCGTCATCGGTGCCTCCCAGTACACCGTGCAAGTGAGCGGCAACACCATCTTCATCATGCCGGACGACGCGGTGCCAGTGCGCAACATCGCCGTGGTCGCGCCGGAGTTCCCTCTCGCTCAGGAGGAATTCAGCAAGGATTCGGTGCGCGACGCGATTACTCAGCGCGCTGCGCCGCCTCGATATGCTGCACGGCCGCCAGCCGGTGGCCGTGGCCTTTCACTGGGACGGCTCAGCGACATTTTTCGCCTGCAAGCGTTTTGCAGCGGCGTGGCCGAAGGTCTCAAAGACATTCTCGCCAAAGGCCATCCACTCGTTTTAGTCAACGATGGCGACATCGGCGGCATCATCGGCCTGCACTGCCAGGAAGAGCTGAAGCTGGACAGCGCGATCATTTCCATCGACGGCATCGCGCTTAGCGACTTCGACTTCATCAACGTCGGCGCGCTCATTCCGTCCTCCGGCGCCGCGCCGGTGGTCATCAAGTCGCTGATTTTCCCGGCATCGCCGGAGTAGTAGCCGTACCCTCGGCGAAATCGCATTGTAGCCGCCGACACCTTCCGCTCCAGCGCCGAATTGCGATAAACAGGAGCGCGGACATTCCTGTCCGCAAAACCAGAAGCACGGGCTAGAAAGCCCGCGCTCCATTTTTCCTCCGCCTTTTGCTAAGAGCCGACTCATGCTTCGGCCGCAGCAAGGTTACTGACCAAGCAGCCATTGCTTCGCGGTGCGTATAGGCAACATTTTTTCGCCGTTGCCGGCCGCCCTTTTGGGCATCTTGGTCGTGCATCGCACGGGCAACGTTATGGGCAGTCTTGCATGCACTGAGCTCGCCAAGCGCGGCTACATGGTGCCGTGCTTAGATCCGCGCTCGGACAACTACTCCACCGTCTGCGCGCTGTAAAGCATTTCCGTCCCGGTCCTGTTTGGCGCCATGGGCGGCCACTACTTTATCCGCGACAATGAGATCCACTACGAAGTCGCCAAAAGCAAAGGCAAGGACTTCATCACCGTCGAAGGCGCCACCCACGGCATCACGCCATGCACCGAGTGCGATGAATCTAAGGGGCACTATTCCAATTCGGTGAAAAACTTTTTCGACTACGTCGCAAAGTGGGTCAACGCGCGATTTTAAGAAATACCCTGCTTCCAGTGCGGCACCCGCATCGGGGTGATGCGAACTTCATTGACACCGAGCTTACTGCCGCGATAAACGTTGAGCGTGCCGTTTGTCGAAAGGATCGCGCGATGGAACTGGAGCTGCTCGATTATTCAATCGGAGAACTCGGATGGGGCGAGCGCACGCGGCTTGACGGTGCCGCCCTGTCGCTCTGCCGGGCCGAGCTTGAAAAGCAAATCGACGAGCTTGGTCACGGCATCGGGGTTGATTTCGAACTCGCTCGTCCCGGCGAAGCCAAGCGCATCGTCCATGTGCTCGACACGGTCCTGCCGATCGCCAAAGTCGCCGGTGGCGGCTCGACTTTTCCAGGATTCGACGGTCCCGCAGCTCTCGTGGGAACGGGACAGACAATGCGAATTCGCAACCTGCTCATTACCGTCGCCGGCCGCTTCCCTCATGCCGACGAACTGAGCCCCATCGAGAAACAGCGCGAGGGCATTCTCGACATGAGCGGCGTCGGCGCACCTTATTCCTACGGCTCGGATTGTTTTCATCTGGTGCTGTCGCTCACTCCCGATGCTTCTGTCTCCAATGCGGGCTTCGATCACGCGCTCCGGCTCATGGCGCTGCGCTGCGCGCGCCTTATTGCCCAAGCGGAAAAGCACCACGCCGCGCCCCAGCGCCACAGGATTGGGCTCACATCGGTGGACGCGAGTCTGCCCAAAGTGGTCTTGATCTACCAAGTGCAAAGCCAAGTGCGCTGCGCCCGGACATTTTATTATGGCGAAGAAATCTCACGAACGCTGCCGACATTCGTCCATCCGGCGGAATTTTTCGACGGCGCGCTGGTCAGCGGCAACTTTACGAGCGAGCGCAAGCTGCCGACCTCGCTCCACTGCGACAATCCGTTTATATGGGAATTGCTCAACCGCCACGGCCAGGGCGTGAACTTTCGCGGCGTGATTTTGTCGCGCGGTTATAACGACAGCTTCGAACAGAAAAAGAAGATGGGCCTGTGGGTGGCGCGGCTGGCAAGAAATTTGGACGCTGACGGCGCGCTGGCTTTCATGGAAGGCACCGGCAACGGCACCGTCGATTTCATGCAGACCGTCAAGGCATGCGAAGATGAAGGCATCAAGACCGCCGCAGTGTTGCATGAATCCAATGGCCCCAAGGGCTACGAGCGGCCGCTGGTCGATCATCCAGAAGAGGCCGATGGCATGATCAGCCGCGGCAACGTATCGGAGAAAATTTATATTCCCCCGCTCACCAGCGTCATCGGCGGGCCTGAGATCGACCTCCACTTGAAAGCGCGCCATGACGCGCGTGAACCTTTTCTCTTCGACCCGACGATTTTCTTCGGTTCCTATAGCAAGATGGGCATGAGCGGTTTTCGCGCGGCATACGAAACATAAGGCCACTGAATTGCGAGAAGAATTGCACCACAGAGGCACAGAGGACGCGGAGCTAGGAGCAACATCTATCAACAATACATTTCTCCGCGTCCTTTGCGTCTCGGCGGTGAATGTTCCCAAATCTTGCACCATTCCTGGAGGAGGCATCAGATGATCAAAGTGCTCCATTATCTGAATCAGTTTTTCGCCGGTATCGGCGGCGAAGAGAAGGCCGGACAGGAAGTTATATTTTTACCACAGGCGGTCGGTATCGGAGTTGAAATCGCAAAGAGCCTGCAGCAGCACGGCGTCGCGTATGCAACGCTGGCCTGCGGCGACAACTACTTTCATGAACAGGAAGAGAAAGCGCTGCAAGCGATGCGCAACGCCGTCGACCAGTTTCAGCCCGATTTCTTCCTCGCCGGCCCAGCCTTCAACGCCGGCCGCTACGGTATCGCCTGCGCCAAGGCGTGCAGCTGGGTGCGCGACAACTGGCGCATTCCGGCAATCACCGGCATGCATGAAAACAATCCGGGCACACAGGAGATCGGCCGCCAAGTATTCGTCGTGCAAACCGGCGCCTCCACGGCGTCCATGGCTGAAGTGGCAAAACGCTTTTCCGCGCTGCTTGAACTATTGATAGCGCAAGACCCCGCGGCCGCGGAAGCCTTTCGCGCCGAGCATTGCTTGCCGATTGCACGCCGCTTTACCGTCAGAACCGGCAAGCCGGATTATGTCCGCGCCGTCGATCTCTTGCTCGCCAAGCTTAACGGCGAAGCCTACGCAAGCGAGATTCCGGTCATAGCCACCGCGAAGCACGCGATTCCCAATCTAACCGGCAGTTTGAAGGACGCCACAGTGGCTCTCGTCACCGAAGGCGGTCTCGTGCCCAAGGGTAATCCGGATCGGCTCGAAAGCTCGCGCGGCTCGCGGTATTTCAAATATTCGCTGGCCGGGCTGGACGATTTGAAGTGCGGCGAATTCGCAGCCATGCATACCGGCTACGACACCTCGATGGTGGATCAAGATCCCGACCGCATTCTGCCGCTGGATGCAATGCGCGAGCTGGAGAAGGCCCAACGCTTCAAGAAACTTCACGAGCGCTATTTCGTCACCACCGGCACCGGCGCGATGCCCAGCAAGATGGCTGAGCTCGGTGCCGGCATCGCCGGGGAACTGGCGAACTCCGGTGTCAACGCAGTCATCTTAACTGCGACGTGAGGCACCGGCACGCGTAGCGGCGCTACGATCGCCAAAGAAATTGAAAAACAAGGAATCCCGGTGGTGCTCATCACCTGCCTAGCCAACGTCGCCGCGCAAGTTGGCGTCGGCAGAATCGTCGGCGGTAATAAGTTTCATTATCCCGTCGGCCAGCCGGAGCTGCCCGCCGAGGAAGAACGGCGCTGGCGCATTGCATTGATGGAAAAAGCGCTGGCGTCGTTGGAGAGCAAGGCTGACAAACCGACCGAAGTTTGACGCCAACGAGCAAAGCCAGGAGCAGTCTTTCAGCTTTGGCATCTTTGACGGCTCAACCGTTTTAACGGCTTGAACGGCTTAATTATTTTAACCCGGAAAAAAACCTCTTGGCATTGAGTCCCAGCAGATTCGTCGCAATTGTAGCCAAACCATGACAGCGTGAGAAATTAGACCACCCAAATGCGTGAGAACAAAAGCGCGCCTCGATTCTAGCGGTAAAGCCGCGCTGATTTGTTGACTTTCGCCGACGATACGAATAAAAACCGACACCGAAAAGAATATGTTGATGTCTAACTATCGTGCCCGGTCTTGTCCCAAGTGCGGTTACTATCTCGGCTTCTCCATCTCAAAGCGGTTGCCCAAAGCCGTCCAAGTCGCGGTGACTAACTTTTGCCTCAATTGCAACTATAAATTGCCTGTGTTTAGTATCTTGCAGAGGGGTTCGGCGCGCGCCGCGGCCATTCAAACGCGGACTCTTGAAATTGATTGTCAGCAGGGACCAGACTCCGGCGACGACGCCCAATACCCACAAGAACAATAGATTCATGGGCAATAGCGATTACGCGCGCCATTTGCGCGTTATTGGTCACGATCTGGAGAACCTTCAGCTCGACAGATTCAATTTGGAATGCACCAGCGAAAATTACCTGGTTTGGCTGCGCCCAGAGTCGCCGACGACGAGCCAAAATCCGCTGCTGCGAATTAGCCGCAATCGCCTGCAAAAACTTTGGAAGAATCGCATTGCGCCGCGTGCGATCGGCCAAGAAGAGACCTATACCAATGCCTCGTCGCAGCCCGCCAAGCGATTACGCTATTCGTTCCAGGATCTTGACCGGATCGAGCGCGACCGCCGCCAACTGCGGCGGCGCCACAGCCGCAGCGCCGACGGTCACGGTCTATCTCAGCTCATGCGCACCATCGGGGCATTGGTTGAACAGCGCAACGAACGACTGCTCGGGGTATCCTGGCAGGAGCTATCCGTCAGCATTGTTGTCGAGACCGCCCAGGGCCGCAAACGGATCGACGTCTTTCGGCCCGACAATCTTTACGACCATTGGGTTAAAATGTATTTGAAACGTGGCAACCGGGCGATTTCCGATACGCCGCGCTAAATATTCTGCGCCGCTTCTGGGCGCTGCAACTATCTTAACTCTATACCAACCCTTGGTGTTTCGATTCCGGTAGGCAGCAAAAGCTGTTCGTGCAGCATCGCTTGTTTGTAGAGCGCTATCGGGATGCGCATGGTAAACGTCGAGCCCTTTCCCGGCTCGCTGTCGACGCGAATCTCACCGCCGAGAATGTCCATGTACTTCCTGACGATGTAGAGTCCCAATCCGATGCCGCCATGCTGCGGTACCCGTTGGGAATCGTGTAGCTGGCGGAACTTCTCGAAGATCACGCCGCGCCGTTCGCTCGCCATACCGATTCCGGTATCGGCCACCGTGAGCTCAAGAATTTTGGCCGCTGCCAAATAGTACAGCGAAATCGTCACGGTGCCATGCTCGGTAAACTTGACGGCATTGTTGATCAGATTTTCGGCAATGCGTTTGAGCTTGGGCCGGTCACTTTGGATGGTCGGCAAATCCGCCGGATAATCCCAGATGAGTTTGACGTTTTTCTCCCGAGGGGTATCGTACTGCGAGCGCAGCTCGGACAGAAATTCCCACAGATTGATTTCATTCTCGCTGGCGCACAGAGCCTCCGACTCGATATCGCTCACCCGCAGAACCGTGTTGATAAGACCGCCAAGCTCTTTCGACTGCCGCTCAATGGTTGCGATCGCCTTCTCCTGAATCGGCGTCAGTTGGCCCAACAATCCCTGGTTGAACATGTCGGTGTAACCGGCGATCACGCTGAGCGGCGTTTTCAATTCGTTTGACACCACCTTGAGAAACTCATCTTTGATCTTGTGCGCATGACGCAGTGCTTCGGTCTGCTGTTGGCTTTGGCGGTACAACTGCGAGTGGTGGATCGCCATGGCGGCTTGGCCGGCTAGCGTGTCTAAAAACTCGACTTCTTCAGCGCCAAAGCCATGTTCTTCACGGGCTCCATAGACAAGGCAGCCGAGGGTTTCGTGGTTGGCCACCAGCGGCAGGCCGATGATCGACACCAAACCTTCTTTCTTGAAAAACGCCAAATTCTCGAACCGCGCATCGGCAAAGACGTTGCGCACGATCAATGGCTCGGTGGCTTTCATGATCCCATCGACATAGCTGAGCGTATCCGCGTCCAACCGCTCTTTGGTATCGAAGCCCTTGGCGGCAACCGTCTCGACCAGCTGCGACTGCGGATCGCGCAACCGAACCAGCGCCGCGGCATAGGGCAAGTGGCTTAAGGTTTTCTCTAAGAGCGCAGTGAGAATGCTTCGAGTTTCGTTGGTCGATGTCACGGCGACGTTGACTTCATGCATCGCCTCCAAGCGCTCGCGCTGGCGGCGCAGTTCTTCCGCGGCCAGCTGCTCGCGCCGCACCTCTTGCTCTTTTACCTGTGCCAATCGGCGCATTCTGCCGACTTGAGCGAAGTAGCCGTAGAAGAGTGAGATCACAAAAGGAAACGGCAACTGGAGAAAGAGCGCCGGCTTTATGACCGTCGACGAGCTGAATAGCGCGTAACCGTAGAGCAGCGGTGCCAGGAACGTGACGACCAAAAGACCGCGCGCGTCGTTACAAATGACACTCAAGATCGAGAGTAACTATACAGGCGATGTAAAAGTCGGGAGTGGCCGCACTGCTGGCACTCAAGACGACAATCAACACCAAACTGTCGAAGATCAACAAAGGCCCGTAAAAATACGGCGAATCGAAGAAATCATCCGCCAAAAAATACAGTGTGGCGTGGCTCAGAAGATAGAGACTCAGAATTGCTTGGACCTGCGTCGGCGTAAACCACTCGACTGGCGCGTAGTAGAGCAGATACGAGGAAAAAATGACCAACGGCCAACGCAAACGGATGACTGTGTCTTTTTTAGCGGCATCAAAGATCCAATCCAAATTCCAAGACCGCTTCTTGTTGCTGGAATCCGCGCTCTGTCTCGTTACCATAGGTTAGCCGTCTACATTCTTCGTTTAAGTCTTCAGCCTCACTCGGGTCAATCAGCACATTGCGTGCCAGCGACGCTAAAGCTTGCTGAGTAGCTCCCACCACTAGAAATTGTTTAACTTTGTTAACGACTTAAACGTCGGTGACTTTGACCCAGGGCAAATCGATAGCAGCGCAACGGACAAATTACTCTGCAGCGGCACAAAAATGTCGTAAGTTGCCTTCAGACCCCCATAACGACAGAAATGTTCAAATTGTGGAATTGCAGCGAGCGGGAGTGGATGACTGATCAGCGATTGACTGTAGCTTTAAGCTTCACCCGCGCCGCATGGACCGCGCGCAGGATATCGGCATAGCCGGCGCAGCGGCAGAGATTGCCGGCGAGGTATTCGCGAATCTCGTCATCGCTCGGATCGGCGTTCTCGTCGAGCAGAGCTTTGACCGAGAGCACAAAACCCGGCGTGCAGTAGGCGCACTGCAAGGCGCGCTCTTCGACCCAAGCTTGCTGAATCGGATGCAGCGACTCACCTTCGCTCAAGCCTTCGACCGTGAGAATGTCGCAGCCGGCGGCACGCGCAGCAAGCAGCAGACACGAGCTCACCGGCTTGCCGTCAAGCAACACCGTGCAAGTGCCACAGGCGCCGACGCCGCAGCCTTCGCGCACGCTCCACAACTTAAAGCGCTCGCGCAAGACTTCGAGCAGCGTGTCGGCGTCGTCGATGGCAATGCGCTCATCCCGCTGGTTGAGTCGTCAGTGAATCTCGCGTTTCATGAACTTAACCCCGCGCCACTTGAGTCGTTTTTCTCGACCAACGCTCGTAACACCCGTTCCGCTGTGATCGGCAAATCGCGAATGCGCACACCGACGGCGTCGTCGATCGCGTTGGCGATAGCCGGCGCTACCGTTAGGGCACCGGTCTCACCGGCCCCTTTGGCGCCGAACGGCCCGTCCTCATGAGGCACCTCAATTACCACCGGACGGACCACTTCCGGCATATCTTTGATCGACGCGATTTGGTAATCGAGCAGTGAACCATTGATCAGCTGTCCGTCTTCGAAAATCATCTCCTCGAACATGGTGAGCCCCAGGTGCATGAGCGCAGCTCCTTGCAGTTGCTGCTCGCAATGGCGCGGGTTGATCGACGTCCCAGTGTCGCCGACGCTCACCAGTTGAAGCACTTTTACCTGCCCGGTCTCGGTGTCAACCTCGACCTCGGCAGCGGTCGCCGACGGGAACCAGTACTCCGTGCACTTCTCAGATTGGCCGGTTTCGGGATCCATATGGGCCGCGCTCGGCTGGCAAACCGCTTCGGCCGCCAATGTGGTGCCAAGGCTGCCAAACTTGGCCAAAAAAATTTGCCCGATGGTCATGCCGCGCTCTTCCAGGCCGCGGACGTAAATGCGCCCCTTGCCCGCAGCCAGATCGTCGGGATCGACCTCAAGCTTTGACGCGACCACGTCGCAGAGTGCCGCCTTGACCTTGGCGGCAGCCATCCGCACCGCGTTGCCCATATGGTAAGTCGAACGGCTGCCGGCGGTGATGGTATCGTAAGGCGTGACATCGGTGTCGGGCTGAACGATATGGACTTCGTCGGCGGTGATGCCCAACTCCTCGGCGACGATCTGACTCATGGTCGTCTCCGACCCTTGGCCCATTTCCACCGTGCTGCTCAAGACATTGGCCGTGCCGTCGGCGTTGAGAATCACGATAGCGCCCGAAATCGACGGCGTGAGCACCGCTTTGACACCCGCGGCGATGCCTTTGCCGCGAAACTTGGTGCCGGATTGGGCCGCGCGCGGTTTCGACCATTCGATGGCTTGGGCCGCTTGAAGGGTCGCCTGTCTAATGCCGAAGGACTTTACCAACGTGCCGGTGGCAAACGCCTCGCCTTCGTCAAGCATCGGCCGGAGCCGAAATTCGACGGGGTCGACACCGAGGGCGCGCGCGATCATGTCCGTCTGCGAATCGTACGCCCAGATAACCTGCGGCACGCCGAAACCGCGAAAGGCGCCGGCGGGAACCTTGTTGGTGTACACACAATAAGAGTCGATCCACACGTTTGGGATCTTGTACGGCCCGGCGGAAGTGTACCCCGATTTATGACCGATGCGCGGGCCGATCTCGGCATAGGCGCCGGTGTCCCAATAGACTTCGCACTTGCGCGCCGTGATCGCGCCGTTCTTGATCGCCGTTTTGATCTTGGTCACCACTCCATGCTTGGTGACGTTAGAAACTCCTCTTCCCGCGTCAACGCGTAACGCACCGGTTTTCTTGTGATCAGCGCCAGAAGCGTCACCAGCGGTTCCAGCTTAGCGTAAAGCTTTGCGCCGTAACCGCCGCCGAGATAGGGCACGCGCACGCGAATCCGGTGCATCGGGATGCCGAAGGTCGCCGACACTTCCGTGCGCACGTAGGACGGCGACTGGCTGGCGGTCCAGATGTTTAGCCGTTCATGCTCGTCGAGATAGACCAGCGTGACATGCGGCTCCATCGGCACATGCTGCGCCGGCGGCGAAGTGAACTGATCTTCGAACACCCGGTCGGCTTCAGCGAACGCCTTGTCGACATCGCCCAAGCGTAGTTTAAACTGATAACAGATATTGGATTTTTGGCCGGCTTGGACATGAGCCAGATCAGCGAACGCTTTGGCCGGCCGATGCACTTCATGGACCAGCGCCGATTGTTCTGTGACGGCATCGAGCACATTGAAAACCGCCGGCAACGGATCGTAGTCAATCTCAACCAAGCTGCAAGCGCATCCTCGGCCGTGCGCTTATCGACCGCCGCCACTGCGACCACCGGATCGCCGACATGACAGACCTTTTCCACGGCGAGAATCGGCTGGTCGCGAAACGCCGGCCCGAAGTGGGGATCGATCCCCGGCATCTTGGCGATCTCGGCGCCCGTGACTACCAGCGCCACGCCGCTCAACGCCTCGGCCTTGGATTTGTCGATGCGCGAGATGCGCGCGTGGGGATACGGACTGCGCAATACGGCGACATGGAGCATACCCGGCATATCGATATTGCCGACGTACAAAGCCCGTCCCGTGACCTTCGGGTTAGCGTCCTTGCGATATACCGATTGTCCGACCACTGCTAAATTTGCCATGGGTCTATCCGTTCAACTGCGTCAATCGCCCTTTGAGTAAACAGCCGAGCCATGCGGCGCTTGTACCAATCCGAGCCCCGCATATCGGAAGACGGCGAGATCTGCTCGTCAACCGCAGCCAGAATCCGATCAACCAGGCCGGTGTCGACCAACTGGTCGTTGGCGAATTCCAATCCGGAGATCAACAGCGGCGTAGCCGCCACGCCGCCGAGCGCGAGACGGAGCTCCTGGCAGCGACCGTTATCTTTCCGCATGAACGCCGCCACGCCCAAACATGGCCAATCGTTGGCCGACAATGCGCTGTAACGCAGGTAGACCGCCCTGCTATTCACCGGCGGCTGGGGAATGAATACTTCGGTGAGAATATCGCCCGGATCGAGCGCGGTGTCATACATGCCGCGGAAAAATTGCTTGAGTGGAATCGTGCGCGCGCCGTTGGGGCCGAAGACCGAGACCTGAGCGTCAAGAACCAACAACGATGGCGGCGGGTCCAAGCGATAATCGGCATGGGCGAGATTGCCGCCGACCGACGCCGTCTGGCGCACGCGCACGTTGCCGATATGGCTGAACGCCTCGGCGACGACGGGAACCGCTTGACGAATGACCGGCGACAGCTCGACCATGCGATGGGTCGCCAGAGCGCCGATGCGTATGCCGTCGTGCTCTCTGCGTGATATGATTCAGTCCCGGGATCGTCTGCAAATCGACCAAGTACGGATAGTGCAGCGCGCGCTGCTTCATCAAGATGACCAGCGTCGTGCCGCCGCCGATGACGCGGGCGTCGTCGCCATGCTTTTGCAAGCAGTTCCACGGCTTCGGCCAAGGATCGTGGCTGGAGCAAATCGAATGATCGCATGGTCATCGGCGTTTTCCTGAGATCGCTTCGTTTCTATCCTTCCGGTTTTTAGAATCAAGGCGCATTCGCCGGAAAAACTGCCGGGAGCCCCGCTTTTATCCATTTGACAGCAACGACCAACTTTGAGATGAATCAATCCAAAAGGAGGGTAACGAGCATGTTTACCAGCATTCGACATATCGCCGTGATGACCGAGAACTGGGATCGCGAAGCGAAGTTTTATCAAACGATCTTCGGCATGAAGAAAATCACCAACGGCATGACCGATGAAAAAGGCGACTACAACAAGGACCGCGGCCATTTGAGCGACGGCGTCATCGGCCTCGCCCTCTTGCAGCGCCAACCCGGTTCGAGATCGGGCCTGGACCATTTCGGCTTTGCCGTCGAAAATGTCCAGACTGGTGCGCGAGCGCCTCAAAGCAGTCATACCCCGATATCTACATTCGCCGAGAGCCCGGGCCATGTGCCATTTGCCGGCTTGCGCGGCCATGATCCCGACGGCAACCAATACGATCTTTCGCAAAAAGGCATGGCCAATGTGCGCGAAGGCTATGTCGAATTCGGCTGGGAACAGCCGCGCTGGATCAATCACGTCTGCATCCGCAGCGGACGCCCGGCTTACATCGCCGAGTTCTATCAGAAGGTTTTCGATCTCCAGCCGGTCGAGGGAATGTCCGGCGACAACAGCTACTATCTTACCGACGGCAAAGTGAATCTGGCGATCCGTCCCTGGGATATGGTCCAGTACCGCGGCCACATGGCGGGCCTCGATCACTTCGGCTTCAAGGTCGACGATCTCGAACAAACCAAAAAGGATCTTGACGCCCTGGCTGCAGCCTCCCCGGCTTCCGCGCCGAGAAAAATCGCCATCGGCCGCGAAGGCGAGACGCGCCAGAAAAATCTCGAGGGCTGCAAGCTATGCAAGCAGAGCTCTCGCCGATCCCGACGGCGTGCTGCTGGATCTGACGGACTGAGCGAGCTAGTAGGGTCCGCGCAACTTATTCGAAGACTAGACCGGACGCGTAAAGCACAGCAAAGCTTCGAAGGATTTATGGAATTCGCCAACATCAACGACACCATGCGGACGGCCAAGGAGCAGGACAAACGCTTCATGCCGCTCTTCGGTTCGGAGACATTTCGCTCGTGGATTCTTTATTTCCGCCCCGGCGAACACACCGACATGCATTTCCACATGTCGCCGGAAACCTTTCTCGTGCTGCAAGGCAAAGCCTCGGTCAAAGGGCTCAAAGGCGAGGAGCGCATCATCGAAAAGAACGAGATCGTTTTTTTCGGCGCCAAGGATTACTACCAGATCACCAACGTCGGCACCGAACCGCTGGTGCTCGTCGGCAACCGCTCCGAAGCGTTCGGCGGCGCCCATGTGACCGCCAAAGAAGCATAGTCGCAAACCGCACTTCGCCAACCGCGTCGACCCATGCCGGGATGAAAACTCCATCCGCATTGCGTTTCATCGTCGCAATCTTCTCCGTCCTGGTACTTTCGCCATCTATCGTTGCCGCAGCCGAAGAAATAAAGATCGCCTCCACCGGTGCCGGCCTCAGCACCCTGCCGCTTGAGATCGCCGCGCGCAAAGGATTTTTTCGCGACGAAGGCTTTGACGTATTGACGATTACGATGCGCACCAATATCGCGGTCAATGCGTTGCTCACCCGCAGCGTCGAATACGCCACTCCCAGCACTTCAGCGATAAACGCCGCCAGCGCCGGCTTGCCGGTCAAAACGGTTGCCGTCTTGCTCGGCCGTCCCGACTACTTTCTCACCGTCAAGAGAGACGTAAGAACCGTACGCGATCTCAAAGGCAAACGCATCGCCATCGGCAGCTTCGGCGCCGCCGCCGATCTCGCCCTCCGCACGGTCGCCAAGCAAGAAGGGCTTGGACCCCGACCGCGATCTCATTCGGTTGCAAATGGGCGGAGCCGCGGCGCGCTACGCTGCGCTCATTTCCGGCAGCGTCGACGCGACGATCTTAACTCTGCCTTACAACCTGCAAGCGGAAAAAGCCGGCTACAAAGATCTCCTCTGGTTCGGCGAACGCTTAGAGCTACCGCTCGCCGGTCTCGCCGTCCGCGACGAGACGATTCAGAAAAATCCCAAACAAGTCTATGGCGTAATCAGAGCCGTCTTCCGCGCCATGGCCTTCGCCGGCGCCAATCGCGAAGAAACCATCCAGATGCTGATGAACTGGCTGCGGCTCGATCGCGAAGTCGCTGCTAGAAGTTACGAACTCGGCAAACGAAGTTGGTCCGACGGCGGAGTCGTCTCCGACGCCGCCGTGCAAACCCTGGTGGACCAGTCGATGCTCGAACTGAAAAGCAAAGACCCCGTCCCGCTCGACAAAGTCCGCAACTGGAGCTTCGCCGAACAAGCGCGGCGGGAGATTGGTAAGCAGCGGAATCGGACGATAAGGGCGATAGACGATGATCTACCTATTGAATACAGATTGCCCTGAGGGTACGTTTAGTCACCTTCAAAGTTTTCGCCGAGTCGGCAAGCGATCGAAGGCGCATGGACCTGCGAGCCCGAGATCGACCTAGACCTGAACCGCAAGAAAATCGATCACGAAGTCGTTTTGTTGCATGCGGAAAGCGAAGCCGCGTTACTCGGACTCATGGGCGATATTTTTATGACGTTCGGCAGAATTCTTGGATCTCTGATTGCGCAACTTGATCGAGAGAGTAAAGATGCGAATTTGACTCGATCGAACCGCGTATGCTGACATGTACGCAGGTAAAGGGCTCATTAGCCGGGCGGAATGGAAAATGGAACTATTCAATCGTATAGCGCTGCGGGTCGATCTTCCCGAACACGGACTCCGAAAAGGCGACGTTGCCACCATTGTCGAACATTTACCCGGCAAGGATCGTGAGGACGGTTATGCACTCAAGGTTTTCAATGCGGTCGGCGACACCATTGCGGTGATTACTGTTCCTCAGTCTGCCGTAGAGCCTCTCACCGCTGATGTAATCCCGTCAGTCCGGCCGCTTGCCCAAACAGGCTAATTGCCTGATTTCGGATTGCGCCGGAAGCTTGAAAGCGATTCTACTCAGCCACGATCCCTCGCCCGAAGACATGGACATCGGCCTTAGAGAATTAATTGCTAACTACGATCCCAACTATCCGCTAGCGGAAGCATCCACCCCTCCCTCCGCCTGGTACACCGATCCGCGAATTTTTGAGTTGGAACAGCGCACCGTTTTTTCACGTTCGTGGCAAATCGCCGGCCGCACCGATCAAGTTCGCAATCCAGGGCAATACATCACGGCGGAAGTAGCGGGCGAAGCAATTCTCGTCATCAGAGGCAACGACAGCGTCCTGCGCGGCTTCTTCAATGTATGTCGCCACCACGCTGCGGCGGTCGTGACAAAGTGCGAAGGCAAAGTCGAAAATCTCCGCTGTCCATATCACGGCTGGACCTATGACCTCGAAGGCAAGCTGATCCTCACACCGGAATTTGCCGGAGTTGCCAACTTCGACCGAAGCGCCAACGGCCTCGTCCCGGTCCAAACCGCGCGAATGGCATGGCTGGGTGTTCGTTAAACTAGAGAGTGGCGATCCCGACCTGACGGATTACGTCGGCACCGATCTGATTGAACGCCTTGAACCCTTGAACCTTGAACAGTATTCGTGGTTCGAGCGCCGTTCTTATTTCTTGAATTGCAACTGGAAAGTCTTCGTCGACAACTACCTCGACGGCGGCTACCACGTGCCGCATATTCACGGCGGCCTGAGCAGCGTCCTCGACAACAGCAAATACAAAATCGAAACCGGCGAACGCTTTTGCCTGCAATCGAGTCCCATCGCGTCGGAAAAGGGCGAAGCCAAGACCGCCGCAGTGCGAAAAGGCGAGCGCGCCAACTATTTCTGGATCTATCCCAACTTCATGATCAACATTTACGACGACGTGATGGACACCAATCTCGTCATCCCGCGCGGCGTCGACAAGACCGAAGTCATCTTCGACTACTACTTCGCCGACGTTTCCGCATCGGCACGAGAAAGGAATGTAGCCAGCATCGCCGTCAGCGAACAGATTCAGGCAGAAGATGTCGCGATCTGTGAATCGGTCCAGCGCGGACTGAATTCTCGCGCCTACAATACCGGGCGCCTATCGGTTCGGCGCGAAGCGGGCGAACATCTGTTTCACCGGCTGCTGCACGCCGATTTATCCGCAGGACTTCGAGAGCAACACGAAGCAGAGTGATCTTTCGTAGGATGGGTGGAGCGAAGCGATACCCATCGTCCTTCGATTGATACGCTCAAGACATTGGGCTTGTCGCTGCGCTCCTTAACCGAACCTACGGTCCGATGCAAGTCAACCCAAGCGCCGGCCTGCGAGTTGACCAGCGGCAAACAGATTCCTCACACCTGCTCCTGTATGCCATACCGCCTACTGATCTTCTGCGCGACCGCCACCAGCGCGATCAGCAGCGTGAACATGACGACGCCGAAGGCGCTCAACTGTTGAAACGAACCGTTCGACCACAGGTCGAAGATGATCACCGAGGCGGTGCGATTATTCGAACGCGCCAGCATGAGTGAAATCGTCAGCTCGCGGTAGGCGTGAACCATCACCCAAAACCATCCCGCCATGAGCCCTGGGCGGAGCAGCGGCAGATAGATGTGATAAAAATTTCTCCACCACCCGCCGCCGGCGACCGCCGCCGCCTCTTCGAGTTCGGCGTGGATTTGCACCATGGCGGAGGAAACGAAGCGCAATGCGAACGGCAAATATCTCGTCAGATAAGCCAAGCCTATAATGCTCAGAGTGCCGATCACCGGCAGCGGGATGATCAGATAGAGCCACATGAACGCCGAGCCGAGCACGACGCTCGGCAGCGCGATCGGCGCGAAGCCAAGGAAGTCGAGAATTTTCCGGCCGCGGACGCGCGTCTTATGCACGAAATAGCTGATGCCGGCGACCAGCAGCATCACCGCGGTCGCCGATCCGACGCCGAGCAGCGTGCTGTTCCACAGCGGTTTCAAGGCATAGCCGTCGTCAGCTAGCAGGTTGACGTAGTTAGACCATGTCATCGCCTGGAAGGCTTCGGCAGTCGGCGCTTGAAAGCGCGGCAGGAACGACGCGTAGAGCATGGTGAGAAACGGCAGGCCGGTGATGAGAAAAACCAGCAGCAGGGAGAGCGCGCAAGCCGGATATTTCCAGCCGCCAAGATCAATGCGGCGCGGCCGGTAATCCTTGCCGGTAATCGTCTGATAACGCTCGCCGTGGCGCACGAGTCTGAAGTAGACGAAGAGCAACACCATCGCCAACAGCAGCAACATCATCGAATAGGTGCTCGACAATCCCCAGTCCGTCGGCATGCGCGAGGTGTTGAAGTAAACTTGCGTCGTGTAGACCGACACCCGGGCGCGCCCGCCAAGCAAGAGCGGCACCTCGAAGCTCTCCACGGTTTGGATAAACAACAGTAAAGCCGCCGCCGCGGCCGCGGGCAAGACCAGCGGCAAGCTGATCCGGCGAAAAGTCGGCCAAGTGCCGGCGCCGGCGATCGCCGACGCTTCTTCGAGCCGCGGGTCGATCGACTGCAACGCCGCCGACATTAACAAATAAGCCAGCGGCGTCATTTCCAGCGACTGCACCCAGACCATGCCCCAGAATGAATAGATGTTGAGAAATCTGCTTACCCCGGTCAGCGCAGCGATGATGTGATTCAATATTCCGATGCTCGGGCTCGCCATCAAAATCCACGAGACCGTGATGATCACACCAGGAATAATAATCCGGCCGAGCGTGACCAGGCCGATCAGCCGCGCCAGCGGCGTGTTGGTGCGCTCGACTGTCCAGGCGAGAAAGGTTCCCCAGATAAATGCCAGAATGGTCGTCGCCAGGGCGAAGTAGAGCGTATTGACGCTCGCCTGCCAAAACTCGCCGATGCCGTAGGCGCGGCTGTAATTGGCCAAAGTAAAACTGAAATCCAAAAACCCGCTCTCGCCGGGGCGAATGGTTTTGAGGCTGGTCCAAACAATCAGCGCCAGCGGCACCGCGACCTGGTAAATCAGGATAACGCTGAGACCGATCAGCACGATGCCGCCGCCGCTGGGCAAAGGCAGCCGGACGCCGGCTCCGGAGCGCGGCGAATTCATGGTCATAATAGGAGGAGCGGCAGCTTATTTCATGCGGCCGATATATTGGCCCCAGGCGTCATGTAACCGCTTGGTAATATCGTCGCTGACGATGTTATAGGTCACCAGCTTGACGTTATCGGGCAGATACGGGTGCTTGATCGTGAGTGGACCGCGCAAAATTCCATTGATCATGTTTTGACTATCCGTCGACAGCGTCCAATCGACAAAGAGCGCCGACGCGTAGGGGTTCAGAGCGTTCTTGTTGATGATCATGCCGCCGGCAAACGACAGGATCGGCGCCGTCAGCACCATCGCGAACGGCGCCTTGGGATCTTTGCGCTTGGCTTCGACGCCGGTGTAGAAATAATTGTCGCCCTGTACCGCATGGTCGCCGGTGAGCATCAGCTCCATGCGTTGGGTGTGGCCGGTTTGGATAATGATTTGGTTCTGTCCCATGCACTTGAGCCACTCCTTAGTTTTCTCCTCGCCCATCATGACGTGCAGCCCGGCGAGAAACCGCGTCTCCGACGGATCGAAGGATACTTGCCCTTTAAACTCCGGCTTGCACAGATCGAACCAAGTCTTGGGCGCTTTGTCCGGTTTGATCAAATTGGTGTTGTAGGAAATACCATGCTCGGCCCAGTACCAGGGAATCCAGCGCTCCGCCGGATCGATGAAGTTTTGATACTGCTTTAAAATTTTCTTGGTTGCCGGCGTGGGAAACTTGGCGACGAAATTATGTTTGAGGATGATCGCCATGTCGGGAACGCCGAGCGTCAGGATGTCGGTCAAATGGCGCCCGGCGCTTTCCTCGGCGATGAAACGCTCGGCGGCGTCTTGGGAACCCAAGTCGCCCATGTCGACTTTCACGAAGGGATAGCGCTTCTCGAACAGCTTGACGTGATCGCGGGCGTTCTTGCCGCGCCAGGTATGGACGAAATTGAGCTTGCCCTCCTTGCGCGCGCCTTCCTCGATGCGTTTTTCCCGCTGGTCGGCGGGAAGTTTCGCCAGGGTGGCATAGAGCTGCTCGATGGAGCGCTCCGCGGCGCGGCCGTCTGAGTTCCAAGCGCATGACAATACTACGAAAGCGACGTAGGCAACCGAGCTGCGAGCCAGATAAGTCATCGAGCGCTCCTCCGCTATCTTCACACAGGTTACGATTCGTATATGCCAGTTGCCCGCGCCATTTCAAGTTAATAAAATTCTGCTAAGATTTATGCTCAAACTTAGAAGGACTCTCAAATGCCAGCCAAAATCTATATCGATGGTCAGGCGGGAACCACCGCGCTGCGCATTCGCGACTGGCTCACAGGTCGCCACGATCTCGAAGTCATCACACTCCCTGAAGAACTGCGCAAAGACCCTGCGGCGCGAAAAAAGGCGCTGCAAGACGCAACCATCGTGCTCCTTTGCCTTCCCGACGACGCAGCGAAGGAAGCCGCGGCATGGCTTGCCGACTCGCCGGTGCGCATACTCGACGCCAGCACGGCACACCGGGTCAGCTGATCGCTGGGTTTATGGTTTGCCAGAATTGACCGCCGGCCAGCGGGAGCAGATCGCCAAGGCGAAACGGGTGGCGAATCCGGGCTGCTATGCATCCGCCGTAATCTTGCTCACCCGGCCGCTCATCGATGCCGGATTTGATCGCCGCCGACACGCCGCTGGCGATCCACGCGCTGTCAGGTTACTCGGGCGGCGGCCGCGCCTTGATCGAACGCTGGGAAGATCCGAAGAAGAAATTAATCAGTCTGCCGCACGAGGCGCCCTACAGCATCGGCAAACTGCACAAGCATATCCCGGAGATCATGCGCCACGGCAAATTGACCACTGAACCGCAGTTTCTCCCCAACGTCGGGCCGTTTCGCTGCGGCATGCGTGTGCAAATCATGCTTCCGGCGAATTCATTGCCGAAAGCCGGATCGGCCAAAGCGATGTGGGAAGCATTGGCCGCGCGTTACGACAAAGAACCTTTCATTGAGGTCGAACCGCTCACCGACGCCAGCGAAAGCGACGAAACCAGCTTCGATCCGCAAGAATTCAACGATACCAATCGCATTTCGCTGCGCATCCTGCCGCATCAGTCAGGCCACGTCATTCTGATGGCGCGCCTGGACAATCTCGGCAAGGGCGCCGCCGGCGTGGCGATTCAGAATTTGAATCTCATGCTCGGTGTTGCAGAAGACACAGGAGTGCCGCATTGAGCGTCGTAATCCAAACCTAAGCTATCGGTTCGCATGATCCCCCCTTTGAAAACTGATCGTTATCCATAAGTCTCGGCTGGACACGGCGGGTGTTGTAAGTACAACAAGTTTTGCTCAACCGCTCAATACGGGGGAATTTCTCTGTTACCCCTCTTTGGAAAAGAGGGGCCAGGGGAGATTTTTTTTCCTCCATGCGGCTCCACCGTCGCAGAGGATTGCCGATCTGCTGTGACAAAACCTCCCCACACCACAATCAAATCCCCCTTGATCCCCCTTTTCCAAAGGGGGAATCTGTCATCGCTAGCGATTCATTTCGTCAGCTCCGCGTCCAGCCAATAAGGTATCTGTCGCACAATCAATTTTGAAAAGAGGGGGATGTCATGACGTGTTAGTATCGTAATTTTGAGTCAGCGCAGTTAAGTAATCGTCTCCGTCGCGAGAACGATTTCCTTGGGCGCCTCTTGCCGGCGTCGGACATTCGGCAGAATCCAGTAGCTCAAGATTCCCAACGTCAAAGAGCCGATGCCGCACCAGAGATAAAGCACATTGACACCGCTGTGATCGACCATCCAGCCGGCCGTCAGATTGGATAGAATGCCGGCCAAGCCGCTGCCGACCATGGAGAGTATGCCTTGCGCCGTCGAGCGCAATTTCTCCGGTGCGACCACATCCAAGTAGAGCGGGCTGCCAAGGTTGAAGCCGACGACCATGACGCCATGCAGCGCCTGGACGGCGAACAAAATCATCGGGTCGGTGATCAGCGCCGACAGGATCCAACGCAGGCCGCCCACGGTCACGCCGACGGTCAACAGGCCGCGCGCGCCCAACCGCTTCAGCCCGCTGCCGGTGAGAAAGACCAACGGCACTTCGACGATCAGCATGAGAATCCACATGTTGCGGATCGTCGTCAAATCGCCGCCGCGGGAGCGGATGAAAATCGGAAACAACCACATCGGCCCATGCATGAGGAAGTGGCCAAGCAGGGAAAAACAGAGAAAGCGAAAAAAGGCCCGATTGCGCAACAGCTCGCGCCAATCGCCGCGCTCGGCACGCAATCCCACCGCGCCTTTTTGCGGCAACAGAAACGCAATCAGCGCCGCGATCAACACCAAGGACGCGGTCAGCGGAAACATCAAGCCCATGCCCGGCTGTGATACGTTCGCCGCGGCAACGGCGGATTGCACCGGCGGCTGATACACGGTGAGCGCCCACGGAAAGACCAGAACCAGAATGAAGTAACCGATGGTGCCCCAGCCGCGCACCCGGCCGAACGCATGGCGCCCGGAATCGCGCAAGATCGCCAGGCTCACCGAAGTCATCAGTGGAAACACCGCCGTGCCGACCAGGGCCAGCGCCGAGGTCGCCAGCAAGATCGACTGAAAACTGGTCGCCGCGCCGAGACCGAGATAGCCCAGCGCCGTCCCCAGCGTGAGAAACGCCAACACCCGCGTGCGCGCGCCGGTGCGGTCCGCTACCTGTCCCCAAAACGGTTGAGCGATCATGCCGATCAACGGCGAGATCGCCAACACCATGCCGACTTGCGTGCCGGTCAAACCGGCGTTCTCACGGAGATAGAGAGCAAAGTAAGGATAGAAAACACCCAGAGAGCCGAAATAGGCAAACCAGAAAAGCGTCAGCGGGATCGAATGCCACATTCGCCAATGATAGCATTCATCAACGCCGTCTACGACGCCGGTTCCAATAGTTCCAGACGTTCCAATCGGTCAACGGGCGGATTCCGAATAACATCTGGAACCTTTGGAACCCATGGAACGATTGGAACGCGAGAGAAGCGAGCCCAAATGAACTGCGAAGGAAACCGAACCGTCCACACCATCGCCCACTCCACGCGGTCGATCGAAGAACTATTGGTGTTTCGTCTTCAGACTTTGTCGCTTGCATCGACGCCGCCGCGGTAGCATAGTGCGCCCAACAGGGCGACACCGTGGGCTCCAACATTTCACCATCCGGCATAAAGCTTCGCGTGCTCGTCATCGATGACGAAAAAAATATTCGCACCACCCTTGCGTTTTGTCTCGAACAAGCCGGCTGTCAGGTAACCGCGGTAGCCTCTGCCGACGGCGCCTTGGACGCGCTCAGCCAACAAGCTTACGATTTAGCGTTCCTCGATGTCCGTCTCGGCCAATCGAGCGGTCTCGATCTCATTCCGAAACTTATCGCCGTCTGTCCTAACCTGATGGTGGTGATAGTGACCGCCTACGCAACCGTCGACAGCGCCGTCGAAGCGATCAAACGCGGCGCCGCCGATTATCTCGCCAAGCCATTCACCCCGGCGCAGATTCGCCACCTCGTCGATCAGAGCGTCAAACAACGCGATATAAAAAGACAACTCACCGACCTGGAAGGCCGCCTGCGCGAGGCCGCGCCGGAGACCGATCTGGAATCCGACTCGCCCAAAGTCCGCGCGGTATTTGAAATCGCCACGAAAGTAGCCGCATCAGACGCGCCGGTTTTGCTTCGCGGCGAGAGCGGCACCGGCAAGAGCGTGCTCGCCCGCTGGATTCATTCGCTGAGTCCGCGCAGTCGGCAACCGTTCGTTGTGGTCAATTGCCCGACCTTATCCGAGGAGTTGCTCGCCAGCGAACTGTTCGGCCACGCCAAAGGGGGCCTTCACCGGCGCCGTGCGCGATCAGCCAGGGCGCGTCGAGGCCGCCGAGGGTGGGACGCTATTTCTCGATGAGATCGGCGACATCTCACCGTCCCTGCAAGCAAAACTATTGCGTTTCATCGAGGAAAAGGAATTCGATCGGCTCGGCGAAAACAAAACCAGGCACGCCGACGTTCGCACCCTTGCCGCCACCAACCGTGATCTTGAAGAGTTGATGCGCCAGGGATTGTTTCGCGAAGATCTGCTCTACCGTCTAAACGTGATCGAATTGGAGTTGCCGCCACTGCGGCGAACGGCCCGAAGATATCCTGCGTCTGGCGCAGCGCTTTCTATTGTTCTTCGCGCGCTCGGCGCGACGCCAGACGCCGGAGTTATCGAAAGCGGCGGAAGATGCCCTCACCTCTTATCACTGGCCCGGCAATGTACGCGAGCTCAGAAACACCGTTGAACGAGCAGTGATTCTTTGGCCCGCCCAGGTGATCGAGCCGCAAGCCTTTCCCGCGCACATTGCCGCGCAGGTTAAGTCAGCCGAAGCGCCGCAGGTCGGTGGAAACTTCTCCTTGGAGGACATCGAGCGCGAACATATCGCTCGCGTCGTCGGCCGCTCGCCGACCTTGGACGACGCGGCGGCAGTTCTCGGCATCGATAGTTCGACGCTTTGGCGCAAACGAAAGAAATACGAGAGCTGAACCTGCATCAATGCAGCTTGCCGAGCCGCTTCAAGGCGGCGGTCGCGGCTTCATAGGAATGGTCCGCGGTGATCGCCATATAATAATACTGCACGGCGCGCCTTTCGTCCCCTTCCTTCTCGCACAGAAAACCCAACCAGTAGTAAGGCTCCGGCCGATCGAGCGCCCGTGACATCGCCGCCTTGAGATAAGCACGCGCTTCGATGTTGGCCTTGCGCTCGCGCGCGAGTTCCGCCAAGTGCATGAGATCGTCGAATGAAACGCCCGATCCCAGCCGCTGGCGGAAAAGAATTTCCTCCGCCAATAGCCCAATCACCTTGGGGTCGAAGGGCTTCTCCAAGAATTCCACCGCGCCGAGCTTCATGGCTTGCACGGCGTTGGCCGCCGAACCATAGGCGGTAACAATCACCACCGCTGTCTTGGGACTGAGAGCGCGGATATTTGCGAGTACGTCGAGACCGGCCATTTTCGGCATATGCAGATCGACAAATGCGATGTCGGGGTGGTTATTTTTGCACAGATCCAAAGCTTCGTCACCGTCCTTGGCCACATCGACCAGATAACCCGCTGCCTCCAGGACCATCGCTAAGTTTTTGCGAATATTCCGTTCGTCGTCGGCCACCAGAATCCGCGATTTTGATTCCATCATGGCAGAACTCCTTTCGAGGCGGTTTTTGACGCTGAGGGCAAGGTAAACCAAAAGCGGCTCCCCTTTCCGGGCTCGCTTTCCACACCGATTTCACCGCCGTGGGCGCGGACAATTTCCTTGGCAATATAAAGTCCTAGGCCGGTACCCTTCGGTCCCGATTCCGGGGCTCGATAAAATTTTTCAAAGATTCGCTCTTGGTATTCCTTGGGAATTCCCGTACCGGTATCGGCTACAGTAAAACGCACGGAACCGTCGACGCCTTCCGCACCTAACGTGATACTCCCGCCCTTCGGCGTATGCCGCACCGCATTGCCGATCAGATTGGAAAACACATGGCCGAATACGATCGTGATCCGCTAACACGCTCAACTCATGAAGCGAAACCTCAGCGCTCAGGATCACGCCTTGGGCGTCCGCATCGGCCTTATATTCATCGACAGCGTCCATGATGAGACCGGATACTTTGGTGGGCAACGGATACAGTTCGACGCGTCCGGACTCGATCCGAGAGAGATCCAAGAAATCGTCGACCATGCCCTGCAACCGATCACAATCCTCACGCGCGGCGTGGAGCAGCTCGGCCTGCTTGTCGGTGAGCGGTCCCGCCACCTGCTCGGTGCAAAGATGAACCGCCATGCGCAGCGAGGTAAGCGGTGTGCGAAATTCGTGCGCGACGGTGGCGACTAAATCATTTTTGAGTTCCTCGAAGCGGCGCAAGCGGGTGACGTCCTGCAGGATTACCGTAGCCCCGACGATTACACCGCGCGTCCTCATAAACCGGTGCCCCGCGGGGCAGAAAATAACGATCGCCCAAAAGCGAGGTGAGTTGCACCGCATCCTCAAAACCCCTGGGAGAATACGCCCCTTTGCCGCTGAGCACATGGCTGCGAACCCGTTCGAGCACTGCAGCGGTCGAAGCATGAACACTCTTGAGTGGATCTCTAGACGATGAATCGCTTTTGAGTCCGAGCAACGTTTCCGCAGCCTGGTTAACATTTTGCAAACTGCCTTCCACACTGAAAATCGCCACGGGGTCGGGAATACTATCGATGGCCGCCTGCATGCTCAAGTGGGCTTGCAGCAAATCTCCCAGGGAGCTTTTACGATACTCTGCCAAACGCGCCGCCATGGCGTTAAAATCGCGCGCCAAGCGCGCCAGTTCGTCGTGCCCGTGCACGCGGGCGCGAGCGTCGAAATTACCTTCGCCGATTTTGCGCGTCGCTTCGCTGAGCGCCGAGAGCGGCTGCAGCAGGCGACGAGTCAACAACGTCGAGACCAGGAGTCCCAGTGCCAAAGCCACCAGCGCCACCGTAACGCTGATCGCATTCATGCGCTCGCCGGTGCGCCGCACGTCGTCGCTCTTGCGCACCATGGTGTCTTGATTGATCGCCAGGATCTCGTCGGCGGAGGCTTTGACTTTATAGAATGCCGCTTCGAGCTCGGAGAAATAAAGTCGCCGTATCTCATCGGTACTTGCAGTTGCCTGAAAACGATCGAACTTAGCTTGATAATCCGTCCACGCGGCGCGCAGTCCCGCGGTAAACTCCTTTTCCCCAGCCTCGGTAATATTGCTTTCCTGAACTTTGAGCTCGGCCTCGAAGATGGGCCGGTATTTTGCCGCCTGTTGGACCCCTTTTTCATATCTGGCCCGCCGACCAGAAAAAGCGCCGCGCTGTCCAGCCGTTCGATGGCCTCTTTCATTCGCTGTGCCGCAAGTACGCTGCGGTAATTGTCCTTCAAGATCGTCTGCGAGTGCGAGCCCTAGATACGAGATCGCCACCACCGAAAAAATCCCCAGGCTCACCAGCGCCAGCGCGATCGGACTTTGCGCCAGCAAAAGTTTTTTGTAGAGGTTCATTCCTTACTCTCCTGATCTTCCAATGACACGATATGGAGATCGAAACCGACCGCCTCGGTGACCAGCTTAAACACCGGCGATTGACCTAACAGACGACGCCACCATGATTTGTGCGAACGTCCAACGACGATGTGGCGAACACCATGCTCGCGGGCAAATTCGAGCAGCGCTGTCGACCGGCTTTTCCGACCTCAGCCGCACGACTTCGGCGCCCAGGTCCCTGGCCCTTTGTTCGTCTTCCAAAAGATGGCGCTGCAGCGTCGCGTCGATGCGGTGGCCGGCTTCGCTTTTGGTTTCCACGTGAACGACAAACCAATCCGTGTTCAAGCGTCCGGCCAAGCGCGATCCCTGCCTGAGCAACAGGACGCCATGAGGCGGCGGGCGAGTGGGTAGACAAACCATCACCCGTTCGCTGGCGGCTGCTCTGCGCCCGGCATCGTCGTCGTCAGCTTTTGCTGAAACCGCGCGATCGACGCTTTCCGCCACTTCGCGCAGGGCGATTTCCCGCAGTACCGCGAGTTTTTCCGGCTGAAAAAAGTTTTCCAGCGCCCAACCAACCTTGTCCGGCGCATAGATTTTGCCCGCTTTAAGGCGGTCGATGAGATCTTCGACGGCTAGATCGATATCGACGACCTGGTCGGCCCGCTTCAGGATCGAGTCAGGAACCGTCTCGCGAACGACTACGCCAGTGGCTTGCTTCACCATGTCGTTGAGACTCTCGAGATGTTGCACGTTGAAAGCGCAAATGACGTTGATGCCGGCGTCGAGCAGTTCCAACACGTCCTGATAGCGCTTCTTGTTGCGGCAAAAGGGCGCGTTGGTATGCGCTAGCTCATCGACGATCGCCACTGTGGACGGCGCTTGAGAACGGCGTCCAAGTCCATCTCTTCGACAATCACGCCGCGATACTCAACCCGCTGGCGCGGCACCACTTCGAGTCCCTCGATTAGCGCCGCGGTATCGAGCCGGTCATGGGGTTCGATGAAACCCAATACCACATCCACCCCGCGCTTCTGCAAGGCATGCGCCTCCTCGAGCATCTGGTAAGTTTTCCCAACGCCCGCGGCCGAGCCGATGTAAACCTTGAGACGGCCGCGCTTGGCGCGTTCGACCAGCTCGAGAAAATCTTCAGGCCGTTTATGTTCTGTTGCCATCGGATAGCTCAGGATTCAACTGGTCAACTATTTCCTATTTCTCTTGAACCGGCAGCGTAGCCGGTCGGCCGAACTGCCGATCGAGCGCCAGATTGACCATCAGCACATTGACTCTGCGGTTCGCCCAAGATGCCGAAGGTTCTCCCTTCCACATGCGCATCGACGACGGCTTTTACCCGCTCCGCAGCTGACGCCGCGTGCTTTCGCCACTCGCGGCGCCTGCCATAGCATCGCTTCAGGCGAGAGATGGGGATCGAGTCCGCTGGCCGACGCAGTAACAAGTTCAGCGGGGATGGGTCCGGCAGCGTCCGGATTTTCTGCCTTCAGCCGTTTGAGGTCATCGTTGATGCGGTCCTGCAACTTCTTCGAAGTCGGACCGAGATTGGAGCCGGACGACGCGGTCGCATCATAGCCCTTCTCGCCTGCCGCCGATGGCCGCGGCTGAAAGTAAGCCGGATTGACAAACCCTTGGCCAATCAACTCCGAGCCGACGACTTGGCCTTTTTCGTCTGTCACCAAGCTGCCGTTGGCGCGCCATGGGAAAAGGACCTGAGCGAGTCCGGTCATCACGAAGGGATAAAGAAGTCCGGTTAGAACAAGTGTGACGATCGTAGTTCGAACGCGATAGCCGAATAGGTTTTCATAGATTCGTCTCCTAGACAAGTCCGACAGCTTCCAAAACCAAATCGATCAGTTTGATACCGATAAAAGGCGCGACGACTCCGCCGACGCCATAAATCAACAAAGAACGCGCCAGCAACGGGCCGGCGCCGATGGGGCGGTACTGCACGCCGCTTAGCGCCAGGGGAATGAGTGCAATGATAATAAGAGCGTTAAATATAACCGCCGCGAGAATCGCGCTCTGGGGCGACGCCAGATGCATGATGTTTAAGCGGCGCGATCTCCGGGTAAACACCCATGAACATGGCGGGAATAATCGCGAAATACTTCGCCACGTCGTTGGCGATCGAAAAGGTTGTCAGCACGCCGCGCGTCATCAGCATCTGTTTGCCGATCTCGACCACTTCAAGCAGCTTGGTCGGATTGGAATCCAAGTCGACCATGTTGCCGGCTTCTTTCGCCGCTTGCGTGCCGGTGTTCATTGCCACGCCAACGTCGGCCTGCGCCAAGGCCGGCGCATCGTTGGTGCCGTCGCCGGTCATGGCAACCAGCTTTGCCCTTGGCTTGCTCTTCTTTGATGAGCCGCATCTTTGCTTCCGGCGTCGCTTCGGCGAGAAAATCGTCCACGCCGGCTTCGCGGGCGATGGCCGCCGCGGTGCGCGGATTGTCGCCGGTGATCATCACCGTGCGAATGCCCATGGCGCGAAAGCGCTCAAAGCGTTCCTTGATGCCACCTTTCACCACGTCCTTCAAATGAATCACGCCGAGAATTTTGTTTCCCTCGGCGACCACCAGCGGCGTGCCGCCGGTGTCCGAGATTCCATGGGTGATGCCCTCGACTTGCGAACCCACCGTTCCACCCAATTCCTGGACATAGGCGGCGATCGCATCAACCGCCCCCTTGCGGATCTTGCGTCCATTGAGATCGCAGCCGCTCATGCGGGTTTCAGCGCTAAACGGAATAAAATGCGCGCCGATCTCGGTCACGTCGCGACCGCGGAGTCCGTATTTTTCCTTGGCGAGCACGACAATCGATCGCCCTTCCGGGGTTTCGTCCGCCAGGCTAGAAAGCTGCGCCGCATCCGCCAACGTCTCCGCCCTGGCGCCGTCGACCGGAATGAATTCGGTCGCCATGCGATTGCCCAAGGTGATCGTCCCGGTTTTATCCAACAACAACGTATCCACGTCGCCCGCGGCTTCGACGGCGCGCCCGCTCATCGCCAAGACATTTTTCCGCAGCAAACGGTCGATGCCGGCGATGCCGATGGCGGAAAGCAGTCCGCCGATCGTCGTCGGAATCAAGCAAACCAGCAAAGCCACGATCACTGTCACGGAGACGACCGCAACGCCCGAATAAAGCGCCATCGGCACGAGCGTCACGCAAGCAAATAGAAAAACGATCGTCAATCCAGCGAGCAAAATATTGAGGGCAATTTCATTCGGGGTTTTTTGCCGCGAAGCGCCTTCGACCAAAGCGATCATGCGATCGAGAAAAGATTCGCCCGGGCTCGCCGTGATGCGCACGACGATGCGGTCGGACAACACTTTGGTGCCGCCGGTGACCGCCGAACGATCGCCGCCGCTCTCGCGAATGACCGGAGCGGATTCGCCGGTGATCGCCGATTCATCGACCGAGGCGATACCCTGGATCACGTCGCCGTCGCCGGGAATGATCTCGCCGGCTTCGACGACGACGCTATCTCCTTTGCGCAACGCCGACGCGGGCACGGTTTCTTCACGGTTGCCGTTGATCAAGCGCCGCGCGTTGGTTTCCTGGCGCATCTTGCGCAAAGTGGCAGCCTGGGCCTTACCTCGGCCTTCGGCAACCGCCTCGGCGAAGTTGGCGAAGATTACCGTGAACCACAGCCAGAAGCTGACGTTGAAGGTGAACCACAGCGGCTGAGATCCGGCAGTCGGACCAGCCAGGTCGCGCAGCAAAATCAAAGTCGTCAGCACGCTGGCGATCTCGACGACGAACATGACCGGGTTTTTGATCACATGCTGCGGCGCGAGTTTGCGGAAGCTCTCCCACACCGCCGGCCGGACAATTTCTGGATCGAAAAGCGAACGATCTTTTAAGCGAGTATCTGCCATGTTAGTAAACCTTTCCTGCCTGAGCTAGAAAATGTTCGACGATGGGCCCAAGCGCCAGCGCGGGGAAGAAAGTCAATGCCCCGACGATCACAATCACACCAACAAGCAAGACGACGAAGAGAGTCCCGTTCGTCGGGAAAGTGCCGAGGCTTTCCGCTACAGCCTTCTTGCCGACCAGAGAGCCGGCGATCGCCAGGGCAGGCACGATCATCAAGAAGCGCCCCAGAAGCATCGCCAAGCCCAGCGTTACGTTGTACCAAGGAGTGTTCGCGTTCAGTCCGGCGAAAGCCGAACCATTGTTGCCGGTCGCGCTGGTAAATGCGTAGAGGATTTCACTCAAACCGTGGGGTCCGGCATTGTTCAAAGATGAAACACCGTAAGGCGCGGCAACCGACCACCCCGAAAAAACCAGGATGACGAGGGGGAAAATGAGAATGTAAAGCATCGCCAACTTCATCTCCCGCGCCTCGATCTTCTTGCCCAAGTATTCAGGGGTCCGACCGACCATCAGAGCCGGCGATGAAAACCGACAACAAGACCATCACCAACATGCCGTACAGCCCGGCGCCGACGCCGCCGAAGATGACTTCGCCAAGTTGGATGTTGACCAGCGGCACGAGGCCGCCGATGGAGGTAAAACTATCGTGCATTGAATTAACCGCGCCGCATGAAGCGCCGGTGGTGATCGTGGCGAAGAGCGCCGAGTTAGCGACACCGAAACGGACTTCCTTTCCTTCCATGTTCCCTAACGATTGATTGACAGCCATACCACTGCATAATCGGATTGCCGGCGGCTTCGAAGCGATACGCCGTCGTCACGCCCACGAAGAAAAGCACGGCCATTGCCGCGAAGATCGCCCAACCTTGTTTCTGGTCGCGCGCCATGCGACCGAACGTGTAAGTCAGCCCCGCCGGAATCGCGAAGATTAACAGCATCTCGATCAAGTTAGTCAGGGGCGTTGGATTCTCGAACGGATGGGCGCTGTTGGCGTTAAAAAAACCGCCGCCATTGGTGCCCAATTCCTTGATGACTTCCTGCGAAGCCACCGGACCCATAGCTAGGGTTTGTTTGACACCCTCCAGGGTCGTCACTTCGACGTAAGAAGAAAAGTTTTGAATCACTCCCTGGGAGACCAGCAGCAATGCCACCGGAATAGATATAGGAATCAAGACGTACACCGTGGCGCGCACCAGATCGACCCAGAAATTGCCCAGCGTCTTCGCCGCGCCCGCCTGCAAGCGATAGGTGATGCCGCGCGCCAACGCCAGCGCTATGCCGATGCCGACGGCGGCGGAGATGAAATTATGCCAGGCGAGACCCGCCATCTGAGTCAGATAGCTCATCGTCGACTCGCCGCTGTACGCTTGCCAGTTGGTATTAGTCGTAAAGCTCGCCGCCGTGTTGAAAGCGAGGTCCGCAGGTACCGGGCCAAAATTCTGCGGATTCAACGGCAAAACATGCTGCAACCGCTCGATGCCGTAGGTCACCAGCAACGTGATCGCGCTGAACACCAGCATCGCTACGGTGTACTGCTTCCAGTCCTGGTGCTCCTTCGGATCGACGCCGCAAAGCTTGTAGAGCAACCGTTCGATCGCGCCGAACAGGCGCGGCAAAGGTTGCCGCTCGCCCTCGAAAACACGATACATATAGCTGCCGAGCGGCTTGGTGATGGCGAAAATGATCGCCGCATAGAGCAGAATCTGAATCCATCCATTGACTGTCATAACTTCTCCTAATTTCGCGGTTCTGAAAAACCAGGCAGAGAATTTCGCACTGCTGCGAAGTCTCTCGCTCCTACGCTGCTGCCGACCTCAGAACTTTTCCGGCCAGAGCAGCGCATAAACCAAGTACACCAAAATGACCACCGACACGACCAAGCCGATAACGTATTCGATTCCCATGATGACCTCTTACAAACGATCGCAGCCGCGGACGTAAAGCCACGAGATGATGAAAAACACCGCGATAATGAGGATAAATATAACGTCAGCCATTTGATCGCTCCTGAAAGTTGACGACCTTTATAGTCGGGTACCGCAAGCGATATGCCAGCTCCCGCCTCGCGAAAACATTAGGCTTTCGACCTAAAAACCAACAACCGCCTGGCAATTTGCACGACGCCTCGTTGCGCAGATTGCAAAATGCAACCGCTTATCGCTCGCCGCATCCTGAGTTTGAATTAGCTGAAGTTTTGCGGCGACCGCCTGAAACTAGCCGCAAGATGGAGTGAGGTTAGGATTCTGCTGAGAAGGAAAGTAAGGAGAGATTGAATGAAACTCTGCGGCTTTGAAAGGCACCACTGCCAGCGGCTTAGCGGTGTTTCAGTCAGCGGTTTAAGCCTAACACCAAACTCAGCGGTAGATTTTCGAGAAGTGCAGGTTTGCCTGCTCGCACCATCGTCTAACACTCACGCCGCAGCTTCGTAAAGATACTTTTGAAAGCCGACGAAGACTCTGCCGATTTCATCCGGCTTGCCTAGGTCCGCCACGGCGTCGGCAATGGAGTCGTGGTATTTGAGCCGGAGCAAGGGCGTGAGCTTTTCTTGATCCAGTTCCTCGACGCCTACGCTCACGTAATGGGACAGCACGAAGTCGAGGAAGACCTGCTGCCTGCTGTTGAAGTGCGTGCTGATAACGACCTTGGCCTTCCGCGCCCGCTCCTCGCGGGTGAGTGGCGGGCAGCGCGTAGGCGACGTGAGCCAGCACGTCGAAGAGATCGCTCTTTTCCGCGTCGATGATCCTTTGCATCTCCGTCAACTGCTCTTTGCCGAATCCTTTCTCGGCCAGTCCTTGCAGGAGTTTTGCGCGAGTGTCAGGCGCGCTCCACAAGGTCCGGAGTTCTTCCTCGTTCTTGAAGAACTCAGGCAGCTTGCCGAAGAGCATTTCCATGAACTGCTGTGCCGACATGGGCGTGCCGTCCGGATGCCAGAACGTGGTGGCCATCATGTGCTGGATCGATCGGTCTTTGCCGTCGGCAAGTTTGACCTTGATCTTCTGTCTTTTGCCATATTCGGCTGGATCTTTTTCAGGTTACCGGGACGGGGTTGGCAGCTCGTTCGGATCGATGACAGCCGTTTGGCGGCTAACCGGTCTTCGGCTCCGGCTCTGCCGGCTCGCCGTCCCACTCCGGATCGTTGAAGTGATGGTGCGCCTTCACGAAGTCGTAGATCGTGAAGTAATCCTTGCCGTCATAGAGCCGTGTGCCGCGTCCGATGATCTGCTTGAACTCGATCATGGAATTGATCGGGCGCATCAGCACGATGTTGCGGATGTTGCGCGCGTCCACGCCGGTCGAGAGTTTCTGCGAGGTGGTGAGGATGGTCGGGATGGTCTTTTCGTTGTCCTGAAAATCGCGCAGATGCTGCTCGCCGAGCTCGCCGTCATCGGCGGTGACGCGCTGGCAATAGTTCGGGTCTTTGCTCGTCTTCAATCTGATTGATGAGATCGCGCACGGCCAGCGCGTGATCCTGCGTGGCGCAGAAAACCAGCGTCTTCTCGTTCTGGTTGATCTGCTCCATGAACATCTTCACGCGGTATGCTTCGCGTTCCTTGATCTCGATGATCTTGTTGAAGTCGGTTTCGATGTAACGCTTCCCGGTTTCGATCTCGCCTTCCACACCGTGTCATCCGGCGTGTAGACGTAGTCGTCGAGCGTCGTGGAGATCTGCTTCACCTTGAACGGCGTGAGGAAGCCGTCGTTGATGCCTTCCTTGAGCGAATAGATATAGACCGGCTCGCCGAAGTAGGCGTAGGTGTCCACGTTGTCCTTGCGCTTGGGCGTGGCGGTGAGGCCAAGCTGCACGGCCGGGGCGAAGTATTCGAGGATGCCGCGCCAGTTGCTCTCGTCGTTGGCGCCGCCGCGATGGCACTCGTCGATGACGATGAAGTCGAAGAAGTCCGGCGGATACTCGCCGAAATAGGGCGACGGCTTGCCATCCTTCGGCGGGCCGCTCATGAAGGTCTGGAAGATCGTGAAGAACAGGCTGCCGTTCTTCGGCACCTTGCCCTTCTTGCGGATGTCCTCCGGCTCGATCCGCACCATCGCGTCCTCCGGGAAGGCAGAGAAGGCGTTGTAGGCCTGATTGGCCAGGATGTTGCGGTCGGCGAGAAACAGAATGCGCGGGCGGCGCGACGGCTCGCGGCTCAAGTTCCAGCGGCTGTGAAACAGCTTCCACGCAATCTGAAAGGCGATGAACGTCTTGCCCGTGCCGGTGGCGAGCGTGAGCAGGATGCGCTGCTGGTCTGCGGCGATGGCCTCCATCACCCGCTCGACGGCGATGTCCTGATAGTAGCGGCTAGGATGCGAGCCGCCCTTGTCCTCGAACGGGACGGCGGCGAAGCGGTCGCGCCAGGCGTTCGCTTCGGCGAAGGTCAGGTTCCAGAGTTCATCCGGCGTGGGGTAGCGCGGCTGCTCGCCTTCCTTGCCGGTCTCCATGTCGATGCCGTAGATGCCCTGGCCGTTGGTGGAGTAGGTGAAGCGGATGGCGAGCTTGCCGGCGTAGTTCTTGGCCTGCGCCACGCCTTCGGTCAGTGCTTCGTCCCATGCCTTGGCCTCGACGACGGCCAGCTTGGTGTTGCGATACTCCAGCACGTAATCCGCGGTGAGCGGCTTGCCGCGTCGCCCGTGACCTTCGATGCGACCGGGCGTAATCGGATACTCGCGCCGGATGCGACTGCCCTCGACGACGCCCCAGCCCGCCGCTTTCAGCGCGGGGTCAATGTGCTCGGCTCGGGTTTCGGCTTCGTTCATGATGGTTGTTTATTTGCTATCCGCAAAAATCTCGATGTACTTTTTGTAAATATAGGATTGTCCGTATTTCTTATCCTTGTCCTTCGGGGAAAGAATTCCCATCGCGATAAAACGATTGATAACTGTTTGTGCGCCGGCTCGTGTAAATCCCGTCCACTTTTGCACGAGCGCAACATTGACAACCGGTTGCCCATAGAGCCTGGGCAACAAGAGTGCCGCGCTTTCTGCTGCCCGTTTGCCAAGTTTTTGCACTCTTGCCATATCTTCTTCACGCAACGTCGTAATCTTACCGACAATCTCTATGGCTTCATTGGCAACTTCAATGACACCTTCGAGAAAGAAATCGACCCAGTCATCCACCTTGCCGTGCTTCTGATAAGCGAGCAGTTTTTCGTAATACAGCTCCTGGTGTTTTTTGAAAAAGGAGGATAAAAACAAAACCGGTTTTTCCAAAAATCCCTCTTTCCATAAATAGAATGTGATCAACATTCTGCCGGTTCTACCATTGCCATCGAGAAAGGGATGGATGGTTTCAAATTGGGCATGGATAAGCGCCGCCTTGATCAGTGTCAGGGTTGAATCGTTTGCGTGCATGAAACGCTCAAGATCACTCAATGCTCTGTTCATGTCCTCAACGGGTGGAGGAACAAAACGGGCGTTATCCGGGCGAGTACCACCAAGCCAGTTTTGACTTTTGCGAAATTCTCCGGGATCGGAAAAGTGGCTGGCGCGCGCCTGATCCATCAGCTTGCCATGCAGCTCACGAACAAAACGCATGGAAACCGGAAACTTATCACCAACCATTCGCTTCATCCCGTAATTCAGCGCCTTGATGTAGTGCAGAATATCATCCACATCTTTCGGGATATTGGTGGTTACTTTTGCTTCCGCTTCGATTGCATCGATCATCGTGGCTTGTGTCCCCTCAATCTGGCTTGATGAGGTGGCGTCTTTTCGGAGATACATCAGGAGGAAAAAGTCGGCATCGGGCAACAACTTTGTAATTCCATCCAACTTACCCAGCAACCGGGTTGCATGATCTGTCTTCTTTAGGAGCTGTGAATCCCAATCAAACCCCTCTTTGGGCGGGAATGGATGTGGAATGAATGCCGTAAACCCTTGTTTTTGAGCGATGTTTTTACCGACTTCTATGCGTTTCATGGTTTGTATACAGCTTGTTTGCAATGTAAACAAAATGTATGAGTTTGCATACATTTAATCAAGAAATGTATACAAACATCTCTGCTTATAATTCTCCGCTGAACGCTTGGTGCAGCAGCGACTTCTTCAACGCCTCCAGCGCGGCGAGCTTCCGCTCGTAGAGGCGAGTCGAGGCGTTGGGTTTCTTCGCGGAGTTCGTCCAGTTTGGCGACGATGCGCTTCTTTGTTCGGCTGGCGGAAGGCTGGGAAATCGAGAAGCTTCGCAATCCTGTCGATGATGTTGCTTGACACCTTGACGCTGATCCCGACGTCTTGCCGCAGTGAATCGCTTTCGACAGCCGGAGTGCGATTGAAATATCGTGCATGAAGAGCTCGTCGTTCCACTGCGAGTCGGTCTCGCGAATTAGCTAATTTGCGCAGTTGAGTCTGCTCACGTCGTTCATGAGACTGCGCAACCAATCTCGACTCGTTCGCTCCGATCGCAGACAAGAAATCGCCATCTCGAAGCTGAGTATTTCTTGAGTCGTTCGTGAAATTCTCTGCCGTGATAGTATTGCACGTCTTCCCAGTCGAGTCTGCCTGGCTGCACGTTGTTGAGCTCATGAGCAGACGGAATCCCGTCACGTGATCACACTCGTTGCGAAGCTTTGCCAAATGGCCGTACCAGACGTCGCTGCGCATATCTCGCCGAGCGTCTTCTCCACCCACCCCTCGCCGCGCTGGGTGAAGACGGATTGGAGGTGGCTTTCGAAGAGGGCGCGGGCGTTTTGGAGGTTCTTTTCGGCGTTGGCTTTGGCGGTGGCGATGCCCTCAAACGCTTCGTCGAGGATGCCGACGATCCGCTGCTGTTCGGGGAGCGGGGGAAAGTGAATTTGATGGCCTTGATATGCTTCGCCAGCCGTTGTGAATGCCCGTGGACATGGCTCTGCATGCCCTCCGTATGCCGAGACATCAGTCGAATGCAGAAACTTGTAGAGAACTCGGAAGTCTAGGTCTGAGTTTCAGGACTCGAAGAGCGCAGTGAATTGCTGATCGCGAAGGCGCCGTCCATCGTATCGAACATGGGCGACTCGACCCTGCTGGCTGTTCGAGCCACCGCACGACTTTACAACGAATCGATGTCGTCCAAACTGAAGTCGACGCTTTCGAGCTTCTTCGCCTCCAGTCGAGATCGCGATGCTGAATGCATCAGCGTTCCTGTCTTTGGTGAAGTCGTATTTCGGATGACACCAACCGTTATCCAAAGGCAGCTTTTCGCTTTCCACAGACCTTTGGGAATTGGCAGACTTCTCCAAGAGTCTTGCGTTTGCCACCCTTCTTCATAGCAGCGCCCTGATGTTTCCCAGCACCTCCGGTCTCGGAGTCTGGGATTGGACTCATGGGTTCCATAGGTCTGATGAGACTCATTGAGTGGCGGGGTGTCATGGGGGCTTATGCGACACAGGTGTCTTCATAGGACTCATGGCTGGCGGCGGTTTGTTCCGGTGCTGCAAACGGGCGCGGGTCATGCGCTCGCGCAGGCCGCCGTGCTTCACGAAATCTTTCTCCAGCCGGCGGATTTGCTGGTCGAGCAGGTAGTTGGTCTGGTGGATGAGGCAGAGGGCGATGTTGGCGACGACTTCCGGCGGGCGGGTTTCGCAGAACTCGCGATAGGTTTCATAGGTCGTATGGGGCTTGTTTCCGAGCTTGCGGACGTATTGAGCTTCTTTGGAATCTTTGTTCCAAAGGGCCAGATCTCGCACGCGGAGGAAGTCTCGGTAGTCCTCCAGCAGCTCTTCCAGGCTGGCGCGGGCCACGTTGGTCAGCTTGATCTCCATTTCCTTGGAGGTGCCGGACGGCTTTGCTGCCTTCCACGATGTTTTGTTTTCCCGAGCGGGCGGCCTGCACCATCTGGTCGATGGTGCGGTCGCCCCTTTTGAGGAAGCGTTCGCAGAAGCGGAAGGTGAGATCATAGACCACCTCTGCCTTTTGGTAGGAAAGCAGCTCCTGGTAGTTGCCGTGAGGCGGGATGAAGTTTTCGGTTCAGGAACGTGACTCATAGGTCGTATGGGTCATCATGAGTCACATAGGACTTATTTCATAGCAACCCCCTGATGCTCCGCCAGCACCTCCGCGCTCTCGGCATCCAGCGCGGCGATTTCGTCCATGATGTCCTGCGGGCTGCGGTGCGTGACTTCCTCGCCGCCGTTGGGGTTCTTCACGGAGAGGTCGAAGGTCGTCGGGTCGATGCTCTTGGCGTCCACGCTCCAGCTCTTGGGCGAGTCGGCGAAGGTCTTTTGCAGCTTCACGAACTCGGCGAGGTCGTCGTCGTTGAGCGGGTTGGTCTTGCCCAGGTTGCGGCCGGGGTCGAGCTGGTAGAACCAGACTTTGCGGGTCGGTGCGCCTTTCTCGAAGAACAGCACCACGGTCTTCACGCCCGCGCCCTGGAACGTGCCGCCGGGGCAGTCGAGCACGGTGTGCAGGTTGCAGCTTTCCAGCAGCAGCTTGCGCAGGCTCACGGAGGCGTTGTCGGTGTTGGAGAGGAAGGTGTTCTTGATGACCACGCCGCCGCGTCCGCCGGCCTTGAGGATCTTGATGAAGTGCTGGAGGAACAGGAACGCCGTCTCGCCGGTGCGGATGGGGAAGTTCTGCTGCACTTCCTTGCGTTCCTTGCCGCCGAAGGGCGGATTGGCCAGCACCACGTCGTAGCGGTCTTTCTCCTGAATGTCGGCGAGGTTTTCGGTGAGCGTGTTGGTGTGGATGATGTTCGGCGCTTCGATGCCGTGCAGGATCATGTTCATGATCGCGATGACGTAGGCGAGCGACTTCTTTTCCTTGCCGTAGAAGGTGCGCTCTTGCAGGGTGCGGTCCTGCGCGGTGGTGCGCTTGGGATTGGTCTGCCTGCAGGTAATCGAACGACTCGCACAGGAAGCCCGCCGAGCCGACCGCGCCGTCGTAGATGCGCTCGCCGATCTTGGGCTTCACCACCTGCACGATGGCGCGGATGAGCGGGCGCGGCGTGTAATACTCGCCGCCGTTGCGCCCGGCGTTGCCCATGTTCTTGATCTTGGCTTCGTAGAGGTGCGACAGCTCGTGCTTCTCGGTCTGGGAGCGGAAGCGCAGTTCGTCGATGTGGTCGATGATCTCGCGCAGGTTGTAGCCGCTCTGGATCTTGTTTTTGATCTCGCCGAAGATCTCGCCGATCTTGTATTCGATGGTGTTCGGCCCGGTGGCCTTCTGCTTGAAGCCGTGCAGGTAGGGAAAGAGCTTCTGATTGACGAAGTCGCGCAGGTCGTCGCCGGTCAGGGCGGTGTTGTGGTCGAGCTTGCCGTCCTTGCCCTTGGGCGCGGCCCAGCTTTCCCAGCGATACGGCTTGTCGAGGATGTAGGTGTATTTCTTGCCCTCCAGCTCGGCTTCGTCGGCCTTGTCCTGCTCCAGGCCGTCGAGGTATTTCAGGAACAGCAGCCAGGAAGTCTGCTCGGTGTAGTCGAGTTCGGTGGTGCAGCCGGCCTCTTTCCAGAGAACGTCGTCGATGTTTTTGAAGGCTTGTTCAAACATGGGTTACTCGATGCGGTCAACGTAATTCTGCGGTGAAAGTCGAGTATTAGACTGCCGGTCGCGCAGAAGCGTTCTGCTGAGTTGTTACCCGGATCGGCAATATCATCATGTCCCGGCCGGCGAACTGGAGTTTCTGCTGCAAGGTATAAGGCGTGTGGTTATGCAGTAGCCGGGTAAACACACTCTCCTCCTCGAAAACCAGCTTGCCGCTAAAGAAGACCGTGCGGGGAAATTCCTTGGCAACCAAGTTACAAGTTTGCTCCAGCTCGTCGATCAGATCGACGCCGAGCGCGTAGCGATACTCCGCGTACCAACCCAAACAGGTTGCGTAGTCGACGAAACTCTTGAGGTCCTCTTCTTTTTTTCGCTGGAGACTCTCCATTTCCGCATGGCCTTTGAACTGGCCGGCATCGATCACGCCGACGGAAACGAAGACGATGTTCTTATAGTGATTCGGGAACAACCGTTGGAGGTTCAGCAATGTGTGCACCGCGACGCCATCGAACTCGCGCACGACAATCGCCGCGGTCGGCGCCTGGACATTCTTCACCGGTGTCGGCGCTTTCAAATCCGGTTGGAAGGGAATGCCCAAAAGCGTGTCGTCGAGGGCTTTTAGAGCTCGCTGAACCTTCTCGTAATGCCAGCGCACCGCCTGGCAAACCATTACGAAACTCAAGGTCACGACGACCGTCAGCCAGCCGCCTTCGAGAAATTTCGTCGCCACCGTGACGCAAAGAATCGTGCTGGTCGAAAGCAACCCGAAGCCATTGACCGCAAGTTTCATGCGCCAAGGCTCGGCGCTCCGCCGCACCTGCCACCAATGCCGGCACATGCCCAACTGCGACAAGGTGAAGGTCAGAAACACGTTGATGCTGTACATGATCACCAACAGCTTCACTTCGCCGTGGCTGTAGGCCAAAAATCCCAGCGACGCGATGCCCATGAACCAGACGCCGTTGCGCGTCACCAACTGGTCGCTCAAGTGGGACAAACGATGCGGCGTCCAGGAGTCGAGCGACATGTTCGACAGCACCCGCGGCCCGTCGAGAAATCCCGCCTGTGCAGCGACGATCAACAGCGCCGCTTCGGTGATCAGCGTGACGATCACCAGGCTCGCCGTGGTCGTCGAATCGCCGCCGAAGAACGCGCCATAGATGTTAGCGAATAAACTCGCATTGAGCGTCTTTCCCGGCTCATGCATCACGCGGTTGAGCAAGTAACAGAGCAAAATGCCGCCGGCGGTAAACGCCAGCGAGGTGGCCATGTAGAGCATGGTCTTTTTGCCGGTAACGACACGGGGTTCGCGCAGGATCTGCAGTCCGTTACTGACCGCCTCGATACCGGTATAAGTACCGCCGCCGAGGCTATAGGCGTGGAGCAGAATAGCCAAAGTCGCCAGCAAACCGATTCCTTGAACATCGCGGTCAACTTCCCGATAGGTGTTCGCCACCAGCGCCGGCATGTCGGCCGCGTGCGGCACGATACCCAGCGTAATCACCACGAGGTGCATGACGATGAATAGCAGGAAGATCGGCAACATGACCAGCACCGACTCTCTCACACCGCGCAGATTGAGAAAAATCAGCGCAAAGATCAGCAACACCTCGACGGCGAACTTGTAAGCTGACAGCGATGCGGGGAGAAAACTAAACAACGCATCGGCGCTGCTGGCGATCGAAATGGTAATCGTCAACATATAGTCGACCACCAGCGCCGACCCCGAAACCAGGCCCGCCCGCGAGCCGAGCAACTTGGTCGCGACCAAATAACCGCCGCCGCCGGTCGGGAAAAGCTCGATGATCTGCGAATAGCTGGCGGAAATGATGAAGACCGTCGCGGCAGTCAATATCACCAGCAGGAGTGCCAGATGTAAATGCTGCCCCAGCGCCAGATAAGCTTCTTCCGGACCGTAGGCCGAAGAGCTCAAGCCGTCGGCGCCGAGCCCAACCCAGGCAAGGAACGCGACCAAAGAGATTTGATGAAAGACCTTCGGATCGAGCGGATCCTTGGCTTTGCCGAATAAGAGTTCTTTGAATGATTTTTTTGCTTCTTGATTCATCGATCCTGCTCAATCTGTGATTGCTCGGTTAGCCGCGCCGTCGCGAACGACGACCCCGCAGAGACCTGCGTCAGGTCGGTCGGATGGACGCCGCCGACTCGGCGACCTGCGGATGAGAATTGAGCACGCGATCCACTTCCTCCGAGGAAGTATTCTCATCGCCGCGCCGCGCCGCAGATCGTGAAATCAGCAAAATGTTTCAGTGGCTGTTTTCGTTTTCAACGGTACATAGCATCGGGGTCGACTTCGTCGCGGATCAAATGCAGCTCTGCACTCGTCGGCGCGGTGATTTCTTCGATCGTCTCGGCTAAACGCAGCGGCCAGCCGACCTCGGCCTGCACGTCTTCTGCCGTCACGCCTGGATAGAGTGCGCTAAGCTGCATTTCGCGCTCCGGGTTGGCAAAATTCAAGACAGCTTTGTCGGTAATCACGATTTCCGGCCCGCCGCCGGGCAAGCCCAACCGAGCGCGGCTGTCACCACCGGTCAAGTGGCCTGGGCTGGTGAGAAAATCGAGCTTGCCGACGAACGCGCGACGCTTAAGACGCATGATCATGAACGTGCGTTGCGCGTTGGTAGCGATTTCTAAGGCGCCGCCGCTGCCCGGCAGTCGCGTCTTCGGTTTGCTATAGTCGCCGATGACCGTGGAGTTGAGATTGCCGTAGCGGTCGATCTGGGCGCCGCCGAGCAGCGCGATCTCGACCAGCCCCCCTTGCAGGTACAAGCCAAACAGATCCGCCATGGAGACCACCGAGGTCGCTCCGCTGACCAAGGTGGGATCGCCGATCGAAAGCGGCAGCCGCTCCGGACGTGCGCCGTAGACGCCGGATTCGTAAATCAACTCCAAGTCAGGCGCGACCGTGTAGCGCGCCAGGTTGCAGGCGACATTGGGCAGACCGACGCCGACGAAAACCGTGCGCGCTCCTTTCAACATGCGCGCCGCCACCGCGATCATCATCTCGGAATCGGTGTAAGTGACTTCGCTCATCGATACCTCCCGTAGTCCACCGAGGGCGCCGGCAATGGCTCCGGCTTGAGCCTGTCGAAATAAGCTTGACCCAATTTCCGCACGTAGGCGGCGTGATTCTCCAAGCCGTAAACCCATTCGTCGAGCCACGCCATTCCGCCCCGTGATCCTGAGAAAGCTTGTCCCAGGTAAGATAAGATTCGTTGTCCCGGTCGTAATAACCCTGGACGTAGGATGGGTGCGCGCCGTAGGGCTCGTGCACCACCGCATCGACGATCAGGCCGGGAATCAAAGTGCGGTTGGGATCGGCGCGAATCACCGATTCATCGACGATTTCTTCCACCACGATGATCACATGCTTGGCGGCAAACGCCACTTCTTTTTGCATGCCCAGCAGGCCCCACAGTTGCGTGTTGCCGCGCCGGTCCGCGCGCTGAGCGTGGAGAATCGCCACGTCGGGATTGAGCGGCGGCACCACCGCGATCTTGCCAGTGCCGTAGGGATCGTCGATCAATTTGATCAGCGGATTGACCTCCAGCATTTCCGAGCCGATATAACTGCGCAGCGGAAAAAACGGCGCCCGCGACGCTCCCGCCGCATAGCGCCCCACCAACCCGTAGTGCGAATACTCCTCCCATTCCAGCGGGCCGAGGAATAGATTTTTCCACCGCGCGGCGGACGCAGTAAAGCGAGCCGACACCGGGGTTGCCCATGTAGCTGAAGATTAACTTCTTCGCCGTGCCGGCGGCGATCATCTGATCGTAGATCAGGTCTGGTGTCATGCGGATCAAAGTGAGACCCTGGCGCTTCTGGCGGATGATCTCGTGGCCCGCGGCGAATGAAATGAATCCGGTGAATCCTTCGATCGCCAGCGAGCAGCCGTCGCCGACGTAGGCAGCGATGGCTTCCCGCATGGTAGTGAGTTTATCGGCTTTTTGAGGTTTGTTCATAGCGTCTCGGTTGAAATCTCGGAGGGCGGACATCAGTGTCCGCGTTCTTTCGGTGGGTTAGAAAACCCGCCCGCTTTTTTTAGTTGAACCTTTGAGCACTCGGTCGATAATTTTATCGCTCTCGCCGAGATAATTATCCGGTCTCGCCAACGCCTGCCAGTCGACCGCACCTCATAATCGAATCGCCGGCCAATCGCTCTGACAATCTCGATTAGCGGCTTATTTTCAGCCACGGCGATAACACATGCCTTCTTGACCAGCTCTTCGGCCTGCGGCCGTGGCATCGCATTAGCCAACGCGAACACCGCCGCTTCGGCGAGAATCACATCGTTGGCGCTGGAAATATTCGCCCGCATCGCGGCTGCGTCGACTTGCAAATTCTTAGCCAGATAAACCGCATGTTTCAACGCGCCGCCGGTGAGCGTGATCATCTGCGGCAACGTCAACCACTCCACCTGCCAGCCATGCGTGCCGCGCTCGTGTTCCTGAATCTGCGCGTTGTGCAGCGCCGAAAGCAACGAGCGTTGATGCGCGCCGCGGCGACGAATCAACTCGCTGGTGATCGGATTGGACTTCTGCGGCATGGTGCTGCTGCCGCCGCGCCCTTGCCTCCGCCGACTCGCCGACCTCTGCCACTTCGGTCTGCGCCATGAGAATAACATCCTGCGCCATCTTGGCGAGCGACCCTGTAACCAGACTGAGCCAGCCGGCAAACTCGACGAAGCTATCGCGCTGCGTATGCCACGGCATCACCGGCGTACGGCCAGCTTCAATTCGTTGGCCAACGCTTGCATGACCGCCAAACCTTTATCGCCAAGCGCCGCCAAGGTTCCCGCCGCGCCGCCAAATTGCACGACCAGCAACCGCGGTTCGATTTCCGCCAATCGCTCAAGCATGGCGCAACAGCGGCGCCAACCAACCCGCCGCCTTCAAACCGAAGGTGATCGGCAACGCCTGCTGGCTATGGGTGCGCCCGGCCAGAACAGTCGAACGATGCTTCTCGGCCAGCGCAGCCAATGGCCGCGCGATCTCGCCGTCATGCGTCTGCGCAATCATTTGAATCGCCGCGCGCAGCTGCAACACGCTGGCCGTGTCCATGATATCCTGCGTCGTCGCGCCCCAGTGAATGTACGGCGCCGCGTCGGCGCTCACGTGCTTTCGCAGCTCCTGCACCAGAGCGATGATCGGAAAGCCGGAACGAAGCGTTCCCTTGGTGAGTGCGGCAACATCGATCTTGTCGGCTTTCACCGCAGCGATCTGCTCTGCCGCTGTGGCTGGAATGACTCCGACGCAGCGCCTCGGCGCGGGCCAGGGCAATCTCCACGTCCACTAGCGCGCGAACATAGGCTTGATCGCTGAAGAGGCCGTTAATTTCCTCAGTCGCCGAACAACGGACCGAAAATAGTTGAATCGAGCGGACGTAGGTCATGCGTTGTGGTTTAGAAGCTACGATCTAAAACTAGTGATTCCTGTCCTGCCTTCTCGTCCTTCCGAACGAACGGAAGAATCGATCTTCGGTTGCCGCAACGATTTCGACTGACCGTACAAGAGAAAGATTTCTCCCTTTGGTCGAAATGACAGAAAGACGGCTCACGAAAGCTGCGTAACAATACGCTGATAAGCGAGCCGTCGTTTCCCAAACTCCATCACTCCAAACACGCGTTCCTCACATATCGAAGAAAACCGTCTCGTTTCCGCCCTGCAGCCGAATGTCGAAACGGTAGACGGTCTTGCCGTCCCGCTCGCCGCGCGCCGCGATCAACGTCTGGCGTCGCGCCTTGTTCTTGATCGATAGCAGCACCGGATCGTTGGCGTTCGCGGCTTCGTCGTCGAAGTAAATCCGCGTATAAGCATGCACCAACATGCCGCGGGCAAAGATCACGACGTTGACATGCGGCGCTTGGACTGTATCGTCGCTGCCCGGAACCGGACCGGGCTTGATGGTTTCGAAACTATAAAAACATTTCTCGTCAGTGCCGGAACGGCCCCAGCCGGTAAACGTCGGATCGAGCGGTTTCTCTTGCTTGTCATCCGGGTGATTGTAGCGGCCGTAGGCGTTGGCTTGCCAGATCTCCACCATGACATCGGGAATCGCCACGCCGTCGCCGTCGAAGACCTGCCCCTCGATGCGAATGCGCTGGCCTTGGGTCGATTCCTTCGCCATCACGTTCATCGGTTGGCGCGTCAAGCCGATGGCGTAGAACGGACCGACGGTTTGCGAAGGTGTTTGCTTGCTCATTGCGGCCCCTCGAATGGCGTGGCTTTGCGTCCGCGCAGCACGATGTCGAAACGATAACCCAAGGCGAACTCCGGTTCGGTGACGTCATGGGCATAGCTCGCCATCAGCCGCTCCCGGCCGCTCTTGGTCGGCACCGAATTGAAAATCGGATCGAGCGGGATCAGCGGATCGCCGGGAAAGAAAAACTGCGTCACCAGCCGGGTGACGAAGCTTGGCCCGAACAACGACAGGTGAATATGCGCCGGCCGCCAGGCGTTGCGGTGATTCAACCAGGGATAAGCGCCGGGCTTGATCGTCAAGATAACGGTACTCGCCCTTGTCATTGGTCACGCAGCGCCCGGCGCCGGTGAAGTTCGGATCGAGCGGCGCGTTGTGTTGGTCCACCGGATGATGATAGCGCCCAGCGGCGTTGGCCTGCCAAATCTCGATCAGCGTATTGGGCACCGGCTTGTCATCTTCGTCCAACACCCGGCCGACGACGATGATGCGCTCGCCCATCGCTTCCTTGCCGGTGTCGGCGTTGCGCGTGAGATCGTTCTCGCCCGGCGCCAGTTTGATATCGCTGAACAACGGCCCGGTGATCTCCGACAAGGTTTGCTTGAGCGGCACCAACCTCTTGAGCGGCCCGCGTTTAACCGACGAACCGTAGGCTTTGAAACTGTAAGGCGGATGGGAGCGCCAGTCGCGCGGATTGTAGGGTTTGATGTTCATCATAACAGCCTGCCTCGATCTGAAATGATTTCACCACGAAGTGTCCACGAAGAGCACGAAGGTTCTGGGAAAAGATTCTCCGAACTTCGTGTTCTTCGCGTCTTCGTGGTAAATAGTCTTATTTCTTCTCCCTTTCCATTTCTTTGTAGACCCGCTTGGCGATGGCAAACGCCGAATTCGCCGCCGGCGCGCCGGCGTAGACCGCGACTTGCAGCAATACTTCTTTGACTTCCTCTTTGGTCACGCCGGTGTTGCGCGTCGCGCGGATATGCGCGCCGAGTTCGTCGAGCCGGCCCAACGACGCGAGCATGGCGATGGTCAGCATGCTGCGCGTGCGCTTTTCCAGCCCCGGCCGGGTCCACACCGCGGCCCAAGCGTGTTCGGTGACGTAGCGTTGCCAGTCGGCGTCGAAGTCGGTCTTATTTGCCTCCGCGCGCGCGACGTATTCCTCACCGAACACCGCTTTGCGCATTGCCATACCTTTGTCGAATAGCTCGTCAGACAATGTCCACCTCCCGGAAAAATTGCATCATGCGCTCGGCAACCGCATCCGGTTGTTCGACACAGGGCAAATGAGCCGCCTTTTCGATCAGAGAAAACTGCGCGCCTGGAATCAAGCCCGCCAGCTCGCGGCCAAGTTCCGGCGGCGTGGCAATATCTTCGGCGCCGCAGAGCACCAGCGTCGGCTGCTTGATCTGCGCCACGGCCGAGCGAAAATCCGCATCGCGCAACGCCGCGCAGGTGCCGATATAGCCGTCCGCCGAAGTTTGCCGCAGCATCAGCGAATAGCCGCGAATATCGGCCGGGCATTGCTCGCGAAAGCCGGCGGAGAACCAACGCTCCATGGTCATCTGCACTAGAGAATCGACGCCATCGGCGCGCACCTTGTCGATACGCTGCTGCCAAGCCTCCGCCGCTGCCAATGCGCGCGCCGGTATCGGATAGCACCAGAGCGCGCACGCGCTCGGGATGATTCAGCGCCACCGCCTGAGCGATCACACCGCCAACCGACACGCCGCACACCACTGCGTCACGAATTTCCAACGCATCGAGTAAGCGCGACTACGTCGCCCGCCAAATCCACTGCCGAATACGGTGGCGTAGGAGCCTCCGACAAGCCATGGCCGCGCAAGTCGTAACGAACCACGTGGCAATGCGGCAACAAGCGCGCCGCCACCCCGTCCCAGATGCGCAGGTCGCTGCCGAGCGAGTTGGAGAACACCACCGCGGGCTGCTCTTTTGGCCCGTGCGCTTGATAGTGATGAACAGAGTTACCGATTTGCAAGAATGGCATCGCATTGAAACTATCCGAGCCAGCGCAACAATGTCAAATTAACCGGCGAAATAGTCTTTGACTTCCGCCAATCAACAACCATAGAATCCGCTTGTACCCTTGAACCTAGAACTTATTGAACGATTTGAACGGAGGTTTTATGGCTGAACCATTAGTATTGGAAATCTTTTCCGACTTCGTTTGACCCTGGTGCTACCTCGTCACCGGGCGTGTCGAGAAACTCAAGAACGAATACGGTCTAGGCATCAAATTCACCAACTTTCCGCTCCACCCTGAGACGCCGGAAGAAGGCAGCGTGCGCGGCCCAGAGATCATCGCCCGCAACGGCCGGATGAAAGTAAACATGGAGCGCGAAGGCTTGCCGTTCAACGCCGAACGCAACATGTCCTTCAACAGCCGCCTCGCTCAAGAACTCGCCACCTGGGCGGCAACCAAAGGCAAAGCCGAAGAAGTCGCCAACGCGCTGTTCCGCGCCTACTTCGTCGACGTGAAGAATATCGGCAAGGTCGACGTGCTGGCGCAAATCGCCGAGCAGAATGACTTGCCGAAAGACGAAGCCACCGAAGTCTTGCTCAGCCGCAAATACAAAGACGCCGTCGACGAGGACTGGAAACGCTGCGCCGCCTTCGGCGTCAACGGCGTGCCGACGTTTCTGGCCGGCAAATATTTGATGGTCGGCGCCCAGCCCTATGAGGAGTTAAAGCGGCTGATCGAGCATGTCTTGAAGGAGCCGGCAGCTCAGAGCTCGGATGGCTAGTCGCATTGCCAAGCTTCATCTGTGAAGCGCGCCGGGGCAACCCGGCTATTGCAAGAGCGCGGAATTTGCCGATCCGTCGATCGGAGGCCATTGGACTGAAGGAATCGACGTAAGCGAAAGAAGGACGCGATGACGAAGCTAAGACGATTCGCCACTCTTTCTCTAGTCTCCCTTACATTCATCTGCTCTATGGCCAACGCGGCCCATTCAGCCGATGGCACCGAGAAGCTTACCCGCATCCGCATGGGCTTGGCCGCGCGAAGCACGACTTCCATGCCCTTCTTCGTGGCCAAGGAACGCGGCTTCTTCCGCGAAGAAGGTTTGGATGTTGAGCTGATCGTCATGCAGGCGATCCAAACCATTCAAGCAACGTTGGGGAATAGCACGCAATTCGCCTCGGCAACCGGATCGGCGGTCAGCGCCGCCGTGAGAGGCGCCGACATCAAAGTGATTTTGGCGGTTACCGATCGCCCGTCTTTCGATCTAATCGTCCAGCCCAATATCACCAGCGTGCAACAACTGCGCGGCAAAAAAATCGGCACCGGCGGCGTCGGTTCTCTGGCGGAAATCCTCGCGCGCCGGATTCTTATGGCGAATAACGTCCGCCCCGAGGAAGTTGCCATTCTTGCAACGGGTCCCAGCCACGTTACTTATTTGTCGCTCAAAGCCAAAGTCATTGACGCCGCGCCGCTGCAAATGCCGTTAACCTTTACGGCCCAGGACGAAGGCTTCCGCAAGCTGGTGTCCGCCGGCGACGTTTACCAAACGGTGCAAGGCGGTCTGGCGACGACCACAGCCATGCTCACGGAGCAACCCGAGTTGGTGACCAAAGTCGTGCGCGCCATGTTGCGAGCAACCCGGCTCTTCAAGTCCGATCGGAAGTATGGCATCGAATTCCTCAAAGGTCCGTGGTTGGACATTGGCAAGGACCCGGAAAAGATCGCGGCGCGCACCTATGACATCGCCGCCCCGGCACTCTTGGAAAACGGCATCGTCGGCGAAGACGTTCAACGCCAAATGATTGCCGACGCGGCGGCGCAAATTAAGCCCAAGCAACCGGTGCTGCCGGCGCAAGTGTTCGACTTTAGCATTGCCCGCAAGGTTGGCGAGACATTGAAGTAGCAGAGCGGATACCTCGCCGGCAGCGTATAGGCCGAGTCCGAACGGGAGCAAAATCGCTACGTCAAGCACCTGACCATACGCGCTATCAATCCCGCTGCGTTAGCGCGCTTTTACGTCGACGTTTTCGAGTTCCAAGAAGAAGAGAAAGCCCTGGAGGATCCTAACTGTTATCTGACCGACGGCAGGATCACTTTAGTCCTGACGCGGTGGAAGATCGAAGACTATCACGATGCCGAACACCCGGGTCCGGGACTCGACCATGTCGGTTTCAAAGTCGAAAGTGTCGAAACGTTTCAAAAGGATTTTGAGATCTTGACCACCGTGGACCCTGAATGGATGGCTCCGAAGGCTCCCAATGCCACCAGTGAACACCATGTCGTGTTGCGATTGCTAGAAGCCTGCCGCTATGGCCGGCACCAGTTGTCCGACCCGGATGGAAATTTCATCGACGTGAGCGATAAATAAATTGCGCTGTCGCGTGGCGGTTCGTGCGCGGGCTTGTTGGTTTCTCAGGTGATCGGAATTTTACCGCGGCCGCCCGAAGTCGATCTTGAAATAAATCTCCGAGACCGCCAGCGCGACGCCGACTGAGTCTAGCCGGACCACGTCATCTATCGACGTCGGTTTCCCAAAGCGACCAGATGCCGTCGTTTCCCTTGGTGTAGCGCTCGACGTGAACTCTTTCTTGATCGACGAGTAAGATACTCGCGAAACGACGGAATGCCGCGATACTGTTGAAACTTGTCGCCACGATCGTAGTTTCGGGTCGATTCGGATAGCACCTCAACGATGAGCTCCGGGTTGAGCAAGGTATCCAGGGTGTCGTCGAGAAACTGCGGTTGACTGCAAATCGCGACCACATCCGGATAGGTGTACCGATGTTCCGAATCGATACAAATCCGCAAATCCGTCGAATAAACGCGACATGGACGTTGTCGCAGTTGACTACGCAATTCGCCAGCAATATTACCGACGATCTCGACATGCCGCGCCGACGCACCCGTCATCGCGAAGATTTCGCCGAAAACAAACTCATGCTTTTCGCTGGACTGGCGCTCCATGGTCAAGTACTCGGCCGCTGTAAAACTTGCTTTCTCCACTTTTGACATGGTCTTGCCTCCGACCCTCACGACTTACACAGTCTACCACGATCCCTACACCCGATAACACTAGCCACGAGTCGAGACTCTATCGGTTCAGCAAGGCTACGGCTGCTAAACCAACCCCGAGACCCAAGGCCTTCTGCCGCGACAGCCGCTCGCGAAAGCAGAGAAACGCCAACACCGTGCTCACCGCCACGACGCCGACACTGTAGATCGGATAGATCTGCGAGCTTTCCCAGCCCTTCAGCGCAAGCATGCGAAGCAGCGAGTAGACCGCCACGTAATTGACCAGGCCGAGGCCGAGTCCGGCGACCACGTGAACGGCGCGGAATTCCGCCGCGACGATGACGCCTTTACCGAAGCCGATGGCAAGGCTCGATAAAAACGCGAATAGGAATCCCGACATCACATAGGAATGATAATTCGAACCATCGAGATAGTAGGTCTGCAAGTATTTTAGAATCGTGAAGTAGCAACCGAAGGTGGCAAAAACGAGCAGCGGCAACAGATGAAACAGTTTGGAACTGAGCTTCTCGCTATTTTTATCCGGCGCGGTGCAGAGGAAAAGCGCCACCAGCGCCGCCGACAATCCGGCAATCTTTACGGGTGTCAGCGAATCGCCATAAAGAACGAACGCCAGCACCGACGGGATCGCCACCGACAAGCGGCTCGCCAGGGCGGCGATGGCGACACCGGCGCGCTGCGCCGTGTGGGCGAGCAGAAAGAAGTTCACCGCGAGCAAGAAACCCTGCACTCCAGCGAGCCAGATCCAGGGTTGGCCGATTAGGTTCTGAAGGTCGAGGCCAGTCCCGGCTAAGAAACCGCCGATCACAACACAGGTCACATAATTGATCGGGATCGCCCAGAATAGATTGACGCGCCAACCCGCGAAAGCGCGAAAGATCACCGGGATGACGCCGGAGCCGAGGATGGCGAGGAGCAGATAGATCATCGGCGCTGGTGATTCACCGTTCGAACCAATTGCAGAGAGATTTCTCCCAGGGGTCGAAATGACAGCCGCGCGTCGCCTGTCATTTCGAAGAAGCGAAGCGACTGAGAAATCTCTCCGTTCCGAGCTTCCGTGGCCAACGATGACTGCGACGCGGATAGCCGCAATCCAGGCGCATAGTTTAGAACGCCAAGCCGCTCACCCGCTCCAGCAAATCGCGGTTGGCGAGCTTTGGCGTCGGCCAATATCTTCTTATCATCGAGGCCCGCGAGCTGGCGGTCGCGCATGACGATCACGCCGTCGATCATCACCGTCCGGACATCGCTGGCTTTGGCGCAGTGGACGATCTGGCTGAAGATATCGTTTATCGGCTGGTTATGCGCGGTGTCGATGTCGACAAGAATCAGATCCGCGCGCTTGCCGACCTCGATGGTGCCGCAGAGCGAGTCTAAACCTAACGCCCTGGCGCCGCCGATGGTCGCCATGCGCGAGAACATCGTACGGTTTGATCACGCCGGCATCTTGGTGCTGAACCTTCTGCAACAGCGACGCCGCCTTCATCGTATCGAACAGATCCTGTGAATGGTTGCTCGCCGCGCCGTCGGTGCCGAGGGCGACGTTGACGCCTTGGCGCAGCATTTCCACCACCGGCGCCACGCCATCGCCTAACATCATGTTGCTCACCGGATTATGCGACACCGACGAGCCGGTTTCTTTGAGAATGCCGAATTTCATCCTGGGAAACATGCACCGAATGGGCGAAGATCGAATTCTTGGCTGGAATGCCGAATTGATGCAAAAATTCGACAACGCCGCTCTTGCCATGCTGCCGGCGCACCGCTTCAACCACCGAGTGCGACTCGGCGACATGGGCGCTGATGCCAAGGGAATTGGCATCGGCGAAGCGGCGCACTTCACGGAGCAGATCGGGCGTCGTGTTGATCGGCGGCGTGTTCGGCCCGGTCATGAAAGTGAGCTGCTGAGAATTTTTATGCCGCGCGAGAAGCGCTTCGATGAGACGAAACGCCTGTTCCGGCGTTTCCTTGGTACACTCCGGCACGATCTCCCCGGTATCCATAATCGTCCGGGCAAACACCGAACGTAAACCTGCATCGCGCATCGCCCGGATCGTCTCCAGCGCACACTCGGGACTGGGATTGAGAAAATTATGCTCGCAGACAGTGGTCACGCCGCCGCGGATCGATTCCAAGCAACCGAGCAGACTTCCCGTGTAGAAATGCTCCGGAGTAAGCACCCGGGCGCAGCCGTAGATGCGCTTCAGCCACGGCATCAACTCCAGGTCTTCCCACACCGCGCGCAGCAAGACTTGATAGAGATGGGTATGAGCATTGACCAGGCCAGGCATGAGCACACAGCCCGAGCCGTCAAGCATCTCCTCGTTCTTGGCCGTTTCCGGTGGCGCGCCGGCACCCACCTCGGCAATCGCACCGTCACGCACGCGCACATAGCCGTTGAAGAATTGACGCTCTTCGTTCATCGGAATGATCAGCGCATTTGTGATAACTAAGTCATTCATTATTTACCTGTTGTGCCTTTTCGACGATCGATCTTCTTATTCGTCATTCCCGCGCAGGCGGGAATCCAGTTGTTTTCTCTATCATCCCGGAATGAACCTGGATGCCCGCTTTCGCGGGCATGACGTAGAGTGGGACTCGAGCCGCCTAAAGATATTGCACCAAACGAGGTTACGTTCACCATCGCCGGAGTATCGAAGCCGGCGACGCCGATGTCGCCCGACGACATCGTCTGCGCCATCAAAGATCCGCTCGACAGATAGATCGTCCGCACGTCGATGCCATGCCTGCGCCACAAACCGGCGCGCTCGATGACTTTCAGCAAATCCGAGCCGATGCCCGCGCCGCTGTAACCCATATTGAGCAGCGGCAGATTCTGCGCCGCGGCTAAGGCCGGCCACAGCCAGAACAGATAAATCGCCAGCAACGAAACTTTGCATCGACTCATCGGATTCACTTCAATGACGGCATAAATAATATACCCGACAATAAACCGTCAACGGCTGGAGATTATTTTCAATCGCTGGCCGCCTTGACCGCCGTCCCCAATCGGGATTATGGTGGAGCAAATCTTCAAAACGAGGTGACCCATGGCACAGGAGACAAAAGAGTTTCGACATAAGACCCCCGAGTTCGAGGGCCCAAAGAAAACCTGGCAGGTTTGCAACAGCGATTTGATGAAGGTTCAAGTCCAGGTGGTCAAAGACGGCGGCGAGAATAATCTGCACACCCACACCGGCGAGGATGCCTTCTGGTATGTCGTCAGCGGCGCGGTGCGATTCTACGGCGAAGGCGACAAGGTCATCGGCGAATATCAAAAGGGCGAAGGCCTCTTGGTGCCGCGCGGCTTTAAGTACTGGTTCGAAAGCGCCTCGAGCGAAGCGCTGGAAGTGCTCCGCGTCACCGCCAAGGATCAGAACATCGACAACAAACGCGTCGACCTGTCGCCGCAAAAAGATTGGATGATTCAGCAGAACACTTTCGGCGCGCGACAATAGTCAAAAAAACGTAAGGCGTCAGGGGTGAGGCGTTAGGCGTCCACCCCGACTCCGAACCCCTTACCCTTTACCCCCTCACCCCTAACCACCGCGCGGTAGCGCGGCTATTTCCCCGCTTCCAACTCTTTCATCGCCTGGCGCGCCAGGGAGAAATCCCGCACTTCGTCGATGGGCCGCTTCTTATCGCCCAACTTGACCATCACAGCTTCGAGTTCGGCATCGCTCATCAAACCGTCTCTTGGTCATCGTTTTCAATTCGAAATCGTAGGAATGGGCCGCCACTTCCGGCGTCTGCGGCAGCCATTGCAGCAGCGCTTGGATGGTCTCCTGGCGGTTTTCGAGAATATATTGATGCGCGCGCAACAGCGCATTCAAAGTTTTTCGCACCGTCTGCGGGTTTTCACGGAGAAACGTTTCCGGCGTGAATACACAGGCGCCGGGCAAACCGACTTCCGGCGGCCCGGCGAGCACGGAGAACCCTTTCTGGCGCAGCATGAGATCATGGGGCGTGCCCACCGCGATCACATCGACAACGCCGCTGCTGAGGGATTGAAAGCGCGTCGCCGCATCGCCGACGGCGAGAACCTGAATCAAGCTTGGATTGAAGCCTTTCGATTGCAGTAACTCCTCCGCCACCAAATGATCCGAACCACGCAGCGTCGCCACACCCAGCTTCTTGCCCTTCAACTGCTGGACGCCTTTGAACTCCGGCCGCGCCAGTAAAAAGTACGGCCCCTTTTTCTGATGCACGAAGACGATCTTGATCGGGAAACCCTGCAGAATGCCGCGAAAGACACTGGTAAAAGCGTCGGCGAACGCCGCTTCGCCGCTCACGAGCGCGGTAGCGGCCAAGCGCGGATTCATCTGAATCATCTCGGTCTCCAGACCTTCGGCTCTGAAGAAACCTTTGGACTGGGCGATCAGCTTGGGCGCCATCGAGTTGCTTCGGCTGGCGTGGACGAAGCGAATTTTCTGCGGCGCATCCGCCGCTCGCACCGGCGCGCCCGCCAACACCGACCCACCGATCAGGATCGTACATAAAGCCCGCAAGAAATTACCGGCCATCGATCCCTCCTATTATTTCGCTTACCGAATTCCGTCCTACCATAAGCAGCCCGGAAAGAGATAGCGCTCGAAACCATGTTATCGCCGCCCCTAGCGCAACCCGGGATTTTTTAATATATCTGCTTAAACTTTTTCTGAGGGGGAATTCCGATGCGCTCTCGTCGTAGCCGTTGTCTTTTCTTAGCCGTCATGATCGCCGTCCTATCGGCAAACACCGTGGCTCGCAGCGCCGAACTGATGCCGCTGCGGGCAACCTATGCTTCCATTGGCGGCGCCTTTGCGCCGCTGTGGATCGCCCAGGACAAAGGCGTCTTCACCAAGTACGGCTTGGCGGTGGATCTCAAGTACATGCTTTCGGCCACCGGCACTCAAGCGCTGCTCTCGGGTAGCATCGATATCGTCAACCCGGCAACTGAATTAGTCGAAGCCGGCCTCGGCGGCGCGCGCATCGCTTTCATCATCGGCATTCTCAATCGTGCAGTTCTGTCGATCTACAGCAAACCGGAGTTCAAACAATTATCAGATCTAAAGGGCAAGATTCTCGGCGTCACGCTCCCTGGCTCGACCACCGACTTGGCGGCACGCATGTTGCTCCAGCAAGCCGGCATGCAGCCGGGCAAAGACATTCAGATTACCCATCTCCAAGGCATGCCCGACATGATCACCGCATTGAGCCAGGGCCGCATCGACGCCGGCATCGTCTCGGCGCCGACGACGTTGAGAGCGCGTCAAGCCGGACTCAAGGAGCTGGTCGACATCACGGCGCGGAATATTCCGATGATCCATGCCGGTCTGGCGACCACCCGCGAGTTCATCAAGAGCAATCCGGACAAGGTGCGCCGCTACGTCCAGGCCTATATCGAGGCCACCAAGATCGCCCGCACCGATCCGGAGACCACCAAGCAAGTGATCGGCAAATGGACCAAGACTGACAACAAAGAAGACCTCGACGAAACCTACAACACCTATGTGAAAGCTTGGGAGCCGGCGCCTTATTTATCCGTCCCGGCAATGCAGACGGTGCTGAACTTCGCGATCAATCCCGCCGCCAAAACCGCCAAACCGGAACAGTTCATCGACAATTCATTCGTCGCCGACCTGGAGAAATCCGGGTTCATCAAAGAACTTTACAAATAATGTCGTAGCCACGCTACGGTGTGTTTTCTCATTGGCAGTGCCGGAAACAGAAAGACTTTTCCCACGAAGGACCTAGCGCAGCGAAGCCGCAACCGAAAGAAGAATGGCCGCAAAGAACGCAAAGAGCGCAAAAAAGACTCGGGAGTTGTAGGGGCGGGTTTGAAACCCGCCCTCTCGGATTTGGCGCATGGAGAAATTGGCGCACGCCGCGCAAACTATCACGGATAGTCGTACGGATAGTAGTACGAAGTGCACAGAGCAAGAAAAATCAATTCTTCGAACTTCGTGTCCCTCGTGGTGCACAGATCCGCACTGAAATTCAACCAGGAAACCCACCCATTGGACTTCGGCTTCACTCAAGAACAGCAACAGCTGATCGAGCGCGTTAACGCGCTCGTCAAAGAGCGCATCGCGCCGCGCGCGGCTGGCTATGACGCCGAGTTCGCCATGCCGGTGGAAGACATCCAAGATCTTCATCGCCAGGGCTGGCTAGTCGCCAATCTCGACAAGAAACGCGGCGGCTTGGGCTTCGGTCTATACGGCGACGATCCGCTGAGTTTTTTCTTGATCGACGAGCACCTCGCCTACGGCAATCCATCCACGGCGCACTGCTTTCAGGTGCACAACAACGGCCTGATGATGGTCGACGCCATGGCGAGCGATGAGCAGGTGAAAAAATGGCTGGCGCCGACCTTCGAACGCGGCGCCCTGATCCCCGGCGCCGGCGCCGAACCCTACGGCGCGGCGCCGACCAGCGCGAAAAAAGTGAGCGGCGGCTATCTCGTCAGCGGCACCAAACACTACGCCACCAATGCGAGCCTGGCCGAGTGGCTCTGGATCGGCCGGGTCGCGTCGGATTCCCATCCCAAGCCGATCATGTTCATGCTGCACAAAGACACGCCGGGTTTGAAAATCGACACCGAAGCGTGGCGCCCCACCGGCATGCGCGCCTGCGTCAGCCCATGGTTATACTTAGAAAACTGCTTCGTGCCGGAAGAAAATCTGCTGGGACAGCCGGGGCAATTTCTCGGCGAAAACTGGATGGGCAAGATCAACTTCGCGTTCACGGCGAACTATCTCGGCTCAGCGCGCGCCATGTACGACTGGGCGCTCGCCTATATTCGCGAAAGAAACGGCGCCAAGGACAGCTACCGGCAGCTGCGCTTCGGCGAGCTTAAAAGCATGCTCGACGCCGCAAGATTGATTCTCTACAGTGCCGTCCGCATGTTTAAGAATAATCCCAACGACGCGATGGTCGCCGCTCACGAAGCCAAGTGGATGGCCAAAGAGACTCTGGAAAAAATCATCTGGAGCACCGCGGAGATCTGCGGCTCGACGGCGCTATTCGTCAAACATCCGCTGGAACGTTTTTACCGCGACATGCACCTGCACATGATGCACGGCCGCCATGACATCGCCGCGCAGATTGTCGGAGCATCAGAGTTGGGCGAAAACTATGACACGAATAGAAATCACTGAGCGGATTGGAGTGATGGGGTATTGGAGTGGTGGAGTGATGGGTTTTCGGAATTCCGGCCCAACCCTCCAGTACTCCATCACTCCATTACTCCGGGCTATTGCCTTCCCAGCTCCTTCAGCGCCGCGCGCGCGAAAGAGAAATCTCGCACTTCATCCAGCGGCCGCTTCTTTTCGCCAACCCGCTCGATGATCGCTTCGATCTCGGCGTCGGTCATGGTGCCGTCGCGGTTGAGCGTCTTGAGCTCGGCATCATAGGAATGTTCGGCGACATCCAAAGGCTGGGGCAGCCACTTGATCAGCGTCTGGATCGCGTCTTGGCGATTCTCGACGATATGATAATGCGCGCGCAGGAGCGCCTTGAGCGTGCGCCGGACGATTTGTGGATTCTCTTTGATCAGGCGGTCCGAGGTCAGCATCCCGGCGGAAGGAAGGCCGATTTCAGGCGGTCCGAGGAGTGCGTTGTAGCCCATTTTGCGCAGCATCAGATCATGCGGCGGCGCCAAACAAACCGCTTCGACGGCGCCGCTGATCAGCGCCTGCATGCGCACCGGCCCATCGCCGATGGCGACCGCCTGGATCTGGCTGATGTTGAAACCTTTAGCCTGCAACATCTCTTCGGCCACCAATTGGTCCGTGCCCTTGATCGTCGCCACGCCAATCTTCTTGCCTTTGAGCTGCTGCACGTCCTTGATCTCCGGCCGCACCATCAAGTAATACGGACCTTTCTTGATATGGACGAAGACGAGCTTCATCGGAAAGCCCTGGAGAACGCCGCGAAACGTGCTGGTGAACGGCGTGGCGAAAGAAACATCGCCGTTGACCACGGCGGTGGCGCCGAGCCGGGGATTCATCTGAATCATCTCGACGTCGAGCCCTTCGGCTTTGAAGTATCCCTTTTGCCCGAGCCAGGTATTGCGGCAGCGCCGAACTGCTCCGGCTCGCGTAAGCGATGCGGATCTTTTGCGCGCGTCTCCGCGCCCATTGCCGCCGTCACCATGGCGAGCGACACGAGCAGACTGGAAACCATCATTGAGATATTTTTCATAGGCACCGCCTCACTGGATTGCCCAACTCCTTCTGCACTTCTTTCAGCAACGTGTAGTCGACCAAACGCTCCGGCGGAAAGTCGACGTTCTTGCCCACCGCCGTGCCGAGGGTTTCGATCATGTTCCTCAGTCCCTTGTCAGTCGCCAAACCGTTCTCGCTCATCGCCGGCAAGAGCGATGTATAGACTTTATCGGCCACCGCTTCTTGCAGCTTGTAGTCCTTGGCGATGAAGCGCACGGTGTCGGCGCGATTTTTCAGCGTGAACTGCAAACCGCGCAGGGTGCCGCGCAGCAAGCGTTTGATCAAATCGCGCTTGTTCTTGAGCGTCGCGTCGGCGACGGTGAAACCGCTCTGGGGAAATTCCAGATAATCCCCCGTGTAAGCCAGCACCCGTAGCCCCATCTGTTCGGCGTAGATGTTAAACGGCGGCGACAAGCGTCGTCGCGTCCATCGATCCCGCTTTCAATCCTTGCAAGCGCGTCGCCGTCGAGCCGGCGACGATGCGCTTGATATCTTTGTCGGGGTCGAGTTTGCCGCTCTGGGCGAAGACTTTCATCGCTAGATCGGTGTCGCTGCCGAAGGAGCTAATGCCGATGGTCTTGCCGCGCAGGTCGGCGGCGCTTTTGATCTCCGGCTTGGCGACGACGTAAAACGTCGGCTTCTTGAATAGCCAGATCACCGTGCGCACCGGCACGTTTTGGCTGGCGATCACCCGCGACGCCGTGCCGACGCAGCCGCTCGCCTGCAAGTCGCCGGTGAGCAGCGCCGTCACTGCGACATCGCACTTGGTATGGAGCAATTTGACGTCGAGCCCAAGCTCGCGAAAAAAACCGCGCTCGATGGCCAGATCGAAGTGAAAAAAGTTGAGGCTCTTGCCGGGATTGCCGATGAAAACTTCCTGCCCCGCCGCCGGTAGCGCCCCACAGCAGAGCGAGCGTGACAAAACTAAATTTAAAGACGCGACGCAATTTCATTGTCTTTTTGCCCGCCCGCCACCCGGAGTGATGGAGTACTGGAATATTGGAGTATTGGGTCGGAAACCCATCACTCCACCCCTCCATTACTCCAACACTCCATTCTTCTAAAGCGCATAAAACGCGCGCGGATTGTCGTACAAGATCTTCTGCCGCAATTGCGGCGAGATATCTTCGCGGACATTGAGCGCATTGACGAACTGGTCTTCGCGGGACGGATCGTTGTGCGGATAGTCCGAACCGATCAGCAGATGCTCTTCGCCGGTGCACTTGGCGATATACGGAATATCCTCGTCCGCTTCGCAAGCGATGTAGAGCCGGTACTCGCGGAACAGTTCTTCGCTGCTCGCGTATTTAAAGCGTTCTTTGAGCACCCGGCGAATGATGTGAATGAGAAACGGCGCCCAACCCGCGGCCGCTTCGATGAAGCCGAAGCGTAGGCTAGGAAACTGTTCGGGAATCTTGTTGGCAACCAGATCGCGAAACGCCAACAGCGGCATGACACGGGTGTGGCCGAAGGTATGGTTGCGCGCCAGATCGAACATCTCGAGCACCTGCTTCACGCCGCAGCCGGTGTGCACGCAGATCGACAGGTTATGCTTTTGCGCTTCTTCGTAGACCGGAAACAGATACGGACTGTCGAGGGTATATTCGCCTTCGATGCCGCGGAAGAAAACCCCCACCGCGCCGTTCTCTTTGGCGAAGCGAATTTCATCGATGGCAACATTCATCGATTGCAACGGCAACACGACCACCCACTTCATCAGGCCGCCGGATTGTGCACAGGCCTGAGCGAGAAAGCGGTTGTAAGCGCGGCAAAGCGCCACTTCCAATTCTTTGTCTTTGGTGTTGTAGACCAGAAACAAGGTCGGATAGACGATCTGCATCGCCGTGTTGAGCTTGTCCATGTCGGCCAGCCGGCCTTTGATGTCGGTCATCTCGCGCGTCGCCGGCGTCGAGTCTTTGCGCCCGGCTTGGACCTTTTGTTCCGATGGCGTGACCAACGCGAAGCTCCCCTTGCCCGCCGGCTTGGGATAGATCTCCCCGTCGATCAGCCAAAATGCGTCGCGGTTGCCGTACCAAGTGTCGTCTGGAACCTGCAACATGATCGGCCGGCGCGGCTGCATCGCCTGATCCATCAGCGCCCACATTGCTGCCCCTTCAGAAATATGCGTATCGGCGTCGATAATTCCCTTCATGTTTCACCCCCAGATAAATTCTAGCGCCGGCATGGCCTGCCAGTCCTCGGATCACTAAGGCATGATCGAAAGTCTTCCCACGAAGTGATCCGAAAGTGCGCTAGTTTACAGGCGAAAATCGCATCAGAACTGATCGTATTCCGGAATCAGTTTGTCTCCCAAATTGCCGAAACTCTTCGCGGACTTCATTGCGACCTTTCGTGCTTTCGGGAGATATGCCGAGTTTCGGTTCGTCGTCGTGCACTCGGTAATCTGAGGTCTCACTAAAACAAATTATGCTCGATCGACAGATAAAGAAACGCTCCGAGGTTATCGGTCTTGCGATTGAGCCCGATCGGCATGGCCGCGCCGGTGACGATCTGCAACTTGTCCTGGTTGACGATCGCCGTCCGAAAACCCGGCGACATCGTCGACAGAAACGATCGCTGGCGTTTACCCGAATCGCTAAAATCTTGGTCAAATATGCCGACCCATTCCAGCATCAGATGAAAGCGCGGAAACAACGCGTAAATCGCGCTGCCGCCAAGATTAGCTGAGGTTAGAGATTTTTTACCGGAGTTCCCGTTGATATCCACCGGCGCTTTGACATGGGGTGAAAACGTCGCACCGGCGTTACCATGGAGCGCAATGCTATCGGTAATTTTTTTGCTGACCGGCAAGTTCAATTGATAACCGACCACATTATTGCCTGTGCCTTTTTTGCGATTGCCGGTGGGCAAGATTAAACTGAAGCGCGGCGCGACGGCTGGTTTACCATCGCCCTCGTATAGCAACTGGTATCGATAGTTGAGCAGGATGTCACCCACACCCGACACCCGCGACCCTTCGTCGACCAGGTGGAATGATGGAATCGTATAAGAAAACTGGTGGTCCTGTGAAAACACCGGCCATTCTTGCGTAAAGCTAAATTCCCAACCATGAGTTCGACCCGATTTCGTGTAGGCAGCGGTGAAAATATGCTGCACCACGCCGGGCTCCTGGTTGTAGGCCTCTTCGATGAGAAAACTATTGTCCTCTATAACGTCAATCGGTTTTTCATCCGCCGCGTGAACCCCAGCGCCAATGCACCACACCACCGCCGCTAGCAATGCGCCGGCATTCCATTTGTGCCTCATCATTCCCCCAAATCAGTTATTGCTTATTGAAAGTAGCGCAAATCGACCAATTGTTGAACCGTTAGCGCCTTCGTTTTTCTTGGCTCGGCACGTCAACTCCTTGCGTCGGCTTGGCGTGCGGCCGGCGCTCCAATGACGAAGTGCTCGTGCCACGCTGTCTCTCCGAACAGCCGAAGCGATTTGAACCGCTTGAACTTTTGAACGATTGGAACCGCGCGCTTCATCCGACCTTGAACTTTTGAACGCGGCGCGCTAATTCCAAAGCGAAATCCCCATCCGCAGTTTGCCCATGCTCCAGATCATGCAACGCCTCATTGATCTGCTCATAGCGATAGCTCTGGGTGATCAAGCTCTTGAGCTCGATGCGTCCCTGCCGGGCCATTTGAAACACTTCATCGACATCGTTGGCCTGCCGGCTCGACACCCCGGTGATGGTGATTTCTTTGGTGACGAAGTTGCCGCTGCTGATCGTGAACGGCCCGCTGCCCAAGCCGCCGATGATCGTCGCCGTGCCGCCCGGCCGGGTCGCTTGTATGATCTGATCGGCAGTTTTCGTATTGCCAATCGCCTCGAAAGATTTATCGACACCGCCGTCGGTGAGCTTGATCACGGCCTTCACCGGATCTTCCGCGCTGCCATTGATCGTATGCGTCGCGCCGAAGTTTTTCGCCGCGGCTAATTTGTCCTCGGCGATATCGACGGCGATGATCGGATAAGCGCCGAAGCATTTGAGAAACTGAATCGTGTTGAGACCGATGCCGCCGCAGCCGATCACCAGCGCCGACTCGTTGGGTTGCAGTTTGCCGCGATGCTTCACGGCGTTGTACGCCGTGGTCACGCGGCAGCCGACCACGCTCGCCTCTTCCATCGAGATGCCATCGGGAATCTTGAAAGTCATATACGCCGGCACGGCCACATACTGGGCAAAACCACCGACGTTCCAGCGGGTCACCACCGTGCCATCTTGCCTTTTCAAATTAGGCGGCGCCGGGCGGCGCTCGCAGAGATTCTCATGGGCGCTCAAGCAGTAACGACAGCGCCCGCACTTGTAGCGCATGCCGATGATCACCCGATCGCCGACCTTGAAGTCTCTGCACTGAGCGCCAATGGCTTCGACAGTGCCAGCCACTTCATGGCCGAGTATCGTCGGCGGCGTAAACCGATTACGCCCCTCGATGACCTTCAAATCGGTATGGCACACGCCGCAGGATGCGACTTTGATCAACACGTCTTCGTCATGCACTTCCGGCATTTCGAGATCTTCGATCTTCAAGGGTTGGCGCACTTCGTAGAGAACGGCGGCTTTCATAACGGCTCCTTTCAACGTTCCGTGACAACAGAAAGGGCAAGCACAGCGGCTTGCCCCGACGAACTAATCAGAATCTAATTACGCCAGCAGAACGCACAGCGTCAAGGCAGGAACGAAAATCCAAGTTTCACTTCAGCGCTTTTACCCGTTCGCGCATCTCCTGCGCGGAAATTTCTTGTCCGTATAGCGGTCCGCCCTGCTCGAACAATTTCGACCGTTCGAGCCCGCCAAGCACGACCGGATCGAATCCGGCGTCTCGCACCAGCATGGAGGCGATCTTCAACGCTTCTTGATCATCGCCGGCCATGGGAATTCCGATCCGCCCCTCGGGTCGGTTGGAAAGAATGGCGAGCCGGCGAGAGTTGAGGGTATTGAACGCCCGCACGATGCGGGCTCCGGCCAATAGTTTCGCCGATGTCAGAGCAACTCCGGCTTCCCGCGCTGCTTTGCCAATCTCACCGTCCCGCGCCACCACGGCGTTGCCGGCATCGAGCACGATCTTGCCGGAAAACTCTTTCGCGTAGTCTTTTCCAAGTTGCGGCATGGCGCCGTAAGGCACACCGATAAAGACTACGTCACCGAACGCTAAAGCCTCCGCCACCGTGCCGGCGCGAGCGAGCGGTCCAAGGCCATCGACGAGTTGTTTAAGATTGCCAGGATTGCGCGAGGAAAACATCACCTGGTGTCCAGCCTTCACCCATAGCGTCCCCACCGTGCTGCCGATATTGCCGGAGCCGATGATGCCGATTTTCATGGGATTCGAGGTGGCCGGTGTCTGACCGAAAGAAACTCTTGGCAAGATTCCGAATACCAACGTGGCAGTCAAGACTCCCACAACGAGTTGAAGAGTGTGAGAAATCCAATTCAAGAAAGCTTTCTTCAACATGTCAGGTCCCTTCCGGGCGAATTATGCGAGAGTCCTGATCTTTACGTGGATTACGCGTTTTAGTGCCGCCCATCCTGGAGCTTCCTCTATTCGTCCCATGGATTAATGCAGTCGACCCCGCAGCGTACAAAATCTTCCGTGTTGCGAGTCACAACCTGGAGGTCATGAACCAAAGCAGTCGTGGCGATGAGGCTATCGATAACTGGCAAAGGCGATCCCCGCCGCTCCGATTCACCGGTGATACTCCCCCAGCGCGATGCGACGCGCGCGTCTATGGATACTACGCGGCTACCGAATCTTGCCGTCAGGTCGCGCCGAACCCAAGTCGTCAGCCTAGTTTTACGCGCCGAGGCAGATAGTTTTACGATCCCCTTTTCGAGTTCACCAATCGTCAACACGCTCAAGAAAAGAGTCGATTCCTCATGACCGTCTAGCCAGTCTACGACCTGGCGACGAGGACGCTTTTTTACCAACTCGGAAATCACGCAGGTGTCTAGCAGATAACTCACAGCTTTATCTTTCTACCGGTATCCCGGCTACGCCTGAGATCGAGATCGACACCGGCCAGCGGAGAGCTGCGAAAAAATTCGACCAGGCTTCCCTTCGGCCTAGCAAATTTCTTGTAATCCTTCGCTGAAACTACAACCGCGGCATCTTCTCCATGCAACGTAATAACCTGCGGCCCTTCGCTTCGTGCCTTCCGAACGACTTCAGAGAGACGATTCTTCGCTTCTTGCAATTGCCACTTAACCGTAGACATGCAGCCCTCCCCAGATCTGGCTAGTCTGGCTATAATACCGCTTCGCTATGCCGAGGGAAAGTATCAATAACCCGAAATCGCTAGACTCAGTGACCATGGTAAGCCAAATATGTCGCCTGGAAACCACAATACGTCTAACGGCTTGCACGACTTAAACTACTTGAACGAATTGAACGCGTGCACGTGATTTTCAACGCGGATACAATTCCTTGATGAAGCCTTCTTTCGCCAGTTGCTCCAGCGGCGCTGGATCGTAGAACTTCCGCGCGTCGACGCCTTTGGCTTTGGGATTGCGCTCGGCGATATCTTCCATCATCGCTTCCATCTCGGGCAAGGTTACCGTTGGGATGTTGCGGATGTAACCGAGCACGTAACTCTTGAAGGCGCTCATTAGCAGCTTGGTGTCTGTGTTACGCGTGTATTTGCCGAGCACGCGCACGGTAAAATCGGGGTTGGCCTTGGCGTACTTGATGCCTTCGAGGGTAGCTTTGAGAAAGCGGTTAAGCGTCTGTGGCCGGTTGCGAATGAACGCATCGGTCGTCACCAGCGCGGTGCCAGGGTAGCGAAACTTCACTTCGCTCAAATTCAAGAATTCCCTGTAGCCCGCTTCCTTGGCCTTCTCCAAGGTCGGCGACGAGATTAACCCGCCTTTGATCACGCCCTGCTGCATGAAGAGCAAGATCTCCGGCACGCCGCCGGTTTGAATCATCTTGATGTCTTTGTTTGGGTCGAGACCGAACTCCGCCACCGCCTTGCGCAAACCCAGATCGGTCAGCGAACCGAAGCGGCTGACGCCAAAGGTCTTGCCTTTCAAATCCTGCGCCGTCGCGATATCCGGAGTGGTCACCAAGCTCATGGGTATGACGTTGATGGTCGTGCCGATGGTGATCGCATCCGAACCGGACAGCCGCGACAGCGCCGCCGCCGCGCCGGAACCTTGGACGATATGCGCGTCACCCGAAAGCAAGGTCGTGATCGCCTGCGCGCCGGCGACATAAATGACGCTGACATCGAGGCCGTGTTTTTTGAAGATGCCGGCTTCCTGCGGCACCCACGTGGTGATCGACGTGGCGGCGATGGACGAATAGCAGACGTTGAGCTTCTCCAACTCCGCGACCTGCGCGGCCTGGACAGACGTTAGCCCGAGCCAAAATTCCAAGGCGAGCGATAGGAAGAATCCCACAAGCTTCATCGAACCTCCGTCATTGCCGCGTCGCAGCCTGCCGAGGCTGAACTTAGAGAAGGGACCAAACCAAGTCAAGGCAAGATTTCAGCCACGGTGTGTCACCGGCATTGGTGCTCACTGCCACGCAACTGTCATTTCGAGCGCAGCGAGAAATCTCGCCGGACCACCGCGCAGCCCACTCATCGCACATTGTGTTGCCCCAACGCCTATGATATTTCCGGTCGAGTCCAACTCGCTCCAGCAACGTTCACATGGAAACTCAAATCAAGACTACCGGTGTCATCGGCCTCGGCGTCATGGGCTTCGACATCGCCTTTCTCTACGCCATGAAGGGCTTTCCCACGCTGGCCTATGACGCCTCCAAGGCGGCCATGGATTCGCTGGCCGACCGGCGCGAGCAGACCATCGAACGCTTGCAAAAGCGCAAGCGCATTGCGGATGGCGAGATCGACAATCTGCGAACACTGCTTGTGCCTGCCGACGGCGTAGCCGCGCTGGCGCAAGCAAACCTGGTCACCGAGGCGGTTTCGGAAAAAACCCAGGTCAAACTCGCGGTCTACAAGTCTCTCGGCGACGCCGGTTTCGCCGGCCTGCTGACGACCAACACATCGTCGGTCACCCGCGCGACACTATTGAACGAGGGCACCGTCGACAGCAAAAAGTTTTCTTTGACGCACTTTTTCAATCCCGTCCTCTACACCCAGATGGTCGAAATTGTCACCGGTGACATGACGGCGCCGAACCGGGAAGCGATCCTATCTTTTGTGAAAACTCTCGGCCGCGATCCGGTGCCGGTGCAAGATATCTCCGGCTTCGTGTCCAACGGCATCCTGATGATTTACGCGGTGATGGCGGTGCGTCTACTCGAACAGGGCGCGCGCATCGACCAGGTTGACCAAGCAGCGAAGGAGTTAAAACTGCTCCCGCCGTTTATCAGCTTCGACAGTTGGAAGCCGGCCATCGTCGAAGATGTCACGCGCATCATGGCGGAACTGCGCGGCGACACCTTCCTGCGCTCATCGCAATTGCTCAACCGGCTCGCCAAAGACAACCCGAGATTCTACGTCGATCAGAAAGCCAATCCGAAGATTTATGACTTGGCCGACGCCCAGGGTAAATCCCTCGACGACGAAAACGTCAAGCGCGCGCTCATGACGTCGATGTTGGTCGCCGCCGCCCGCGTTGCCGAGCTGGGGGAAGCTTCCGCCACCGTCGATCTGATCGCCACCGAGGGGATCAAGATGCCGCAGCCGCCATTGAAACTGATCGATGCCACCGGCGCGGCGGCGCTGCGAGAAGAGCTAGAGAAAACCAATCGAATGCTCGGCCGGAACCCATTGGCAATTCCAGCAATTCTCGCCGAGACGACCGGCGGCAACAAGACTTTTTACCCACGCATCTAGATCAATGAGCGAGCTTTCATGAAAGCCTTTGACGTTCACGTCCATCCAAGCACCCGCGGCCTCGACCATCACGCCTGCGGCTATTTTCGTAGAAACCTGAACGACATCCCGCAGACCCCTGAAGGCTTCGCCGCGCTCTATGCCAAGAACGATGTGCAAGCGCTCTTGATCGGTTGGCACCCGTCGACGGTCAACGAAGGCGCGCGCAACAGCAACGAACATGTGCTCGATCTGGCCAGTCAGTTTCCCGAGACCTTTCCCGGCATCCTCGCCGCCCTCGACACCAGCGCGGCTGATTTGACCGTCGTCGCCCGCTACGCCGAGGACTTGGTGAAAAATCCCAAGGTCAAAGGCTTCAAATTTCATCCGCCCGATCAAGGCTTTTATCCCAACGACAAGCGCTTCTACGACATTTGGGAAATTATCCAGGCAAGCGGCAAGCCGGCATTGTTCCATGTCGGCTTCACGGTGCTGGGCGCCGACACCGATGGCGGCAGCGGCATTGCCCTCGATTATGGCCGGCCGATTTACCTGGACACTCTCGCCCGCGATTTCCCCAAGATGAAAATCATCGCGGCCCATCCCGGCTGGCCCTGGGAGCAAGAGCTTATCGGCGTGGTGACGCACAAAAAGAATCTCTTCGTCGACACCTCCGGATATCTCGCGGAACAGCTTCCCGAACTATTTCAAAGGGCCATCGGCGGCCGACTGCAAGACAAAGCGCTCTTCGGCACCGACTTCCCTTACGTCGATTTGGAAAAAGCCCTGGCGAGCTTTGACAAGATGAACTTCAAACCAGCGGTGAAGGACAAACTCTTGTTCGCCAACGCACAGCAACTATTTAGTTAGCTGCTAAGCGCAGTCGGCGACGGGTCTGACCGGCTCCATTGCCGGCCATTGAGACGGAGGTTAAGCAATGAAACCGTGGAAAGTTTTTCTAATTTTCAATTTTGCATTTTCAATTTTTACTTCGTTGGCTGCCGACGGCGCCACGCTATCAAAGTTGCGCGTCGGCTATCCCTCGCCGAGCGCGGCGTTTTATCCGCTGTTCGCCACCAAAGAAGCCGGGCTGTTGGAAAAATACGGCTTCGACAGCGAGATGGTTTACGTCCAAGGCGTGAAGCTGGTGCAGGTTCATGTCTCCGGCCAGCTCGACATCTCGACGGTGTCATCGGTGGTTTATCTGCAAGCGTCGGTTGGCGGCGCCGACTTGATTCAAGTCGCCAGCTCCATCGACAACCAAATCATGAAGCTGATGGTCAGCCCGAGCATCGCCAAACCGCAGGATCTCAGAGGCAAGACCCTCGCGGTCACAGGCTTCGGTTCGCTGACCGACTTGCTGCTGCGGCCGGCGCTGAAAAATTGGGGCTTGGAGCCGCAAAAAGACGTGAAGATAGTGCAGATCGGCCGCATGCCCGACATCGCCATCGCGATCGCGCAAAAAACCGTCGACGGCGGCATGGTGTCGTTTCCAACTTCCGTCCACGCGGAAAAGTTTAATTTGAAAACTCTGCTCGACTTCTCCGAGTCGGGATTCGAAAGCCCGGCGTCAACCGTGGTCGTGAGCCGCCGCTACGCCAACGCCAACCGCGACGCCGTGCTGCGCTTTCTCAAAGCCTATATCGAAGGCACCAAGCGACTTTTGACCGACCGCGAGCTCGGCATCCGCGCGCTGAGAAAATACGGCGGCGTCACCGACCGCGACATGCTGGCGACCACCCACGACCTGTTCGCCTCGCGCTATATTAAAAAAATTCCCAAGATCAACCCCAAAGGCGTCGAGAATTCTTTGAGTCTGATCGCCGAGAACAACCCCAAAGCCAAAGGCCGCAAAGCCGAAGAATTCATGGACTCCAGCTTCATGGATGAGCTGGAAGCAACGGGATTCATCAAGTCGGTGTGGCCGTAAGGAATTTTGGATTTTTGATTTTAGATTTTGGATTAGGGAGCAAGACAATTGCACAAGAAAATTCGAATACGGTTTGGTCTCTCTTATTCCGGCAATCCAAAATCCAAAATTGCAAATCCAAAATGGGTGGGGATTATCCCTTACGTTATCGCTTCTGCATTCTGCGGCGTTGTGGGGGCACAGCCAACGAAAATCCCCCTGATAGGAAACCTACAAGGTGCCCCCCTTCCGCTGTCTCCGCCCTCACCGAGGCCTTCCGGCAGGGGCTGCGCGAGCTTGAGTATACGTGGAGGGGAAAAACATTGTCATTGAGTGGCGATCCGCTGAGGGAAAACTCGATCGCTTTCCCGCGCTTGTGGCCGAGCTAGTGCGTCTTAAAGTAGACGTCATCGTCACCGCCGGTCCGATAGCAACCCGTGCCGCCAAGGAAGCAACTTCTACCATTCCCATTGTCATGGCGCAGTTGATCGCCGACCCTGTTGGCTCGTGGGTTCGTCGCCAGCCTGGCGCGGCCTGGCGGGAACATCACTGGATTGTCGACCCTTGCGCCGGAGCTAAGCGGAAAGCGACTGGAGCTTCTGAAGGAGATCGTTCCTAAGGTCTCCCGTGTGGCTGTCCTCGGGTACTTCAACCGACCCGGGCAACGCCCAAATCGTTAAAAGAGACGGAACTCGCCGCAGCGGCGTTCAAGGTACAGCTTCAATACCTAGACGTACTAGATCTCAAGGATATTGAGACCGCATTCCGAGCCGCGAGCAAGGGGCGTGCTGACGCAGTCCTTGTGACTGGTGGCGGGCGGCATCGCCTCTGGTCACCGAACAGAGACTGCCGAAGCTCGCGGTAAAGAACCGGCTCCCGGTCATGTACGACATGACAAGAATATGTAGAAGACGGTGGGCTTATCGACCTACAGCGTCAACTACAACGACCTGGTCCGGCGGGCCGCTACTTATGTCGACAAGATTTTGAAAGGCGCCAAGCCCGCCGATCTGCCGGTCGAGCAGCCGAACAAGTTTGAGTTCATCGTCAATCTGAAAGCCGCAAAGCAGATCGGCCTGACGATTCCGCCGAATGTGCTGGTAAGGGCGGACAAGGTGATTCGCTGAATTTTGGATTTTGCTCCGAGGGCAGAATCGCGTGCCGATTTTCGATCGACGAGTTGAGATGCGGCAGAATTCGTCAAGTACGTATGACCATGAACTTTCGAATGCGATCAGCAAAGTCGCAATGAAGACAACATCCCTCCCTGAATCGTCATTCCCGTGCAAGCCGGTCCAGAGCAAGGCTAAAGGGCGGAAATCCGGGTTAACCGGTCTCGCCTGGATCCCCGCTCGCGCTCCGCTTGGCCGGGATGACGCTATGCAGTTGCTTGCGACGATGTCACTCGGGCGTTCGACTCTGCGCATCGACCTGGTTACTTCTTCTACTTGCTTCATCTCCGCCGCCAGCGCCCAACAAGAAAAAATGATCGTCGGCTACAGCGCCCAGGCCGGCGCTTACGCGCCGATCTGGATCACCAAAGAAGCCGGGCTGTTTAGAAAAAACGGCTTGGACGTGAATTTAGTTTTCATTCCCGGCGGGCCGACGGCGGCGGCGGCGATGATCGCTAACGAAGTGCAAGCGATGGCGATGGCCGGACCGGCGATCGTCAGCAGCAATCTTGCCGGTTCGGATCTGGTGATGACGGCTGGTATCGTCAACACCTTTGCTTTCCAGTTAGTCACCGTCAAAAGCATCACGTCAGCGAACCAGCTCAAGGGCAAACGCATCGGCGTCAACCGCTTCGGCGCCGCGCCCGATGTCGCGGCGCGCTATGCGCTCAATCATCTCAAAATCGACCCGCGCGAAGTGACGATCTTGCAGTTGGGCGAACAGTCGACCCGGTTGGAAGCGATGAAAGCCGGCCAGCTCGACGCGGCGATTCTCTTGCCGCCGATCACCACCATCGCCCAGAAAGACGGCATGAACGTCTTGCTCGACATGTCCGAGTTGGGCGGCGAGTTCCTCATCACCGGCATGGCGAGCAGCCAGAAGTTCTTGACGCAGAACAAACCATCCGCAACTCGATTAATGCGCGCCTTCGTCGAAGGCATTCACTATTTCAAGACCCAGCGCCGCGAGAGCGAAAAGATCATCGCCCGCTACATGCGCACGGACAACCTGGAAGCGGTCGGCGCCACCTGGGAATACTTCGCGGCGAAAATTGTGCCACGCAAACCCTATCCGTCGGTAAAAGGCGTCAAAGCGCTCCTCGACCTCGCCGCCAAGGAACGCCCCGAGGCCGCCAAAGCGGCACCGGAGCGCTTTATTAACGCAACTCTGCTAAAAGAGTTGGACGACAGCGGTTTCATCGACGGCTTGTATCGATGAAGAAAATAGCCGTTCAAGGTTCAAGGTTCAACAGTTCAAGGATTCGGACAGAAGCTGCGACGACCGAATTCCGAACGTTGAACGATTGAACGCTTGAACTTTTGAACGGGAGCGACTGAAAGGAGCGACTAAAATAATGTCCGCAGAAAAAATCGCCTCGCAAGCTTATTTAGAAGTCGCCGCCGCCCATGGCGTCGAATATGTCTTCGGTCTGCCCGGCACCAGCGGCCAGGAATTCATCGGCACCATCGCCGATCAGGAAAAGATCCGCTTCATCCTGGCGATGCACGAGACCTGCGTGGTCTCCATGGCTGACGGTCACGCCCGCGTCACCGGTCGGCCGCAACTGGCGCAAGTGAGCACACTGCCGGGTTCGGCGAACTCGGTGGGGGCCCTTTACGACGCCTACCGCGATCGCTCGCCGGTGATCGTGACCTCGACGAATGTCGACACCCGCATCGACGGCCGCGACTCACACACCGAGGGTAAGAACTTGGTCGAGATGACCAAGCAATTCACCAAGTGGAGCGCCGAAGTCCATCGCGCCGACCGCATTCCAGAGTATTTGAACCGCGCCTTCAAAGTCGCATCGTCGGCGCCCACCGGACCCGTGTATCTCGCGCTACCGAGTAACCTGCTGGGCGAACCGATCAATGTAGAGAATCCCGACGCTGAGCGTTCGCGCGTCTCGCCGCGCATCGCGGGCGATCCCGAAGCCTTTGCCGATGCCGCCAAAATGCTCGCCCACGCCAAGCGGCCGTTGATCGTCGCCGGCAGCGCCATCGCCAGGGCACGCGCCACCGAGGAACTGATCAAATTCGCCGAGTTGGTCGCCGCGCCGGTGGTGATGGAACCGCGCTATTCATTTCTGTCCTTTCCGACCACCCACCCGCAGAGTTTTCAAATCGCCGAGCGCCAACCCTCTTTCGATCTTCCCGTATGGGGCGAACCCGACGTCATCATCGCCATCGGTTGCCGCCTGATCCGCGAGTACCGCTATATCCCCGAACCGGTAATCAAACCGTCGACGAAGATCGTTCACATCGAAGAAGATCCCTGGGAGATCGGCAAGGTTTTTCCCGTCGACATCGGCATCGTCGCCGACGCCAAGAGCGCACTCAAGTCGCTGATCGAATGCTACGCGAAAGTCGAGCCGGCAACTGGAGTGAAATCCGAGCGTTTGGAATGTCTACGCAAAGCCAAGGATCAAGCCACCGGCGAGATCGATAGCCGTGTCAGCAAAGGTTGGGACGCCACGCCGATCAACGCCGCGAGGGTCGCCCGCACCATGGACCGGCTGGTCGAGAAAGATGCCTTGATCGTCAACGAGAGCCCCACCAGTAAAGATCTTTTGATGTCCAACTTTCAGTTTTCGCCGGGACGGGATTATTTTTCCAACTCATCCGGCGGCTACTTGGGTTGGGGCTTGGGCGCCGCCATCGGCGCCAAGCTCGCCGCGCCGAAACGGCGCGTTGTCGCCTGCTTGGGCGACGGCAGCACGATGTTCGGCCTCCAGGGTTTATGGACGCTTGCCAGGTACCGCATTCCCCTGGTCGTCATCGTCTTCAACAATCGCGCCTATATGGCGGTTAAAAATCAGTTCCGTGGTTCAGAGGAGCGCATTCGCATCGCCGCCGACATGGGCGCCGAGATCACCGGTCCGGAAATCAACTTCGCCAGGCTCGCCGAAACCTTCGGCATCCATGGCGAGCGCGTCGAACATCCCGACGCCATCGAAGCAGCGCTCAAACGCGCCTTGGATCAAAACGGCCCAGCGCTGGTCGACGTCGTGATCAGCCAGAACACCCGGAAGGATTGATGCTAGAGAAATCGGAATATCTCCCGCAAAGGCGCAAGGCGCGCAAAGGTGACGGGCCGGTGCCCGTCATCCCGAGCGAAGGCAAGGAATCTAAGAAAGATTTCTCCCTCTGGTCGAAATGACAACGATTCCGAACTTGGCGTCTTTGCGCCTTTGCGAGAGAATAATCTTAACGGTGCGAACTCATAAGGAGGCAACCATGGCTCAAGATGCAAAAGACGCTTTTGAAAAAACCGCGTTGGGCGCGCAGAACAAGGCCTACGACTTGATCGCGCAAATGGACCCGGAGTATTTCGAGAAGCTCAAAGGCATATACGTCGACGGCACCTTCGGCCGCGAAGGCGCGCTGCCGCGCAAGACCAAGGAGCTGATCATGGTCGGCATCTGCTGCGCGCTCAACCGCCCGCGCGGAGTAAAACTGCACAGCGAACGCGCGCTGACCTTGGGCGCTGCGCCGCGCGAAGTCCTGGAAGCCGTCGAAGTCGCGGCCATCCCCGGCGGCATGCCCGGCCTCTGGCTCGGCGTCGAAACGTTGAACGACATTCTCAAAGCCAAAGGCATCGAATTCAAATAGCGTAGGGGCGATCGCGGTCGCCCTTTGCTTGAACGGCTTGAACGGCAGCACAGCGGTTGAACCGTTTGAACGAGTCCCAATCCTATGAGCGAAGCGAATAACGGCGCATTGCACGGCATCCGCGTCCTAGACCTCACCCGCGTCCTCGCCGGCCCCTACTGCACCATGTTCTTGGGCGATCTCGGCGCCGAAGTCGTGAAAATCGAGCAGCCGGGCGTCGGCGACGACACCCGCGGCTGGGGGCCGCCCTTCGCCGGCGGCGAGAGCGCTTATTTTCTCTGTACCAATCGCAACAAAAAAAGCCTCACCGTCGACTTCAAGTCGGCCGATGGCATCGCGCTTGTCCGCCAGCTCGCCGAGCGCGCCGACGTGCTGATCGAAAACTTTCGTCCCGGCGCCATGGAGCGTTTGGGCTTGGGCGAAAAACTGTTACGCGAAAAAAATCCGCGGCTGGTTTACGCTTCGCTATCGGGTTTCGGCGCCGATGGGCCGATGGCGGACATACCGGGCTATGATTTGATCGTCCAAGCCTGGGGCGGCTTGATGAGTGTCACCGGCAGCGCCGAGAGCGGACCGCTCAAGGTCGGCGTCGCGATCATCGACCTGGTCGCGGGTTTGATGCTCGGCAAGTCGATCGTCGCCGCGCTTTATGCCAGAGAAAAACTCGGCGTCGGCCAAAAGCTCGACACTTCACTTTTGGAAGCTGAAGTCGCCGCGCTGATCAACGCCGGCAGCAACTATCTCATCGGTGGCCAAGTTCCCGGCCGCTGGGGCAACGCCCATCCGACCATCGTGCCCTACCAAAGCTTTCAGACCGCCGACAGTTTTTTGGTGCTTGGCGCCGCCAGCGAAACGATCTGGCAGCGCCTCTGCCCGGCGCTGGGACGGGCCGAACTCGCCGACGATCCGCGCTTCGCTAAGAACGCCGACCGCGTCGAGAATCGCAAAGAGTTGATCGCCAGGCTCTCAACCATTTTTCTGACCCGCACGACAAACGACTGGGTCGCCGCGCTCACCGCCGCCGACGTCCCCTGCGCGCCGGTGCAAACCATCGATCAAGTTTTTGCCGCGCCGCAAGTGCTGCACCGCAATATGCTCGTCGAAGTCGACCATCCCACCGCCGGCAAGGTGAAACTCGCCGGCATTCCGGTAAAGTTTTCCGCCACCCCGGCATCGGTGCGGCTGCCGCCGCCGCTACTGGGCGAGCATTGCGCAGATGTCTTGTCATCCTGGCTCGGAATGAGTATCGAAGAGATCGAACGATTAAAAAGAAAGAGCGTCCTATGATTGGTAAGACTTTCGAAGAGTTCCATGCCGGCGAGCGCTACAGCACCGGCCGGCGGACGATTACCGAGCACGACATCCTGACCTTTGTGAACTTGGTCGGCCTCACCGAGCCGCTGTTTTTGGACATGGAATACATTCGCAAGGAAAGTCTCTACGGCGAGCGCATCGCGCCGGGCAGTCTCACCTTCGGCATGGCCGAGGGGCTGACCGTGCAGACAGGTCTAATTCACGGCACCGGCATGGCCTTCGCCGGACTCGACAAAATGCGCCTGTTCAGCCCGGTCAAAGTCAACGATACCATCCAAGTGGAAATCGAAGTGTTGGATACCAAGCCCGTCCCGGCGCGCGGCGGCGGCATCGTCCGCTACCGCCAGTGGGTCAAGAATCAGCACGGCGAAACGATCATGGAGTACGATGTCGCGCGATTGATTCGCGGCGCGGAGAACTCGTGAGGCGTGAGGGGTAAAGGGTTAGGCGTTTCCGATCCTGACGCCTTGCCCTTCACCCTTTACGAGTTCAATAAACTTAAAGGGAAATACAGCGAGCGATCCAATGCAGAACGCAAAAATCAACTTTGGTGTGTTATTACCCACCCGCGAAGCGATCATGTCCGGACGCGCCGATCCGTCGGCTCTGTTTCAAATTGCCGAACGCGCCGAGGCATTGGGCTTTCACTCGGTGTGGGTCGGCGATAGTTTGACGGCGCGGCCGCGCATCGATGCGCTGACGACCTTGGCCGCCATCGGCGCGCGCACGCAGCGGGTCCGTTTGGGCACGGCGATATTTCTCGCCGCGCTGCGCAATCCGATCCTGCTCGCTTACCAGCTCGCCAGCCTCGACTGGATGACCGGCGGACGGGTCGATCTCGGCGTCGGCTACGGCCGGCCCAAGGACCCGGCGGCGGAACATGAATTTGAAATCCTCGGCCTCGATCCCAGCGCGCGCATGAAGATGAGCGAAGAGCTGGTCCAAGTCATGCGTCGGCTCTGGCGCGAAAACGACGTCACCCATGCCGGCAAGTTCAGCCATTTCGATCACGTGACCCTCGAACCGAAACCGAGCCAACCTGGCGGGGTGCCGATCTGGCTGGCGTCGAACGCCGTAGAGCCCGGCCTGAAGCGCGTCGCCCGGCTCGCCGACGGCTGGCTCAACAACATCAAAAGCCCCGAACTCTTTGGCGAGTGTTGGCAAAAGATTCAAGAATACGCCGCAGCCGCCGGGCGCAAGCCCGAGTCGATCCATCCGGGAATTTATTTCACCCTGGCGGCAGGCGGCAAGGACGCGGTGGTAGAGGGGCAACAGTTCTTGGCGCAGTACTATAATCGCTCCTATGAAGCGGTGGCCAATGCCATGCTCTGCGTCACCGGCTCCTGGGATGAAGTGATCGATTGGACCGAGAAATATGTCGAGGCCGGCGCCCGCACTGTGGTCTTGCGCTTCGCCGCCAACGACCAACTACGCACTCTCGAAGCTTGCGCCGAAGCGCTCAAACGCCGCGGCTTGTTTGCGCAGTGATCGTAAGCGCACCGGGGGGTCTATCACCTGGGCAAGTCCTGATGTAGGATAACTGACATCGCGATCAATTGTTTCGCTGTCTGAAAGGAGCGGTTTATGAACAGTCGAATTCGATCCATTCAATTTCTCGCTGGCACACTGCTGCTATCCAGTTCGGTGCTCTGGGCTGCCGACGGCGTCATCTCGCGCAGCCCCGATGCTTCGGGACAATCTTGCCATCTCAAGTTCCCGGCGATCCGTGAAAATACCCTTCATTTTGACCGTCCCCAGCTGAAAGATCCCAGCGAGGGCGATATCATCGACTTCTACGGACCCTGTAATTACGACCCGTTGGGAAAAGCGGAGGTCATGCGCCAGCGCGAAGACTACCGGCGCTACCGCAATCGCTTTGACGGCGAGACTGATTGAGACGCGGATCGGCGCCAATCCACGGCGCCGCCAATCGATTAGAATCAGAGGAACAATCGCTGCGCCGCGCCGCGCCAATTCTCAGTCCGGCATCTCCAACACCACCTTACCGAACTGCTTCGCTGCTTCGAGATAGCGCTGCGCGTTGGCCGCCTCACGGAGCGGGAATACGCTGTCAATAATCGGTTTGATCTTAGTCGCATTGAGAAAACTGATGAGCTGAAAAAATTCCCGGCGGCTGCCCAGCGTCGAGCCGTAAATCTTCAACTGCTTGGCAACGATCGCCGCGATGTCGTCTTGCGGCTGGCCGCCCGCCGTGGCGCCGCAGGTGACCAACCTGCCGCCGCGCGCCAGCGAAGCCAGACTCTGCCGCCACACTTGCACCGCCGACGCAATCGAGCACGACATCGACGCCGCGCCGATCGGTCAGCGACTGCACCGCCGTGACAAAACTCTCTCGGTGATGATTGACGCCGTGATCGGCGCCGAGACTCTTGGCGCGCTCGAGCTTGGCATCGCTGCTTGAGGTGACGATCACCCGGGCGCCGATCTGTTTGGCCACTTGCAGAGTTGCGCTCGCCACACCACCGCCGATGCCGATAATCAGCATGGTCTCGCCCGGTTGAAGCGCCGCGTTGGTAATCGCCATGCGCCACAACGTGATGAACACCAGCGGAAACGCCGCGGCTTCGTGGAATGAATAACCGTTGGGGATCGGAAAACAGTTTTGCCCCGGCAGCTTCACATATTGGGCGTAGGTGCCCTCGAGCCGCTCGCCGAGCACGCGCAGCCGGATACACATAAAATCCCGCTCGGTGCGGCAAAATTCGCACTGGCCGCAGCCGGTCGGCGGATAGAGACAGACCGCGTCGCCGACATGGACGTTCTCAACCTTAGCGCCGGTCTCGACCACTACGCCGGCGCCGTCGGCGCCGAGAATATGCGGCATCGCGACGTCGATCCCCGTCGCGCCCATGCGGTTCCAGATATCTATGTGATTGAGCGCAGCGGCCTTGAGCTTAACGATGACTTCGTTGGGTTCGGTTAGCTTCGGCGGCTCGCAGCTTTCGTAAAACAGTTGCTCCGCGCCGCCGTAACCATGCATGCGAACGGCTTTCAATAGTGATTCTCCCAGGACATCATTGGTTAACAAGGCGAAACTTTGAAGTCAATTTGACGGGCCACAGACGCCGTCACACGCATCGCCATACCGATGGCAAATCAGCCAACGCAGTGGCGCAATCGCAAAGAACTTGAAATATGGGAGATTTTTTAAGGGAAGGGTGTCCCCTTATCGGGGACACCCTGGGGATGATACCGCAAGCGTGAACCGAGGAGGAATCCACGCCTGCGCCTGGGAACACAGGTTGCCGGCCGGAGCCGGCGAAATCGTCAGCCTATCGCATTCGATTCATTGCGTACTGGAGCTTCTTGAGCTCGCTCTCGAGGAACATATCTTTAAGTTGGTGGCGATCCATATGCGCTTCGAGCAGCTCCACTGGGAACATCTTGGCGCCGCAACGGTGGCACACCGCCGCCTGGAAAGTCGCGTTTTCGTAGTGAATGTCATAGACTGCGCTTACTTCGTTGGTGACGACAGGTTCCAAAACTTCCACAGCTTCCAATTCCATAGCTTCCATGTTGTCCCTCTCTGTCCTAGAATTACGGCTCGATTGCTCTGTACAGCAATCAATATGCCAGCTTGTTGAGCGGCGTGTGGCTAAGGCAAGTGGTTGAATTGTCACCGAATTACGATAGCGTGTCAAAACCGCCCAGGTGCCGACCGGACACAAAAGATGAAGCCCTGGGCATTGTCTAACAATTTTGTTCCACCTGACTTTGAGAGTAACCGCCATGACCGAGCATACCCCGCAGATCGCCGCCGTATCGATCACTGAGCAGCAAACCGCTACCGGCGCCATTGGATTGCTAGCGCCGAATAACCCGAGGGCGCTCAATGCCCTGACCTTGGAGATGTTCCAGGTACTGGAGCGCAAACTCCTGGAATGGCGCGAACGCGCCGATATCGTCTGTGTCGTGCTGCACGCAGATTCGGAAAAAGCCTTTTGCGCCGGCGGCGATGTCAAGGCATTGGTGACGCAACTGAACGCCAGTGCGGATATCCGAATCGGCACCGATTTTTTCTCCCATGAGTATTTCGTCGATTATCTAATCCACAGCTACCCGAAACCGCTGCTCTGTTGGGCCGATGGCATCACCATGGGCGGCGGTATCGGCATCATGAACGGCGCCACTTGCCGCGTCGTCACCGAGCGCACCCATATGGCGATGCCGGAGATCGCCATCGGCCTGTTTCCCGATGTCGGTGGCAGTTATTTTTTGAATCGCATGCCGGAGGGAGTGGGCATGTTCTTGGGGCTCACCTCGGCGCGCTTCAACGGCGCCGACGCCGTCAGCATCGGCATGGCCGACCTGCTCATCCGCGCCGAGCGCAAGCGCGCAGTTCTCGACGGCCTAGTTCATTTGCCATGGACGCGGGAGATGGCCAAGGACCGCGAAATATTGCGCGACTATTTGCGGCAGTTCGCGGACACTGTCGAGCCAGACCAATCCGAGGTCATGAAGCGCCATTCCGTCATCAAGGAAATTACCCTGCAGCCGGACATCGCAGCCGTCGACGCCGCCATGCGCCTGTGGCAGGGCGACGACGAATGGATGAGCGCGGCGATTCACGGCTATCGCGCCGGCTCGCCGACCTCAGCATGGGCAATCTTCGAACAGATCACCGGCGGCCGAGGATTGCCATTGAAAGATGTCTTCCTGCGTGAATGGGACATGGCGCTCAATTTCTGCGCTAGCTCGGACTTCCGCGAAGGCGTGCGCGCGCGCTTGATCGACAAAGATCAACAACCGCGCTGGAATCCGCCCACCTTGGCCGAAGTCAATGCCACGGAACTAAACCGGTTGTTCTCGAAGCAGCATGGCCAGCCGGAGCTCTTGAGAGCGAAGCTCGAAACCCTCGCGCCACGACAGTGATCTCAGCGCGGCACAGCCGCAACCGATTGGGAAAGATTTTTCACCACGAAGGCACGAAGAGCACGAAGTTCGGAGACTTAGCCTTCCGAACCCTTCGTGCTTCGTGCCTTCGTGGTGCATAGGATATTCGCATAGAGCGCAGCGCGCCCACGAGCCCTTGACAGACCGCAACCTTCGAGCCATGGATGAATTCGTCATGACCACCTATTCACCTATCACAATCGACTTCCCCGTAATGCGCTACGACATCACCCTGCCGCTGCTCGAAGGCCGCGTTCCCATCGACGGCGTCACGCTCAACCCGGTCAAATCCTCGTCGATGATCAACAAAGAAGATCCCAAGCTCAAAGCCGGCGACTTCGGCCTGATGGATTTGAACATCGGCTACTTCCTGCCGGCCATCGAAGCGGGCTGGGAAATAATCGGCTTACCGGTTTTCTCCAAGCGCAAGCCGGCCTATCAGCTGATCTTCTGTCACGCCGATGCCGCCATCCGCACGCCCAAAGATCTTGCCGGCAAACGCATCGGCTCGCGCACCTATCGCACCGCGCTGACCGTCTGGACGCGCGGTTTGCTCAAGGAACGTCACGGCGTCGACTTCTCCAACGTCCAGTGGGTGCTGCAAGCCAAAGAAGTTTTTCCGGTGCACGACAACGAGGTCAAGATTGACTATGTCGACGAAACCAAGAACATGGCGCAGCGGTTGATCGCCGGCGAGCTCGACGCGCTGATCACCGACATTTCCGACACCAAGATGTTCGAGAATCTGGAAAACCATCCAAAGATCAAGCGGCTCTTTCCCGACTACGTCCAGGAAGATCTCGACCTCTACAACGACACCGGCATTTACACCCCGGTGCATATGATCGTCATGAGCCGCACACTCGACCGCGAGCGCCCGGAGCTTGCAGCCAAATTCTACGCCGCTTTTGAAAAGGCCAAGGCCTTGGCCTACGACGATATCTTGAGCGACCGCGGCGGCTTTTCGGTCGTCTACCTGCGCGAACAACTCAAAGAGCAAATGGCCAAGTGGGGCGACCCGTGGAAGCACGGCATCAAAGCCAACCAGACGACCATCGACGCCTTTATCAAATACAACGTCGAGCAAGGCATGATCCGCAAAGCCCCAACCTACGCCGACATCTTCGCCGCCGGCACACTCGACACGTAATGGAAATCAGCAGGAATCGTTGCGCGAATCTCGGACCATTGGACAGCTGACATTGGAACCTTTGGAACATGCTGGAACCATTTGAACATCCGTCGATTGAACTTTTGAACCTTGAACCCTTGAACGAATATCTGAGGAGCTAAGAATGCTATCCCGAGAGGATAATGATTTAATCACCCAAACCAACCCCGGCACGCCGATGGGCAATCTGATCCGGCGCTATTGGGTGCCCGCCCTGTTGTCCGAAGAGATTCCGCAAAACGACTGCCCGCCGGTGCGAGTAAAATTAATGGGCGAGGAGCTGGTCGCCTTCCGCGACAGCCAGGGCCGCATCGGCCTGATCGGCGAGCACTGCGCCCACCGCGGCACTTCGCTATTTTTTGGCCGCAACGAAGAGTGCGGCCTGCGCTGTGTTTATCACGGCTGGAAGTACGACGTGAACGGTAACGTTTTGGAAACTCCCGCCGAGCCCGGCGGCAGCGATTTCGCCAAGAAGCTCCATCACACCGCCTATCCGACCCACGAAGCCAACGGCGTCATCTACGCCTATCTCGGCCCGCGCGAAAAGCTGCCGTTGTTTCCCAATTACGAATGGACCCAGGTGCCGCTGGAATATTCCTACGTGACCAAATGTTTGTTGGAATGCAACTATCTCCAGGGTCTCGAAGGCGAATGCGATTCGTCGCATCTGTCGTTTCTACACCGCAGCTTTACCAACGAGAGCAACCAGCCGGTCTACAAAGGCGATCCCGCGCCGGTCTATGATACCGAAGACACCGACTTTGGCGTGCGCTTGATCGCCACGCGCAATTTCGAGGAGCAGCACTACGTCCGCTTCTCGGCATTCGTCATGCCGGTCTACGGCTGCGTCCCGGCCGGCCGCAAGACCAACGAGCTCGAAGGTTACGAGATTCACACCTATGTGCCGGCCGACGATACCCACTGCTGGCGCTACGATATCGGCTTTCATCGCGGCCGTGCGGTGCGCGACGACGAAGTGCACCGGCGCAAACAGATCAATCCCGGATTACACGAAAGTGCGCAACGCGCGAAACAATTATTTGCAAGACCGGCACAAGCAGAAAACCTTGAGCTTTACCGGCATCGACGATTTTTTAAATCACGATGGCTGCGCCACCGAGAGCATGGGCGCAATTTTCGACCGCACCAAAGAACATCTCGGCGTCAGCGACAAGGCGGTCATCGCCGTGCGCAGATTCCTGCTCACCACCGCCAAGGAGCTTCAGACCGGCAAAGAGCCGCCGCATTTAGTATATGACGCGCAAAGGAATTGGTTCCCGCATATCGACTGCTTCGCCCACTTGGTGCCGCGCAATCTGCCTTGGCAAAAGAAGTTTGAGTTTTTGACCGGAACCGCGCAAAAAGAAAACCCGATGTCCTACGCCGCGCGCAAGAAAGCCGCGTCGTGATCGCCAACTCAATCGACAGCTAGGAATATTCAATGAAACAGAAAACACCGACTCGCGCCGTGATCAAAACCGCCGAAGAAGAATTGCGCATCGCCGCGAAGATCTTGGAATGGGAGATCGGCGACATTTGGGGCCATGTCGGCGTCCGTCTGCCAGACGACAAGGGCATCGCTGTGCAGATGTTTCGCCGCGCCGAGGGCGTGAAAAAGGACTGGTTAGTTCACTTTGACTATTCTCTCAAGAAACTGCGCGGTGTCGGCACGATCCCGCGCGAAGCGGTCATCTACAGCGAGATTTTCAAGGCGCGGCCCGATGTCAACGCCGCGGTCCATTGCCACGCGTCCATGTGCGTCGCCTTGAGCTTGGCGGAAAACCCATCGACTGGGTCCACATGCAATCCTCGCGCTTCAAAGGCGGCACGCCGATCTTTCCGCGGCCGATTTACATTCTCGATGAATCCGAAGGCGCGGAACTCGCTAAGAGTTTGGGGAACGCTTCAGCGCATGATGATCAACGGCCACGGCATCGTGACCGTGGGCGAAAGTATCGACGAGGCCTGCATCAACGCACTCTATATGGAGCGCACAGCGAAAATCGTCGCCATCGCTGGCCTGCATGGCTATCAAGGGCCAACCCAGGAGTCGATTCAAACTCTCACCGGCAGCAGAGAAAAACTTTTTCGCCGGCCGCGCGACGAGATGTATCACTCGGCCGAGTGGAACTATTTCGCCGACAAGATCAAGAAGGGCGAGCGTTGGACGCGCGGCTGGACGTAGAACTGCATCTGAGTCGAAACCATCTCAGCGAGATTGGAGCGCAGGTACATCGACCTGGAAGCAAACTGTTGACCGTGGTTATTTACTTGTCCTGCTCTTGCCGTTTTCCGCCCGCGCCCAAGAAACTCATCTGGTAGCCTACGCCGGCTTTGCCGGCTTTCAAGCGCCGGTCTGGGCGCCGAAAGACTTCGGCTTGTTTACAAAATATGGCTTCAACGGCGATCTGGTTTTTCTCTCCGGCTCGGTGCGCCAGCTTCAGGCCCTATTAGGCAACAGCATTCAGCTCGCCCAGGTCGACGCCGCCACGGCGGTCAATGCGATCAATCAAGGCGCCGATCTGGTAATGATCTCGGGCACGCTCAATTCAGTTTCCCTATAGTTTCATCACCCAGAAAGAGATCCGTAAACCGGAGGACTTAGTCGGCAAGAAGATCGGCGTCCTCGCCGTCGGCGGCGCCACCGAGACAGCGACATTTCTGGCGCTGACGAGCCTGGAACATCCCGCGCCAGGCGGTGACCATCTTCCCCGCCGGCGATTCGGCCTCGCGGATCATTTCGCTCACCGCCAAAGCGATCGACGGCACCATGCTCTCCTACCCTGACATCAACGAAGCGTTCCGCCACGGCATGCATGAATTCGCCAAGATGAGCGATGTCAAAGGCTCGTCGTTTCCGATGAACGTCATGGTCGCGCGCCGCAGCTGGGTCGAAAAAAATCGCGACACCGTCAAGCGTTTTCAACAGGCCTACGCCGAAGGCGTCTACCAGTTCATGAACAGCAAGGAGAAAGCCGTCGCCGTGCTCGCCAAGTGGCTTCGCTTCAAAAACCCCAAAGCCATCGAAGAAACCTATCAATACTTCGGCAAGAGCTTCGCCTTCCCCACCCGGGTCTCCCACGAAGGCTTGCGCAACACTCTGGAAATCACCGCCCAGCGCAACCCCGGTGTCAAAGTCGACATGACCATCTAGCCGCTACCTCGACGAAAGCATCATCGACGAACTCGAACGCGAAGGCTTCTTCAAACGCATAGCGGGCAAATAATTCCGTTGCGATTCCTGTAGGGTCGACCCTGAGCGGTCGCCCGTCCGAGCGGGCAGACACCCAAGATCCTGCCCCTACGGCAACGCGTCGTCAGAAGCCAAACATGAACCACTTCCCGACCTTGACTCCACCGCGACCCGTACCATATAAATCTCCCTGTCGAGCAGTGATTTTGTCATGGGAAAGGAATTTTCGATGCGAACAGATTTTAGCGCTAATTATCGGTTGCTTCGTCCTAACAAACGAGTCAACCTGCCTTCGGTCAATCGGCGCAGTCCGATCGCCGCGGCGAAGAAAGAAGGCGGCAAGGTCATTCTTTACACCTCCATGGAAACCTTCACCGCCGACGCCCTGAAGAAGCCGCCTTCGAGAACAAAGACCGGCATCCAGATGGAGTACTGGCGCGGCGGCTCCACCGAAGTCCTCGACCGCGTGCTGAGCGAACATCGCGTCGGCAAGCCCGGCTTCGACGTGGTCGCCATCACCGGCGATCACATGCGACTGATGGCCAACGAGGGTGTCATTGCGCAAATACGAATCTCCCTCGCTCAAAGCCTTCGCCAAAGAAGCCATCGATCCTGTTCTGGGCGCGCGCTATCGCAACGTCCTGTACGGCGTGATCTTCAACAAAGCCGGCATCAAGGCCGGCGAATATCGCCGAAGACCCTCGAAGACGTCGTCAAGCCGGAATATCGCGGCAAATTGGTCATGCCCCACCCGGTCGAACCACACACTGACGACCCAATGGCTCGCGCAGCCTGGACAAAATCATGCCCAAGCAACGAGTCAGAAAAATTTATCCGCGATCTGGCCGCCGCCAAACCGATCTTCGCCGAGTCGATCGTGCCGGCAGCCGACAAAGTCGGCAGCGGCGAAGTCGCCCATCGGCATCACCTTCGCGCGCTTCGTTTTGACCTACAACAAACAAGGCGCCAATCTCGACTACATGCGCGACTACAACATGCTCGGCGACGGGCAGTACATCAACATCGGCGCCAAAGCGCCGCGCCCCAACGCCGGCAAAGCCTTTATCGATTTCTTTCTCGACGAGGAGAGCATGAAAATTCAGGCCGACACCGGCGAATTCGTCAACCGCAAAGGCGTCTATCCGCCGCTCCAAGACGCCGACAAGATCAAGTTCGTGCAGATGTACCAGTTCACCAAAGAAGACTACGAAACCAAGAAGAAGGAATATCAGAAGATCTTCATGCAGTGAGTTCAACCAACGATTCGGAACAGGAGACATCTCACCACGAAGGCACGAAGATCACGAAGGTAAGTAAAAGACAGTGAAAACTTCTCCGAACTTCGTGTCCTTCGTGCCTTCGTGGTGAATCAGGATTTTCGCGTTACACCGACATAACAGAAACCTTAGGAGACTAACGACACATGGCAGAATTCATCATCGACGCCGACGGCCACATCATGGAAGACCACAAAGACATCTTCGCCCACATCAAAGGCAACTTCGCCGAGATGAACTGGCACTCGACTTGGCCGATGTTCGACGCCGACGGCTGGCAGCGCGGCTTGGCGCGCAAAGGCAAGCGCGAAGATCCCGACGCCGAGCGCTGGATAAAATTTCAAGACGAGCATGGCATCGACATGGCGGTGCTCTACCCGACTTCGGCGCTGGCGTTGGGCATGATCCAACTGCCCGCCTGGGCTTCCGCGCTGGCGCAGGGCTACAACGACTGGCTCTACGATCGCTTCATGAGTCAATCGCCGCGCTTGAAAGGCGTCGCCCTGCTCGCGCCGCAAGATCCCAAAGCCGCCGCGCTGGAACTGCGCCGCTGCGTCAAAGAACTTGGCTTTGTCGCCGGCCTGTTGCCGTCGGCCACCAACAACCGCACGCCGCTCTACGGTTCGCCGCTGTTTCACGAGATCTACGACGAAGCGCAGAGATTAGACGTGCCGCTGACGATCCACGGCGGCGTCAGCCAAAACTTAGGCCTCGACCGCGTCGCCAGTTTTCTCGAAGCCCATATGCTGGAGCATCCCGTCGGCCTGTTTCTCCACATCACCAACATGATGTTTCAAGGCGTATTCCAGGAATTTCCCAAGCTGCGCGTCGCCTACTTGGAAGCCGGCGCCGGCTGGGTGCCGTTCATGATGGATCGCATGGAAGAGGACTACGAAAAATTCGCCGCCCGCCTGGCGCCGCAGCTTGAAGCATCCGCCGAGCCATTTTTTTGAAAGCGGCAACATCTTCGTCACCATGGAAGTCGAAGAACGCACCGCCCCCTACGTCGTCAAACTGCTGCGCGACGACGTCATCATGTGGGCCTCCGACTTCCCCCACGAGCGCGAACGCGACCAGTTCGGCGGCGACCTGCCGACGCTAAAAGCGCGCAAAGACCTGACCGATGAATTCAGAAAGAAAATGCTCTGCGACAACCCGGTAAGGTTCTATCGCCTGAGCGAAGGCGACATCGCCGCGGCACGGAAAGCTAGGCAAACGTAAATCGATGATTTGCGCGGTCAAGCCACCGGGGACAGCCGCCTACATCTTGACCGCGTGAATCGCCAAGACAGATTGAATTAGCGTTGCACTGCCGCCGTCTCCATTATTTTTCATGGCTGCCAATAGAGATCGTGGAGATTGGTTCCGTCTCGAACTTACACTACCGGACAAGAGCTGAGCCCGAATAAATCACTCCGATTTGCGGCGCGATCCATTTGATGCTAGTTTCCAATCATGTTTACCGCTGAGACTTACAAGCCGCTTGCGTTAAAGGCGCGGCCTTTGCATTTCGTAGTCGTAGTCGTCTTAGTAAACGAGGCTTTCGCGTCGTAGCGGGAAAATTGTAAACAATTTTTTAAACCCCTGCCGGCGCGATGGCCGACGGGGGTTTTGTTTTTTTGGCCCACCCACCGTCTCCGTAAGCCGCGCAGGGAGCAAATCCAGATAGGAGAGCTCCCATGCAACTAACAGGTGCCCAACTCATTACCGCGCTCCTCGAGCGCCAAGGCGTCACAACAATTGCCGGCATCCCCGGCGGCGCGAACCTACCCCTGTACGATGCGCTGCAAGCCAGTTCGATTCGCCATATATTGGCGCGTCACGAACAAGGCGCGGGATTCATCGCACAGGGAATGGCACGGGTCACCGGCCGGCCGGCGGTGTGCCTTGCCACCTCGGGGCCCGGCGCCACCAACCTGCTCACAGCCATCGCTGATGCCAAGTTGGATTCGATTCCGCTCGTGGCGATTACCGGCCAGGTTCCCCGCAATATGATCGGCACCGACGCCTTCCAAGAGGTCGACACCTTTGGGCTCAGCTTGCCGATTACCAAACATAACGTTTTGGTCCGTTCCGCCCTGGAATTGCTCGACGTCATTCCCGATGCCTTTCGTATCGCGGCGTCCGGCCGACCGGGGCCCGTGCTGGTGGACGTTCCGAAGGACGTGCAGACCGAACTGGTCGACGTGGATTTGCTTCCCGAGCCTGGACGAGCCGAACCGCCGCCGCTGTGCCCCGCCGACGATCTGCATCGCGCTGCCGCCATGATCAATGCGGCGCAAAAACCGCTACTGCTGATCGGCGCCGGAATCATCGCGGCGGGCGCATCGAAAGAGCTGCGTCGCTTGATGGAAAAGGCTACTATTCCGGCGGCCGCCACTTTGCTCGCTCTCGGCGCGTTGCCTCATGACCATCCCCTCTTCCTTGGCATGGTTGGCATGCATGCGGCACGCTTTACCAACATGCTGCTCGACGAATGCGATCTGCTGGTCGGCCTCGGAGTACGCTTCGACGACCGAGCTACTGGCAAAGCTGCGGAGTTCTGTCCCCGCGCCAAGATCCTCCACATCGACATCGATCCAAGCGAGCTGGGCAAGATCAAGCAGCCGAGCTTGGGGCTGGTGGCCGATGTCGGTGATGCGCTGGCCGCTCTGACCCCGATGATCGCGGCGAATAGGCGTTGCCAGTGGAAGCAACATATTGACACGGTTCGCGCGCGCTACCCGTTGGCGATGCCCGGCGCGGACGATCCTCTGCGGCCTTATGGCATTGTCCGCACCGTCGCCTCTTTGTTGCCCGACGACAGCATCGTCACGACTGACGTGGGGCAGCACCAGATGTGGGTGGCGCAAGCCTATCCATTCAAGCGGCCACGCCAATGGCTGACCTCGGGAGGCCTGGGCACCATGGGCTTTGGCCTGCCCGCCGCCATCGGCGCGGCACTCGCTTGTCCCGGCCGCACGGTCGCTTGTTTCAGCGGCGACGGCAGCTTGCTCATGAACCTGCACGAGCTTGCCACCGCCGCGGAAGAAGGCGTCGAGGTCAAAATTATCCTGCTCAACAACTCTCACTTGGGAATGGTGCGCCAGCAGCAACAACTCTTCTATGGCGGCCGCTATCATGCGTCTCACCTCAAAAGCCATACGGACTTCGCCGCGATCGCCCGTGGATTTGGCGTGCGCGCCGTGGATCTCGGACAAACAGAGAACCCGGCCGCGGCCATCGCCGAAGCGCTGCGCCATCCGGGCCCTTGCCTCATCAACGTGCCGATCGCCAGCGATGAAAATGTTTACCCCATGGTGCCGCCGGGCGGGGCCAATCGTGACATGATCACGGGCGAGCGCTGCGACAACGAACAATCCGGTGCGAATAACTTTTGAACGTCTAATGATGGTAAATGACTGTCGTCGTCATGTGAGCGCCGATTATCCGAACGAACGCGAACGCGACCAATTCGGCGGCGACCTGCCGACGTTAAAAGCGCGCAAAGACCTGACCGATGAATTCTAAAAGAAAATGCTCTGCGATAATTCGGTACGGTTTTATCGCCTGAGTGAAGGCGACATCGCCGCGGCGCGGAAGGCGAGGGGAAATTAGACCTAGATATTCAAACTAACGCTAAAAACGGCGCAGTGAGTTTTCACTGCGCCGTTTTTTTTGGCAAGTAAAATTACAGCTAGATTGACGAGAAGCCGTTTCGTTAACTTTGTTGCTTGATCAGCCGTTCGTATTCATCGTGTGGCCCAATCCAAACCCAGATAAAGTCATCTCCATGTTCCAAAGCAAGAGCCCGGTGACGATCTCCCGCACGAACTGAATTAGAAAATTCCGCGGATCAAGGCACCGACCGCGCGAAATGGCAGCGAAAGAACTTCGCCGACAACGTCCACAGTGCTGCTCAACACGCCACCGGATTCACTCCCGGTTTCGGTTGTTTCCGTCTTGGTTTCAACCACAGTGTTTGATGGCGCATCGCGGGTCTCCGTAGTGACGGTCCGTGTCTGAGTAGCGCATCCGCTACCCACACTTAATAAAAATGCTATGACAAGAAGCTTAGAAATTTTTCCCATGGTTTGCACCCTTCCCAATTTAGTGTTCCGACTGACTTTTGTATGAGCAAAGTCCGTACCAGTATGAAAACCTCAATTCCCTCGGTATTTCCCTCCCAAACGACGCGATACCTCAAAGTGGATTGAATATCGTCGAAAACTAACACTTATTTCGACCAAAGCGTCGAATGCGGACTGGCTGTTTTGGCGGCGTCGGCCAGATATTTGTTCAGCGCTCCGCACGATCTAATTCGCTGCCATTGCCGACGCCTTCACTATTTACCTCGATTCGGCCGTCGTGAGTCTCAACGATTCTGCGTGCCAGCGTAAGCCCAATGCCCAAGCCGCCATAACCGCGCTCTTTACTAAAGTCCAAAGAGCACACCCAGTGCAAAAGTGTAGAAGGAATAAAACGAGCATCCGCCCAGCCATTGCTTCGAAAGCGCCAACATCTTCGTCACCATTCGGCGGCAACCTGCCGATGTTAAAAGCGCGCCAACGCCTGACCGATGAATTCAGAAAGAACATACCGCACAACAACCCTGTGCGCTTACATCTGCGCAGCGAAAGCTGACATCGCCGCGGCACGGAAGGCGAAGGGAAGCTGACGCGGCTGCGTCAATGGTCACGACCAGAAGCGGCGTAGGTCGAACGATAGCTGCCGGTGGTGTTTGATCGCTATGAAATAGATTCGCGTTCGCCTGACGAGGTAAAGCACGACATAGTCATCGACCACGAATTCGCGCAAATCGTCTCCGGTCCGAAGCCTATCCTGAACACGTTCCATCAGTTTCTTCGCTTCAGCCGAACCAGCATGGTGAGCTATGAATGAACGGCCTGACAACGGGAATTGGGACACTTGCGGGCACATTTCCTCGAATAAGCGCTTGACCAAACGTTGAAATGCCGACTGCCCCTCAACAGAAAGAAAACTTTGAACCTCGTCTAAATTTGCCGTGAAGTTCTCAGTGAAGAAAAGCGGCGACTTACCGGCCATACCGGCCTTTCAGTTTTGCGACGCTGATAACCCTTCCGGCGTTCACGTCATCTAACCCGCGAACCGCCTCCTCAAGCAGCTTGATGTGGATATGCTCGCGCTCCAGGCGGTGATAATAATCCAACCGTTCGGCATCGATGAGGGCCGCGCAACTTTCCCCATTCTTGGTAAGAATTTTCTCGCCATGCTCGCGTTGGACTTGAGCACAGAGTTCCGTCAGCGTAGCTCGCGCACGCGTAAGCGAAATTATGTCTTTTGATGAAATAGCCATCGGTTTGCCTCCATTGAGATATCTTAAATAACGTACAGAATTCTGTCAATCGCTCCTTTGAATTCACTGAGCGATTAATTCGGTGGCGACTTACCGATATTAAAAGCGCGCAATGACCCGAAGGATGAATTCAGAAATCAAAAGCTGCACGACAACTCGGTGTGCTTTTATCCCCTCACCGAAGGCGAGGTTAGGCGGTGCAGAATCCGAATGGGAAACCTGTCGCGTCGCTCAGCCGGTGTAGCCGCAAACGCCCATTCGCGGTGAATTGACCACTGGAAGGTAGACTTCCTCGCCGGCATGTTCGTGCGCATCGGCATGGGCATCGCAGAAGAGCCCGTCGCCGGAATCGATGCAAAATGGACACACCACTGTCGCGGGGGCTTGGCAATCGTCACATGGCCACACGAGCGGTTCATTGCGCGCGAGCAGCCGAACCGACGCGCGGCCGATCGAACCATGTCGCTTGCCTACCAGTTCGCCTGTCAACGCAGTCGTGCTGCCGAAGTCGTACTCGTATTCCACCTTACTCGCTGCGCTGGCGAAGGCGTTGGCAGTCGCGGTGCTCATCGCCAGCTCGCGCCTGCCGATGCGGAACGCGCTCATGTGTCCGCAGCATTCCAGCCACAGTTGGCGCAGCAGCTTATCCACGTAACGCAATGGTGCGTCCGCCTTTGCCTCAATAATGAGCCAGTAGCGAGGCTCACCCGCTTGCCCGAAACGGAGGATGACCAGCGGCTGTGGCGGGCCGGTTTCGTCGTGCGCAGGGACGCACGCCTCCAAGTGGGCGATCATTTTTGATTTCATCGCGCGTTGTCCGCACAGCGCACAGAGGCCGGAGTTTATTGATTTTGCCGCCATGACCGTTTGTTTGCTCCTTTATTGCTCGCTTCGAACTTCGCCGGCCAAGGCGGCTTGCCTGCCGTCTGATCGAGCATGGTTAAGCCCGCAGGTGCTCAAATCAAAATGGATCCTTGTCCGGTGTAGTTTTCACGGGCCGCGAGTTTTCTTCGAGTCCCGCACCGCGTTCCTCAATGTCCTCCCACATTTCATTCTGATGCAGCCATAATGGATCTGCATTGCGCCGAATGAATTCGTCTGCGTCGATCCCGTCAATCTGCTGCGGTCTACGGACGCGTTTCATCTTCCCGTGAATAAAGATTGTCATAAACTCGCGCTTTCGCCGTGCCTTTTCGGCCTTTTCGCGCGCCGTCAATTTTCGCTTCTTCTTTGCCATAATTTCATCAGAAACTGCAACTTACTGATGGTCCAAACAATGCCTAGTGAGCGAAGAGTGGCCTTTGACTAGTTTTTTCTTTTTCAATACAGCATTTAAATTACCAATAACCGGCTTGGCGCTTGTTCTATCTCGGCCTTGCGCTACCGATCTAGACCTGACCCCAACTTCCGCCCTCCTGCCATGCAGATGATCGACGTACACTTGCCTACTACCGACGGTCGCGAGCTCATCCTGACCCGCACCACCCAGCCTGAGCCCGAACTGCAACTGCTCTTAGACAAACTCAAGCTGCAACTCCCAGCGCAACCACCACCAAAGATTACCACCACCCAAGTCACCTCAGCTGTGGCTCTGTAGTGCAGACCTTGATACCCCACAGGTTGATTTTTCAACTACTTAACTGCTTTCACCCCCGCGAATCCGCGAAGTCGGGTTAAGAAACGGTCGTCGATAACATTTTTTCGCGGCGGCCTACAGGATTCGGTTGAACCATAGCAGCGAGAGCAGCGCGGAGACCAGCGCGGTGACTGCCGCTGCGGCGGCGAAGAGGGCGGTGATTTCCATATCCTTCTTTTCGAGCAAGAATTTGGAGTTGAGGGACTCGTAGACTTTTTTTAGATCGGTAGCTGTGCCGGCGTAAAAATATTGGCCGCGGGTCAAGTCGGCGATCGCTTTGAGCGTGTCCTCGTCGAGGCGCACGCGCATGGACCAGCCTTCATAGCCGATGGTCTCGCCGCCTTTCGTGCCGAATCCGACGGTGAAGACGCGCACGCCGCGGTCGGCGGCCATCCGCGCCGCTTCCATGGAGTCGGGGCCTGTGGTCCGCTGGCCATCGGTAAGCAAAATGATCGCGGCAGAGGCGTAGGAGCCGGGCGGCTACCGGTTTGAACTCTTTCTTTTCCGCTTTGCCGGTCTGGTCGAGCGGCATGCCGCGCGGCGGGTAACGCCCGTAGATCAACGAGCTCACGTCAATACCAGCATCGGGGAAAATGGTCGCGAGAGCAACGATGATGCCGCTGCCGATGGCGGTGCCGCGCTGCAGTTGGAAGCGATCGATGGCGCCGATGATGTCTTCGCGATTATGCGTGGGTACCTGCACGACCGCCGCCGTTCCGGCGAAGGACACCACGCCGATGCGTACGTTGGAGGGTTGCTCGGCGACGAAGGCTTTGGCCGCGGCCTGGGACGCGCTAATGCGATTGGGCTGCACGTCGACGGCGCGCATGCTGCCGGAGACGTCCATGGCGAGGATGATGGTTTGGTGTTGCGACGGCAAGGTGATCACGGCGGCGGGACGGGCGACGGCGACGAGCATTGCGATCAGTGCCAGCAAAAACAGCAGCGGCGGGATGTGGCGGCGAAATCTCTGGCCCGCGCCCATCGCTTCTTTCACCATGCTCAAACTCGCATATTTGAGCGCGCTCTGCTGCTTGCGGCGCAATAGATAGAAATAGCCGGCCACGAGCGCCGGCACGACCAGCAGCAGCCAGAGCATCTCAGGCCAGAGAAACGTCATGGCTCCCTCTTAAATGCTGCGGCAGGCCGCCGCCGGCCAACTGGCTGCGCCGCTTGCGCAAATCGGCGAAGCGGAGAATCGCATTTGCCAAATCATCGTTGGTCGACAACTCCAGCGCGTCGACGCCGGCCTGGGTGAACGCCGAACGCAGCTCCTGCTCGCGGCGCTCGGCCAAAGCCGCGAAGCGCTTGCGGAAAGTGCGATCGTGGGTGTCGACGAATAATTGTTCGCCGGTCTCGGCGTCGCGCATCGTGATCAGTCCGAGGTCGGGCAACTCCATCTCCAATGGGTCGTAGAGCCGCACGGCGATGATCTCGTGGCGCTGCGCGAGATGCGCGAGCGGCTTGGCCCAGCCGGGCGTGCTGATGAAATCGGAGACGACGAAAACCAGCGAGCGTCTTTGCATGACGCGCAGAGCGGTCTGGAGAAAATCGCCCAGGTTGGTCGCCGCCGAGCGCGAAGGCTCGGGCCGGGAAAGGATTCTGTGCAAAATATGCAGCGCGTGGCGCCGGCCGCTGCGCGCCGGAATCACCGTATCCACGCTGTCGCCGTAGAAGAGCGCGCCGACGCGATTGCCGTGACGAGTCAGGAGCCGCGCCAGCACGGTGACGAATTCAGTCGAGACGGAACGCTTCTTCACGCGGGCGCCAAAGTCCACCGACGGGCTCAAGTCGAGCAGGAACCAGGCCATCACTTCCCGGTCTTCGTTGTAGACCCTCACGTAAGGCGTCTGGAGACGAGCGGTGACGTTCCAATCGATGTAGCGAACGTCGTCGTAATACTGATACTCGCGCAGATCGGCGAGATCGAGCCCGAAACCGCGAAACAGGGTCTGATAGTTGCCATGCAGCAGCCCGTCCAGGCGTCGAAGCACCGTCCACTCGAGACGGCGCAGGATGTTCTCGGCGCCGGCCGTATGAACAGATTCTTGCGACGGGACTCATCGGCTGATTGCTCCAAGCATGGGGAAAGGGGTCAAACCGTTCAAAAATTTCACGCCGTTGAAAAGCATCTCCGTTGGCTCAAGGCAGATCATTGGCTTACTGGAGTTGCCGAGTTATGAGATGATGGATGGAACCCACCACTGCAATATTCCAGCACTCCAACACTCCAATTTTACAAGCTTGCGCCAAGTCTAACATGGGTCTCCAACGGCTTTTCGGGAGCCGGTATGTGCTCCATGATACGGCGGATCAAGTGATCCGGCGTCATGCCTTCGGCCAGCGCTTCATAGGTCAGCACTAGCCGATGGCGAAATACATCGAGAACCAGATCTGTGACGTCGTCTGACAAAACATAGGTGCGCCCGCGCAGAAACGCCAGCGCCCGCGCGCCCTCGATAAGATTAATCGAGGCGCGCGGGCTGACGCCGAAAGATACGTACTTGGCCACTTCGGCAACCCCGAAGCGATCGGGGTCGCGCGTCGCCGAGGCGAGCCGCACCGCATATTGCTTGAGCGCCGGATCGACGTAGACGCGCTGACACTCGCGCTGTAGCGCGCTCAGTTGCTCAGTGGTGGCCAGCGGCACGACGTCGTTGGGAGTGCCGGTCACTCGGTCGACGATGACGAACTCTTCTTCTTCGGTGGGATAGCCGACGAGCACCTTCATCATGAACCGGTCCACTTGCGCCTCGGGCAGCGGATAGGTTCCTTCGGTTTCGATGGGGTTCTGCGTCGCCATCACCAAGAACGGTTCGGTCACACGATGGCTCTCACCGGCGATGGTAACCTGGCGTTCTTGCATCACTTCGAGCAGCGCGCTTTGCACTTTCGCCGGCGCTCGGTTGATCTCATCGGCGAGCAGCAGATTTGTAAAAACCGGTCCCAATGAAGTGGTAAATTCGCCGGTCTTCTGATTGTAGATGCGCGTGCCCACCAGATCCGCCGGCACGAGATCCGGGGTGAATTGAATTCGTTTGAACGAGCCGCGAATGGTTCTGGCGAGTGTCTTGACCGTCAGCGTCTTGGCGAGACCCGGCACGCCCTCGACGAGCAGATGCCCCTGCGCCAGTACCGCCACCAGCACGCGCTCGAGGAAACGATCCTGGCCGACGATGACCTTCTTCACCTCGTAGAGGATGCGCTCCATGAGCGAAGCAACTTCTTTGTGGTTTGTTTCTCTGTCCATAAGCCCCTTTTTGGTGGTGATAGCGATTACGCTAGAACGGCGGCATGCCGGCAGCGGTTGCGGCATTTTCAATGGGCACCGCAAAGCCAATGCCGACAAAAAAACGCTGGTTCGTCGGATTGAGAATCGCGGTGACGATGCCGACAACCTCGCCCCGGGCGGTTACCAGCGGCCCGCCGGAGCTGCCGGGATTAGCCGCAGCATCGAACTGGATGAGATTGGTCAGCAAGCGTTTTCCATTCGGGGAGTAGAACTCGCGGCGCAATCCGGAGACTACTCCAGCACTCGCCGAAGGACCTATACCAAAAGGATAGCCGACGGCGACAACCTGATCGCCTATGGCAAGGTCCGCGGTGGAGCGCATGGTGGCCGCGGTCAAATCGTCGGGAATCTTATGCGCCTGAAGCACGGCCAAATCATGCTCAGGCTGCATACCGGTCACCGTGGCGTCGGATTCGAGCCCGTCAGCGAACACGACTTGCACCCGCTTGGCGCCGAACACCACATGAAGATTGGTCAAGATCACGCCCTTGTCGACGATCACGACCCCGGTGCCGACGCCCTTTTCGCTCTCTTCGCCGTTCTTGTTCGGTTCCATTCGACGCACCCGGACGATCGACGGTCGAATGATCTCGTACGCTTTCGCCGCCGCGGACGGCAGAACCTTGCGTCTCGAGCGTGTGCAGCACTGCGGCGCTAATATCTTCCTGAGTGACCGGACGCGGCGCCGGCGCGAATAACCCGTGGGTAAAAACCACCAGTAACGAGAGCAGCCCGGCGGCTGCCAGCCAAAGCGGGCGTTCGTAGCGCGCGCATAGGTTGCGCCAGCGCGCGCGGGGTTTTTGACTCGGAACTTTCGCCGAGGAACCGTTGTCCGGATTGATCCGGACCTGTGGCGGGATGCGGATTGGCCGTCGGCGCTGACCGACCGGTAATCGATGAACGGCTGGAACTGTAAAGCGTGACTCTCTTCATGTGCGGCCCTGTCAATTGACCCGCGCCCTTCGGCTTTCCGTCGAAGCAAAGCAAACCACCTGAGCTTTTATCTATCGCACGGCTAGCCGATATTAAAGCCCGCTGGCCGAACTATGGATAGGAGGTAGAGCCGCCAGCCAACGCCCAACCTGAAGAAAGTATCTTTCAGATGCCGTTGCTCGTATGCCGCCGACATGCAGGTCCAGCGCGGCCTAGGCTTCACGACTGCGCAGTCAGTCGAAGCGATACCTACCGCCCCATCAACTTCTGCACGAACCCCTCTTCTTCCAGTTTCTTTAAATACCGATCCGCTGACGAAATTCTTCGCGTCGATCTTGCCCAATTTCGGTTCCGCGGCGACCAGCGGATCGACCACGGCTTGCATGGCGCTCACCGACGGATAAGGAATGTCGGGGATCTTATTCTTGTTGTACTCGTAGGCTTCTTTCAAAAGCTCCTGATCGTTCACCCGGCTGAACTGCGCCAGCGCCTTCAACGTATATTCCGGCTCGGTCTTGAAAATCTTGATCGCTTCGACGTAGGCGCGCAGGAAGTTTAGAATCCTGCCTCTCGTTTTTCTGCAATCAATTTGGCGCTGCCGCACATTCCGGTGTTGAAATAGGGAATCCCCAACGCGTCGGCGTCCGCCAAAACATTGAAGTTGAATTTCTTCGCCATCGACGCCGAACGGCGCGTTAAAGACCGAACCGTCGATGCTGCCGGAGCGTAGCGCCGCCAGCCGCTCGGACTCGTTACCGATCTGCAAGATCGTCACGTCTTTGGGATCGACGCCAAGCCGTCGCAGCAGCGTGCGCAGGCCGAAATCCGACGACGACGCGAAACGGCTGATACCGAAGCGCTTGCCTTTCAGATCACCGGCGCTTCTGATCTCGGACGGGTCGCCAGTTGATAGCCCATGCGGTCGTCGGTCATGGCAACGTAGAGAATATCGGCGCCGCGCAGATTCGCCGCCACACCCGGCGGCCCGGTCAATTGTCCCAAGTCGATATCGCCGGAGACCATCGCCTGAATCACCGTGCTGCCGCCGGGAATGTAAACCACCACCGAAGAAAGTCCATACTTGGCGTAAAGCCCGCGCTTCTCGGCCAGCGAAACCAACAGCGCGTGCGGATTGACCGAGCTGTAGGCGATGCGAATGGTGTCGGCGCGCGCTGCGCCTATCCGGCCCAGTAGCATCGAACAGTAATCAGAGACTCGTATCAGAAACAATGTTCTGAGCTAGCACCGTCAAGAATTTCACCGGTCATCGAATTAAGGTTCTATTTCCACCTCTGCGTCTTCGGCGCCTCCGCGGTGATTCCGAAAACTTGGCGCAAGCGCGCTCACAACGAAAACAATTCCTTGGCGTTCTTATACAAAATCTTTTCCTTGGTCTCGTTCGACAGCTGCTTATGATTCTGCAAATCGAGCAGGTTGTGCGGAAACTCGTTGTCCCAGTGGGGAATGTCCGAGGCGTAGAGAAAATGCTCGGCGCCGACGTAGTCGACGGTGTGAGTCAATTGCGACTCGCCCGGCTCGACGCTGAAATACAGCTTCGACTCGCGCACCATTTCGCTGGGCTTTTTTTTGAGCAGCGGCATTTCAATTTCGGCGCGTTTTTCCCAATGCTCGTCGAGCCGGTCCAAGATAATAGGGCAGCCAGGTGGCGCCGATTTCCAGGAACGCTAATTTTAGCTTCGGGAAAGCGCACCGGCAAACCCTGGCAGACGATGCTGGTGAACTGCAGCAGGATACCGACGGGAAAGGCATAGGAATGAACCTCGGCGAAGGTCGACAACCCGGAAGTTCCCAGCTCGCGCGAGGTGTTGCGCGTGCCGTGGATGCCGAGAACGACGTTGAGTTTCTCGGCTTCTTCATAGATCGGATCGTAGAACGGATCGCCCAGCGCCAGCGGCAAACCCGTCGGCAATATCTCGAAGCCTTTGAGGCCCAGCTCAGTCACCGCGCGGCGCAACTCCTCGGCCGCCGCTTTCGGCGAGCGCATCGGCAAGCAGCCGACGCAAAACAGCCGGTCGGAGCGCGCGTTGTACTCTTTGGCGAACTGCGTGTTGGCGGCGCGCGTCACGGCGATTTGATAGGGCACTTCCTGGTTCTTGGCGATGTTGCCGGAGCCGGTGGGAAAGCAGACCGCCTTCTCGATGTCGTACTCGTCCATGATCTTGTGCCAGTTGTCGACCTGCTGCGCCGCGCTCAAACCCTTCCATGTGCGCGCCATCTCGAAGCCGTCCATCATGTCGTTGTCCCAGGGCTGATCGCCCGGCCACAAACCAGTAGGCCGCTTTGCCCAGGGCTCTTCGAGATACTTGCGAATATCCGATTGCCGTTCGAGCACATGACCGTCGGTATCGATGACCGGAAAGTTCGACATGGAATAGCCTCCTTCGCGAGTTCAGACTTAGTTCTTCTAGTCCGGTGCGAAGCCGGCTGTCAATGCCGGGAGAGACGAATTGGAGTACTGGAGTGATGGAGTAATGGGTGTCGGAGTAAGCCGGACTTCGGACGAAGTTCGAACTCCGAATTCCGTTCGCCCAGTACTCCATCACTCCAATACTCCATTACTCCAACTCATCCACTCCTGACGTACTCCGCCAACGCCGCGCGCCAATCGCGCATCGGCGGCAAACCGAGTTGTTCCGAAAGCAAGCAGCGCAGCGGCGTGTAGCGCGGCCGCGCAGCGACTCGTTTCATGTCGCGCTCATGGGTGATTTCGATGAGTGAGATCGATTTGCTCGCGCGTCAGCCCGAGCACGCGGCCCGGCTTCGAGGGCGAATTCGTAATACGTGCAGACGCCGTCGTTGACGACGTGATAGGTGCCGTACTTGCCGGTCGCAGCGAATGACCAGCACCCGCTCGATCAGATCCGCAACATAGGTCGTGCTCGACCAGATATCATCGATGGCGCGCACTGTCTTGCCGGCCTTGAGATCGTTGTGCAACCGTGCAGAGAAAACTCTTCTTGCCGCTGCCGTAGACCCAAGAAGTGCGCACGATGAAACTGCGCGCGCACGCAGCGAGCACCGCCGCCTCGCCGGCAACTTTTGTCCGGCCGTAATTGTTAACCGGTCGTGGCTCGTCGTGAATAGTGTAAGGCAAGCGCCCCACCGGCTCGCCGTCGAACGCGTACTGCGTGCTGAAGTGAACGATCTCAGCGCCAATGTCATTCGCCGCCTCGGCTAAGTAACGCGGCCCGTCGACATTGACGGCTTGAGCTTTGCGCCGGCTGCTGTTCCGACTCGTCGACTTGCAGCACCGCGCAATTGAAGATCAACGCCGGTTTCGCATCGCGCGACGCAACGCTGCACTGCAGCGCGATCGGTAATATCGAGATCGCCATGCGTGAGCGCCAGCACCTCATGCTCGCGCGCCAAACGCCGCGCCAAATGACTGCCGACCAACCCCGCCGCGCCGGTGATAAGAATTTTCATCACTGTCGACATGTAATTCGAGTTATGACGCTGCGGCAAGAGAAGCCGCACGTCGAACGCTCGCGAATCCGAAGAACGATTTGAACGTTTTGAACGGCTTGAACGATTGGAACCTTGAGCGATTTTTATACAGCGCAAAGCGCTTAAAAAACTCCCACATCTCCCGGTTGGCATCGATGATATCCGTCGATGGACCGAGGATGCGCTCGAGAACTTTCTGCTTGCCGCCGGGCCACACATGGCCCGCGCCGGTGAGCTTCCAGAGCGCGACTTCCGCGCCGTCGCGGCAGTTGGCAAAAACGTATTTGGTTGCGCGATGGCCGCGCGCGCTGCGATCGACGCGCCGGTCAACGACCGTCGGTTCGGCAGCGCAACGGTTATGCTCGACCCAGCGCTTGATCATCTCGTCGACGTTGGGATGAAAGACCTGGCTCTTGGTCATCGGGAACGGCGGACCGAGGCCGCCGGTATAAAGCGCGCGCGGATCGTCGACGCTGTGGATATGCATCACCGGCACGGCGCGGTCGGATTTGATCGCCGGCAGCACCAAGCCGCCCGCCACCGGCGCTACCGCGGCGATGACATCGCTCGCTTCCGCCGCCAGACGATGGGCCATCATGCCGCCGTTGGACATGCCGGTGGCGTAGACTCGGCGCCGATCGACGGGAAACTTCTCGGCGAGCTCGTGGATCAGCGCCCGGACAAAACCGACGTCGTCGATTTTGTTAAGCATCGAGTAAGCGCAGCAAGTGCCGCCATTCCACGTCAGCAACCGCCCGGGCAATCGGCCGGTGCCGTTGGGATAGACCGTGATAAAATTTTCGCTCTCCGCCACCGCGTCAAGCAGCGAGTATTCTTGTTGGTTGGCGCCATGGCCGCCGCCACCGTGAAAGTTGAGAACAACGGGCAACAGCTGCCGCTCCGCCGCCCGCCGCGGTACATGAACGATGGCGCTACGCTCGCGCCCGGCGAATTGCAGCGTCGCCGTATGATCGCCGGGACTGAGCGTGCGGAGAGCGACCAGCTTGCGGTGCGACGGAGACAAGCAGCAGTAGCAGCACGAACATCGCCCGCAGCACTTTTTTCCGTCCTACGCCGACTTTGTCGCTAATGATGCAACATGTCCAAGAAATAGAACGGGGAGCCGAAGCCCCCCGTTTCTGCAATTCTAGTCAGTCTGCGCGATTAATATTCGCGCCGCTGTCGCAGTTCTTCGAGCTCGCGGCGCTGGCGCAGGATTTCCTGCTCGTTGCGCTGGATCGCCTGGTCCTGCTCGTTGCCCTGAATATCCCGGCCCTGCAGGCCGTCGCCGATCAAGCCACCGGCGCCGGCGCCGAGAACCGCGCCGATCATTGCGCCTGCCAACGGTTTACGTACGGCGGTACCGATCAAACCGCCCGCAGTCGCGCCACCCAAGGCGCCAATGCCGATACCCTTTTCGCGCGTGGTGATCGCGCCCCCGGCGCAACCCGCTGCCAAAGTCGCCGACTAGCGCCAAACTCGATATCGATTTCATAGTGTTTTTCATGGTCTCCGCCTCCTTGCTGGTTTAGACGGATGCTTCGAGAAAATGTTTACTGCAAAGAATGGACTTTTCAGGGAATTTAGGGACGAGGGCGGGTTTCAAACCCGCCCCTACTGGGATGTAACGAAGGGGATATAGCGAATTACACCGAAGGGTTCGTATTGTTGGCGCTAACGCAGCCGCTGAATCGTCGCGATCCGGTCGTCGAGCCCCGGATGTGTGGAGAGAAAGCCGCCTCCTTTGTCGCCGGATATGCGGCGAATCCAGGCGAGGGAGTCGACCATAACCTCTTTGGGATAGCCCGCGCGGCGCAGAATATCGACAGCCATGCGTGTCGGCGCTGAATTCTTCTTTGCGCCCGTAACTGCGCGCCACCAGTTCGCCGGCGACGGGCGCCACGGCGCCGGCGATGGGAAATAACTGCTGCAAACCCGCGCTCAGGGCATTGATCGTCGCGCCAAGAACCTGCGCCTTGGCGACATGGCCCAAATCTTGGTGCGCCAGCTCATGGGCGAGAACGCCGCGCAGCTGGTCATCCGAGGCGCGCCGCAACAAACCTGTGGTGACGTAAAACTGACAGTTGCCGGCGTTGGCGGCGTTGATCTCGTTCTGATTGATGATGCCGACCTTGGTTTGATCGAGCCGGCAAGGCTGGTCCATGGCCTGAATCAAAGGCACCATGACCCGGCGCAGACGCTCGGAGTCATTGCCATCCGAGCCACGAGAGGCATAATTTTGCGTCCGTGTTTGCGAATAGTCCTGCGGCGCGCGCCGGCTGGGCGGCGACGCGGTGGTGAAACATGCTGAGAGTCCCAACGCAGCCAAGAAAGCAATCGCCAGCACCGCCCGATGCTCGAGCGGCGGAATTTTGCTGGCAACGGGCTATTGGCAACGGAAAATGTCATCGTCTCCACTTGTAGCCATACTTTCACGCCTATCCTTAGGACCCAGGCTGATCGTTTTTGATCGCGGTCGCTTGGATGCCGCCGTTTGTCTTCCATCAGATCGAGCTGCACGCTGCCGAAGGCGATCTTGCTGCTCAGCTTTACCGGTAAGCGCCGCTCATCCGTCGAGATCCAGATCGCCGCTTCAGTCAATCTGCTGGCGTAGCCGCGCTTCTTAAGATTCTGCACCCGCGGCACGATCTTGTAAGGCTTCGACGGTTTTGCCGGACGGCAGCTCCACCGGTTCTTTTTTCTCGACGAACAATTCGAGCAAATACTGATAGCGGCCGCCGAAGACCTTGAAATAAAGCTTATCGCCGACCTTGAAGTCGACACTGCGCGCCAAATAGACCGCGGTGACCGGATCGAAGGTGTTCTGCGAGTCGAACTCGTAGATCCTGGTGCGCTTGCCGTTCTGCTGGCGGTTGACCGCCCAACGTTTGGTGTGTCAGGTCGAGTTTGGCTTCGGTGTCGATGATCCGCGAGTTTTCCCGCTGGTTAAACAGGTAATGGCTCGGCGCCAATGACTTGGCGTCGAAAGTCGAGCTGATGACGTCGCGCATCTTCCAAATCAGATCGAGGGCCTTGGAAGTCTTGGCATCGACACGCACTTGATAGACCTTCTTACCGTCGACCATGCTCGATGTCGTCGTCACTTCCGCCGTCGCCACCGAGAACAGACCATTCCAGGTGGCGCGGTAAACTCCCTTCTCGCCTCTTTCGAAGGGATAGAATTTGGGACTGTAGATCGGCAGGTTTTCCGGCTTGATCGTCGCTTCACCGGCCTGGGAGGCCGAGCCGGCGAGCAATCCGACGACGATGAGGAGCGCCAACCGCAAAGTAAATTTTGGTTTTTCCATGTCAGACCTTTAGACGTAGCAGAACAAAAATAGTTTAACCCTAAATTATCATGAATCCGTCGGTTCCGACACTCCGAACCTGGTCTGGCGTGACGCCTGGAGCATCACTCCAAGTAGCTGAAAATATTGCAGTCGACTTACGCCTGGGCTACACTCCACCGGACTCAAGGATACCTTCGTCGATGAAAAAGCTTAGATCGTTATTGATCGGAATATTTACCTGCCTGCTCGGCGCCGCGGCGCTGTACGGCCAGGAAGTCAAACAATCGAGTGCACACTACCGATGGCGGCTTGCCGTCCCTGGCGGCGATCAAGGCCTGCAATAGCCTGCCCAATAGTGCGGAATGTCTCGACAAACTGTTCCGCGACGCGCTAAAGAAACACACCACGCTGGAAACCCTCCAGTTGATCCAGCGCTATGAAAAGGACGACGCCGAACTGCGCCGCGACTGCCATCCAGTGGTCCACGCCATCGGCCGGGAGACCTATCGCGTCAAAGGCACGATTCACGAATCCTTCAGTGCCTGCGACCAGACCTGTCATTCCGGTTGCTATCACGGCTCGGTGGAGCGCTTTCTGCGCGGTGAAGATATTTACACCCAGACCGACAAGCATCCGAGCGCCGCCGAGCTCAAGCAAAAAGCCGCCCTCGCCTGCGATCCCAAGCTTGCCGACCGCTTTCGTTTTCAATGCCTGCATGGTCTAGGCCATGCGCTGCTGTTTTTTAACCGCTACCAGCTGGTCTCCACGCTGGAAGCCTGCGACGCCCTACCCAATGGCTGGAGCCAATCGTCCTGCTATGGCGGGGTCTTCATGGAGAACGTCTCCAACGCCACCCCAGAGCTGCGCGACTTGAGCCCGACGGATTACCACTACCCCTGCAACAAACTCGCGGCCAAGTACCGCAGCGACTGCTACGTCATGCAAACCTCGCGCATGAGTGAAATGGGACTGACGACGGAAAAGATCTTCCAGGAATGCGACAAGAGCGGCGAGTATCGTTTTCAATGTGCGCTGTCGGCCGGACGCGACCTGTCGAACTACGTGCGCCTCGGCCAGCTCCAGCCCACCGCGCAAAAATGCCAAGCCGCCGGCGGCGACTCCAAGCGCGCCTGTATCCGCGGCGTGGTCTACGCGCTTATCGATAATACATGGGACGGCCGTTACGCCATGCCGTTTTGCGCCGCCCTCGGCGAAGACGGCGATCAACTCGATTGTTACCGTGAAACTATCGCCTATCTCAAAGGCACATTCGGCAAAACCCCGGCTGACCTCGCCAAGGACTGCCAACAGCATGTCAAATCCATTCAACCGCTGCGCCGAACTCGCCGCACGTTGACCGGTGGCGAATATCCACACCAATACCCAACGAGCCATTTGACTTAGAAGCCGATGCCGACGCCCACCGACGAGCCCCGGCCCCGGTCGAAGTTGCGCTCGTATAGGCGTCGCTCGTCCTGGCGCACGCGCTCGATTTCATCTTCCATCTTGTTGCCGAGCCACTCGGCGTCGGGGATGAGCTGCTCGGAAGTAACGGCGTCGTTGCCCGGTCCGCCCGGCACATGAATCTCGATGGCCTTGCGGATTTCCCGCAGCGGATCCCAATAAGCCTCGAAGGGCCGGCTCCGGTTAATATATTCGAGCCAATCGTGAAGCCCGCGCATGGCGCTCAGTATCTCCTTGGTACCGCGCGCGGCTTCGCCGCTGCGCGCCAGCGTAAGACCGAAGTAAAGCCGCGCCAGTTGATCGTTCGGATCGACCTTAAGTGCGCGTTCCAGCGACTGGCGCGCTTCGACATAGCGCTTGGTTGCGTATTGCGAACGGCCGACGTAAGTCCAGATACCTTCGCGGAAATAAACCGATTGGTAGACGAAGTTGGGATCAGCCTGTGCCGCTTGGAGAAAGTAGGGCAGAGCGAGTTCGGGATCGTTCACCAGGAGCGCGCGCCGGCCGGACTGAACTTGGCCCGCGGTGTTGTAAGCGGCGCAGCCGGCGAGAAGAACAATCACCGAGACCCATGCGAGGTTCTTTGTCAGCTTCATAGGATCAAAGGCTAGGCCTCGGCAAAAGGAATGTCAACGCGCAATCGCTGACCAGCGATCGACCCTCGGCTCTAAGCCGAATGATTCTGAATTCGTCTTATGAAACTCGACTCTCATTCTTGTCATTCCGGCCTTATCGTCACCCCGGTGAAAACCGGAATCCATCCCCATTCCTCCACCTGGATACCGTTTTCCAACGGTATGACGGATGCGGCCCGTCACCTTTGCGCCTTGGCGCCTTTGCGGGAGATATTCCGAATTTCCGCTCAGTCACTTCTGCCCCAGCTCCGCCATCACTTCATTGACGAAGCGCAGGTCCATGTACTCCGCCGGCTTGCGCTTCGGTTTGATGTTCAACGCGATCGCTTGCCACTGCGCCATCAGCTCCACGCCTTTTTCCGTCGGCACCGGCACCAGCGCGTCTTTGATCATCTGGTAGGCATCCTGTGCCGCGTCGCGCTCCAGGCCGAGGCGTTTGGTCAAGACTTGCAGCGCGTCTTCCGGATTATCGCGGGTGTGCAGCACCGAGCGGACGATGGCGCGGACCATGCGCTTGACCATCTGGGGATTTTCGATGATCGTTTTTCGGTTCGCCGCCAGACCGGTGAACGCCGTGTCCTTGAAAATATCCGCCAAGCTCACCAGCCGCTTGAGCCCCGATTTCATCGCCAAATAATCCGCCGGCGGCGCCAGTAACGCCGCCGAGATAATCCCCTGCTTCATCGCCGCGATCTTGGGCTCGTTGCCCGGCAAGCCGATATACTCGACATCTTTGTCGGGATTGATCTTGTTGAGTTCGAGCAACGCCTTGGTTCCCGCCGCCGTCGAGCCGCCGAAGGTCACGCCGATCTTCTTGCCTTTGAGATCGGCGATCTTTTGAATATCCGGCGTCACCACCAGCGAGAACGTCGGCCGGCCGACCTGCTGGGCGAGCAGCATGATATCATTGCCCTCCCACACCGCCGGCATTTGCGGCCCGATGGAGAAAATAAAATGGATCTGATTGGCGATCAGCGCCTGCACCGCCGTCGTCGCGCCACGGACAAAAATCAGCTCTAGATCCAACCCTTCGCGTTTAAAAAAGCCGCGCTCCTGCGCCACCATCATCGGCAGGATCTGCACGCTCGGCGATGGAAACGCCCCGCGCACCGGCTGGGCCTGCGCACCAGTGAAGTTACCGACAACAGCGATCAGTGAAATTAACGCCAGTCGCCACATAAACTCGCCTCCGTTCTCTTCGAATCTCCATAAAGCCGTTACGCATCCACGTCAAGAACAATCTGCCGAGGTGAAATTGTATTGATCCATCCGAACTCTTGACTACCGACCTCTGACTTCTGACTACTGACTCCCCTCATCCGACCCTTTTTGACTTGCAGTTCCGTTCCGTTCCAGGCTAACTGTCAGCCGAATCCTGGAGGTATCTCTTTGAAGATCACGAATGTAAAAGCATCCATTCACCGCGTGCCGGTGGAGGTGCCGCTGCTCAAGGAAAAAATTGTCACGCCGATCGTCTTCACCACCGTCGAGACCGACATGGGCGTCACCGGCTACGGCCTGACTCGCGGTGGACAGCGGTTCGGCATGAAGGAATTCATCAACCGCGAAGTCGCGCCGTTCTTGCGCGGCAAGAACCCGCTGGAGACCGAGCGCGTCTGGAATGACCTGTTGAAACAGTTCAACGCCCGCGTGCAAACCGGCATGTGGAGCTCGGCGGTGAGCACCATCGACATCGCGCTGTGGGACATCAAAGGCAAACACTACCAGGAACCGGTGTGGCGTTTGCTTGGCGGCGCGCAAAACCCGGTGCAAGCCTACGTCACCTTCGGACTGAAGCAATATCAGAAAGAGCAGTTGGTCGAAGTCGCCAAGCAGCTGGTCGCCCAAGGCGAGAAGCGCTTGAAGATGGTCGTCGCCGTCGACCCGGAAAATCCCAAAGTCGACGCCGAGCGCGTCAGAGCCGTGTGCAAAGCCGTCGGCGACGACGTCGAGATCATGATCGATGCCAATTATTTATTCTCGTACAATCGCGCTTTGGAGCTGTGCAAGATGGTCGAGCCCCTGAACATCACCTGGTTCGAAGAGCCGGTGTATCAAAACGACGCCCTGCTGCTCGCCGATCTGCGCCGCCACACCTCCATTCCCATCGCCGCCGGCCAGAACGAAGGCCACCGCTTTCGCCATCGAGAATTGATCGCCAACCGCGCCGTCGACATCGCCCAGCCCAATGTCTGCTCGGTCGGCGGCTACACCGAAGCGGTGAAAGTCGCCGCGCTGGCGCAAGCGTTTAACCTGCCCATCGCCAACGGCGGCGGCTGGCCGCATCACAACATGCACCTGCAAGCCGCCATGGCCAACGGCTGGCGCGTCGAGTTTCACTTCGAGATGTGGGGCGTCGGCGACAAGATCTACAAGGAACCGCCGGCGCCGGTAAACGGCTGGGTGACGCTTGGCGGAGACACCGGGCTTGGGACTCGAACCGCGCTTCGATGCGCTCGAAGAGTTTGAGGAGAAGTAAATCTATTTTAGATTTTAGATTTTGGATTGAAGGGACTAGGACATGACCGGAACACGTCGTAATGCAATTCGGCTGGCTTCAATGCAATAATCTAAAATCTAAAATGGGTATGCGGGCGGACCGGGTAGTTCGATGAAAGATTCGGCATGCCGGAACGGTGAACAAACGGTGACCCGACGTCACAAACTCAAAATGCATGCGGATGCGATTTTCCACTTCTTTCATTATTGGATTTGGCAAGGAACCAATCTCATGGCGGAAGGAGTCGTTAGCCACAGCGATTAGTTGGCCCGAAAAGCAGATCGCTATCGCGGGAAACGCTCGCCTTGGCCCTTCTTGAGGCGATCAACCGAAGACATATCGTCCCGGATTTTCCACGAGCCGGGTCGTCGTCGGGATGACGATGTCGACGGGTCCCGCATCATTGACGACGATCCGATTGGAACGGACTCTCGCCAGCTTGCGCGCCGGCGGAACTCGCCGGGTTTGGTTTTTATGCGTCCGGATTGAAGTCGGACAATGTACTAGGTGCCCGCGTGTAATGGGCATTCACTCACCACGGTTCGCTCGGGCGACGCCGGCCATCGAACTAGCTCTTGGTTCTCGTCTCGGTCCGCAGCGCCGCAGCGGCTCACGGATTCCCGGATGTCACGCCGTAGTTTTTCTTCCTGGCTGGTCTGCTTCCAAGCGCGTTTAAGGCAGTGCGGATCAGCGCCGATTTGGTCGCTATCCCCAGTTCCTTCCGAAGCATTTCGATCTGCGTGCCGCTTCCGGCTTTGAAACGGCGTATTGCGTGGACCGGCGGATAACACCACCGTACTTATACCGATTTGTTACCGACGTGCCGCTACTAAGTGGACCATATGATCCTGAAGTCAACCCGCAACCTACCCGTTGAACAGCCGATCAAGTTGCGAATGTCATCGTCAATCTAAAGACCGCAAGCAGATCGGTCTTACGATTCCGCCGAATGTGCTGGTGCGGGCGGACCGGGTGATTCGATGAAAAAGACATCAGGCAATGGTAGGGGCGGATATGGGAGCGCGGGTTTTCCAACCCGCGATTAACCGCGGACAAGAATGGCCGCGCTCCAATGTCCGCCCGTTCGGAGGGCCGACACGCAGGTCGGCCCCTACACAGGTCCGACAAATCGGCAATCGAAAATCAAAAACGGAGGACAGGACAATGAAACGATTCATAGCCAAGTTCATCTTAATCGCGGTATTCGGCTTCTTCGTTCCGGCGGCGCTAGCTTTCGCCGCCGATAAAATCACCATGAGCTCGACCAACCCGACCGCGTTGGAAATGGATCAAATGGTGGCGCGGGACAAGGGATATTTCGCTAGGGAAAATCTCGAGGTCGATGTCACCTACATGACGCCCGACCTCGTGATCAAAGCGCTGCTTGCCGGCACCGTCGATCTGGCCAGATCGGGCACCCACTTCGGCATGATCGCGGCGACGCGCGGCGGCGAGTTAAAAGTCATCGGCGGCTCGACGTATGGCTACGCCTATCAGGTAATCGGCCAGCCGCAGTACAAAACCCTCGGCGATTTAAAAGGACAGAAGATCGCCGGCGCGTCTGTGGCGAGCATCACGACGACGATCTTCAAGGATGTCATGCAGCGCCAGGGCATCCCGCCGTCGGCCTACACGATCCTTTCCCTCGGCGGCAGCGGAGAAAGATTTCAAGCGGTCGCCTCGGGCCAGGTCGCCGCGTCCCTCGCCGAAGCGCCGCCGTTTAATTTTCGCTCCATCGACGCCGGCCGCAAAGTTCTCTTGAACTATTCCGACGAGATCAAAAACCTGCAGTACGGCTCCTATTTCGCCTCGAACAAATCGCTAACGCAAATGCGCCCGGTGATTACCCGCTTCATGCGCGCCATCGGCCAAGCGATGCGCTGGTTGAACGATCCAGTCAACGAAAAAGAAGCCGTGCGGATCATGATGGACCGCCTGAAGATCGACGAAACCATCGCCGCGCGCACGTTCAAATTCATGGTCCCGGAAAACCACTCCTTCCGCGGCGAGGGCCTGGTCGACCCGGTTGGATTGAACGAAATGATCCGCCTGCTCGCGATGGATAATCTAATCCCCGAACGCAAACCCTGGGAAACCTTCGTCGACGCGGGATTTCTCCCGGTCGCGGCAAAATGAAAGTGCGATAAGTTCGTCGAAACGCGATTCGTGCGTTTTGAACGGCTTGAACTACTGAACGACATCGAACGACCTGCTAGCGGCGGCGCCGCGTCATGGCTTCCAGCCGCTCGCTTTGATCTCGTCATTGGCTTTTTTCACGAAGCTCAGATAGAAGATGTCGGGGACTTTGATGTCGCGCTGTACTTTGGTAGTTCGTTTCATCTCATCGATCATGGTTTGCAGCACCTTCTCGTCGCTGAATCCCGCCCGGAGCGCGAGCGGCGTGAGAATGTCGTAGATCGAACTGACCAACTCCTGGTCCTTCATGCGCAACGTGTCCATCATGTATTTGACCGCCGCTTCCCGTTTGCTGACGTAAAAAATCAGCCCTTTCAGCGCGGCGCGGACGAAGCGATGGATTTTTTCCGGCTGTTGCTGGATCTTGTCTTGCGAAGTCGCCAATCCGCCTTCGATCAAGTTGGCATACTCGCTCGCGTTTCCGAGCTTGATAAAGCCCTCCTTTTGCGCCTTGATGCTCATGGCCGTGTTGAACAACGTCGCTTGTATGGATCGGGTCTGGAGCGCTGGAAAGCGGACCTCGTCACCTCCCATCGTCACAAGATTGACATCCTTCGTTGGGTCCAAGCCGTTTTTACGCAACATTTCGCGCGCGACCACCGCAAGCGACCCTTCCGGAGACATCACCGCGATGTTCTTACCGCGCAACTGGGCTATCGACTTGACCTCGGGTTGCGCGATCAAATCCCAATTGGGCTTATCCTGAAAAACCGTAACAATCCTGACGGGAATGCCTCTGACCCCCGCCGCCAACGCGCTGCCGGCATTGGTAAAAAAATCGACGTCCCCGGCCAGCACCGTGCGGATCGCGATCTCGCCGCGGATGCTGAGCAGCTCGACGTTAAGACCTTCTTCTCGAAAGTAACCTTCCTTTTGCGCAATGACCAGGGAAAATACCGAAGTACTACTCAGCGAAGGACAAGCCACCCGGATATTGTCAATAGCGCGCGACGGCGCGACGATGAAGAGAGAAACGACCGAGCAAATGAAAAACCCATAGGTTATTTTCCAGCGTGTCATGCTAAAGCTCCTTTCCTCGTCCAGGTTAATTTGCCTTGCTCTCGGCGCGCGCAGTTCGGTCTTCGCTATTTATCTTTATCGATGACTTCGGTCAAACAAAAACATTTCGCCAAAAACAGCCCAGCCGCGCCGGACTCTTCGCCAGGCAGGCCGCGCTTGCATGGAGGGAACCCTTCGAGCGGGTCGGCAAACTATCGCGCCATTGTCATCGCCACGCGAAAACCATAATCGGCGTAACGGAACGACGGCGGCAGCGAACTGCGCGCCGCGCAACGGGTGAACTTGATCTGATGGCGCCACGAGCCGCCGCGCGACGCCCGGCGCTCGCCTGAAACCGCGCCCTGGGGATTGTGCTCGGGAGAGTAGCGATAGTAGTTGTAGTCGTAATAGTCGCTGCACCACTCGTGCACGCCTTCGCTCATGTCGTGAAGCCCGAAGTCGTTGGGCGGGTTAACGCCGACTGGTGCCGGGCCACCGGTGGCCGCATCGAAGCCAATAGCCGCGCGCACGCTGGGCGCCTCATCGCCCCAAGGAAAGAGCGCACCTTCGCGGCCGCCACGCGCCGCATACTCCCATTCAGCTTCGGTCGGCAGACGATACTGCTGGCCCTTCGCGGCCACCGAGCCAGCGGCAATACGCGACCGCTTCGTCCCAGGTCACGCCCACCACCGGCTTTCGCGGATCGGTGAACATTGGCTCGGACCAAAAGGGCGGCGGCGCGGCACCGGTGGCATCGAGAAACAACAAGTACTGCGAGTTGGTGACTGGAAACTTTGCCAAACCAAAGCGATCCAGCCCGACGCGATGAACCGGCCGCTCGTTGTCCTGGCCCTGCTCGTAACCCATCAGAAAAAATCCTTCAGGGATGCGGATGATTTCAGGAAGCGCTTTCAACCGTTGCCCTCGACGCGGCGCTGTTCGATGGAAAATCGCACCAAGGCCGCATAACGGTAAACCACGTGGGCGAATTTGCCGTACGGCATCGTGATGAACAGACCGGCGACAACTCCCAGGTGAATAACCAGCAAACTGCCCATCGCCGTCGTCTCGCGAAAGCCGAGCAGCAGCAGTCCCGTGAAGCTGGTCAGAAACAACAAGAGCAGAAACGCCACGTCCATGCTGAACATGCTCGCATGCGCCGGACCGCGGTCGCTTCGCCATTTCAAGTAAAGCAGACCGATCGTGCCGACAACCAACATGATCCCGCCAACCGTGCCGAGAACCACCGGCGCGCTGAAATAAGGATAGGGAGCCTGCCAGCCGAGAAAATGATCGTAGAACGCGGCGATCGTGGTCGCCGCCAAGTCGAGCAGAAAGCCGAAGAAAACCGCATGGTGCAACCACAACCTCGACTGCGAGAAACTCTCCCCCGGATAGTTGCAGCCGGCACCGCCGCCCTTCAGGTAGGCCAAGCCGAAGGCGTCTTTGGTAGCGCGCCAGAGCGCGGCAAAATCTATCAGCTCGACTACGTTCCCTTGGGTCTCGCGCCAGAATCGAATCGCGCCAATGGTGAAAACCGCCAAACCGTAAAGCGCGATCAGCGACGGCGGCACGGTCATGGCGATGAATGGAACCACTCGGTAAAACGCGCCTTCGCCAAGATGAACGGCGAACAATACGGGTGCCCCTTGGAATGCCAGCACGAGGCCGAGGATGATCGTCATCGACGCCGCCGTGATGACGCCGGCCGCCAGAATGTTGTGTTTGAATACGCCGGCTAACAGCGCCGGCCAAGTAAACTCGCGGTAAGTATCCGCGCGCAGCTCGGACATGAGCTGGGGGACATTCACGGCGAACTCGTGCGGCGGCGCGTACTGACAGGCGTAATAACAGTCACGGCAATCGAAGCAAAGATTAGCCAGATAAGTGAGATCGGCCTTGGTAAAAATCCGCCGCTGCTCCATTGCCGGGAACACCGCGCAGTAGCCTTCGCAGTAGCGGCAGGCATTGCAGATCGTCATCTGCCGCGCGCCTTCGTTGAGCAGATCAAGCCCGGCCATGGCGCGCCGCCTCTCTGCCGGCGATGCGGCCGAACACGGAACCGATGGTCAAGCCGAAGCCGGCCAGGTAACCTCGGCCAAGAATGTTCCCCGCCATCACCTCTCCCGCGGCGTAAATGTTTTTCGCCGGCTGGTCGTTTTGCATGATCACCCGCGCCTGCTCATCGACGGTAACGCCGAGATAGGTAAAAGTAATGCCCGGCCGCAGCGGGTAGCCATAGTAAGGCGGCGTGTCGATTGCTTTCGCCCAATGGCTCTTCGGCGGCGTGAGCCCTTCGGTATGACAATCGTCCAAGCTGCCAGGATCGAACTTGCCAACGCGTACCGAGCGGTTGAATTCCGCAACGACGGCAACCAACGCCCGCGGGTCAATTTCCATCGCGGTCGCCAGCTCGGCGATCGAGCCCGCTTGCAGCGGGGGAAATACCGACGGCATGAAGCGAGGCAGCGCATTGGCGTCGACGATGGAATAGGCAATCTGTCCCGGTTGCTCGGCGATGAGTTTGCCCCAGATCGCGTAACGCTTGGGCCAGAAATCTTCGCCCTCATCGTAAAAACGTTTCACCTCTTTATTGACCACCAGGCCGAAGGGCACGCTGTCGAGACGGGTGACGATGCCGCCGTCGAACTTCGGCGCGCGCGCATCGAGCGCCACGGCATGGCAGCCGCGCGGATCGCCCTCCGGTTTGGCGCCATGTTTGAGCAACGCTTTGAGCAGCACTCCCTGATTGTTCTTGGTGCCGCGGATGATGAAATTCTCCGCCGCCTCGCCCCAGTATTCTTTCAACCACGGAATATTCGCTTCGAAGCCGCCCGCAGCGACGACGATCGTTTTCGCTTCGATGGCGCGCGCCGCGCCGTCGTGAAGCGCCACAGCGGAAACAAATTCGCCGTCGCGAATTTTCAGCTCCTGCACTTCGCTTTCGTAATGAATCTCGACGCCGAGCTTGGCCGCCGTGTCATAGTAGCCATTCATCATCGCCTTGCCGCCGCCGAGCATGAACAGATTGCTGCGGGTCAGATGGAGCGTGCCGCGCAGCGGCTTTTGCCAGCGCACGCCGTTGGCCGCCATCCAATCGCCCAGCGTCTCCGATTCGCGAATCACCAATCGAGCCAGCCGCTCGTTGGTCGCGCCGCCGGTGACACCGCGCAGATCCTGCCAAAACTCCTCTTCGCCGTAAGCATCGGTGACGAATTCGCTGGCCGCCCGATGCATGTAACGAATATCGCGCGTATGGCGGCTGTTGCCGCCGCGAAAGTCTCTCGTCGCGCTTTCGAGCACAATCACCCGGGCGCCGGCGCGCCGCGCCGTGATCGCCGCGCACAGCGCCGCATTGCCGCCGCCGGCGACAAGCACGTCATAAGGATGATTGGCGTTTACCATTGAGAAATCAGGCCGTGTGAATTGTCGCCTTATCGACGGAGCAGAATCTTCACCACGAAGTGCTCACGAGCTTACGCTCGCCTACCGAGCATGAAAATGGTTGGCATTCCTAGAACATGATCTCCCTCAATTCGTCATTCCCGCGCACGCCTGTCCTGAGCAAAGCCGAAGGGCGGGAACCAGGTGACGGACAAGTCGTCATACCGTTGAAAAACGGTATCCAGGTGGATGCTGGGTCTGGATGCCGGCCTGCGCCGGCATGACGGAACCCCGCATATTGTGCTCTTTACGGTTAATATTCCGAATCCAATCGTCCCTGGTGTTTAATTCTCACCTTCGTGCTTGTTCGTGTCCTTCGTGATGAAAATATCCGATAAGTAAGTTGCCACGCAATCAACCGCCGCGTTTCATCGCCTCGGCGATCTTGAGGCTCAACACTTATAAGCCAAAACCTTAAAAATTGGCAATGAGCTTGCCATCCTGGGCTAGTCGGAATTTGCAGAAGATCGTCAAACTCCGTATAAACGGACCATGAATCACTCTAAGGAGTTTCACATGGCATCCCGAATCAATTCCCGCGGCGCGCGCAAGAGCTTTATTATCGGCTGGCTGCTCCTGTCGTGTCAGTTGTTAATCGGCGGGAACGTCTTCGGCCAGCCCGCCCCGTTCTACAAAGACAAGACCATCCGCATTATCGTCGGTTTCACCCCCGGCGGCTTGTACGATCAGTACGCGCGCTTGCTGGCGCGCCACATGGGTAAATATATTCCCGGCAATCCGACCATCATCGTGCAAAACATGCCGGGCGCGGGCTCGCTCAGCGCGACCAATTATATTTACGGCGTCGCCAAACCGGACGGCCTCACGCTCGGCATGATCGGCAGCGGCATCTATCTCGACCAACTGCTCGGCCGCCCAGAGGCGAGGTTCGACGTGGCGAAATTCGCTTGGCTCGGCAGCGTCGATCAGCGCGATCTGTTGCTCTACATGAAGGCAGACGCGCCGTGGAAATCCATCGAAGACATTCTCGCCGCCAAGGAGCCGCCCAAGTGCGGCTCCACGGGAACCTCGGATCTCACCACGATTATGATGAATATTTTGAACGACAGCCTAGGTGCCAAGTTTCATGAAGTACGCGGCTATCCCGGCGGCATCGAGATCGATCTCGCTCTAGAAAAAGGGGAGATCCATTGCCGCGGCACCGGCATCACCACCCACTTCGCGCGCGAGCCTTATTTCACCTGGCACAAGACCGGTTTCGACCGCCACATCGTGCAGACCGGCGCGAAAAAAGATCCGCGCATCGCCGATGCGCCCACGCTCGCCGAGCTGATGGAGAAAAAGAAAACCCCGGCGCTACCGCGCAACGTCGCCAAAGTTTTGCTGGTGTCGGCGACCGTCGGGCGGCCGATGATGACCACGCCGGGCACGCCAGCGGACCGGGTGACGCTGCTGCGCGAAGTTTACCTGAGAACCTTTAAAGATCCGATGGTGGTCGAAGAAGCGAAGAAGTCCAGGATGGACCTCGAACTCCTCAGCGGCGCCGAAGTCGAGGCCCAGTTGCGCGACGTCATGGGCCAACCGAAGGACGTGATCGAACGGGTTATGAAGCTGTCGCAGTGATCGTGCGTTCCGCTCATAGTGTGCAAGAAATAAGGGCCGCGCCTTCGACTAGGGTCAGGGCGAAATGAGTTCCATTGATATCATTGACGATCTTCCATTCGTGCTACGCCCACCAAACATGAACGGATTTTCCCACACACTCTCTGACCAGTTTAGACACAGCTCAAGTCATAGGTGGTAAAATGACACCCAACGCCAAACCACGGAATGCGCTCGCGAGCCTATTGGCACTGTCCGGCAGTGGCTTGGCAGTCGCCGCGGTGGCCACTGCGTATATTTTGCAGAATTATTGGGGCATGCAGACCCAATGGGTATTTCTCCACACGAGAACACACCGGGCTCTGATTTTGAGTGCCACACTGGTCTTGCTTGCGCTGCTGGTCAAGCGCTTCACGCGCGACCGCGTGGCTCGACGCGGCATTCTTGCTGCAGATGACGAGTTACTTGTTTCTACTGTTGTCGGCCACCTTCGTTGCCCAGTCCATTCTCGACATTCACAAGAAGCTCCAATTCGAACCTCTGCCTATCGATGCCAAGTACAAATTCAGCACCGATGGGGTGAGCGCCAACGCGCCAGTCTGGTTGAAGTATTTAGAGGAGTTTGCCGCCAAACCCGCCGTCCACGCTTTAGAGATCGGCAGTTTCGAGGGGCGGTCTGCCGTTTGGTTTCTGGAGAATATTTTGACCCATCACAGCGCAACCATCACCTGTATCGATCTTTTTGAAGAAGACTTTGAGGCAACGTTCGATCGGAACGTGAAAGCATCCGGACTTGGCCACAAACTGACCAAGCTGAAGGGAGAATCAAGAATCTCAATAAGGTCTCTCAAAAATAATTTTGATTTTGTTTACATCGACGGCTCTCATGTAGCCAAGGACGTCCTTGTGGACGCGGTGATGGCATGGGATCTTCTCAAACCGGGTGGAATGATTATTTTCGACGACTACGGACTCAGAAGGAGTCCAAGGGATAGTCAGTCCGACGCGCTCATTCCAGAACCGGCGATTGATGCTTTTTTGAAAGTATTCCGCCACTACGTTGACGTCGTCCATCAGGACTATCAGATTATCGTTAGAAAAAAACTTAGGCCGGAACTGGATACGGACAATACGTTTTTCAATTGGCGAACATGGCTTTTCTAGCTCCGTGGCAAGCCAAAAATTTGGACTACATGATTGGCCACAGCGGCAAAGGGGCAATCCATTTTCACTGCCTACCGGTAAACCGGCGCTGTAAACTCATTTCCCCGCTTCCAATTCCTTCCACGCTTGGCGGACAAACGAGAAATCACGCACTTCATCAATCGATCGTTTTTTCTCATTTCCTAATCGGTCAATGAAGCTTTCCATCTCGGCGTCGGTCATAGTGCCGTCGCGCAGAATCGATTTGAGTTCCACGTCGTAAGAGCGCCCAGCGATCTCCGGAGTCTGCTTGACCCATTGTAACAACACTTTGATCGTCTCGGCGCGATTCTCGTCGATAAAACGGTTGGCGCGCAGGATCGCTCGCACACCGCGCCTGACAAACGCCGGATTCTCCTTGATCAAGCGCTCGGAAGTAATCATTCCCGAGGCCGGCATGCCGATCTCCGGCGGCCCGGCAAGCACTTTGACGCCGGCCTTCTGCGCCATCAGGTCATGGGGCGGCGACAGCGTCGTCACTTCCACCGCGCCGGTGATGACGGATTGTAACCGCACGGATGTATCACCCAGCACCACTGGTTGCATCAGCGCCGGATTGAGCCCCTTGGATCTGAGCAACTCCTCGGCGACCAAATGATCCGCGCCGCGGAGGCTCGACACGCCGAGCTTCTTGCCCCGCAAGTCTTGCACGTCTTTCACGCTCGGATGGGCGATCAAATAATAAACGCCTTTTTTGAACGCGACGAGCACGATCTTCATCGGAAAGCCGGAAAGAATCCCGCGCACCGTGCTGACAAACGTCCCGGTAAACGAGACATCGCCGTTTATCAGCGCCATCACGCCCAGGCGCGGATTGGCCTGAATGATCTCCACGTCCATGCCTTCATCGCGAAAGAAGCCTCTGCTCACCGCAACGTAGTACGGCACGCTGGTGTTACTGCGGCTCGAGAACGAAATGCGCACCTTCTGGGTCTGCGCCAGGCCATCCCCTATTGATCAGCAACGATGGCGAGTAGAACGATCAAGCAGACCGAGCGAACGTTTCGGGCCTTGCGGCGGCGATTCTCCATTCTCAATTCTCCATTATCCATTCTTCCTACTTCCCCGCTTCCAGCTCCTTCCACGCCGCCCGGGCAAATGAAAAATCCCTGACTTCATCGAGTGGCCGCTTCTTGTCGGCGAGCCGTTCCATCTGGCCTTCGATCTCGGCATCGGTCATCGTGCCGTCCTTGGCAAGCGTCTTGAGCTCGACATCGTAGGAACGCCCCGCCAGATCCAATTTCTGCGGCACATATTGCGACATGATGCGAATGGTTTCTTCCCGGTTGGCTTCAAGGAAACGGTTGGCCTTCAACAAGGCGCGGATCGTGCTTCGCAGCACTTGCGGATTCTCCTTGATGACGCGATCGGCGGCGAAGAGCCCAGAGGACGGCACGCCGATCTCCGGCGGACCGGAAACCGCCTTCAACCCCATGCTCTGGAGTTGGAAATCATAGGGCGGCGGCACCGACACCGCCTGGACAATTCCGGTCACCACCGCTTGGAAGCGCAGCGACGGATCGCCCACCGCGATCGCTTGCACCGTGCTGGGATCGATCCCTTTCATGCGCAGGAGCTCGCGGCCGATGATATGATCGCCGCCATTGATCGCCGTCACGCCGAGCTTTTTTCCCTTGAGCTCTTGGACATCCTTGATGACCTCCGGGCGCACCATCAAATAGTAAAGCCCTTTCTTGAGCAAAATAAACACGGTCTTCATCGGCAAGCCCTGAACGACGCCGCGAAAAGTGCTGACGAACGATGTGGTAAAAGTCACGTCGCCGTTGAGCACCGCCATCGCCCCGAGGCGCGGATTGATCTGGACGAACTCCACCTCCAACCCTTCGTCTCTAAACATTCCCCTAGCCTGAGCGACGTAATAGCTTGTGTTGGTATTGCTCCGGCTCGACAGCGAGATGCGAATCTTCTGCGTCTGCGCTTGGGCCGCTGGCCAAGGCCCGAACAGCGCGACCACGCCGACGAGTATCCCGATCCACCCTTGCCAATTGTTTACAATCATTCTTATTTCCTCACTGCCGAGAAATTCCTGTTATCTTGAAAAGTCCGCCAGTCGTTGGCTTAGGATAAAATAACTCTTCGCCGATTATCGCCATCGCATCTCGGCGCGCCAGACTAACGCCCGTATTGCCTAAATAAGCCAGCCTGATTCGAAAGGTCAAGGCGCAATAATTTTCTGCTTTACAAGCCTGGGCGATTCCGCTTAGAGTCAGCGCCATGAAGTTGCGGTTGGCAATCGCCCTATTCCTGCTCACCGCGCCGCTCGCATTAAACGCCTCCGCCAATCCCTACCTGCCCAAGCCCGGCGAGCGCATGGTTTCATTGCGCATCGCCACATCCGCGGTGTCCGGCGGCTTCATTCATCTCTATTCGGCGCTCGATTACGGAATCTTCGAAAAGTATGGCTTCAAAATTGAACATATCTATATCCGCGGCCAATCGCCGGCGCTCGCCGCGCTGGCGGCCGACCAGCTCCAATTCAACTATGGCGCAGCCGACGGCAGTCTTCCCGGCATCGCAGCTGGGGTGGATGTCAAGTTTGTCGCATCCCCTCTCGTCAAGCTTCCTTACGTCATGATCGCGCGTAAAGACATACGCCGTCCCGAGGATCTTAAAGGAAAGTCCATCGGCGTGACCAGGCCGGGCGACTTGAGCGCGCGATTATCGCGGCAAGTCGTCAGAAAGTTCGGCTTGAGCGCCGATGACGTAACCATCCATCCTATCGGCGGCAGCCAATCGGAGCGCTATCAAGCAATGCTCGGCAACGTCGTGCAAGCGATCCTGGTGACTCCGCCCTTGGATATCCGCGCCAAAATCGACGGCTTTAATATCATCTACCGGCTGATCGATCTCGATATCCCGTTTATCTACAGTTCTTTGATGACCAACTACAAAATGCTCCGCGAGCGGCCGGATCTCGTCCAGCGGATGGTCGCGGCACTCGCCGAAGCTGTCTACTTCGTCGAGAAAAACCCCGACAAGGCCAAAGCCGCCGTCGCCAAAGCGATGCGCGTCAAAGACGAAGACGCGTTGCAAACGTCGTACAACGTCTACGCCAAAGAAATCGTCGACCGCACCATGGTCGTGCCGGGAAATACCGTGCGTGAGGCGGTCGACATCGCTCGCGACAGCGGAACCGTTGTGAGAAGAAAACCCGAAGAGCTGTACGACAATAGTTTCGTCAACAATCTAGAGAAGAGCGGCTTCTTGAAAGAACTCTGGGGAAATGAAAATTACCGGCGGTAAATATGAAATTGAGAATCCTGCCATTCCTGCTTGTCGATCTTCAGCGCTAACGCCTACGCCAATCCTTATCTGCCCGAAACCCGGCGAGCGGACGCATTCGATGCGCGTTTCTACCTGCGCCGTGTCGGGCGGGTTCATCCATCTCTACACGGCTCTCGACAACGGCCTGTTCGACAAGTACGGCGTCAAGTTGGAGAATATCTTTATCCGCGGCAGCGCCCAAAACTTGACCGCTCTAGCAACCGACGAAGTGCAGTTCACTTACTGCGCATCGGACGCAATCATTCCAGGAATGGCGGCTGGGCTCGAAGTGAAAATCGTCGCGTCCCCCCTGGTAAAGCTGCCGTATGTTTTGGTGACGCGAAAAGATGTCAGACGGCCGGAAGATCTTAAGGGCAAATCTTTGGGAATCGCCCGCGTCGGAGACTTGAGCGACCGGCTGTCGCGGGCGGTGGTGAAGAAGCTCGGCCTGTCCCCCGACGCGGTCACGATCCGGCCCATCGGCGGCAGCCAGGGCGAGCGCTATCAGGCGATGGCCGCCGGTATCGTCCACGGTGTGATCATCACGCCGCCGCTCGATGTCCGCGCCAAAAACGAAGGTTACAACGTCATGTATCGCCTGATCGATCTGAATATACCGTTCATCTACAGCTCGCTCCACACCAGTTATAAAATGCTCCGCGAACGCCCCGAGATCGTCCAGCGCATGGTCGCCGCCTTTGCCGAGATCATCCACTTCGTCGAGAAAAATCCCGACAAGGCCAAGGCGTCGGTCGGCAAAGCCATGCGCACCAAGGACCCCGAAGCATTACAGTCCGCCTACGACACCTACGCCAGGGAGATCCTCGATCGCACGATGGTAGTCCCGGCAAAAGCGGTCGCGGAAACTGTCGAGATGGCCCGCGAAAGCGGCAGCCCGGTCAGAAAGAAACCGGAAGAAATCTACGACAACAGCTTCGTCAACAATCTTGAAAAGAGCGGCTTCTTGAAAGAGATCTGGGGCAACGAAAATTATCGGCGGTAAAGACGGCGCGCCGGCATCGACCCACGCGCAAGGCACGGAACATTGCCATGAAGATCAGAATCCCTGCGATACTGCTAGTGCTCCTTTGCACGGCGCCCAGTTTCGCCAGCCATTATCTGCCGAAGCCGGGTGAAAAGCCGATCAATATTAGAATCGGCACTTGCGCCATCACCGGCGGCTTCGTCCATCTCTACGCCGGTCAGGACTACGGCATTTTCGAAAAGTACGGACTCAAGACTGAGTCTATTTTTATCCGCGGCAGCGGTCCGGCGTTGGCCGCCCTCGCCGGCGACGAGCTTCAGTTTATATTTTGCGCCGCCGACGGGACGATCCCGGGGTTGGCCACCGGCATCGATGTCAAACTCGTGGCGTCACCGTTGGTGAAGCTCCCCTATGTATTGATCTCACGCAAAGAAATCAGGCGCGGCGAAGATCTTAAAGGTAAATCCATCGGCATCGCCCGCGCCGGAGACTTGAGCGATAAGCTCACCCGTGCGGTGATCAAGAAGTTCGGCTTGACGCCTGACATGGTCTCGATCCGCCCCATCGGCGGCAGCCAGGGAGAGCGCTACCAGGCGATGGCGGCCAACATCGTCCAAGCTGTTACCGTCACACCGCCGTTGGATGCACGCGCCAAGAACGCCGGCTTCAACGTGCTCTATCGCCTGATCGATCTCGAACTGCCGTTCATCTACAGCACCCTCCACACCAGCCATAAAATGCTGCGCGACCGTCCCGAGATCGTCCAACGCGCGGTCGCCGCATTTGCCGAATCGGTCTACTTCGTCGAAAAAAATCCCGACAAGGCCAAAGCTTCCATCGCCAAAGCCATGAACCTAAAGGACGAAGACGCGCTCCAGTCCTCCTACAACGTCTACGCCAAAGAAATCGTCGACCGCACCATGCTAGTCCCTGCCAAGTCGGTCGCCGAAGCCGTCGAAAGCGCCCGCGAGAGCGGCACCACGGTCCGCCGCAAACCGGAAGAGATCTTCGACAACAGCTTCGTCATCAATCTGGAGAAGAGTGGTTTTCTCAAAGAGCTCTGGGGCAGCGAAAACTACCGGCGCTAAGAGCGGCGCGGCAGAGCCGCAATGAAAGACGATTCGGAAGCGCAGAATCAGCCGCAAAGCTTGTCCTGAGCGCATGCGAAGGAACTTGGCGCCACGCCAAGAATGGCCCAGAGAAATCCACATGTAGGGGCGTATGGCATACGCCCGGTGGCGGCGGAGCGGCGGTCAATCAGCCGCAATCATTTGCCCAGGTCGGAAAACTTTCCATAAGAGCCATGCGCAGTTAAATGCGGCCTCGCGGCGAATCGCCGACGACGCGACCATCTTTCAAGTTCAGCTGATCGATTACTATTCCCGACGCTAGGTAGCTCGCTCCCGAATGCGGCACGACGGTTGGAAGTAACACGGAAAGACTAGACGGGACATCGAAGCCGGAGTCCCAGTGGCAGCCCTGACCTGCGTCTCCATTGGTTCGATTCGAACGGTTTGAACGGAGCGCAGCGATTGAACGGCTTGAACCTTTTGAACCTCTAACTCGAACGTCCCTGCGCCTTCCGCAACCAACTCATATCTTCCAGATCATCCGGCGTGAAAGCTCTTCGCGACTTTCAGCGATTCGCGGTAAATCTCGATTTCCTTTTCGACAGCGGCGCGCGGTTTGGTGCCGTCTTTGCTGTAGCCGAGCATCTGCGCCGCCATCGCTTTTTCGGCCAGCGGCAGGTCGATCTTGTGGTAGGTCGAGACATATTGCACCACTTCGTTGCGATTCGCCGGATTGAGAATGTAATTCATGGTCCGGTGCAGCGCGGCGACCATGCCCTGAACTTTCTGCGGGCTTTTCTTCATGGTTTCTTGCGAACTAACCAAGCCGATGAAGCTCAACGGCGCATAGGTTCGCGCTTCGGCGATTTTGACATAGCCCTTGGCTTCGAGCTCTTCTACGTAGGGCGGCGGCAGTATGACTGCGGCTACCCTTTTGCTCGTGAGGGCTTTGATCATATTGTCTGTGACCTGCAGCGCGAGTAGCGTCGTCTTGCCGGCATCGATCCCGTGCGCGCGTAGAATCGCATTGGTCGACATGCCCGTGGCATCGGTCAATGCGTTGACGCCGACGGTCTTCCCGACCAGCTCTTGAACCGATTTGATTTCCGGCTGAGCCAAGAGCACGTGAACCGGGTCTTGCTGAACGTAGAACACGCGCCGCAACGGCAACCCGCGCATGATCGCCGAGGTCGCCGCGCCGGTGGTCGAGGAAAAATCCAACTCGCCCGCGGCCATCGCCGCGATCGCCGTCGGCGGCGCCATCATGATCAACTGCGGCTCGATCTGCTCCGCGGCAAAGAAGCCTTTATCCTTGCCGAAGTAGTACGGCATGATCGACAGACTCTTCGACGGCACATGAATCGTCACCTTGGTCGGCGCGGCCGCGGCATGGGCCGTTTGCAATGGCAACAACAGCACCAGAACGATCAACGTATTGCGAATAACATTTCGTATGTACATCGGCTTACCTAACCTCTCTCGCGTTCATGAAAAAATTCTGATTCACCACGAAGATCACGCAGACACGAAGGGCGCGGACGATTGGAAACGGCGGGTTTCAAACCCGCCCCTACGATTCCCGATTCGGATTTGCGCCCTTTGCGTTCGTTTGCGGCCATTCTTCTCTTCCGTTGCGGCTTCGCCGCGCTGGTCTTCGTGGTGAATTCATCATTCCGTTTGATGAGTCATTCGTGAAACTTGCTCGTAGCCTCGGCGGCGATTTCTTTGACCAACGGCACCGGGCAAAACCCATGAGCCTCGACGGCGAACACCGGATTGAACTTGCTGCGAAAATTCTCCAGCGCGATGACTGCCGCCAACTCGACGAGTTCCTCTTCGGAGAATTGCTTCTTGAGCCGATTGAAAAAGCGATCGGTGACACGTTTACTGGTGTAGGTCATGCGCTCGCACAGCTCCAGCGCCAACTTTTCCCGTACAGAAAATAGCGCATTCTTCTTGTAATCACCCAGCGCCGCCTCAACCTTTTCCGTCGATGCCCCATGTTGCATCCCACTGGACGCGTTGATGTCCAGTCAATAGGGACAGCCGTTGATGCTGGCGGCTTTCATGCACAAAAGATGGCGTAGCTCCGCGCCGATCAACCCCGACGCCACGATGCCGGCTTGGAGCGCCTGCACGCCCTGCTGAATCGTCGGCCGCAGGCCATAGACCTTCGCCGTGTTCAAGATCGTACCGTATTGCTTTTCCTGCGCCGCGAAGACTTCCTGTACTTCGTTCGGCGCCGTTTCTTTCGATGCCCCTGTGATTCGCAACATGGCTACATCCCTCCGCGTTCTTGTAGGATGGGTGGAGGCGCCGCGCCGATACCCATCGTCCCAGTTGATTTTCGCCGCTTCCTGAATGATCGGTATCGCAGAGTCTATCCTGAGCCAGGCCGAAGGACTCCACCCATCCTGCATAATGCCGATTTACACTCCGAGCCTTAGCAGCTTCGCCGCCGTGCCGCCGAGCATGTTTTCCTTCGCCTGTGCATTCAACGGCAAGCGGCGGATCTCCGCAATATATTCGTTGACACCATCGATGCTTTTCCCCTGCTTCGGATCGCTGGCGTTGAAATTCTGCGGATAATCCGTGGCGAATACCATGCGCTCGGGCTTGATCACCTCCAGCGCGCAACGCAACGCGATGAGGCTGCCTTCGAACCCCGCCATGTCGAAATAGAGCTGGTTGAAATAGTCGTCAAAAGACCGCGGTAACTTGAAACGATAGGACGAGCGCGAGATGCGCTCCTTGTAGCCGGCCAAGCCGCCGCCGAAGTGGGCGAAGACAAACTGCAAATCCGGATACCGCTCGACCACACCGCCGGCGATCATGCGCGTCACCGCCACACCGAGATCGAACTCGCGGGTGAGAATCACCGGTAACATATAATCTTTCATCAGATCGTAGCCCTTGGGCCCCAACGCCGGATGGACAAAGATCGGCACTTTAAGCCGGTTCACGGCATCGTAAAACGGCGTGAACTCCTTGGCGTCGAGCGACAAGCCGTTGACCTGCGACGAGATGGTTACGCCTTTCAAGCCCAATTCGCTGACGGCGCGCTCCAGCTCGCTCAGCGCCCCAGCGCCGTCAAGCGGCGGCAGATGGGCCAGGCCGACAAAGCGGCCGGGGTATTCCCGCTGGGCCCGCGCCGTGCAATCGTTTAACAGCCGGCAGTTCTCCAACGTCGTATCCCAACCGAGTATCGAGCTTTGCACGGCGATATCGATACCGGCGCGATCCATATCGGCGATCTGCGCGTCGAGATCGAACAACTGCGAATGAATCGACGCATCGCCGGTACGCACCGCATCTTTTCGCGTCGGGTCCATGCCGAGCTTCCGTCCGAGCTCCGGCGGAATATAGTGATGTTCAAAATCAATAACCAAGTTTTCCTCCTAGGATACACTGCCTTTAGCGACAGCCGCCTTAAGACGTAGACGCGCTATCCGCCAACCCTGCCTGCGACTCCAAACCGAAGTCCCTACTGAGTATACCTCGACGACATGTAGCACAAATCTTTTGTCGGCGTCACACCCACCTTCTCGCCGCGCACTGGGCCTCTGGCTATCGTGGTTTCAGAAAGCATTGCTTGGCGCGGCGCCCGCGGGATTCAAGCGGTCCGCCGCGTGACGATCCTGGCGCAATTCACGAAGAATTATTCAACGGCAAGAGCGAAGTCGGATCGGTCTAGACACCGCGTCGCGCGCTTAGAGACGACCACGGCAGGTCTCTTCCGGCGCCGCGACCTTCTGCACGCTAAGTCAACGTCCGCGCATGGAATTCAAGAACTTTTTAATCCTTTGACCGCTACCCAGACTCTTGGCAGCGGCAAGGTGGCGCTGTGCCAAATACTGAAATCCAGCTTGAGAGGTGAATGTCGCGATAAAGGAATCTAGCGCTGACGATCCCACCGCCCCGTTAGCTGCGTCGGAAATTTCGCTGTGCGGATCCTGGGCCGCGAGAATCGACCGGAGACCGAAGTAAAGATCCTTGCATTGGGCAGGAACGGCAGGCTCGTCGCGCAATCGCCGATCGCCGCTGTCGTGATGCCGTAATTCGCCTGCGATGGCGGATTCAAGGACTGCGGCATCGTTGAAGTTGCCGAGACCGCAGAAGTCGAGCACCCGCGCGATTTCCTCATCCCGACGCGCGAAATAATCGTCAAAAAAAGAAAACTGCCGGGGGCAGCGCTGCGTGTCGCGCAAGGAGGACAAGGTATACAAATACCAAAGCCAGGCGCCATGCTCGATCGCCATCCGGTTGCGCTTCTGCAATGACTCGGCGACCTCCAGAGGATTGCGCAGGCAGAAAAGAAATCTCATGTTGGGAACCGCTTGGCGCCAAAATGGCAAGAACAAAGACGCCCGCGGCTCTTTCCAGCCCCATGACTTTTCTTGTGGAAAACTCGCCGCCAATGCGCGCGCTTGGCGCAGCAGCGGGAGCAAGCCCGGATCGGTTTCCCAGCTTGGCGGCAAATCCGGCGGATTATGCCAGGTGGCGTGAAAGTGTTTGAGCAGTTTGCGGTCGATGTCGAGAAATCCACGATGCTCGAAGTGGCCTAACGGATTGGCCTTGTCAGCCTTGAGCAAGCGCTCTGGCGGCCCCAGATCCAAACCGCAAATATTGAGCAGACGCGCGATCATCGACGTACCGCTGCGATGCATGCCGACAAGACAAATTATCCGGGTTTGAGCCATTTGCGTGGTTAAACCAACTACCGAAATACCAAGCGACGAGCGGCTACTATACTATCGATGTAAATATTTTTCATTCGAGCAGGCAATGAAAACACTTGGCGGGTTGTTCCCAAGACGAAAGCTTCCAGGACAGCGGTTACCGTTAGAATCATCAGTGTTCCAAACTGCCGACTGTGATCCTTCACACAGCCGTTTTAAGGTCGCTTCCAAGAGTGACATAACATACCGGCATATGCGTCGTGTTACGCGCATAGCCGACTCGCCCGCGACTGTCGATGAGAATCAGGCCGGCGCTGCTGCCGGTCAGCTCTGCTAGATTTGCCAGTGCCAAACCGGCGGCTTCGCTGGGTTCGCTGCCGCCCTGGAGCAACTGCACCGCGTCGCGCGCCAGCGTTGCCCGGATGATCGCTTCGCCGTATCCGGTGCATGAGACCGCGCCGACTCTGTTCGCGTAAGTGCCGCAACCGATGAGCGGAGAGTCGCCGACCCGGCCGGGTAGTTTGTTGAAGACACCGCCGGTGGAAGTCGCGGCGGCGAGTTTGCCGTTCTGATCGAAGGCGACGCAACCGACGGTGCCATGCTTGTTGTCCCAGCGCTGCTTTTCGCTCGCGACGATCAAGCTGGCGGGAGCGCACTCGGGAAATCCGATGGCGCGGGCGAACAACGCTGCGCCTTCGCCGGCGATCAGGACATGCCGGCCATCTTCGAGCACGCGCCGCGCCAGCGCAATTGGATTTTTGATACCCGTGACCGCCGCCACAGCCCCGGCGCGCAGCCCGTCGCCTGCCATGATCGCCGCGTCCATTTCGACTTGGCCTAAGCTGTTGAGGGTCGAACCGGTACCGGCGTTAAAGAGAGGATTGTCTTCAAGGACGATCACTGCGGCTTCAGCCGCATCGAGCGAGTTGCCGCCCGCGCGAAGCATTTCCCAACCCGCAAGCGCCGCTGCCTGGCAACCGGCAAGCCGCGCCGGCAGACTATCGTCTTTAATCGGCCCGGCGCCGCCGTGGACAATGATCGAGGGTTGGAATTGCTGTCATTTTTGTCTTTGTTGTGTCGATGCGAATGATCTATCTCACCACGAAGATCACGAAGGGTTCGGATAACTATTTCGAACTCCGTGTCCTTCGTACCACTATAGTTGACAATTTGCCCGGCTCGCGCAAATTTTCTCAGCTCAGATCGTCTCGGATTCGGATATTCCTCGCGCCAAGGTCGCAAAGGTCGCAAAGTGACGGGCCAGGCCCGTCATTCCGACGGGATGCGAGGGATATCGGAAAGATTTCTCCCTTCGGTCGAAATGACATGCTTCCCTTACCTTTGCGCCCTTTGCGTGCTTTGCGCGAGATGTTCCGAGTCTCGGTTGCGGCTCCGCCTCGCTGTGTCCTTCGTGGTGAATTATTCTCCGGCGACTTACTCACACGAGCTCCCGCAGCACCGCCCGGCACGGCGCGCCGTCGGAACCGGCAAGTTTTATCGGCGGGCAAAATAGCTCGTAGCGTCCCGCCGGCACATCGGACAAGTCGACGCCTTCGAGCAGTATCACCCCATGATCCAAAAACGCCCGGTGCACCGGCACTTGCTCGCTGGCGCCTGCCGCCGACAAATAATCCAAGCCAACCAATTTCACGCCGAGATCGACCAACGCCTTGGCGCCATCGACGGAGAACGGCGCGAAGTTGGCGTCGTAGACTCCCTTCTTCAGCAACTGCGAATTACGCGTCTTGAATAGCACCCGGGTCTCGCCCTGGAGATTCGCCTTGGCTACGTCCGCGGCCGTGATATGCGTGCCCGGCTCGGCGGCGCACACCCGCGCCGGGCCGATAAAAGTCTCCAGCGGCAACGCTTCGATGGTGATGCCGTCAGGCAAAAAATGAAACGGCGCATCGACATGGGTGCCGGCATGGACGCTGGTGTGGATCGACGACGAGTTGTTGGTATCGCCCTGGCTCATACGCTTGCGCCCGATCAATTCCAACGGCTGCGCCGTCACCCAACGAATCGACTCCGGCGAAAGAGTCAAAGAAATATCGTAAAGTTTCATGGCAGCGTACCTCCGGCGATCGATCTTATGCAAGCTGCGCGTGCGACTGACAAGCAGAATCGAGGGTCATTTCACCACAGGGCATGGTTGCCCAGCTCACCCCAGGTCCGTTCACGAGGTTCTGCGATTTTTGCGCCCTTTGCGGTAATACTCCGATTCCGATCTCTGTGGTCTCTCGTGCGCTTCGCGGTGAACCTTCTTCCGGCTGTTCTTCACGGACGATTATCGCCCCAAATGAATCGCGAAGTTGCCCCCCACTACGCTGACGATGCCGGCGATCACCTTCCAATTGATCGCTTCGACATCGCGCAGAAACAGCGCCGCGAAGATCAGCGACCAGACCGGATAGCTGGCGGCGATCGGCGCGATAATAACCACCCGCCCGAGACTGATGGCGGTGATGATGCAGAGGATCGAAAAGGTTTCGAACAGCCCAGTGGTGAGAAACGGCCACAACGCCTGGCGGTGCCACACCAGACGCTGAGAGCTTGGCGACGCCGCCAGATAGATTAGAAACGCGCCGAACGACACCAGCCCCATGAGCGCGGAGAAAAACAGCGGCTCGTTGGCCATGGTCAAAACGTAGCGGCGGATCGGATGATTCATGCCGGTCAGAAAGGCCGCGCCGATAGGCAGCAGCAAATGCCAGCGGCGAAAACTTGAGAGCTGTCGTTCCGGCTTCCATGAGACTAGAACGATGCCCAGGACCACGAGGAAGGTGCCGAGAGTGATCAGCGCCGAAGTTTGCTCCCCGAGAACCACGATCGCGATCGTCGCGCTAAAGAGCGGGCTGACCGACTGCAACGCGCTGCTGCGCGAAGCGCCGATCTTTTCGACGCCGGTGTAGGCGAACAAGCGCACACCCAACTGAAAAACCCCGACCACGGTAAAAAGCACAATCCCGGTGAGCGGCACGGCATGCACCCCGCCGGTGGCGAACACCGCGGCCCACAGAAGCGCATTCTGCATCAGGATCGACACCAGCGTCACCGTGGTCGGCGTCGAATAGCGCATGCCGGCCCGCGCCGACACCAGCGCCGAGGCGTACAAGACCGAGGTGATGAGCGCGAGAATCTGCGCCGTCGCTTCCGAGGTCATGGTTGATGGATCACGCGGCGGCAGGCATGAAAAAAGTCCAGCGTCGCGCGTCTCGATTTCAACTCAAGACCCGCAACGCTAGACTGGGAAGGCAGCGTTAACTCTTGGCCAGTGTCTGGCGAAACTTTTCTCGATGTTCGATGCTGTAGAGCCGCGGGAAGTTCTCCGGGTAAGCCTCGCCCGGCTCGACTTTCAGTGTCACGAACAGCGGTCCTTCCTGGTTGAGAATCTCCGGCAGCTTCTGCTCCCATTCGGCGAGATCGGCGATCTCGTAGGTCTTCTTGTAGCCGGCGGTCTTGGCGAATTCGGCAAAGCGGATGTTGCCGGAATTGGGCGTCAGCACCGAGCCGTTGGTTTCATAGCAGCCGTTCTCACATAGACAGTGAATGTAGTTCTTCGGCGCTTGATTACCGATGGTCACCAGCGAGCCGAGATTCATCAGCAGACTGCCGTCGCCATCGAACACGACGACTTTCTTATCGGGCCGGCCCAGCGCCAGGCCCAGCGCATGGGACGAGCCCTGCCCCATGGCGCCGATGAAGGTGTAGTTCAGCTCGCTCGGCGAAATATGGGTGATCTCCTGCGCCGCCATGTAAACCGCCACGACGATTTCATCCTTGCGCTGGCGCGCAAAGGCCTTGAGCATCTCATCTCGCTTCATCATGTTAGCGTGGCTCCCTTCCGATAAGAATCGCGCTCGGCGCCGAGCCGGCGAATGACTTTTCGATGGCCGAAAAGATTTTCGGCGTGTCGGCGTCCCGTTCGATCAGACAGTGCTCGATGCCCATGACATCGCAGATCGGTTCGATGATCTTGACGCCGTATTTTTTCGACTTGCTTGGCTCGATATCAGGCTCCTTGCCCAGCAGCCCGACGACGATGCACACGGGGAATTTACCCTCCACGGCGATGCCGCGGATCGAATTGATCGAATCGAGAAAGCCGGTGTACTGCATCATCAACACCGACTTGTGGCCGGCGGCGTAAAGCCCGCTGCAAATCGACACGCCTTCGTCCTCTTTGCAGACCTGCACGACTTTATAGTCCGGATCGGCCAGCAACCCTTTCAACAAATGGTGGCTGGTCACCCGGTCCGGCAAGGCCACGACAAAATGGATGCCGGCGCGTTTGAATTCATGCTTGATCGCCGCAGCGGTCAAAGGATAGTCGGCCATGGGTTACCTCCAGAATTCGTTCAAGGTTCAAGGGTTCAAAAGTTCAAGTCCGCTCCACGCCACAACCAAAGAACAAGGCACAAGCTTCAGCTTCGGCATCTTCCGATCCTTATCCGAAAACCTTGAACCTTTGAACCTTGAACTTTTGACCGAATATTTACGCGACCTCCTGGACAAAATCCGCCAACCGTTCGCCGATCATGATTGACGTTAAATTCGTATTGGCGCGGCTGACCACCGGCATGATCGACGCGTCGCCGACCCAGAGATTCTGCACGCCGTGCACGCGCAGTCGTTGATCGACCACCGCCATGGCATCGCTCGCCGGCCCCATCTTACAGGTGCCGACGCCATGGTGATAGCTGTCGTAAGTCTTGCGCGCGAACGCGCCCCAATCTTCGCCGGGTCCGGGCTGAATCAGCGGGCCGTAGTACTCCTTCACCTCTGGCCGGTGCACCAGATCATCGATGAACTGCATCGCCTCGACCATCGCTTTCAAATCTTCGGGATGTTCGAGCATGCAGGAATCGATGCCGACTTGATCGTGCGGATCGGCTGCTCTGCAGGAAAACCTTGCCGCGGTTGCGCTGCTCGAGCAAATGCGCCGAGATCGGCATCATCCGCTTGAGTCCGGTCACTTCCGTCGGCGGCCGCATGTTGATGTGGAAATTGGCGGCCTCGCTGATGGCGTTTTTGCGGATGATCAAGCGGAAGCGCGGCACAACCCAATCTTCTTTGGACTCCTTCGGCCCCTCGAAGGTCATGAACACCACCGGATGATCCTGATAGTTTTCGCCGACGCCCTTCAATTCATGCACCAGTGCGATGTTATGTTTTTTCAACTGCTCCGCCTGGCCGATGCCGGTAAGCATGAGAATCTGCGGTGAGCCGTAAACGCCTGAGGTCACGAGAATCTGCCCGCCAAGGACGCTGTGCATTTGCCCGTCGCGCTCGTAATTGACGCCCTCGCATTTCTTGCCGGTGAGCTTGAGCGTATGCACGGTCGCCTGATCGATGATCGTCAGGTTCTTGCGCTCGCGCGCGGCATTCAAATATGCCACCACGGTGGACTGGCGTTTGCCATCTTTGATGTTGTAGGGCGAAGCGCACACACCATAGGGCTCGGGGACATTGAGATCGGGACACTTCGGCAAGCCCATGGCGTAAGCCGCGTCGATGAAGGCCCGCGCCGGCGGCGACATCGGCATGTCGAGGGTATACTGGCGTTTGACGTAGAGCGGCCCGTCCTTGCCGTGAATCGGGTCGTCGGGAAAATCCTGGTCCGACTCGATCTTCTTCATGAACGGCAAGCAGCGCTCGTAAGTCCAATCGGGATTGCCCGCCGCCACCCATTGATCCAAGATCGTAGCGCTGCGGCCGCAGCACCGACATGACGTTGACCGACGAGCCGCCGCCCATGATGCGGCCGGCGAGCGCATAATAAGTGCTGCCGTCGATATGGCGCTGGGTGCCGAACATAGACACGAAGTCGGATTCCAACAGCAAGCGCGTCTGCATCGAGGAATTGGCCACCAGCTCCGGCAGCGGCCAAGGATCCGGGCCGGCTTCGAGCAGCAACACTTTGCGACCGGAATCCTCCGAAAGACGGCTCGCCGCCACGCACCCCGCCGACCCGCCGCCGACAATAATTACGTCATACTTATCCGCCATGAAAAACTCCTAATCTGTAATCAGAATTTTATCGCAGATTTAAGTGAAACCTCGCAGCAGGCTGTTCAAAATGGTTCAGATGCGAGGCGCGCGAGAAATCGAAGAGCGAAAACGTACTGTCACGGTACGTTGGAGCGAGGTGATCGAGCGCAACGAAAGCGATGAGCCTTTTTCAACGGCCTGCTAACCCCATACTAAAATTACGCCTGCTCGCCAAGCCCCTGATGCAGCCGCTTGGTAAATTCCTGCAAAATCAAAGTCGCCGTCGCGCGCAACACCATGTCGCCCAGGATGCCCAGCCGTCCTTTGATTTTCACGTCCGCTTTGTAATCCATCTGCGACGTCGAGTCCGAAACCCGCCGCAGATCGACGGTCATATCCGCATTCACGGTACTCTTGGTCACGCTGTCCGTGCCTTCCGTTTTCACCACCATCTGCTCCGGCGGCCTGCTCTCGACGATGGTCGAACGAAAATTAAACTTTCCCGAGATCGGCCCCACCGTCGCCGAAATCACGCCGTCGAAGCGCGTCGCGTCGATCTGCGTCACCGAATCGATACCCGGCAAGCAGGTGGAAAATTTATTGATATCGATCAGAAAGTCCCAAGCCTTTTCGACTGGGACATTGAGATCGATGGTGCCGTCAAGAATCATCTGGTTATTTGCTCCTGGAGTAAATTCACGCGCGATCTTATGTGACTCAGAAAGCAGTGACAAGGGCGTGTGAACCAATTCTCGGTGTCGCACAGCAGAGCTAAAACTGATAACGCATCTTGAGAAACACCGAATCCTTCTCGTCGAAAAAACCGAAGGACTTGAACTTATTGCGCCCGCCGTAGATCACTGCCGTCAAAGTGAAGCGGAGTTTTTCGTTGCCCGGCGGGGCGTAGCTGAGCGCCGGATTGACCGCGTAGTAACCTGCCGGGTCGTAGGCGAGAAAGATATCCGGCAGGAGCGTGTCGCCCAAGTAGCCGGTGCCGGCGCGAAACGTCAGTGTCGTCGATACTCGTTTGATCCGCTCCATGCTGGAAAACGGCCGAATGCCGTCCTCGTGATTGAAAATAACGCTCTGAAAAAGTTGCACTGACAGATTGAACGCGCGCCAGGGATCGTCTGGGTGGAGCAGTGGAATGAGCGTCGTGCGATCGAGACCGAGGGCGTAGCGCAGCGTATGTTTGTCGACGACGCCGTCGGGATATCGGCAGCTCGGACCGGCGCGTAGGCCGGTGGCGGCGCCGGTCTGGCAATTGCGCCCAGGATAAGCCGCGATGTTGTAGGGCTTATGCGGCAGAAGCACCACTTCGCCGCGCAGCGTCGAGTTGACCGGCAGCTGCATCATATCGCCGATCGGATAGTTGAACTGTCCGGCGACGCTATGGCCGCGGCCGTTGATCAAGTCCAAGTTGATCCTGGTGCCGTTGGGCGGGCAGCGCGGCGGCCCACACAGCGCCGGCTGACCCTTCATCTTGAAAACCATGTCGGCCGCTTGGGGGTTGTATCCCCAGATATAACCCAAGGCGAAATTGAGCTTGCCTAAATTATGCGTCAGCCGGCCGCCGAGTTTCCACGAATCCGCCGACTCCGGCAGCTCGCGCTGGGTAAAGGGCACGACCACCGGCGCCGCGCCGAGCGGATTGGCAAACAGCCGGCCAAAGGCGATGCGCGTCTCGGGATGGCTCGACCAGCGACCGTATTTGATGGTGCGGTCACTGGTATCATTGCTGCCGACCACTTCATCGACTCTTTGTCTGGCCCGGTCCAGCGCCCCAGGCAGGACAAAAACATCGAGGATCGTATTGGACTCGGGTTGAATCGTGTAAAGCCCGCGCAATCCCCAAGATGGGATTCGGGTTTCGTCCAGATTGAAAAGATTTGGCGCCGCCGGCGGGGCGAACGTCCCGTCTTGCGGGTTGATTATATCGAGCAGCCGAATGCCGTCGGTCTCGCCCCAGGAAATAAACTGCCGCCCCCAGCGCAGCGCCAACCGGTCGCTCGGTTTGTAATCCAGCACCGCTTCCCATGGCACCGGACTGTATTCGTCGTAATACTTATTCGACAGGCCGCCCACGCCGGCGCTCGGCTGCACCGACTGCTTGCGGCTGGCGCTTTCCATTGCGTAGCGCGGCTCCTTGACAAACTTCCACGCCAAGAAGAGCTTCCAGTCATCGCTGAACTTGACGTTGAGTTCCGGCTGTAAGGTCAGCCGGTTCATGTCGAAACGGTTCGTAGTATCGAAGAAACGGCTGCCATGGCTTACCGCCAGCCCCGTCGCGTTTTCGATGAAACCGCCGAATCTCACGTTGTTTTGAATGAATTGCTCGAACCCGCTGCCCTGGAGCGGCGCCGTGGACGTGATCGTCGCCAACCAAGTTAACCCCACCCATAAATGACATGTCGACCGCCGATTCATATCACTCCCGTATGAACCTGTTTCTTTCGCCCCATGGGCAAGCCAGATGCCACCGTGATTACCGAGCTAATTCATTGGCGACCCGTCATAATCGTCAATAGCATGTATCAAAATCTACACAGAGATGTGTAAAAAAATACTCACTCTCCTCGTCTGGATTGAACCGCACTAACCTCAATGAGGCTGACAATCAGCAAATTACGACAGTAGAGGCTGCTAGAGCTGCAGCCAGCCTACCATGGCGCGTGGCTTGCTATAATAATTCGCTTGCGATACTGGGGTTGCTCAGACGAGACGATCCTCTCACTCACTGCCGATTCGCGGGAGCTGTCATTCGATGATGATGCCGACCCAACAGAAAATTCATTGGCTTGCGCGCTGGTTCGCGATTTTGGTTTTTTTCTTGCTCGGCGTACCGGCAACGACTCACGCCGCCGATCCTGACCTCAAACCCGGCGACACCATCGGCCCCAACAATTGGCAGCGCGCCAAAGGCATGGTCGGCGAGAACCTGCTCAACCGCATTAAGTCGGGCTACAGTTTTAAGATCAAGCAAAGCCGGTTCGTGAGCAATCCCAAAGAGTATCTGACGCGGCAACGAGCCTATATTCCGGTTCGGTCAAATTAGCCGCGAACGGCGAGCTGCTGAACTATGTCGCCGGATCGCCGTTTCCTGAAGTCGCTCCCAACGATCCGCAAATCGCGCTGAAACTTATTTGGAACTTCTACTGGCGCTGGCTCGGCGACGACTACAAGACCGGCGGCGGCACGGGGGAAGGCAAGATCATCCGCTACGCCATCGAAAAAGATGGCTCGGAAAGACGCGCAGACGTGCTCCATCACACGATCAGAACGCGCGGTCGCGTCACCTTGAACGCAAAGCCATCGCTCCCAGGCTACGAACATATCGACTGGATGCAGCTGCGCGCCGACGAATATCCGCGCGACACGGCTGGGACGACAACCCTGGAGATTCGCTATAGCGATGCCAACAGAGAAGACGATCTTTATATCTATGTGCCGAGCATTCGCCGCGTACGCCGCGCGCCACCGACCCAACGGTGCGCCACCATCGCCCCGAGTGAGTTTAATTTCGACGACATCAACAACTTTAATGCAAAGGTTGCCGATTTTAATTACCGACTTCTTGGCCGGACTAAAATGTTGGGCAATCTTGTCTCAGGAGACGCATCCCGTTTGAACGCAAGAGCGGGGACTATCTGCCGTCAAACGAAGGTTGGGAAATCGTCGAGGCCTATGGCGTTGAGATCTCGCCCAAGGATTCCGGTTACTGTTATCCCCGAAAGGCGACTCTATTTCGATACGCTGACCCTTGGAAGTTCTATGGGCAATGACTTGGGATGGCAAGGGAAACTATTGGAAGGAACAGTTCTCACTGCGAACACCGGTAAAACTTGCCGACGGCCAAGAGACCCTGTCCCTCGGCACCGCGGTCGTTACTCAACGTGCAAAATGGCCGATCGACGCTGGTCGATGCCGTAAGAGTCCTACAATCAAGGTTATCAGCCGACGCTTTTCACTCTGGCGACTTTGCAGACGGTCATGCGTGGAGGATCGCTTCGGTAAACCGCGACCTGCCGGCGCGCTGAACCAGGGGATTAGGATGAAAGACTGCTGGGCACTGCCAGTCATTATCTTTTTACTAACGGGCGCCTCGTTTGCCGGGCAATCCCGATCCCAGTTACCTCAGATGGTGCTGATCGGCATCGGTAAGCCCGGCATCGTTCTACCCCAAGTAAGGGGCCTGTTCGACGGCTTGGAGGAGGCGGGCTACATCGACGGTAAGAACCTCACCGTTCACCATCTGCGGAGCGAAAGCGCGGCGGAGCTTCGCGATCGTCTGACGGAACTGGTGCGGCGGAAAGTCGACGTCATCGTCACTTCGAGCGCCAGCGAAACCACCATCGCCCAGCAAGTCACCAAGGAGATCCCGATTGTCTTCGCCCCCTCGCTCGACCCCGTCAGAATGGGGTTCGTCAAATCGCGCGCTCGTCCCGATACCAATCTCACCGGACTGAGCTACACCCGCGACCAGGCGGACAATGGCAAACAGCTGGCGGTGTTCAAGGAAATCGTACCAGGGCTGCGCCGGGTGACGCTATTCTACGACGGGCGGCCGGCCATCGGCACCCCGGAGTCGATTCGCGCCTCGGTCAGGCGCATCGCCCAACATCTGAACATACAACTGAGCGAACATCCCGTCACTTCCAGCGCAGACGCAGTGAAAGTCCTCCAGCCCATGTCCAAAGGCGCCATCGACGGAGCGTTTCTCATCTGCACCGCGGTTTTCAGAGGGATAAAGCCGCTGGCCGATACCGCAGCGCAGATGGGCGTGCCGCTGTTCGGCTGCACGGCAGCCCAGGTCGCGGACGAAGGCGCGCTGATGACCTACACGCCCGATATGTATTTAATCGGCTACCGCGGCGCGTGGTACATCGACCGCATACTCAAAGGCGCCAAGCCGGATCAACTTCCGGTCGAGGCGCCGCGCCAACTGGAACTGGTGATCAATCTTAAAAACGCTAAAGCGGTCGGTCTAAAAATTCCGCCGGAGCGGCTAATCTTAGCCGACAAAGTGTTTCAGTGATTTGGGATTGGACAGACAATGAAACTCGAAGGAGCCGCAACCGAAGGGGGAAAAGAGCTTTCACCGCGGAGGCACTGAGTTCGCTGAGTTCGGAGAGATTTTAATCAAAAAACTCTTTACTCTGCGTCCTCCGCGTCTCGGCGGTGAACCATCCGAAACCTTCGTGTCCTTCGTACCTCCTCGAAATTTACGCGGCTTGCGCAAATTTTCCGGTCAACGGGAGTACTAGAACATGGGATTCCGTCATACTCGCAAAGGCGCGAAGCTCAGCCCAGTTCGGAGGGACAGAGATGAATTATCTTGAAGAATTTATTCACCGTGATTTTCCGACCTTTGCGGCCTTTGCGTCTTTGCGAGAGATATTCCGAGTTTCGGTTGCGGCTCGCGCCGCGCTCATGGACGCTTCGTGGTGAAAAGAAAAACTTGGGTTATCCCAATAATTGACTTGGCTGCCAAACGCGATGACCTCCGAAACAATCCCAAATCGACAAGCCGCCCCGCAGACCAAAATCCAAAATCATTCTGGCCGCCTGGCACGGCAGTATTTTATGGTCTTTGTCGTGCTGCTCGGCGGCGGCTTGATCGTCAGCGGCGCCCTCGAACTCTACTTCCGCTATGGCGAAAGCCGCCAACAGATCGCCGTGGTGCAAGGCGAGATCGCCAGTAACGCGGCGCGGCGCATCGCCCAATTCATTCTCACCATCGAAGAACACATGAAGGCAGCGACCGTAAGCAGCGTCGTCGCGCGCCAGGGCATCGGTCCGGCGTACCAGTTCGAGCTGGCCAAACTGCTTATGATCGCGCCAGCCATCAGCGAACTGCTCGCCATTGGCGCCGACGGCCGGGTGCGGGCTTTCGTCTCGCGCTTTAGGGTCGAGCCAAACGCCGACGAACAGAACCTCTCCAAGGCTGCGAGCTTCCTCCAGGCCAAGCAGGGCGTCACTTTTTTTGGTCCGGTCAACTTCGTCGATGAATCTGAGCCATCGATCGCCATCGCGGTGCCCATTGAACAATTTCCCGGCCATGTCATCGGCACACTGCAAGCTCAAGTCGACTTGCGCCAGATCTGGGAAGTTGTGCGCGATCTCAAGTTCAGCGATACCGGTTACGCCTACGTCGTGAACCGCGCCGGCGATCTGATCGCCCATTCCAATCCCGGTTTAGTTTTACAGCGCTTACGCGCGGCGCATTTGACCCAGGTACGGACCGCGTTTCAACCCAACCCGGTGGCGCCCACACCGAGGACGACCATGGCCAAGGACTTTGCCGGGCAGGATGTGCTGAGCTCCTTTGTCTTCCTCCCCAACCTTGATTGGGCCGTCTTCGTCGAGCAGCCGCTTAGCGAGGCGCACAAGAGCTTGTATGGGTCGATTCTACGCACCTCCACCCTCTTGCTTATCGGTTTGGCCACGGCCCTGGTCGCCAGCGTCTTCGTCGCCCGGCGCGTGGTCCGCCCATTGGAAGCTCTGCGCCGCGGCGTCGAAAGAATCGGTACCGGCGACTTGAACCACCGTATCGAAATCGCAACCGGCAATGAGATCGAAGTGCTCGCCGATGAATTCAACAAGATGGCCGGCGAAATCAAAAACGCCTATCAAGGACTTGAAGATAAAGTGCAGCAGCGCACCAAAGAACTGACGGCGCTTCTCGATGTCGCCGCCACCGCGACTCAGTCCTTCGACATCGACGTGGTATTGCGCCAAGTGGCGGAGAAAATCTCTGAGATCTTCGAACTCTATGCGGTGCTCATCTACCTCTATGAACCCAACCAAACGGATCTGCGGGTGCGCGCTCTGACCGGCTACGCGCCCCAAGGATTCGCGCAAAGACTATTCAAGCGCGGCCAAGGAATTGTCGGTAGAGTCGCCGAAACCGGGGAACCGCTGCTGTTCGCCGATGCGCAAAGCGATCCAGCCTATCTGGCCGCTAGCCAAAGCCACGCGGCGAAAGAATTGGGCATACATTTCATCGCGAGCTTTCCGATCAAATCGAAGGGACGGGTGTTGGGCGCGATTGTCTGCAATGGCCGGTTGCCGCGCCAATTGACGGAACCAGAGCGCCGGCTGCTCACTTCCATGGCGGATCAGATCGGCCCGGCCATCGACAACGTTAACCTGTTTGAAGAAGCAAAAAGCAAAAGCGCAGAGCTCGAACGGCGCAATCGCGAAGTGGTCGATGCCCTGGAGCGTCAAACCGCGGTGGCCGAAATGCTGCGCGCCATGGCGCATACCCTGAGCGACTTACAAAGTTTTTTCGATACCATGATCGCCGACACCGTCAGGCTGACTCGGGCCGCCGGCGGTGTCATTCGCCTGGCGGACAACACCGGCGCGCTGCGCTATGTCGCCCACTATCGCAATGGTGTGCATCGCCTGTGCGACGTCGAGCAGCAGCCGCTACCGGCCGACGAGAACGGCGCGGCGATGCAGGCGTATCGCCAACAGAGCCCGGTGCAGATTAACGATGTCTTGGAACAACCGCCGCCGTTGCGCGGGCCGATATCAACCGCCACGCGCACCGTGCTGGCGGTGCCACTGCTCCAAGAGGGCGTCTCCATCGGCGTCATCGTGGTCTTTCGCCACTTCGTCGAGCCGTTCACCGAGCCGCAAGTGGAACTGGTCACCACCTTTGCCGACCAAGCCGTGGTCGCGATCAAAAACATCAACCTGTTTCAGGAACTTGAGGCGCGCACGCGGGAGCTGGAGTCGGCCAACGATCGCCTCAAAGAGCTCGACAAACTCAAATCCGGTTTTGTCTCGAATGTCTCCCACGAGCTCAGAACCCCGCTCACCGCCATCGGCAGCTTGGTCGACAATATGCTCGACGGTCTAACCGGGCCGCTCAGCGCCAAGCAAGCGCGTTACATCACCGGCATCAAAGAGAGCAGCGAGCGGCTAACCCGCTTGATTCAACGACCTGCTCGATCTCTCGGTCATCGAATCGGGCCGCATGGAGATCAAACCCAGCACATTTCAATTATCTTCGCTGATAACCGAGGTAGTCGAGAATCTTCGGCCGATGGCTCGGGACAAGGCTATCGAACTGGACGGCGGTTCGCCTAACCGCGATCATCTGGCCTGGGCCGATCGCGACAAGGTCACTCAGGTGCTCACCAATTTAGTGACCAACGCCGTCAAATTCACGCCCAATGGCGGCAAAGTCAGCATTTTTCTCGAATCCGTCGAGAGCGGTTATTGGCTCCAGGTCGGCGTAAGCGATAACGGTCCGGGCATTCCGCCCGAAGAAGCGGGCAGAATCTTCGACGAGTTCTACCAAATCAGCCATCCCGGGCGGGAAAAGGCCATAGGGGTTGGCCTCGGTTTGGCCATATGTAAAAAATTGATCGACATGCATGGCGGCCAGATCCGCGTGGAGAGCACCACCGGCGCCGGCAGCACGTTTTATTTCACCGTTCCTGCGCATGTCGAACAGTCGTCACTACAAGCTGCGCTGAATTGAGGTCTGTCCCTATGACTGAACCGCAAGAAACCATTCTAGTCGTCGACGACGATCCCTACATCCAGGAAGCGCTCAAAGACCGGCTGGAATCCCTCGGCTATCGGGTCATGCAAGCCACCGATGGCAACCAGGCTTTAGAGAGGATCGGCCAACAAACGCCGCAGATGGCTTTCCTCGACATCGAGATGCCGGGAATGAAGGGCATGGAAGTTCTCAAAGAGCTGCGCCGCCAGGAGAAAGATTTTCCGGTGGTCATGATCACCGCCTACGGCACCATCGACATCGCCGTCGAGGCGATGAAAGAAGGCGCCGCGGATTTTGTCGCCAAACCGTTTAAAGGCAGCCATATCGCGATGGTGGTGCAACGCACCATGGAGCAACAGCGCTTGCGCCGCGGCATTGAAGTGCTGACCCAAGAGGTCGACAAACGGTACCAAATGGTTTTCGGCAAAAGCGAGAAGATCAATCAAGTGATCAACGCCGCTAAAAAAGCCGCGGCGACCCGCAGCACAGTCCTGCTGCTCGGCGAAAGCGGCGTCGGCAAGGAGCTGTTCGCCCGCGCCGTGCATAACTGGAGCGAGCGCCACGACCTGCCGTTCGTCGCGATCAACTGCGTCGGCCTGTCGAAAGACTTGTTGGAAAGCGAATTGTTCGGTTACGAGCGCGGCGCCTTCACCGGCGCCCAGCAAAGAAAGAAGGGAAAGATCGAGCTGGCCCATGGCGGCACGGTATTTCTCGACGAGATCGGCGACATCACTAAGGAGATTCAGACCAAGCTGCTGCGCTTCTTGCAAGAGCGGGAGTTCGAGCGGGTCGGCGGCACCGAGCTGATCAGCGTCGACGTGCGCATCATCGCCGCGACCAATCGCAACCTGCAGGCCGCGGTCAAGAACGGTAGATTTCGCGAGGATCTATTTTACCGGATCAACGTCGTGCCGATCACCTTGCCGCCGCTCCGCGAGCGCAAGGAAGATATCCCAGAGTTGGCCGAGTTTTTTCTCCGGCGCTTTTCCCTGGAGTCGAAAAAAGATTTCCTGCGGATCGCCGACGACGCCCAGGCCAAGCTGATGGCCCATGACTGGCCCGGCAACGTTCGAGAACTCGCCAACGTCATCGAGCGCGCGGTGGTCCTCGGCGAACCGCCGGCGATCCAGGCCAACGACCTACCGGTGGAAATCTTAGCTGTATCCCGGCCCATTACGGCAAACGCGCACCTCAATTATCAAGAGACCGTCGACGAATACCGCCGCGAAGTGATTGTCAAAACCCTTCAGCAATCCAACGGCAACCGCACCGCCGCGGCAAAGCTTCTCGGTCTGGACCGCGCTTATTTTCAAAAGCTGCTTAAGTCCTTCGGTATCAACTGATATTTCTCTTATTTCACTCGACGATGGTGATTCCCATCACCTTCGAGCGAAGCCAATCCCGTCGTCCCCGTAAAAACCGGGGTCCATCCCCTCAACCTGGATACCGTTCTTCAACGGTATGACGGACGCGGTCCGCCACCTGGATACCGGCCTACGGTCGGCATGACCGACGGGAAATCAATATCACCGCTCAGCTAGTTTCTACTAGCCCACTCGATTAACCTGAGTGGTTTCCCACACTGGCCTGTTTTCTTTTAGACACTTCGCCACCGCGATTTAATCCAATCGCAATCATGCCGCGATTAGATTGTTCTTATATTTCACTGGCGTTGAGCTGGCCTGGAAAGAAAACTTCTGCTTGGCACGACCCATGCTGTAGAGATCCTCATCCTGAGGAAAAATCGATGCGCTGCCAAATTCTCGTGCCGATCAAGGGCCGCGATCACATCGAAGAGTTTCTTCCCTATCTCGAAGATATGGCTCGACCCGACACCAAGATCGTCTTCTTGGTCCACTTGGACGTTGACCGCTTCAGCGAGCTTACCGGTCAACTTCTGACGATCCAAAGCGCTAAGCGGGGCGATTTTGCCAGCCCCTTCGCGGCACCGCATGATCGCGACGAGCCGCAATCGAACCTGACGCAACGATTGGAGCACGCCGGCCGAGAGCTACGCGATCACGGGGTGCAGATCGAAGTCAAGTTTTACAGCGGGCGGTTACGGCCGGTCCTGCGCCAGTACAATGAGGTTGAAGCAAAAAGCCTGGTGATCATGCGCCCGGCGATAAACCGGGCAAGGCGCTGGCTCCGCAGTCTGATTGCAGCTTTAGGAATTGCCAGACCGCCATCGGCCATGCCGGTCCGCTTATGTCACCCGGCCGACTTCACCAGTAGGGACTTATGAAACACCTCAAACGATTTGCCGGCGCGGCGGTGATTCTAACTTCGTTTTTGTTTGCTCGACACTCGTTCGCTGACTTCGCACCGGCCGAACAATTGAGCGCCCGGGAAGAGGCGGCTCTCGGCATTGACACCGAGTCGCTCAGCCGCATGGAAAGCACCGCTGATGGCTATAAGCGACGAGGCCTCTACTCCCACGCCGAAACCATCATCCAAGAAGTATTCGAAATCCGCCAGAAGAAAAAAGGCGCCGACGATCCCGAGATGGCCTACTACCACAATAATCTTGGCTGGCTAAAAGCCGAGCAAGGCAAATACACCGAAGCGGAACAACACTATCTGCGCGCGGGCGCGATCACGGAGACGACGTGGGGGGCGAATCATCCCGATCTCGCCGATCAGCTAAATAACCTGGCCGGCGTCTATCGCTCGCAGGCGCGCTTTGCCGAAGCGGAATCGTTGTACCAGCGCGCAATTAAAATATGGGAAAACTATTCAGGCCCAGACCAATCGGACTTGGCCGTCGTGTTGAACAATCTCGGCGGCTTGCACGCGCTCCAAGGCCGCTTCGATCAAGCGGAAGACTTGTTTCAACGAACGCTACGGATCCAGGAGCAATCGCTGGGAATTGACAATCCCCAACTCGCCACCGCCGTCCACAATCTCGCCTGGGTTTATCACAAGCAGAGAAAGTTCAAACCGGCCAAAGCGCTTTACCTCCGGGTGATTCAAATCTGGAGCGCCGAACACGGCATCGACCATCCCGATGTTGCCCTCGGCATGAATAACCTTGGCAATCTCGAGCGCGCACTCGGCAACCACACCGACGCGCAGACACTCTTTCTGAAGTCCCTGACGATCCGTGAAAAGTTTCTTGGGAAAGAACATCCCGATGTCGGCACGACACTAAAGAACCTCGCCGAGCTTTACCGCGAAGTTGGTCGTAACGATGAAGCGGCACAATTGTATCAACGGGCTGTCATCATTGTGGAAAAAAGCTTGGGACCCAATCACCCGGCGGTCAGTGAACTGCGGGCGGGTTACGCGCAAGTCTCGGTCGGCAAGTAGTGATTTCCCGGGGGAAAATCACACCGCGGCGAGAGATTCAAGGCGATCGCGCCTGTGGATTTGACGATCGCGAAGGGTGTTTGTGTGTCTCGAACGGCCTGCGAGGGGGAAGTACAATGGAAGCGGAAACTGAAGTGTTGCCAGTAAATGTGCAGTCGATTGCAAAGCCACAATCGCTACTTCTTCCTAGCAAAGACACGTTGATCGTTCTGCTGGCCCTTGCGGTAGGTTGTGCAGTTTGGACAATGCCGCCGTTTACCCCTCTCGGCGCCAAGGGAATGCATTTCCTCGCCACTATGATCGTCGCGGTAACGCTCTGGGTGCTTGAGGTTTTGGATGAATTTATCGTCGGCTTAATGTTGCTCCTCAGCTGGGTGGTCTTCGGCATCGTCCCGGCGAAGGTGGCTCTTGCCGGCTTTTCCGAGAACTCCTGGTTTTTCACCGTTGGCGCGCTGGGTATCGCCGCCGCCATCGGCAAGACTTCACTGCTGGAAAGGCTTGCGCTCAAACTTCTGCGCTGGATACCGATCCATTGCCAGAAAACTTATACCTTGTTCCTGCTCGGTGCCGGGGTGCTTTCAGGACCGCTTTTACCGACCGGCAAAGCTAGAGCTGCGGTCGCTGTGCCGGTGAGTCAAGCAATAATCCAAGCCGCCGGTTTTGCGCCACGCTCTAACGGCTCCGCCGCGATCTCGCTTTCGGCGTTTATTGGTTTCAGCCAAATGTCATTTATGTTCCTGACCGCGGGCGAACATTGTCTGATCGGCTGGAATTTTCTCCCGCCGTCGGCCAAAGCGGAGTTTGGCTGGCTGTCTTGGTTCGTCGCCACGTTACCGGCGGTGCTAACGATTTCCCTATTCATGTTTTTCGCAGTCCAGCTTCTGCTCCCGATGTCGCCCCAAGACAAGGCAAGTCTTGCGGCCACCGCTGTCAGGGCCGAGGTCATGATGCCAGGCTCGTTCACCCGTAAGGAGTGGATCACCTTGACGACTTTGATACTGACCGTTGTCGGTTGGCTTACGACTTCTTTCCACGGCGTCAATGAGGCCTGGGTAGCGCTCGCCGCGCTCCTGATCTTTTTGTTGACCGGCGTGCTCGATGAAAAAGGATTTCGCAACGATCTCGACTGGGGACTTATCCTGTTTTTCGGCGTCCTGAACAGTCTGGCGGTGGTGGCCTCAACCCTCAAAGTGGATGCTTTTTTCATGACGCTTAGCGGCCATCTGCTCGGCGGATTCGCCGGCCAACCGTTGGGCTTGCTCCTCGTCCTGTTCTTGCTCGTTTCAACCGTGCGCTTTTTTCTCCGCAAGACTCCTACCGCGGCATTATTTACCGTCACCATTCTTCCACTGAGCGAGAGCGTTGGCATTCATCCCGGCATCTTGGTTGTGGCATCGATCATGATTGGCGAGTGTTTCCTGCTCGGCTATCAAGACGGCCCGTATCAGATCGCCTATTCCGGGGGCGGAGGCTCAGCATTCTCGCATAGCCAAGCGCGTAAGATTCTGGCCGCCAAGTATTTGGCCACGTTGCTGGCACTCGCCGTGAGTGTCCCCTACTGGAGATTTTTCGGATTCATCCGCTGACAGGGCTGCGATCGAAAGGAGCCGACATGAAGCATAAGACTGGCGTTTAGAATACTTGTGATCGTGTCTGTTCCTAAATAGCGCCGGACCGGCGCTCGGCATCGATAACGGCTGGTATTTTACCCCGGTAGAAATCGAAAACGCCTATCGTTATCAAGAACAGTTCGGCAGCCGGCTGCGCCACGCCCTAAAACCGCACGGCTGCTACTACGGCAACAGTGAATTCGTCGCATCCTTTCAGGGAAAACAGTTTCACGCACCCTGCCGATTCATCACCGAAACCACCCGCCATCTAAAACAGATGTTGGAGAACGGCGCGGCGCGCTATTTGTTTCCCTTGGACGCCGACCACGCTCATCTGGCCGTCCCTACAGAGCTGTGGGCCGAAACGTATAGCAAGCTATCGATCGGCGAAGTCCTGCCGGCATTATTGCGGGAACCTAAACTTATCGCGCTCTACCATACCGCGGAGCACCTGAAGATCGCCGATCCGACAAACGTTGCGGCGAGCGACGCGACGGCAAAATGGCGCGCGAAGCGCAATGTGCTGGGGTTCTTTGACGGCAGTGCGGTAAAAATTCTGCCATCGCCGGCCGATGGCATGGCACATGCCCTACTGGAACATTATGAGAACGTGGGCACAGTGTATTTTCTCGCCCACCGGCTCGGTGAAATTGTTTTTTCCGCCAACGCCAAGGCGGTAACGTTTGATATTTCTTTTGATGAGGATAGCAGCGATATCCCATAGCTCGTAATTAAACATTGGTTTGGCCTTCCCTGTGGGCAAAAGAATGTTGCAATCATATAAGTTGACGACACAACTAAGAATAACCTTGGCCATAATTGTCCTGTTGTGGTCTACGCCGCTTCTTGCGCAGAGCAACACCGGGTTTAAAGCGGAGATCAAGGGCGTGAAGATTGGCGCCGATGGCCGTGCCGAGGTGATGTTCACCAACACCGATGGTCAAGGGAAACCCTTTGCTCTAATCGACCTTGATGCGAATAGCATCAAGTTCACCATCGCCGCGATCAAAGCTGACAACACCGGCGCAACCAGCTACCACAACTACATTCTCACCAAAGTCAGCGGCAAAGAATTTGTCTTCAAAGGCGAAACCAAGAAACCGGCGCTCGCCGAAACGCTCCAGCCCGACTTCGACCAAGGCGGTTCGTTCAAACAGATTCGCTCCGGTGTATTCACCTACACTTTCAAGACGGCTTTACCGGCCAATTACGATCGCAACGCAACTCATGTTGTCGGTGGCGAATTCACCCGCGAAAACGGCAAGCAGGTCGCTAATCCAGTTTTCGAATTCATCCCATCCGGCGCGAACGTCAAAGTGCAACGTTCAGTCGTCGAAACCGCTTCGTGCAACAATTGTCACGATCCACTCAAAGCCCATGGCGGCACGCGGCGCGAGGTCGCCGGCTGCGCGCTCTGCCACACCGAACAGTTAACCGATCCGGAGAGCGGCGAGAGCCTCGACTTCAAAGTTTTCGTGCACAAGATTCACCGCGGCAAACTCTTGCCCAGCGTCATAGAAGGCAAGTCCTTCTTCACCGTCGCACTCAATCAGCGGGTCAGAGACTTTTCCAACATTCGCTATCCGCAGGCGATGCTGTCCGACGGCAGCTACAAGGAACTGCGCAACTGCCAGGCCTGCCACGCCGATCCGAAAAAAGATCAGTGGAAGAGGTTTCCGAGTATCGCCGCATGTACGTCCTGTCACAACAATGTCGATCTCGCGACTGGTAGAAATCACAAACTTGGCCCCTTGGCCGAAGGGACATGCGTCGGTTGCCACCAGCCCAATGGTCCGGAGTTCGGTCCGTCCATCGCCGGTGCCCACACCTTTCCCGGTTTTTCCGCCCAGCTACCCGGCGTGGTTTTCGAGATTCAAAAAATCGACGATGGTAAACCCGGGGAAAGACCTACAGTCACCTTCAGCGTAAAAACTAAGCAGGGCGAGCCCCTCGACGCCGCCAGGATGGACAACTTGAGATTGGTGGTCGCTTGGCCCACGTCGGACTACAAAGTCGCAGTCGAGGAAGATGTCCGCAAAGCACAGCCTGCCGGCGGCGGCGTTTACATTTACAAATTCCGTTATGCGATTCCAGCCGATGCATTGGGGTCAGGCGCCATCGGCATTCAGGGATTTCGGCTGCGCGATCTCAAGAAGCCAAATGGCGAGGTCATCAAAGGCCAACGCGATGTGGGCTTCAACATCGTCAAGTATTTCTCCATCACCGACAGCGAGGCAGTGCCACGGCGCCAGGCGGTGATAATTGAAAACTGCAACGTCTGCCATTTGACGTTGGCGACTCATGGCGAAGCACGGCGCAACGCCGAATTCTGCGTCATGTGCCACAACCCATCCAATACCGACGAGGACAAACGCAAAGCGGCTAAGGGACCGCTGCCACCGGAAAACATTCACTACAAGCGGCTGATTCATCGGATTCATACCGGTGCGGCTGCGGCCGAGTCCCTAATCATCTACGGCGGTCCGCCGGTGAAGCCGGGCCCCATCGAAATGGGCGACGTGCGTTTTCCCGGCGACCGGCGCAACTGCGTGAAGTGCCATGTGCCCGGAGCGAACGAGCCGCCATTGCCGGCGGGACTTTTGCCGACACTGATCCCGCAAAAGGATGGCAGCGTGAAGGCGATCCAGCCCATCACCAGCGCCTGCATCGCTTGTCACACCAAGGAGCCGGCGAAAATTCACATGGACACGATGACCAACATAAACGGCCAAGAAGCCTGCGTCACCTGCCACGGCGTCGGCCGCGCCTTTGCTGTTGAGAAAGTACATCGGAGATAGCCGCGTTACGGACAGGCACGGCGTGCGCTAGCGACTCGACGAGAAAACGATGCCAGTTCGATTGCGAGGGGAGTAGCTTTACTGAAATTCGCGCGGCTAAATCTTTAAACCGATGAGTGTAGGTTACCAAATTATGATAGGTAACGAGCGCTTCCTATACTGCCGCGGGTGCAACGAAGTGCACAAGGTCACGCCCTTCGATCAAGCGCCGATCTACGAACTGCAAGGCTCAAACGTGCGCGAGATCCCGACGGATGACCGGCGCCAATTCATGGAACGGCACGCGGGTCATGCCATCGAAGAGCTAGCGAGCGTGGATGAAGATTGGTTGAAGCCGCAAAGCGCCATCGATCCGATGGCCGAGAGCTACGTTTTTGTTGCCAACGAGCGCTACTTTTTCCTCCTGCAGCGCTCGCGCCGCAGCATCACCGACCCGATCGTCTACCAGGTAATGCCGCGCCAACTTTTGCCTTCGGCCCTCAATCTCGAGGCGTTGAGCCAGTGGAGGCGCAGCCTGCGCGCCCATTGGCTGCTTAGCAAAGCCCGGCTACGCCGCAAGTTCGTTGGCGGCTAGCTCAATTAGCTCACGCTCTTTACTCCAGCCGAATCGGCGCCGGCCGCTGCCGCTCCTCTTCCTCAACGACCCGAAACTTTCCGAGATCGATGGTTCCCGGAAACGGCATCGTGCATCACTTCGCGCCGTGCAGCGCTTGGTAAACCTTCTCCGCCGTGATCGGCAAGCTGGTGATACGCACACCGCAAGCGTCTGCTACCGCATTGGCGATGGCAGCCGCAGTGGGAATATTGCCGGTCTCGCCGATCGGCATGCTGTCATAAGGTCCCGCTCCATGCGGCGCTTCCGAAACCGACCCTTTGAATGCCGGAACATCCTTGATGGTCGGGATCTTGTACTCGCCGAAGTGGGTCGTCGCGACTTTACCGTCGTTGATGATCACTTCTTCCATCAGCGTGTAGCCGATGCCGGTCATGCTTGCGCCCTCGATCTGTCCCTGGTGCATCAGCGGATTGAGCACAGTGCCGGTGTTATGCGTCGATGTGAATTTCTTGAGCTCCACCCGTCCGGTATCGGGGTCGACCTCGACTTCCGCCACTTGCACACACATGGATGCCGCGTGGATCTTGGCATTATCGTTAAACGTCGCCTCGACTGCGATCGGCGCTCCTTTGGCCTTGACGATTTCACCGTAGGTGAGTCGTCGTTCCATACGCGGATGCAAAGCCGCGCCTTTTGCCAAGACGACCTGATCCGGTGAAGTGCCCATCTGCTCGGCCGCCGCCTGTTTGATCGCAGCAACGGCCTTCAGCGCCGCCTCGTAGCCGGCGTTGCCGTAGACCCGCGTCGCCCGGCTGCCACCGACGCCGGTATCCTTAGTTCCTTGCTGCGTGTCCAACTGTTGCACCTTGACCTGGCTCAATGGAATCTTGAGTTCCTCGGCGATGATTTCACTCAACACCGTGTACGTGCCCGCGCCTTGATCGGCCATGGCGGAGGAAATCGTCGCCACGCCTTTTGCATCCAGCGAGATCGCAACCGTGCCGATACCGCCGGCGGGCGTCCACTGCACCAGCGCGATGCCGCGCCCAACGTTTTTCGCCTTGGGTTTTTGATAGCCCGAATCGTCCAGCGCTTTCTTGAGCGTCTCGTCGGTCTTTATGTAGCTATACTCCTCGCCGGTCGGATCGATATCGCCGTCGTGCATTAAGTTTTTCTGGCGCAACTTGATCGGGTCCATTCCCAGCTTTTTGGCGATCATGTCCAACTGGCTCTCATTGGCGAAGAATCCCTGGGGGTCGCCAGGCGAGCGCATATGGCCGCAGGGAATCTTGTTGGTGTAGACCATATGTTCCTCGATAAATACGTGAGGAATCTTGTACGGCCCGGCAGACAGGTGCGGGCCGTTGAGGAAGGCGTTGGGTTTGAATGCGCCGTAGGCGCCGCTGTCGAAGGTAAAGCTCATGCGGTGTGCGACCAGGGTACCGTCTTTTTTTACGCCGGTTTTGACATGGATGATCGACGCGTGGCGCGGATTGCCCGCGGTGAATTCCTCTTCGTAGTCCATCACCAGCTTCACCGGCCGTCCGGCTTTCTTAGACAAGAGATAAACCACGGCAAGATCCATGAAATCGCCCTTGCCGCCGAAGTCGCCGCCGATGTAAACGGGATTAAAGTTGAGTTTTTCTTGCGGCAGCTTGAGCGCGTTGGCGACTTGTTCGCGCACGCCGTAGGGCACCTTGCTGCACGACCAGAACTCCGCCGAGCCGTCGGCCGCCGCGCTGACGACGCAGGAATGGGGCTCGATATAACTCTGATGCACCACCGGCGTGGTAAATGTATTTTCGACGATCACGTCCGCCTGGCGAAAGCCGGCCTCAGGATCGCCCTTGCCCCAGGTGACGTAAACAAAATCGTTGGTCGGCTCCTTGAGCGGATTGGGCAACCCTTTGTAGTTCATGACGTCGGGATGAAGGAGTTTCGCGCCCGGCTTGAGCGCCTCCACGGGATCGAGCAGCGGCTCGGTCTCTTCATACTCGACTTCGATCAGATTCACCGCCTCTTCGGCGATCTCTTCGCTGTCCGCCGCCACCGCCGCGACTTTTTCACCGATGAAGCGCACTTCGCCGTCGGCGAGGATCGGCATGTCGTAGAGTCGGCGGCCGATTTTCAGCCCCGAGCAGTCCGCCCCGGTGATAATCGCGCGCACGCCTTTGAGCTTCTCCGCCTTGCTGGTATCGATGCGTTTGATTTTTCCCGAAGCGATCGGGCTGCGCAGCAACTTGCCCCAGAGCATGCCGGGCAAAGTCACGTCCACCGCATACTTGGCCTGACCGCTGACCTTGAGCTCGCCTTCGATTCTTGGGGTTGGATTGCCGACGACTTGTTTCGTTGATGCCATGGATGGACCTCCTGGTGCGGTGAATCTGGTAATCTTCACTATCTATGAACAGGCGGACTCCGCTTCGGCCGGCCATGTCGCATGGAGCGCTCGAAGCGGAGCATGAAATCTGGCTCCCCGGGAGGGACTCGAACCCCCGACCCGGTGATTAACAGTCACCTGCTCTACCAACTGAGCTACCGGGGAAGCAAAAGAACAGGGACATTTTTTAGCATACGATCTTCAGGAATTCTAGTTCATTGGATAGCAATTTTCCCCAGCGCATCGAGCATTTTCTGCTGGTGTGTCGCCGGCCAGTACAGCCGCTGGCAGCGGCCGCACCAAGAGAAGCGCTCCTGGGTGGCGAAGACGTAGGGCGGCACCAGTTTTTCCACCGATTCCTTGGTTCGCGGCTGCAGCTCGGAGTTGCACACCAAACAACGGCTAAAAAGGCCCGCGCCAGGGTTCAAATTGCAGGCGCCCATGACCTGGCGCAACTGTTCGACATAGTCGTTGCTGTCGATGAACAGAAACGGCGGCGGTTGTTTGCGCGCCAGGCTGCGATCCCGCGTCAGAATCAACCGGCCATCGGCGCGCGCCGCGCGAATCAGGCCATGGCCGGAGAGATGGCGGCCATAGATGACATCGTAGCCGAGGATGCGCAGCCACTTGGCGAGGCGGCCCAACATCCGGTCGGCGGCGAAGACGATCGGTTGATTACTCATATTGCGGGATTTCTCGATTCACGTTGATTCACGAGCGCTGGGGCCTTACCATATACGCTCTACTCTATGATTGTTAAGCGATCGATCTGGATTGGCATCGTACTTTTCTGGGCTGTGATGAATTTTCTCCTCATCAAACGCCAGATCGCCGCTCCGCCGCCGCTGCTGACGCTGCGCGGCACGGAGAAGATCACCGAAAGCAGCGAAGAGTGGTGGGGCATTTTTTACCGTGGTGAAAAAATCGGCTACGCTTCCCAGTCGATCGTGCCGAAAACCAAAGGCTATAAGCTCAACGATTTTTCCCGGCTCAATTTGAATCTGTTGGGCACCGTCCAGCCCGCCGAGACCCGCTTGGAAATGGAAGCCAACGACGATTGGATCCTGGAGCGTTTCGATTTCACGCTCACTTCCAAAGAGATCGGCTTCAAAGCGCGCGGCGCGGTGAAAGACAACAAGCTGGCGCTGGAAATTAATTCTGCTGGCCACCGCTCGACCCGCGAGATCACCTTGACCCAGGCGCCCTACCTGCTCGCTTCGCTCAAGCCCTATGTCGTCACCCAGCAATTGGAGACCGGCAAGAAATTTTATTTCTCGACCTTCGACCCGTCGACGCTGTCGCAGCAGGTGACCACCATCGTCATCGAAGGCCGCGAACAGATCCGCGTCGGCAACCGCCTCGAACCGGCGATCAAAATGCGCCAAAGCTTCGGCGGCATTTCGGTGCTCTCCTGGGTCGACGTCCATGGCCGGACGTTGAAGGAAGAATCGCCGGCGGGCATGTCGATGACCCGGCAGAGCCAGCAGGAAGCGAAAAATCTGCCGTCCCGCGCCGTGCCATTGGACATGATCGCGCAAGCGTCGATCCCGGTGACCAAGCCGATCGCCGACGCCAAAGCGCTCCCGGCAGTCGAACTGAAACTCGGCGGCGTCAACCTGGCGAATTTCGCCCTCGACGGCGGACGGCAAAAACTCACCGGCGACCGCTGGCAGATAACCCGCGAAGATCTTACCAAGCTCAGCGCCACGGCGATTCCGGTCAAAGAGCCGCGTCTGCAAACTTTCTTGCAACCCACCGCGTTCATGCAGTCGGATCATCCGAGCATCAAGACGCTCGCCGCCCGCATCGTCGGCGCGGAAACCAACGCCATGAAAGCGGCGGTGAAACTCAAAGACTGGGTTTACCGCGAACTCGCCAAGGAGCCCACCGTGAGCATTCCCAACGCCCTGGAAGTCCTGCAAGCGAAAAAAGGCGACTGCAACGAGCACACCGTGCTGTTCAACGCGCTAGCCCGCGCCGCCGGCATCCCGGCGAAAACCGTTGTCGGCGTCGTCTATCTGCGCGGCGCGTTCTACTATCACGCCTGGTCCGAAGTCTGGCTCGGCCGCTGGGTCGCACTCGATTCGGTGCTGAATCAATTCCCCGCCGACGTCACCCATGTGAAATTTCTCGAAGGCGAGATCGACCGGCAGATCGATATTCTGCAGCTCATCGGCAATCTGAAAATAGAAGTCCTATGAATAGGAGCTCATTTTGGATTTAGTCCGCGCTTTTGGATTCTCGACGAATCGGAATCCGCTCTTCAATCCAAAATCGGCAATCCAAAATCCAAAATCGCAATGATTCAACTCATCAATCTGAGCTAAGCACTACGGCAAACTCGCCGCCGTAGATAACTTAAATCTCGAAGTCGCGCCCGGCGAGATCTTCGGCTTTCTCGGCCCCAACGGCGCCGGCAAGACCACGACGATCCGCTGCATGATGGGCATCCTCAAATCGACATCGGGGCAAGTGCTGCTCGACGGCCACGACGTCGTCGCCGACGCGCAGAAGGCCAAGGCGATCTCCGGATTCATTCCCGACCGGCCGTTCATCTATGAAAAGCTCAGCGGCCGCGAGTTTTTGCACTTCGTCGGCAAGCTCCACCGGGTCGACTCAGCGCGATTAAGCAAACGCATCGCGGAACTACTGGAGCGCCTGGAAATGACACCGTGGCAGGACGAGTTGGTCGAAAGCTACTCCCATGGCATGAAGCAGCGTCTGGTGGTATGCGGCGCGTTGATTCACGAGCCCAAGATCCTGGTCGTCGACGAACCGATGGTCGGCATGGACCCCAAAGGCGCGCGCACCCTCAAAGATCTGTTCTGCGCTCTGGCCAAGAACGGCACGACGGTGTTTCTCTCGACCCACAGCATCGCCGTCGCCGAGGAGATCTGCCACCGCATCGGCATCATCCGCACTGGCCGTTTGATCGCCTGCGGCTCCATGAGCGAAATCCACGCGCCAGACCGACGGCGACGGTAAGGGCAATCTCGAAAGCGTGTTTCTTAGAACTCACCCGCGAGCAGGACATGGCAGTGCCGGCCGCCCAAGCGCTCTGACATGAGTTCCGTCGCCCTGCTGCTCTCGCCGCTTTGGCTGTCATGGAAAAACAGTTTTTTCCGCGGCACCCACTCCTGGACGAGACGACTCTCGCTGGCGCTCCTCGCCGGCCTGTTCTGGATCGGCACCTATCTGGTGGTGCGCCGGGTCTTGCGCTACTTCGAAACCGTCTACGAGCTCGGCCCCGCCCTCGCCTATCAATTGCTGTTGATAATCTTGCTGACCTTTCTATCGATGCTGCTGTTCAGCAACCTGGTGGCGGCGCTGTCGACCTATTTTCTCGCCCGCGATCTCGACCTGATCCATGCCACGCCGGTGGCACCCAACGCGATTTTTCTTCGCCCGCTTGATCGCCACGACGATCAATTCATCGTGGATGGTGCTGTTCTTTTCGCTGCCGATCTTCGCCGCCTACGGCTCGGTATTCGGCGGCGGCATCGAACTCTATCTGTGGATCGCAATCATTTTGCCGCTGTTTTTGCTCATCCCCGCGGCCATCGGCGCATTGGTCACCCATCTGTTGGTCTATGCCATGCCGGCCAAGCGCATCCGCGACCTGCTCTTTTTCATCGGTCTGTTCGCCTTTCTGATCATGTATTTTCTGTTTCGCTTCTCCCAACCCGAGCGCCTGGTGCAGCCGGAGTCGTTCGGCAACTTCATGCAATTCCTAAGCGCCATGGAGACGCCGTCGTCGTCTTACTTGCCGAGCAGTTGGTTGGCGGAAATCCTCGCCGGGACTTTGTTCAAGCGCGACACCGACCAGGGCTTCTTCTTTGCGCTGCTGGCGAGCTACGCGATGTTTCTGCCGCTGGCGGCCAGCTGGTGTTCCAGCGCGGTCTATCTCGACGGCTGGTCGAAGGCCCAGGAATCGCGCCAGGGCCGGCGCAAGCTCGCCTGGCTCGACCGCCTGCTCGAAGTGATAACCCGGCCATTTCCGGTCATCACCCGCGCCATTCATGCTCAAGGACATCAAGACCTTCCTGCGCGACACCACCCAATGGTCCCAGCTGTTTTTACTCGCCGCCCTGATCGTCGTCTATCTCTACAACTTCAAAGTCCTGCCCCTCGACCGTTCGCCGATGCCGGCGGGAACCATCCGCACCATCGTCTCCTTCGCCAATCTGGGCCTCGCCGGATTTGTCCTCAGCGCCATCGCCATCCGCTTCGCCTTTCCCGCGGTGAGTTTGGAAGGCAAAGCCTTTTGGCTGCTCCAAACTGCGCCGATCTCGTTGCGAGCATTGTTGTGGAGCAAGTTTTGGTTGAACTTCGTACCGCTGTTATTGCTCGGCGAGGTGCTGATATTTTGCAGTAATCTCCTGCTCAAAGTGCCGGCCTGGATGATGGCGCTGTCGCTCATCACGATGTTTCTTCATGACCTTCGGCATCACCGCCATCGGCGTCGGCTTGGGCGCGCTCTATCCCAACTTCAACTATGAAAACGCCGCCGAGATCCCCACCAGCTTCGGCGGCGCCGTGTGCATGATCTTCAGCATCGGCTTCATCGGCATCGCCGTCATGATCGTCGCCTGGCCGATTTACACTCTGGCCATGCGCGCGTTTCACCGCGGCCGAATTTTCCTGCCCGAGTATTCCGTGATTGCGCCGTCACTCTTGATCGTGTTAGCACTCACCATCGTGACGGTAGTCATCGCGTTACGCATCGGCATAAAACACTTGGAACAGCTGAGGGAATAAACTGGCGGCGAACGCTCTGGCAGTATTTAGCCTTCGGATCCCCTCTCCCCTTGCGGGAGAGGGCTGAGAGTGAGGGCATCTCGTAGCGCGGCAACCGGCAGGTCGCCATTGCCGTCAGTGAGCGATAAAATCATTCAAAGGAGCATTCCGTGAATCTCATCCACACCATCTACCGACCGCCCGGCGCGGGCCCCCATCCAACCATTCTCACCCTGCATGGCCGCGGCGCCAACGCCTTCGATCTTCTCGGCCTGGCACCCTATCTTTGCGGCGGCAATTTCTAATCATCTGTCCGCAGGCGCCGTCGGAAACACCCATCGGACCCGACCAGGTCGGTTACGCCTGGTACAGCGCCAGCAAGGGCGGCGCTGCCTGACACCGACGGCATGTTGGAATCCCAGAAAGCCTTGCAACTTTTTCTCGACGACTGCCTCAAACAGTATCCCATCGACGCCAAGCGACTCGCCGTGCTCGGCTTCAGCCAAGGCGGCGTGATGGCTTACAGCCTGGCACTGACAAATCCTGAGCGTTTCGCCGGTCTCGCCGCGCTCAGCACCTGGCTGCCGAGAGAACTGGTGCCGCGGTTGACATATCAGCGACGCCGTGCAATCGCTGCCGACGTTAATTCAACATGGCACCCAGGATCCGCAGATCGAAGTCGACCGCGCCCGCGACTCGGTGGCGCGGTTACGCGATCTAAAAGTGCCGCTGACTTTTAAGGAATACGAGATGGGCCACGAGATCAGGCCGAAGGGACTTTACGATCTCTCGGTCTGGTTGGAAGAAAACGTAGGGGCGACCGGCCGGTCGCCCCTACAAGCATAATCGCAATGCACAACCTGCCTTATGCGCGCAGGTAACTCATATCTTTCGCCATCGCTTCGAGACGGGCGACACGCTCTTCCATCGCCGGATGGGTGCTGAACAACGACGCGAAGCTGCCGCCGCTGAGCGGGCTGACGATAAACATATGCGCCGTAGCATTCTGCGTCGCCGGGCTCACCTCCAACGGAATATTCTGCGCGCCCATATGCAACTTACGCAGTGCGCCGGCCAAGGCCAAGGGGTCGCCGGAAATCTTCGCGCCACCGGCATCCGCCATATACTCGCGCGAACGCGACACCGCCATCTGAATCAACATCGCCGCTATCGGCGCGACGATCATCATGAACAGCAGGCCAAAAATGCCGCCGCCACCGTTACCTTCGCCGTCGTCACGGCTCCGTCCGCCGCCGAAGATCGCGGCGAACTGCGCCATCTGCGCCATATAACTGATCGCGCCCGCGAGGGTCGCGGCGATGCTGCTGATCAAGATATCGCGATTTTTCACATGGGCGAGTTCGTGGCCGAGCACGCCGGCGAGCTCGCGCTTGTTGAGAATTCGGCGAATCCCTTGGGTCACCGCCACCGCGGCATGCTCTGGATTGCGCCCGGTGGCAAAAGCGTTAGGGGCATCTTCGGGAATCACGTAGACTTTCGGCATCGGCAATCCGCCCTTGGCCGCCAGCTCCTGCACCAAGCTATACAGTTCGGGATCGTCGTTGGCGGTGATCTGCTGCCCGCCGTACATCTTGAGGACGATCTTATCGCTGAACCAATAGCTGAAAAAGTTCATGGCGCCGGCGAAAATCAACGCGATCACCGCGCCGTTGGGTCCACCGACCATTTGGCCGATCCACACCACTAGCGCTGTCAATACCGCTAGGAGAATTGTGGTTCGAAAACCGTTCATATCATTTCCTCCCTTTCTGCGAGGTATCCTACGGAATGGCTAGGTTAAGTCAAGGTACAATTTGGCACACAGAGAATGTGCGCATGGCCAGGGGTTATTTCAAGCCCTCTGTTTCAAAATTGCTATGAATTGACCTAATATCGAATAGTTGCCAATTGGAGGGGTATGCCATGCGAGTCGGAGTAGTGTTTCCGCAAACCGAAATCGGCGCTGATCCATACTATGTCAAGGACTACGCCCAGGCCGCCGAAGAGCTGGGCTTTGCCCATATCCTAGCCTACGACCATGTGGTCGGCGCCAACCCGGCGAGCCGGCCCAACTGGAAAGCGCCCTACAGTCACTTAGACATGTTCCACGAGCCGTTGGTTCTTTTCGGCTACCTCGCCGGGGTGACCAGGCAAATCGAATTTTGCACCGGTATCGTCATCCTGCCGCAGCGCCAAACCGTCTTGGTCGCCAAACAAGCCGCGGCGCTGGATGTCTTGAGCGGCGGCCGTCTGCGCTTCGGCATCGGCATCGGCTGGAACCCGGTGGAATACGAAGCCCTCGGCGAAGATTTCAAAGATCGCGGCCGCCGCTGCGAAGAGCAAATCGAAGTCATGCGCCAGCTCTGGACAAATCCGGCTGTGACGTTCGCAGGCCGCTGGCATAAGATCACCGACGCCGGCATTAACCCGCTGCCCGTGCAGCAGCCGATCCCGATCTGGTTCGGCGGTAGCGACGAGCGCGCGTTACGCCGGCTCGCGACGACTCGGTGACGGCTGGTTTCCGCTCGTCGGACCCGATGAAAAATGCCGGGCGATGATCGAAAAGATTCGTGATTACGCGAAGGAAGCAGGGCGCGACCCGCAAGCAATCGGCATCGAAGGCCGCATATCCTACGGCCAAGGTGCACCGGATGCTTGGCGCACAGATCTAGCAAGCATGGAACACTCTTGGCGCCACGCATGTGAGCTTCAACACCATGAAAGCGGGACTGCAATCGCCGTCAGCGCATATCGAAGCGCTGCGGCGATTTGCCAATGCTATTGCCGCGACTTAGTAGACCGAGAGCGCGAGGTTAATAGCCGCCTCTACAAATCAAAGGATTTCGCGATAGAGGTATGAAGTTCGCCGGAGATTTCAATCCTCCTTGGAAACCTTCGCAATTTTGTGCCCGCGCGCTGCGAGAATATCTTGATTTAATCGCTTTCTTGCGTCGCTTTGCGGCTAACCCTTCTTCACTAACTGGCGCACCGCTTCGAAGGGATCGCCGCCTTTTGCCGCGGCTTGCTGCAACAGCTCGATGGTTTTCGGCAGCTCTTTTCCAGACAATTCGTACAGCGACTCGAACAAGTCGAAATCTTTCAAATAAATGACATAGTGCAATAGCACAGCATTATTCAGGACTTGCTGGCTGAAACCGCGGAAGCGGTGCGCCGGCCGGTCGGCGATACGGCGCGCCCATTCGGCCTTGCTGCGGCTAAAAACCTCTTCGCGCAGGCGCAGTTTGGCGTCGCGCGGTATGTCGCTCTTGTACAGCTGGGTCAAATCGCGCACGACTTCGGCGACAAAGGCGCCGAACTCGCGTTCTTCGCTCCACCATTGCAGCGCGCGCTTATGTTCAACACTGTCGGCGCCGTACTTGGCGCGAAAAAAATCCACCGCGGCGCGATGGCCGATGAAGTTGGCAACGCTTTCGTTGAAAGCGCTCTGCCCCGCCGACGTAAAGCGTGTTGTGAAATAGCTCGTGAAAAACAATCTCGGTGAGACCGACTTTATCGTACTTGAGCAGATGCGATAGCAGCGGATCGTCGAACCAGCCCAAGGTGCTGAACGCCGCCGAGGTGCGCAGGTTGGTGTCGTAGCCGTCGGCTTTTAAGTGTTCGATTTCTGCTTCTGCGTCGGCTTTCGAGAAGTAACCTTTGTACGGCACGCTGCCGACGATCAGAAACCACCAAGTGTAAGGCCGCAGCTCGGTCTTATGCGCGGCAACGACGATATAAGTCAGATCGGGACGGTCGACGTAGGAGTAACTGGAATAACTGCCGCCGACGTTGAGCTTGAGGACATCGCGCGCATAGTCGCGCGCCGCTAGAACGGTTCTCAGCTTCTCCTGGGTCTCGGCCGTGACATCGGGCTTCTGGAGATACTCGGCGATCGGTTGGCGCCGCCAGAGAATTTTTCCCTCCTCATAGGCGGCGCGTAGAACGTAGACGGGCGAACAGGCGGAAAGCAAAGCCGAAAGAGAAAGACTCAGAACGACGAGGACACTGACAGGCAAGAGTTTATTCGGCGCAAGCACAGACGAAATTATACCACTCCATCGCTAAAGAAAAATCTCCCTGATCCGATACCCATGGAGCAACGGGACGGAGGACCCTCGTAAGCGGCCTTTGCCATTTTTAGCAGGTACGCCATGTCAGGCGTTGGCTATTTGCTCTCGTCTTTCGCCAACTCATCCATGGTCGGCAGCGTATCTTTTCTCCCTTACTCCCCCAACTTATACAACCGCGCCGCATTCTCCCCAAGTATCCGCTGCTTCGCCACGGCAGCCATCTCCGCCTTCTGAATCGGCGCGACGGTGTTGGGCCACTTGCTGTCGGGATGGGGGTAGTCGGAGGCGTACATGATGCATTGGTCGCCGACGGTGCTGACGACGTAGGGCAAGGTTTTTTCACCGGGCTCGCAGGAGACGATCATCCGGCCGGAGGTGAAAAGATCGCTGGGCTTGGTTCTCTTTCCCGATGGCTTCCGCCGCAGTACGCCGTCGTAAATCGCCGGCTCATGCTCGCCGCGTTCGTGCAGGTCGTCGAGCCGTTCGAGCCAATAGGGCAGCCAGCCGCAGCCGGTTTCCAACAAACCGAAGCGCAACTTGGGAAACAAGTCGGCGATGCCGCCGGCGATGAGCGACACCAACGCCACCGTCAGTGTCAGCGGCATGGCGACGGCCTTGGAGCCGAAGAAGTGATCGAACAAGTCCGCGCCCACCGTCGGATACATGCCGGTGACCGTGTGGATACCGACGCCGACGTCGCATTTCTCAACTCTTTCCCAAAACGGGTAGAGATCGGGATGATCGAGGGTGCGGGTGCCGACAGTGCCCGGCACCATGACGCCGACGGCGCCTAGTTTCGTCGCGGCGTATGCGACTTCGTCGGCCGCGGCGAGCGGATCTTGCAGCGCGACCACCGCCGCGTAGCGCAACCGGCCTTTCGACTCGGCGCAGCGGTCCGACATCCACCGGTTGTAAGCATGCGCCACCGCTGACGCGAGAGCGGCATCGTCGAAACTATTGATCGACATCAAGACGTTGGGATAGATCACCTGAACGTCGATGCCTTCCCTGTCGAGATCGGCCAAGCGCCCGGCGATATTTTCCATGCCGAAGGACTGGCAACCCTCGAGCCGGCGGCTGCCGATGCTCAGCGGCGTCCCCGGTCCCCAGCCCGACGGTTTGATGATCACCCGTCCTTCGATGATGTAAACCCCGCGCCCGTCGTCCAGTTCGACATAACGCGGCCGCTTGGCGCGAAACGCCGGATCGAGATATTCGTCGAACACGACATTGGAAACATGCGTATGGCCATCGGCATCGATAATCATTCTTCGCTCCCTTCGGCCGCGAAATCGTAAGGGGTAAAGCGTAAAGGAGTGAGGCGAGAAGAGTTTCGGAAAACGCCTTACGCCTTACCCTTCACCCCTCTACCGTTTCACTTCTTAATTGATCCAGTTCCCGCACCACTTCCGTCGTCACGCTCCAGTCGACGATATCGCTGGGCTTGATAGTCCCGGCCTTTTGTTTCGTGCTGCGCAACGTGGTCTCGATGAAATCCACCACCGCTTCGTCGGTGGTTCTGCCGGTGTCGCGGAAGGATTTCACCATCTGCGTGATCGAAAGGCGCGCTTCCTTGTCAGTTAAATTGAGAAACTGCTTGGCAAACGCCTCGGCCTCGCCGCGGTTGGCAGCGATGTAGCGGCGGATGCGTTCCAGGCCGCGCACGATCGCTTTCACCTCGGCGCGGTCCTGCGACAATTTTTTCTTGCTCGTCGCCAGGCCGGAGAACGGCATGTCGAAAATCTCCGACGAATCGAACAGGCGGTTGGCGCCCTCCAGCTCGGCCTTGATGTCGTAGGGCGGCCCCAAGATCGCGCTGTCGATGGTGCCGGCGGCGAGCGCGGAATAAAGTGTCCGGCTATCGCCGATCTGCAGCAGCGTCACCTGCTTTTCGGCATCGAGTCCGTGGTGCTTGAGTATCAATCGAGCCGCCAGATCGTAGGCGCCGCCGAACACGCTGATACCCACAGTCTTGCCCTTGAGATCGGCAACCTGTTTGTACTTGGCCTGAGAGACTAAATACATCTGCGCCTTGAACATCGAGTAAATGCCGATCAGCGGCGCGCCGGCGATGGCGGCGCGCAGCGTGCCGCCCATGGCCGCGGAGTAATCGACGTCGCCGCTCATCAACCCCTTGGCGGCGATGCTGGTCGACATATAAATCATCTTCACGTCCAAGTTGGCTTCCTTGAAAAATCCCTTGCGGCTCGCCCAGGCGAACGGCATCTCGGCGATGGTCCGTCCGGAGTAGCCGATCACCGCGTCGCGCGCCTGCGTGTCATGGGAAAGCCCGAGCAACAAGATAAGGATTACAAAAGTTTTCATTGAGTAACGACAGCATGGCACCTCCAGTAACTAGGAAACTGTCTTCTTCGTTATCGTCACCCCGGTGAAGACCGGGGTCCATCCCCATCCCCTAAACCTGGATGCCGTTCGTCAACGGCATGACGGACGCTATCCGTCACCGCGATGCCGGCTAAAGTTTATCCTCAGCGACGTCGAAGGACCGGTATGACGACTCTGCAATCCGCCCGCCTCGGCTCCACTCATTTAGCAAACGGCCTGACATAACTGCAAACTAAATCTGCGCGGGGCCAGTGAAGCAACTGAGCAACTCTGGTAATGAATTCCACGCATCGCCTTGACAGTGGAAAAACCTCCCGTATAAGATCGCGCCAACAAGAAAATTGGCATCGCACTGAAAATACTCTGATCGGTGCATTGCCATTTATGGCTATTAAAGAGTCGACGAAAGGGAAATCATGACGAACCTCAGTGGCAAATGCGCCATCGTAGGAATGGGCGAGACCGTGGTGGGGAAGCGTCCCGACGCGACCACCAACTCGCTCCATCTTGAAGCGATCAAGGCCTGCCTCGACGACGCTGGCATCAAAGCGTCGCAGGTCGACGGCCTATTAACCAACCAACCGCTCAACGACGCGCATCGCAGTTACGCCACCAAGCTCTCGCATATGGCCGGCATCGATCCGCTGTTCGCCACCGATCTGGCGCTCGGCGGCGCGACGCCCATCGCCATGGTCCAGCATGCGGTGATGGCGATCGAAGCCGGCATGGCAACCACCGTCGTCTGCGTCCATGCGCGCAAGCGCTCCACCGCCGATCCGACGCCCGGTCATCCGATCCGGCGCGGCGACGAGCATTGGGAGGAGCCCTGGGGCCACTTCGCCGCCGCCGGCGGCCACGCCTTTGCGGCGCAGCGCCACATGTATGAGTTCGGCACCACCAGCGAAGACCTCGCCCATGTCGCCGTGTCGACGCGCTACCACGCCAGCCTCAATAAGAACGCCACGCTGCGCAAACCCATGACCATCGAGGAGCACCAGCAGTCGCGCATGATCGTCGCGCCGCTGCGCCTGTTCGATTGCTCGCTGGAATCCGATGGCGGCGGCGCCGTGTTGGTGACCAGCGCCGAGCGGGCGCGGGATTTCCCCAAGAAAGCGGTGGCGATCTTGGGCATGGGGCAGCATCATCCGCACTTCAGCCTGCTCGATGCGCCGACGCTGACGACGCTCGGCGGCAAGAAATCTTCCGAGACGGCCTACCGCATGGCGGGGATGAAACCTAAAGATATGCAGTTCGCGCAGATCTACGATTGTTTCACGATCACGGCGATGATCACGCTGGAAGATTACGGCTTCTGTAAAAAAGGCGAAGGCAAGGACTTCGTCAAGGACGGGCGAATTACTCTCGGCGGCCAACTGCCGCTCAACACCCACGGCGGCTTGTTATCGCAAGCCCATCTTGAAGGCCAGCTGCACATCACCGAGGCGGTCAAACAACTGCGCGGCAACGAAGTCGAGCCGGAACGGCAGGTGCCAAACGCCAAAGTCGGCATCGTCAGCGGCCATGGCGGCAGCCTTTCGATGCATGCAACGATGATATTGGGGGCATTATGAGCAAAGACGAACGCGGGCGCGCCGCGCGCCGAGGACAACCCTATCTCGAAGAGCCTGACGCCAAACCGTTTTGGGCCAATTTGCGGGAACACAAACTAACCGCCCAACGCTGCTCGTCATGCCAGAAAATATTTGGCTTTCCCGCCACAGTCGCACTGTCCGCATTGTTTAGCAAAGGAATTTCAGTGGGTGGAGCTGAGCGGCAAGGGAACAATCTACTCCCATATCGCCTACCACCGCGCTTGGCATCCGGCGTACCAGGACAAAGTTCCTTACAACGTGTCGCTGGTCGACCTCGACGAAGGCGGACGGCTGGTGACCAACGTGGTCGGCTGCGCGCCGGAAGAAGTCAAAATCGGCATGAACGTCGAAGTGATCTTCGAGGATCTGCCGGACTATACGCTGCCGAAGTTTCAGCCGGTGAAATGAGCCGAGTCGATGCTGAAAAAGTTGGAATGCATCCGAGCCTCAGCATGAACGGAAATCCACAATGACATCAAACCCTTCCGTTCGTCCTGAGCGCCGTCGCAGGACTCCTAGAGTTGGATTCCGGCCTGCGCTCGGGATGACGGCAACTCGCAATCTGTCATTTCGAGCGAGCGAGAAATCTTTCCTACTGTCTGCAATCGGCTGGAACTCAGTCTGAACCATGAAACCGATCGACGCAGGCTTACTTTCTCTCCTGCTCGATAAATTGCCTGATGAATTTGGCTAAGTCAGGAGAAATTCCCGTGGCTCGTTGATAAAGCCGTTCGCCGCTCGCGCCCATTTCAAACCTCGGGCGAAAGCGCATCACCTTCACCGCATCGGCGAGATATTCTTCGTCCTTCGATAGCGACGCAGCGGCTTGCTTGAGCGCGGCTACCGCCTCCTTGGGCGCGCCGGGCGGCAGTAATATCGCCCGGGTCATGTTGGTGCCGGCGATGTTGGCTGCTTTCAAAGCTTCGTACTTGATGCCGGAAGGAGGCTTGCCCAACACTTGGGTGTAAAATTTCGTGAACGACGACAGCTCTGGAACATCCGGACTATCGGCGACACCGCCGTCAGCATCGATCAAGTCCGCGTGGTACAGCGCTGTCACATGGCCGGGTTTTACCATGTTGGGCTCGACCTGCGATCGGTACGCCGGCAGGGTTTCATCATGATACTGCACTTCATTGCGCTGCACCGCCAATCTGGCGTCGGCGCTGGAGTTGTAACCGGTCACATAGTCGTACTGCAATCCGAGAAGATCGAACGACAGTCGAAACGCAACGTCCTTGAAACTATCGTTGCTCAGACCGCCGGCTTTGAACCGCTGCGCTTTTAGCAGATCGCCGGGCTTCTTGATGCCGGGAGCGACATCCGAGCGAATGTAAGACACGGTGACGCCCTGGATGCCCGAGATGAAAGCATATTTCGACAGATCGGTGCGCAGCGCGGGGTTTCGCACCTGCTGATGAAACAGCGCGCCGGTGAAGTAGCCCATGGTCAGCCCGTCGGCTTTAGCGACTTGTCCCAAGAAGTTGGTGCCGATGATGCCGCCCGCGCCGGAAATATTTTGCACGATGACGTTCGGTTGTCCCGCCACATGCCTGCCCAGATGGCGCGCCAAAAGCCGGCCCTCGACATCGGTGGGGCCGCCGGCGGCATAATTGATCAAAACCGTGAGCGTCTTGCCGTCGTAGAACGGTTTCTCGGCGGCATAACTTTGCGCAATCCGACACAACGTAAACGCCGATAACGCAACAAGCCAAGACGTAATGAATGATGCTTCATTCCCTACTCCTTTTTACGGGTCGCAGTCCCCGCAGCTCGCAGTTTATCGCATAGGCAGCGGCTCGACACCGGAGAACTTCTTCAACAAATCGACGACCTCGGGATCGCGAGGCATTTCCTGAATCACTTTGGCAAGCTCTTCGGCCATCAGCGGTGAAGCATCGTCGTTGGCGAGCTTCTTAAACTCAGCGCGGAACTCGGGATCATTGAACACCTTGCGCATCGCCTCTTGCAGGATCTCCACGCGATCCTTCGGCGTCCCCGGCGGCAACACGAACGGCGAAGTGGCGGTTCGGAAACTGCGCCACATGGTCAGTAGCTTTCGCTCTCTATCGGTTTTGGCGAAGCTCTCGATCTCCGGCAGTTGCGCCAGGCGCGGGTGCGATGGCTTGTCGTCTTTCGGCACGGCGATGATCGCGTGAAAATCCATAATGCCCTTGTCGATCCAGTCGCGATTGCGGCTCAGAACCGAAGTCACGTTATTCGAGCGCGAATCGATCTCGCCGTTGCGCAACGCCACGTCGGCTTCCAGCGATGTGTAGCCGGTGACGAACTTCGGCGCCTTAATATCGAGAAAGTACCCGAACAGCCGCGCCGAGATATACGCCACCGCGCCAACTTCCTGGGCGCCAAGGCGAAGCCCGCTCGCCGCGCGCAGTTTGTCCAGGGAATTGAGTCCCAACTCGCGCCGCGTGTAGATGACGTTGTGGTTCTCGCTCACCGGCGTGCCGAGATAGATGAACTTATCGATGTCATACATGACACCGGTCTCTTTCATGACCTGAAGGCCGATGATCGCGCTGCTGAGCGCGCCGACGGTCAGACCGTCCGGCTTGGCGTTCTGAAAAACCTGGTTGGCGGCCCGACGTCCGCCGCCGCCTTCGACGAACTCGATAAGCAACGTTGGATTACCAGGAATATATTTGCGCAGGTAGGTCATCACGACCTTGACCCGCAGCCCTGCGGTGCCGCCGGGATCGTTATTGATGATCTTGATCGTCTTGCCCTGAAAAAATGGCGCCTGGGAATGAACCGATGGCGGAGCCACCGCAAGCAGATACAAGATGCCGAAAAAGCATGTCGGAAACATTTTTTTCGTTCTCATGCGCACCTCCGGGATTCAAGAATTATCCGAATCATCGCTGGTCAACCAGCCGCACGGGACAAAGCCAATCGCTCCGGTGGAATGATCGATACGATGGGTTCAACTATCTTCCGCCGTACAACTTGGCTATAAACCCCTCGCTTTCCAGCTCGCCGATCAGACTGCGGTCGATGAAATCATCCGCCTTCAGTTGGCCGGCCTGCGGGACCGTAGCAGCGAGTTGTTTCAACGCCACCGCCATTACCTTTGCGTCCGGGACGGGAATCTTTTCCTGCACGTCTTTGTAAACCTCAAAGGTGCGGTCGAGGATATCGCGGTCGGCCGTCTTGAGAAATTTTTGCAGCACTTTGATGGTGAATTCTTTGTCGGTGCGCGCCGTCTTGATGCCTTCGATCCAACCGCGCAAAAATCTTTTCAGCATTTCGCGCTTCGACTGAACCAACGCTTTGCTCACGACGATGGTGCTGCCAGGGTATTGAATCGGCAGCTGGCTAAGATCGATCACCGAATGGTAGCCCAATTTTTCTGCGTGAAACGCCGTGTCGCCGGTAAGGATCGCGCCGTCCACGGCGCCCGCTTTTAACGCGCCGAGTCTTTCGGGAAGACCGCCGGTCTGCATGATCGCGACATCGCGGTCGGGAGTTAAGTTGAAGTGTCGCAACGCATCCCGCAGCACAAGATCGGAGAGCGATCCATAGCGGTCGCTACCCACCCGTTTGCCTTTCAGATCCTCCGGTTTCTTGATCGCGCCGCGGCTCATGACGACATGGAGCAACCGATTGGAAGTCACACCCACCGCCACCAGCTCGGCGCCGCGCGCCCAGGCAGTCAGCGCCGGCGCCGAACTCATATTGGCGATCTCCACTTGCCCTGATAACAGCGCCGGCACAATGATCGACCCCGCGGAGATATAAACAGGCTGGATATCCAGGCCGTATTTTTTGAAGTAGCCAGCCTGCTCGGCGATCCACAGCGGCGCGTAGGTCGGCGACAGCGCCGCGTAGGGCACTTTCAAGCTTTCGGCATACGCGGACGGCAGCGCGGCGATAAAAAGATACGAGACGAGAACGGAGACGAAAGCGATCTTCCTGCGCCGCCGCTGGATCGATGCAGCTTTCAAGCGCCGGCAGCCTTTCGCTGCATGACTTTGGCATCGACGAACTGCAGCTCATCCGAGCGCGACACCGTCACGTTGAAGTTGTAGGCGTTGGAACGGAACTGCGCCAACGCGAAAGGCTGCGAGTGCGCCGCGACGCCGTGGATGCAGTCTTCCGGCACGATCGTGTAATAATTGCGGATGTGAAATCCGATCACCGCGTGATAGACGCAGTTGCTCGAACCGATGCCGGTGACGATCACCGTGTCACGGCAGGAGCGCAGGTCGAACTTGTCGAGCACCGTCTCCATGCTCGTCTTGTAGAAACAGTCGTGCGAAGTCTTCTGCACCACCGTCTCGCCCGGCAGCGGTCTTAATTCCTCGACGAAATCGGCGCCGGGGCTGCCCAAGATCAAACCATAGGGCCGGCCGAACACGGTGAACTCCGGATGATCCTTGGTCCGCACCGATTGCACATGAATGATCTTGCCGTTGACGGCGCGGCAGCGGTCGAGCAAGGCGCGAATGTTGGCGATGACCGGCTTCATCCCGGGGCCATGCCGTTCGCAGCCTTCCACTTGCATGTCGACGATCACCAAACCAGTCGATTCGGGGTTCAATTCGATCATTCTAAATACCCTCCTGTCTCCCATCTAGCGCATTTGTCGTTCCGGCCGAATATTTCATAGCGTCTTTTGCCTTGTCAATGTCACGGGTTGCGGCAACCGCTATTTCACCCCATGCGCGGCAAACAACTTGTCGATATAGCCGCTCTCGTCGAGGCGGCGCAGGATCTGGTCGTCGACTAAGTCGTCCACTTTGATGTTGGCCATTTTCGGATTGCGCTGTTTCATCAAGCGCTGAATATTGCGCAAGCCTTCCATGGACGGAAACGGCTTCTTGTCCATGCCGATGAGCATGTCGACGAAGCCCTCTTCCGCCTCCCGTTCGCTCACGTGCAGACGCCGCTGCAGCAACTTGATCGTCGCAGCTTTGTTTGGCGGGCCAAGCACGAAGGCGATCCCCTCCATCACCGCCTTCATAAAATTCTCCATGAGCTGGGGATTCTTCTGGATGTAAGCCTGGCGCGCGACGATGCTCGTGCTGGTGATCGGCAGGTTGGTCTTGTGCAGCTCGGCCAGAATCGGAAATCCCTTTTGGGCGAGCCGCTTGCTAAACACCATATCGAGCACCGTGGCGTCGATGCGGTTATCTTCCAGCGCTTGACTGAGGACCACCTGGTCGCCGAGAACGAGAAAGCGGATATCGTCGCGGCTGCTGTCGATTCCCAACTTTTCCAAGCCGAGCACGCCGCCCATCCACAACGTGCCGCCGATGCTGGTCACGCCGAAGCGTTTGCCGCGCAAATCTTCAGCGCTTTTAATGCCCGGACGCGCCACCAAGTCGTAAGTCACACGGTTGGTCAGTACCGCGAGAATTTTTAGATCGATGCCCGCCGTCGAAGCGCCGAGCACCGCCGTGCCGCCAGTGTAGCCGATGTCCATATCGCCGGAAGTCAGGGCGGCCACCAACGTCGGCGCGCCGCGCACGAAGATCACTTGCGGCTCGATGCCATGTTTGCGAAAGATGCCATACTCCTCGGCGGCCCAGAGCGGCGCCGAGCGCGGCCCGATGGAAGCATACGCGATCGTCATCTTGTTGGGCGCCACCGCCGCATAGGCCGCCACTGCGCCGCTCGGAATCGCTAAGAGAATCAGCAACACCGCTCGAGAGTTAAGCATGGCTCTCTCTCCTTTCGCTACGACAGTTCTTGCGCCCATGCGTGACTTTTCGGACAGTAGTCGAGAGTATTTGTTTCTGTCAACGGCGTCGATAATGGTTGCCGCACTGGAACGCGTTCCAGTCGTTCCAATCGTTCCAGCCGTTCAAAACGTTGCCGGATAACATTGGGAACCGACAAACTGGAGGCAGAGGGCGCAAAGAACGGAAATGCGAATTTGCATTGTGAGGAAAACAATCCGAGACTGACCGGCGCGGAGCGCACCCGACGAAACTTTGTATTCTTTGCACTGCTATCCATGAGAATTGCGTCGTCTGCGCAAACTTTCGGGAGACTCACCGCCGAGACGCCGAGACGCAGAGTCAAGAATTTCTTGATAAAGATACATTCCGAACTCTGTGAACTCCGCCTCTGCGTGAATTCCCGGTTTCTTCTTTGGTTGCGGCTTGCCGCTAGGTTCTTTGCGGCCAATTCCGCTCGTCCCGCCGATCCGAAATTCTACCGATTCAAATATTTTTTCATCAGCCCGTTGATGTAACCTTGGATCGACGGCGACACGACCAGGAGATGGCGCAGCAGTTGCTCAGTTTCGCCGGCTGATAGCATTTGCGCATCTTCGCCGCTCACCCGTCTCAGCTCCGGTTTAAACTCGGCGTCATCCTTCATGCGCGCAAAGCCGTCGCGCAGTTGGTGCAACAAGTGCGCCGGCGTCTTTGGCGCCGCATGCAGCGGCCGGCCGACGCTGTCAGTGCCGGCAAATATGGTATAGGCCTGCCACGGCACACCGCTCGGCCGTTGCTCCTTGGCCACATCTTCGAACACCGGCACATCGGCAAACTCACTGCGCCTTTGAAAGGCGCCGCTGGCGTTCAGCATGCCCTGCTGCACAAACGGATAGAAACCCTGGCCGATAAACTTCTGCAGCGTTGGCAATGTCGCGGTTGGATAAATATCGGTTTCGTTGCGTTCAAAGGCGAGCTGAATCTCTCCGCCGCCGGGATAACCTTGCACCCACCGGACATTCCATTTGAGAAACTCCGCGCCCCAGAGAAAGATCGCGTTCCAACTTTCGTCGCCCGAGCGGACGCCGACTTTGAGCGGCTCGCCGCCGCCGGTCAGACGCTCAAGGCTTTTTTTTCGGATCAGCGCCACCGATGTGCCGCGCCGCACGCTGCCGAGCGCCGGCCAGCGGGTCAGATCATGCTTGGCCTCTTTCACGCTCATGGCCTGCTGATTGATTGACGTCGTGCTGGTGTAGTGCAGCGTCAAGCCGTCGGGCTTGGCGAATTGCTCGAACCAATTGCTCGCTACCGTTCCTCCCGCCCCCGGCATATTTTGCACCAGCATCGTCGGATGGCCCGGGATATAACGCCCCAAGAAGCGCGCCATCATGCGCGCCTCGGCATCGACTCCGCCGCCGCCGGGAAAACCGGCGATGATGCGAATGGTCTTGCCCTTGAAATAGCCCTCCTGGGCGGACAAAAGATTCGTCTCAAAAAATAAAAGAATCCATAGGAATGAAACCACCCTATAGCTGAATTTAATCCGCATCGATGAATCCTCCGCGGCATATTTGAGCTGCGCCGGAAACTCAGTCTACGCTGCACCGAACGCCGGCCGGTGAGAAACACAACGTCATCGTTCCGGTTCGGCTCCCACGTCATGTCTTTAATGAGTTGACCTCCGACTTGTCAACACAACCACTGAAATTTTCGTTCCGCAAAACAATTGCAATTGACAGAAATTTTGCGCTTCCATAGACTCGGCCTGATTCCTAAGCAATGAGCCATGCGAGCGGTAGGACAGCGGGTGAGAATGGGTAGCAAGACGGCAACGAGCCAATAGGGAGCGTTGGTAAGATTATTCTGGCGCGAACCGGTAAAGCGAGGCAAGCGATTCGGGTGCGTAGTTAATGTGACCCCTCAATTGGATCGCTCTCGCTTTTGCGGGCGGCCATTGCAGATATTTGTATCGGCAAACAGAGATCCGATCGGGCAGCATGCACCGCTAGCGGCCTCCGGAGGGTAATCGTGATAACGATTTGTCGCGCGCAAATCGACGACATCCAGGGAATCAAAGCTGTCCTGGCGGCAACTTGGGCCGATACCTATGCATCATTGCTTTCGGAGTCATCCATCGCCAGAGTGACGGCTGAATGGCATTCGCCGAGCGTGCTTGCAGCTGAAATCGACCGGCCTTCAACCTTCACTGGCGTAGCCAAAAGCGTTTCAAGCGAAATTGTCGGCATGATAACGGCACATTCACAGGGCGAGCTGTTACTCATAAGTCGATTGTATGTACTTCCCGAGTATCAACGACAGGGTATTGGGGAAAGGCTGATGGACGAAAGCTTCCGCGCATTCCCTCAGACACGGCGAGTGCAACTGGACGTTGAAGAAGAGAATCCTAAGGGGAGAGCTTTTTATCGAAAACTCGGATTTAACGAGGTCCGTGTCAAAATTGATGATCTCGCAGGCACAAAACTAAACTCAATCGTGTTGGAGAAGCATATTTGACGACTGCCTAACCTGCGCTGCGCTCGGCCGCGGTTGACGCCAAACGTTGAGCTCAAAACTATCTCTCTGAAGTTTCCCATCGTATAAAACAATCGATCGCATCAATTTTTTCATCATCGCGCCGCGAAATAATCTAGAGACGGCGCCGTAGAAAGCGCTGTTCCGAGGAAATGCTTCACACCCTTCGTGAGATCACCCTTCATCCCTCCGCCTTCATCCTTAAGTCACCACCCCGCCTTGACAGCTCCGCACGCACGGAAATATGATCCGGCACATCGAAGGAGGCCAGCGATGTTGAAAACCGAGTTAGACCGCAGCGGCTACATCGACGGACTATATCGTTAGGACAAGCGAGCATGTCAAAGTGTAAACTGATTCGAGTTGCGATAGTGCTTCAATTTAATTTCATCCTGGTTGCGGCGATTGAGAAAGATTTCTCGCCCTGCTCGAAATGACAGGTAGAGAGCAAGTGTCATGACGAACGAGGAGATGGCTCTCGACCGAAACGAATCATGTCCCGATTAGCCAAACCGGAGGATGTTATGAAGCGAGCTGCATTTGCGCTTTTGTTACTTCTTTCATCGAATACGAATCTTCACGCCCAAGCGCCATTCTATCAGGGCCAGACGGTGCGCATTATCGTCGGCTATCTGGCCGGCGATGCCTACGATCTTTGGGCGAGAATCTTCGCGCAATACATGGGCAAGTACATGCCGGGCAATCCCAGCTTCATCGTTCAGAACATGACCGGCGGCGGCGGCTTGATCGCCGCCAACTATGTTTATGGCGTTGCCAAAGCCGACGGCCTGACGCTTGGCGCCCTCGGTCCGTGGATCTATTTCGATCAACTCGCGGGGCGCAAAGAAGTTCAATTCGATTGGTCAAAGTTCACCTGGATCGGCACGCCGGAACAAACCGACTCGATCCTGGTCATGAGAATGGATAGTCCATACAAATCTATCGAAGCTATCCGCAAAGCCGCCGAGCCGCCCAAGTGCGGCGCGCCGGGAACCAGCACGACCAGTTACTACGTCCCCAAGTTTTTGGAGGAAAACATCGGCGCGAAGTTTAACATCGTCACCGGCTATCCCGGCGGCAACGAGGTGGACCTCGGCATCGAACGCGGCGAGTTGCACTGCCGTACCATGACGATCAGCACCTACTTTGCCCGGGAGCCCTATCTCACCTGGCACAAAAACGGATTTGTCCGGCCGCTCATGCAAACCCCAAAAAAGCGCGACGGGCGCATTCCCGATGTTCAGACCATTCACGAAGTCATGGATCAATATAAAGTCTCCGAAGCGGGTCGCCGTCTCGCCACGGTCCTGCTCGCACCCGCCGTCTTCGGCCGGCCCATGGTAGCCGCCCCCGGCGTGCCGCCGGCGAGAGTAAAAATCCTGCGCGACGCCTATCATCGATCGCTGAAAGACCCTGGACTGCTCGAGGAACTGAAAAAGCGCCGCTGGGTCGTCGACGCCATCGGCGGCGAGGAGATGGCGGCGCTGGCAAAAGAAGTTATTTCTCAGCCGCCGGAGATCGTCGAACGCATGAAAAAATTGTTAGGAAGTTGATTTAATCCGGCACCTATCAGGACTGCTTCTTGCCAAGTCTCCCGCAGCAATTTCTCCCAACGCTCGGCGGCCTTGTCGTACTGCATCGTCGACATTCCCGCCTCGGGATACCATAGTTTATATGTGACCGGCTTGAACACGCTGCCGTATTCCAGGTCGCCGAGGATTTTCGCCGCTTCCGGCCCGAGCAGATAGTCGGTGAGCAAAACTGCCGCATGGGAATGGGGCGCCTGAGCGACAATCACCACGCCGAAAGAGTTCGCCAAAGGCTTCGAGACCAAGTACGGCATCAAGATCGAACCGTACCGCGCCACCAATACCGATATCATGACCAAGTTCACGGCCGAGGCGCAGGCCAAGCAGGTCATCGGTACTAGCTGCCGGCGAGCAGACATGGTTTTCTTCGCCTGCGCCCAACAATCGGCGCAAAATAACAGAGCCGCAATCGCCGCCATCGAATATCAAAAAACTTTGTTCATCTTTGCCTCCGACTGCCTACGATTGATCGTTTCGTTTACACCTTAGCCAAATATGCCTGGGGATAATTTTTACGGGCGTTCTCTTGCGACAAATAACCGAGTTCGACGTCCCGCGCCACCGCGGCTGCCTGGCGCTCACCAGGCGCGCCATAGCCGCCGCCGCCGGCGGTGAAAAAGGTTACCGTCTCGCCAGGATGAATTTGCATCTGGCTAAACTTGCCGGGCAACTGTTCGTCTTTGCCGCCGCGCTCGATGCGCGTCTCGTTGACCATCGCCGCAGCGCCGCCGAGCAGTCCCCATGGCGGGCACTTGATGCGGTCGGTGTTGCGGCTCAGGAAACAATTCTCCAGCGGCTTGACCCGCACTTCGACGCCGTTGCCGCCGCGAAACTTGCCGGCGCCGCCGCTGTCGGCGCGAAAGGCGTGGCACTCGTAGAGCAGCGGATAGTAAAGTTCCTGTAATTCGATAGGCGTGTTTTTGACATCGCCCTGGCACATCGACACCGCCGAGGAAACGCCGTCTTCGAAGGGCCGTCCGCCCCAACCGCCGCCGATAATATTCTGGCAGACGTAACGGCGGCCGGTTTTGGAGTTCATGCCGAAAATCGCATAGCCGCCCATGTCGCCTTTGTGCGCCGCCGGCACGCGTTCCGGCAGCGCCGGCGCCAGAGCGCAAAAGATCGTGTCGAGCACCGTCGGCAACGATAGGCTCCAGCCGCCGATGGGCGCCGGCCGGCGCGCACTGAGCAATTTTCCCGGCGGCAGGATCACTTTCAACGCGAGAAACGATCCTTCGTTCACTTCACGTTGCGGCGACGTCAGCGCCTTGAAAGCGACCCGCGCCGCGGCCATGCCGCCGGATTCGCCGCAATTGATAAAGCCCGGCACTTGATCGGCGACTTCAGAATAATCGATGGTCAGCTCATCGCCGCGCACGACGACTTTGATCTTGAGCGGGATCGTCTTGTTCATCACCCGGCCGTCGTCGTCGAGAAACGACGCCGCTTCGTAGACGCCGTCGGGAATCGCCCGCACCGACTCGCGCACCAGCTTATCGGTCTGGGCCCAGATCGCTTGCACCGCCTCTTGAAAGCGCGCGCCGCCGTATTTGCGGCAAATTTGTTCCAATCGTTCCTCGCCAGTGCGGCAGCAGGCGATCTGCGCCCGCAAGTCGCCGAGCGAGGACTCGGGGAAGCGAATATTATCTTCGATCAAGCGCAGCACTTCCGTATTTGGCTTGCCTCGCTTGTAAATTTTCACCGAGCGTACTTGCAGCCCCTCCTCGTAGACATCGCGGGTATTGCTCGATCCGAAACCGGTGCTGCCGCCGCCGACATCGATCCAATGGGCGCGCACGGCGAGAAAGCTAACCAGCTCGCCTTCCCAGAAAAACGGCGTGTACACCGCCATGTTGTTCAAATGCTGGCCGCAGATCTCCGGGTGATTGACCAGGAACACATCGCCGGGATGAATGTCCTCCTTGCCGTAAACTTCGATGCCGTCCTGCACCGCCACGCCCAGGTCGGCGAGAAAGATCGGCAACGCCCCCTCGTTCTGCGACATCGTCCGCCCCTCATGATCGAGCACCGCGACGCAGTAATCCTGCACCTCGTAGATCATCATGTTGTAAGCGGTCTTCTTCAGCACAGCCGACATCTCGTTGGCGGCCGCCTTCAAAGCGCAGCGAATAATTTCTACAGTGATGGGATCGACAGACATAAATACCTCAGATCTATTAACCGCAAAGAACGCAAAGTACGCAAAAAGGATCTCCAAATTATGGGGCGACGGGCTGGTTGCCCTTGTTTGCAACACACCACAATAAGACTAAGACTTGTAGATTCCCGTAGTGTGCGCTCCACGACCCGACAAACTCATGCCATGTGTGCAGCGCACGCTACGACTTCTTTGCGTTCTTTGCGTACTTTGCGGTTAAATTTCCTGTTCCCCTGAAATTACAGCCCCTTGCCGCCCTGCAGCCGGGTGAAGAATCCTTCCTTGCGCAACTCTTGCAACAGACTATTGTCGAAAAACTCTTCCGCTTTGGCGTTCTTCGCGCCGGCCCCGCCCGGCTGGGTGGCGAGGAACTTGAGCACCACGCCGATGCCCTTCTCGTCGGTCAACGGCGGCAAGGAAAACAGCTTGGAGTAATATTCGTAACTGCGCTTGGCGATGACCTCGTCGGTAATGCGCATATACTTTTTCATGATCGGCAGGCTGGTCTCGACATCGGTCTTGAGAACGTGGATCGCTTCGACGTAGGCGATCAACATGCGCTTGACCAGATCGCGGTTGCTGCGCAGCAGTTCCTTGCGCACCACCAATCCAGATTGGGGAAACGGATCCGATCCGGTGGCGAAGTCCGCCAACGGCGTCAGATTGTACTTTTCCGCTTCGAAGCTGAACGGCGGCGCCAACACCGTTGCATCGATGGTGCCCGCGACCACGGCGGCGAGCCGCGGCTGGGTTCCGGGAATAGCGAGGACCGTGACCGACTTCGGATCGATGCCCCAGCGTTCCAGCGCGTTGAGAAAAAAGAAGGTATTCATTTCGCCCGGGCCGACGAGGCCGACGGTCTTGCCAACCAGGTCCTGGGGTTTCTTTACCGTCTTCGGCTGGCCGACGATGCTCACCGTCGGCCGATTGGTCGAAGTCGCGATGATGACCAGATCGCCGCCGGCCAAGTTCGCCTGCACCGGCGCCACGCCGGCGCTCTGCGACACTTGCAGCGCGTTAGCCAACAACGCCGCCGTGCTGCGCGCCCCGCCGGCGATGCGCACCAGCTCCGAAGTCATGCCATGCTTGGCGAACAACTTCAGTTCATGAGCCAGCCAAATCGGCGCCTGATAACCCAACTCGCCGCCATAGCCCGCCGTGATCTTACCACTTGCGCCCCAAAGGCAACTCCGTGCAGCGCGATAAATAACCCAAACAGTGTTGCAATAAATTTTCCGAACACGCCTAACCCCTTACCCTTCACCCCTTACTTCCGTCACTTCTTCTCCGGCTCATCCTTCCCGACATACGACTGCCGATAGGTTTGCAGTGTCTTACCGCGCAGCTCGTAGAGAAACTGAATCACCCGCTCATTGCTCATGAACTTTTCCTGCTCGTAATGATCGTGATGGACGATCTCGTCCAGCGGCCGGCGCACGCCTTCGGACGGCTCCACCGCAGGGTAGCCGATTGGGATGATCAGGTAGAGCATCATCAGATCGGGCACACCGAGAACTTTCTTGAACGGTTCCTGGAGATGAATCGACACCCACTGGGTCGCGAGGCCGAGGGAAACGGCAGCGAGATGCATGAACGTGCAGGTATTCGCCAAGCCGTCGGTGAGATGGGATTGATCACGGCCGAAGGTATGCGCCCCTTGCACCGTGCCCCACTGGCGCCGGCCGTCGCCGACCACGACGATCAACGCCGGCGCTTCCGACCAACCGGCGCCGCGCCGCTGCCGCTCAACGGCGGCGTCGGCGGTCATTTGATAGGCCGGATGGCGCAGCTCGAAAACCCGCTGCTGCTCCATCCAGTAAATAAAGTCGGTGTTGTCCTCCGAGTAGCAGCGAAACAGATCTTTTTTCACTTTGGCATCTTTGACGACGATATATTCCCAGGGCTGCGAGTTGGCTCCCGACATCGCCCAGCGCCCGGCTTCGAGTATCTTGCCGATATATTCGTCGGGAATCGGATCGGGTTTCAACTTGCGCACGCTCGAGCGGCGCCGGATGATGTCATAGAGTAGATCGTAACCTGCGGTTGTATCTGCACTCATATCGGAACCTCCAATAATTTTCGCGCGATTAGATTCAAGCTCGCCAGTTATAGCTCATGGCCGCAAGCGGCTTCAATCGCCGACATCTTATACCCTCGCCCTTTGGGAGAGGGAAGGGTGAGGGCTCTTTCAAGGGCGCAGTCCAAGCCGGTCGTCCATCGGAGCCCTCATCCTAGCCTTCTCCCTGAGGGCGAAGGAACCTGATCCGCAACGCTACTCTGATAACTTGAGCGCCGCCAGCAGCGGAGCCATCGAATCCCGCGTATCCAACAAGCTAACTTCATCAATCACCGCCCGCGCTTTCTCCTCGCCCAGTACCGGCCCAGCCAAGCCGAGAAACTTCGCTTCGACATCTTGCCGCGTCAGCGGATTCTCGATCTCGCCCTTGGGCGCGATAATCTCTTCGCGTATGCACCTGACCGTCCGCAAGCGTCACCGTCACTCGTCCCGCCCAATATTTCGGGAAATGCCGATCGAGCTCCGTGCTCGCGCTGACAGTCACTTTAGTCATTAATTGGCGAACCGGTACGCTCTGTAAAAACTCGTCTTCGAATGACGCCAAATCGATTTTTCCTCTGAGCGCCGTTACCGCCATCACATATTGGCCACTCCCCAACGTCGCCGCCCGCAGCGTCGGCGTCGCCGGGCGATCGATCATGCCGGCGTTTTGCGTCGGCACCGCCAGTTCGATCGCGCGAATCGCTTCCGCGCCAATCGAATATTCGCTTATCAGTTTCAGCAGCGCTTCAACCCCGGCATGCAACTGGCGCGCGCAGGGGTAAGGCTTGAACGCGACATCGAGCAAATGAAACTGTTTGAAGTCTTGGAGAAACTCGAACTTCGGTTCGGCACAAAGCGTGAAACAAAAGCCGCGCGGATCTTCCAGCGCGCGCTTCGGCCCCGTGAGCCCTTGCTCGGTGGCGAGCAATGCGAGCAGGCCATTTCGCGCCGCGGAACCGAATGCGAGATGACGCGCCGTCGCGCCTTCCTGTCCGCCGGTGAGCATGCCGCCGGTGTGGAGAGAAGCGATGCCGAGGGCGTTGGTCGTCTTGTCGACCGGCCAGCCCAAGAACTTCGCTCCAGCCGCTGCCACACCGAAGGCGCCGCAAACCGTACTCGGCCACCAGCCGCGGTCGAAGAGCTTCGGCGCATCGATGCTCAAACCGATACGAGCGGTAGTTTCGTAGCCGGCGATCGCCGCTTCGAGAAAGCGCCGGCCGCTGGCGCCATGTTTTTCCGCCAGCGCCAGGAGCGCGGGAACGATCATAGCGCCGATGCAAGTCGCCGCGCCGCCGTGAATGTCGTCGAGCTCGCCGCAGTGCGCCGCAGTCGCCATCGCCTGCACGGCGTCGAGATACGCTGGCGCGTCGAGCCGTTCCAAAGAGCGTCGAATCGGCATTGCCAACGCTCGCCTCCACCGCCAGATTGTACGCCAGCCGTCCCGGCTCCAGGCGCGAACCGGCAAGAATACAACCGAGGGAATCGAGGATGTGAAGCTTGGCGGCGTCGATGACGTGCGGCGGGAATTCGATCGAATTGGAGTTGAGCGATCTCGCGTGAAAGCTGTTCGCTTAGGGTTTGTTCCAGCATGATCGGAGTTAACCGTTCGGTGTTCTCGATTTATTGTAGGGGCAACCCCCCGTGGTTGCCCTCCGCCGGGCAGGCACGGGGGCCTGCCCCTACAGGGAAGACAAAACAAGGCATAAAAGCATCGAGGCCAAAATTACCAACCCCGCTTGCTCCTCAGCTCCCCACTTCGATCACCAGCTGGCCGAGCTCGTTCACCTGCATGGTGTCGCCGGGATAAACGAGGATCGTCGCGCCCAACTCTTCGATCACCGCGGGACCTGCTAATTGGTCGCCGGCTTTGAAACCGCTGCGCAAATAAATCGGACAGTCCACCGGCTCGGTGTCGAAGATCACCGGCCGCCGGCCCCGCTCGCCGCGGTCTTCGGCGCGGGACGCCGTCGCCAGGGGCAATTTGTTGTCGAATTTTCCTAGCGCGGATAGACGCAGATTGACCATCATCACCGGCTCTTTCGGCGCCGAGTGGCCATAGTGATCTTGATGCATTTGGTCGAAACGCGCGCGGATCGCGCTGAAGTCGGTGAGCGTGCGCAGATCTTCAGTCACCGGCACCGGCAACGTGTACTCCTGGCCGCGGTAGCGCATGTCGAGAAAGCGCCGCAAGACCATCTGCTCCGGCTTGCAACCCTCTTCGCGCAGCGTATCTGTGGCGGATTTTTCCAGCACCGCGAACGCGTCGGCGATCTGTGCGCCGCTGGTGTCGGCCAACTCGCGCACGAAAGTCTGCACGTAGTCATGCTTCAAATCGGCCATCAGCATGCCGAGAGCGGAGAAATGCGCCGGCATCGGCGGGATGATCACCCGCGGCACCGACAGCTCCCGCGCAATGGCGATGGCGTGCAGCGCGCCGCCGCCGCCGCTCGGCACCAGCACGCAATCGCGCGGATCGTAACCCTTCTCGACGGAAACCGCGCGCACCGACAGCGACATGTTGAAATTGGCGATGGTGAGAATTCCCAATGCCGCCTCTTCCAAAGAAAGTCCCAGCGGCTTGCCGACCTTTTCCATGATCGCCGCCGCCGCTTGATCGCGCTGCAAGCGAATGCCGCTGCCGAGAAAATATTCCGGGTCTATTCTGCCCGCGATCAAATTAGCATCGGTAACGGTCGGTTCGACGCCGCCTTTGCCGTAGCAAGCCGGCCCCGGCGCCGCGCCGGCGCTCTGCGGCCCGACTTTCAAACCGCCGGCGGGATCGATCCAGGCGATGCTGCCGCCGCCGTTGCCGACCTCGACGATGTCGACCACCGGCAGCATCATCGGATGGCCGGTGACATAACCGCCGACGTAATAGCTGCTGGTCACCTCGGGATGAAAGTCTTTGATCAAGCTCGACTTCGCCGTCGTGCCGCCCATGTCGAAGGAAATGATATGGCGGCAGCCGAGCGCTTCGCCGAGCCGCGCCGCCGCGATGACGCCGGCCACCGGCCCCGACTCCATCATCGTCACCGGCATTTTCTTCGCCGTCTCCGCCGACATCACGCCGCCGTTGGACTGCATGACGCGAAAGGTGCCGTGAAAGCCGGCGGCGCCGAGCATTTTTTCCAGCGAGACCAAATAACGGCGCACCAGCGGCCCGACGTAGGAATTCAGCGCCGTCGTCGAAGTGCGCTCGTACTCGCGGAACTCGCGCAGAATCTCGTGCGACAGCGACACGTAGGCTTCGGGAAACTGTTGGCGCAACAGCTCGCCGAGCCGCTGCTCATGAGCCGCATTGGCGTAGGAATGGAGCAAACACACCGCGACGCTTTCGACGCCGGCTTTTTTTAACGCGTCAATCGCCGCCGCCGCCGAAGTTTCGTCGAGTGGGGTCAGCACTTCGCCGGTGGCATAAAGCCGTTCGTCGACTTCCAAGCGCAAGTCGCGCGGCACCAGCGGCACCGGCCGTTTGAAAAACAAATTGTAACCTTCCGGCCGGTTGCCCCGGCCGATCTCGTAAACGTCGCGAAAACCTTTGGTGGTGATGAGACCGGTGCGCGCGCCCTTGCGCTCGAGCACGGCGTTGATGGTCACCGTCGAACCGTGGACAAAAAAGTTCGCGCCGGCGACGTCGACGTTGGCGCCTTTCAAACAATCGTCGATGCCGCGCGCCAAATCGTCCGGCGTGGTCAGCGCCTTACTGCGCGACACCCGGCCGTCGTCGTCGACGGCAACCAAATCGGTAAACGTCCCACCTATATCAACTGCGATTCTCATGGAGCCTTTCGATTTTCTGAAGAGCTATCGACCGGTCGTCCCTATCCACCCTCGTCCGAACTTCGTAATCCGTAGCCGCATCCCCCATGCTGCCCTTCCTGAGGGCGAGGACAGAGTGGGGGTCCTGTCACTAGCAATCCATCGAGCACCCCGATTTGGGCTTCCCCCATAAGGGGGAAGGAACGTAGGGATCTCGTCCTTCCATTCGCTGAATCAACCCACCAACGACTTCGCCCCGCTCGCCGTCACCTGAAAACTATCGCCGTAAAGCACCACGCCTACGTCACGACTCGATGGTCACGCGCAGCGCCACCGTCATATTCTCATTGAACGTCGTCGCACCCACCGTCGCGGCGCCGACTTCATCGGCATCGCTTTGATTCAAGAATGGCGCTTCCCATTGATTGAGGCCGATGCCGTTGGCGAGACCATAGACGGCGGCTTTGGCGTAGAACTCGCCCAGCTCTTTGCGCGCGGTTTCGTCAATGGCAGCAACGGCGCCATTGGGCCGAAGCTGCTTGGCCATCGCCGCAACGATTTCTTGCGCTCGCTCATAGGCCGCCTGAATCTTGCCATCGCTGTTAGAATAAAAGTCCGCCCCGCCTCGGCCCAGTAGCGCTCATGCTGCACGGCGAGATAAAGCGCCCAATGGGAACCGATGCTCGCCGCCTGTTTGAAGCTCGGCGGATTGAACCGATTCTCGCCGGCGAGGATGCGAATATCTTCGGCGCCCTTGTCGCGCGCCAAGCGATCGATATCGGCGACGATTTCATACTCCTTGCGCCCAGACTTAATAAACCGTGCGGCACCGGCACAGACCTCGCTGAGCAGGCGCCCGGCTTCAGACATGGCGCCGAGCTCGCGCGCCGTCTTCGCCAAACGCAGCGGCGCGACGATGTCATCGCAATCTTGCCAACTGACGTTGGGCAGCGCGGTTTTCATATCCTCCAACTGCGGCAGCGGAAATCCATGACCGGAATCGGCCAAACCGACCTTAGCTTTCTCGAAGCCTTTTTCTTTGATCATCTTGGCGCCATCGCTACCGACCTGATTGGACGCGCGCACGTCTTCGACCCAAGTGAACGTCTTGGCGAACGGCACATCGCGGCTGCCGATATTGAGCAACATGGAAATCGCGCCATCGCGCGGCACCACCGCGATGCCGCCGCGCACTTTGGGAAAGTAGTTGGTCAGGTAGCAAAGATCGGCGAAGGAATAGTTATCGCCGTAAATCACCAGAGCGTCGAGATCGCGCCGCGCCATCTCCCTGCGCACGGCATCGAGCCGCGCCTGAAACTCCGCCTGCGGCACCTGCGCCGGATCCCAAGTGGAACAACCGCGTTTCAATACTGAATGTCGGCCGAATATCATATTGTCACCTACATCGATCTTAAACCATCCTGGAACGACTTGGAACGTTTTGAACGACTGGAACGATTTGAACGAGAAGGTTCCAAGCCGTTCCAGCAGTTCCAATAGTTCCAGGTCGTGTAAATATCGGTCCGTTACTCTTTAATATAGAGATCCCACGAAGATTTCATCAACGACTCCGCCTGGTTCTTTCCCATCACCACGGTATCGCCGAGCGTAAGATAACCGGTCTCCGGCACATATTGGTTGGGATGAATGATGAACGTCATCCCCTCTTCCAACTTGGTCTTGTTGTCATCTTCCAAACTGCCCGGCGCCGACGAGCCGCAGCCGAGACCATGGCCGCGCACGCGCATGAACGGCGGCCGGCAGTACTGCTCGTAGCCATATTCAATAAACGTCCCGTTGATCGCCTTGGCCACCTCGCTCGCCGGCGCGCCGGTCTGCGCCGCCGCCATGCCCAAGCCCATCGCTTTGTGCAGGATCGCGTACTTCTCGCGCACCACCGGCGCCGGCTCGCCCAACACGACGGTGCGGCAGATCTGCACGAACAGACCGCCGATGCACGGCGTGATCTCGCCGATGATAATATCCCCCGGCTGGACCACGCGATCGGTGGGCGGATGGAGCGCTTGGTTGTGATGGTTGGCGACCACCATGCCGAAATTATCCTCGGCGCCGAGCGAACGCATGCGGATACTCGACGATGGCGGCGAGCTCGTATTCTTTCAGGCCGGGCCGGGCGTCTTCGTGCAAGGCGCTGACGCCGGCATCGGCGATCGCCGCCGCGCGACGCATGCGCTCCAGCTCAAACGGTCCTTTGCAGCGCGCCATGGTCTCGATGATGTCTTTGGCGTTGACCGGCGTTTGACCCAGCGCCTTGACGATCTCGTCATGCAGTCCGACATGCATCGCCTCCCGGCCGATGAGCCCAACCTTGCCGGCCTTACTTGCGCCAAGGTCGGGAAATCTCATTGAATGGCCGCACATCTTTCACCTGCGACTCTTCTTGAGCGCGCGCGATGTCCCAAACCGGCGCGAGATAAAGCACCGGCGCATCGTCCAGCGGGATCACCAGCATCGTGTCCGGACCGACGCTGATAAAGTCGGTGAGATAGGCGACGTAGTTCATGCGCAAAAAATTATGCCGCCCGGCGTCATGCACGAGCAGAGTTTGCAGCCCTTGCTCGCGCATCGCTTGGCGCACTTGTGTCAGGCGATTTGAAATACTGCTTGTTCGTCCATACGTACCTCCGCCACTTGTCTGTGATCGCATCTACCTCGCTTATCCCTTCTCCCTCTGGGAGAAGGTTAGGATGAGGGCCAGCGAGCCGCGCATACGCAACGATCATTCTGTTCGACGCATATCCCAACGCAGTGCTGCTCAAACAAATCGCCCGAGCGCTCGGTTCATACAACCACTCCACCCCGCTTCAGATTCGTCACTATAGCCTAAGCGCCGGTAGTCTTTGACGTCGATGGATCGGCAGGACATGTTGCTGAAGGTCAATCTACCCTCGATCAAGCCCTCACCCCCGCCCTCTCCCATCGGAATGGGCGAGGGGGCTCGGAGAGCTTAGTATGTGCGCTGGCTTGTTACATACCCCATTCGCTCATCCCGCTCCATCAATTCCTACGCGCGCTCATGGGCGGCGCCATAACCACCGCCGCCTGCGGTAAAGAAAGTCACACTGCCGCCGGCTTTAAGTGGATAGTTAGGCTTCTTGGTCAGCCAGACGCCGGGATCGTCGGGCGATTGTTTGACCAGCGCCTGGGCCTTCGCGCCGCATTCGCCGTCGAACAATCCCCACGGCGCGGTGCGCTGGCGCTCGACGTTGATATTGGTGGACGCATCGCACAGCACGCGCACCGTGACTTCGACGCCGAGGCCGCCGCGAAACTTGCCCGCGCCGCCGCTGCCCTCGCGCAGCTGCTGGCGCTCGATGAGCACCGGATAGTGGATCTCCTGCAGCTCGACCGGCGTGTTGCGCACGTCGCCCTGGCACACCGACACCGTGGCGTCCTCGCCGTCCTCGTCCGGCCGGCCGCCCCAGCCGCCGCCGAAGATGTTCATCAGCAGGAAGCGCGAGCCGTCGGCGCGGATAGCCGAAGAACGAGCAGCCGCCCATGTCGCCCTTGTGCGCGGCGGGAACGAGATCGGGCAGCGCGGGCGCGAGCGCCTTCAGGATCGTGTCGATCACCGTCGGCAGCGCGATGCTCCACAGCCCACCGCCGACGGCGGCTTGGCGTTGAGCATCGTGCCTTCGGGCATAACCACCTTCGAGCGGGCGAAAGCAGCCTTCGTCGACGTCGAGATCGGGCGAGGTCAGCGCCTTGAACGCGACGCGCGCCGCCGGCGATGCCGCCGGACTCGCCGGAGTTGAGCGGGCCCGGCACCTGCGGGTTCATCTCGGTGAAGTCGATGGTCATGTCGCGGCCGGCGACTTCCACCTTGACCTTGACGCGCACCGGCTTGTCGAGCGTGCGCCGTCGTTGTCGAAGAAGCTCTCGGCCGTGTAGTGCCCGGCGAATTTCGCGACCACCGCGCGCGCGCCTAGCCTCGGCCTGGTCCCAGATCGTGCGATGCAGCGCCTCGACCGTCTGCCAGCCCGTAGCGCGCGATCAGCTCGCCGTAGCGCCGCGGTCGCCGAGCTGGCAGGAGGCGATCTGCGCGCGCAGGTCGCCGAGCGCCGATTCGGGGATAGCGCATGTTGTCGCGGATGATCTGCCACAGCGTCTCGTTGCGCTTGCCCGCCTCGTAGATCTTCAGCGAGCGCATCTGCAGGCCTTCGGCGTAGACTTCGCTCGTGCCGTAGGAGCCGAAGCCCATGCGCACGCCGCCGATATCGACCCAGTGCGCGCGGTTGGCGACGAAACGCCACCAGCTCGCCGTCGTGGAAGCACGGCGTGTAGACCACGACGTTGTTGAGATGCTGGCCGCAGACGTCGGCCTGATTCATGATCATCACGTCGCCGGGCGCGAAGCCGTCGCAGCCCATAGCATGCGCATGCCGTCGACGACCGCGACGCCGAGGTCGGCGAGGAAGATCGGCAGCCCGCCGCGGTTCTGCGAGATCATGCGCCGTCTGCGTGATCGATCGAGCCCGCAGCAGTAGTCGCGCACCTCGTAGATCATCATGTTGTAGGCGGTCTTGCGACAGCACCGTCGCCATCTCGTCGGCATAGGCGACGAGGCGTTGCGCACGACCTCGACGGTGATCGGGATTGATCGGGGACTGCACTGGGTCATCTTTGTCTTCAATCTACCCGATGAAACGCTGCAAGATTCATTTGTCTCGCAAAGACGCTAAGGCGCAAAGTGACGGCCGTTGCCCGTCATCCCGAGCGAATGCGAGGGATCTACCGAGATCTCTCCCTTCGGTCGAAATGACAACAGTCTCGAACTTGGCGTCTTTGCGCCTTTGCGGGAGACATTCTTCATCCGATTATTTCTTCTCGTCCGCCACCACCGCGCGCGACGCGGAATGCACCGGCACCGTCGCCTCGCGCAGCGAGTAGAGATACTTGATGACATCTTCATTGGACATGTACTTGCTCATGTCGTAGCGCTCGCGGTGCACCATGTCTTGCAGCGGCCGGCGCACGCCTTCGCCGCGGGTGGAGACATCGGGATAACCGATGGGGATGATCAGATAAAGCTTCAACAGATCGGGCACATTGAGAATCCGCTTGTGCGGCTCTTCGATATGGATCGACACCCACTCCGAAGTGAGACCGAGCGAAGCGATGGCGAGATGGAGCAGGAAGCTGGCGTTGGCCAGGCCGTCGGTCAAGTGCGACTGATCGCGGCCGAAGGTATGCGCGCCCATCACCGTGCCCCACTGGCGCCGTCCGTCGCCCAAGACAACGATCACCGCCGGCGCCTGGTGCCAGTTGGCCTTGGCTTTGTTGAAGCGCAGCGACTCGTGCGGATCGTTTTTCACTTGATAGGACGGATGGCGCAGATTGTACTCGCGCTGCTGCTCCATCCAGAAAATCAGATCCGTGTTGTACTCCGAGTAAGCGTCGCGCAACTCTTTCTTGGTCTTCGGATCGGTGACGACGATAAACTCCCAAGGCTGCGAGTTCGCGCCCGACATCGCCCAGCGCGCCACTTCGAGAATCTTTTCGATGGTGTCTTCCGGAATCGGATCGGCCTTGAACTTGCGCACGCTATGCCGCGTCTTCACCAGCCTGAGCAACATGTCATAGGTTTCGTTGGTGTTCGACATTCTAGTTCTCCATGATTCTAAACCGAACGATTCGCGTTGTTGACGTTCTTTGTTTTCGCCCTCGACGGACTGTGTCGCACTGCGAAATCCCTCATTGTCATCCCGAGCACCGCAGGGTAATGACAAAGAAAAGCAAGTAACGATTGCATCATGAGTGGGTACCTACTTGAGCGCTCAACTTATTCACAGGGATGGATATAAGTCAAATTTTCCCGGCCGGAGGAAGCAGGACAAGCACGGCCTGCGCTTAGCGCGCGGCATTTAACCTGGCACGGCCGATCAATTGACCGCCTTCGGTTACGGCATCGACGCGCACCACCGCACCGGGCTCGACCACGTCGAACAGATAGTTCGTCCACAGCCGGAATCCTTGTTCACGGCCGCCGGTCACTTGAATGAACGGCGACGCCCAAACCAACTTGCCGTTTTTGTACCAGCGGTGCTGCACGGCTTCTTTCAGTCCCAGCGGCGCCTTGATCGGCGTGATGACATGCAACCGGCGTCCCTGGCCGGCCTCCGCTTCTGTCAGCTCCGGCTCGACAGACTTCGACTCGGCTTGATAATCGCTGCCGAACTGCGCGGCGACCAGACGCAACGGCGCCGGCGGAATAAATGGCCGTGCGAACTCGACCAGCACCACCAGCAAGAGCGCCGAGCTGCCGGCGACGGCTCTCTGCCAGCGCTGCACCTGAGCGAACGGTCTGAGAATCGTCGCAAACCCGAGCGCCGCCAGCAGCGCGCTGACACGGGTCGCCCAGTTGTTACCGATACTCCACAACACCGGCAGCATGACATTGATCAGGGCAAATAAATTGAACGCGAAAAATAGCGCCGTCAGGCCGCGCCGCACCGACAGATGGCGGTCATAGACGACGTCGAGCGTCGACAGCACTGCCGAAATCGCCAGAAGCACGACGAAAAGAACATTTCCCGACGACAGGGTCGCGCTGCCGAAGTAGATCGGCAAGATGAAGAACAGCACCTGCTGATAAAGATTCTTGTTGAAAAAGTTGACCAGCAGGCGCAGCCGCTCGGCCCATCGCGCGGAGAGCCGAGGTTGATTGAGCAGCCGTGGCAAATAGAGACTGGATAGCCAGATAAAACCGACGTGAAAAACCGTCACGCGCAAAAAATTGTAGTTACGCGCCCCGAGCCACATGATGCCGACGCCCAAGAGCAATGCGTAAGCGCTATGCAGCCACCAGAGCTTGTCCTTGTGACGCTGAAACCAACTGGCGGGTGGCGATTCAGCTTGCGCGGCGGGGCTTGCGTCGATGCGTGAGGAATCCGCCATGTTGAGAAGGTAAGGGGTAAAGGGTGAGGCGTGAGGCGATTCGGAATGAAATCCGGTTTACGCCTTACCCCTTCACCCTTCACCCCTCACGTCTTCTGCGATCTACGGATAAAGCTCTTTCAACAAGCCGCTCTTCTCCAGCGTATCGAGAAAGCGCATGTCGACGAACTGCTCCGGCTTGGCGGTCTTGGCGGCGGGCACGGTCTTGGCCAGGTCGTCGAGCACGTTGACGACACCGGCCATATTCACCGCCGGCGTCTTCTCCAAAACTTTGGTCATGTAGAAATCGTAGGCCTTCTGCAGCACCACTTGATCGTTGATCTTGGTGTACTTGGCCAGCGATTTATAGGTGAACTCTCGGTCGGTGCGCGCCTTATGCACGCCGCGCGTGTAGGCGCGCATGAAACGGTTGATCACGTCGGGCTTGCTGCGAATGATCGAGCCCACCGCCACCAGCGCCGGATTGGGGAAAGCGTAATCCATGTCGGTGATGCTGATTAATTCCTTGAAGCCGGCCTTGTCGATGGCGAATTGCGTCGGCGGCGACACCACGCCGCCCTCGATGGAGCCGCCTTGTAGTCCAGCGGCCACCGTCGCCATGAAGCCGAGCTGGATCAACGTCAGGTCTTTGTCGGGGTTGATATTGTGTTTACGCAGCGCGTAGCGCACCGAAATATCCGGCGCCGAGCCGAAGCGGGTGATGCCGATCTTTTTACCGCGCATGCCGTCGACGTTTTTGATCTCCGGCCGGACGTAAAGTGAAAAAACCATCTTGTTGCCGGAGTTGCCGATGATTTTCAGATCGGCGCCGGAAAACGCCGCGGCGATCGCCGAGCTGCCGTTAAGCGAGCCGATGTCGATTTCACCCGCCACCGTCACTTGCGCCAGCTGCGTGCCGCTGGGGATCAGGATGATGTCGTCTTGCAGTCCTTCCTTGGCAAAGAAGCCGGCATCATGGGCGACCCAGATCGGCGTGTAGGCGCCGCTGATCGAGCTGTAGCCGATGCGAATGCGGTCGGCCGCATGGACCCCGCTGAGGCACATCGTGGCGACGACAATTGCAAACATAATTCGCTTCATTTGCTGTCCTTTCAGGGAAATGTTCGCTTTGACTGCTGGCGGTACATACTTCATTAATCGTACAATTCTTCAACGGTCACTTCGCTAATTTACCAGCCGAGATTTACATGTGAGGTATTATACGAAACCAGTGCAACGCGAAAGCGAGTATACTCTAGTCCGGTCAATGATAGATCACATGGAGTTCGCCAAAGATAGAGCGACACACCAATCACGCCTGTACATGTCGCTCGATCAGCTCACAGGCCGTGGCGGCGCCGTCGGTGTTTTTCAATCGGCCGGCGAGCGTCCGGCAGTTCTCGCCAATCTCTGGCGAGCGCAGCAATCGAAGCATGGCATCCGCTATAATTGCCGGCTGCCATTTTGGCGGGGGTAAGAACTCCGCGATCCGCAGCTTCTTCAAATGGGACGCGTTGTCCGGACGATCCGCCCCTTTGGGCAGAACAAGCTGTGGAACTCCGGCAGCCATTGCGCATCCCAGGGTTCCCATACCCCCATGGTGAATCACCAGTTTTACTTGGGGCATCAGCTTCCCGAATGGAACATAGCCGAGCCAACTAACACAACCAGGATAATCACCCGGTAGCTGCTCCTTGTGCTGTGCCATTAGAATCCCTAGAACATTTAACGATCGGCAGGCTGCAGCGCTGGCGGCATAAAATTCCCCATCTAAATACATGCCCGTGCCCGCCGTGATCAGAATCGGCGTGGCAGATTTATTCACGGCGTTTTGGATCATCTCTGGAATCTCGCCCTCATTGCCGTCGTCATCGCGAAAAAAACCCACCGGGGTCACGGTGAACGGCAAGTCAAATTCAACCTTGGCAAACCATTCGGGCCACAACCCGATTGCGCCCGATGGATACTCAAGCCGGGCATCTCCTTGCACGACTTTTTCCAGGCCCAGCGCTGCCCGAGCTCGATCGATGTCAGATCGTAACAGATCGGTGAACAATTGTTGTCGGAGCTTCCAGGTCGCAGCTTGACTTGGAAATCCGAAAACCCAGCGCAGCGGCAAGTGGCTCTTTTCGGCAGCCACGCGCATCGCGGTGTCGAAAAGATCGCGGGTTACGAGAACGGTGTTGCGTGATTGGCACGCCTGTGCGATCAACTCGTAATGTTTGACAATCTTAGCTAACGAATGTCTTCGAATGAATTCTGATACTCCACGCGGATGATTCAAGAGATGCTGATCGGCGATGAATTCCCGGTACTCTTCAGGAGTGTCGACGGGGATGAACTCTAAAGAGGCTCGTTTGGCTATTTCTTCGTAACCAAAATGAGTTATGAGATTGACCTCATGACCTCGCGCTTTGAGCCGGCGTCCAATCTCAATGAACGGCGAGACATCACCCCTCGATCCAACAGAAAAAAGAACCACATTTAACGGGAGGATCACGTAAGTTCTGCCGCGCGTCCCTACTTGCGCGCCGATGGGAGGGTCTCAGATAAGCCGCTGAGAGTGAGGTTCTCGGCCTGCTCATCGGTGAGTTCCGACAGTTTCTGAAAAATCTGCTCCATATCACCGGAGTTCATTTTCTTAAGTTGATGCTGCACTAACGTGTCCGCTAGTTCCGCCACCGTGAAGCTGCTGGTGAAAAGCAACGTTGGCGTGAGCTCGGCATCAAACTCGGCGTTCAATCGGGAGAGTACTTGCATCGCGATAAGCGAGTGACCACCCAAATTGAAAAAACTATCGTCGACACTGATTTCGTCAAGGCCCAACAAGTCGCAGAAGATCGCAGCAACCGCGCTTTCCACCGGAGTGCGAGGAGGGATAGCGATCGGAACTGCGGCGTGTCGCAAACGGATGTGAGCAAACCGGTCGTGCATCGACGGGACATCGCGCAGGCTCTCGGCGATGGTAGCCAAAAACGTATTTAGGGCGGCCATCTCGGCCTGGTCATTCCGCCTGGAACCGGCATCGTCACTTTCTTCGACTCGGCCATTGCCATTGTTGGAATGCTCGGTCGGAGAGTAAGTGACTGAAGCCGCGGCCGCCGCGACAAGCTGAAACATCTGGCGATCGGGGAATGACGTACAAACTACGCCCGGCAGGCTTTTCAGAAACACCACGGCAGGAATATTTTTCGGCGACGGTTTGCACATGATATTGACGGACTTCAATCCGCGCTGTTGTGCAAGCAAGCCGAGGTGCGCGATCACTCGGTGCTCCACCCCGCGGCCCAACGCTCGGCAACTGAGCAGAAACGAATCGACGATTAAGCCGTCGTTCTCGGTCTGGCATAGGATCGCCCCAACAAGGCCATAATCTCCAAACCGGTCCTTTACATGCACGACCAGACAATCTGTAGCTGCGGCCCCCTGGAGCTGCTTCATTTCCGGAGGTGTGCGCCGCTGGGTCGTCGTATTAAATTGGTTGGTTCTCATTGTCAGTTCGGCCACCCGTTCGACCTCGGCATCGGCCATTTTTGAAATGGTCACTGCCAACTCAAGATTGGCGAGAAAAACCTCGAGCGATGTTGAGTCACGCCGAACCTGTTCGCGCATGAAATGCTCTTGATAGAGTTTCGTGCGTTGCCGGTCCTCGTTGGTCAACGAATCATGATCGAAGACCCAAACATGGCGCAAGAAGGCGGGAATTTCGCTCGGCACCGGTGGCAACAAAAGAGTCAGAACTTCCGGCAAACTCGCGCGGATCTCGGCACAGACCATAGGGTCGTCATCGAGAAATATAAAACTATCCAGGGAAAGCCCTAGTTCTTGCGACAGCGAAACCAGGTTCTCCGACTTCGATTGCCAATTGATTCGCCAGGCGACGAGATCCGGTTTCTTCAACAGCATTTCGCTGCGCGCATCGAAAACCTGCAACACTTCTTGTTCATCGTTCTTGCTGCAGAGCGCGACCAGCATGCCCCGGCGCTGCTGGGCTAGCACGCATTCCTGAAGAATTTTTCGGCAGGGTTCGAAACGTAGCCCTTCACAGCCATCCTCACCGACGATACCGCTCCACAAAGTATTATCGCAATCGAGCACGATGACCTTGCGCTGAGGGAGCTTTAACTTGTGCAGCTTACGGGCAATCATCATCGACAAGCATGTATAGAAAGGGGGCAAGTAGGGTATGTCAGCCAATAGACTGCCGTGAGGATCATGATAGTCGGCCAATGGATAGAGGGATAAGAGAGTACCGCTAGTGACGATCTCAACGGCGCTCATTCGTGAGAGTTCCGATGCAAGCCTCTCTTCCATTTCAGCCAAGGTGTTGGATTTCCGAATTGAATCTGCAATCGACGGACTAGGCGGGCATAGTATCACGATTAACGGAGCGGCATTCCGCTTCCTGAGCTCGACAACCCCGGCGAGGAAATCGCCTACGTTGCGCTTCAATGCTTCATGCGGATCCGCCATTGGGGAATCATCGGCTGGGGCAACAACAGGTTTTCCATACCAATCTTCAAGGCGTACCAACGCAACATTCACTCCATCTTGGTTCTTTGCTTGCAAGCTCGACGGGTCGAGTAATTGCTGAAACACCTGGTTGTACGGCGCGAAAGAAATTGAAGCAGTGACGCCCATCTCACGCAGCCAGCATTGCAGCGGCTCTTCCACCGGCTCGGCGACAAACGTGGCGCAGATCGCCACGCGCAGTCCGAGATGGCCCGCGGCCTCGATCGAATTGTCGTCCACTGAATTCATGAATTTCCCTCGTCTACTGAATCATGCATTTTTCGAGCAGAAGCTGAATCGATTGATTGGCTAGCTGGTTTGGCGGCATCAGAAGACCCGCGCTCCCACGGGCGATTCGGACACGCGGCAACTCCACCGTCGCTGTTCGTCTGCTTCCAGCCAACGGCGCGAAAGGGTCCTGCGTCGCTGCCAATTTGTCCGTCGCCATCCTGTTCGCCAGGTTTGGCATCTGCCTACTATCCACCGCGAACCAGCATTGGTAGATACCCTGATCGGTCTCCAAGATCATGAAAGCGCTACGTTGTACCAGGTCCAGCGCTAGGGCATCTAAGTCGTCTAAGCGCAGCAAACTCAGCCCGCCTTGCCGGCCATGATCCCCGGGACGAATAGCCACACTAAGATGTTTATGCTCGGCCTCTCTCAAGAGCTCGGGCAATCGGCGTCGAAGGTCGTCAGGTCCCAAATTTGGTAGCGACTCCAATACTTCGCCATTTTTTGCGCTTACCCTCAGTTCGAAATAATCCCGGTCGATGGACTGGAAAAGCGCAATCATCAACTCGGCTTGTTCAACAGGAGAGACACCCTCCTCTTCGTCCGCGACATACGTAACCCCGGTCATGATGCGGCGGTGCCCTCGGCCAAACTTGACCAATAAGTCCCTTGATACCGGAGTCGATTGGTTGTTGCCACGCCATCCCATGGCAGTGACGCCCCACTTTTCACAGAATCGGTCGGTGGTAGCGATATTCCACTGCTCGCTCCACCGAAGCATGAAGTACGGCAGGTCGGTCCAGTCGTAGGGAGGTGAAGGAATATAAGTAACGACAGATTTTGGTTCGACATAAACCGAGCCGCCCGCTTGGTTTACGGCCAAACAAAAATCGATATGCTCGTGGACGCTCAATAGTTGCTCGTCCAAAGTCCCAACAGATTGGAATGCCTCGGTTCGCACCAACATGCAGTGAAACTCAACATAGTCAAAGCGTCTTCTTACCAGCCGCTCTTTTAATTCTCGAATCGGCTTATTGAAAAGATTTTGCTCGTCGTACAAAACCTTTCCCCCCGACTCGTCCGTAAAGTGAACATTTCCACCAGCAACGTGGACAACCCCGGCGCCGATCTCGCCAATCAAGCAGAGCGGGCCGACGACCCAGGCGCCGGTCTCCTCGGCGCAACGAACCAGAGCCTCCAGCCATCCCGGAGTAACCAGCGCGTCGTTATCGATGAACACTACGTATTTCGTCTTGACCTCTTTCAAGCCGAGGTTACGTGCTTGATTGGGCGATATGTGATGTTCCGTAGTGATCAGCAGAAATCCCTTTTCGCTCGACTCCTGTTGAAGGTAGCGTTGAACACGGGAGGGAGCTTTACCGGCAACATAAACGAGGTGAAACGGGAACTGAGTGTTTTCGTAAATGCTCGAGAGGGATCGCTCCGTCAAACTAAAACGCTCTCGTAGCACAACAATTAAAGTGACTTGCGGATCTTGCAATTGGCGCCTCCGATGACTCACGCCAGGGAATTAAACCTACTGCCCAAGAGCACCGATGGTCCTTTATTTACTCGATCTTAGCAAGTCAAAAGCGCGGCCTGCCCATTCGCTTTGCCCGGACTCCGTACCCATGAATTAACAGATATAGCTATTGGCATTCAGGCGTCGGCGACTGAGGCCTTTTGTTCTGGAACACTTCTAAGCTATCGAATCTCCCTATTGACGGCGAGGCGGCCATTGAATATTTGTACGACAGCTAAAATCCGCAGCGGAGGTATTTTCATATGCGCATGATCGTCATCGGCAGCGGTCCCATCGGCGGCATCATCGGCGGCCGGCTGGCGCGCGCCGGCGCGGACATCACCTTCGTCGACATCGACAAAGAACATGTCATCGCGATCCGCGACAAAGGCTTACTCGCGGCGGCTTTCCCGACGCCGCGAGCGCCTGGACGATTCACGGATTGGCATGTACATATTGACAAGCACGGACGGGAATCGGATAAATGGCTGCGGAGGATCTTCGAATGAAACTATTGAAGGGAGTGTTGGCGGCCGCGTTGGCGCTGCTGCCGATCGAACTTATGGCGCAAGACTCGATCAAAATCGGTTTATTCAACCGCGACGCCGCGATCATCACGGCGGTCGAAAAGGGCTTTCTCAAGCAGGAAAATATCGCCGTCGAGATCAGCACGGTCACCGACTCGCCGACCTTGCTGCGCAACTTGATCAAGGGCAACTATGACTTGATCTTGAACAACGCCGACAACGTCATCGCTTGGGCCGAAGGCCAGGGCGAAGACCCGCAAAAAAACGACTTCGTGATCTTCCTCGGCGGCAGCCAGGGCGTCGATCAAAAACTCGTGGTTGCGCCGGGCATCAACGATTTTGCCGATCTCAAGGGCAAACTGCTGGCCGCCGACGCCGTCACCACGGGCTATGCGGTGGTCGCTATCGCGATCCTCAAAAAGCACGGCCTAGAGTGGAAGAAGGACTACCAGATAAAGTCCTTCGGCAACACCGGCGCCCGCGCCGACGCCATGAGCCGGGGCGACGCCTCCGGCGCGATGATGAGCATGCCCGACGCTGACATCGCCAAACGCGGCTTCAAGATCCTCGGCGCGCTCGGAAGATTACGTCAAAAATTACGCCCGCGGCCTCGGCGCCACCCGGCGGGTCTGGGCTAACGCCAACGAAGAGCTGATCGTGCGCTTCAACCGCGCCATGATCCGCGCCACCGATTGGTTGCAGGACAAGAAGAACAAAGACGACGCCGTGCAAATGCTGCTCGGCGAAACCAAGGGCAACAAGGCGCGCGCCGAGGCCATGTACGCCAGCACGCTCAGCCCAACCATGGGCCTGACAGCGCGCAGCCGCATCGACATGGCGGGCATCCGCACGGTCATCGAACTGCGCGAAGTCGCCGGCCTGATGAAACCGGGCGAATTCAAAGCCGAAAAATATGTCGACGAACGCTTTTACAACAAAGCCCTAGCATCACTCGGCAAGTAACTGCGGCCTCCCTAGACTGAACCATCTGAGTCTTGTTCCCAGTGCGGAAACCTTGAACGTTGAGAGATTGAACCTTGAACAGTCATAATTGTGATCGCCCTCTACCACAACGATATGTCGGTGTGCGCCTGGAAAATGCGTATGTACCGTCGTTGCTTATCTAACGATCACAGCTTAGCGAAGCCAGAAAAGATATCCGCGAAAATCACCTCGACCGCTTGTGAAAAATGATTCCGCGTTAACGCGCCGAATCGACAGCACAACCAGGCCCCAGTCTAAGTTTGCCGCAACGGTGCGGTCCTTTCGTAGTTCATGCTAGGTTGTTGAGATCAAGCGTGTTCGACGTTGCGAGCCTGGCTACCATTTGGGAGATTCCACATGAAAAACACCGGCAAATTAATCGCTCTCGCGTTCCTGCTCTGCTCATCCTCTGTGCTGCACGCGGCCAATCCTTACCTGGCCAAGCCCGGTGAAACTCCGACATCGATTCGCGTCGCCACCTGTGCGATCAGCGGCGGCTTCATGCATCTTTACACCGCCGTCGACAACCGGCTATTCGAAAAGTACGGTCTCAAAGTCGAGTTCCTGTTGATCCGTGGTGCCGGTGTTTCAGTGGCGGCGCTGTCCTCCAATGAACTCCACTTTCTCTACTGTACCGCCGATGCGATCATCCCGAGCCTCGCCGCCGGCGCTGAAGCCAAGATGATCGCCTCGCCCTTGGTCGGCCTGCCCTGGGTGATGATCGCGCGCAAAGATATCCGCCGTGTCGAAGATCTCAAGGGCAAGATTTTTATCGCCACCCGCCCCGGCGGCACGCCCGACACGCTGATTCGCGTCTTGATGAAGCGGCTCAACTTCGGTCCCAACGAATTGAGCATTCGCCATATCGGCGGCGCCGGCCAGACCGAGGTTTACAACGCACTGCTGCAAGACTTGGGACATGCGACCATGGTCACGCCGCCGCTTGACGCGCGCGCCCGGCGCGATGGTCTCAACGTCATCTATCAACTCGACGATCTCAATTTGCCGGCGATTTACAGCAGCCTGTTCACCAGCAATCGGCTCCTTAAAGAACGGCCCGAGGTCGTGCAGAAATTCGTCGCCGCCATGGCCGAAGCGGTTCATTTTGTCGAAAAAAACCCGGACCGCGCCAATGCATCGGTGGGCAAAGTCCTGGCGATCAAGGACGCCGAATCCTTGCAAGCCGCCTACGATGCCTATGCCAAGCAGTTGGTAAACCGCCGCGTCACCATTCCCGCATCCCGGGTCGCCGATACCATCGAATCCGCCCGTCAGGCCGGTGCCCAGGTGCGCCGCAAACCGAGTGAAACCTACGACAATAGCTTCGCCGAAAATTTGGAAAAGAGCGGTTTTCTCAAGGATCTCTGGGCTGGCGAAGTGCCGGGAAAGCGCTGGTAAGGCCGGCGAATTTCACGGTCGAAATGGTCAAAGCCCTGGACACCACCTGCTGTTCTAACATCCAGTAAGTGAATAACTAAGTTTACAGTTGGTAACCGCGGTTGCTAATCCGCCCCTCCCTAGCGCTCCAATGGAGCCCTCCAGATACGCTCAAGCACGCGGCCTAAAACCTTTGAGTTTCAGCAACTTACCGGTCACAGCAGCAAATCTTCTGTGACTCAGCATGACTGGCAGAGGGCTTGCGTAGGACAATCGAAAACGCTGACTATCACGTGGCAACCCGCAAGTGGGCCCTGACGTGTAGATTGGCTATCGAGGATCCAACGTGAGCACTCAAGCAAGAACTAAAAGCGACCTTTCCAGCGATGAGATCATCAATTACTCGGTGGCGCATTTTATCGTGTCCAACGCCCTGGCGCTTTGCCGCGAGAAACTGCTGGCACGGGAAAACAACGCAGAAGATCCGGCCTGCCAAGACTTTTATCGCGCGGCACGATCGAACATCGAAGCCAACCTGGAATTGATGAAGGCGACAAGGCTTCGCTTCAACCATGGCCGATCGAAAGTGCTGCCGCCAGATACTGAGCTGATCAGGTCGTTAGCCCTGGGTTCAGCCAAGGTCGCCGGATGCGCTTGCGATCCCGCGCGCCTGCCCGAGGTCATGGAGCTCACCGGGGAGATTATCAGCAAGCTTCAAACACTTCAGAAGTGTGACAATTTGCTTTAACGTTTTGACCGACGGTGGTACTGTCGAGCGCGAACGCTGCCAACCTTCCGCGATCCACGCCCCCTACGTTGTCCCGCTGAGCGGCGCGATCCGAGTCGTTTTATCCTTGTCATTGAGACCTTACTGTTTTAATACCAAGCAACTCGATCCCAGATGTGGTGCCGCCCTGGGAACCAATCGCCGCCCAACGGCGTTATCGCGCTAGCCGATGGAGGAGACCAAGCTATGACGAGACGTAATCTGTTCTTGGGGATGCTGGCCGCGGGACTGTCGACGCTTTGGAAAAACCGCGCGGCCACCGCCGCGACAGCTGCGCCGGTAAAAAGCCTCGACGCGCTGCAAAAAAATTGGCAGACGCTGCTCGCCGACGGCGTTAAAGTGCCGCTGCCCACCGAGCCATTAAAACTTTCCAAAGACGAATGGCGCAAGCGATTGACTCCTGAGCAGTTTCACATCCTGCGCGAAGAAGGCACGGAACAGCCAGGATCGAGCCCGCTCAATAACGAAAAACGGCCCGGCATCTTCGCCTGCGCCGGCTGCGGCCTGCCGCTGTTCACCTCGGAGATGAAATTCGAAAGCGGCACCGGCTGGCCAAGCTTTTTCACCACCATCCCCGGCGCCTTCGGCAAGACCACCGACTATAAGTTGATCCTGCCGCGCACCGAATACCACTGCATCCGCTGCGGCGGCCATCACGGCCATGTCTTCGACGACGGCCCCAAACCGACCGGCCAACGCTGGTGCAACAACGGCGTGGCCCTGAAGTTCATTGCCAAGACCGCCAAAGCCGCGACGTAAAATCGATCGGTCGATATTAACCACGAAGACATCGAAGAGCACGAAGTTCGGAGATGAATGATTATTCCGAAAGCCTTCGTGTCACTACCCGTGCATGCTTGGCGCGGCGTCGCGCATCCGGAAGCGGAAACTGCCTCGGATTGGATACTGGCCTGCGCCGGAGGACGGACCAGAGATCGTCATCGTTGTGCAGATCATCCTACACTGTATTTTCTAAGGACTTCGGCAGCGCGAAGCTTCGGAATAATATTTCCGAACTTCGTCTGTGCCTTCGTGGTGAAGGGATCCTCCTCCCAAGGTTAGCAACCACGCTTTCGCCGAGTGCAATGTGATAACTGACGACGCAGGGCTGGAGCAATGTCTTGGTATAAACAGCTCCTCACGTTAGTCGCGCTTCTAGTCAGTCAGCCCTTCGCAAGCCGCGCCGAAGTCGTTCACATCGGCATATCGACGCCTGGCTTGTATGAACTTCCCACCGAGATCGCCCAACGCAAAGGTTTCTATCGGGAAGAAAACCTCGATGCGCGCAAGGTGGTGATTCGGACCAATCTTCAGGTCGCGGCCTTGCTTGCCGGCGAACTCGATTACTCCACGGTCAGCGGCCTGATTGCCCGCGCTTCGATTCAGAACCTCCCGGTCAAAGGTGTCATGGGCTGGTTCGACCGGCCTCTGCATATCTTGATCGCCAAACCGAACTTCAAACGGCTCACCGACTTCAAAGGGAAAAAAATCGGCGTCAGCGGTTTGGGTTCGGCGCCGCATATCATCTTGCGCGAAGCCCTCGCCCAAGCCGGCATGAATCCCGATCGCGACGTCACGACCCTCGCGGTCGGCGGCTCGGGCGACCGGTTGGCGGCATTGGTCGCCGGCACGGTAGATGCAACGCCCCTCGATGTCGCCTATGTCGAGAAAGCGGAAAAGCTCGGCCTCGTTTCAGTAATCTACTTCGGCGACGTCGTGCACACGCGGCTCGGCGGCTTCGGCGTTTCCATGGACAAGATTCGCAAGAACCCGGCGCAAATCACCCGCATGATCCGCGCCTCGCTCAAAGGCGTGCGCTTCATCCGCGACCATAAGCCGGAGACCCTGGCGATCATGCGCGACTATTTGCACGTCAGCGCCGACGCCGCGGTGAAAGTCCACGACTTCGCCATGCGCTCCCTCAACCCCGACGGCCTCGTCGCCAAGAACACCATGGATACGGAGATCCGTCTGGCCAGGGAACAGCTCAAGCTCACCGAAGATATATCTGAAGACAAAATCATGGACTGGCGCTTTCTCAAGGAAGTTTTGGCGCAAAAATAGGCTCTCGCCGACCAGTGGAGGATCGACACATGGCAAGGATCAAACATATCGCGATCAGAACCCACGACATCGAAAAGACCGCCGCCTTCTACAAAGAGGCTTTCGGCCTCGAACAGGTCGGCGTCGGCCAGAGCGGCATCTATCTCACCGACGGCTATCTCAACATCGCGATCCTCAACATGCGCGGCGTGGTCGAGGGCGAGACCATGAAGTTGGGCGTCGATCATGTCGGCTTTCAAGTGGACGACGTCGACGCCGCCGTGGAAAAAATTCGCGCCCTCGGCGGCAAACCGCTCAACCAACGCAATGAAGTCAATCACGGCGATCCGTCCAAGCCGCAGTCCTATTTCGAAGTCAAGTGCGTCGTGATCGATGACCAAGTCATCGATGTTTCCAACGCCGGCTGGGTCGGCGCCAGCAAGTAAAGCCGTATCCGGCCGGTTTTCGAACTAGCCGAAGGCCCGTTAGCCGTGCACCATTGGCAGCGTCGATAGAATCGCTGTATCACAGATACTCGAAGGCTTCGAGCATTGGCGCGACCGTGAGCATCTCCGACATCAGTAAACGCATCTCCGGTCTCTACTACGGCTGGCGCATGATCGGCGTGGTCTCGGCGCTGCGCATACTCGGCGGCGGGCTGCATCAATATGGCTTCACGGTTTTCTTCCTGCCGGTCACCCAAGACCTCGGCCTGACCCGCGCATCGACATCGCTGGCGTTCTCTCTGGCACGCGCCGAAGGCTCGCTGACCGCGCCCATCGTCGGCTACCTGCTCGACCGTTATGGTCCGAAGCCGCTCATGCTCGCCGCCGCGCTGTTCGCCGGCATCGGCTATATTCTCTTCGCCTTCGTGCACAGCTACACGACTTTCTTGATCGTTTATCTTGGCGTCATCTCGCTGGCGTTTAACGCCGGCTTTGTCCACGCGCCGACGGTGGTTGCCAACAGTTGGTTCATCAAGCTGCGCGCCCGCGCCATGACCGTGGTCAGCGCGGCGGTGCCGGTCGGCGGCGCGCTGATCACGCCGCTGCTCGCCATCGCCGTGCAAAATCTCGGCTGGCGCTGGGCCGCGCTGGTTGCCGGCGTGCTTGTTCATCGCCGGTGGGATTCCGTTATCGCTGGCGATTCGCCGCTCGCCGGAAAGTATCGGCATGGCCCCCGACGGCGGACCGCTGGAAAACTCTCAGAGCGATAAGCACGCGGCACAGCCCACAAACAGCGCTGGCAACGAACCGGAGGTCAGCGCGCGCCAAGCCTTTCGCTCGCCGATCTTCTGGAATCTGATCCTCTCCATGACCGCGCGCTCGGTCGCGTTCACCACCGTCACGACCCATTTCATTCCGATGATGGTGTGGAAGGGCATGAGTCAGACCGAAGCGTCGGTGCTGCTGGCCGGCTTCGCGCATCGTCAACCTGCCGATTCATTTCCTGCTCGGCTGGATCGCCGACTTCGTCAACAAGCCGAAGCTGGTGACTATTTGTTTGCTCTTGGGATTCGTCGCGGTCTTGCCGATGCTGTGGAGCGACTCGCTCTGGGCGCTGTGGTTTTTCACCGCGCTCTACTCGGTGCTCGACGCTTCGATCCCGGTTTTTTGGGCTTCGGTGGGCGACTTCTTCGGCCGGAAATCCTTCGGCGCCATCCGCGGCAACATGAATCTTTTCTACACCTGGGGCGCCGTGCTCGGCCCGGTCCTCGCCGGCTACGTCTACGACCGCACGCAGAGCTATGCCTTGGTGTTCTGGGCGATGGCCGGATCGTTGCTGCTCTCTTCCGCCATGACGGCGTTATTGATCAAACCCTGGGCGAATCTGCGGAGAGAATGAGTCGGATATCTTGGGAACCCTAGCATGCGTCATACGTCACAGAGAACATGGAGCTCAAGCAGCCATCGCCCCGCGATGTTCGATTCCCCCTTGGGGGTGCCAGCATAGAGGGCAACGGCGATGGCAAATAAACTAGCTTTGCGAAAAAGAACACTTCACTTCTTTCTGAGTAGCGTAGAGAGTTACGAGTACTGGGTTCGTCGGCGACACTGGCGGCGAAGAGATTTCAATCGAGTAGCGTCTTTTGTCGCTCTTGGCCGTGCCACCAGTCGTTAAAGCCAAGGTTCCAAGCATTCTCCAGCTAGCATCAATTATATCGCCGTCGCAACTAGCAATTAACCGAACAGGCGTCACTGGTTTATTTGTTATAATTAGAAAATCGTGAGGCTCGTTCCCTGGTTGGCGACGGGTCTCTTTTGATGCTAATGGGTAATTGCTGATCTTTAACGGCTCTTGCTGCTGCGCCTTGCCTAACTGTATCAACGTCTCATTTATCGTGCTTTGTTGTCTTTGATTCTGAGTATTCAAAGATGTTATCTGTCCATCGCGGTTCGCTATTTTTTCTCGTTCTTTTATCAGCTGACCATTCGCGGCGTCCAAATTGGTTTTTGTCGTTTTATGTTCTCGATATTCATCACGCCAAACATATACCGGGCTAATCATTAGCACGACGATCCCAACCCCTACAAAAATGCGTCTCTGTGGCAGATTGGGCCACCAAAGCCCTACTGCGGTAAGCACAAGCCCGACTACGCCAGTTAGCGCGCTCACGGACGTACTCCCAATGGCGCTCAATAGTGCCGCGAACTCTTCCAGTGTAAGCATGCGGCGACATTATCAAACCTGGCGTGGGCATGAAATGTAAAAGTTAACATGAACGCAAATCTCCACTACGTTTAGATTTGCGTCCTGGCGCATTAAAAACCTCGACTGCCGATTTTTCACAGTATGACGAAACCAGAAAAGACTAATAAATCACAATCCCCCTTCGAGAGCTTCAAGAGTTTAACGAATGCTCTGCGCAGTCGCGGCAAAAAGACTTAACCGTTCGAGTCAAAGCACTAGGCACAAACAAGCTCCTCCGGCGCATTCATTAAAGTCTCGTAGTCTAAGGTCTTTGTTTGGTGGGATATCATTACCATAGCTCCCAAGGCACCGGGATATCCTTCGACCATTCCATGGTGTTTATTTATCGTCCATGCAACGAGGTCCGCTGCCTGCAACGGACATAAATTTTTCGCACTCAAAGGGACCATTTCCTTGATTTGTTTAGGCCAACCGGCATCGGGACGCTTCTTATATTTAAGCCACCCTCTGTAGACGGTATTTAAGAATGGTTCTCCGCGATCAAACACCAAAACAATCTCTGGATATTCGAGCGTGGAATCTAGATCAAAGGGAAACGCGTGACAACAAAAACTAGTACAAAGGGCCTCTGGTTCTCGTATTCTTGGGCGCTCCATTTTTGCGGTCGACGGTACCCAATGTCGCCATATTTTGTATCCCCTTTGGAAAAGGGGGATAAAGGGGGATTTGGTTGTGGTGAGGGGAGGTTGTTCCCGCAGCAGATCGGTGTTTTCTACGACGATGGAGCCTCATGGAAGAAAAAATCTTCCCTGGCCACTCTTTGCCAAAGAGGGGGTACGCAAGCCTGCCACGTCTGGAGCCAAAGCTACCGTGAGTCCCTTCGGGCGCAATTGATGGGAACAATTCGGCCAAAGCCGTGGGACTACCTATGAACCATCAATTTTCGGCAACACCGCGCGCATCACCCGCATCAAATTGCCGCCGAGAATCTTTCCGACCGCTTCGTCGGAATAATTGCGCCGCTTGAATTCCGCCGGCAAATTTTCTTGATCGAGCAGTTTGGCGCCGATGCCGCCGCGCCGCACCACGCGGTCGTCGCTCCAATCGCGCTTTTTGAGTTCCGCCGCGTAGGACGGCAGATAGGGCGCGATACGCTTGGTGTCTTTGTACGAACGGTGAAAATCGTCCTGCGCCGCCACGCCGATGTGATCGATACCGACGAGCTTGACGCAGTAGTCGACCCAGTCGACATATTCCGCGACGCTGGTGTTGGCGCGCACGTCCTGGCAGATCACTCCGCCCTTCTTGGCCGCCGCGACGATCAGCGGATCGGGGGCGCTGCGCGGCCGGTTGAACAACGTCCGGCTGGTCGAATGGCTGAAGATCACCGGCTGCTCGGATAGTTCCAAGCGCTTCCAAGCGCCGTGCGGTCGCCGGAATGAGACAGATCGATGACGATGCCGAGCCGATTCATGCGCTTGACCGCCTGGCGGCCGAGCGACGTGAGGCCGCTGTCGACCTCGCTGGCATGGCCGCAGCCGTAGTAGCTGTTTTCGCTGAAGGCCAAGGACAAACAGCGCAAACCGAGATCGAAGAACGCATCGAGCAAATCCCAAGCTGTCGCTCAACGCTTTGGGATTTTGCAGGCCGAGCAGCACGCCGACTTTGCCGCGATGTTCCGGGACGATCGAGATCCGCCGCGCTGCGCAGGACGTACGCCTGCGGATGCTCGCGCACGATCGATCTTGACGATTTCAAAGTTCTCGATGCTCTCCAGGGTGTCATCCCAAGTGAGATTGGCCGTGCAGCCGACCACCGCGACGCCTTGGCCGAGCAGTTGATCGATAAACGACGCCGACAGATCCTCCGGCCACGGCGCGCCGAGACAGTTCACCACGCCACCTTGTAATTCGGCTTGTACTCATGAGCAACTCCTCGATTGGATTGAAATTACGCCCCAAGCCGGTAATCGAAATCCGTCCCGGGTGCAAGCCGCCGGCGTCGCTAATTGCTTTGACTTGCGCGGCGCGACCATGCTACCTCGACTCCATGGCCAACCCACCCGTACTTTCACCGGCGAGATCGGCATTCATTATCCGCTCCACGTGCTCAACCGCTACACCCTGCCGGAACTCATCGGCCTGGCGGAGCGCGCGCTGAAAATCATGGGGCCATTCGGCTTCACCCGAGTCTGGACCAACGACAATTTGGAATATCGCAGCGTCCTCGCCAGCTCCGCGGCCATCCTGGCAAGCTTACCGGTGAAGCTCGGCACCGCCGTGACCGTGCCCTACTTTCGCAACCCAATCGATGTGGCGATGGCGTTTGCCACCATGTCCGAGCTAGCCAACGGCAAGGAAATTTCCCTCGGCCTGGGTCCGGGTTCGCGCTCAATCCTGACGCGTCATGTCGTCCGCACCAAACCGCTGACGATCATGGCCGAACTGGCGGTCGCGCTGCGCACCTTGTTTGCCGGCGACACGCTTAACCGCAGGGACATTCCGACCTTGGCCGACTATTTTCATTTGAACTCGGAACACTACGCGCTGCGTTTCAAAACTCCGGCGCCGATCCATCTCTACTACGGTCCGAGCCTGCTCAAGCCTGCCGTGCTCGATTTGGTGGCGCGCCACTTCGACGGCGTGATTTTGCAAACGCTCTACGGCATCGCCGACATGGAAGCTTCGCTATCGCGGCTCAACGACGCGCGCGCTACAATCCGGCGCCGCTGAGCCGCTGCGCAAAACCATGCTGCTCAACGCTTCGGTATCGCGCGACCGCCAAGCCGCCCGCCAACATGCCAAACGCTTCGTCTCCCATATCGTGTCCGGATGGCCCGATGACGCGCTGGCGGCGAAAGGCATCGATCCCAAGGCGATTCAGGCGGTGCGCCAGGCCTACGCGGAAAATCGCGGCGTCGACGACGCCGCGGCGCTCACGCCCGACGAAGCGGTCGATCGTCTGATCATCGCCGGCACGCCGGACGAGTGCATTGATCGAGTTCGCGAACTATTTTCCCTGGCAGCGCGCCACGGCTTCAGCGAGATCGCCATCGGCGTGCCGCTCGGCCCGGATGTTCCCGAAGCGATCGACCTGTGGGGTAATGAAATCCTGCCCGCGCTTCAATAAGCGGCTCTGCCAAATTAACTGCGAAGAAGCGTTCACCACGAAGGACCCGAGAGCGCGAGGTCAGCCGTCCAAAGTAGAACCGGATTTCCGACCGCTGCGCGCCGTTCACTGAGCCTTCTGGTGAAGTCGTATTTTCTCATTGAGCACAGCAACTTAGGAACTCTGCCCGGGGAAATTTGCGCAGCGCGAGCAAATTTTCCGTTGATCTGGAATATTCGGACTGGGAATTGATTCCCGCCAAGGCGCAATGCACGCCAAGTTCGGAGTCGTTGTCATTCCGGCCGCAGGGAGAAATCTATCTTAGATCCCTCGCGTCCGTTCGGGATGACGGCATAGCCCGTCACCTTTGCGACCTTCGCGTCTTCGCGGGAAACTATCCGAGTTTCGCTTGCGGCTATGCCGCGCTGGGATTTTCGTGGTGAACGAAATCAAGATGATAGCTTACAACCGACGCTGAAACCTGATGCACCAGATAAAGACACTCCTGAGCTCAACCGATGCGATAAAGCCGCGCCGCCGTGTCGTGAAACAACGCGGCGCGTTCGCTGATGGAGTAGTGCTGGGTGATTTTCTTGAAAGCGTTCCAAAGATTGACGTAACCGTTGGATGACTTCTCCACCGGAAAGTTGCTCTCGAACATGCAGCGCTCAACGCCGAATCGCTCGATGCAGTGGTCGAAATAAGGTTTTAAGACTTGCGCCAACTCTTGCGACGACGGCTTTACCGCGCGCTCATGCCAATCGTAGCCCGACCTGAGCGAACCGACGCCGCCCAGTTTAACTGCGACATTGGGACAAGCGGCGATCATGGCGATCCCTTTGCTCCACTGCGAAAACACGTCGTCGCGCTTGCCGGCGTAGGGACCGACGCCCAGCGGCGCGCCGATGTGATTGAGGATAATCGTCACGCCGGGAAAACGCTTGCGCCAGCTGCGCCGACTTCCGGCAACTGCGGATGATAGACCCAAGCATCGAAACTCAAGCCAAGTTTTTCCAGCCAGGCGAAGCCGCGGCGGAAACCATCGTCGGCGAGCAATCCTCGCGCCGCCTCGCTGCGCAGCGCGTCGCTGGCGTCCCAAGTCGTCGAGTGGCGAATGCCGCGGAAGCGCTGCGGGCTCGCCGCCAAATGGGCTTCGAGCACCGGCGCCACCGCGTCGCCAAGCGTGAGGTTTGCGTGGCCGACAATGGCTGCCGCGATGCGCGTAGTGATTGCCGGATTCGCGGCGACCTGGCTGGAGACGCCTTCGAGAAATTCAACTTCACCGACGGGCTTCAATTCCTCGGCGCCATCTTCTCGATATCCGTAGCGGCACTCGATGGCGACGGTCGAAACGCAGGTTGTGGCCGCTGCGCAGATCAATGAGCAAATCGTCAAGCAAATAATCATGCGGCGGCCGCTCCCAGAGATGGTGGTGCGCGTCACAGATCGGCAGCTCGGGCTCCAATGGCGCTTCCGCGTCTGGAGCGAATCAGAATCGTTCGATCCTCGATCTTCCATATCTCGATCCTCGATTTGCCGATTAGCGAATATGCCAGGCCCGCGGCAACAGGAGTTGAATACCCAGCATCGCCAACGCGCCCGCGCTGCCCATCAGCACCACCGCCCACTGGGTGCCGGAAAGCGCGGCCAGCGAGCCGATGAATCATGCTGCCCACGGTCATGACCACCTGGCTCATGTGAAACAGCGCGATGGTGCGGCCGCGAAACTCCGGCGGCGAATAGGTTTGAATCACCGTCTGCACCAGCGCATGGGTACAGACGTTGGCAAAACCGATAATGATCATCAAGAACATCGACAGCTGAAACCACGGCGAAAACGCGAAGGCCGCGACGCCAAGGCCATAGACCGCCACGCCGCCTAACATGATCTTGCCGCGCGGCATGCGATCGCCGAAGCCGGTGATCATCACCGCGCTGCCCGAGCGCGCCGACGCCCATAGCCGTCAGCAACAAGCCCTGGCCGGAGGCGCCGACCTGAAGAATATCCCGGGCAAACACCGGCAAGAGCGTCGTAAACGGCACGATGAACAGCGCCGCCAGCATGGCGATCAACAGCGCCGTGCGGACGTTTTCGTTTTGCCAGCTGAACTTCCAACCTTCGACGATGCTGCCGCGCAACGAAAACCGCTGCGCCCCATGGCTGCCGCGGGACGGCCCGGGCTCGAAGTCGCTCAAGCGCAAGGTCCAAAAGGTCGCGAGCAAATAAAAGATCGCCTGCACGGTGTAGGCGCCGCCCGTGCCGCTCCACGAGATCAACACGCCGGCCAAGGCCGGCCCCAAGCTGCGCGCGACATTGAAGATCATCGAGTTGAGGCCGATGGCGTTGGTCAGATGGCTCGCCGGCACCGTGTCGGTCATGATCGCCGCCCGCGCCGGCTGATGAAAGGTTTGCACCACCGCCATGCCGAAGGCGCTGACATAGACATGCCAGGGCGCAACCGCGCCGGTAAAAGATCAACGCGCCAACACCGCCAGCATGCGCCATCGGCGATCTGAGTGACGAGAATTTGCTTCTTGCGCGAGTAACGGTCGGCGACGCTGCCGGCGATGGGCGAAAGAAAGAGAATCGGGATCGCCTGGACGCCGCGAATCATGCCCAATTGCACGGTGGAATCGGTCAGTTCATAGATCAGCCAGCCGCGCGTCACCTGATCCATCCAAAACGACATGGAGCCGAACACATGGCCGAACCAGAGCAAGCGGAAATCACGGTAGCACAGAACTTGGGCGGCGCGATGTCGGTATAACCAAGCCAACGGGTCCCGTTTGGGTTGCGCCGCGGAACCCGTGGCCTCGGCATCGAGTGAATCGCGTTGGCTTTCCTTATCGCCCGGAACGGAGCTCAGGACCGACTCCCGAATGACTGAAGGAAACACATGATCTTTTGCCTATAGCACGAGCGAAATCGAGCGCGTCCAGCGGCGAGTGAGAATTGAAAGAGCTGAGGATCCCGGCACAGCCGAACCAAAAAGAAGAATGGCCGCAAAAAGAACGCAAAGGGCGCAAAAAATATCGGGAGTCGTAGGGGCGGGTTTGAAACCCGCCCTCTCAGATTTGGCGCATCGAGAAATTTGCGCAAGCCGCGCAAACTATCACGGATAGTAGTACGAAGTTCGGAGATTTGGTTATCCGAACCCTTCGTGCCCTTCGTGACCTTCGTGGTGAGTTACTCAGGATAATCGACTAACAGTGTGAGACGCTACACTGGAGAAACTTGGCATGGCGCGTATGCTAGCGAACCCGCAAGCCTAACGCTCTAAGCGGCCTGCGACACCGCTGGACTGTTGCCCGACCGGCGCTTTTCCATCATGAAGATCTGCACTGAAAAATCGTAAAGACTCGGGGCGCTGAATTCTTCCGTTACCAACTCGCCGGTGGCCATTTTGTACTGCACGGTGAAAGACGAAATCATGCCCTCGTAAGCCGTCCGGTCGAGCCGGATCAATCGTCCGCCGCGCCGGTCGACGATGGCGCCGACGGTGCGCAGTTGCTCGGAGAGCTTGAGGAAATCGGCTCGCGGCGTGGCGAGGGTACGCTGCGCTCGGTTGAGCTCGTCGAGCCGCATCAACCCCGCGATGGAATAGCCCAACTTTATGGTTGTATAGCCCGCAGCGCCGTTCTTCGACTTTAGACGCTGCCAGAACCCCGCCTCAACAACACCGTTGGCGCTGCTAGTGCACAGGCCGATGACGTCGACGCGGTTCTTTTCCATCCACAAGCAACACGTGGAGATCCCCTTGGCTTCGAGCTCCTGGCCAACCACGCGGAGAATCCGTGAGTAATCGAACTCCGTGCCGCCGTCGACATCACCCTGGCTCACCCGTGTCTTGACTATACTGTTTTGCATTTCCATTTTTATCTTCCCCGCTCTGACAAACTCAATCGGTGCGCACGGCGATAACTTTAACCACGCGGTAATACGATCTCGGCAATAAAGTTCACCAGCGCCGGAGTTTCGCCACCGTCGAAAAGTTGACGGCACGGCAGCGCCATTTTGACCGCGGAGAAAAGCCGTGAAGCCACATTTCGCGGCCAAACAGCGCAGCCATGAGGGCGCGGCGGTTGTGCCCCAGCTGCAACTTTAGAAATTCGGCTGCAATGAGGTAGCCGGTAGGCTAACGAATGCGCCGTGCCTTCGGGCTGAACAAGTAGAGCGCGAGCATGGACAGCGTGCCGGCGATGCTCATGAACGCGCTGGCCCATTGGGCGCCAATCGCCGACGCGAAGGCGCCGATGATCAAGCCGCCGACCATCAAGAATCACATGGGTCTGGTGAAACAGCGCCATGGTGCGGCCGCGAATCTCCCGCGGCGAATAGGCTTGAATGACCGTCTGCACCAACGCGTGGGATGCCACATGACACAGACCCATAACCGCCATCAGCACCATCGACAACGAAAACCAGGTCGACATGGCGAAGACCGCGACCAACAGCCCGTACACGCCGACACCGCCGATCATCAGCCAGCCGCGCGGCATGCGGTCGCCCAGAGCGGCGATCAGCACCGAGCTGGCGAGCGCGCCGACGCCCATGGAGGTCAGCAGCAGTCCTTGCCCTTTGGCGCCGACGCCAAGCACGTCGCGCGCGAACACCGGCAACAGCGTATTGAACGGAATGATAAACAAGGACGCCCAGATCACCACCAGCAATCCGGTGCGAACCTCGACGTTTTGCCAGCTGAACTTCCAGCCTTCGACGATGCTTTGAATAAAACCCTCGTCATGGTGGCCATGGGTGCTGGACAACCCATTGCCATCGTCGCGCAACTTGACGTTCCAGATCGCCGCCAAAATATAAAACAGCGCCTGTACCGTATAGGCGCCGCCGCTGCTCCAGCCGGCGATGATTACCCGCCACCGCCGGACCGGTAATGCGCGCGACGTTGAACATCATCGCGTTGAGACCGATAGCATTGGTCAGGGATTCCGGCGGCACGGAGTCGGAAACCATCGCCGCCCGCGACGGCTGCTGAAACGTCTACACGAGGCCATGCAGACCGCGCTCGCATAGACATGCCAGGGTCGCACCGAGCCGGAAAAGATCAGCAGCGCCAACAAGCCATAGAGAAACGCGTCCACCACCAACGCCACCATCACCTGCGACTTGCGCGAGTAGCGGTCGGCGGTGCTGCCGGCAATCGGCGATAGCAGCAAGATGGGCAGCGCTTGCACGCCGCGCACCAACCCCAACTGAAACGAAGAATTGGTCAGCTCGTAGATCAGCCAGCCGCGCGACACCTGATCCATCCAAGTGCCCATCGCCGAGAACACATGGCTGATCCACAACAAACGGTACTGCGGATGGCGCAGCGCTTCGAAGATTTTGAATTGGACAAGCCAGTTAAACCACATGGTAAATTCGTCGAAAGCTCCCTCCGGAGAATCATGCAAAGCTGCAACTGACTTCTAACTACTGAATCCGCCGCGCCTTGGGCAACAGCGCATAGATCGCCACCATTAACACCGTGCCGGTGAGACTCATCGAAGTCGCCGCCCAGCGCGCGCCGATCAACGCAGCCAAGCCGCCGATGAACATGGCGCCGATGACGAGAATCACCTGGGTCATGTGAAAAATCGCCATGGTCCGGCCGCGAAACTCCGGCGGCGAGTAGGATTGAATCACAGTCTGGATCAGCGCGTGAGACGTGACATGGCAAAGGCCAATGAAGAACATAGTCACAATCGACAGCGGATACCAGGTCGACGCCGAAAAGATCACGACGAAAATGCCGTACAGCGCCACGCCGCCGAGCATGAACAAGCCGCGCGGCATGCGGTCCCCCAGCGATGCCACTAAAACCGAGCTGAACAGCGCGCCGATGCCCATCGAGGTAAGTAGCACGCCTTGGCCCGACGCGCCGACATGCAGAATATCGCGGGCGTAAACCGGCAACAGCGTCGTGAACGGAATCAGCAAGAACATCGAGATCGACACGATCAACAGGCTGATCCGAACTTCGTCGTTGCGCCAGCTGAACTTCCAACCCTCGACAATGTTATGGCCGAAGGATTCGCCATGGGCGGAATGGCCATTCGCACTCGGCGCCGCCCGGCGTCTCCGCGCCTAACATAAAAGTCCAGACCGTCGCCAGTAGATAAAAAATCGCTTGAACGGAATAGGACGCCGCCGTGCCGAACGTCGCGATCAGTATCCCGGCCAGCGCCGGCCCGGCACTGCGCGCCGAGTTGAAGACCACGGCGTTGAGTCCCAGCGCATTGGTCAAATAGATCGGCGGCACCGAGTCCGACACCATCGAAGCTCGCGACGGCTGCTGAAAGGTCTGCACGGTCGCCAAACCGATGGAAGTAAGGTAAATAATCCACGGCTGAATATGGCCGGTGAAAATCATTGTCGCCACCCAAGCGTACAAGATGCCGTCGATGATCTGGGCGATAACGATCTGGGTTTTGCGCGAGTAAAGATCGGCGGCGCTGCCGGCGATGGGCGACAGCAATAGGGTCGGAATCGCCTGCACGCCGCGCACCAAACCCAATTGAAACGACGAATGGGTCAGCTCGTACATCAGCCAGCCGCGCGCGATGGAGTCCATCCAGGTCGCCATCGAGGTGAAGACATGACCGTACCAAAGCAGGCGGAACTCGCGGTGCCGCAACGCCGCCAAGGCACGAGAATTTAGCAGCGCTTGAAAAGGCGCGGCATGGGACTGTGCCGGCACTAGCGCGTCGTTATTTTTAGGTGACGGGCCGCTATCTTTATCATTCGGTAAATTCAGAGGGGATCTCGCGTCGGCGACGCAGCAAAAGCGTGTCAGAGTGCGATCGCCGAGAAAAAAACTCTTCTTGGCTATAACATGCTGGCAAAAGAGGGTCTAGCTAAACGTCGGTGAGGATTCGATATGATCTCGGCGGGTTGCGCAGGCCAGAAAAAATTTCTCGCTGTAATCGATATGACAGCCAAGAGGGCAGGTTTCAAACCCATCCCTACAGTTCGGAATTCGTTCTTTCTACTCTCGAACGCGGGGATTGACTTGCGCCAAGGACGCAAAGCACGCCAGGTTCGGAGTTGTTGTCTTTTCGACCGCAGGAGAAATCTTTCTTAGATCCCTCGCGTCCGCTCGGGATGACGGGCATAGGCCCGTCACCTTTGCGACCTTGGCGTGCTTTGCGCGAGATATTCCGAATTTCGCTCGCGGCTTTGCCGCGCTAAGCCCCATGCGGTTAAATTTCTTCTTCCCGTTAGTGAGAATTCTTCGTGGGTTGCGATGCCGCCGGAGGGTTGGACACCTGCCGCGATAAGCGCAGCGCCATCCAGCCCAACACGGTCACACCGAGGATCAGGCTGCCCCAGAGCATCAAGGTTTTAAAATCCCTGCTCGCGCTTAGTCGTGACACGCCGGCGAGAGTCACCGGCGCGCCGAGCGTTGCCAGCGCAACTTTGAACTCGGCCTTGGTCTTGTAGCCGGGGATCAGTGCATCGATCGCCAAGGCTGCGGGCTTCACCCCGCTGCTGCCGTAGGCCAATTGAAACGGTCCACTGCCGCGGGCGGCGAAGACCAACTTGTGCGGCACCCAACCGATCTCGATTCCCAAGTCACCGCTGCCGACGCCGCCGCCTTTTTGGTCAATACGCAATAGCCAATACCGCTCGCCGTGGCTGGTGACGATGATTTCCGGGCTGGCCACCTCGGCGTCCCGCTCACGCAAGCGGTAAACCAACGCGCTGGTCGCTGGGCGCCATTGATCGCTGCGCTTCGCTCGGGAGAGAACTTGGAGCTGCACCAGCGTATTGACTTGCGGCAACCGCACCCGCAACCGGTCGAACGTGAAAGTGCCGCCGAGATCGTAGGCGTATTCGCCGCTCTTTTCCGACGATGGCGCTGCCGCGAAGCTCTGCCACAGGCGCGGCGATGCGACGACGATGGGACTAGGCTCGGCCAGCACCGTGAGCGCTACCAACGGCGGCTGGCTCTCCGGCCACGAGATGCGCAAATACTTGGCCCTCGTCGCGCGCAACTCGACGCGGGTGCGAGCCACCTGGTGGCCGGCAAAGCTGAGACGGGCCAGCGCCGCGTTGTCGGCTAAGACACGCCAGTGTGCCAGATCGTCGCTGCCCTCGATGCGCACGGTGCCGATAAAACCACCGGCGCTCTGCCAAGCAAATTCCAACGTCGTCAGCGCCTGCGGCAACGCCGAGGCGTCGAGCAGGTAGCCGCGCAGTTTTTTCTCAGCGCTGCTCTTGCTGCCACTGTGCACCTCGACGATCGCGCCGTCGCCGCGTTTGTCGATGCGCAGCTTCAACTCATCGAGCTTGTTTGTTCCTTCGCCCCATAAGGGGAACGACGGCAAACTCACCGGGCCGCCGGCTTGTTCTTTGACCGCGACGCGCGGCCGAAGCGCGTGCGGCACCACCTCACCCTGGCCATTGAATACCCGCACATCGCCGAGATCGGCGCGGGTCACGGCGCGATAGACCGCCGCGGGAATCTCAATCTCATGGAGCGCCTGGGTGCCGTCGGCCGCGATCGCCATGCCATAGGCAAAGTCCATGGCGCGCTCCGCGGCCTTGGCAAGAGTGGGAATTACGAGTAGAAAAAACAACAGCCCGATCATTGCGTCTCCTTCGCAGTCGCCGGCGGCACCGGTGAAAAATAACCTACCACCAACATCAGCAATCCGACCCCGATGAACGAGACGATGCGCTCGATGCCGCCGACATTGGACAGATCGACGAAAAATAGTTTAGCGACGACGATGGCCATCAGCCCGGCGCCGGCCAGCCACAGCGGCCGCAGTCGAATTTTTGTCGCCGTGACCATGGTGCAGAGCGCCAACAGACTCCAGAAAATCGACAACGACGCCTGCACCAGCATCGAGCGCGTCATCGCATCCAGATTAAACGGCACGTCGCCCCAATGATGCAGCGTGCGCAGCAGCGCGCCATTGAGCCAGATAAAGCCGATACTGCCAAGGGCGACATAGGCGAGATCTGCGGTGTGAAATATCGCCGGCGCGAAGGTTGCGGTGCGCATGCGCCGGAGCCAGGCAACCAGCGTCAGCAGCGCCGCGCCCTGGGCAAGATCGAGGGGATTGAAGAGCGGCAAGTACGGCAACGGCGCCGGGTCGCCGCGGCTGTCGAAGTTGCCGTGCAACATCCACAGCCATAGGAAGCCGGCGAGAACAACACCGCCGTGAAATAAGTAAGCTGCAAAATGGCGCGCCACCGGCCAAGTCATGCGCTCGCCGCGGTCGCTCAACCAGGTCAACAGCGCAATCGGCACCAGCGGCCAACCGATCAGACGCCAGACATCGCCACCGCGCACCAGACCGCCAAGCCACCAGGCACCTTCCCAGGAAATGACCCCGACGCCGAGCCACAGCGCCGCCGCATGCCACCAGCCAATATAACGGAAATCTTCATGGCGGCGCAGAATCCATAGATTGGTCGCGATTGCCAAGGGCCAAACAACCGAACCGAAATGTTCAAACGGATGGGCCGACCGATCGATTTCCACGACGGTGGCAATATACAAGAGCGGCAAGAGCGCCAGCGCCGCAGAGCGCGCTGCCAACCAATCGATGCGCCGGTGCAGCATGCTAAACAGCGCGCCGGACGCGCTGATGAACAACAGCGCGGCATGGAGACGATAAGCACGGGCCACCTGTTGGTGAATTTCCGCCAACGTTCCGCCCAGCCACCACGCACAGCCCCAACAGAACAAAGCGACGGCGACGATGGCGTCCGCTTCGCTCAACAGCGCGCGCCGTTGTTTGACAAACCATGCAGAAAACAACGCCGACACGGCGATGATGACGCAGCCCAGATAAAAACTATTGAACGCCGGCACGGCGCCATGGGAACCCGGCGCTCCGAAGAAAAACGCCGCGCCGCTGGCGTAGAGCAGAAAATAGCCGAAGCCGCGGGCGGGAATTTTTTCCTGACGCACGCCGACCCAGACGATCGCGGCGCCTTCCAAAGCCCAAGCCGCCGCGGTCCAGCGGCCGTCGAGGGCGAGAGGAATCGCCAGGGTGCCGAAGACCACGCCGAGGGCGAGAAACGATTCGACGAGCAGGCGCAGATTGGCGCCGGCGCGGGAGAACAAGTATTTCGCCAGCGATAAATAGAACCCGCTCAGCGCCAAAGCGCTGAACGCCGCGGCGTACTCGATATCGCGCACCAGCGCGCATTGCAGGCCGAAGCCAACGATCGGCACACCGAACACCAGCGTGCCATCCACTGGATCTTTGACGCTGGCGTCCTGACGCAGCGCGAACAGCACGGTGATGGCGACGTAGAACAGAAAAAACAGAATCACAGAAAGGTTCGGTGCTGGCGAAATATTCCGGCCGGTAGTAACGGGTGCCCCAGATTACGCCGATGACGAAAGTGAAAAGAAAGCCAAGCAGATTGAGCGAACGCCAGGGTTTGAACCAGGCGATGAAGAGAATGGCGAGATTGAGCAGCGCGTAGAAACTAAAAAGTCCGACGTGGCTGCCGCCGCCGGTCGACGCCAACAGCGGCGCGAGAAAGCCGCCGCTGACGCCGAGCGCCGCCAAGGAACGGGAATCTTGCAGCACCGCCAGCATCGCCGAGAACACCGCCATCGCCGCGAGGAGAAGGAAGACCAAGCCGCCCGGCAGCAATTGATAAGGCCGGAAAGCGGCAAACACGGTCAGATACAAAACGCCGATGCCGCCGCCCTGAACGATCAGCGCGTAACCAGGGCGGCGCGCGCGCAGACGCCAACCGACGGCGAGCATCGCCGCCGCGCCCAGAGCCACGCCGATGAGCCGAGCCTCGATGGAGATCTCGATATGTTCGGAGGCGTACTTGAGCAGGAACGCCACGCCGAAAAACAGCACGATGACACCGAAGCGCACCAACGTATTGCCGCCGAAGAAAAAGTTCCACAGTGCCGACGGCTCGGCCGGCGCGCTCGGCGCCGTCGAGGGAATTCCCCTGGTCTGCGGCGAGTCGACCGGATCGTATACTGCGCTCGTCGCCGCGGCTTCCGGTTGCGCTGCAACCGGGCTAGCGGATAACGCCGCAGCTGGCGTGGGAATAATCGGCGGCGCTGTTGGAGCCGTCCCAGTCGGCGTACCCGCGCGCGGCTCGCCGGATTCGCCAGCCGCGGCCGGCGCAGAATCTCCATGGGCCGTGGTACGCCGTTCGCTCTCTAGAAAACTAACCCGCTGCTGGAGCAGGCGTACGGCCGACTCGAGCATCTCCACCCGCTCGATTCCTGGCCCGCGCAACTTTTGCGACAGCGCCCAACCGGCGCCCGCACCGGCCATCGCCCCCAGCACAACGCCGCCGACACCGCCGATCGCGCCAATGATTGCGCCGATGATCAAGCCGAAAAACCACATGACCCACCTCCACATCCGTTGCCGCTGAACTGACTATGCGCCGCCGTATCAGCCGGCAAATCGTGACATAGAATAGCAGAGGTCGAGCTTCGAGAGGTAGCCGAATGAGTGGGAGAGGTAACCCAAGGCCGTGTGTGTCGCCTTGGCTAAATCGTACACAGGGCCGCGATCACTGTCCGTCATGCCGGTGAAAACCGGCATCCATCTTCGTTTGTGTAGTAAGTAGAAAGTGTCAGTTGAGCGTGACGTACTTCTCGAGCCGCGCCACTTCTTTCTTGTCGACGTACTTGCCGATCTCTTTGCGGAACTGTTCGAAGGTAGTCCAGGGGCGATATTCTTTGAACTCGCGCACCATGCGCCTACCGGCGCCGGGAACCGACAGAATGTCGTCATCGTTGGCGCTGTTAAGATTGATCGGCACGAAACGGTATCCACTGATAAACATCCTCGCTATGCTTGAGCAAGATCAGTTCCGTCACAGCGCCGATCATCCCCAACGCCAAAATCGCTAGGAGGATCTTCCGCAGGCTGGCTAGCCGCGATTCTTCCACGCCGACGATTGATTCCGAGTTATTCATGAACGGCGCTGATCGCTACTGGGCGCAGATTTATGTTAGACGGGCGATTATGGTAACCGGCCTACTTCATCGCGGCGGTTATATTAAATATCACCCATTCTTAGAATTTAGAAATAGCCATAATATAATTCTTTCTAATGAGAACGATCCATCACAATCTTGTGCAATTTCGTTAGCTTCACCGCCGAGGAGTTTGGCATCGCTGTTGCAAAATAGCCGATGCAAGAAACTTTAATCGGAGGTTTGCTATGAACCGGCATCTTATTCAAGGCATCATCGTCGGCGGGCTGTTCGCGTTACCGGTCACCTGGATCGCCGCCTCGGACGCTCTGGCCGCAGGCAGCTTTCCGGAGATACTTGTCTCAGTGGTATTCGGCTTGGCAGCCGGCCTGTGCATCGGCGCACTGATCGCAGCCAACTTCGCCATGCTCGCGTTGGAAGAAAAAGAACACGCCGTGGCGCACCGGCGAGTCGACGCTCACGCCCACGCGTAAACGACCGTAGCGCGAAGATCGCGACGGACGCGAAAGGTTCCTTCAGCAGGGCAAGGCGCGCCTTGCCCTGTCAATTTCGTGCGCTTCGTAATACTGTCCTGAAGATTTGCCTGGTCCGCGCAAATCTTCCCTTATAACCCCACCGGTGCATCGGTTGAGGGCGGGTTTCAAACCCGCCCCGACATTTCGCTGTTCTTTCTTTGCGTCCTGTGCGTCCCGACCGCCCTCAGCACCGCCGAAGGGTGCGGCCAACCTGCCGAATCCGATCCTGCCAATTCTTGCATTGACAATCGCCTTGTTCACCGCCGGGCGATGCGCTATGGCTTTGCCATGTTTGCATTAACGGAGAACGCAACATGAAAAAGCCTCTCGCCAAGCGTAAGAAAACCTCCCGCGCACTTTTAGCCGCGTCGGCCTTGTTCGACTCGCCCAACGTCGCTGCGGCGGCGCCGCCGGTGCTCAAAGAGGCCGGCAGCTTCTTCGTCAACGGCGAAGTGTTCGAGACCGACAACCCCGGCGGCGGCAATCCCGGCGGGCACATCGTCGTCAACCAAATGTACGTCGAGTACGCCATCCCGCAGAAGCAAAAAGCCGGCGCTTGGCCGGTGATCATGGTGCATGGCTCCGGCCACACCGGCAAAACCTACGACACCACGCCCGACGGCCGCGACGGCTGGAAGCAGCATTTCCTGCGCAAAGGTTATTCAGTCTATGTCGTCGACCAGGTCGGCCGCGCCCGCTCGGGTTGGAACACCGCGCCGATCAACAACGCCGAAACCAAAGGCGATGCCACGTTGATACCCAAAGGCGGCATCGTGCAGTTCACCTACGAGCGCGCCTGGTCGATCTTTCGCTTCGGCCCCAAGGCCGATGAATGGTGGCCAGATTCGAAGTTTCCCAAGGACCATCTAGACCAATACATGGCCCAGCTCGTGCCCAACACCGAAGCGACGCTGCCGCAACCGCCACGCAAGACCGTTGACGCGCTCATCGTGCTAATGGAAAAAATCGGCCCGTCGATCTTGATGGTCCACTCCCAGTCGGGCGTCTACGGTGCGCTCGCCGCAGTCGCGCGCCCCGACTTGGTCAAAGGTTTAGTCAACGTCGAAGGCCAAACCGGCTGCGAACTGAATCCAAAACAAATCAAAAGCATGGCCAAAGTGCCGATGCTGGTGGTCGCCGGCGATCACCAGTGGAACGGCGAAGAGCACTGCCGCAAAACCGTCGCTGCCATCAACACCGGCGGCGGCAAATCGACGTTCATGGGCACCTACGAACAAGGCGTGCGCGGCAACAGCCACATGATGATGATGGATTTGAACAATCTCCAGGTCGCCGATTGGATCTTGGCGTGGGTGGAAAAGAATGTGCCGAAGAAACCGGTGGCGGTGAGCAAAAGATAAAGCCGCATTGTCAGACGCCGTACGGAGAATGCCATGAACGCGCGACTGATTCTTCTCGCGTTATCGATCCAGTTCACCCTGAGCATCCCCCCGGGGTTCAGCCAGACACGGGTCGTGGTCGCGCTGCCGTCGACCAGTGTCAATCAGGCGGCTTTCCATCTTGCCCGAGACGCAGGCTACTTCCGCGACGAAGGGTTGGATATCATCACGCCGACGATTCGCCCCAATGTTGCCATCGCCGGACTGCTCAACGGCGACGTTGACTATACGCTCGCCGGCGATTCGGCGGCCTTCGCGGCGATGAACGGGGTCGCCGTGCGCCATATCGGCTGCATCAATCGCTATCAAGCCTTTCAATTTATCATCAGTCCAAAAATTGACAGCGCCGCGCAACTGCGCGGAAAAACCGTCGCGGTCACCAGCGTCGCGTCGACCACCGGCGTCGTCACCCAGCTCGTGTTGCGTCACCTCGGACTCGGTGCCGACGCCGAGGTTCGGCTGATCAGCACCGAGACCACCGGCAACGCGCTGCTCACTCTTCAAGCCGACCGCGCAGCCGCGGCGTTGTTGTCGCCGCCCTTCGATGTCCAGGCGCAACAGTTGGGCTATCGCTCGCTTCTGACGATCGGCGACATCATCCCCATGCCACCGACCTGTTTCGGCGCCGCCGTCAAAAAACTCATCGAACAACCCGAACAAGTCAAAGGCCTGCTGCGCGCATCCCTGAAAGGCTTGCGCCTGGTGCTCAACGACCGGGAGCGAACCATCGCCGTCATCATGCGCCAGTTCAAACTCAACCGGACCTTCGCCGAGTCGGTCTACAAAACCCACCGCGGCGGGTTCGAAACCGACGGCTTGCCCACCGCGCAGCAACTCGATTTTCTCATCAACCAAGGCAAAGCCCAGGCAAAACTCACCCGAGAAATCAAACCGGAAGACTTCGCCGAATATCGTTTACTTCAGGAAGTGCAGCGGGAATCGAGATAAATACGCTTAGCCTGCGCAAGTGTGGCTTTGATTATTCACCAGATGATTTCACCACTAGCTGGTGAATTTGCACGAGCATCCCAGCGAAAGAGTGTCATTTATAACAAACACGCAATCGCTGCGGGCACAACACCCACGACAAGCTACACCTTGGCAATTGGCGAACTAATTTCGTCCAGGCGCCGCTGCGCTTCTTGCTCCGTCATCGACTCCACCTCACGCAGCATTTGCGTTAGCTCTGCGTGGCTCAATCGCTTCACCTGGTTCTGCGTGATGACCGCCGCCATCTTAGCGACCGTGGGCGACTGAAATAAAGATTGAAGCGACAGCTCTAATTGGAATTGCTTGATGACTTGTGAGATCACCTGTGTCGCAGTTAGGGAGTGGCCACCGAGATCAAAGAAGTTGTCGTGGATGCCTACGGGACGCACATCGAGGACTTTCTCCCAAATCGACACGAGACTCTTTTCAATCTCATCGGTCGGCCAAGCATAGGCTGTACTCAGCTCCGGTCGCTTGTCATTCGGTTGAGGTAGCGCCTTACGATCGAGCTTGCCGTTGGTAACCGGTAGCGAGTCCAAAAACATAAACGTCGATGGAACCATGTAGCCTGGTAGCATATCTCTGAGAAACTTCCGAAGCTGATCGATCGTTGCGTGATTCGGACCACGCGAGACGATATAAGCTGCCAAGCACTTATCGCCGTTGTCCCGCTCCCATGCGGTAACCCCGGCATCCTTGACTGCGGGGTGCTGCGTCAATCTCCTCTCGATCTCTGCTATCTCCACACGATACCCACGAATTTTGACCATCAAATCCTTGCGACCCAAATGGACAAGAAGTCCATCAGGTAAAATCTGACCCAAATCGCCGGTCAAATAGGTGCGCTCTTGGCCACCATTCGGATCGGGTAAAAACTTTGCCCGGGTTAGTTCAGGATTTTTCCAGTAAGCGTGTGCGAGATATTTACTCTTTACAGCAATCTCACCGATACCACCGGGGCTGACTTCGCCGCCGTCCTCGTCCAGCAACGAAACTTTTTTGTTCTCGGGGGGGAAACCCGCTGGAGTGCCTTTGGCGGGAAATGGAAAATCATGGTTTACTACGGCGCAAGCGATGCATCCAGCTTCGGTCGCACCCATATGGAATGCCAGCGAAGTGAGCGGAGAAAAATGTCTGTGATATAAGTCAAAATCGGAACGGGTTATCGGCGACCCGGATAGATGCATCAGCCGCAAAGTCGGTATCGGGTCGCCCTCAGGAATAAATTCAACAAGTTCGCGCAGCACGCTCGGAGAACAATGAAAAATCGTGATGCTCTCGGCTCTGAGCCATTGTGCCAACCGATATACGCCTTCGGATTTGACGTCGAAGGGCTGAAGCGATGCACCACATAACAAGGAGGCATATAGATTTATTTCGCCGCTGCCAAAACTGATAGAGTGCAGCAGGCTCAGCTGATCAGTGGCACCCACGGAGAGGAATTTGATGTTAAATTTGGCCCGCTCCCAGCAATAATCATGAGTCTTGCTAACGCCTTTTGGCTCTCCGGTTGATCCCGAGGTGTAGACAATAGTAGCGATATCGTCGGGGCGGATTACCGCTCCGAGGTTATTATCTCCGTGTCGGGTCTTGAGTTCATCGATGTTCATCCGGGCAACATCAGGAGCGCCGAACCGTTTCGACAACTCGGAGTTTTCACTGTTAGTCACTAGGAGTCTGGTATCAGTGTCATTGACTATGAAATTTATGCGAGATGTTGGAAAAGATGGATCAATCGCGACAAAGAATTTCCCTGCCTTTAGGACACCCAGCAATGCGGAAATTAAGTCGATGCCATTGCCAAATAACAGTGCGATGGGTTCGCTGCCCGGGCCAATCTGGTCTAGAATTGCCCGACCAATTTGATTCGCTGAGTTGTTAAGAACCTCGTAAGTTATCAGACGATCTTTGGTTCTAATCGCGATTCGATCGGGGTAGAGTCGGGCCATTTGCTCGAACCGCTCAGGGATCGATTTCTCGACGGCAGCTATCGGATTACCGACAACCGTCTGTGCTTCCAGCGCGACCTTCATAGCGAGTCTCCTAAACATGCTCACCGGAATTTCATTCATTTCGCGTCGTACGATAGTCTCTTAATAGGCATATGTTACTC
>CAWJZV010000041.1:0-142847 GCA_963847445.1 uncultured delta proteobacterium | reverse complement strand
AGTCGAGCGACGCTGGACGAATGCAACTTGGAATTTCACCGGATCATCGTGCGAAATTCACCGCTATGCGGTGAATTTGCAGAGAAAACCTCCGCCGAAGAGTTCATTGGAAACGACTACGCAATCGATGCGGGTATAACACCACGGCAAGTTACTGCTTGGCGATTGGCGAATTTAGTTCGTCCAGGCGCCGCTGCGCTTCTTCATCCGTCATCGCCTCCACCTCGCGCAGCATTTGCCTTAGCTCTGCTTGGCTTGCTCGCTTGGCCTGGTTTTGCGTGATGACCGCCGGGCGACTGAAATAAAGATTGAAGCGGCAGCTCTAATTCGGGGTGGTAGCCAGACAGAGAGGTCAGACGAACGGGTGGCCACAAGTACCTCCGATCGAGCGAGCAGGGTTCGGCTACCTTTACTGCTGATCCAGTAGATTTATCCGAACGTTACGAGGATCAACCGCTGCGGGCAAACACCAAAAATCTTGCTGCATGCCGAGACGCATGTCTGTGCCCGCCTGGCCATACTTAATGTCTCGGCCAAACCAGAGAGAGGCGTTGATCCCATCGGCCAACGGGGACTGGTTTACGGTCCCTCCCGGGCCAACCTGCTCAGCCATCCAGTCGCGCTTTTTCGGGAATTCGTCACGCAGTAAGGCGCGGCACTGGTCCCGTGTCTCCACCGCGTTTAAGATCACCCATTCATTCTGGATCACATATCGCACGTAGTCGGATGGCTTTACGTCCTTAGGTGCCTCGTCGTGTAGATGCGGTGCCAAAGCAGCCATCCTGAGCCCACTTGCGCGCTTGCGCAATTGCCCCGAGTAGGAAACCATAATTCGCGACCATAAATACCAAGGGGCGGCAGAATCTATGTACGGCATGCACCAGCTGTTTCCAGACCGTTTCCGTCACGGATCTCCTCCACGGGCCATGAGACGTCGCTGTGTCCGTCGAATATCAAGTATACTGCCGGCTCGTCTGCCCCTTTATCCGGTAACCCGCAAACAAAGAAGAACAAAATCAGCTGCAATATCCGCCACCAAACCGCTCCTAGTCAATCTCGCTTGCCGACAAACGCCGCTCGTACAACAGGGTATCCCGATATCAGCCCTCGGTGTATCAAGGTAAACAAACCGCAGACACCCTAGGATTGAACTGTATGACCATCGATCAAGTCGTTAGTGACGGCTATATTGGAAATAGATTAAACTGTCGATTCACGGCCACAGCGTCCGTCTATTAACAGCAATCCTCCAGGGAGAATTTCTATGAGTGTTCGTTTCTTCGATCTAAACGTTGCCTTACTTGGCATTCTTCTGCTCCTAACATCCTCAAACAACCTTCCCGGCGCCGAATCCCCCGCGGCGCTCACGGCGCGCGAGTCGGGCACGCCGCTTTATGCGCAGCAGGATCGCGAGACCGAGCCGATCCTGCGATTGCAGAAAGGCGAGGCGCTGACGCCGATGGCGGAGAGCGTCGGCCAGGAGATCTGGTACATGGTGCGCACCAAGCAAGGCCAGATCGGTTGGGTGCGCGCGGTGGACGTCATGGTCAGCAGTCAAGTCAAGGACTCTTTCAAGGAGAAAGAATCGGCGTCGTCCAATTGGGGCGCGGTCACCGAAGACGGCAAAGCTTTCGGCGGCAGTTATACCGTCGATCCGAGCTCGACGGGCGGCGCGCACGCGGCTTTTGGACATTGCGCGATGCCAGCGGCGCAACGTGCTGCGCGGCTCCTGGTCGGCGCAGATGCATAGCACCGGCTGGAACGGCACCTGGCGCGCCGCGCTCGAAGGCCGTGGTGGCGATTTCACCGGCAGTTGGTCCGCCGAGCTGCCGGCTTCGCGCACGCTGTCGCTTTACCGACATGTTCGAGATGGCGGCCAAGGAAGCGATCAAAGGCTTATGGACCGGCGCCAATCAGTCCGGCAGCTGGTCGGTGAAAACGTTCCAGTAACGGTGACAACTTCGCTCACCGTAGCGGCAAAACCGGAGGATGGTGTGAGAGTTTGTTGAAGACTCCTGCCACGCCATGTTAAGCAAGGCTACGGTTTACGCATGGCCATAGAGAACTGCAACACGGAATCCTCGCACCGGCTATTTCAATCACCAGCAACTTACCGTTCCACCGCGCGACTTGGGAGCCGGCGGTAATGCCACGGTCTTATAATCGTTTCATCATCCTGCTCGGCTGCGCTAATTTCACTGCTGCTGGTCATGTCGCTGCTCTACATGCTCGGCATGTATTTCCTCGAGAACAAGCCGAGAGGCTTCTGGCAGGCGCTGCAATGGGCCGCCGGCACGGCATCGACCACCGGTTATGGCGGCGATATTTCTTGGCAGCATCCGTTGATGGTCGTCTACGTCGTCATTCGCCCAGTTCATCGGTGTGATCCTGCTCTTCCTGATTTTTCCGATTTATCTGATTCCGTTCCTCGAAGAACGGTTCGAAACCAAGCTGCCGAAGGAATCGGCCAACGCCAAGAATCATGTGGTGATCTTCGACTACGGTCCGGCGGTGGCCACGCTGATTACGGAGCTGAGGCAAACTAATATTCCCACCGTGATCATCGACGAAGACGAAGCCGACGCGCGTCATTTGCTCGAACAAGGACACCAAGTCATCTACGGCAATCTCGACGAAGGCGTGCTTGAGAAAGCCAATCTCCGCGCGGCCCGCGCGCTGATCGTGAATAGCAGCGACGACCGCAACGCCGCGACGATCTTGGCGGCGCGGCAATTGGGCTTCAGCGGCGAGATTCTCGCCCTGGTCGAAGACCCGTACCATCGCCAACCGATCATTCTCGCCGGCGCCAGCAGCGCCTACACGCCGCGCCATGTCCTCGGCGCGGCGTTAGCGGCGCGCGCCAGCCAGAAAGTCAGCCCGACGGTGGCCGGCATCCAACACCTCGGTCACAAGCTGCAAGTCGCCGAAGCGCGCATCACCCGCGACAGCCCCCTCGCCGGCAAAACTTTGGCCGAGGCTGCGCTCGGCCAGCACGCCGGCGTCACCGTCATCGGCCAGTGGGTCGGCGGCAAACTAATCGCGCCACCGACGCCTGCCATGCGCCTCGAAGCCGGCGGCATCCTCGTCCTGGTGGGCAATGACGACAGCATCCGCAACTTCATGAATCTATGCGCCGGCGCGCGCCGGCTGCGCCGCACGGGCCGTTTCTGATCGCCGGCGGCGGCGAAGTCGGGCGCAAAGTCGCTGAGCTGCTCACCGACTGCGGTGAAGAGACGTTCATAATCGATAACCAGCCCCGGCCCCGGCGTCAATCTCGTCGGCAACGTACTCGACACGCAGATTCTCAAACAGGCAGGTTTAGACCATGTCCAAGCGGTGATTCTCGCGCTCAGCGCCGACGCGCCGACACTTTTCAGCACGGTGATTATCAAAGACTTGGCGCCCGACGTGCCGGTGATCGCCCGGGTCAATCGCGCCGAAAACGTCGAACGCATCTACGCCGCCGGCGCCGACTTCGCCCTGTCGATCAGCCAGGTGTCGGGGCAACTGCTCGCCTGGCGGCTGCTCGGCAAGGAATCGATATCGGTGGATCCCGAGCTGCGGGTCGTCAAAGTTTCCACCCGCGGCCTGGAGAATCACCATCCCAAACAAAACGACCTGCGGGAAAAAATCGGCTGCACCGTGGTCGCAGTCGAGCGTGGCGAGGAATTGCTGGTGGAATTTGGCGCTGACTTTAAATTTGCCACCAACGATGCCGTGTATATCTGCGGCAGCGCCGAAGCGGCGCAGAAGTTTTATCAGTCATTCCCGCAGGAATGATAAAACCGCCCGGGTTCAAGCCGTTCAAAACGTTCCAATCGTGCAAGCCGTTTGGAAGACACAACTCAAGAGGACGGGTTCCAAACCCGACACCGATAATTCAAAAATCTTTTTTGCGTTCTTTGCGTACTTTGCGGTTAAACTTCTGAATCCGCCCTGGCCGGTCCCGACCGGCCCCTTTGCGGTGAAATCTTTTTTGCGAACTCTGCGTCCCGTTCGCCCTGAGCACCGTCGAAGGGTGCGGCCAAATCCCGCTTCTCCGTTTTTTTCTACTTTCCTGATTAGCTCTTGGGCGCCAGGATCGGCTTGAGTTTGGCTTTGAGCGCGGCGGACATGGACAATCCTTCGGCGAACATCTTTTGCAAATCGCTGCCGGCGATCGGGCTCAGGGTCATGCGGGTTTTCTCGGCTTCGGCGACGAACTCCGGATCCTTTAAGACTTTTCAAAAATGCCGCTTCCACCGCGCGCACGCGCTCCAGCGGCACGCCCGGCGGCATCGCGTAGGGACGGGCGTAGCTATTGGGTTTCACCAGGCCCAACTTGAGCAATTGGCGCTCCTCGTCGTTGCGCGCGTATTGATAGATCGACGGCACGTTTTTCTGCGGCAGGTCGGTCAGCGGCTCGTCGACCCACTGCGATAGAATCAACCACTCGCCGCTCTCGAAGTCTTTGAAGTTGGACACGCTCAACGTCTCCCAGCCGGTGATCACGCTGTTCGACTTCCCCCGACTGCATCGCCAGGCGGATCTCCGCGGTGCCTTTGAAGCCCGTGACCAATTTCAATTTGGCGCCCAGCACTTCTTTGAGAAAGGTCGCCGAGTGCTGAATGCTGGTATTGGGCACGGCGCCGACCACCACCTCTTTGGCGCCCGACATGAAGTCTTCCATCCTGGTAATGCCCGACTTCTTGGTCACCACCATGATGTATTTGAAAATATCCGGCGCGCCGATGTAGTTGAACTTGGTCGAGATCGAATTGCGCCGCCGACGAGCCGTAGAGCTGCGAAGGCCAAATGCCGCCGTCGAAACTGTTGATCACGGTGCCGTCCCGCGGCGCTTGATTGTAAGTGTAATTGGCCGACACCATGGTCCCGGCGCCGACCATGTTGTTGACGAGTATGGCCGGATTGCCGGGGATATATTTGCCGAGATGGCGCGCGATCGCCCGGGCGTAACGGTCGAATCCGCCTCCCGCCGAATGACCGACGACGATGGTAACGGTCTTGCCGCGGTAAAAATTCGCCACCGATTTCTCGTCGTAACCGGCTTGCCCGGCGTAGCCGTTGCGCGCCATGACCAAACCAATGGTTATAGCGAAAACCATCAATAGAATCCGTTTCACAATCAACCTCCAGTGCAAGATTGCGTGAGCTGGAATAATGGAGTGATGGAGTACTGGGTGGTCCGGAACCCAACACTCCACAACTCCATTACTCCAACCCCTCTTCTACTCCATTACTCCAACCTTTTCCCCGCCCAACTTCCGCAGCAGCGTCTGCGAATCCATCACCACGCCGAAGTGCTTGTCGAAGTTCGTCAGCGTCGCCTCCTGCTCGGCTTGAGAGAATGAAGCGTTACAGTCCGACAGAAACAGCACTTTGAAATCGCGCATGGCGCCGTCCCGCGCCGTGCTGTCGCAGCAGACGTTGGTCGCCACGCCGGTGATGGCAATCGTGTCGCGTCCCATGGCGCGCAGGAGATTTTCCAACTGCGTGCCGTAAAAGCCGCTGTAGCGAAACTTCTTGACCAAGATATCGTCCGCCGTCGGTTTCACCGGCTCGTAAATTTCCGCCCCCGGTGTGCCTTCGAAGTTGCTCCACTCGTCGTCGGCGTCATGGGTTTGCGGCTTGATGTCGGCGAAGATACCGACATCGGCGAGATCGCGCCGCTTGGTCGTGTGCAGATAGATCACCGGCACTTTGCTGGCGTGACAGTAGCGCAAGAGCTCTTGAATCTTTGGCACGATATCCTCGGACGACGGCAAGTAGCGCGCGCCGCGCGGGTGCACCCAAATATTTTGCATATCGACGAGGATCAGCGCAACATTCTTCGTCGTGATCGGCCAATGATCGGCGGGCCGGCCTTGAGTCGCTGTCATATTCCCTCCAAGTAAGCTTCTGCCGAGGTTGCTGTTAAGACGGTATCACCAGGAAGTGTCCATGAGCTTGCGCTCGCCTACAGAGCATGAAAATGGTTGGCATTCCCAGAACATGCTGCCGTGCTCGATTCGTCATTCCCGCGCACGCATGTCCTGAGCAAAGCCGAAGGGCGGGAATCCAGGTGACGGACAGAGTCCGTCATACCGTTGAAAAACGGTATCCAGGTGAATCATCTAAGCAGGCCGCCGCGGCCTGTCAATGCGGCCAACCACGCCAATATCCGATGGTGGTTCAGTTTCGCAATAATTTGTAGGGGCGAACCGTCGCCTGCCCTGAGCCGAGTCGAAGGGTGTCCGCCCGTTCGGAGGACCGACACGCAGGTCGGCCCCTACATTGAGATGCGACATTAAAATCAAACTGAACCACAACCCAATAACCGATTCATTGGACTCTTCCGCGCCGGCTATGCTAGCGTGCCGCATCGGCACGGATCAAGAACACCAATGGCTCGCCGGAAACCAGAGAAAAAGCGCGTCCACTTTTCCATGCTGCGCGATTATCGCGCCGCCGACCTGATCACCCTGGCCAACGGCGGCGCCGGAATGGCCGCGGTCTTGGTGATGATGAGCTACTTGACCTCGGCGGAAGACTGGCGCGTCTACCTGTCCCTCGCCCTAGTGCCCGTCGCCCTATTGCTCGACATCGCCGATGGCAAAGTGGCGCGCCGGCGCGGCGAGCACTCGCCCTTCGGCCAGGAACTCGACTCCCTCGCCGACATCGTCAGCTTCGGCGTCGCTCCCGCTGCGCTGGGCTACGGCTTGGGCCTGCGCGGCGGCCTCGATATTGTTATTCTGATCTTCTTCGTCGCCTGCGGCATCAGCCGGCTGGCGCGCTACAACGTCACGGCGAGTCAGTTGAGCGACGACAGCGGCAAAGTGAAGTACTTCGAAGGCACGCCGATCCCGTCGAGCCTATTCTTGGTGGCACTGCTGGCGCTGTGCTTTTACTTCGGACGCACCGGTGCGCATTTGCCCTTCGGGACAATCGCCATCGCCGGCCTCGACTTGCATCCGTTCGCCCTGCTGTTTTTCGCCAACGGCTGCACGATGATCAGCAAGACGTTGAAAATTCCCAAGCTGTAACGCTGACGAACCATCATGAAGAGGATTCTATATATGATGCGGCGAAAAGTGATTCTTGTCATTGGCTCTGCTATTCGCAATACCATTTCCGGCCACACGGCTCGCCGCCGAGGAAAAAGTCCGGGTCGCGATCTCAAATTTTTCCGCCTCCTATATTCCCATTGTGCTGGCCAATAAGCGCGGTTACTACGCCGAGGAAGGCATGGTGTGTCGAGATCATCCTGATGGCGGGACTCACCGGCACCAGGGCACTCATCGGCAACAGCGTGGAATTCGGCTCGGCGAGCAACCCGACTGCCGCGGTGCAAGGCGCGAAGTTAAAAATCCTCATGGTGTTTAACGACAAGCCACCCGGCAGTTTCATGGCGCAACCGGCCTTCAAAAGCATCGCCGAGTTGCGTGGCAAACGGGTCGGCGGGTCGACCATTGGCAGTTTGGATTACGGTTGGTTGAAAGAGGTGCTGCCCAAGTTTGGCTTGCAGCTGGAGAAAGACGTGAATTTCGTGCCGGTGGGCTCAACCAGCGCGCGCTACGTAGCGCTCCGAGCCGGCAGCATCGACGCAGCGTCACTGAGCCCGCCGTCGAGTCTCTTGGCTCATTCATTGGGGTATTCGACGTTCTTCAATTTCGCCGATCACTTGGAAGACATCCAGGCGTCCATCGTCGCCAGCGACGACCGGCTGGCGCGCCAAGGGGAGCTAGTGCGCCGCTTTATGCGCGCCACCGTTAAGGGCCAGCGCCTTTACCAGGCCAATCGGCAAGAGAGTATCACGGCGATCATGGAGTTCACCCGGCAGAAGGACCGCGATCTCATGTCACGGGTCTACGACGATCATATGAAGACCGTCGCCAAGGATGGCACCATCGGCGAACGGCTGCAAAGAATTGTCATCGAGCGCAGTAAGCGCTTCACCGGCGTGACTCGAGATGTGCGGCCTGAAGAGATTTTCGATTTTTCTTTTTTACGCCGGGCACAGGCAGAAGTCAGTCAGAGCGGCTGGACTCCGTAAAGAAATTCAAGCCGCCGGTGGCGTGGCGGTTTCGCTTGGGAAAGTTCCTCGCTTCAGTGACGCAACGGAGCTGCACGACGGCAACCGGCCAGGCGTGTCATCGTTCGAAGCGCAACGCCGCAGAACGAATCGCATCTGCCCGATTGCACGCCGAGCACTTCCAGATCGCTGCTGATCGTCGAAACTTGCACCAACGATGCGGTTCATTTCAATCACCGCATCCTACGAGCCTTATTGCGGTCTTTGCGGCCGATGCTCCTAGCTTATCCAGCCCGCTATCTTTGTAAGCTCGGAGCGCGCCGGGATGCAGCGGCACGCCGCCGAACTCGAAGGCGGCGGCCCCTTTGCTGCGCAGCGGCTCGAAGAGATTTTTCAGGCCTTTGAATAGCGGATTCATTTGCGGCAGCTTGTCTAAATTGTCGGCGATGGTTTTCGCCATGGCGTAGACTGCGCTCTCAGCGACGCTTTCATGGCTGACGATGACGTTGACGACACCCACCTGAACGACATCTTCGACGACACCGCGAAAGGCGTCTTTCTCCACCGTGACCGGACGGTAGAACGGCACCGCGGCAAACAGCTTGTCGCGCTGCGCGGCAGCGTAAGGGATCACCCGAATATCGGCGCGCTGGCTCAGATCGGTAAGCACTGCGTTGGGAATCGGCGGATGGAACTGCACGTCGATCTGGCCGGCGATCAAGCGCGTCGGCGCCCTCGGCGAAACCCAGGTGCACCGGCGTGAAACTGTCGAAGGAAATGCCCAGCACTTTGAAGATCGTGTGAACATGCTGTTCCATGCCGCTGCCTTTGGTGCCGATGGCCACCCGTTTGCCGGCGAAATCGGCGACGGAAGCGATCGGCGCGTTGGCGAGGCGGACAAAACACATGGGCCCGGCATTGGCCGGCGCCACCATGCGGATGGCGATATTTTTCGTAAACGGCGCCGTGGCATCTTTGGCGCGGCCGATCCAGTTGGACGCCATGAAGCCGAACTCGAGAGTGCCGGCGTCGAGCTGATTGGCATTGTGAATACTCGCGTCGCTGGTCTCGACGACGCACTGATCACCCATCCCACGCCCGCGGTTGAAAAGCTCCGCGATCGCCTGCCCTTGGGTATAAAATGTCCCGCCGAGCTCAGAAGTTCCCATTCTAATCGCCATCACGCCTCCCTGTCCTCTTGTCTTTGTCTCTGCCCTGTCCCTCTTACACCAGCCCACCGCCGAGCTGCAAATACGCCGCTAAAGATACCGGGCAATTTGCCGAATTAATTGATAATAGCTGATTTCTCCCTGACTGTTGAAACCTAACCATGTTCGTCGAGAAATGGATGACGCCCAATCCGGACACAGTGGCTCCGGAGGAGACCATCTCCGCGGTTGCGCTGGAAATGAGCCGCCGCAAGGTTCGTCACTTTCCGGTTTGCGAACCGACACGGACCGGTAGGCGAATGGTCGGCGTGGTCGCCAAATTCGATATCGCCCGCGGTTTTCCCAACGATCTGAATCCCTTTTCTGTGGAAGTCACTGAAGAATCCGTCCCGAAACCGGTGTCCAGCGTGATGACCAAGAAGGTTATTTCGGTGTTACCGGATTGCCCAATTGAAGAAGCCGCTCGATTGCTGCGCAGCAACAGAATCGGCTGCCTGCCCGTCCTGCAAGACAACCAGATCGTCGGCATCATCACCCAATCAGACCTCTTCGAAGCTTTCATCGGCATGACGGCAGCCAAGAGCGGTGGCACACGCATCTTTATCGAGTCGGATTTCGAGGATAGCCCGGTACCGACGGTGCTCGACTTCTGCCGCCTTAACGGGGTGGAAATCCTTAGTCTGATGTCCTTCCATGAAAACCGCCTGCGCCGCCGCGACATGTCGATTTTCCGTTTCGCCGGCAAATTGCCCAAAGGCTTCATTCCCGCCATGGCCGCCGCCGGTTACCGCGTCGTCAGCGTCGGCGAATAGATCTCAGTCCTCTATCTCTATCTCTATCCTCCTATCTCTACCTGTTTCCAGTTGCTCGCCGCAAAGCAATAGCGCTATAGTCGCGAGCGAATTCAGCGACAAGGGAGAGCCTCATGCCATTTGTCAATCGCGACGGTAGCGAGATCTATTACGAAACCCACGGCGATGGCCCGGCGTTGCTTTTTTGCAGCGTCACCGGTCTCGATCATCAAGCCTGGAAATTTCACCAGGTGCCGGAGTTTTCCCGCGATCACAAAGTCATCCTGTTCGACTATCGGGGCACCGGCAAGTCGAGCAAGAGGATCGAGAACTATTCGATCAAAATGTTCACCGACGATGCCGCGGCGATCCTCGATCACTTGAAGTCGAGCAAGCGATCGTCTGCGGCCACTCCATGGGCGGCGTGGTCGCGCAGCTGCTTAGCGCTCGACTATCCGCATCAAGGTCAAGAAACTGATCCTCGCCTCCAGCGGCTCTGCCCACCCCGGCGCCCATGGCATCCCGTTGGCGATGTGCCGCGACATGGTGCGCGATGGATTTGAAAACTACATCCGCAAGCACACCATCGAAACCGGCTGGACCAAAGAGTTCGTCGCCAAGAATCCCGAGCTGATCGAAAAGTTTCTCCAGGTGAGAATGTCCGGCATCGCGCCGCTGGAAAATTATCTTTACTTCGTCCTGGCGCGCCAGACCCACGACCACACCGACCGGCTGAAGGAAATCACAGCGCCGACACTGGTCTTTGTCGGCGACGACGAGAATCACGGCGCCACCGACAACACCCACTGGGCCGCGGCGCACCAATTGGCGAAGGCGATTCCCAAAGCCAAGCTAGTCGTGCTCCCTGGCGAAGGACATCATTACTCTGGCGACCAACCCGGCAGCCGCGCACAAAGCGATTCGCGATTTCATTAAGCAGGAGTAGCCAAATCATGTCCGATCACCGGCATCAATATGACTCGGCGTGACTTTCTCACACTGGCCGGCAAGAGCGCAGTCGTATCATCGGGCCTGCTCGCGGGTTGCGCCACCACAGCAACGACCAGTCCTAGCGCGAGCCAGCGCCATCGACATCCACCACCATTACTTCGCGCCGGAACTCATCGACGAGATCAAGAAACATGGCAAAGCGCTCTGGCGGCATCGAGCATTTTCCGCCCAAGCAAGCCAAAGATAATCCCTATCGCATTCAATTCCCCAAAGGACGGGCGTTTGCCCCCGATCCGCGCATGGCTGAAGTGCCCAATCGTCTCGACGCCATGACCAAAGGCCATGTCGGTATCGCCATGGTCGAAGTCCATACCGCATCGGTCGGTTACGAGCTCGACGGCCCGCCGCGGCGAGACCTGGTCGAACCTCTACAACGAAGCGATCATGAATTTGGTCAAGCGCCATCCCGACCGCTTTGCCGGCATCGCCACCGTGCCGCTGCAAGATCCGCCCCGCGCGGCGAAAGTATTGGAACACGCCATCGTCGATCTGAAAATGTCCGGCGTCACCATCGCCTCCAACGTCGTCGGCAAGTATTTCAATGACAAGAGCTTCGATCCGTTCTGGGAAAAGGCCGCAGGAGCTCGACGTGCTGATGATCATGCATCCGGAATGGGTCGCCGGCGCCGACAAGATGGAACCCTACAGCCTGCGTAACATCTGCGGCAATCCGGCCGACACGACGCTCTCGGTCACCTACATGATGTACAGCGGCGTATCTTCGATCGCTTTCCCAATCTGAAACTCGGCTTACTCCACGGCGGCGGCTATATCCCGTATCATTTGGGCCGCTTGGACCAGGGCAAGACCGGCGGCTTCGGGATCTTCCGCGATCCCCGCGAAGTTGCCACCGAGCAAATATCTCAAGAACCTCTACTTCGACAACCTCGTCTATCGCGTCGAGACCGTCGAATATCTGAAACGCATGGTCGGCGCCGATCACATCATGGTCGGCACCGATTATCCCTTCGACCTCGGCGACTGGATGGCGGCGGAAAAAATCCAGAACATGGAATGCACCAGCGCGGAACGCGAAGCTATGCTGCACGGGAACGCGCGAAAATTATTGCGCCTTTAGAATTTCAACTGGGGATTGTTAAAATGAAAAACCTCACCCCGAGTGAAACTCCGTCATACCGGCGGAGGCCGGTATCCATCCGCTTTCCGAAACCTGGATTCCGGTTTTCACCGGAATGACGGATTCGTAACGGCGGCGGCATCATGACAACAACCGTTTCCGCTTACGGCTCGTGGAAATCGCCGATCACCGCCGAATTGGTTGGCGGCGGTGAAATCGGCCTGGAACAAATCCGCATCGACGGCGACGACATCTATTGGATCGAGCGACGCGCCCAGGAAGGCGGGCGCAAAGTTATCGTGCGGCGCGCGGCGAACGGAGAAATAACCGATGTCACGCCAACGGGATTCAACGCCCGCACCCGCGTGCACGAGTACGGCGGCGGCGATTACGCGGTCGCCGAACGGACTATCGTCTTTTCGAATTTCACCGACCAACGGCTTTATCTCCAGTCCGAGGACGCGCAACCGCGACCGCTAACCCCAGCACCGCGCACCGTTACGCCGACGGACAATTCGATCGGCGAAGAAATCTTTATTACACCGTCCGCGAGGACCACACGGGCTCGGGCGAAGCGGTCAATACCGTCGTCGCCCTCGATCTCGACAGCGACGACGGCGGCACCGTCGTGCTGTCAGGGAATGACTTCTATTCGTCGCCGCGTCTGAGTCCAGACGGTTCACGAACTAGCCTGGCTCAGCTGGAATCATCCCAACATGCCGTGGGATGGCACCGAACTTTGGCTCGCCCAGTTAAACGGTGACGGATCGGTGGGCGAGCGCCAGCTCCTTGCCGGCGGCGCTAACGAATCCATCTATCAGCCCCAGTGGTCGCCGGACGGCATGCTGCACTTTATTTCCGACCGCACCGGCTGGTGGAATCTTTACCGCTGGCGCGACAACCAAATTGAAGCGCTCTGCCCGATGGACGCGGAGTTCGGCCAGCCGCAGTGGGTATTCGGCGGCTCGCTCTATGGCTTCGCATCCGAACGACAAATTGTCTGTAGCTACACCAGGAACGGCATTGACTATCTCGCCACGCTCGACACCGAAACGAAAGCCTGCGCGCCATCGAGCTTCCCTATTCGGCGATTTCCCAAGTTCGCGTCGCCGCCGACCGCGTGGTTTTCATCGGCGCGTCGGCGATCGGAGACGAGCGCCGTCGTCGCCTTGGACCTAGCGACCGATAAACTCGAAGTTCTGCGCAGATCACGCGAGACAGGGGTCGATGACGGCTATCTCTCCGAAGCGCGCGCCGTCGAGTTCCCAACCGAACAGGGCCTGACGGCGCATGGTTATTTCTACCCGCCGAAGAACCGCGACTTCGCTCGCGCCGGCGAATGACAAGCCGCCGCTGTTGGTCATGAGCCACGGCGGACCGACCTCGTCGAGTTCCGCGTTCGCTGAAATACTCGATTCAATACTGGACCAGCCGCGGCATCGCCGTGCTCGATGTCAACTACGGCGGCAGCTCCGGCTACGGCCGCGCCTATCGCGAACGACTGAACGGCAACTGGGGCATCGTCGACGTCGACGACTGCGCCAACGGCGCGCGCTATCTGGCGGAGCGCGGCGAGGTCGACGGCAACCGCCTGGCGATCCGCGGCGGCAGCGCCGGCGGCTACACGACGCTGTGCGCGCTCACCTTCCGCGACGTTTTCAAAGCCGGCGCCAGCCACTACGGCATCAGCGACTTGGAAGCGCTGGCCAAAGACACCCACAAATTCGAGTCGCGCTACCTCGATCGACTGATCGGCCCCTATCCCGAACGGCGCGATCTCTACGTCGCGCGCTCGCCGATCCACTTCACCGATAAGTTGAATTGCTCCATGATCATCTTCCAAGGCCTGGAAGACAAAGTCGTCCCGCCCAATCAAGCCGAGAAAATGGTCGAAGCCGTGCGCGCCAAGAAACTGCCGGTGGCCTATCTGACCTTCGAAGGCGAGCAGCACGGCTTCCGCAAAGCGGAAAACATCAGACGCGTGTTGGAAGCGGAGCTGTACTTCTACTCGAAAGTGTTTGGCTTCGAGTTGGCGGATCCGGTGGAACCGGTCGAGATCGAGAATCTGTAAAGCCGCGCACGCCATTCGGGATCCTATTTGTCCGTCATTCCGAGCAAGCTGGCAATCGCCGGCGCGACCCGGAATCCAGGAGGGGATGAGGTCATGGAGTTCCGTTCTGCACGGGAATGGCGAAAGCACAATGCCGACTGTGCTAACCTGTGCGCAAGTAATCGGAATCGGAACCCAAGTCCATGAAAGTTGTCGGCTACAAGTCAGCATCGGATTTTCTCGATCGCGCCGGCGCTTGGCTGCAAGCCGCCGCAGCTGAGCCAACATGATCTGCATCGCCACTGGCGATCAAGTCCAGTGAACGTTACTGCGCCGACTATCATGAGACTAACCGTCCTCGATCCCAAAAGACCGAGCGGGACGTCCTTTTGCACGGCATCGGATGCTGATATCGAAGGCATTCTCATGTACGAAGAAGCCAGACACGAACCGCTCATCGAAGCAGAATGGAACCAGGAACTGGCACTTGCAGCCATCGATCGGATCGTCCGAGATACTCACGCGCGTTTCGATCCGCAAAAGCTTTGGCCGATTCATCCTCTCGACAAATTCAGCGACAAACCGACTGAGCCTTTCAGAATGCTCTATTTCGGCGCGGCGGGAGTCATATGGGCGCTGGATTATCTAAACGTCGTTGGCGCGACGGCGATGAAGCGCGACTATGCGAACTCGCTCGTCGATCTGGCGGCGAAAAATCGCGCCGATATGCAGCTCCGTGGCCCACAGACAAATTCGTATCTGATGGGTGATGTCGGGATATTACTGGTGCAATGGCGCCTCTCTCCGAGCGATGCTCTGGCCGATCAGATCTTTCCTGCCGTCGCGGCAAACGTGACGAACCCGGCGCGGGAACTCATGTGGGGCGCGCCTGGAACCATGTTGGCTGCGCTTTTTATGCTCGAGTCGACTGGCGATGAGCGTTGGAAGGAAGTCTACGTGCGAAATGTTGGACAGCTCATGAGCGAACTGGAAAAGAACGAGGAACACAACTGCTACGTCTGGACTCAGGACATGTATGGACGGTCGAGTATTTACCTTGGCGCTGTTCATGGTTTTGCGGCAAATGTTTTCGCAATCCTCAAAGGTCGCAAATATCTCGACTCACAAACACTGGCGCTTGTCGAATCACGGGCTCGGGAAACCGTTGAACGAAGCGCGCAAGCCGACGCTGTCTACGCCAATTGGCCCGCGGGCTTGGGTGGTACGGGCAAACTCGTTCAACATTGTCACGGCGCGCCGGGCATGATCACCTGTCTTGCCGACCTCCCGTCCGGTGCGGACGAGGTATTCGATCAACTATTGGCAAAAGGTGGCGAACTCATATGGAGAGCGGGGCCACTGACAAAAGGCCCGAACCTTTGTCACGGCACCGCCGGCAATGGCTACGCTTTGCTAAAACTCTATCGCAGGACCGGCGACGCAAAGTGGCTGGAACGTGCGCGTGCATTCGCGATGCACGCCATCGAGCAGAGCGAGCGGCACGCCAGGGAGTACGGCCACCGCCGCTACTCGCTCTGGACAGGCGACGTCGGCCTTGCCGTGTATCTGTGGGACTGTATAAATGGCGAAGCTAAATTTCCGACCATGGATGTTTTTTGATGGAGATTAGCACTATCATTTTCGACCTATTCGGGACCATCGTCGACGACTTCGCCGCGGCCTCCGCCGGTTCGAACCATGCAGAGTTCCCCGCGGCGCTCGGTTTACCCTACGATCCCTTCATGCAGCACTGGCGACAACTGACCGACCGGCGAAGTCTGGGCGAGTTTCAAACCGTCGAGGCGAGCATCAATTACGTTTGCAATATCATCGGCGCGTCGGTGACAGACGAGCAAATGACTAAGGCAGTTGAAACCCGCTTGCAACTCACCCGGCGCGCGCTGACGCCACGAAGCCGGACGCCGTCGAACCTTGGCACAACTAAGAGACGACGGTTTCAAGATCGGCTTGCTGAGCAATTGCTCCATCGAAATCCCCATCGTCTGGCCGGAAACCGTATTCGCTGAACTTTTCGATTCGACAGTCTTCTCCAGCCGCGAACGGATCAAGAAGCCCGCTAAGCAGATCTATCAGCTCGCCTGCGAACGACTCGGCGTCGCAGCCTGAAGAATGCCTGTACGTCGCCGACGGTGAAAACTACGAACTGGCCGCAGCCGCGCAAGTGGGCATGCATCCAGTATTGATCAAGACATCGGAATCGCACAGCGAAGTCCGGCGAGAAGCGCGGGAGTGGCAGGGGGCGACAATCAATTCCCTTAACAACCTATTGAAATGCACACGGGCTGGAACGGGTATAACCACTTCAACCAGGAAATAAGCGGCGATATCGCACAAGAAGAATTCCTCGACGATCCGATGCCCGATATCATTGTCCTTAAGTTCACACAATTTCGCGGGGAAACGGGATTCCGACTTGGTTGACGGCAACTGGTTAACTGTTGTACATTGTACGCACATGAAACAGGTCAAAGCCTCTGAAGCTCGAAAGCATTGGTTTCAGCTTCTTGATGATGCCCTTCGCGGCGAAGTCATCGCGGTGGAACGCAAAGGGCAGCGAGTCGTGCTTCGGCGCGAAGATCCCGCTCAGCCAACCCGCGATTCGAACGAACTTTCTTACAAGAAACTCCTGAAAGTCCCGCGAGCTGACGAAGCAGATCAGTGGTCATGGGACTGGCGTCCTGAACGCGGGCTGAGGCTCAGGAAGCGTTCGCGTAAATGAGCACGCTCCTCGACACGCATTTTCTCGTTTGGATTGTCCTGAACACCAAACGGCTAAGACAGTTCCCTTGGTTGGCGCTCTATCGTCCTTGGGGTGTCTCACCGGTATCTCTGCTGGAGATTCAATTTTTGTCAGAGGTCGGAAAGCTCGCAGTGAACAACCCCGGATTCACCCAGACCGTCATGCGCGATCCGCGATTTGTTGTTGACGACATTGGTATCATGGCACTGAATAGTCATGCTCAGGTCCTGAGCTGGACCCGTGACCCCTTCGACCGGTTGCTTGTAGCCCACAGTTCCGCCCGCCGTGTGCCCTTATGTACAACGGACCGATTGATCCGAGAGAATCACCGCTTGCTGGTACAGGAGATTGGCCAATTGTAAATGGCACCTAAACGCTGCCTGGGCAGTAACACTCCAAGACGACCAGTCACCCCTTTATCCCCTCTTTCCGCTTCAGCACCTGGAACGTTTTCACCGCCTGTGGGCCAGCGCGTCTGTGAACTTGAGCGCTGATCTTGGCGTTGCGCGTTAGGCCAACAAGGTTTTCCGAATAACACATCCGTACCATTTGATTCTTGGATCTTCGCTCTTCTCGTAAGCGACCAACTCGGTGAGCACTTGCTCTAAGTCCGGCGCCCAAGTCCAGGACGACTTGTAAACCAACGACCCCGTCGCGGTCGATGATAAAGACTAGGATTCGTAAGTGCGTGATAGAGCTTGCGAACTTCATTGCCGATGCCGTCGACGATAATCGGAAACGGCACATTCTCTTCTTTCTTGAGCCGCAGCGCATGCTCCACACGCTGCTCAAAGGTCAACGGCCGCGGGACACGATTCGCCGGGATGCATCTCGACACTGTAGACCAAGAAGAACTCAAACCCCTTCCGCCTATATCCGCGCGATACAATTCCCCGAGTGGTGGATTCCCGCCCGCAGTTGCGTGACCGTCGAGCCACAAGTGAAGCTGCCGAAGATCAGCACCACGTTGGACTTGCCGCGAAACTTGGACAAACGCACGAGGTCACCATCGAGCGAGGGCAACGCAAAATCAGGTGCTTCACTGCCTACGGCCAACTCGTTCCGAAACCGTAGCACCCCTTCGGTGAGGTGCCCCACGTAGCGGTCGAGCCTATGCTCCGTTTCGTTCAAGATACCCTCCGTTTCCAGAGTGTGGTAATGAAATTGCCGTCGGTTGCTTTTTAACACTTTCCTTTTCGCTGAAACAGTTTTGAAGTCGGGATTAAACCCGCGCTACGGATTCTACATTGACGATTCGAGATGCCATAGAAGCTGATCTTCCGGCCATCGTCGCAATTTACAACGCGTCGATTCCAGGACGCACGGCCACGGCCGATACCCAACCGGTAACCGTCGAAAGCCGGAGTGACTGGTTCCATGAACACCATCCGAACGCGCGGCCGCTTTGGGTCGCGCTGGAAAACGACGAGATCGCCGGATGGCTCAGCTTTCAGTCGTTCTACGGCCGCCCGGCGTATCAAGCGACCGCTGAGTTGAGCATTTACATCGCTCCAAGCTGGCAGCGCAAAGGAATCGGCAACGCGCTGCTCTCTCAAGCGATCGTGCAGGCGCCGCGACTTGGGGTTGAAAACTCTCCTCGGTTTCATCTTCGCCCATAACGACGCTAGCCTGCAGCTATTCGAGAAATTCGGCTTTCACCGCTGGGGCGTATTTGCCGCGCGTCGCCGAGCTGGACGGCGTGGAGCGCGATCTGATAATTGTTGGATGGCATGTCGTTCCAAAGCTTGGCAACTGGAATTCACGATGCGTGAAAAGTCATCCATCCTCGCGATCCCGATTTTATGAAAAAAACTACCCGCGTAATCGAATTCGACTCGAAACAACGAATTCTTGAGAAAGCTCAGAATTACGTTGAATCCGTCGACCTGTTCATTGACGAGCGCGATCAGGCGATTCCTTTGCTCTTAAGAGCTCTCAAGCACGCCGACGGGGAGCTTAAAAGAGAAATACTATTCGTGCTCGGCACCTTCGCCAATGAACAATGCATTGGGCCGTTGTATGAAATCATGACCGATAGCGCGGAAGACGACGAAATTCGCCAGCACGCCGCGATCCAGATAAGCGTCATGGGTCCGTTGTTGAAAGATGCTCAATCGTTGATCGACAAGCTCCTCAAGGATATCGCAAGCTCAGATCGCGATCTGAGACTCCACGCAACCTTCGCGTTGGGATGGAAGGGAAACGTTGAGGCGGGGATTCCCCTGATCGAGCGGCTCTATGACAGCGACGAGCAAGTCCGGCAAACCGCGGTGAATGCGCTGTGCAATCTCAGGGACGATCGCATCCTGCCGCTTCTGCTAGAACGGCTGGAGCACGGTGGTTCGGAACAAAAGCACGCCATCCTGCTCAACCTCTGGCGCTTCGCCGCGAAACGGCAGGACGTCATCAACGTCTATCTGCAGTGCTTGGAACATGATGAATCCGCCGTGCGCTTCGATGCGCTCGCTTGTTTCGGCCTGTTGGCCAAGACGCGAGACCACCTCGAAGTTTACCGAAAGCTTCTTAAGGATACCGACCCGAGAATTCGCGGCTTGGCGATTAAAAGATTAGCCGAGGATGCCGCCCAGGCGGCGATGCAAGGATTTCCAAAGGAGATAGAAGCTCTGCTCGATGACCGGGACATGAAAGTCAAAAAAGCTGCCCTGAAGATTCTCGCACAGCGCAAGTAACGCTAGCGCACCATTTGAGTGCGCAAGTGCGCCAGCCTCAACCGTTTAGCCTCCGCCTCGCTTGAGTCTTCGGCAAATTTGCCGCGCCTCGCTTGATAACCATCACGAAAAACCTTTCGGACCGTGGAAAAGATTTCATCTTGACGCGAAAATCGCTGCGCTCAAAGTAACACCGTAACCGATGATGCCCTACGACAGATTCTCAAGGTTCTACGACCAGGTCATGGGCGATCGAGCGGATGCGGCGAATTACATTCGCGATCTCATCGAGCATCACCATCCGCGCGCAAAGACGCTGTTGGAAATCGCCTGCGGCACTGGCGGCCTATTGGGCCGCTTGTCAGAATCCTACGATGTCACCGGCCTCGATCGCTCCCGGCCCATGCTCGCGATCGCGCGCGCGAAACTGCCGCATATCCGTCTTTTCCGGCAGGACATGACGAGTTTTCACATCGACCGCCGGTTCGACGCCATCGTCTGCGCCTTCGACTCGATCAATCACCTGCGGCGATTTTCTGACTGGAAGAAAACCTTTCGAGGCGTTGCCGGCCATCTCAATTCCGGCGGAGTTTTTGTTTGTGATGTAAATACCACGGGCAAGCTGCAACGTCTCGTCGAAGGTCCGCCGTGGGTTACACAGTTCGGCCGGGATCTAGTGGTCATTAGAGTGAACGGCGGGCGGGCAGGAGTATTCGCATGGGACGTGAAAATCTTTGAACACCGCAAACGCGATGACTATAAACTCATCGCCGAGACCATCGAAGAGACGGCGTTTCCGATGCAGCGCATTCTGACTGCCTTGCGAGCCTGTTTCACCGAAGTCAAAGTGTTCGATCCCGAAGGCGCGCGGCCATCGGACCGGTCGGAGCGGCTGTATTTCGTGTGCAAGGCTGGACGTGGTTGAGAACACCGAGCACAATTAGGTTGAGCATCGGCCCCAACTTCAAAAATGTGGTCATAGCGGCCCTTAAATTTGTCCATGGCTGTGTTATGCTCCGACTCTGAAAATTATTTTTGAAGTAGGCACGAAAGATGCAGCACACACCACCCACGGAATTCCACCACCCTCAAGGTTTTCTCGCCCTCGCCAAAAACGTCGGCATCAAAGATTCGACGCTCGACTTGACGGTGATCTTTTCCACTGTGCGCGCGCGGGCGGCGGCGATGTTTACGCGCAACCGTTTTCCCGGCGCGCCGGTGATCGTCGGGCGCAAGCATATCGCCAACGGCTTTGCCCAAGCGCTGGTGATCAACAGCAAGAACGCCAACGTCGCCATGGGCAAGCAGGGCATCGACAACGCCGTCGAGACCTGCCGGATCGTTGGTGCAGAACTGGGCGTCGATCCATACGATGTCCTGCCTTTCTCCACCGGTGTCATCGGCCGGCCGCTTGCCGATGGATAAGATTCGCGCCGGGCTAAAAGGCATTCGCGGCGAGCTGAAGCCGGATAATCTGAAACTCGCCGCCGAAGCGATCATGACCACCGACATGTATCCCAAGTACATCTCGGTCCGAGGTCGGCAAAGCGACCATCGCCGGCATCGCCAAGGGCGCCGGCATGATCGAGCCCAACATGGCGACCATGTTGGTCTACCTGATGACCGATGCCGAATTGCCGAAGGCGGCGATGAAGCCGATGCTCAAGCGCGTCGTCGACCGGACGTTTAACTGCATGAGCATCGACACCGACACCAGCACCAGCGACACCGTCGTGCTGATGGCGAACGGACTCGCCGGCAAAGTGAAGCTGCCGCAATTTGAAAAGGGACTTGTTCCAGGTCTGCGAATATCTCACCCGCGAAATCGCCCGCAACGGCGAAGGCGTGACCAAACTCATCACCGTCGACGTCAGTCGCGCCAAGACGGCTGCGCAAGCGCAACGGGTGGCGAAGTTGGTCGCCAATTCGCCGCTGGTGAAAACCGCGGTCTACGGCTCCGATCCCAACTGGGGCCGGGTGATCATGGCAGTGGGCAAGATCCTTCGATCCGAGCATCGACCCGGCCAAAGTCACCATTCGATTCGGCGCCACCGCCGTTTTCAAAAAAGGCTCCCCTGTCGACTGCGATCTCGAAGCGCTGCGGAAATATCTCAGCCAGTCCGAAGTTGCCATCGGCGTCGAGCTCGGCATCGGCAAAGCATCGGCTCGCGTCTGGGGCTGCGATTTGACCGAAGGCTACGTGAAAGAGAATGCGTATTATACGACTTGAATGCGATCGCACGAGTTCAGGCGGCAAGGGCCCGTAATCTTGTTGTGATTCCTTGGGTTCACAGCCGGTTTCAGCTATACCTTGGCTGTGAAATTCGCGTGGGATCCGAAGAAAGCTACTTCAAATCTCCGTAAACATGGTGTCAGCTTTCATGAAGCAACGACCGCTCTTCGCGATCCACTTTCGACGACCGGCCGAGACCCGGACCACTCTGATGAAGAAGAACGCTTCATCACATTCGGGCTGTCGTCTCGCCGGCGATTATTGGTGGTGGGCTTTGCGGAACGTGAAGACACGATTCGCATCATCACGGCGCGTCTAGCGACGAAAAAAGAACGGAGCATTTATGAAGAAGGCTAAATCGCAGAAGTCGGATGGGCTTCGGCGTGAATATAAGCGATCGGACTTTGGCGCGATGGTGCGCGGCAAATACGCCAAGAACATCGCAGCCACGACGAATGTTGTACTCCTTGAACCGGAAATCGCGAAGGCGTTTCCCAACGACAAGATAGTCAACGATACGCTGCGCTCGCTGCTGCAACTGGCCACGACGGCTTTTCGTTCCACACCGACGAAGAAGCGCCGAGCATCGGCTTAACTTGCTCATCCACGCAAATGTCGCAACGAATCTCTAATTTCTTAGTTAAAGGCGGCCGACTGATCGACCCGGCGAGCGGCAGAGATGGCTCGTTCGACATTCGCGTCGTCGACGGCAAGATTGAAGCGATCGGCGCGAATCTCGACGCCGACGGCGCCATCCGTCATCGACGCCAAAGAATGCATCGTCACGCCGGGCTTGATCGACGTTCATCTACACTTGATGAAAGGGCTCGGCGCCTTTGGCGTCGACCCGGATATTTTCGGCGTCGGCTCGGGCGTAACCACAGTCGTCGACGCCGGCAGCGCCGGTCATACGCTGCTCAATGTCTTTCGCAACTACGTCACCGACAACGCCAAGACGCGGGTGCTGAACTATATCAATCTGTCGACCCTCGGCGGCGTCAGCGGTCCGGGCTACAGCATCCTCGCCGACCCGCGCTTGATCGACGAAGCGAAGATCGAGCAGGCGGTCGAAGCCAACCGCGACATCATCGTCGGCATCAAGATCATGGCCACCGGCGGCGCGCTGGGCGCGCAGGGGCTGAAGCCGCTGGAGCGCGCGCGCAAACTCGGCGACGCGCTCAAGATACCGTTGCTGATTCATATCGGCGAGAGCTGGACCAAGGGCACCGAGCCGGTCGCCATCGGCGACGTGCTCAAGTATCTCGTCCCCGGCGACATCATCACCCATATGTTCACCGTGCATCCGGGCGGCTTGCTCGACGCCAATGGCAAACTGTGGCCGCAGGTGCGCGACGCCAAAGCAACCGGCGTGCTCATGGACGTCGGCCACGGTCTGCATAATTTGAACTTCGACGTCGCCCGCAAGGTGCTCGACCAGGGGCTCCACCCCGACGGCGTCTCCACCGACGGCCACCGCGGCAACCGCGCCGGCCCGGTCTACGATCTGCCGACGACCATGGCGAAACTGATGGCGCTGGGATTTACCCTGAATCAGGTAGTCGAAATGGCGACGGCCAACGCCGCGAAGCTCCTGGGCCGAACCGGGCAGCTCGGCACCCTGCGCGTCGGCGATCAGGCGGAAATTTCAGTTTTGAAGATTGAAGACCGAGAGTGGCAAGCGCTCGACTCGCAAAAAGGCATGATTCCAGCCAAGCAAACGATTACACCCGTCTACGCCATACGCGGCGACATGATCTACGAGCCGTTGCCGGTGGAAAGACCGTAAGAATATTTCACCGCAAAGTACGCAGAGAACGCAAAGGTAAGAAAAGAAGAGCGACTGGAAGAGATCAGCCTGCAAGCAAGATTTTCGAACGAACCGCCGACACAATCTAAAAGGGCGGGTTTGCAAACCTGCCCCGACGATTCAGAAATCTTTTTTGCGTTCTTTGCGTACTTTGCGGTTAAAGAATCCTATCTCCTTCTTCGCGTCGTCGTCGAACCGAAGATCGATCCCAAGACGCCGCGGATAATCTCTCTGCCAACTTGGCTGCCGATCGCATGCGCGGCGCTTTTACTTAGGGCGCCGAGCAATTTCCCGGCTTCGCCCTGCCAACCGACGCCGCTCTGCGCTGGCGCCGGCCCGGCTTCTGCCTGCGGCGCGCGGGCCTTGAGCATCTCGTAGGCCGAGTCGCGGTCGACGATCTTTTCATAATGGCCGTAGAGCGTTGAACCTGCTTGACGATCTGCTCGCGCTCGCCGGCAGTCAACGGCGGCAGCTGGCTTTGCGGCGGATAGATCAGCGCGCGCTCGACCACCGTCGGTTGGCCTTTGTCGTTGAGAAACGACACCAGCGCTTCGCCGACGCCGAGTTCGGTGATCGCCGGTTTCGACGTCGATGTCTTTGTTCTGCCGAAAAGTTGTCGCCGCGGCTTTCACCGCCTTCTGATCCCGCGGCGTGAACGCCCGCAGCGCATGCTGCACGCGATTGCCCAACTGGCCGAGCACGACATCGGGCACGTCGAGGGGATTCTGCGTCACGAAGTAAACGCCGACGCCTTTGGAACGGATCAGGCGGATCACCTGCTCGATCTTCTCCAGCAAGACATTGGGCGCATCGTTGAAAAGCAGATGCGCTTCGTCGAAGAAAAATGCCAGCTTGGGTTTCTCCGGATCGCCCACCTCCGGCAAGCGTTCGAATAACTCGGACAGCAGCCAGAGTAAGAACGTCGCGTAGAGCTTGGGCGCATTGATGAGCTTATCGGCGGTAAGAATATTGATCACACCGCGCCCTTGGCTGTCGGTCTGCATCAGATCTTCGAGATCGAGCGCCGGCTCGCCGAAAAACCTGTCGGCGCCCTGCTCTTCGAGTCCCAACAGGCCGCGCTGGATCGCCCCGACGCTCGCCGCCGAGACATTGCCATATTGGGTTTTGAACTGCGCCGCGTTGTCGCCGACATGTTGCAGCATGGCGCGCAGATCTTTCAAATCGAGCAGCAGCATGCCGTTGTCATCGGCGATTTTGAAGACCATCGTCAGCACGCCGCTCTGGGTCTCGTTAAGATTGAGCAAGCGTGCCATGAGCAGCGGCCCCATGTCCGAGATGGTGGTCCGCACCGGATGGCCTTGTTCGCCGAAGAGATCCCAGAAGACCACGGGATAGGCGGAAAATTGAAATCCTTCGATGGCGAGCTTGGCGACCCGTTCGCCGATTTTAGGATTCGCCGTGCCAGGCTTGAGCGATACCCGATAAATCGCCTTTCACATCCGCCATAAATACCGGCACGCCGATGCGGCTAAAACTCTCCGCCATCACCCGTAGCGTCACCGTCTTGCCGGTTCCGGTGGCACCGGCGATCAGACCATGGCGGTTCGCCATACGCGGCAACAAAACCAATCGGTTATCGCCTTGAGCAATCGTCAACCCCTCCGACATCGCAAGAACCTCCTAAATTTCAAAAACTTAGCGCGCATACGCGATCGTGATTAAGCTTGAGCAATTGAGGCCGATTCATATATAAACTCATCCAGCGTGAATGGAAAGCTGCTAGCACACGTCCAAGTCACCAGAACGAATGCGTTGAAATTAGGTCGAGTGGAGGGCGATACCCCAACGCTTTGTTCAAATAGCAACCACAAATATTTTAAGGGGGAATCACTAGTGAAAAGATTTTTGAGCGTATTTGTTACTTCGATGTTTTTAGCTTCTGCCGCATTTGCGGCCGATGCCGTAAGGAAGAGAAGAAGGCTGAGCCAGCCAAGGCCGATGCCAAGGCGAAAGCCGGCGACACCAAGGGTGAGAGCAAGGCCGAGCCGGCCAAGGGCGGCGAGAAGGCCAAGGGCGAAGCTAAAGGCGACGCGAAGGCCAGTGAAAAAGCCAAGGACGCCAAAGCGGACGCGAAGAGCGACGAGAAGAAAGCCAGCAAGTAATCTTTCTACTAGATTGACTGAAGAGCAAGGTGGCCCTCTCCGCCTTGCTCTTTTTTTTGGCCAATGACCCACTATCTTCATTTCTACCGCTGGCTTTTCTTTTCCCGGCGCTTTTGTTACGGTTTTCTATATTCTCGCAACCGGACGGCTAAAAATGGCTACGCACCCAGAAGTGACTATAGTTCATAGCTCGGATCTGCACCTCGGCACCGACGATAGCTTCAGTGAAAAAGACCGTTTAGCGGTGTTGCCGCAGGTGTTGGCCGCGGCCAACGAGGTCGATGCCGACATCGTCCTGCTCGCCGGCGACTCTTTCGACAATCACCGCCAACCTGTCGACCTGCTTGAGCGCGCGGCGGGAATCTTGCGCGACTACGGCAAGCGCGTGGTGATCCTGCCGGGTAACCATGACCCGCTGACTCCCGACTCTGTCTATCGGCGCGGCGGCCTGGCCGACGTTGCCAACGTCAATATTCTCGGCTTGAACTGCGGCAAGTCCATCATGTTCCCGGAGTTCGATCTGGAGATCTGGGGCCACGCCCACGTCGACTACACCGACATGTCGCCGCTGGCTAATCCCCAGCCGCGCAGCACCCGCTGGCAGCTCGTCGCCGCCCATGGTCACTATGTCGACGAAGCGCGCGATCCCAATCGAATGATCGGCTCCTGGCTGATCCATCGCGAGGAACTGCTCGCCACCAGCGCCGATTATGTCGCCCTCGGCCACTGGAATCAGTCCATTGCGGTGGGCAACGGCGATGTGACCGCCCACTACTCCGGCTCGCCCGAGTACACCGGCACTGTCAACGTCGTCAAGTTGCAGAGCGATGGTAGAGTCCACGTCAGCACGGCCAAGCTGCGCTAGCGTCGTCGCGTTGGTCAGTTCGATCCGCGTCATTCGTTCGACCGCAAATCGTTGCAGCTGCCCCTCATGCGTAGGTTCTTGTTCCTTATCGCCGCGCTGTTCCTGATAAATTTTTCCGCCCACGGAGAATCCCTCGGCGCGGCTCTAGCGAAGCCGCAAAAGTTCGACGAGCAGACCGTGGCTAACTTCTACCGCGGTAAGGTCGTCCGGATCGTCGTCGGCTTTCCCCCTGGCGGCGGCGCCGACGTATATTCGCGATTGATCGCGCGCCACCTCGGCCGCTTTATCCCCGGCAACCCCACCCTCGCCGTGGCCAACATGCCCGGCGCCGGCAGCATCATCGCCGGCAATTATATATTCAATAGCGGCGCCAGGGACGGTAGCGAGATCGGCATGCTCAACGGCGCGGTGATCTTGGAACAACTCTTCGCCAATCCAGGCGTTCATTTCGACATGGCCAAGTTCCGCTATCTAGCCGTGCCGGTGAACGAAACTTATGTCATGATCGTCGCGCGCCAGTCGGGCATAGCTAAATTCACCGACTTGGTTGGAAGCAATGCCAAGCAGCTGACCCTGGGCGCTATCCCCAACTCGACCCTGGAACACGCGCCGATCCTGTTGCGCGAGGCATTGGAGGCAAATCTGAAAGTCGTTTCAGGCTACAAAGGCAGCGCCGATATCCGCTTGGCCATCGACTCCGGTGAGATCGGCGGTTTTTTCAATCCCTGGAGCACGGTCAAACCGAGTTCACTGGATAAATTCAAAAACCGCGACTGGTCGGTCATCGCCCAGCTCGCCGATCAACCGTTGGCCGATCTGCCTGCGAATAGTATTCCGACTATCCCTGAACTAACCAAAGACGAAAACCAGCGACTGTTATTGCGCTACGGCACCAGCGCGCCCAATCAGTTCGGCAAAGTGTATATGGTGCCGCCGGGCGTGCCCGCCGACCGCGCCGCGGCCTTGGAAGCGGCCTTTGCTAAGACTCTCACCGACAAATCGTTCTTAGCTGAGGCGGAAAAAGGCAAGCTGGAAATCACCCCGATCTTCGCCGAGTCGATTTATAAAATCGTCCGCGACTTCCTCGCCATGCCGCCGGCGATCAAAACACGACTGGAAAAAGCTCTGAAGAGGTAAGACAGTAAGGGGCAAGTTAGGCGAGGCGTCCGGACTCGCCATTCTGACGCTACTTACCCCTTACGTTCTTGTTTACGCCGGCAATAGCAATCGCGCTTCATCCGCGTCCACCACCGGATTCTTCGGCCGTTTGCTTTCGAGCACGCGAATGACTTCTTCAGCCGCGCCCCATTCGCCGCGCTCGGAAGCTTCCAGCGTCACCGCGCCCAAATGCGGCGTCCACAGAACATTGTCGAGCTTGAACAACGGATGGTCCTTGGCCGGCGGCTCGGCGGCGATCACGTCCAATGCCGCACCGGCGATCTTGCCCTGCTGCAAGGTCTGGCACAGCGCTACTTCATCGACGATGCCGCCGCGCGCCATATTGATGAGAAATGCCGAGGGCTTCAGCAACGCCAATTCTTTGGCGCCGACCATGCCGCGAGTTTCACGATTGAGCGGGCAGTGGATCGTCACGAAATCGGCGTCCGACAGAAGGTCGTTGAGGCCAACCCACTTGCCGCCCAGCGCGGTCACATGGGACTCGGGGATATAAGGATCGTAGACGAGAAAAGCCATCTCAAAAGCGCGCGCCCGGATCGCCATGCGCGCGCCGATGTTGCCCATGCCGACGATGCCGAGAGATTTGCCGGCGAGCTCGGTGCCGATGAATTTTAGATAATCGCTCCAGCGATTATCTTTGACCGCGCGGTCGGCCGCATGGGTGTGGCGCACCAGCGCGATCATCTGGCCGAACACCAACTCGGCGACCGAGACGGCGTTGCTGCCGGGCTGGTTGGTCACCCAAACTTTGAGTTCCTTGGCCGCCTCCAAGTCGACCCGCGACGGATCGACGCCGACGCCGGTGCGAGCGATGATTTTCAAACGCCCGCCGCCCTTTTCCATATGCTCCCGGGTGATTTGCCCCTTACGGCTGATCACCGCGTCGACGCGCGCCACTTCGATATCCCAGCGCTGCGGCTCGACCCAAGGATTGACCACCACCAGGTCAACCCGCTCGCGCAACCATTGCAAAACTTCCGGCTGAAACTCCTCGACCAACACACGCCCCAATGTCATATTTAGTCCTCCACTCGGATCTCGGCTTATCGTCGTATTTTAATCTCGGCGGTGGCGGATTTCCATGGCAAATTCCACGGTGAACTGAGTTGCTTCATCGCAAGTTCTGGTTATACTAGCGCAAATTCGTCGCCGGACACGGAAGCAGATCATGACCCGCAAATTTCTCTACGGCTTGAGCGTAGTCCTTACCCTGATGCTAACCCTCCTGGCCGCAACAAACTTTGCTGCGGCGGAAAAAGTCCGTCTCGCGCTGCCGTCGCGCTCCATGGGTTATCTGCCCATGTTCATCGCCCTGCACCGCGGTTTCCTCAAAGACGAAAACATCGAACTCGAACTGCCGGCGCTGCTGCCTAACATCGCTCACAACGCGCTGCTGAGCGGCGAGGTCGAATACCATGGCGTCGCCGACTCGGCGCTGCGCCTGGCGGCCAAAGGCGCGCCGTTGAAATCGATCTTTTTCAGCGCCCGGCTGCCGAATTATTTCGTCATGTCCAAGCCCGCCATCAAATCGGTCAGCGAGCTGCGCGGCAAATTAGTCGCCGTCAGCCGTTTCGGCGGCACCACCGATTTAGCCGCTCGAGTCGCGCTCCAAGCCAACGGCCTCGATCCGCAAAAAGATGTCGTCTTGATCATGATCGGCCTGGGCAACACGCGCAACGCCGCGCTCATCGCCGGCTCGGTGGACGCCAACATCGCCAATCCGCCGGACAACTCCATGCTCAAGCAAAAAGGCTTTCGCGAGTTGCTGTTTCTTGGCGACGCCATTGAGTTTCCCAGTAACGGCTTTACCACCACCGAGCGCCGGCTGACTGAGAATCGCGATCAAGTGAAGCGGCTGCTGCGCGCCTTTTACCGCGGCCTGCTGTTCTCCCGGGACAATCCTGAAGAGTCGATCAAGATCGTCGAGCGCGAATGGAAGCTCGATGCGGCGACGGCACGCGACTCCTATCAATCGATCATGAAGGCCGCCAGCCGCGACGGCGCCTCGTCCGACGCCGGCCTGAAGGTCCATATCAAACTGATCCAGAACTCCGACAAAAGCATCGGCGACATCGCGTTGAACAAGATCGTCGACTTCCGCGTCCTCGAAGAGGTCCGGCGCGAAATGGCGCGCTGAGGGCAATACCATGAAACTAGCCATCGTCTTGGCCTTTGCGCTTCTCGCACCGACTAATATTAATGCCGAGCGTGTGCGTACGGTCATTCCGCGCGCCACGTTGAACTATCTGAGCGTGCCGGTGGCCGAGGTCAAAGGCTACTTTCGCGATGAGAATTTGGAAAACGAAACCATCGTCATTCCCGGCAGCAGCGCCATCGCCGCCTTGGTCAGCGGCGAGGTCGACTATAGCGGCGCCGGCGGCACCGGCATGCGCGCGGCGCTGCGCGGCGCGCCGATCAAAGCGGTGATGTTCCAGACCGAGAAAGTGACCTGGTACTTGATCGCCGCGCCGGAGATCGCCAAGGGTGCCGATCTCAAAGGTAAGCGCGTCGCGGTCGGCACCGTCGGCGACACCCAGGACGCTTTGATTACAGCCTACGCCGAACGCAACGGCGTTGGGCCGCGCGATCTGATCCGCGTCGCCATGCCGTCGCGCTCGACCACCACGACCATTTTGGGACTGAAATCGGGCGCGATCCAGGCCGCCACGGTCAACGGCGACGAAGCGTTCATCGCTGAAAAAGAAGGCTTGCGCACGCTGACATTTTTAGGCGACCTGTTTCCCTACCCGTTTCAAGGCTTCATGGCCAGCGATGAGAAAATCGCCAAGCGGCCCGGCGATATCAAACGCTGGCTGCGCGCCATGATGCGCGCCCTCATGTTCATCCGCGAGCGGCCGGAAGAGGCCGCCGACATCGCTATAAAGAAAATCCCCATGGGCAGCCCGAGCCGGCCCATCGTCATCGAAGGCATCCGCCGCTTCGTGCGCGCCTTGCCCGACGGCATTCCCGGCGTGCCGTCGGCGCAAGGGATCAAGAACGTCATCGAGTTCGACGTCAAAGCGCCGCTCAAAATCAAAGAAGATGTCGCGCCGGAAAAGTTTTTGTCGCTGAAGCTCGCCGCGGAAGTCAAAGAAGAGTTGGAACGCAAACGCTAGCACAGGGCGCAACGATGTACTCTCGCTGTTGCAGAATGCTACCCGTTCTATTGGTCCTGTCGCTCCTATCCGCCCAGCTCGCGTCGGGCCAGGAAAAGAAAAACCTCCGTGTCGTCTTCGTCAGCTTGGCGTGGAATGCGCAGCTGCCTTTCCGCGTCGCCAATCACCGCGGCTACTTCCGCGATCAGGGTCTCACCGTAGAGCAAATCTTCGTCAGTGGCGGCCCAACCGCAGTCATGGCACTGGTGTCGGGAAACATCGACTTCGCCACCATCGGCGGCGCCCAGGCGGCGATCCGCAGTAAAGCACGCGGCCTTGACATGAACATCATCGCGTCGACGTCGAACTACACCAACTACACGCTGATCGGCAACAAAGACATCAAACGGATCGAAGACCTGCGCGGCAAGATTGTCGGCATCACTGGCGCTGGGTCCTTTTCCGATTTCACCGTTAGGCTCTATCTCAAACGCAACAATCTCGAACCCGATAAAGACGTCACCTTGCGCTCGATCGGTCAAACCGTGGTGCGCGCCAGCGCGTTGGAAAAAGGACTGATCGCCGCCGCGCCGTTTTCCGCCGAAGACACCGTCAAACTGCTCGACAAGGGCTTCGCCATGATCGCCAATTTCAATGAGGCCCTGCGCGTGCCCCAGAGCGTCTACGTCAGCCGCGGCGAGATGCTGGAGAAAAGCCCGGATACGACCAAGCGGTTCTTAAAGGCGCTGATTCTCGGCATGCAATTCGCCAAGTTCAACAAACAGGAAGCGATCAAGATCGGCTTCGCAGCCGGCTTGCAGGGCGACCCGGAAATCGTCCAGCGTTCTTACGATCTGTTTAGCCCCGGTTACGCCGCCGATATGTCGGTGGCCTGGGACGGCATTCAAACCATGCTCGACGACGACCACCGCACCGGCTTGGTCGACAAAAAATTCACCCTCGACCGGGTCGTCAACGATCGGATTCTCAAACAGGCGCAGCAGGAATTGAAAAACGAAGGGCGGCTAAAACAATAAGTTTGTGCTATGGTGAGTTAAATCGGCAAGGAGCTTCAGTCATGATCCAAGAACTGACCGCCGGCATCCCCTATACCGTGGACACGGGTGAAAAACTCGTCAACGAAACCTTCGGTCCGAATAACATCCGGCGGCGCAAGACCGGCACCCACGACTTGATGCCGATGGCGGTGCGCAATGGCCGTTTGCTTGCCGGCGAGATTTCACTCGAGCAAAACGGCTTCGTCCTGGTCGAGCACAAAACCAAAGTCGGCGACTTCTTCGACACGCGCGCAATTGGAGTCGGTCTACTACCCGGAAGTCGAGCAGTTGATCAAACAGCAATCGGGCGCGTCTCGGGTGGCGATCTTCGATCACACGCTGCGTTCCGGCGACGAAGCCGAGCGCGAGGCGAAATTGATCCGCGAACCGGTCATGTCGGCGCATAACGACTACACGGAATGGTCGGGACCCAACCGCGTGCGTGAGTTCCTGCCGGACGAAGCCGAGGACTTACTGACCCGCCGCTTCGCAATCATCCAGGTTTGGCGCGCGATCAATCAACCGATCCAGTCCAATCCCCTCGCGCTGGCCGACGCCAAGAGCGTCGCGATGGCAGATCTGGTCGTCGCCGAGCGCCGCTACCCGCACCGCGTCGGGCAGACTTATCGATTGAAATACCACGCCAATCATCGCTGGTATTACTTTCCCGAAATGCGCCGCGACGAGGCGCTCGTGTTTAAAGTCTACGATTCCAACACCGACGGCCGCGCCCGCTTCACGCCGCACACATCCTTCGACGACCCCAACACCCCGGCCGGCGCGCCGGCGCGGCAAAGCATCGAAGTGCGCGCTTTCGCGTTCTTTAACTGAACATCCCTTGGCTCGAAGCCGAAGGATTCCGATTGCGTCGACTCGAAGTCCATTGACTCTTATTCGTCATTCCCGTGAAAACGGGAATCCAGGTGACGGACAGAGTCCGTCATACCGTTGAAAAACGGTATCCAGGTGGATGATGGGTCTGGATTCCGGCCTGCGCCGGAATGACGGATCGGCTCTTTTCCTGAAACATGTCCTGAGCACGGATGTCGGCATCCAGGAGCTGATATCAATCCTAACCGGGATCTCGCCCTGATTTGTGGAAAAATATTCCGTCGAGCCATTCACAAGTTTTGCCGCTCTGCTATAATCGTTGGCGAACATCAACCTTCCGTAGCGTGAGCGTTTGATCCACTTTTGCATTCAATTATCGCGTCACACGAGTTTAGGGCGGCGCCCAACGCTGCCGATTAATCACTGAGCTCCAGCGCCGAACTCATCCATGGAGAAACGAACTAACGATGTCTAAACCCATGCCAAAGGCCGAAGCGGCAGCCACACCGGCGGCGCCGGCCGAACCGAGAAAAGCCGTCACCGCCGCCGAGATGGGCGCGCGCCAGAGAGAAATTTCCGTATCGGAGTTTTTTACCAAGAATCGCCACCTGTTGGGTTTCGACAGTCCGCGCAAGTCGCTGCTCACCTGTATCAAGGAAGCGGTCGACAACGCGCTGGATGCCTGCGAAGAGGCGGGCATTTTGCCAGAAGTCATCGTCAAGCTCGAAGTCGTGTCCAACAATGGCGTCACGCCGGCGCCGAGCCAGGCGACGCGCTTTCGCGTCACCGTGATCGACTATGGTCCCGGCATCGTGCGCCAGCAGATCCCGCCGATCTTCGCCAAGCTGCTCTACGGCTCGAAGTTTCATCGCCTGCGCATGAGCCGCGGCCAGCAAGGCATCGGCATCTCCGCCGCCGGCATGTACGCCCAGCTCACCACCGGCAAGCCGGTGCAGATCATTTCGCGCACCAGCGCCAAGGCGCCGGCGCACTATTTCGAAGTGCAGATCGATACCAAGAAAAACGAGCCGCGAATTTTCGAGAACAAAAAGATCGACTGGGAAAACCACCGCGGCACCCAGGTCAGTCTGGAAATCGAAGGGCGCTATCAAAAGGGCCGCGCCTCGGTGGACGAATACCTGGAACAAACGGCCATCGCCAATCCCCATGTCAAGCTCGTCTACCACACGCCGGAAGGCGAGATTAAACAATACCCGCGGACCATTGACGAGCTGCCGCCGCAGCCGCGCGAGATCAAGCCGCATCCCTATGGCATAGAATTCGGCATGATGCTGAAGATGCTCCATGACACCAAGAGCCACTCCCTGGTGGGATTTCTCGCCAGCGAGTTTAGCCGGGTGTCGTCGAGTCTGGCGCAGGACATTTGCAAGACCGCCAAGCTTTCGCCAAACGCCAAGCCGCGCGACCTGCACGGCGCCGCCGCCGAAACGTTTTACAAGGCGATCCAGTCGACCAAGATCATGGCGCCGCCGAGCAACTGCATCTCGCCCATCGGCGAGCGGGCGATACTCCACGGACTGTACAAACAGATCAAAGGCGAATTTTACACCGCCGTGACCCGGCCGCCGGCGGTCTATCGCGGCAATCCATTTGTGATCGAAGCCGGCTTGGCCTTTGGCAAGAATCCCGAACAAGCGGCAAAAGTGAAAGAGCAAAACATCCCGCTCGCCGAAGGCGAAGACCGAGACGACGACAACGAGCTAGCCTCGGTGATCCGCTACGCCAACCGCGTGCCGCTGCTCTACCAGCAGTCCGCCTGCGCGACTTTCAAATCGGTCCTCGACACCACTTGGCGTAACTACGGCGTGGCGCAGTCGCGCGGCGCGCTGCCGGCCGGACCGATGGTGATCTTCGTGCACATGGCGTCGGTCTGGGTGCCGTTCACCAGCGAGTCCAAAGAAGCCATCGCCGACTACGACGAGATCAGAAAAGAAATCAAACTCGCCTTGCAAGAGTGCGGCCGGCGGCTGGGAGTTTTCTTGCGCCGCCGGGAACGGGCCAAGGATGAATTCCGCCGGCGCAACATCTTCGAGCTCTACATCGAGGAAGTCGTCGAAGCCTGCGCCCGGCTGAAAGGCGGCAAGCTCGCCAAGGAAAAGCTCAAAGAACAGTTGCAGAAGATCGCCACCAAGCGCACCGGCGGACAAAAGACCGACGAGATCCTCGGCCACGATGGCGGCGGGCCGGAAGGCTTGCCGCATTCGATTATCGTCACCGACGAAGGCACCGAGGGCGACGCACCCGAACTGCCAAGCGCGGCGCCGACGGAGGCTGAGTCGACGGAGGACAGCGCTGCCGCAGATGCAGAACCGGCGCTGCCCTCAATGGCGAAGGGCAAATCGCCAGCGGCCAACAACGACCAAGCCGCGCGCCACCAAACCGCGGCAACAGCGCGGCGCGAAATCCCCAGACACCAAGCAAATGACTCTAGCTCTGGAAAAACCCGGCAAAAAGACAGGAAAGAAAAATGGCGGCAAAAAAACCAAAAAATAACGGCGTAGTCGAAAAAAAACTCATCGGCGTCGCCGATGTCGTGATCACCGCGGCGCAGCGCAGCCAGGACCCGTCGCTGGCGATTCCGGTGCGCAGCCTGGCCAACGTCAACTTCAACGCCAAGCGCGGCATCATCGAGATGGGCCGGCGCAAGCAGGCGCGCACCTTTTTCAACGTCGGCATGGCCAAAAAATTCATGCAGACGGTGCTCGTCGCCGACGCTCTGGCCGAGCTGCAGCGCGCCAACCTGACCACTTCGCTGCGGGAAATTTATTACCGCACCAAGCACACGATCAAGAACTCCCACGAAAACACCTTCGACGGCCAGAACGAATCCGACCCGCTGATCGAGGATCTCGAAGTCACCCTCGAAGCGCTGCGCGAAGAACTGCATGTCCGCGCCGAAAACTCCGGCACCGTCGTCGGGCCGTTGACCATCGTCGACGACGGCGACCGGGTCGATTGCACCAAGCTCGGCAAAGGCGGCTACTCGGTGCCGTCCATCGTCGAGCCGGAGTATATTCAGATCAGCAAGTGCACCGCGGACTTCGTCCTGCTGGTCGAAAAAGGCACCCAATGGAACCGGCTGTCGGAAGATAAATTTTGGCGCCGGTACAATTGCATCCTGCTCACCGGCAACGGCCAGCCGCCGCGCGGCGTGCGCCGGCTGGCGCGCCGGCTGCACGAAGACTACAAGCTGCCGGTCTACGTTCTCGTCGACAACGATCCCTGGGGCTACTACATCTACTCGGTCATCAAGCAGGGCTCGATCAATCTCGCCTTCGAAAGCGAACGCATGGCGATCCCCAAGGCGAAGTTCATCGGCTTCTCCAGCGCCGACCCCGAGCGCTACGGCCTGCCGCGCAACGTCGGCATCAAGTTGAACGACAAAGACATCAACCGCGCCAAAGAACTGATGAAGTACAAGTGGTTTCAGAAAAAAGAATGGCAGAACGAAATCAAAGGCATGCTGACGAGCGGCCTCAAATTCGAGCTCGACGCGCTCGCCAACAAAGATTTTCAGTACTTGACGAAAACCTACTTGCCGAGAAAATTGAAGGACAAGGATTGGCTGGATTAGTTCCGCTGGCAACTTAAGATTCACGGAATCTATATCTTCACTCTGTCATTTCGAACGAATGTGAGAAATCTTGCCGCATAATCTGAGACGAGATTTCTCCCTTCGGTCGAAATGACAGACGTCCAAATGAAAAGCTGCTTAGTCCGATCACTCCCCGCCATTGACATCGATAATCGCGCCGCTGACGAAGCTCGCCGCGTCCGAGGCTAAAAACAGTGCCACGCTGGCGACTTCGTCGGCGCTGCCGGCGCGGCCGAGGGCGATTTTCTTGAGCGCCTCCGCCCAATCGTCCTGGCGCGTGCTCCCTGCCGGTCTTGGCGTGTCGATGATGCCCGGAGCAATCGCGTTGACGCGGATCTCCGGCCCCCAATGCTGCGCCATGTGAATCGACAAATTCATCACCGCCGCCTTGGCCGTGCCGTAGGCCGCCATGTCGGCTCGTTCTTTCTTGGTGCCGCGGCCGGAAATCGAACCGATATTGACAATGCTGCCCTTGCCGCGCGCCTTCATCGCCGGCGCCACCGCCTTGGCGCATAGAAAGGCGGTCTTAGTATTGACCGCGTAGGCGGTCATAAAATCTTCCGGTGCCAATTCGAGACAATGGCGCGCGCTTGAACGCCGGCATATGCGGGATTGCGGCTGTAAGAACCGCCGGCGACATTGACCAGAACATCGATGCGGCCAAACTGCGCTAAAGTTTGCTCGACCAGCGATTTCACCTGCGGCTCATCGGACACATCTACCGCCAAACCAAGCCCCTTTACCCCGAGCGCTTCGACTTCCTGGATCACCGGCGGAATCGACTCCGGCGGCAACGAAGCGATGACGATGTTCGCTCCCGCTTTGGCGAAGGCCACGCGCGCAGGCCCGGCCAATGCCGCCGCTGCCGCCGGTAATAACCGCCGTCCGGCCGGTCAATGAAAAACGCGAAAGATCGATCATTGCGACACCCTCGTGATCAAATAGCATCGGTTGTAATCGATTCCCGTCTTATAATGGCAAATGTTGGGAATGCAAGGTGCCGCGCCAATTCAGCGCCCGGCAAGTATGTAATGACTAGATTAAATCACGCACCGCGCTGGCGGCGGTTAAAGCGGATCGAGTCGCAAAACGCCCAGACGATAAAGCCACAGCCGATCAGGCCGGTGACCACTTCTGGGATATGGGTGACGGCATTGAGGAACATTATCACGCCCAGCGCGATGATCGCGTAGAACGCGCCATGCTCGAGATAGCGGTACGAGGCGAGGGTTTCCTTTTCCACCAGCATGATGGTCAGACTTCGAACGAACATGGCGCCGATACCGAGACCGATGGCGATGATGAACAGGTTATTGGAAAGCGCAAAGGCGCCGATCACGCCGTCAAAACTAAAACTGGCATCGAGCACTTCGAGATAGAGAAACGACGCAGCACCCGACCGCGCCACTTGGCCGGTGGCGCCCGACGTCATGTCGAGGACGGCTGAAACGCCATCGACGGCGATATAGGTCACCAGACCGAAGATCCCGGCAATCAGAAACTCGATCTGCTCGCCGCCGATCAGCCAGCGGGATACCGCATAGAGAAGCAGCAAGACCAATCCCAGTCCCACCGCCTCGATACGGCCAAGACGGGTCAGCGGACGTTCGATACAGGCGATCCAGTGGATATCTTTCTCCTGGTTGAAAAAATGCTTGAGCCCGACCATGGCGAGAAACGCTCCGCCAAAGGCCGCCACCGAGACATGCGCGCTGGTCAACACCCGGGAATATTCATCCGCGTCGGTGGCCGCCATCACCAGCGCCGACCAGGGGTCGATGCGCGCGATGATCGCGACGATAACCAGCGGGAAAACGATCCGCATGCCGAAAACTGCGATGGCGATACCCCAGGTAAGGAAGCGATGGCGCCACAGCGGGCTCATTTCCTTGAGCACCGTGGCATTGACCACCGCGTTGTCGAAGGACAGCGAGATTTCTAGAATCGCCAGCACGCTGACAATGAACAACGTCGATAATGCGCCGACTACAGTATGCTCGGCCTGCCAGCCGAGATAGGCACCGAGACCGAGGCCAACGAACGTGACGATAAACGAGTTGCGAAAATATTCCATGGTGATTATCAGTTCCGCTGTCCCATATCGTAAATCTTCACGACAGTCCAACGCTTTTTCACCGAGTCGCCGGGTTGGCTACTAATAGCAAAAAATAAAGTAGTTAGAGTGCGGCCGTCGAATCGGCACGCAGGCGCTGCGATCTCTCCTTCACATTCGATTTGTGCTGTGTGCGCAAATGATCGGCAAATTGCAGCCAGCCGGATTCGGCAATTTATCCCGCCACGTCTGCCCTGCGTTCATCGAAGGGGCGCAATGACGCAAAGCAGGGAGAAATCTCTCTTCGATTCCTCGCATTCGCCAGACTGTGTGAAAACTCTTTAGGAGTCCTTCGACAGCTCTCCGGGCGAACGGCTAAATACTCGATTTGTAATGTCTGACAACCGTTCGTGGTGAGTCCCAGTCGAACCATGAACGGGGTTTTCACCCAGTCTGTCGCTCGGGATGACGGGCATTGGCCCGCACCTGTGCGTCCTGTGGGTGCTTAGCGCGAGATCTTCGGATTCTTGGTTGCGGTCTTGCCGCGCTGGGATCTACGTGGTGAGACTTCTCCCAAAGGCATCGCACCGATCAGCGCCGCCCAACCGCTTTGGCTTGGGGCTCCGCCGCGAAAAACTTTTCGGCGCCGCCAAGTTTGCGCGCTTCGGCCTCGACGCCGGCGGCATAGATCAGCGCCTGGATATTTTCTTTGCTGATGACGATGGAATAATCGTTGACCAGATAGTCCAACGCTTTGCGCTCCCTGGCGAGATCGCCGCGCGCGGTCTTTTTGAAGGCCGCAGCGGCGGCGCGATCCTTGTCGGTGCGAATCACTTCCATCGCCCGATGCAACCCGCGCAGGAACGCTTCCACTTCAACCGGACTGCTGTCCAACTTGCGCCGGCTGCTGGCGAGAATGCTCAAGGGAAATTCCGGTATGACCTGGACCATATCCATGAGCAATGTGTAACCCTTCGGTTCGAGCGCCACCCGTTCTCCCGGCGAAAAAGCCGCGGCTTGGATAATCTTCGTCTCTAACGCCAACACCCGCGCCGGACTGTTGCCCGCGTAGTGAATCCGATAGTCGCGATCGCGCTTGAGGCCGCGGCGTGCCAGCGCCTCAACCGTCAAGAACTCCGTCATGCCCCCGGCCGAAGTTACGCCGACCACCTGGCCCTTGATCGCATTGAGATGAGTCACACCGGTGCCGCCCATCAGCATCCAGTTAACGTGGCGGACATAATTACCGATCACTACGGCTGGAATGCCTTTGGCGATCGCTTGCACCACCGTGGTCGAGCCGACGATGGAATAATCCGCCGACCCGCTCACCATCGCCGCCATCGCCGTCGGTCCGCTGCGCACGTAAACCGGGGTGACTTCGAAACCTTCAGCGGTAAAAAATCCTAACTCCTGAGCAACCAGAAGCGGCAACATCACGTTGAGAGAATTGGTATTGTACGCCAGCGTGATCGGCTTGGCCTGAGCGCTCCCGCCAGCACAGAGCCAAGACGCCAACACGGCGGCGAAAATTCTAATCGAAACGGTGAACATGTTTTGGGTTCCCCTGAATGAACCAGCGATACGCTACTTTTTTCCGAGCAAATTGATGAAGCTGCCGTCGATCATCTCGCTCAGCGAGATTTTTCCCTTTAGCCTGCCGGTCTCGATCTCCTGCTCGACCGTCGCGGTAATGCCGGCGTCGAGGATGCGCCCGTCCATTGGAAAGGAATCGCGGTACTCGTCGTATCCGGCGGCGGCTTCGGCGGCGTCTAGTCCAACATATTTTCTCAAGGCGCGAATGCCATCGTCGCGATTCTCGCGAGTGTGCTTCACCCCACGCTGGTAAGCGCGCAAAAATTTCGTCGCTTGCTCTTTTTCTTTGGCGAGCCAGCTTTCGCGGGCGACAAAGCCGACGTTGGTCCAGTTGGGATAGAGCTCTTTCAGATCGAAGAGCTTATTCAAGCCAACCGCTTTGGCGCGCTCGGTGACGGGAAACCATAGAATCGTCGCATCGACGATGCCGCTTGCCAGCGTGGTAAAGCGCGCCGGCGTGGCGCCGATCTGCACCATGGTAACGTCTTTGGGATCGACTCCGGCCCGGCGCAGCGCCGAGCGGGTAAGAAATTCCGACAACGAGCCGAAGCGGCTGATGGCAAACTTTTTCCCCTTGCCGTCCTTCAGCGATTTTAGGCTCGGGCTGCCGTAGATCTGAAACGGCATAAGATTGGAGATCGCCCAAAAATTTTTGATATCCAAGCCGCCTGCCCTGGCAAGCACCGTCTCCGGCACGCCGCCGGCCATGACCTGCACGTCGCCGCCGATCATCGCCTGAAGATTAGTCGCGCCGGCGTTGAACATGACGACGAGAACGTCCAAGCCCTCGTCTTTGAAGAAGCCTTTGTCTTGGGTCAGATAGATTGGCAAGAAGGCGACGTTCACCGTCGACACGCCGACGACCATCCGGGCATCGATGGCAGCGGGCCGGATGCTGCCAACGAGCAATAGCACTGTTAGGCAAAGCCAAGATCGGCGCTCAAACATTTGTTTGTCCCCCGCCACGGAGCCTAGAGAAATGAACCATTTCAGTCAAGTTAACTACCGCACCACGCCATCGCGAATTTTTAGTTCTCTCAGCGCGGCTTGAGCTTATACAGACTGTCGATATAGCCGCTGTCGTCGAGCTCTTTGATAAAACGGTTATCGATGAAGTCCTCCGGTTTGGCAACCTTCGCCTTCGGATTATCGTCCGCCAATAGATCGAGGGCCATTTGCAGACCGGCGACGGACGGATACTGTTTGCGCGAGATCCGGTTGTCCGGCGCGGCGGTGTCATAAGATTGCGCCAGCACATCGCGCTCTTTTATTTGCCCAAGATATTTCGCCAGCACCTTGATCGACAATTCGCGATCGGTTTTCATCAGCGCGACCGCCTCGACATGGGATTTGACGTAGCGGCGCACGATGTCCGGTTTATCCCGGATGACGGCGCGGGTGGTCGCCACGCCGATATGCACGAACGGCAAGCCGAGTTCGGCGACATCCGCCAGGGCATTGAAGCCTTCGCGCTGCGCCGTGATGCTTTGCGGCGGACTGAACAGTGTGCCGTGGATTTTTCCCAGGCGCAGGCTGGCGATTCGCTCGCTGATACCGCCGACCACCTGGAGCGATACGTCCTTGGGCGCCAGGCCAAGCTTTTGCAGCGCGAATCGGGTGGCGGTCGGATTGGCGCCGCGGATCGCCGACAGGCCGACGATGCCGCCTTTGAGTTGCTCGGCAGTTTTGATTTCCGGCCGGGTGACGAGGACAAAGTCCAGCGTCGACATGCCGCCGGCGACGTAGACCATATTGGAGCCGCGCAGGGCGCTTTCGACCGCCACCGGTCCGGATATCAGAACGAATTGCAGCTCGCCGGACATCAGCGCCATGACTCCGACCGAGGCGTGCACGCGCACCGCCTGCACATCCAAGCCGTTGCGCGCGAAGATACCGGCTTCCTTGGCGAGCCAGAGCGGCAGGACACCGGCCGAATCGGAAACATAGGAGGTCGTGGTTTTGCTGATCTGCGCGTGGCTCTCAAGCGCCAACAAACTCCCAACCAGTGCCAGCAGCAGCAAATACAGTCTAGCGATTCTCATTGGCAACCCTCAAAGCCCATGGCCGGAAACTAACCGAAGCGGCGCCGCGCCGTCAATGGCGCCAAACTTAATCTCGCGGCGAACCATTGACGGCGAAGAACCTCGGTTGCTAGAGTGCGCCTATCGCAAGGTTGGCAAATCAAAGCAAGCATAGCGGAGGTGACCTATGGCAATCGGACTCTCTCACGGCGGGACCAATGTTTATTCGGCGGGCGAGCGCTCCAAGCAGCTTTGGGTCGCCACCCAGGATGGGCTTGTGCTATTCGAGCGCGGCAACGATGGCTGGCGCGAAACCCAGCGCGCCCTGCGCGGTCAGCATATCAGCGCGATCATCTTCGAGCAGACCACCGGCACCATGTTCGCCGGCGCGTTCTTCGGCTCGATTCACGCCAGCGCCGACGGCGGCAAAACCTGGGAGCGCCGCGATAACGGCATGACGATCCACGACGTCTACAGCCTGGCCGCCCACGTCGTCGACGGCAAAGTCCGCGTCTACGCCGGCACCCAACCGGCGCATTTGTTCGTCAGCGAAGACTTGGGCATGCATTGGAGCGAAATTCCCTCGCTGCGCGAAGTGCCGACCACCGGCCAATGGTCCTTCCCGGCGCCGCCGCATATCGCCCATACGAAATTCATTACCTTCGATCCCCGCGATGCGCACACGCTCTACGCCTGCGTCGAGCAAGGCGCGTTTCTCAAAAGCACCGACCTCGGCAAGAGCTGGCGCGAGCTCAACACCGTGGGCCTGTACAAAGACAAGAACCGCCCGGTGGAACACTTCTACGACGTGCACCGTTGTCTGATCGACCCGCGCGATCCGCAGAGAATCTACGTCACCGGCGGCGCCGGACTTTACGTCACCCACACCGGCGGCGGCAGCTGGGAACGCTGGACGGCGGACGGATTGGGCGAAAGATGTCTATCCCGACGGTTTCGTGTGGAATCCAAAAAATCCCGACACCATGTTCGTCGCCGCCGCCGAGCATAATCCGGTGACCTGGCGCAAAGCCGGACCGGCTGCCCGTGCCGAAGGAAAAATCTATCGCAGCAAGGACGGCGGCAAAAATTGGCAGCGCCTCGCCGGCGGACTGCCGGCAAGCTTGAAGCATGAGTTCGGCGCGCTCTGTCTCGAAGAAGCCAACGGCAACTGCGCGATCTTCGGCGGGACAACTGGCGGCGAGGTTTACTGCAGCGAAGACAACGGCGAAAGTTGGACGCTGATCACCGATCAATTGGCGGCGATCTCAAAGAAGGGGCACGAGCGCTTGTTGGCAGCGAGCTAACTCTCGCCCTGTCCTAACCACCCACTGGATGACGGTTAATCCTTGATTGACCAAAAGACAAGTTGATCAAACGCGATGTCATCTACTTCCGACAAACCCGGCGCGGCCCTCGCCTTGCAGCTGCTCAAACAAAGCGAGCAGGACGCCGCCATCACGCCGATGGACGCCGTGGTCGACGCCGCGCGCGCGGGTAAGTTCACCAACGACCACTGCTTTCGCCTGCTCGCCCGGCTGTGGACGCTCAAACGCATGCTCTACTATGTCTACGGCGGCTGGGCGCAAGGAATAAATCTAAACGAGTATCCGCCGGCTGTCGCCTATCTCTTCGGCAAGCAGACCTACGACGAGTCGTCGCAGGAAATGCAGTACTGCGACGAGATTCTCCGCCGCCGTTTCGTGCCGACCCAGCGCGCGCTGTTCGCCCATCCCTACGGCCAGTTCGGCACCGCCACCCGCACTGGCGCCTATATATTTTGCCTGCGCGCGCTGGCCAACTATCCGCACAACATCCGCATCGCCGCGCTCAATCTCGGCCCGAAGGTCATCGAGCTCGCCTGGACCGAGAGATTCGCCGAGTCGTTGCCGGATCAATCCATGCGCGCGGTATTTCACAGTCAACTGGCCGAGACCCGCAGCCATGTGCTGATGGGCCAACACCAGGTCGAGCGGTACGTTCACAAGGCGGTCGACAGCGAATTGGCCAAACGCCTGTGCACGGAAACCAAGCGCGACTATCTGTTCTTCCTCGAAGAAACCGCCCGCTTCGTCCTCGGCATGGCCGAAGAGAAAGCCGGAGAAGTGACCGTGCAGGCGGATATAGATTAAAAGATAACAGCCGTTCAAGGGTTCACGAGCCTGGCCTGAGTTATATCGAAGGCGTTCAAAAGTTCAATCGATTCCGAACTCTGACCTTGAACCAAACGCATTGAACGTTTTGAACGGCTTGAACGATTGGAACCTCTGGAACTTTTTGGAACACTTGAAACAAACGTTTTTCAATAGGTCTGATAGACAACAAGATGGCGACACCAAAACTCAAAATTGATCATGGTAAATGCACCGAATGCCGCATGTGCTACGTCGCTTGCCGCGAGATCGAGATCAATGCCGTCGTCGTGTCGCCGACATCGCAGCATTTTTTGGAAATCGACGAGCGCTGCACCTATCCAGGTTGCACGGTGTGCTTGATGTACTGTCCGGCGGAAGGCTCCATCGTCGAAACCGCCACCGGCCGTTCGATGGTGCCACCGCCGCCGGAAGTCTGGACCGAAAACAAACGCTGGCCGCGCCAACCTTAGCCCTTGAACCATGAACGAACGATTTGAACGGCTTGAACGTTTTGAACGACTGGAACCCCTGGAACTATGGAACCTTTGGAACGGAGCTTCAAATGCATCCCATTCTGACAGAATTTCCTAGACAAATGGGTGTATCCGACCGGCTTCACCGGCCCCGGCGTCGACTTCCGCCTGCGCCAGACCGAGCGCTGCCTGCCGCTGTGGGACAAGCTGGTGCTGCAGGCGATCAAAGCCGCCGAGAACGATTTGCGATCGGGCAGCGACGAATACAAAGCGGCGCGGGCGCGCGGCGGCTACGCTGCCGAAGGACCGTTCATGTCATTGAAACAAATGTCAACGCAAATTCTTTCGGTCAGCGTCGACCAGCAACCAAAGTATATCGACCTGCAGCGCATGCGCGCCCGGCAAATCTGGGACGAGGTCAAGCATGGCCAGCTCCACGCCGATGTGCTGCTGCGCGGCGGCTTCATCAAGCGCGAAGAAGAGTTGATGGACGATGCGCGGGCGAATACCCAGCCGAAGCTGTCCTATTTCGGCATGACCGCCATGTTCCCGCATATCCACCCCCTCGCCCGCGCCGGCCAGCACTATTACAACGAGTCGATGGCCTGCCTCGGCATTGCCGCGACGTTGAGCGTCATCGACGACGACCTGATCCGCCATCAACTGCACAGCCAGTCGGCGGAAGAACTGATGCACTTCATGGAAGGCAAATATCAGATCGACGCCTACGCGTTAACGCCCGAGGACCAGAAGCCCATCGAAGAGGTTTTCGATTTTCTCCTGCGCCCCTGGGCGCCCGAACCGAGCCGCGCCTTGGGCGGCAGCGCGTGAAATGAACGCAAACATGAAAGTTAAAATCGTCGAAACCCTCTGTATCGCCTGCGGCCTGTGCCGCGAAGTCTGCCCCGAACGCGCCGTCCATCCGAAGATGCAAGACATCCATCACATGTACGAAGTGATTGAGAATGAATGCACCGGCTGCGCCGACTGCCTGCCCTACTGCCCGGAGCCGGGTGCGTTGGCACAATATGAGCCAGCAACCCCGTAGGATGGGTGGAGCGTAGCGATACCCATCGAAGCAACATGACTTGGAGCACCGGCGCTGAAGTCTTTGCCAAACAATTGAATCATGCCCATCATTGCGCCATACGATTGGCCGTGAAGCAAACTCCTGGCTATTTTCTACTTAGCCGCTTACTTTTCACTCCTGACATTATTCAGTCCTCACCGCATCCATTTCATCTTGACATTCCGCATTCAATCACACTAAAGGTGACCGGTCGGAGGAATGACGCATGGCTATCGATCCACGCACCCGCGGCCTTCATGAAACCTGCAACCAACGCGGCCCCAGTCGACCGCTCTTCACCAAAGGCGGTCCGCCGAATTATGTGGAGAAATCTCTGGCGGCCGCCGCCGAACCGTTTAAAGGGATAACGAGCAATGGTGATGTCATTCCCAATCTCTTCAATCTGCAAACGACCGGCATATCGACACAGTCGATTCGCCAGGCGGCCGAAGCTTTTCTCGCATCGCTGACCGCTGAGCAGCGCGCCAAGACACTCTTTCCGGTCGACACCGACCAGTGGCGCAAGTGGAGCAATATTCATCCGACGCTGATGCGCCACGGCACGGCGCTATTCGAGATGACCGACGGCCAGCGTGACTGCGCCTTTGCGCTCCTGCGTGAAAGTTTAAGTCAACGGGGCTTCGAGGAAACGCTCGATCTCATGCACTTGAATGAAACCGTGCAAGAGATGACCGGTAGGCTCAGTGAATATGGAGAGGACCTCTACTGGCTCAGCATCATGGGCGCGCCGTCGGCCACCGAACCCTGGGGCTGGCAGTGGGACGGCCATCATTTGATCATCAATTATTTTATCCTCGGCGATCGGATCGTCGTGACACCGACGTTCTTGGGCGCGGAACCGGTGCATGCCGTCAGCGGCAAATACGCCGGCGTGCGCGCATTCAAGGGCGACGAAGACCGCGGCCTGGCATTGTTCCGCTCGCTATCGGAACCGCAACGCGTGAAAACGGTGATCGCGCCCGAGACTACCGGCGAAGACTTTACCACGGCGTTTCGCGACAACCTCGTGCTCGATTACCAAGGCATCCGCTCCGGCGAGCTGTCCAGCGCGCAACATGAGTTGCTGCTCGGCTTGGTGGAATACCACGTCAGTCGCATGCGCGACGGCCATGCCCAGGTCAAGATGGACGAAGTCAGGCGCCATTTGAACGACACCTACTTTTGCTGGATGGGCGGCGGCTCTGACGACGGCGTCTTTTACTATCGCGTCCAGAGTCCGGTGATCATCGTCGAATTCGACCACCAACGCGGCATCGCCTTTCGCGAACGCGCTAAGCCGTACAAAGATCATATCCATGTCATCCTGCGCACACCCAACGGCAACGACTACGGCAAGGACCTGTTGCGCTTGCACTACCAGCAGGGGCATCATGCGAGCGCACGATGATGGCTGACGATCCATGCTCGCCTCTAAAGTAAGGGTCCTAGTGTGAACGAGTATTCACTGGGAAGGATACCAAGAGACACGATGTTTCGCAGGGGCGGGTTTGCAACCCGCCCTTCCCTTGCATCCCTTCGTGTCCTTCGTGACTTCGTGGTGAACAAACCCGTTCCTCCTTGGCGTGAAATAACCCAAACCGGATTGGAGGTTCCATGATCGGCCGCCGTGTTAGTTTCATCCTTGTCCTGTTCTGCGTCGCTTGGCTCGCCGCCAGCGCGCGCGCCGAAAAGATCCGCACCGCCATCCCCGGCGCGAATCTCAATTATCTGAGCGTGTACAGCGCCGAGGAGCGTAAATTCTTCCGCGACGAAGGCTTGGACAACGAAACCATCGCCATTGGTGGCCCGGCCGGCATCGCGGCATTGGTCAGCGGCGACGTCGATTTCAGCGGCGCCGGCGGCAGCGGCCTGCGCGGCGCCGTGCGCGGTGCGCCGCTCAAGGCGATCTTCTATCAAACCGAAAAACCGACTTGGTATTTAGTCGTTCATCCAAGCATCAGCCAGGGATCCGACCTCAAGGGCAAGAAAATCGGCGTCGCCCTGATCGGCGACAGCGAAGACCGCTTCATCACGCTGTATGCCGAACGTGCCGGCGTGTCGGCCAAGGAGATCACTAGAATCTCATTAGGCACGAGCATCGGCGACAAAATCCTCGGCCTCAAAAGCGGTAACGTTGCCGCCGTCGTGCTTGATCCCGCCGGCACCGTCGCCGCCGAACGTGAAGGGCTGCGCAAACTTGTCTTCATGGGCGATATTTTCACCCTACCCTTTCAGGGCTACGTCGTGACCAATCAGAAGCTCGCCGAAAACCCGGCACAGGTCAAAAGATGGCTCCGGGCGATGACCCGCTCTTTACTGTTCATCCGAGAGCGGCCCGAAGACGCTGCCGACATCGCGCTACGCCGCTTGAGAATTAGAAACATCACCAAGCCGATGTTGACCGAGGCGATCCGCAGCTACACCCGCGCCTTTCCGCCCGGCATCCCCGGCGTGCCTTCCGCCGAAGGAGTAAAGAGCATCCTCGAAAACGAACTGCGGATCCCGCTCAAGCTCGATAAGCCGCTCGCCGCGGAAAATTTTTTCGACCTGCGCTGGGCGGAAGAAGTGCGGAAAGAGCTCGAAGCCAAAGGCGCGAACCCGTAGATCATCGCCCCAAAAAACGCCAAGCACTCACTGAGAAAGGCAAAGCTCGAAACTCGAAACAAATTCCAATGACCAAAAACACAATGTTCCAAACAACCCTGATTCGGATTCCTCGTTTTGGATTTTCCCAGTTTGAGTTGATTTGGCTGCGGTTTATTTCGGTCCGCGGGGCCGCTTTCGATATTCGGATTTCGGATTTGTTTGTTGGGAGTTTATTTCGGATTTGGTGCTTCGAATTTCGGATTTTAAAGGAGACACCGCCATGTCTCGACGTTACCTGCCAATGCTCTGCTGCATCGGCGTGCTTGCCATAGACAGTTGGTTTTGCTCGCCGGCACCGGCGCAGCCTGCACTCAAAAAGCTCCGCCTCGGCATCGCCGCCACCAGCGTTGGCTTTCTGCCAATCTACGCGGCATATCAGAAAGGTTTTTATCGAGACGAAGGCATCGATCTGGAAATCATCCTGATGTCTCTCGCCGCGGCGAACAACGCCTTCTTCAAGGGCGAGATCGAGTACAGCGCCGGACTCACCGGCCTGGCGCTTGCCGCGACTCGCAACTACCCGGCAAAGATCTTGATCTTCACCATCGCCAAACCGCTGCAATCTTTCGTCAGCCGCAAGGAGATCAGAGAGCCACGCGATCTGAAAGGAAAAAAAGTCGCCGGCAGCTCGCCCGGCGGTTCGGCGACGATCCTCGCCTATCAAGCCTTAAAACATTTCGCCCTCGAACCCGGTAAGGACGTGCAGGTATTACCGATGGGGGGATCGGGCGCCGGGCGGCTGGCGGTATTGGAACAGGGCGTCGTCGACGCCGCATTACTCTCGGTGCCGGAGAATATTATCGCCGTGAACAAAGGCTACAACGAGCTGATCTTTTTGGGCGACGTCGTGAGTTTTCCGCAAAATGGCTTCGGCACTTCGGTGGCGCGCATCCAACAGCAGCCGGATGAAGTTTATCGCATGGTGCGCGCGACCTACCGCGGCTTGCAGTTCGTCAGCGACGAAGCTAATCGTGAGCAGGCGCGCGACGTCATGATGAAACAGTGGCGTGTCAGCGATCAAAAGCTCGCCGCTGAAATGCTCGGCTATCTCAAGCGCGGCCTGGCCAAAGACGCGGTGATCAGCCCCCAAGCCGTGCAATACTTCATCGATTTGACCCGCGAGACTTCCAACGTGGCGCAACCGATCTCAGCCGCGCAGGTCGTCGACTTCAGTTTTCTCGAAAAAGCGCGTAAAGAATTGGCATCGACGCGCTAGTCAGCTAGAGCGGGGCAGCCTCAGCCAAGTGGGCAGGAGTATTTTCACCACGAAGGACCTAAAACCGGAATATCTCGCGCAAAGGGCGCAAAGTTCGGATCTCTTTGTAAGGGCGTATTGCATACGCCCTGGGGTGGCGGAGCGGTGATCGCCTAGCAACCAAATGGGAAAGAGTCTTCACCACGAAGGTCACGAAGAGCACGAAGTTCGGAATATGAATTCTCCGACCCCTTCGTGTCCTTCGTGGTAAATGCATCTTCTCAGTAAACCGAAAGGCCCATTCAAGTAAGGAGGCAACGCCGATGATCGAATTCGACGGTAGACAGATTCCCAACGAACTAAAAGAGATCGTCGATCCCAAACGCACGGTCCTGCTAGTCTGGGACATGCAGAACGATCAAGCCGGGGGTTCGTTTAACAAAGACGCGCTCATTCGCACGCGCCGCCGCTCATCGCCACCGCAGCCAAGGCCGGCGTCAAGACCGTTTACACGCGCCAGACGCCGTTTCTCTGGAGCGAAGAGGCGGTCACCTGGATTCGCCGAGCGATGATCAACGAGAAGGTCGATCATCCGAGCAAGCTCAAGCCGCGCCGTGCGAAGGGCAGCACCAACTGGGAGATCATGAAACCCTTCAAACCGGCGCCCGAAGACATCGTCATCGACAAGCGCCGGCCGAGCATGTTCGTCGGCAACGAGTTTGAAACCATCATGCACAACCGCGGCGCCAGCACCGTCGTCATGATCGGCTGCACCACCGACGGCGGCGTCGAGATGACCGTGCGCGACGGCCACAACCGCGGTTTTTCAATGGTCATCATACGCGATTGCGTCGGCACCTACACCGAGGAAGGCCACAACGCCGCGCTGAAAAGAATCGAGCGCTTCGCCGATGTTGTGGAGTCGAAAGAACTTATAGAGATCTGGAAAAGTTAGATGTCGTTGGCGCGCGAAATCGAATGCTATCGTCGAGACGTTTCGGTCGGGAGACGAAGAGTCGGCGTTTTTCACTCTGATTGAGTTGCCTGGCGACATCCTGCCGGCATTGATCGAGACTTTCAGAGATGAACAAAGTTCCGGCATTCGCGCCTTCCTGGTCAAAGCAGCCTGGGAACGCCATGAAGAGGCGGTCCTGCCTTTTCTCAGCGAAGTACTCCACGGCGCGGAAGAAGAAGCGTGGCAACAAGCGCTGGACGGCCTGGTAGCGTTTGCAACACCGCAATCCCTGGAGATTCTTCAATCTGCCCGCTCACGACCGTTTGCCGAAGAGTCAGCAAATAGAAGATTTCAATTGTGGCTGGACGAGGCGATCGGACAAGTCATGTATGAGCTGCGTGCCAAAAAGTGATTCACGAGTTTTCCCATTTGCGATTGAACCCCATGTCGAGTTAATACTAAGGCAAATTTCACTCGGCACATCGCCGTAAGGAGACTCTCATGAGCGGGACGAATGGCAAGAAGGCCTTGCATGTCGCGACATTTTCCGGCTGGTACCGTTTCGAACAGAACGGTAAGCAGTTCACCCAGACCAAGCGCGACTTGAGTTACTGGACGCTCACCTGCATGACCGTGGACCCGGAAGATCCCAAGAAGATTTACGCCGGCACCGAACACTCCGGGCTTTTCTACACCAAAGACGCCGGCGCCCACTGGAACCGCGCCGATCCGCAGGTGCCGAAGATGTTTCTCTACTCGGCGCTGGCCATCGACGGCGGCGTCATGGTCGGCACGATCCCATCCGCGGTGTACCGCAGCAAGAACGGCGGCTGGGAGGAACTAGAGGGCGTGCGGTTGCACAGTGCCGGCGCCAACTTCCCGCCGAGTCCGGAATTGCAGTCGCGCACGCGCTACCTCGCCTACGAGCCGGAAAACAAGAATCGCCTCTACGCCGGCATCGAAGTCGGCGGCATGGTGTTGAGCGACGACGGCGGCCGCGGCTGGGAGCCCTGCAACGAAGGGCTCACCGACATGGACATCCACGAGATCCTCGCGTCCGAGCAACACAGCGGCATGGTTTTTCTCGCCTGCGGCGAAGCCTGCTTCCGCAGCCCCGACCGCGCCGGCCACTGGGAAAACATCTCGCCGAAAAATCATGACTACGGCATTTCCGTCGCCGAAGATAACCACGGCGTCCTCTACGTCGGCGCCGCCCGTGGCCGGCCCAATCTCTGGCTACGCGAAGAAGGCGCCATGTCGGCGATCCTGCGCAGCAGCGACAAAGGCAAGACTTGGGACACCGTCATCGACAATCTAAACGGCGGCGTCATGCACCTCTGCCCGACGCCCGAGGGTAATGGCATGATCGCCGGCACCTCGGACGGAACCCTCCTGCTGATCGACGACAGCGGCGCGCGTGAAGTCGCCAGCGGCCTGCCGTTCGTCACCTCGGTGGAATTGGCGGCCTGAGGCAACGGGCGCAGCATACTGCGCCCCTACAGTTGGAAATCTCTATGCGCATACTGCTCGGCTTGCTCTGTCTCTGTCTCCCGTCTCACCTGCTCGCCCAGGACGCCAAACTGGTCGCCGAAGGCAAGAAAGATGGCAAGGTCGTCATCTACGGCTCCATGGAGACCGACATCTTCGACGGCGTTCAGCAAGGATTTGAAAAAAAAACCGGCATCAAGGTCGACTACTGGCGCGCCGCCGGCGCCACGGTGCTGGAACGCGCATCGAGTGAAAAGCGCGCCAACAAAGTCGGCTACGATCTGGTGCTCAACAATGCCGGCCCGATGGAAATTCTTCTAACCGAAGGCGCCCTGGCGAAATACGACTCGCCGATGGCGAAAAACTTCGCCGCCGAGTTTCAGCATCCGCAGCTCGGCCCGAGCTACCGCACATCGATCGTCGGCATCGTCTACAACAAGAGCATCATCAGCCCGGACAAAGCGCCCAAGTCTCTGGAAGATTTACTGAAGCCCGAGTTCCGCGGCAAGCTCGCCTTTGCCGATCCGTCCCGCGGCGCCGTTGCCGTCATGTGGCCCATGAGCCTTTACAAACTCATGGGCAAAGATCGCGCCGACAAGTACCTGCGCGATCTCGGCGCCACCAAACCGGTGATCGTCGAAGGCGTGTTGCCCGCCGCCGAGCGCGTCACCACCGGCGAAACGCCGATCGCGATTACTTACTTGAAATACGTCATCGTCTTCGGCCAAAAGGGCGCGCCGCTGGACTACGTCAGACAAGACAAGATGCTCGGCCACGGCCACGCCATCGCCATGAGCAGCAGGGCCGCAAGGCCCAACGCCGCCAAGGCGTTTCTCGATTACTTCTACAGCGACGAAAGCCTAAGAGTGATGGCCAAGTCCGGCGAGTTCGTCACCCGCAAAGGCATTCACCCACCGCTCGCCGACGCCGACAAAATCCAAGTCGTCGAGATGGACGAACCCGACGCCAACATGATGGCCGAGAAACGCAAAGAGTACAGGAAAATATTTCAATGAAACTTTACACCTTCTTCCGCAGCTCCGCTTCCTACCGCGTGCGCATCGCGTTAAATTTGAAAGCCATCGGCTGCGAACAGGCGCCGATTCATCTGCGCCGCGGCGGCGGCGAGCAATTGATGCCGGCGTACACGGCGATCAATCCACAGGCCCTGGTGCCGGCGCTGGAGGACAACGGCAGGGTTCTGACCCAGTCCCTGGCGATAATAGAATATCTCGAAGAAACCCATCCCAATCCGCCGTTGCTACCCAGAGACCCCGCAGATCGAGCGCTGGTGCGCAGCATGGCGTTGGTGATCGCCTGCGAAGTTCACCCGATTCAGAATCTGCGCGTGCTCAATTACGTCAAAGCGACCTACAATCAGACCGACGAGCAAGTGAACAAGTGGGCACAGCACTGGATCGACCTCGGCCTGGCGGCGCTGCAAGAGATGATCGTCGCCCAGCCCAAGCGCGGCAAGTTCTGCTTCGGCGACGTGCCGACACTGGCTGACGTTTGTTTAATCCCGCAGCTCGGCAACGCGCGGCGTTACGGCTGCGATCTGTCGAAGTACCCGACGATTTTAGAAATCGAGCAGAACTGCAACGCGATCCCAGCCTTCGCCAACGCCGCCCCGGAAAAGCAGCCGGATGCGGAGTGAAACTGCAGTTTCGCGTTTCGGGTTTCTCAGTTTCGAGTTGCATCGTCGGTTCGGTTGCGGCGGCGACAAGCCGAAACTCGAATCCCTGGACCCGAAACCTCATCAATCCCATGTTCACCCTCAAGCAGTTCTTGAAAGCGCTCCTGCTGCCGCCGATGCCGTGGCTGCTCATGCTGCTAGCGGTTTTGATCTTTTGGCGGCGCCGCTGGGCGCGTAAACTGCTGTTCGTCACGTTGCTACTCATACTCAGCCTCCACTGCGGCCCGTTAAACTATGCGCTGCGCTACCAACTAGAGTCGCGCTATCCGCCGCTGCTCGATCCGCGCCAAGCCGGCGCCTACGACGCCATCGTCGTGCTCACCAGCGGCAGCTATCCGGCGAGCGGCTTGATTCCCTTTCCCTCCATCGACGAGCATATGTTTCGCCGCCTCGACGAGGCCTGGCGGCTCTATCGCATCCAGCCCAAACCGATCATTATTTCCGGCGGCCATGTCAATCCGTTCACGCCGGCGATGGACGAAAACAAGATCGCCCGCGACTTTCTCATCAAGTGGGGCGTGCCCAAGCAGGATGTCATCGGCGAAGAAAAATCCCGCGACACATTTGAGAATGCCTTGGAGACTCAGAAAGTCCTGAAGAAGCATGGCTGGAAACGCTATCTCTTGGTCACTTCAGCCGTGCATATGCCGCGCAGCATGCTGGTGTTCGGCGCGCGGGTGGCCGAACCGATCCCCGCGCCGGGAGATTTTTCCGTTGGCAAATTTGACTTTTCGCCCTTCAACTTTTTTCCCAGCGAAGGCGCCGCGCCGAAGATGTTTGCCACCCTCCACGAGTATATCGGCTGGGCGAATTATTACTGGCGCCTGCACTATTCCGGCGACTGACGCGTTGAGCGGCCACGAGTCGATTGCAAATCCCCGGCGGCGTGATAAAAACTGCGCTGGACATTTTGCGCGCAGTCGAGTCACGACAACGAATATCAACTGAGTAAGCGCCGAAAATGATATCGATAAGAAACCTTACTAAAGATCTACAAGTCCGGCACCGACGCGGTGCATGCCGTCGACGGCGTCAGCGTCGATGTCGGCGACCAGGAGTTCTTCGTCCTGCTCGGGCTCAGCGGCTCGGGCAAGACCACGCTCCTACGCTGCGTCGCCGGCTTGGAGCGGCCCGACGGCGGCGAGATCGCCATCAGCAACGTCCTGGTCAGCTCCGCCGAACGCAAATTCTTCGTCGCTCCCGAAGGGCGCGGCATCGGCATGGTGTTTCAGTCCTACGCCGTCTGGCCGCATATGACGGTCTACGACAATGTCGCCTTCCCGCTGATCAATGGACCGCTACAAGCTGTCCCGCGCCGACATCAAAAAGCGCGTGCTGAACGCGCTGGAGCTGGTTCAGCTCGGCGGCCTCGCCGACCGCCCGGCGCCATTTTTAAGCGGCGGCCAGCAGCAGCGCGTCGCCTTGGCGCGCGCCCTCGCGGTGGAACCGAAAGTGCTGTTGATGGACGAGCCGCTCAGCAATCTCGACGCCCGCCTGCGCGAAGAAGTGCGCGACGAGATCAAGAACCTGTCCAAGAAATTTGGCATCGCCGTGCTCTACGTCACCCACGACCAGGTCGAAGCCATGGCGCTGGCCGACCGTGTCGCGGTCATGAGCAAAGGGAAAGTCTTGCAGTGCGCGCCGCCGCGGGATCTCTATGATCGGCCGTTGAACCGTGAAGTCTGCGAGTTCCTCGGTTCGACCAATTTGATCGACGGCGTCGTCAGCAACGGCGCTCAAGTCGACACCGACCTAGGAAAGCTTGTCTGCGCCGTCGGCGATGGCAGTTTGCGCAACGTCAGCGTCGCCATCCGGCCCGAAGAGTTGCAGATCGCCGCCGCGCCTACCGGATTGGAAAACGAATTTGCCGCCGAAGTATTGGCATCGACGTTTCTCGGCGAGCTGACGGTGTGCGACGTGAAGGTGAACGGCAAGCCGTTACGATTCAAAACGACGCAGAGGACCGTGCTGGCGCAGCAAGTTTACATCCGATCTGCCGGCGGAAAAATTAAAACTGTTCGCAAGGTAGTTTGAAGACGGAGAGATTGGCCGCAAAGAACGCAAAGGGACCGAAAGCAACTGGACTTGTAGGAGCGCAGCATGCTGCGCCCTACTTCCCAGACCTTCGTAGTGCTATCCGAGATAGTTTACGCGGCATGCGCAAATTGTCCGAGCGCCAAATCCAAGAGGGCGGGTTTCAAACCCGCCCCTACCAGTCCCGATTTTTTTTTGCACCCTTTGCGTTCTTTGCGGCCAATCTTCTTTTCGGTTGCGGCTTCGCTGCACTAGGTCCATCGTAGTGAACACTATTGCCAATTCCCTCGATCATTTCGCACTAGGCAGGAGACATCCAAATGGCACTCACCGCCCAAGAAAACACCGATCTGACCCGCGTCGGGCCCGGCACGCCTTGCGGCACCATGATGCGCCGCTACTGGCATCCGGTCGGCTTCACCGCCGAACTCAAAGGCAAACCGGTGCGGCGCATGCTGCTCGGCGAAGATCTGGTTTTATTCCGTGACGAGAACGGCGTGCTCGGCCTGATCGGCGCGCGCTGTCCGCATCGCGGCACATCGCTGCACTTGGGTTACATCGAAGACGGCGGCTTGCGCTGCTGTTATCATGGCTGGCTGTTCGACGTGAGCGGCCGCTGTTTGGAACAACCCACGGAACCGCCGGAGGCGAATTTCAAAGACAAAATGCGCCAGCCATCCTACAAAGTCGAAGAGCTTGCCGGTGTCATCTTCGCCTACCTGGGTCCGGAGCCGGCGCCGTTGTTGCCGCGCTATGACGTGCTGGTGCGCGAGGACGGAATCCGTTCGCTGCAAGGACGTATCGCCAGCTGCAATTATTTACAGATGGTCGAGAACACCGTCGATCAACATCACTTCAAGTGGCTGCACCGCACGCCCAATACCAAAAAATGGACCGACCCGGTGCTGACCTCGGAGTACTTCGATTACGGCATTCGTGACACCTTCGCGCGCACCGGCGGCGGTGAGCGCTATCAGACTCTCAGCTACTTCATCATGCCGACCATGAACAAGACCGGATATCACGTCCCGGAAAGCCATCCCTGCGGCATGTCGGCCAATCATCCGGGCTACGAAGCGCTGCGTTGGCGCGTGCCCGCCGACGACACCCACACGATGCATTTCACCGTCTACTTCGCGCCGGTGGTCGACGGCAAACCGACCGGGAACATCCCGCCGGATGGCGCGGCCAAAGGCGTGGTTGAAACCACACCAGGCCAGTACCGCTACGACGAAGCGACCGGCTATCTGGCGCGCGGCGACCAAGACCGCGCTGCCCAAGAAAGCCAAGGGGTAATTTGCGACCGGACCATTGAACACTTGGGCGTGTCGGACAAAGGCGTGATCATGCTGCGCAAGCTTTACAAGGACTCCATGGACGCCATCGCCGCCGGCCAAGATCCCATCGGCACGATCCGCGATCCGGCAAAAAACCGCATCGTCGAAATCGCGCCGGGAGAATTCAAAATCGGCTGATCGACTTTCAGCACTCAAGAGGACCAAGCCATGCTGCCACGCGAAGAAAACGACATGCTCACGCTCGTGAGCCCGGACAAGCCGATGGGCCAACTGATGCGCCGCTACTGGATCCCGGCGCTGCTCGCTGCAGAAATCCCTGAGCCCGACTGCCCGCCCGTGCGCGTGCGCTTGCTCGGCGAAGATCTGGTCGCCTTTCGCGATACTCAAGGCCGAGTCGGCCTGCTCGAAGAGCACTGCGCCCACCGCGGCACGTCGCTGTTTTTTGGCAGGAACGAAGAGTGCGGCCTGCGCTGCATCTACCATGGTTGGAAATACGACATCGACGGCAAGGTGCTCGACACCCCGGCGGAGCCCGCCGGCAGCACGCTCAAAGACAAAGTGCGCCAGGTCGCCTACCCGTGCAGAGAAGCCGGCGGCATGATCTGGACCTACATGGGCGCGCCGGACAAGCAGCCGCTCTTGCCCAACTACGAGTGGATGACCATGGCGCCGGAAAATCTCTACGTCACCCGGTCGATGCAAGACTGTAGTTGGCTCCAAGGCCTCGAAGGCGAATGCGACTCGTCGCACCTGTCGTTCTTACACCGATCTTTCACCGGCGACCGGCCGCGCGGCGGCGGCGACGGCGATCTTTACGCCGCCGACACCGCGCCGACTCTCGAAGGCATCGAGATGGACTACGGCGTGCGCATGTTGTCATGCCGCAAAATCGCCGCCGACAAGGTTTACCTGCGCGTGTCGAATATCGTCATGCCCTGCCACGGCTTCATCCCCACCGGCGGCATCAAAGGAAACCCCGAAGGCTACACGATCCACTCCCATGTGCCGGTCGATGACACCCACAGCATGCGCTACAACATCCACTTCCGCCGCAACCGGCCCATCGAGCCGGAAGAAAGACAACACGACGAGGAGATCGGTCCCGACTTTATTAAAATTCGCAACCTGCAAAACGACTATCTCATCGACCGCGAAAAGCAGCGGCGAGAAAACTTCACCGGCATGGGGCCGATCTTTTTAAACCACGACGCCTGCGCCACCGAAACCATGGGACCGATCTACGACCGCTCCCAAGAACACTTGGGCGTCAGCGACATGACCGTCATCGCCGTGCGCAAATTCCTGCTGAACGCCGCCCGCGCCGTCGCGAGCGGCAAGGAGCCGCCGCATATCATTCGCACCACCGCGCAAACCGACGTCCGCCACGTCGCCTGCATCGCCACAACAATCCCCGCGAGCCGAGACCCCAAGACCTATGTCGTCGAGCAGTTGAAGAAAGACAAATACTGGGAAGCGGAGAATTAGCGCGCAAACGTGTTCACCATTCTCGGTTTGCGCGCGCTCCATTTCATGCTCGCGGGCGTGATGGAAATGTTCGTCTATATGAAAGTCGGCCTTTCCGTCGTGCTCGGTTGTTGGGGTCAAAATGATGCTCGTCGATGTCTACAAAATCCGATCGGCGCATCGCTCGGGGTGATTGCGGGATTTATTGCTCTCGGTGCTGGCGTCACTAATGTCGCAGCGCCGCACAGCCGACAGCAGCGTCTACGACGCGTTCTAAGCCATCGAGGAACGTCATGAGTCCCTGCAAACACAATTGTAATAGCTCAAAGTTCAGCCGAAACGGGCCGGAACCTTGAACTTTTGAACCTTGAACCCTTGAACAAATTTTAGGAAACAACCCCATTCGCCTTGAGCGCCGCCTGATAGCGCTTGGGAATCTCCGGGTCTTCGTTCTCGTAGGTGATCATCCAGCCGCCTTCGTCGACGCTGCGGAAAACATCGTCGTCGGTTTTCTGGTGCGAGACTTTGAAACCCAACGGATGAATGCGGCTGCCGTAGCGCACGGCCAAGTGGCGCGCCGGCTCTTTGCCGGTGTTGAAGTGCTGGTGGAACCAGTCGCCGGGCGGGCAATAAATGCTCCCTTCACCCCAGTTGATATCGATCACCTTGTCTTCATGGCCGTCGGTGTACGGGTGCATGCCCCATTGCTTGTGCCAGAGAAGCACGTTGCCGACCGACTTGGTGCCGACGATGATCGCGCCTGGACCATGGTGGTGCGCTTTGTGATATTTGCCCACCGGCCACTCGCCCAGATGGCCGACCAGCGCGTTGCCGGCCATCTCGAACTGCGCCAAGCGCAGACCGGCGCCTTTGACTTCGAGGCTTTCCAACATCGCGGCATTGATGTCGGGAATAAAATTGGTCTCCCAGATATTGATCAAGCCGCTGACGTAACGCTTCTTGCCGACTTCGAAATAATCTTCTTCGCCGTAATAGCGGTCTTTGAAACTGTAGGGGCAATTAAAAACGAAATTTTCATCGCGATAAATGTCGAACGCCAACGGCGCATTGGTCACGGCGAGGAAGCGCACCGGTTCGCGCGAGCCGTTGACCAACCGATGGTTCGTGTTCATCGGTGGCGCGAACAGGCTCCACTTGTTCCACTCGAACATTTTTTTGTTGCCATGATCGTCCCATAGCTCGGTGGCGCCCTGGCCGTTGAGAATGCAGATCACCTCTTCATAGAGATGCCGCTCCGGTTTCAGCGCATCGCCCGGCGGGATCTCGCCGATGTAGCCGCCGGTGATCCCCTGCATGCCGTGCAGTTGAATGAACGCGGCCTTGCCGCCCATGCGCGCATAGGGCGTAACTTCGAGTGCGCGTAGATCGGCCATGCCATGGCCGGTATGAATCGGCAGCCCCTGGCTCTTCATCCAGCGCACGTAACCGGTTTTTTGATTGAGCGGCGCGATATCCATGGGATTCTCCTTCAGTGGGCTAATGTTATCTACCCGCCAACTCGGTGATCGTTCAAGACAACGGGTTAGATTTGAAACCGGATTCGGATTCAACGTTGAACACTTGAACATTGAACCTTGAACGCCGGCTACGCCGGCTTATGCCAGAACTCCGCATTGCTCTTAAAAATATTCTTGGGAATCTTGGCATAGACCAGATTCACCATGTCGACCGCTTCGCCAATTGCCTAAATCCACGGCAAGACTCGACAGCGCGTAAGCGTCCGCCGCGCTCATGCCTTTTTCCTCCTGGAGGAAATCCACCGCTTCCTGCACGGCGATTCTGGTGGCGACGTTTAAGTCGACATCGAGCCCGGTGGTGAGATAATCCGTCGCGGTTTCCACCCGCGGCTGCTTGATCGTCTTGCCTTTGTGAACGATGAATTGCAGGGTCGGCTTGAGCGAGATCTCGATGGCGCCGCCGTCCACCTCGCCGTCGCCTTGCACCGCATGGCCGTCGCCGGTGAAAAACTGCCCGCCCTTGTTGAACACGGGAAGAAATAACGACGAACCGATGCCGGTGTATTTCAAATCGATGTTGCCGCCCCAGGCGCCCGGCGGCGTCGATGAAACCAGCCCCAAACTCGTCGGCGGCGACACCGCCATGATGCCCATGAACGGATTGAGCGGTATCTGAATATCGTCGGAGAACAGCGCCACGCGCCGTTCGAGATCGATGCGGATCAGTTTCGCCGTGGCCTCTTTGAGCAGCTTGGGCAGCACGCCTTTACCGGGACCGGTATTGTTGACGCCGTAGGGCACGCGGAACTTGATGTCGTGCACGCGGATCTCCAAACAATCGCCCGGCTCGGCGCCCGTCGACATAGATCGGCCCGGTGAGAACATGCACACTCGCGCCTTTAGGCCGCTTCACCTCGGCGTAAACCTGCTTGGCATCGGCGAGAACTTCGTTGCCGGGAATCCCATAGCCGGCAAAAAACTTCTCGGGATCCTTGCTGGTGGTCAGCCCCTGGTGCGACAGCGCCTCGATCTCGACGATCTGTCCCGACTTCACGGTCAATGCCGGCGGCAAATTGGCCGCGATATAGCCCCACAGAACCGTCTCGGGCGTCGACTTCAAAGTCGCGTCGGGCTGAACCGCTGCGTTGGATTGCGGTTTCACTCATGGTGGTTCCTCTTCGTCGGCGAAGTTATCCGATCCAGCGAAAGACTGTCAACGCGGAGACAAGACGAGGGCGGGTTTCAAACCCGCCCCGTACGTTCGGAAATGCGTTCTTTGCGTCCTTTGCGGTTAAATCATCCGATTCCGAATCTTCTCTCTGTGACCTCTGCAGCGCCTCTGCGGTGAGTCTTTCCGAGTCCGAGAGCAAAAAAAGGCGGTGAAGCCATGATCGCTTCACCGCCTTTCATGACGTATCGAACGAAGACTAATCCCGGATCGCCAACGCGCCGCCGTCGACCGGCAGATCGATCGCATAGATAAACTCCGACTCATCGGAGACCATGAACACCACCGCCTTGGCGATATCCATCGGCACGCCGCGCCGGCCGGCCAAATTTTTCACGAAACGATTTTCCGGCACGTCTTGTTGACCCACCGGAGAGCCGATGCGGTTCGGCGAGACGGAATTGACGCGAATGCCTTCCGGCGCCAACTGCACGGCGATGGAACGGGTCAGGTTCAACACGCCCGCCTTGGCCGTGGTATAAGCCGTCGCTTCCTTGCGCCCCCAGTGACCCGAAGTCGAGGCGATGTTGACGATCCGCCCTTTGCGCTTCTGCTCGATCATCACTTTGGCCGTCGCGCGGGTGCAGTACCACACGCTGCGCATGCACACATTCATCGTCCGATCCCATTCTTCCTCGGTGATATCGAAGAGCGTCTTGTGATCGGTCCAAGCCGCGTTGTTGACCAGGATATCGACGCCGCCAAAGGCCTTAACCACGGTCTCGACCATGCTGTTGACCGACGCAGCGTTGGCGACATCGCAAACCACCGAAATAGCTTTGCCAGGATTTTTCGCGTTGATTTCATTGGCGACGTTGCTGCCGCGCCCCGGATCCAAATCGACGACGGCAACCTTGGCGCCTTCCGCGACGAACAGTTTACAAACATCCTCGCCAATATTACGCCCCGCTCCGGTAACGATCGCCACCTGATCTTTGAGTCTCATGAGTTCCTCCGGTTAAATTTTGTTGTCTGCTGCATATCAAAAGGCCGGTGAAAGTTCCAGTTCGGCGCGCTGAGGAACCGATAGGCGCACGCCCACCGAAGCAAGGATGCGCGGCTGGAAGATCGCCATCGGCGATCTTCCAGCGACAATCCTCGATTAAAGTTCTCTGTGTGAAGTCTAACAGCGGACGATCAGAGGCTGACCTTCTCGACGTAGAGATCCTTCAAAAACTTGCTGTTCTTGAGCTCGTCGAAAAAGCGCGGCTCGACGATATCGCTGGGTTTGAGCTTGCCGGCGCGTTGGTCCGCGACGGCGCTGACATCGACCAGGGCTTGGATCGATTCGTTGTTAAGCTCGGGCAGCGGCCGTAGTTGCGCCGAGTAGGCGTCATACATGCTGTCGACAGAGATCCCCTGAGTGCCGGGAAAGTATTTTTTCAGGATCGCCAAGCTCTCGCTACGCTTGGAGAGGAAATGGTGGATCGCCGCGGCGTAGCCCTTCATGAAACGGCGGATGGTCTCTTCATCGCGCTTGATGAACGAGCGTGTGGTCATCAACAAATCAGTGACCACTGGAACGGTTTTCACTTCGACAATCTTGATGCCGGCTTTCTTCGCTTCCGCGGCGATATCCTCCCGCAGCGGCACTCCCTGCACGAGATTCTTCGATAACGCCAGCGCCCGTTGCGGCGCCAGGCCGGCCGCCACCATCTCAACATCCTTGGCGGGATCCAGTCCGGCGCGCCGCAACATGACTCGGGCGATTAGATCCGAGCGCGCGCCGAGCGCCGAGACCCCGACCTTCTTACCCTTCAAATCTTTAATTGCGTCGATGGATGTCGCCACGCCCATGCCGTACTGATCGAAACTGACATGGGAGCCGATCACCGTGATATCCCCGCCGCTGGCCACCGGCTGCAGCACAGCGAGCGGATTGCCGAAACCGATCAGCAAATCGACGCCTAACAGCGACTGCACGCCGGCGCTCAGCGTGTCGCGAATCGGCAGCTCGTCGACTTCCAACCCATGCTGTTTGAACAAACCGGCGTCGACGCCGATGTAGGCCACCGCCGTGCCGACCTCCCACCCGGCGTAGGCCAAGCGCAGTTTCTTCGGACTATCGGCGCCCGGAGAAACGTTGGCGGTAAAAACAACTAGTGCAACTGCGAAACCCATCGAAAAAATCCGATGGAGGTAAAATGGTCGGGAAATCATCATGCGGCATCATAGCCCACCAGAACCGACGCGCCAAGAGGGTGGCGCCGCCCCATCTTGTCTGCGACATTTTCTTGGGCGCTATCGACGCAGTGCGATCCTTGAGATCGCCAATTTAGAAGTAGCCGCAGCTAGCGTAAAGTCGCACTTCACTCGCCGTCGCACGAGCTCACAACTTTGCCGCCCCATGGCCGATGGAGAAAACGCTTGTGACATTCGGGTCACAGGGAATTCAAAGATTTGCAACGCCAATTCATTTCATCTAGGATATGGCGAGTTTCACGCCGATGGCAATTCCGCGCTAGTTATTTTGGAGGTGAGAAGTTCATGGCAACGATGATCGCCAACGACTGTATCAACTGCGGCGCTTGCGAGCCCGAGTGTCCCAACAATGCGATTACTCAAGGCGACCCGATTTTCGTCATCGATCCGAAGCTTTGCACCGAATGCGTCGGGTTTCACGATTACGAGGCCTGTGCAGCGGTCTGCCCGGTGGATGTCTGCATCACCGATCCGAACAATGTTGAATCCGAAGAAGCTTTGATCCAAAGAGCACGCGAGACTCCATCCGGAAACCAACTTTGGCGACAGTTTCGAGTCGCGCTTTCGCAAGGGTCAAGGGAAATCAGCGGCGGCGACGGCCGATGCGGCTCAAACGCCCGGCACGCCAGCCAACGCGAACGCGCTTGCCGCGCCGGCCGAGGCTGGGGCGGTATCGGCATTCGCCGAAGCCGATGTGAATTATGTCGAACTGCCGCCCATCGATTCCTGGAACATTCCGCTGCGCTGCTACAAGTGCAACGGCGTCACTGAACAAAATGTCAAGAACTTCACCATCGGCAACGTGATCTTTTGCCCCCACTGCCACAAGTCCACCGTAGTCCGTGACAACTTGAACTATCATATCCGCACGCTGCTCAAAGACTCCTACGACCAATGGGAAAATGAGCAACGCGAATTCGTCGAACGGCGCGAGCGTGAGCTGGCGCAATTCGTCGAACGGCGCGCCAAGGACGCCAGCGCCTTCGAGAGCCACCAGCAGCGCGAGCGCGAGCGCATCCGCGCACAGCTGGACACCATCGGCGACACCTATGACGCCGCCGGCAAACCCTACAAGAAGGGCTCGCGTTTTAGTTGGGGGTGATCCCACCGCCCGATGTTCTACTCCTGGCTCCATTTGATCGCCCTGGTGGTCTACCTGGGCGCGGTCGTCGGTTTTTGGCTCATGCTGCTACCCGCGGTCGGGGTGTTGGAGAAGCATGAGGAGCGGGTGCGTTATTTCGTCCGCGGCCTGAAGTTTTACAATCCCCTCCAGGTCGGTTCCCTGGGCATCATTTTATTCACCGGGGCGTTTCAGCTCACCGAACTGAAAGCTGCTTACCGCGAGACGTTCATCGAGTATCTCGCCTACAAACTTGGCATCAAATTGCTGTTCGCCTTTCTGATGGTCATGTTCAGCGTCTACCAAGCCCTCGGCATCGGCCATCGTTTCGTCAGGCGGACCGAAGGCGGCGACGCAGTCACCCCCGAGCAACTGCGCTCCGTCATCACCCGCATGACCAGCGCCAACTGGTGCATCCTGCTTTTCGCCGCCATTACTTTGTGGCTCGGTCTGCGGCTGCAGCGCTAAACCGGCGCTGGCAATAAAGTTCTAAGTAGTGCTATGACCGCGATAGCAGCGATTTACATTTGAGAGGAAGTTCCCATGGCAAATAAAAAACTCCGGGTCATTTACCGTTCCAATTCCCACGCGCCGCTTTGGTTGGTCGCCGACAAATCGGGATCCTGGCAAAAAAATGGCCTTGAAGTCGACACTTCACCGCAGCTGGTTCGCGAAAAAGCCGTCGAGTCGCTCAAAAACGGCACCGTCGACCTGATCTCCGGCAATCATCATAATTTGTATGTGCGCAACGCCAAAAATGGCGAAGACTTCGTCCACCTGGCGCAGCCGACGAATAATTGGACGGAAAACAAACTTATCGTCAGGCCGGAAATTCGCTCGGTGCAGGAGCTCAGAGGCAAAAAAATCGTCGCCGACAAGCTCAACTCCCACGCCGGTCTCAACATCTGGCTGTTTTTGAAGCAGGAAGGTTTGGATGTCGACCGCGGCGATATCGAGCTGTGCGAGTTACGCGGCTCTTCAGAAGACCGCTGGAAAAGCGTCCTCAGCGGCGACTACGACGCCACCTTCGTTACCATCCCCCATGACAGCCGCGCCGCCAAAGCCGGCGCCCATGTAATCACCGTGCGGGCGATCCCGATGATCCGCGGCGTCACGCTGACCACCACCTCCAGCTTCGTGAAAAGTCATGCCGAGGAGATTCGTCTACTGACCCGGGGGTTGGTCGACGCCATCCACTTTTTCATCACCCGCAAGCCGGAGACCTTGGAGATTCTTAAGGAACACGCGACGCCGATCCTCAAGCTCGCAAACCGACCAGGAAGTCGAAACGCTTTACGACGAATGGGCGCAATCTTTGGAGAAAAAGCCCTATCCGTCCCTCGAAGGCATTGCCAACGTCTTTCAGCTCGCCGTGCGCCGCAATCCCGAGATCGCCGCCTATAATCCGCTGGCGCTATGGAATACCCACTTCGTGCGCGAGTTGGACGACAGCGGTTACATCGACAAATTGTATAGTTAAACCCGGATATCGCAGTTCCACGGCGTCAAAGCGCCAGCGAGTTGCGAAGCCACCGAGGAGTGCGCCTTTAAAGTCATATTCCCAATTGGCCAAGTCGATACACCGGTCGCGCAGCGATTTCGCATTGCACCATTGATCGCCACCCACTTAGCGCCAGTCGTCATTGTCTTCGCAACCAAAGGGTTGCGCCTCGCTCGCAGGCCCAATTTCAACTGGGGAATCCCCGGTTAAATCTCGCACCCATAAAAAAAGGCGGAGTCGATGACTCCGCCTTTTTTCGCTGCCCCCGTTACTCTTACAAAGAAACTAGCGCTGTGTGACTCTCTCACCGTCCGGCTGGGTCGTCTGCGACGAGCGCGGCGCGGCTGGCTGCTGCGGCGCCGGAGCTGCGGCCGCCTGCGAGGTGATGCCTTCGCGGTAAACTAGGATTTCAACCCGGCGGTTTTTAGATCTGCCTTGATTGTTGTTATTCTCAGCTACCGGAGCGCTCTGGCCGTAAGAAACCGGGATCACCTTCATCGGGTCCATGCTCTTCTTGGTGATCAGGTAACGGCTTACCGCATCCGCACGCTTCTTGCCGAGCTCATAATTGTACTCTTCATTACCCACGTTGTCGGTGTGCCCGGCAACCAGGAAAACCGTCCCGTCCGCACCGGCGACATCGCCTTTGAGATCGCTCAGAAAACCGTCGATCTCACGCTGCGCTTGCGGCGGCAAACTGGCCGAGTTGAACGCGAAGTTCGCGCCATCTTTCATATCGATGACGATCTTGCGCTCCAAGCGTAGATTGGCGATAGCGCTGAGCGCTTTGTCGGCTTTGGCATCGACCTGACCGACCCGGCCTTCGACTTGGCCGAGACGGCCTTCGAATTGCCCAAGCTTGCCTTCGACACCGGTCATACGGGTGCCGAGACTGCCGATCTGACTATCATGGCCATCCAAACGTCCATCGTTCTTGGTGATTCGCCCAGACAGCGGATCGTTGACATTCTCACGAACCCAATCGCGAGTCGCCAAACACCCCTGGCCGATCAGCAATGCTGCGCTAACACCTGCCCCGATAAAATACTTACTAGCGATACTTTTCATAGCAATTCCTCCTGTTTGTTGGTGACGATTATTCATTTTGCCCGCCACTCTATTTGCAAATTCGGTTTCCTATGGACCGATTACAGTTCGTTATACTCAATTTCTGTACCACCCACGGAAAATCCCTAAGCATTCAAAATCATTGTGTTTTCACCTTTAGGATAACTACGCTTAGAGTGGAGTGCAGGATTTCTATACATCAGTGAAGGTTAATGGGACACCAGATTTAGAGCCATTGACTACACTGGCTTTTCTCAAACTGCTCGCGTAGTCACTGATTTCCCCATCGGGGCAGGACCGGTTTCCGGGAAATTTGTTCGATTTAAGAAACCGGGCACTGCTAATCCATCCCGGCATCGCGCCAGGCAGATTGGCTAATGCTGATAAGAAGGTTTGGCGCGCTTGAACTCGTCAACTTTGAGATCATGTTTTTTCAGTAGGTCATAGAAATCGGCGCGATATTTGCCCGCCAGCTTGGCGGCTTGGCTGACATTGCCCTCGGTCATGGACAGAACTTGCACCAGGTAGTCGCGCTCGAAGGCATCCCGCGCATGCTTGAGCGATTTGAGCGCGTCGGCGCTCATCGCGCCTCGTTCCATCGGCAACCCGCCAACCCGTTCCGTCGGCGACTGCTTGCCCTGAATGACGTAATCCTCGGTCACCATGTCCTTTTGGGTCATCGCCACCGCATACTCGACGGTATTCTCCAACTCACGCACGTTGCCGGGCCACTCATGCAGCATAAGCCGGCGCACCGCCTCCGGAGTAAAACCTTTCACGTCGCGTTTCATCTGCTGGCTGAATTTTTTTAAGAAGTGCTCGGCCAGCGGTAAAATGTCTTCTTTCCGCTCACGCAAGGGCGGCAGATAAATCGGGATGACGTGAATGCGATAATAAAGGTCGTCGCGAAACAAACCTTTTTTCACCTGCTCGGCCAAATCTTTGTTGGTAGCGACGATCACCCGCACATCAACCTCGACGGGAGCTTCGCTGCCCACGGGGTAGAATTGCCGTTCTTGCAGGGCGCGCAGCAGTTTGGATTGGGTCGCCAGCGGCATGTCGCCGATCTCGTCCAAAAAGAGCGTCCCACCATGGGCCTGGGTAAACAATCCCTTGGTGCTTCGGACGGCGCCGGTGAAGGCGCCCTTTTCATGGCCGAATAATTCGCTTTCCAAGAGCGTTTCCGGCAGCGCGGCGCAGTTGAGCGCGACAAACGTCGTGTCCTTGCGATCGCTGGCCAGATGGATCGCCTTGGCGACCAGCTCCTTACCCGTGCCGCTTTCGCCGTGAATGTAGACGGTCGAGTCGAGCTTGGCGATGCGCGTGACCACATCGAGGATCGCCCGCATCTTACCGCTGCGCGCGATAATATTGGTAAAATCGAAACGCTCGTGGAGCATGTCCTTTAACCGCTTGATCTCGGAATTCAGATTGCGGTTTTCCAACGCGCGCTGGATCTGTAACAGCAAATCGGTCGGCTCGAAGGGTTTGGTCAAATAACTGTAGGCGCCGCGGCGCATCGCCTCGACGGCGTTTTCGATACTGCCATGGGCGGTCAAAATAATCGTCGGAATATCCGGATGAATCAGCCGGAACTGCTCCATCAAAGTCAAACCATCGCTTTGCGCCAGCATCAGATCGACGACGCAAAGGTCGAAGGCTTTGTCTTTAAATGCGCCGAGCGCTTTATCCTCATCGGTCAAGCGCGATGACCTCGTAGTCCGCCGCTTCAAGACGCATTTTTATCAGCTCAAGAAGATTAGGATTATCGTCAACGACTAGAATTTTGCCTTTTATCATTTGGGCCCCCTCATCTGCCCCGCTCTCGTCGCTTTATTCTCGATCTGAATGTCCACTTGCTTGGATTTTTCGATCTCCTGCTTGATCTTTTCGATTTCTTGCCGGGATCTTTCGAGTTCCACGCGGAACTTTTCGGCTTCTTGCTTGGAGCGGTTCGCGGCGAGCCGGGAATTTTCAATTTCTTGCTTAGACTTCTCAACCTCGAGTTTGGTTCGCTCAATTTCCTGGTTTGTCGCGTCGATTTCGTTTAGGGCGCCGATCCAGGCCTTGGCCGATTCGACCAACGGGCTCTCCGGATACCGCGTCAGCACACAGTCGAAATGAACCGACCGCCTTCTGCCGGTCCCTTCGCGGATTCTGCGGGTGCGCGTACACGACGCCGATATGGTAAATTCGCCGCATCCGCCGGCGGTTGATCCTTAGCGATAACGATGACGTTTTGAAAGGCTCTGAGCGAACCGTCGTAGTCGCCACGGGCGAGCAACTGATGCCCTTGGGTCAACGCTTCGCGCAACTCCCGGCGCCGCATTCGATTCCTGAAACAGACCGCAGCCCGAAACGATTATCAGCAGGGCAAGACAAATACAAATTTGCTGCCACTGCCCAATTGACTTTCCGCCCATATGTTTCCACCATGCGATGAAATAATATTTTTGGCTATCGCCAAACCGAGTCCTGTGCCCTGACGATGATTGGCGCCGGCGTGACTGCCTTGGCTGAATTTTTCGAAGATCGATTCGAGACTCTCCGCTGGGATGCCCGGACCGGAGTCTTTCACAGAAACTTCCAGGATGCCATCGCGGCGTTTAACCGCGATCGACACTTGCCCGCCTTTGGGCGTGAACTTGACGGCATTGCCCATCAGGTTGCGCAGCACTTGTAACATCCTCTCGGGATCGAGCCGCAGCGCCGGTATCGGTCCATCCAGCGCACTTTCGAAACTGGATTTGCTTGGCTTCCACCAACGGCGTGATTTCCGCGACCGCGCGTTTGATCAAAGGCTCGATCGGACTCATCTCGAACTCGTAACGCATCATGCCGGCTTCCATTTTCCCCAGATCGAGGAAAGTATTGACCAGGCTGATCAAGCGGTTGCTTTCCTCGGTGATGATGCCGAGCAGTTTTTGCTGTTTCTCGGTGATCGCGCCGCCGACGCCGTCGAGCAAAAGCCCGGTGCCCTCTTTGATCGAGGTCAAAGGCGTGCGCAGCTCATGGGACATGGATGCGAAAAAATCCGCCTTCATAAAGTCGAGCTCTTTCAGCCGCTGGCTCATCGAATTGAGCGCCACCGCCAGTTCGCCAATCTCCTGAGGCGACTTGACCTGAACGGGGTTATCGAAATTGCCGCGGGCAATTTCCTGAGTCTTCGCTTTGAGCGCAGCGAGGGGCCGGGTAATGCTCTTGGTGATCAACAGTGACATCAGGACGATCACCAACAGACAACCCGCGGTGATCGACAACGCAGCCTCCCGCGCTTGCGCCGCCGACGCGGCCAAGTCTTTGACCTTGGCATAGGTCGCAAGTTGTTGATTGGCGCGCAAGCGCTCCAGCTCGTCCAACATGGCGTCGACCAGATTGTCTTTGTCCTGCTTGAACTGCGCATGCCGATATTCTTTTCGGGTACGCACCAGGCGCGCCTCGCCTTCGACCAAATCCACGTAACGCCGATAGTCATTTCGTACCCGTAACAAGATCGGTTTGGCCAAAACGTCCGCCACCGCCGCCGCGCCCTCGGCACGGGCTTCGAAATCGATCTTCAAACGGACGAATTGCAGATACCAGGCCTCGTCGCGGCTAATGACATACTTCTGCTCCGCCCGGCTCTGCGCCAGCAACAGATCGGTGAGAAACTTTTCATGGTCGAGCACGCGATTGTCGATGCGCAGGATCGACTCGGCCTGGTTGCCGAAGTCGGTCAGCTCGACGATCGCGTAGGTGCTCGCCGCCGCGACGATCGCAAAGATCGCCAGATAGCCGATCGTCAGACGGGAAAACAAACTCAAATGCATGGCGGTTCGCTAGTCGGTCTTAGCGCCGGTGGTGCCGGCTTCCGACAGCTCGCTCTGCGCCGACTCCGCGGCCAAAAATTTCTGGCCGAACTGTTCGAGCCGCTTGTCGGCGCTCTGATAACTCGACTGGGCATGATTGATGTGTTTGCCGAGGACGGCGAAATCGTCGCGAAACTTGGCGAAGTCTCCCTGCAGCCGGCCCAAGTACTGAATAATTTCTTTGGTGCGGTCGTCGATGCGCATGCCTTTGAGACCCAAGACGATAGCCTGCAAATAGGCGTAAAAACTGTTGGGCGATACCGGAATCACCCTTTTACTCATGGCATACTGGCACAGATTGCGCTCGTCGGCGGCTTCATCTTTGATGACCGTTTCATAGTAAACATTTTCCGCCGGAATATACATCAGCGCAAAATCGTAGGTCCCCTCATCGGGAAGAATATACTTGGCCGCGATGGCGTCAATATGCTTGCGCACATCGGCCGCGAACTGTCTTTTGACCCGGCCACGCTCATCGTCGCTCGTCGCCTCCAGCAAGCGTCTGAAATTTTCCAAGGGAAACTTCGCGTCCACCGGCACCAGGGAGGCGCCGAGCTTGATCACCGCGTCGACTTTCTCACCGCTGCGAAAGCCATGCTGGATCGAGAAATGTTGCGGCGGCAGAATCTGCCCGAGCAAGTCCTCGAGGAAAAATTCGCCGAGACCGCCGCGCAGCTTGGGCGCCCGCAGGATCTCCTGCAACGACGAGATATCCTTGCCGACTTCATAAATGCGCCGATTGGCCTCTTCGAGACCGCCGAGGCTTTTCTGCACGCCGCCAACCACCCGCGCCGCGTTATCGAGCCGCTCGCCCAGACTCTGCTGAGTGTCGTTGAGCACCTGAGCGTTTTCCTTCAGGCGCTCGTTGACCTGAGCGATCATTTGGCCCAACTGCTGTTGCAATGACCGAGAATTGTTATCGAGAGTCGAACTCAACTGCGAGCGCAGTTGATCGATCTGCTGCTGCATCAGCAGCAACGACTGATCTTCCGACTTACCCTGTAGGAGCGTGCGCAAACGGCTGAGAAAAAACCAGCCAAGCACTATCGACCCGGCTAACGAAGATAACCAGCGGAACTATGAGATGGACAAAATCCACGACTAACCGTGGCGGGGCTAAAGCAGTCTCAACGCGTATTCGAGGATTTCGCTGAGCTTGCGGATTTGGGTTGCGCGCATGGAACGCTCTTCCCGTGGCGCGGCGAAATAGTCATCGACGCTCTTTTTCAAATTCCATTCCAAAAGCTCGAGGCATTGATGCATGCTGACTTTTTCCGACTTGCGCCGGCGCGCTTGGTGCAGCTCCTGGATTTGAATGATCTGACCCATAACAGCGGCCAGGATAGGGTAGCGCGAAAAATAGTCAAGGCCTTGGAAAAGAAAACGCAGCGGTCGAGTAGTCAGCGCACCGACGGCTCCTGCTGGGTGACGCAGTGGATCGCGCCCAAGCCGGCCACCACTTCATTGCCGCGCAGAGCGATTATTTTGCGCTTGGGAAAACACTCCTGCAATATACCCAAGGCTAATTTGTCGTTGGCATCGTCGAACACCGGCACGAGCACGATTTCATTGGCGATGTAAAAATTGGCGTAGCTTGCCGGCAGGCGCGCGCCGTCGTAGAAGAGCGGCGCCGGACACGGCAAGGAGATAATTTCTAATTTATTACCGTCCTGGTCGCGCGCGCTCTGCAAGCGCTCACGGTTTTCATGCAAGCAGCGGTAATTATCGTCTTGCGGATTGGTCTCGATCATACACGCTACGGTGGTCGGATCGACAAAGCGCGCAATGTCGTCGATATGGCCGTCGGTATCGTCGCCGACGATGCCGTCGCCGAGCCAGAGGACATGGCGCACTCCAAGCGAGGCTTTGAGAAACTCTTCGATCTGCGTGCGGCTCAACTCCGGGTTACGATTCGGGTTGAGCAAACACTGCTCGGTGGTAAGACAAGTGCCTGCGCCGTTTACCTCGATGGAACCGCCTTCGAGGATCAGCTTGTGCTCGAACACCGGCACTTGCAAAAGCTGTGCGATCGCCTGCGCGACCCGCTCGTCCTCATCATAGGCCGGGTACTTGCCGCCCCAACCGTTGAAGATCCAATCGTTGAGCGCCAACGGCTGCTCCGCTGAATTCCGGGTAACGAACGTCGGTCCGTAATCGCGCATCCAGACATCGACCGTCGGGATCTCCAGCAGCGTCACATTGGCCATCGCCGCTTTCGCGCCGGTGAGTCGCGCCGTCACTTCCTTTTTCACGGTGGCATCATTGACCAGCAAAAGCACCTGCTCATGGGGTGACAGCGCCGCGACCATCCGCAGCCAGACCTCCCGGACTTTTTCCAGGTAGGTCGGCCAAGTTTCTAGATTATGCGGCCAGGATAGCCAAGTGGCGCGATGCGGCGCCCACTCAGCCGGCATCGAGTACCCCAGTTCAGATGGCGTGGATGAACTTGGAAATGAATTTGCCATCGATTTTGTTTCAAACCGGAAAAATTATTGATCGAGGGATCGCGTCAGCAGGGCACCGTAAGCGTCGATGCGCCGGTCGCGCAGAAACGGCCAGGCTTGGCGCGTCTCTTCGATCTTAGCGAGATCGCATTTAGCGATCAGAATTTCTTCGCGCGTGTCGCCGGCATGGGCAACCAGCTCACCCAAGGGCCCAGCGACAAAGGAGTTGCCCCAGAACCTGATCTTGCCTTCGCTGCCGACACGGTTGGTCGAGGCGACAAACACGCCGTTGGCGATCGCGTGGGAGCGCTGTATCAGCTCCCAGGCATTGCGTTGATTCTGCGCCGCGACACGCGGCTCTTGAGGAATCCAACCAATCGCCGTCGGATAAAAAAGAATCTGCGCGCCGGCCAGGGCGGCCGCCCTCGCCCCTTCGGGAAACCACTGATCCCAGCAGACCAGCACCGCGATCTTGGCGTAACGCGTTTGAAAACTGGGAAAGCCCAAATCGCCGGGGGTGAAATAGAACTTTTCGTAGTAGAGCGGATCGTCGGGGATATGCATCTTGCGGTACTTGCCAGCGAGCGAGCCATCGGCATCGATGACCACCGCGGTATTATGGTAGATCCCAGCTGTGCGCCGCTCGAACAGCGAGGCGACGATGACCACTTCTTTTCTCCGGGCAACCTCGCCCAACGCATCGGTGCTCGGCCCGGGAATGGCTTCGGCGAGCTTGAAATTGCCATGATCCTCGCTCTGGCAAAAGTAGCGCGAGCGAAACAGCTCTTGCAGGCAGACGATCTGCGCGCCTTTCTCGGCCGCCGCTTCGATGCGTTGCATAGCCTTGGCGAGATTGGCGGCGGGTTCCTTGGCGCAGCTCATCTGCACGAGAGCGACTCTAACCTGGTCGCGAATTTTTCTTTGTTGCCATGATGCGGCTAATCTAGCTGAAATAACTCGAAGAAACAAAAAAGGGAGAGGAAAAGCTTTGCACTTCTCCGCTCCCTTTGGAGGCATCGACAGGCGGATTTATTTGAGATGCTGCGCGAAGAATGACTTGGTCTTCTCCCACGCGTCGGTGGCCGACTTTTCATGATAGCTGCCACGCTCGTCGCAGAAAAAGCCATGGCCCGCATCGGGATAGATCTTCATCTGGAACGGCACCTGCTTGGTGGTCAACTCAGTATTGATTTGTCCGACTTGATCCATCGGGATCAGCTGATCCTTGGCGCCAAAGAATAGATACATCGGACATTTGATCTCGCCGGTGCGCGACAGCGGGCTCGGATTGCCCATCGTAATGCCGCCGCCGTAATAGGGCACCGCGCACTTCACGTCGTTGGCGTGATGCGCCGCGGCCAAATAGGTTAGCCGGCCGCCCATGCAGAAGCCGACGACGCCGATGGAGCCGGCTTTGACGTTGCCCTGCGATTTCAAATGGGCGATCGCCGCGCCGACATCTTCCATCGCCTTGGGATCTTGCACCCGCTGCAAAGTCGCGATCGCCTTGGCCATATCGGAGAATGGAATCACCCGCTCGCTCTCGCGATGAAAAATATCCGGACAGATCGCCACGTAGCCTTCCGCCGCGATCCGCTCCGTGACTTTCTTCATGTGATCGTTGACGCCGAAAGCCTCCTGAATCACGACGACGCCGGGATAACTGCCGCCATCCTTCGGCTGCGCCACATAGGCATCCATCTTGCCGTCGGAAGTGTTGAGTTGCACAGTAGAATTGGAAACGTCCATCGGTACCTCCTTAGATTGGTCAATGACAATTCGAAGTGGATTTTGTCTATCAAATTTCGACCGCACCGGTCCACACCTCAGCGAACCGACTTCACAAGAATTTAATCATGCTTGCGGCAGAATTCGAGAATCCGATCGACCACGGTCTGCGTCGTCTGCCGCGGCGGCATGACATTCCAGAAATCGTCATTCGGCAACAAGTTCCCGCAGGTAATGCGCGCCGGAGGTCGCGTGGGACTGATCGTCGCCGGGGATGATTAGCGACGGCGCCTTGATTCCCATCACCTCTTCCGGCTCTGCGCCGGGTGCGGTGTCGCGGTCAAACAGGGCGCGGCCGCTGGTGATAATCATACCCCAGGTAACGTTCTAAATCTTGCGCTGACAAAGCGCTCCGCGAAGCCGGCATCGCCGGCGATCATACCGGCCCAAGGTCCGGCCTCCGGGTCCATCCAAAAACTCTTGCCGCCGCGGGCGCGCTCGACCACGCCTTTGAGGCCATTCTGTTTGGCGAACTCATAGTGGCGCAGGAAGCGAGCTTGGCTATTGACCTTCCAACGATAACCGCCCACCGGCCAATGCAGCAGCAAACCGCGGGTCGCTTGCGGATAATGCACGCCGAAACGCAAGAGCCACCGAACAGCCCATGCAGCCGCCCATGATCCAGGCCGAATCGATCTTCAAATGATCGAGCAACGCTTTGCCATGACGGGTGAAAGTCGCCCAGCTCAACCGCTCGACCCGCCCGCCGGACTGGCCGCACTCGCGCCGGTCATAGAGAATCACCGTATGCTCCGTCGCCAACGCTTGGATCGCGTCGATTCCCGTCCACGCGCTCGCCACCCGCCACTTTTCAATAGTCGCGTCGAAGCCGCCCGGCGCGCACATCAAGATCGGCGTTCCCGAACCATGAGTTTCATAGTAGGTCTCGATCCCATCGACGATTGGCAACTCGGCATAAGCGGCTCTCCTTTGACTGATTTGCTGGACTTCAAGAATAACGACCAGTAAGATCTAGCACGCTGTGGCCCGGAAGGAAAGTTGACAATGGCAAACGGCGTGGAGGCCAAATCTGTGAGCGATCGCGAAACCGAAGCAAAAATTCACCGAACTGCTAAACGTCATGGCGCAACTGCGCAGCGACGCCGGTTGTCCCTGGGACAGGGAGCAGACCCACCTCTCGCTCAAGCCCTGCCTGCTCGAAGAGACCTATGAACTGCTCGATGCCCTCGACGACGGCGACGCGAAAAAAGTCACAGAGGAGCTCGGCGATGTGCTTCTGCAGGTGATCTTTCACGCCCAGATCGCCAGGGAGGAAAACCGTTTCACCATCGAAGACGTCATCGCGCTGCTCACCGACAAACTGGTGCGCCGCCATCCCTATGTCTTCGCCGGCGAACCGCTGCCGGAAGATCCCGCGGCCGCGCTCAAACAGCGTGCCCAGCTCAAAGTCAATGAAAAGAAAGACGGCGAAAGCAAATCAGCGCTCGGCAACGTGCCCAAAGCGATGCCGGCGCTGGCGCGCGCGCAATCGATCTCGCGGCGCGCCGCCAGTCTGGGCTTCGAATGGCCGAATATCGAACAGGTCTGGGCCAAGGTCGACGAAGAGATGCGCGAGCTCAAAGCAAGCCGTGGCTTCCGGCGACAAAGTCCACACCGGCGAGGAGCTTGGCGACCTTGCTCTTCACTATGGTCAATATCGCGCGTTTTCTCGATGTCGAATCAGAAGAAGTCCTGGCACAGACCATCGACCGTTTTACCCGGCGCTTTCATCACATCGAAGCCAAGCTGCGCCAAGCGAACAAAGATTTCGCCCAATCGTCCATCGAAGAGATGGACCGCTACTGGGACGAAGCGAAAAAACTCGAAGCGCAAGGGAAGTTGGCGAAATGAGCAAGCCGCAAACTCGAATCGTCTTTCTCGACGCCGCCACCTATGGCGACATGCCGCTAACGGCATTCACCGACACATGGGACTGCACCGTCCATCAAGTCACGAACGCGGCGCAAACCAGCGCCCGACTCGCCGGCCACGCCATCGCCGTCACCAACAAAGTCGTCATTCGACGAAGCGATTTTGAATTGCGCCTGAAGCCCGCGAGCTGAAACTCATCGCCGTCGCCGCCACCGGCACCGACATCATCGACAAAGCAAGCCGCCGCCAAACACGGCGTCAAAGTCTGCAACGTGCCAGGCTACGCCAGTCAATCGGTGGCCCAATTCACCATGGCGTTGATCTTGGAACTGGCCAGTCGCGCCAGCAGCTACGTCGCCGCCGTCAAAGCCGGCGAATGGCAGAAGAGCCCGGTCTTCACGCTCCTGACTTTTCCGAATATCGAACTCGCCGGCAAGAAACTCGGCATCATTGGTTTCGGCAATATCGGCAAGACCGTCGCGCACATGGCGCGCGGCTTCGGCATGGAGATCCTCATCGGCGCCCGTCCTGGCGACCCGACAGCCGCGGCGGATCGAGTGCCTTGGCAGAACTGTTCCGCCCAAGCCGATTTCATCTCGCTGCACTGCCCGCTGACAGCCGAGACGAAAAATTTGATAAACCACCAGATCGTTGGCGTTGATGAAGCCGAGCGCATTTCTAATCAACACCGCCCGCGGCGCCCTGATCGACGAGCCGGCGCTGATTCAAGCGCTGCGCACCAAGCGCATCGCCGGCGCCGCCCTCGATGTCATCACCCAAGAGCCGCCGCCCGCCGATCACCCGATCGTTGTCGCGGCAAAAGAGTTAGATAACCTGATCGTCACGCCGCACACGGCATGGTCGGCGCGCGAAGCGCGCCAGCGGCTATTGGTGGAAGTCAAAACCAACATTGAAGCATTTCTCCGCGGCGAGCCGCGAAATCTTGTGGCGCAATAGAACCCCCATATGAAAGCGAATCGACAGCGGCAGACTCTTGGGACCTGAAGATTTGCCCCGGCCCCTTAGCGAATTTGGTCAACGGTTCTGAGGGCGAGTCGGAGTTGGAGGATCTAAGATCAGCAGCTCAACGAGGGCGGCCGTTTGGTGAAGAGGACTGGATGATAAAACCGCGGAGCGACTCGGATTGATTTCGTCGCTGAATCCTCGTGGCCGGCCTAAGATTGCTTAATTGACTCCCGACCCTTTTTTGCCTCGCATGGGAACCGCCTAAATCGCTTCATTTTTTCAATAGAAATCGCCGTTCGGGAGGAGTTCCAGCCCCGTACTTAATCCTCGCCAAAGCGGGCACTGTAACGCCACTGCAAACTTTGCGAACATGATATATCTCAACGGGTGGTTTCCAGTCGGTTCTTAATTGGCAAGTAACTTCTACACAAGTAATGCTTTTAAGCCAGGAACAAACCTTTACTTCGGAACCATCGGCATTGGCGATTTCAGTTAGGTAGGGGGAGTTCGCGTAGAAGGGTTGATTCGTTCCACCTTCCGACTTTACATCTTGTAAAAGTGTATAAAAGCTACCCTTCAAATCCAAAAGCTGAAGGACCTTTGTCCGTAAATGACGAAAGTTGGTCAGTGTATGAAAACCCGCCGAGTAAATCTGTAATGACCTGAAATTTTCCTAGTTCATCTAACGAAAAGTCTCGCATGCGTTTGTTAAAAAAATATTGTATTTGATTCGTTGCAAGGCTTGCGGCTGTTTGATACCAGCTGGGTTGCCTACGGTCCTCTATGGATATCGCGACTGCTCGTGCTTTTGTGCCGCGTCGCTCTCGTGATTCCCCTCCCCCACGGCGTGGTTTCGATTGTAGTAGTCCAATATAGCTTGGCCCTCTCCTGCTCCAATATCCAGCCATCGGTCTTTTGGACCAAGATTTGCCAGTGCGCGATCGAACCCCGGCGATAGAGCGTCGGTATAGGCTAAAAGCCCTCTATTGATGACATAACCCTCAGGCTTACTTTCTCCTTCGCTCTGGTAAATCCCTTGTTGTTTTAACAATTCTTCTTCAATTTTGGGGTTGCTTACATCTGCGCCATGGGATGTCCCCAACCACAGGGTTTGCAAAATAAGCAGGACGGACATGCGTATTCCAGGAGTTTTCATTTCAGGCTCTCCTTCCCGATCAACAAGCAGGGTGTGCAAGGCGGAGTCCGGGTTTCTTGCCGCACAGTAAAATATTAGGCCGTATTTATGCGCTCAGTGATCGATAGGCGTATTTCATATTCTTTTTGTGTGACCACGGCAAATGGTCCACGCAATCCAATTAGGTCCAAATCGGCTTTTTGATCGAGTAAATCTCCCTGCAGCTCAATGAAGGTCGCGGGCTTTAGCGATATTACGCCGACATTCGGCAGCCTTGCACAGCCGCCGGCCAGCGCTACACAGGCAATGAAAAATAACATGGACCGCCTAAGAATCGGCAAGCTGCGCTGACCCGGGTGTGACGGACAGTTAATCAGCGGGGACGTTCATTGATTCATAACTCATTGGGGTTTGGTGGCTCAACGATTGAGGTGGGCGGCGGCGATTGTAGAAAACCGCGATGTCATCAGCCAAGAGCCGCCGCCTGGCGATCACCCGATCGCTGTCGCGGACAGGGAACTAGATTATTTGATGTCACACCGCACACGGAATGGAGTTCGGGCGAAGCGCGCCAGCAGCTATTCGTCGAAGTCGAAGCCAACATTGACGCGTTTCTCCTGCGGCGAGCCGCGAAATCTTGTGACGCGATAGATCTTAACATAAAGGAGAATCGCCAAGAAACTAGCGCCGCGCCGGAACTCCAGGCGCGGCGCTAGCCAGTTTCACATCGCCTCATCGACATCCAACCCCAGCGCCATGCGCCCCGCGTAGGCTCGTTGTGTGCCTACGCGCAACGGATGATAGCGCGCGGCCTGGGCGTCGCGGAACAGTCTTTCCAACCCAGCGGAACGATAGAACGCGCTACCGCCCGCGGCTTCCATCGCGAGATCCACAGTCTCCAGCACACCGCGCGCAACCAGCGTGCGGCCGATCATGACGCGATTGGTCGTCGCCAGCCCGGGATCGTTGGTCGCCGCGGCGGCAATCATGTCTTGGAGCGCTAGCCGAGCGCTCGTCAACTCGTTATCGATGGCGCCGAAAAGTTCGACCGAACGATGATCCGCTTTGCGCTTGCGCGCCCTGTCGACGACCAGATCCCGCGCCGCCTCGGCGACGCCGATATATGCCGAATAAATCAATGGGAAAGCGATCATCGAAATAATATGAAACAACGGATGCCACTTGCCCGCCGGACGCTTGCCGCCAATAGCCGCGTCAGCGACGAAAACATCTGTTCAACTCGATGTCATGGGAACCGGTGCCGCGCATGCCCATGACTTTCCAGGTATCGAGCAGTTTCACACCCTTCGGCTTTCATCGGCACCGCGAAGTGGAGCACAGTTGGCCCGGCTATCGGGATCATCGTACACCGCGCTGGTCATCAATAGATCACCAGCCGGCGCGCCGCTGGAAAAAATCTTGCGCGCATTGATGCGGAAACCGCCGTCGACCCGCGTCGCGCTGCCGGAACCGTTGCAGCCAATCCGAGCCGCCGCTGCTCAAGAGCAGAATATTTTCGCTGGCGACGCGCTTCAGTAAACCGTCCACCGGCGCTTTCTGATGGCGCCAGCGCCACGCGTTGGTCGCGACTTGATGGGTGTGCATGGAAAACGCCAGCGCCGTCGAGCCGCACTGATAGCGCGATAATAATCGCAGCATCTCGCACAGCTCGCCATGACTCGCGCCCAGACCGCCCAATTCCGCCGGCACGCCGGCGGCGAACAGCCCGTGTTCCTTCAACTCGGCAAAGTTCTCCGCAACGAAGCGATCCGCTTCATCCACCGCCGCCGCGCGCGCGGCAAAACGCGGCGCTAGGTCGTTGACATCGCTTCGATCTTGACGGCACCACCTCGATATTCGCACTGGCCTAGTTTATTGCCGCTAATTGTGACATGTGCCATTTCTCCTTTTAGTTTTGTCGATCCGATGCGAATGTTTCCTAGACCGTCTAGAACTCAGCAAAACGCCGACGCCATCGCTTCGATCTGCTTTCTCGCCTCCGGCTTGATCGCTTCCACGGTGGCAAGGAAATTCGGATGCGTCATACCCGTGCCCAAATAGGTCCAGCGCATCCCTTTCAATACTGCCTCGAACATTTCCTGACGCTCATGGCTTGAAAGCTTGCGCCCGCTCGCCTGTTCAAAGGCGGCAACCTCGAACTCCGACTGCTGCTGGAGACCTTGGTCGATGAAGGCGCCAATCTTGCCGTACTCCTCGAACGCCAGGTCGATTTCATCCCGCGTCGCCGCCGCCGCCATTTCCTCGACAATCAAAGTATCGATCTTGGTGTGCTGCGACTCCTCCAACCAGTGATGCTTCAACAGGCTCTTGAACTGCGGATCGAGTTCCTGGTTGTCGCGTACGCTGTCGATGTAGTGCCGCAGCGTGATCCACTCGATATGCAAGACCGCTATCCCGACGCCCAGCGGACTGTGCGACAGCACGAAGCGTCTTGACATCTTCCGCCGGACCGATGAACTCACAGTCGCTGCCAAAACCCGCGCCAAAGTCATTGCGGAACTGTTTGAACAGATGAATATGCTTGGCCTCTTCGCCGGCGAACCTGAGCAGCGCGCGAGTCCGAAAGTCGTCGCCGCACAGCTGCGCCCTGGCGTGGTCGACGGCGAACGGCAAAATGAACTCTTCGACCAGACCGAACATGCAGAGGTACTCATGGCCGCGGATCTGGTTCAAGATCCGTTTCTCGTCGCTGGACAGAAAGCTGAGCCCATCCACCTGGGCGAGCGACTCCGGCATGAACGGCTTGGCGAAATCCAAACGCTTGTCGGCGCCAATGATGTCTTCGATGCGCCAGTTGATCCGTTCCGATGTCTCCAACGCGTCCCGATAACTGTAGTGATTCTTCATGACCCTTCCTCCGTGATTTTTATTCGGCTCAGCGCCGTTGCTACGGAACTATTGCGCGAACCATGCCAAAGCCGTGGCAGTGTCGAATAACTTCAGAAATCAGTAGCTTGGAATGAAAATCGCCGGTAGGAATGGGCAACGAGATCTCGCTACTAACGAGATCTCGTCCGCGGCGAATATGATTTTTCGTGAGTGCGATTAGCGTTTGCGCTCGATACCGAGCGCTTTCATGCGCGAGCTGAGCGTCGTCGGCTTGATGCCAAGCAGGGTGGCGGCGCCGTTTGCGCCGGCGACTTTCCAATCGCTCGCTTCGAGGGCGGCGACGATATTCTCCCGCTCCAAGTCTTCAAGCTCCTTAGCGGTGCGCACCCGCTTGGCGGCGGCTTCGCCGCCGGTCAACGCGACGGCGAGCACGCCGACGCTTTCCGGCAGGGCGCGGTCGAGATTGAGCCTGCGATCGCGGGCGGTGATCACGGCGCGCTCGATAATATTTTGCAGTTCGCGGACGTTGCCGGGCCAACGGTAGGCTTCCAGACGGCGGATACAGTCCGCCGACAGCGGTTCGATCGGCCGGCCCATGCTCTTGGCGAATTTTTCGGCGAAGGCCGCGGCCAGCACGCCGATATCCCCGCGCCGCTCACGCAGCGGCGGCAACTCGATGGGAAAAACATTCAAGCGGTAATAAAGATCCTCGCGGAATTTGCCCTCGCCGGTGGCAACGTTGGAGGTCTCGATTGGTGGCGGCCAAGACGCGCACATCGACTCTTCGGGTCTGCGAGCTGCCCACCGGCTCGAACTCGCCTTCTTGCAATACCCGCAGTAATTTACTCTGCAAGTCGAACGGCAGCTCGCCCACTTCATCGAGAAAGATCGTGCCGCCATGGGCCATGGCGAAGCGGCCATCGCGTTTCTTGGTGGCGCCGGTAAAGGCGCCCGCTTCATGGCCGAAAAGTTCGCTCTCGATCAATGCCGCCGGAATCGCCGCGCAATTGACCTTGATGAGCGGCTGGTTGTGGCGCCGGCTGGCGCGGTGAATGGATCGTGCGATCACTTCTTTTCCCGTGCCGGTTTCGCCGAGAATCAACACCGTGGCATCGGTGGCGGCAACCTCCTGCACGTCGCTCAAGACCTTTAGCCAAGGCGCGCTCTGGCCGACGATGCCGTCGGCACCCACCAGCGACTTAATTTCTTCGCGCAGATATTCGGTCTCGACGGTAAGGGAGCGAATCTTGTTCTCGGCTTCGATACGTTCATTCACATTGCGCAGGATAAGCGTGTAAAACGGTGCCCGCTCGACATCGAAGCGCGCCAGGGTCGCCTCCGCTTGAAATGAAGCTGCCGTCACGAGCGATGGCGTGAAAACCGCCGGCAACCCATAACGAACGCTGACCGTCTGGCCGGCTATCGAGCTCGATGATCAATCGAGCGAGCTTTTCGCGCGCGTCTGGCACGAGACGATGACTAAAAGTTTCGCCGATCATAGCGCCGGCGCCACAACCGAATACTCTCTCCGCGGCCGGATTCATCTGCGTGATCGCCAAATGGCGATCAAGCTCGATGATCGCGTCCATGGCGCTGCCGACCAAGCGGCCAAGCTTTTGCTCGCGCTCGCGCACCTGGGTTTCGGCGCGCAGCCGGCGCAACTCGGCGGCCAGCGCGCGCGGCAAAGATCTGAAATAAAGTTTGCGCCCGCGGCTCGGCCGGCATCGGTCGCATGTCGAGCACCGCGAGATGTCCGAGAATCTTGCCGTCGAGATCGAGCAGCGGCATGCCCATATAACTCGCCGCTCCGATCGCCCGTACATCCGGATCGTCGCCATAGATGTTCAGCAGATTGTCCGGGATATGGATCAAACAGCGCTGATCGATCACGCGTTCACAGGGAGTGCCGTCAACCACCATCTCCCAGCCATCGAGCCAGCTGTCGCCCATCCAAAACGACAGTGCCTTGAGCCGCCGAGATTCGGGAAAATATTCCGTCACCCAGGCGCCATGAGTGCCGAGCGCCTCGGCGAGATTTTTCACCAACGCCCGAAAAAACTCGGCGCCGGTTGCGGTCGCGGTTCCTTCCAAGATTGTGCGCAGCGCGGCATCGACATCGATTTCTTGCAACGGCGAACGTTCCATGGCGCACCATGAAGCAAGGAAGTAAAACTGTTAAGCCGGAGCTGTTCAAACCACTCATCCGCATGGCGTGATGGCGGTGATGATGACCGATCTGCGCTGTCGCCAGCTTAAAACGGAATATCGTCGTCGCTCGGCGGCTGGCCGCCGCCCATGCCGCCCATCGCCATATCGTCGACACTGCCGGAATCCGTGCCTTGCTGCGGCCCGCGGGTGCCGCCGCCGCTGCCAAGGAACTGAATCCGTTGGGCGATGATCTCGGTGATGTAGCGCTTGTTGCCGCTCTTATCGTCGTAGCTGCGCGTGCGAATGCTGCCTTCGACAAACACCTGCCGGCCTTTCGATAGATACTGGCCGCAGTGCTCGGCCTGCTTACCCCAGACCACAATGTTATGCCACTCGGTGCGCTCCTGGCGTTTACCGTCGCGGTCGTTCCACTGCTCGGAGGTGGCGATCGAGAAATTCGCCACGGCGCTGCCCGTCTGGGTATAACGCACCTCGGGATCCTTGCCGAGATTGCCGACCAAAATGACTTTGTTAACGGACATGCTGCCTCCCGACCCGGAAAGAAACTTTGCGGCGGAAAAGTGCTCTCAACTTAACCCTGCCCCTCTGGAGAGTCAACTCGATTGAGCTGAAGTTCGCAAAAACTTCCTCACATTGATTTTTGCCCAGGCCTTCTCTACAATTAGCTACCCATTTCCAATGAGTTCGACGGTTCAAATTTAGCTTTGTCTTGATGTTTTACGCAGTCAAATTAGCAATCGTCATCGCGGTCACCATGGTGCTTTCGCTGGTGATGGTTCTATGCGGCCTGTTCGATGCCCACGGCAAACGGGTTTATCGCATCAGTCAATTTTGGACTTGGCTGATTGTCAAATTCAGCGGCATCACGTTGACGGTAAAAGGGCTGAATCGCTTGGACCCGCAACGCCAGTATCTTTTTGTCGTCAATCACCAAAGCAACTTCGACATTCCAGTGCTGGTTCAAGCGTTGCCGCAGTTCCAGCTCCGCTGGCTCGCCAAGAAAGAACTCTTTTGGATACCTTTGTTCGGTTGGGCGATGTGGGCGGCGAAGCATATTATCGTCGACCGGGCGGATTCGTTGGACGCGCTGAAGAGTTTAAAGCTCGCCAAGCAGCGCATCGCGGCGGGCATCTCGGTGGTGGTATTCCCGGAAGGCACCCGCAGCACGGACGGCAAGTTGTTGCCGTTCAAACGCGGCGGCTTTCTCCTGGCGCTGAAAAGCAAGACGCCGATTGTGCCGGTGACGATCAACGGCACGGGCAAACTGCTGGCCAGAGGCGAATGGCGCGTCCGGCCCGGGGCAATCGACGTCACCATCGGCGCGCCGATTGCGGCGGCAGACTTTCGCCCGGGCGGGCTGCGCGGCTTGAGCGCGCAGGTGCAAGAAATCATCGCGGCTAATCTACGAACCAGCGAGCCGATGAGCGCGAGCCAAGAAAATCTGACCGGAGCGGCCATCACGCCGCAAGGGAGAACCGTCTAACCATTCATGGAACCTTTGAAAATCATCCCGCTTGGCGGCCTCGGCGAGTTTGGCTTGAACATGATGCTGATCGAGTATGGCGACGACGCCATCGCGGTGGACTGCGGCCTCATGTTTCCCGACGCCCATCTGTTGGGCATCGATCTAGTGATACCCGATGTCAGCTATTTGCTGGAGGAAAAGACCAAGCTCAAGGCGATCGTGCTGACCCATGCCCATGAGGATCATGTCGGCGCCCTGCCGTTCGTCTTGAAGCACTTCGATGTGCCGATCTACGGCACCAAGCTGACCCTGGGCCTGCTGGCGAATAAACTGAAAGAACATGACCTCGAAGACAGCACCGAGATTCACGAGATCACCGCCGGCGCCCCCTGGCAGATCGGTCCGTTTACCATCGAAGGCATCCGGGTTACCCATAGTTTGATGGACTGCTTGGCCTTGGCCGTCGAGACGCCCCTGGGCACGGTGATTCACACCGGCGACTTCAAGATCGACAACACGCCGATGGATGGCGAGATGTTCGACTTCCAGCGCTTCGCCGCCTACGGCGAGAAGGGCGTGCTGCTCTTGATGTCCGACTCGACCAACGTCGAGCGCCGCGGCCATACGCCTTCGGAGCGCGAAGTCGGAACGAATTTGGAACAGATCATCGTCAAGAGTACCGGCAAAGTCTTGGTTTCGACCTTTTCGTCGAGCATCCCGCGAATCCAGCAGGTCGTCGAGATCGCCGAGCGCTGCAACCGGCGCGTCGTGCTCAGCGGCCGCAGCATGATTCGCAACTGCGAGGTCGCCGCCGAACTCGGCTATCTGCAAATGCCGCGCAGTTTCATGAACGATAGCGAACGCTGGCAAAGCTTGCCGGCGGACCAACTGCTGTTTCTCACCACCGGCAGCCAGGGCGAACCCATGTCGGTGTTACACCGGGTCGCCTTGAACGACCACAAGACGCTCAAAGTCGCTGCCGGCGACACGGTGATTCTGTCGTCGAAATTCATCCCCGGCAACGAGAAGGTGATCTCGAACCTGATCAATCATCTGTACCGCCGCGGCGCCGAGGTGCACTACGAAAAAGTCTCGGAGATCCACGTCTCCGGTCACGCCAGCCAGGAAGAGCTGAAAACTATGTTACAACTCACCCGGCCGCGCTATTTCGTGCCGATCCACGGCGAATATCGCCATCTCGTCCGCCACCGGCGGCTCGCCCAAGAGGTCGGCATCCCCGAGGAAAACTGTTTCCTGCTCGATGACGGCGACGTCCTCGAACTGACCAACCGGGGTGCAGAGAAGGTCAAGCCGATTCAAGTCGGGCGGGTCTTCGTCGACGGCAAAGGCGTCGGCGACGTCGGCGACATGGTCATCCGCGACCGCCGCCATCTGTCCGAAGACGGCATGGTCCTGGCGGTCATGGCGATCCATCAGCAATCCGGCGAACTCGTCGCCGGGCCGGATTTGATCTCCCGCGGCTTTATGCTCGCCGAAGAAAGCGAAGAGGTCATGGAGAGCGCCAAACAGGCCGTGCTCGCCGCCCTGGCCAACATGAACCGCGAGACCCGCAGAGACCCGGAAGAGCTCAAGGAGGAAGTGCGCCTGGTATTGCGGCGATTTTTCAGGAAGAAACTCGAGCGCCGCCCCGTGGTGCTGCCCTACATCATCGAAACCTAAGGAAACCGAACTATGCCAGCTGTCATCGAAAAGGGCCGTCTCAACCGAGAAATCTGGGCTGTCGTGATCGCGCTTACGGCGCTGCTAATCGCCATCAGCTTGGTTTCCTATAGCGTCAACGATCGCTCGTTCAATACGCCGTCGGGCGCGGTCGAAACGCAAAATTGGGGCGGCTTTCTCGGCGCCTTCCTCGCCGATCTGCTGCTCCAGGGGCTGGGGCTGACTTCCTATTTAGTCCCGGTGTTTCTCGGCGCCGGCGCGGTGCAAATGTTTCGCGCCACTTACGATGGCATTTCGTTGGCTCGCGCTTCAGCCTACGCAGTTCTCCTGTTGAGTATCGGCGTCCTGCTCAGCGTCCTCATCGACAGCGAAAGCGCCCGCGACGCCGGCGGCATTGTCGGCGGCTTTCTCAAAGAAAGTATTTTAATCCCGTTGTTCGGCCGCTTGAGCGCGGTGTTGATCGCCTGCTTCATGCTGCTCCTGTCGATCATGTTGCTGACCCAGCATTCGCTGCTCGATCTGATCGGTCATAGCAGAAAGAATTTCGCCGAGTTTAGGAAATCCGTGGTGCCGGCGATCAACGACCGGATAAAGGAACTCAAAGAAAATCACGATAAACGCAAAGGCGAGAACACCAAGAAAGAAAAAAAAGACTACACCCCGCCGGCTATCCTCACCAGAGACGATCCCATCAATGACTTCCTGGTAAAAAAGCCGGCCAAAAAGCCGGCGGCGCCGGCGCCCGAACAGTTTAATCTCCCGGAGGTCGGCGAGGGTTACAAACTACCGCCGCTGGATCTTTTGGATCCGCCCGAACATCAGCAAATCACTATCGACAAAGAAACCCTGCACGCCAACTCGCTGATCTTGCAGAAAAAGCTCGAAGACTTTGGCGTCGAAGGCGAAGTCGTCGCGGTACGTCCCGGCCCGGTCATCACCATGTACGAGTTCAAGCCCGCGCCCGGCGTCAAAGTCCGGCGCATCGTCATGTTGGCCGACGATCTCGCCATGGCACTGCGCGCCGTCAGCGTGCGCATCTTGGCGCCGATCCCCGGCGAATCGGTGGTCGGTATCGAGATTCCCAACCCGCGGCGCGAGACCGTGTATTTGCGCGAAGTGATCGAGAGTGAATCCTACCGTGCTGCCGACTCAAAGATTACCCTGGCGCTGGGCAAAGACATCGGCGGCGTGCCGTTTTCCACCGATCTCGCCAAAATGCCCCATCTGTTGGTCGCCGGAGCCACCGGCACCGGCAAATCGGTGTCGATCAACGCGATGATCCTGAGCCTGCTGTTCAAGTCGAGCCCGCAGGACGTCAAATTCATTATGGTCGATCCCAAGATGCTGGAATTGACCGTTTACGAAGACATTCCGCACCAGCTGGTACCGGTGGTGACCGATCCAAAAAAGGCTGCCGCCGCGCTGTTCTGGGCGATGGATGAAATGGACCGCCGTTATCGTCTAATGAGGGAAAAAGCCGTGCGCAACATCGACGGCTACAACCGGGCGATCGAGAAGGAGTCTGGCAACAAAAAGGACTTGATCCAATTGACGGACGAGGAACCGATGGATCAAACGCCGGTCATCGGCGGCCGGCTGTCGAGAGACGCGGCGTTGGTGCATGGCCATCTGCCGCGCATCGTCATCATCATCGATGAATTGGCCGACCTCATGATGACCGTCGGCAGAGACATCGAAGAATACATTACCCGCCTGGCGCAAAAGGCGCGGGCCGCCGGCATACATTTGATCTTGGCCACCCAACGGCCCTCGGTCGATGTCATCACGGGCCTGATCAAGGCCAATTTTCCGGCGCGCATTTCGTTTCAGGTGACCTCGCGCATCGACTCGCGGACGATCTTGGACTCCATGGGCAGTGAGAAGCTCCTCGGCAACGGCGACATGCTCTTCCTGCCGCCGGGAACGGCGCGGCTAACCCGCATCCATGGCGCCTTCGTCTCCGACCAAGAAGTGCGCAAAGTGATGAAATTCATCAAGCAACAGGGCCGGCCCAACTACCGGACCGATATTCTTGAAGCCAAAAAAGAAGTCGAAGCCGCGGCTGCCGCCGATGAAGAACACGACGAGATGTACGACCAGGCGGTCGCCATCGTCACCGAGACCCGGCAGGCGTCGATCTCTATGATTCAACGGCGGTTACGTGTAGGCTACAACCGCGCCGCGCGGATGGTCGAAGTGATGGAACGCGACGGCGTCATCGGTCCCGCTGACGGCGCCAAACCGAGAGAAGTGTATGCGCAAAAGATCGAAGAAGACTAGGCAAATCCTTTGGGCGATCCTGCTCGGCTCGGGCTTCGTTTCTACGGTAAATCTTCAGTCCAGCCGCGCCGCGGAGACCAACAGCGCCGAACCGATTATCGACGCGCTGCAGCGAACCTACGATGCCACCGTCGACTTCGTCGCCGACTTTCGCCAAGAAACCGAAGTCAAGACTCTCGGTCGGAGTCTCAAGGCTTCGGGCAAGCTCTCGTTCAAGCGCCCCGGCAAAATGCTCTGGAACTACGACACGCCCAAGGGACAGTTCGTGCTGGCCGACGGCAAGCATCTGTTTTTCTACCAGCCCGAACAGAATCAAGTGATCAAGAGCCCGCTCAAAAACGCCTTTCGCGGCGATATTCCGCTGTCGTTTTTGTTGGGCCTCGGCAATCTCAAGAAAGATTTTAACGCCACCCTCAAAGCCAGCGACGAAAGCCAAAATGTCCTAAGACTAGAACCCAAGGGCGAGGCCGGCGGCCATAACGAGATTCTCATCGGTGCCAGCAAGGCGACCTCTGATATCCTCTGGGTCAGCGTGCGCGATGCCGCCAGCAATCTGACCACATTGCGCTTTTCCGCCATGCGCAAGGGCGTCGGCATCAAAGATTCCCTGTTTCAGGTGCAGATCCCCAACGGCGCCGATGTCGTCGAACTAGGCCAATGACGACCAAACAAAAATTCAGCATCGTCAGCCTCGGTTGCGCTCGTAATTTGGTCGACTCCGAGGTCATGGCCGGACTGCTGGAGAAAAACAACTACGAGATCGTCGCAGAGCCTAGCGATGCCGATATCGTCATGGTTAACACCTGCGGCTTTATCGGCGCCGCCAAGGAAGAGTCCATCGATACCATTGTCGAGATCGGCCGACTCAAGGAATCCGGCAAGCTAAAAAAGCTGGTGGTCGCGGGCTGTCTTTCGCAGCGCTATCCCACCGAACTGGCGGCGGAACTGGCGGAGGTCGATCTATTCATCGGCACCGGAGAGGTGCCGCGCATCGCTGAGATTTTGCGCGAGCATGAAGCGACCCGGCGGCGCCAATATGTCGGCTTGCCGAGTTACATCTACGACCATGCCACGCCGCGAACCCGGTCGACGCCGTCCCATACGGCGTTTGTGAAAGTCTCCGAAGGGTGCGATCACAAATGTGCTTTTTGCATCATCCCACAGCTGCGCGGTCCGCACCGCAGCCGCAGCATCGAGTCGGTGGTTACCGAGACCCAACAGCTCGCCCAAGCTGGAGTTAAGGAAATCAACCTGATCGCCCAAGATCTGACCGCTTTTGGACGGGACCGCAAAGACGGTACGACGCTTTACCGCCTGTTGCGCGAGATGGCCCAGGTTGATGACATCGAGTGGATCCGCCTGCTCTATTCGTATCCCAACTTTCTCGATACAGAACTGCTCGATCTGATCGCCAACGCCGGCAAGATCTGCAAATATGTCGATATCCCCTTTCAGCATATCAGCCCGCGACTGCTGCAACGTATGCGGCGCGGCAAAAGCGGCAGCGCGGTGCGCCAAGCCGTTGAGAAACTGCGTCAAGCGATTCCCGGATTGACACTGCGGACTTCGATGATTGTCGGCTTTCCCGGCGAAACCGATGAGGACTTCGCCGAGCTCCTGGATTTTGTCGAAGCCGCTAAATTCGATCGGCTGGGGGTATTCAAGTACTCTGAGGAGGAGGGCACGAGCGCCGCCAGGCTCGACGGCAAGGTCAGCGAAGAGGAAAAGGAAGACCGCTGGCAGGAAGTGATGGATATCCAAGCCGCGGTTTCGCGGAAAAAGAATCAGGACTTGATTGGCACTATACAGAGAGTTATGATCGACGACGTTGATCCAGACTCGGGCCAGCTCACCGGTCGAACCGAGGCCCATGCGCCGGAGGTCGACGGTGTTGTTTATATCGAAGGCTTCGAATCAAAGCCGGCCACTCCGGCCAACGCTGGCGATATGCTGGATGTAAGAATCACTGGCGCAGCCGATTATGACCTGATAGGTGAGATACTCCATGGCTAAAGCCGACGCAGACAAAGAAAAAAAACAGCGAAGAGAGTTTTTGAAGCAGGCCTCCGACATGCTCCAGGAGATGAAGCGCTCCTTGATGAAGGAAATGCGGGGGCGCGTCAAAGGCGAGACCGAAGGTTCCAAGGATGAAGGACGCGACACCTACGATCTCGCCAGCGACGAACGCGACCGGGAAATCAATTTCATCTTGAACGACCGCGAGCGCGAAAAGCTCCACGCTATCGATGAAGCCTTGCAGCGTATCTCCGAAAAGACCTATGGATTATGCGAGAGCTGCGAGGGGGAAATCCAGTTGGGGCGGCTCAAAGTCCTGCCCTTCACCCGCCTCTGTGTCCGGTGCCAGGAAGAGAACGAGAAGGAAAGCAAGCGGCAAAAGACCCTGGAGAACGAGCGCAGCTACCGTCGGCTCGACGCCACCGACGCCGAAGACGATACCTTTTAGTTAAACAGCCGATCTCACCGCAGCGTGTGCCAAACCGTTAAGTCTTAAACGGCTCAGCGACTTCGCGTCTGGCAGACTTAACCTCCAACAGCGGCTCCGTCCAATGCCAAATCGGTCTGGCAAGTCGCCGTTTATCACGGCCGCTCACGGCAAATCTTCGGAGTACGAGGACTTTGTCAAGTCTGTCAGATTTGCCTCAAGCACTTTCGCTTCTCCAACAGTTGGTATTTTGACCGTCAACTGACCTTTTTTAATTCGAATGGACGTTCCCCGCAATATTGTAAACACCCAGATCGTCGGCCGGCTAGCGCCGAGTCCCACCGGCCACCTGCACCTGGGGCACGCGCGTTCGTTCCTGCTTGCTTGGTGGCATGCGCGTTCGCGCGGCAGCCGTATCGTCTTGCGCTTGGAGGATCTCGACATTGAGCGCGTCAAGCCGGGTATGCTCGAAGCCACGATCGAGGATCTGCGCTGGCTCGGCCTCGACTGGGACGGCGAACCCTATGTGCAGTCGAGCGGTGTCGACGCAATCAATGCCGCAGCCGGAGCACTCATCGATCACGGCCTCGCCTACCCATGCACCTGCAGCCGTAGCGAGATCCAAGCGGCCATGTCGGCCCCCCACGGTGAACAGTTCGAGGCGATTTATCCGGGTACTTGTCGCGGCCGGTACCGAAGTCTGGCCGCGGCCGAGCAGGAATCCGGCCGGCCCGCCGCCTTGCGCTTAGCCGTGCCGAATCTGCTCGTGCGTATCGCAGACGGCATTCAGGGTGTGCATGAGTTCGACGTGAGCAAAGAGATCGGCGACTTTCCGGTTCTCCGTCGCCTCGGCCTGCCGGCGTACCAACTCGCAGTGGTGGTCGACGACGCGCGCCAAGGCGTCACCGAGATCGTTCGTGGCGCCGACCTGCTCGCAAGCTGCGCCCGCCAATGGTTATTGCAGGAAGCGCTAGGCTACCAACATCCACGATGGTGGCATGTGCCGCTCGTCACCGACACTTTGGGACGCCGCCTGGCCAAGCGCAGCGACGACGTTTCGCTCGCCCGCCTGCGCGCCGCCGGCACCGATCCGCGGCAAATCGTCGCATGGGTTGCGCGGAGCGCAGGCATTGATGCACCGTCACGAGTCCATGCCGAGGAGCTGGTTGGCCGTTTCCATATGTCTCGCTTGCCCGCTTGCGAGGTTCGCGTCACCGCGTCGGATCTTGCCGATCTCGGCCTATCGCAAAAATCTAGTAAATCAATCTAACAAATTGCCGGCGTGTAATCTCCGCCAAGTCAGTGCAGTCCTGCGCGTTTACTTGAAGAAAATCTAGAGTGAGTCGCGTTGGATAGGATTGCTCTTCAGCACTAAGGTGGCGTTACCGCAGAAAATGAATCGTCAGTCGAATTGAGATCTCGCCGGCCGCGGCTAGACTGCAAATAAGCGCAATGCTATTGCCAGGTAACCAGATCGGTGATGACGATTTCTTCCGATGACACCAGCGAGCGACTGCCATCGTCCCAATGCACGTTTACCAGTTGTCCGCCCTCGCCTTCTAACTCATAAATAATCGTGCCTTCGGTCGAGGCACTGACCGTACCTTCGATATCGAGGATCTCCTGCGCGGCGCGGCAGCGCACTCCCTTCAAGCTCACGTCAATCATCGTCCTACTCCCAAAACAGTTTTCCAAGGCCAGGGGCTGCGAAAAATGGCACTCTAACCATGAACGAATTTCCAAATCAATAGTCAATTGGCGAAAAATTTCCCACCGCGGCGCCCGGCCCGAGCCCCCTGCAGAGAGCGTTTTACCAGTGAATTCTGGCCCTAGGACCGGGGCCGTGACTGTGACCTGTGGCATCGATCGAATTACTCATCGTTACATCCAAGATTATCCCGCCAACATCACCTGGATATCCATAACGTTGGTGTGAGTTGGCCCGGTGATCAGTAAATCGCCAGTCGCGCTCAAAAAACTATAGCTGTCGTTGCGCGCTAAAAATTCCGCCGCGTCGCAACCTTTCGAACGCCCGCGCGCGACCGTCGTGCCGTCGATGATCGCACCGGCGGCGGCCGTCGGCCCATCGATACCATCGGTTCCGGCGCTGAGCACAACCACCCCTGCGGTACCGGCGATCTCGAGAGCCGCGGCAAGCGCAAACTCTTGATTGCGCCCGCCCAGGCCGTCACCGCGCACTGTAACAGTGGTCTCACCGCCGGATATGAAGCACGTGGGTTCGGGCATCGGCTTGGCCAAAGCTTCCTTGATCGTTGCGGCCTGTCGCTTGGCAACCTCGCGGCTTTCGCCTTGGACGGCGTTTGACAGAATCGTCGCGCGATAACCCAAGCTTTCCGCGTAGGATCGCGCCGCTTCGGTCGCGAGCCGGTTGCTGCCGATAATTAGATTGTGCACTCTAGTGAAAACTGGATCGTTAGGTTTGACCGTTTCAGCAATCTCACCCTGGCTGCCGCGCTCAAGAATTGACCGTGCTGCGAGGCGCAATAGACTCTTGCAGCCGATACTTTCGCATGATCTCCAGACAGTCGGCGTATCGGCTCGGGTCCGGCGCCGTCGGTCCCGATGCGATATCTTCAAGCCGATCGCCGATGACATCGGACAAGATCAGCGTGACCACCTGGGCGGGATCGGCCATTCGGGCGAGCTTCCCGCCCTTGAGCTGCGACAGATGTCGCCGCAGGGCATTGATTTCTTGAATGGTTGCGCCGCTCTGCAAGAGCAACTGCGTGACGGTTTGCTTATCCGCCAACGTCAACCCGTCAATCGGATAGGGCAACAGCGCTGAACCGCCGCCGGATAGCAGGATAAAAATTAAATCATCTACAGTCGCCTGCCGAGCGATGCCGGCAATCAGGCGCGCGCCTGTCAAGCCCGCATGGTCAGGAATCGGATGAGCCGCTTCGATGACACGAACTTTCTGTAATATCTGGGCTTGGCCATATGGGGTCACGACGATGCCGCCGGTGAGCCGCTCGCCGAGCAACGTCTCCATAGCCTGCGCCATCGGCATCGCAGCTTTGCCAGCACCGACGATAAAAACTCTACCGAACTCCACGAAGGGATAACTTCTAGCCGCGACTTCGATCGCTGTCCCACTCATGTGCACATGGCGCTTGACGGCATTTGCCGCGTCACCAGCCTTCACAGCGACGTTGAAAATAGTCGCGGCGTCCAAGCGCAGCTGCTCGACTGACCGTTCCATGCGTTGCCTACAAGCTATTGAAATAGACCGGGCAAAACCAGTTGCCAATCTAGAGGATGATCCAGAAACTAGAGTGATGAGAGAATGAAGAATGCGCCAGCTCAGAAAGCGCTGGCGAAACATCTACTTTGGCGGAAAGAGGCGAAACCCACCGAAACCATACTCACCGATGAGATTACTTGTGCTCGCATCGTAGATATCGATGAGCATGTTTTTTTCCGGATGGCCGGCAAGAAACCGGGAAAAGAGTTCAATGAAGTTTTCCTTAGCCTCGTCATCGGCATTGATGAATCCGTCGCCGACATAAAGCTTATGCGGTCGCTTGCTGCTATCGAGTCTGGTCCAGAAACGGGTGCCGTTGGAGCCCGCTTGATCTAGCAGAGTGCGAAACTCGCGCACCTTGGCTTCGATCTCTTTGAAGCTAAAAACCTGGGCATCGGCTGAGACTGGAAACAAAAATGCGGATGCCAGGAAGAGAGCAATCAATGTCTTTCCTGGCATCCGCATAGTGAATATCGCGTTAGAGAACTTTAGTTGACTTTGATCTCAACTCGACGGTTCTTGGAGCGACCTTCCGCGGTCTTGTTATCCGCGATCGGCTTGCTCTCGCCAAAGCCCTGTCCGGAAACCCGCCCGCCATCGACACCCTTGCCGACGACATAGTCCTTGACCGAGGCGGTACGCCGCTCGGAAAGCGCCTGGTTATAGGCATCAGTCCCGACGTTATCGGTATGACCGGAAAGGTTGGCCTTCTTGTCGGCGTTCTCTTTCATGAAAGCAACCAAACGATCCAAGATCGCCGCCGCTTCCGGCTTCACATTGCTCTTATCGAAGTCGAAGAGCACGTCATCGAGGATGATCGTCCGCTCAACCTTTGGCGCCGGCTTCGGCGCCGGTTTTGCTTCCGGTTTTGCTTCCGGTTTCGGCGCTGGTTTCGCTTCTGGTTTCGCCTCCGGTTTTGGCGGCGGAGGAGGTGGCGGAGGTGGCGGTGGTGGAGCTGGCTTCGGTGCCGGCTTCGGATCCTCGGTCATTAAATACGCGAGACCGCCGCAAATCAGCGCGCCGCTAACCAAGCCGATCGCCGCGCCGACCGCTTCGATTCGATGCTTTCCACCGACGCCCTGATGCGCGGTACAGCGCCAGCGCCGCGCCGCCCACACCGCAGACCGAAGCACCCACTAATGCCGCTTGATTCTTCGTTAACCCGGTACAACCGGTCATGAAGAAACCTAGCGCGGTTAACGCTAGATATTTGTTTGAATTCGTCATCTCTGCCTCCCATGCGAAAAATACGAAATTTTGGCCAAATTAGTATACGGGTCTTAGTTTGTCAAGAAAAAACCCGAATTCTTTTAAACGCCGTGCTTGGGCTATCGTTTACTTCCAAATCTTGTCCGGAAGGTTTGCTGTTGGCGCCGCGGCGTCGCGCAGGGATCTCGCTCCGGCATACTAGGGCAGCAAATTGGGAGCTCGCGCGATGGACGCCGAATCCGAGTTAAGCGTTGCGATTACGCAGAAGTTACTGTCCGCCGCGATCGATCAAACAGGCCTCATGGCATGATCGATTGGGCATGGGCGCCAAATAACTGCCGGGTAAAAAATCGACTCAATCCTTAAATAAAATTTTCAGCCATACCCGTGAGTCTGGCTGCGGTTCGGCAATAAACTCGAAAAAGGTAAGCACTGGCTATGACAAAAGTCGCATTAAGTAAAACGTGATCGCAGGCTGGTTGCAATTTGTCGCCGGTGCCGAGGAATCCCATTGGTGCCAATCGGCTCGCGCGGCGGAGGGCAGAGCTAGCCGCGAGCTGAATTTCTTTGGTGTTGGCCGCTTCATCGGCGCGCAGTGAACTACCACTGCAAAGCGCAAACCCGACAACCGCCGCGAAAGAAACTCTAAACGTCAGTCGATGACATTTATCCATAATGAATTGCCGCAACCGGCACGGCGCGCGTCGGAAATCGCGCGCGCCGTGCCGGTTACCTAGCGAAACTTCCGGCCCAGAATTTACTTCTTCAACAGGTCGCGGATTTCCGTCAACAACACCTGATCCTCTGGTCGGACCTGGCGGAGGCGGTGGCGCTGCCGGCTTTTGCAACCGATTGATCGCCTTGACCACCAGGAATACTGCGAAGGCAACGATCAGGAAATTGATCATGTGATTAAAAAACAACCCATAGTTCAGGGTTGGCGCACCGGCCGCCTTGGCCGCCGCAATACTAGCGAATTCTTTTCCTGACAAATTGATAAACAAATTGGAGAAATCGACGCCGCCGAGCGCCAAACCGATGGGCGGCATCAGCACATCCTCGACGAACGAAGCGACGATCTTGCCGAAAGCGCCGCCGATGACCACCGCGACGGCAAGGTCGACGACGTTACCTCTTTGAATGAACTCTTTGAATTCTTGAATCATGATAGCCTCCTCTAAAAATTGAACCACTTCGATTCCTCCACATTGTCAATCGGAATCTCATTCAACCATTAGCCCGCAGTTGAAATGCAACCCCCTAGTTGTTCTTTTCCTGGCGACGGACTTTAGCCCCGGTGGTCAATGACTCGCATTCCTCCTTTCGTCGCTCCGCTGCGGCGCGACAATTAGCAACCGAGCGCATGTCAAAACCCCATCCCCAGAGCTCGTTCGCTTATAGGTCAGAGAAAAAGCTCCTGTCAAATTGCAAAACACAATTCCGTCGTGAACAATAAAGCGCCGATGCTCAATCTAAGCCGCAACCTGATGCTAACTTGCGAGCGAACTGAGACTTAGAGGATAGAAAAGGCAGGCGCGTCAAAAACTTAGCAATTAAACATGGCAAGCCCAGCCCGCAGCATTGTCAAAGCACTTTTGTATTTCTCGGCTGCCGTCGTTAGCGGCCTAGCGCGGTCTCTATTTTTGGGTGCAGTCCGACAGCTTTCACCGCTGGCTCGAGAACGAAATTTCAGCGAGAACAGGTTACGCCGTTCACGCCGACAAGCTGAGCTTATCACTACCGCTCCGCCTGGTTGCCAGCGGCGTCACCGCCGCGAAGGACGGTAATACGAATTTTAACCGCCACCAAATTAACCGCCACCGTCACGCCGCTGGATATTCTTTGCGAAAACCATCCAGCGGATTCACGTGGAGGAGCCGGTATTGCAAATCGATTTGGCCGAACTGCTCAAGTCGAAAACGAAAAGCGAAACGACGGTGGCTCTGCGTAACTTGCGCGTGACCAACGGACGCGCGGTGATCAAGACCGAAGATGGCAACCCAATCGAAATCCCAGCGATCGATCTCGACGCGCAAAACATCAATTTGGGAAGTGAAACCGGCATCGTACTGCGCGCCGATGTACCTCAGCTCAACGGCATCGCCGATCTTGCGATCAAATGGCAGGCCAACCAGGTCGCGCTGACCGCAACGGTCAACGCGAAATCGCCCAAGGGTCTGTTTCGCCGGAGTAATGCCGCGGCGAAGCCGATTCTACAAGCCGAAGCTGCGCTGCAGGCACCAGCGGGAAAAGCTCCGAATGTGACTGTCGATCTGCAATTTAACCAACTCAAACTGGGGACAAAAGAACTGTCCGGCCAGCTGAAAGCCAGCGCTGCCTTAGACAAGACTTTCGCCGCCGGCTCGTTCATCAGCCAGCTCGACCTCAATGGCTTCCCCAACAGTATTAGTCCGGTGGCACTGCAAATTAGCGACGCGCCGGCGGCGGCAAACGCCAACGGCGAGTTTTCCGTCACCGAAAAAATCCATCGCCATCAAGTCGCTGACGCTACGCTCCCAACTGGGCAACGCCGAAGCCGCGGGCAATCTGGCGTTCACGCCGATCGGCAGCATCAACGATGGCCATATCGTGGCGCGCAATCTCGACTGGGAGAGCGTGAAAAAGTTCATGCCGGCGCCGTTCAATCAATGGAACTATCAAGGCCACGGCGAGCTGGAGATGAAACTCCACGGTCCATGGCGCGCGCTGCAAATCGACGGCAATGCGCGCAGCGACGCCGCCCAAGTGCGTGCGGCGAATTTTGCCCTGGCAAGTTTTTCGCTCAGAGCGCCGTTTCGCTGGGCCAATGGCCAACTGGCGATTCAAAACGGCCGCGTCGATGGCAAGAAGTTTTCATTCGCAGGAAGTGACAAACTCAAAAGCGCGGTCGAGCAGGCCGAAATCGGCGCCATCAGTTACGACTCAAAGAAGCCCGGCTTAATCACTGCACAGATCAATTTGACCGGCGGGCAGTTTGCCGCGGCGGACAGCAGCCAAAGTTGGCGAAGGTTTGGCCGTCAACGGCAGCGTCGAGGTAACCGCCCATAGCCGATAGCAACAGCCACGGCGATGGTTGCCAGCCTCAATCTCACCGCCGGCGAACTGTTATGGGGAAAGTTCTTCGGCGATCTCAAAATCTCAGAAACCGGCGCTGACAATCGACGCCGAGTACTCGCGTGACAACGACCGCCTGCAATGCCGCCGCTGCGACCTCGCCCTCGCCACCGTGGGCCAGGTGAATCTCACCGGCAGCGTCGAGCAAATAACCGGCACACCGCAGCTCCGCCTGCAGGCGCGCAGCGACAATCTGTCGCCTGCGGGTTTTTTCGAATTCTTTCTTGCGTGAAACTTTCCACCGGCAATATCCGCTGCTCGACAAGCTCGCAGTGAGCGGCCAGATGGCGATGCAATTGCAGGTCGACGGCGCCCCTCGAACAGCTCGCTCGCCAGCGGCAACCTGGCGCTCAAGAACGGCGAGATCGGCGCGAAATCGAACGATTGGCAGCTCGCCGCCATCAATCTACGAGCTACCGTTTCAAATCAGCCTCAGCGATCGGCCGGTTCGAGAACACGGCCACACCCGCGCTGGGCTTGCTGTCCATCGGGCGCGCTCGATTCGGCAACCAGCAGCTGGCGCCGATGACAACCACCGTCGCGCTTGCAAACAACGCGCTGCGGCTGCATCAGTCCTTGCGCATCGCAGTCTTCGGTGGCGAGGTCGAGTTACGCAATGTCTCGTGGCCCGATATCATCCGCGATCCCAAAGCCGTGACATTTTCGGCCGACACCAAGCGGCTGCAACTGCAAGATTTGACCGAGGCCTTCGATTGGCCGCGCTTTAGCGGCCAGCTGAACGGCGCCATCCCCGAAGTCGAGTCTGCCGGTAACACCCTGCGCACCCGCGGTGAGATCCAGGCTGAACTTTTCGGCGGACGCGTCCGTTCTGAGCAAACTGGAGATCGACAATCCGTTTTCCGCGCTGGCATCGATCAAAATGAGCGCCAAGCTGGAATCGATCGAGCTCGAACAACTGTCCAAGACCTTTGCATTCGGCCGGATCTCAGGCATCTTGGAGGGCAGCGTCGACGATCTCGTCATCACCGACGGCCAGCCGTCGCAATTGCGCGCCGACCTGCACTCGGTGGAACGCAGCGGCGTCGACCAGCGCATCAGCGTCGATGCGTTGAATAAAATTACCGTGCTCAGCTCGGGCCAGGAAGCCGGCTCGTTGTACGGCGGGCTCGCCAGTCTTTTCGACAGCTTTCGCTACAGCAAGCTGGGCTTCAAAGCGACTTTGAGAAACGATCGTCTAACCTTGCATGGAGTGGAATCCCAAGGCGGAAAAGAATTGCTGGTGGTGGGCAGTTTGTTGCCGCCGACGGTAAATATCGTCAGCCACACTCAAAGTATCGCCTTCTCGGAGCTCGTGCGCCGCTTGGAACGGATCAAATCGGACAAACCAGAAGTCAAATAACCCGGAGGAGCAATGTTAAAACGTACAACTTTTATTTTGGCCTTCATCGTCAGCGCCTGCGTAACCGTAAACATTTATTTCCCTGCCGCCGCGGTGGAGCGCGCCGCCGAGCAGATCGTCAAAGAAACTTGGGGCGAACCGTCGAAGTCAGCCCCGCCGCCGGCGCCGCAAAGTGACAATCGATTTTTGCCTTGGCGGTTGGCATCTCTGAGTCTCGTCGGCGCAGTCCATGCGCAGGAGGCTGACATCAACGTGTCGAATCCGGCGATTCGCGCGATCAAGGACTCGATCAAGGCGCGCAGCGAAGCGATCAAACCGTTCATGGATCGCGGCAACATCGGCATCGCCGCCGACGGCCTGCTGGCGATCCGCAACACCGACGGACTTGAACCTGAAGGAACGCGCCGAGTCCAAACAGTTGGTCGACGCCGAGAACCGCGATCGCGAAAACCTCTACGTCGAGATCGCCAAGGCCAACAACATTTCCACTGAAAGCATTCCCAAGATCAAAGCGATCTTCGCCAAAAGCTGGCTCGAACAAGCCCGTCCCGGTTGGTGGATCCAAGACGGCCAGGGAAACTGGAAGAAAAAGTAACGAATAAGCTATCGATACGTCCAACGGTCGTGAGGAGAACCATAATGGCTCATAGAGTCGGTGCCGGTGCCGCGGGTATGTTGGTTGCGCTCGGTCTTGCGCTGACCGGAATGTTTAGTGCGGATCCGGTTCAGGCACAGCAATACAAAGGTTCCTACGAAACCACCGCCGATGTTCCACTACGCGAAGGCGCCGGCAACTTTCATAAAGTCATCACGATCCTGCCCAAGGGCATCCAGATCAACGTCGTCGGCAAGGAGGGTTTCTGGCTTCAGGTCGAGTCCAAGCATGGCGGCAAGCCCGGCTACATCGACGAACAGTTCGCCCGCGCCCGCAACCGCGGCCGGGGCGCCCGCAGGTCAATCCCCATCACATCAGTCGCCGGCCCCTATCGCACGCTGCGCGAACAAGACCTGCGTGAAACACCGAGCACCAATGCCCGGGTCGTAACCCGGCTTCCGGCGGATATCAAAGTCAACGTCATCCGCTCCGAGGGTGACTGGTTGAGAGTGGAATCGCAAAAGGGCGGCAAGCCGGGTTACCTCGACAAGCGCGATGTCGAACGCTGGAAGGATCGCTAGCAGAACCTGGAAGCTGATTTGAGTTTTGGCCTTTTAACTTTTACCCTTTGCATTAATATCCCTACCCCTTCCCCAACTCCTGCGACCGTCTTGTCGCATTGACCACCGCATCCATAACGATGCCGTGGAAACCCTTTTGCTCCATGGCGTAGAGTCCGGCGATGGTGGTGCCGCCGGGTGAAGTGACTTCGTCTTTGAGCTCGCCCAGATGCTTATTGCTTTCCAATGCCATCTTGGCGGCGCCATAAACCGTCTGCATGGCGAGTTTGAGCGCAACGTCGCGGGCCAGGCCGACCTGCACGCCGCCGTCGGCGAGCGCTTCCATGAACAGCAAAACATACGCCGGGCCGCTGCCGCTCAAACCGGTGACCGCGTCCAAGTATTTCTCTTCCACCGGCATGCCGACGCCGAAGCTATTGAGGATGGCGCCGACTTTTTCCAGATCGTCCGCCGTCGCATTGCTGCCGCCGGCGAATCCCGCCGCGCCGGCGCCGACGACGCAAGCGATATTCGGCATCACGCGCACGACGCGGGCGCCTTTTGCCAAATTGGCCTCGATGCGCGCGATCGGCACGCCGGCGGCCACCGAAACCAGGAGCTTTTTGCTGCCGAGCTTCTTGGCGATCTCTTTGGCGACTGGATCGACGATCTGCGGTTTGACGGCGAGAATGACAATATCGGCGAAATCGCACAGCACGCCGTTATCCGCGGTCGCCTTGATATCGAGTTCCTTCGACCACGGCAGCGCGCAGTTGCTCGCTGACATCGCTCGCCATCACTTGATCTTTGCCGGCCAAGCCGGCCCGGACGATCCCGCGCATGATCGCCGCACCGATTTTCCCCGCGCCGACCACGCCGATTTTTTCCTTCAACACTGGCAGCCTCCTCGATTCAAAAACTATCGCGGCATACGACCAGCTGCGACCCAACCGCCGGTAACCCCGAATTTTGTGCGCCAGTTGCTTTAGATTCAGGAACTAATGCTGACCGACGAGCGTTTCGCTGCGGCTGCCGACTCGTCGCTGATGATGAGCGCTCGAACCATGTTCGCCGTGGTGAATCGCGCTAGTCGGAAACTCAGTAAGCCTTACCCAGCAACTGCAACTCGCGCCACGCGTCGGCGTCGTCGGCGCTAAACGCTAACACCTGGCGAAATTTTTGCTCAGCCTCCGCCGTCCTGCCGAGCTTGGCATAGGCTTTTCCCAGCTCCATGCGCAGATCGTTGCGGCGCCGGCGCATGCGCAGGGCGACTTCATAATTCTCCGCCGCCTTGTCCCACATCTCGAGCTTAAAGTAGACCGCGCCTAATTCCGTGAATATCGTGGCGGATTCCTCGCCTTTGGTTTTCGATAACTCGAGCAACCGGCGCGCTTCTTGGCGCTCTTTCTTAGCCTGCGCCGCGTCGGTCGTGCGATTGCCTTTGACCGCGGTTAGGCGGCCCCAGGCCAGCAAAACCGCCGGATGTTCCGGCTGCAACTCACGGGCCGGAATGAACCATTTCTCAGCTTCGGCGATATCGCCTGAGTGCAACGCGATGTTGCCGAGACCCAAGTACGGCAACACTTCTTTAGTTCCCATGTCGATGATCTTTTTGTAAACCACCTTGGCGTCGGGCAAATAAAACTCATCGCTCATGGCGAGGACATCGGGAATATGCTCGGCGCCTTGCTCCAGCGCCTTGAACGCCGCCTGCGCGCCCTCGGTGCTCTTGTCCTGCTCTAAGAGGATTTTCATTTTCAGCAATTGAAACTTGGGATTCTTCGGCTCCAAGCGGATCGCTTCTTCAAGCTCGGTCAAGGCACGGTTGCGCGCCACGCTCGCGGCATAGGATTGCGCCAGGTAAAAATGATGCATCGCCTGGGGCACCGGTAAGGAACCTTTTTTCAGCCAAGGCGGCGTATCGACGAGAAAAGGCGTCATGATCCGCCGGTTGAGCTCCGTGGTCGCGCGGCGCAGGTTCTTGGGCGCGGAGAACTCCAATTCCGCGCCATCGTCGGTATTGATCCTCGCGCCCTTGGAGAACGCTAGAAAGCCGTCCTTGCCCATGCGGTAGAATCCCTGCACGGCATAAACATCCGACAGACCCAGATACTGGAAGTCCGAACGGAGCATTTCGTTGTTGTCGAAAATCGCTTTGACCGCCGGATAGTCAAACATCTGCTCCTTCTTGCTGCCGATGAGCAGGAAGTCGCTTTCCTTCATGCTCCACAGCGAGACATGGGGAAACGCTTCGGCGAAGGTGCGAAAGACCATGCGGAAATCGTCCGGCGACATCGAATAGTTGTGAAACCACTGGGCGAAAATGCCGTCGTCTTTAATCTTCGACTTGATGACCTGGTAAAACTCGCGGGTATACAGATTGGCGATGCCGGCGATCCACGGATTGGACGGCTCGGCGGTGATGACGTCGTAAAATTTCGGCGTCGCTAAAATATAGTTGCGCCCATCGGTGGGAATCACCCGCACCCGCTTGTCTTCCAAGACGCTCGAGTGGCGCGAGTGGCGGGCGTTGCGGTAGAGCCGGTCGATCATGCCGCGATAATCTTTGTCCTCCGAGCGATTCATCAACTCGGTGCGTTCGGCATCGCTCATGACGCCTTTATAATAGAGACGCTTTTCCGCCGCGTTGTACCAGACCCGGCCCTTGCTATCGTCGGCGGGGAAAGCTCACCCCTGCCGGGAATTTATCGACGCGCACCGACTGCCGGTCGAAAAACTTACTCGCTTCGATCATCGCCGGCTCGATCTCGATGACTTCGATGTCCTTGAGCGACTTAAACGTCGCCAGCGCCTTGGCCGACATGCCGCTGCCCAGTCCGATGGTCAGCGCGGTCTCGGCCTTCGGATGCAGCATCATGGCGATGTAGCTGGTCATCAACTGGCTCAGCGCATCGCCGTAGGAACCGTCGATCTTGCCGTTGGATTTGAAGTAAATATAATCGCTGCCAAGGATCTTGTGGACGCTGACCGTGGTCGTCAGCCCCTCGCGGTAAAACAGCACCTCGTCGCGCTTCATCTCTTCGATGCGCAATGAATCGCTCGGCAGCGCCTCGTAGCGATCGTTGTAAATCGTCACGCCGCTGGTCAATATACTGCGGGTCCCAGCGCTTGACCTTGAACGGTACGATCGCCGCCAGAATCAATACCGCAAGCCCAAGCGCATAACGCGGCAACGAACGACAGCCGCGCGTCGCTGACAATCAACCAGCAACCGATCAACAAGATTCAGCACCACGCCGAAGATGATCGTGTTCTGCACGCCGATGTTGGGGAATCAAAATGAAGCCGCCGGCGAAGGCGCCGAGTACCGCGCCGACAGTATTGGCCGCATAGGAACTGCCGACGCCGCTGCCAACGCGATAAAGGCTTTGGGTAAACAGCCGCGCCACCAGCGGAAACGTCATCCCCAATAGAATAGTCGGAATGAACATCACCAGCGCCGACAGAAAAATCTGCAAGTAAAGAAAAACCGTGAAGGTATCGCCGAAGCCATGCAGCAATCGGACAAAGATCAGCGGCAGGCGCTCGAACAGCGGGATCGTCGCCAGCGCCGACAAGCCGACCCATAGCTCGATGCAGGCCGAAGGTGCTCAAGCGCGCTTCGCGATTGCCCAGAACCCGCGCATAAATAAATCCGCCCAACGCCAGGCCGATGAGAAAAGTCACCAGCATGGTCGTAAACGAATAGATCGAACTGCCGATGACCAGCGTGAGCGAGCGCGTCCAGGCATTTTCATAAACCAACGAGGCGAAATCCGGAGAGCGCGAAAGAGCCGAGCAACACCCAGTCAAGATAAGTTGAGCCTTGCGCCGCGGCGCTGGCAGCGTCCTGGCTGCGCGCTTCGGTCTCCGCCTGGCAGCGGCCACCGGCTCAGGATCGCGCAGGCGATCGACGATCAGAATGACGATGGCGATCACCATATTGACGCCGGCGGCGACGTAGACCGTAGTGCGCATGCCATAGACCGGAATCAAGAAAAATCCGCCCGCGGCGCAGCCGATCACCGCGCCCAGCGTATTGGTCGCGTAAAGATCGCCGACGCGGCGGCCGAACTGCGCGAAGCTGCGCACGTAAAAGCGGCTCAGCACCGGCAAAGTCGCGCCCATCAATAAAGTTGGGAACACCAGCAAGACGAAGGAAAGAAAGAACAAGAACAGATTGAAAAGAAACGGATGGCTTTCGTTGAGCGAGAAGATCGGTCCGTAGACTTTTTGCGCCCCGGCGAAAAACCACGGCACGAGGAATCCGTAGACGCCGACCCCGGCTTCGAGCAGGCCGTACAACAAGAAATCATTCTTGCCGCGGTCGGCGATCTTGCCGAACCAGTAACTGCCGATGGCCAATCCTGCCATGAAGGCCGACAACACCGTGGCGATGGCGTAAGTGGTATTGCCGAATATCTGCGACAACATCCGGGTCCAGACCACCTGGTAAATCAGTCCGGCCGCGCCGGAAAAAAAGAAACAAAACAGACCGACGAGCAAGAGCCAATCCTGTTTAGAACGCAGAACGCCAACGGCCATAAACTCTCCTCAGGAATCCGCAACGATAATCCAGCACAGATAGCAGGCCGCATAGTAACTGTAAAGTCGCAATATGCGCCCAAAAGGTCCCGTGCAACTGTAGCGACACGACGCGATCGCACCGCAGGCCGGAATATCGAATCGACCGCGCCGATCGACCGAGCCTTCGTTGACTTTGGGAGAAATTCTGTATATTCCTAGGCACCATTCAAACAGCCTGATTTGGATTAATTTCCCATCAATTTTGTTTGCCGAAGGTCTTAGATCTTCAATAAAGCTGTCGGTTTAGGGATTTGTTTACCGCGTTCAGTTGAGATCAGAAAAGTAAATCATTCGGAGGGAAAGAATGGCACAAGCTAAGCGAGACGGCGCATCGCCGGAGGAAGCAAGAGATCTACGCAGCGCGATCGAGTGGATGAAAAAAGAAGGGGACATCATCGTCACCGACAAAGAGGTCGACCCCAACCTGGAACTCACCGGCATTCAGAAAAAGCTCGACGGCGGTTGCCCGATCCTTTTCAACAACGTCAAAGGCAAGCCGCAGCATCGCTGTATCACCAATTTGTTCGGCGACATGAACGTCATCAACAAGATGTTCGGCTGGAAAGATCACGCCGATCGCACGCGAAAACTCGCCTACGCCATCACCCATCCGATTCGCGCCCATCGTCGTCGATCAAAAAGACGCGCCGGTGCAAGAAGAAGTTTACGAGAAGCCGGCGGAAGCCAACGACTTTGTCGTGCCGATCCGTCACACCGACATCGAGCCCGAATTGACCGTCGGTTCCGGCAACCGCTTGATCTCCGGCGAGTATTTCAACGGCGGCACCGATCTCGGCTACAACCGCATGAACTTCCGCTGGGGCAATGTCGGCACTTTCCAAATATCCCCCGGCTCGCACATGTGGCAGGTCGTCAGCAAGTATTACAAAGACAACAAAATGGTGCCGATCACCATGAACTTCGGCTTGCCGGTGGCGGGCTCGCTGCTCGCCGGCGCCGGTTTCGATTACGTCATCCTGCCGCAAGGCTGCGATGAAGTCGGCATCGCCGGCGCCGTGCAAGGCGCGCCCATGCGTTTGGTCAAAGCGCGCACCGTTGACGCCTATGCTCTGGCCGACGCGGAAGTCATTCTCGAAGGTTACGTCAATCCGCGCGATCGCCGTTTCGAAACCGCGGAATCGGAAAAAGCCGGCATCCAAGGCCGCTTCCATTTCCATCCGGAATGGGCCGGCTACATGGGCAAAGCCTACAAAGCGCCGACCTTCCATGTCACCGCCGTGACCACCCGCAAGCGCGAAGGCAAGCCGATCATCTTCCCGCTCGGCGTGCACACCCTCGACGATCACAACATCGACACCACGGTGCGCGAGGCGGCGATGTTCGAGCTTTGCGAAAGAATGCAGCCCGGCATCATCATGGACGTCAACATCCCCTACTGCATGACCGATTGGGGCGGCGCGATCATTCAGGTAAAGAAACGCAACCGCATCGAAGAAGGCTGGCAGCGCAATTTCATGGCGGCGATCCTCGCGACCTCGCAAGGCTCGCGCTGTGGTGGTCGCCGTCAGCGAAGACAGCGATCCCTACGACATGGACGACATCATGTGGAACATCACCACGCGCGTCAATCCCAAGACCGACATCATCAATCCGCTGCCCGGCGGCCGCGGCCAAACCTTCATGCCCGCCGAGCGCATGACCGCCGGCGAAAAAGAATGGACCGCATCGAATACCAATTTCGAAGGCGGCATGGGCATCGACGCCACCGTGCCGTTCGGCTACGAGAGCGATTTCATGCGGCCGGTCTACCCGGTCGACAAGGTCGATCTGAAGAAATGGTTCAGCGACAAAGACATTCAAAACGCCAAGAGCCGCATGCAGGGCTGGGTTCATTCACTGGCGCGCACCGGCCGATAATTTCACACATCAAGTCAAGTTGACGACAAGGGGCAAGGAGGATTTCCTTGCCCCTTGTTTTTTTCGCGGCGTAGCAAAAGGTTTTTCTTAAGAAAATATTTTCGCGATGTCGGGCCGCGATTTCTCCAGTCGCCAAGTAGCATTTTTTTATTCTTGCGATTGACTTGACCGAAGCCGTTTGATAGTTAATCACCAGCTTTCGAACTTTCGAAACGCGTCGTCGGTTTCAACAATTTCAAAATCCAAGGAATTAAAGTATGCAGACACGTCGTAAAAAAACGCACACTCGTACTTTAAGCTGCGGCAGCGTTTGCGCGAAACTGGTCCTCGCCGTCGCTTTGTTTATGCCGGCGCTGATGGCTTTCCGAGGTTTTCCGCAGAACTGGCAACGCGCCCAAAATTACCGAAATCGTCAAAATCGTCGAAGTGGTCGAAAGACCCCGACCCAAAGAGCTGGTCAAAGTTTACAACATCGTCAAATCCCATCGCGCCGACATTACCGATTCCGAAGCCTGGCGGGTTTCCGAAGTCATCCTCGAAGAAAGTTTGAAGCGCAACCTCGATCCGATGCTGGTAATTGCGGTGATCGAAGTGGAAAGCCGCTTTCAATACTCGGCGATCTCGCCGGTGGGCGCTCGCGGCATTATGCAAATCATGCCCGACACCGGCAAGTTCTTGACCGACACTCTGGGCCGCGAACTTGGCGTGCAGCCGGTCGCCTACCGGCCCGAGTCCCTCGACGATCCGATCTTGAACATCCGCATGGGCGTCTACTATCTGCACGATCTCAGAAAACAATTTCGCAATCTCAACCTCGCCTTGATCGCCTACAACGCTGGGCCGTCGGAGTTGCAAAACCGCTTGGAGAACAATGAAGAGTTTTCCCAAGAGTACGCCACCCTGGTGCTCGACGTCTACAAACGCTACACCAATCGCAAGGCACCGACTTTCTAGCTCAATTTTTCTGCGGCTATTTTTCGCTGTCGAGTCTACCTGAGTGTCGGTCGCTGGCTGCGGTGCCATCGATTCGGGAGGTCGGCGCGCTCAATGGCACTGCGGGGTATCTTGTGCTAAAGAATTCTCCATTCGGCGCAGAGACATGAACTAGTATGGGCAAACCAACCGAAGTCGTGCATAACTGAAGCCGCGTGGAACGAAATTTCACGCCATGCCGAAGACGAGTTTCCGGAAGAATGCTGCGGTGTCGTGCTTTCAAACGGAATAACGCGATCGCGTTCAACGCCTGAGAAATCTTCAGAACGAACTTCACGCCCTCGATCCCAAGACCCATCCGCGCACGGCAGCCATCGCTTACAACATGGACGTTAGAGTCTTAGACTCGCTTTTGCTTGAAGCGGGAGAAAATTGGCGACACGCTTAAAGCGTTTTATCACTCTCACCCAAATCATCGAGCCTATTTTTCGCACGAGGATCAGTGATTCTGCTACTCCTTTTGGAGAACCGACCTTATCCCGACAGCGTTCAAATTGTCGTATCGATCTACGACCGCAACGTGAAAGCCATCAAAGCCTTCGCGTGGTCGAGTGAGAAAACCGACTTCGTCGAAGTGCCGATTCAACGCATCTAGCCCGACCTGCGCCATGTCCGAGCCTCGCCATCGATACTGTCGACTCCCTCGGCTTGCCGATTCATTGCCTCGAGTGGGGCGATCCCGACGGCGAGCCGTTGGTGCTCGTCCATGGTTTTCTCGATCTGGCCTTTAGCTGGACACCCTTCGTCGCCGAGTTACAACGGCGCGCCGCGCGGCCGCTGTGGATCGTCGCTCCCGACTGCCGCGGCCATGGCGATAGCGGCTGGGTGGGCGGCGGCGGCTATTACCATTTCCCCGACTACGTACTCGACCTCGATTGCGTGATCCAAGCTCTCGGCGTCAAGTCCATCAAACTCATCGGCCACTCCATGGGCGGCACGATTTCGCTGCTCTACACCGGCGCCTTTCCGGAGCGCGTCACAAAACTCGTGCTCATCGAAGGCGTCGGCCCGGTCGGCATGAATTTTGCCGACGCGCCGCTGCGCATGGCGCAATGGATCGGTGAAATCCGCGAACGCGGCCGCAATCACTTTCGCGAATACTCCAGCGTCGAGGCCGGCGCCAATCAATTACGACAGACCAATCCGCGATTGCAGGAGAGCATTTGCCGCAAAGCTCTGGCACAGGCCGCAATGAAACAAAATGACGCTGGCAAATGGGTCTGGAAGTTCGATCCGCTGCACCGAACCGCGTCGCCCCAACCCTTCTACACCGCCCAGGCCATCGAATTTCTCCGCCGCATCGCCTGCCCGGTGCTCATTGTCGACGGCAAACAAAGCCATCAGACCAGGCGCACCGACAAACAACAGCGCTACGATGCCATCGCCAATCGTCGACAGATCGTCATCGACGGTGCCGGCCACATGGTGCATCAGGACAATCCGAAGGCATTGGTGGAAGCGCTCCTACCGTTCTTGCAGTGATCGTTGCCAACCACGACGAGCTCCGGCTGACGATCCCATGCTGACATAGCTCGGTGAATAAATTTCGACGCCAGAGCGGATAGACCTTGACTATTGAACCGGATTTTTGGGATTATGAGTCTAGTGAAATTCCGGCTGGTTGCCGGCGAGAATTAACGGGCCTGTGAATCGAAGGATCAGTCGTGCGCAAACTCAAGTTACCGCAAAGAAAACGCGGCGCGCCGCGCAAAGACCAAACTGCCACGGCGCCACCGGCCAAACCGCCAGCGTCAAGCGCAACGTCACTTGACTAAATCCGCCATCCCCAATGTCGATCTCACGCTTAAACATTTCCAACGCCGCCGCGAAAACGGCGCCGCAGCTCACAGCGACGGCAAACGTCTTTACCTGCGCGTCGGCGACGAGGTCAATCATCGGCGCTACGAAGAATGGGGCATCGGCGTGGTCATGGAGTGCATGACCTCATCGGTTCCCGGCGGCACCTGCCTGGCCCGCGTGCGCTTTCAAGACGGCCAATTACGCTGCTTCAACAACGATCTCGATAACGAAGCTTGCTGTTACTATTTCGGCGTGCGCCGTTATTGGAACCCAACCCATGGCGTCGACGCCATCCGTGAAAGATTTTTCGGTAGAGGATAAATGAAATGAAAAACCAAATACTGACAGGCGTGATAGCCTTCACAATAGTCGCCGCTGGCGCCGCCAACCTACGCGCCGAGGACAACATCGAAAAAGCCGGCGTCGCCGTCGGCGTCAGTGCGGGCAATATGTGGTTCCTGCCGATTAAAGCGATCGTCATGAGCGTCGGCGCGATCAGCGGCGCACTTTCCTACGTCGTCACCGGCGGTAACGCGAACTAACCCAGCAAATCTGGCGCGACACCAGTCAGGGGCCCTACATCATCACACCAGAAGTCGCCCGCACCGGCATCGGCCAGCGGCCGGAGCTCGAAGCGAGGAAATAACCCCACTACGCGATACTAGCGGTTCGCAGACACAGTATCGCCGACCGCCTCGCGCGACCGACACCTTACAATCAAATTAACAGCGGCATGCGACTTACCTTGATCGGTAAGCCGCATGCCGCTTTTGCGTTAACCTAGACGCTTGTCTTGTATTAGGACAAATTCGCTTTGAAGAAACTCGGTCGTTCTGCGCCCAGGCATCTTTCGCCGCATCGGGATTGTAACGGTCGGCATTGGTATTGTTGTTAAAGGCGTGTTTGGCGCCGTCGAACACTTTGCAGTCAAAGCTCTTGCCGGCCTTGGCCAGTGCCGCTTTCAAGGGCTCGACACCGGGCATGATGTTGGCATCGTCAGCCGCGTAGTTACCCATCACCGGGCAAGGGATATTGGCGACGGAATCGAGCGGATCGGGATTGCGGCCGTAGTAAACCACGGCGGCGTTCAAATCCTTGCACTTGGTCGCGAAGTTGAGCGACTGTCCGCCACCCCAGCAGTAGCCGACCACGCCGACTTTGCCGTTGACGTAGCCCTGTTTTTTCATATAAGCGACCGCCGAAGTCAAATCCTCAACCGCCATCGCGCCAGTGATTTTGCCGATTTCCTTGGTCGCCTCGTCGCTGCCATTCCACTTGTCGCTGCCGCCGATCCGGCTCATCAGGTCGACCCCGATCGCCGCGAAGCCATCCTTGGCGAACCGGCGGGTGACGTCCTTAATATGACCGACCAAACCGCGGTTCTCGTGAATCACGATGACCGTGCCCAAATTCTTGCCGTCCTTGGGCCGCGAAACATACGCGTTCAAGTCGCCGATCTTCACCATTTCCGATGATAAGCCGGAGTCATTGGGATCAACAATATTCTCAATCGTCTGTGCCATTGTCTAAAACCTCCTTCAAGTTTCTTTGTGTCCCAGCTATAGCGAAAATCGCGCCGCTAAATCTAGACGCTATTTAGCCCCCGAACCGATACTTAACATCCCCCAAAACGACCAGCGGCGCCACTTGAGGCGCCGCTGATATTGAGTCGATTATCGATCTGGGTCGTGGCTAGGTCGACGCCGTGCTGGTGGTCGATGACGATTTTTCGCTGCTAGCTCGAAGTAGTCTCGCTCTTTTTGGTTTCGCTCTTCGATTCACTCTTTGAATCAGTCTTTGAGTCACTCTTTGAATCGGATGACGACGAGGACTTTGAACCGCTATCGCTTTTCGACTCGCCGTTTTGCCCCTTGCGGGCGTAGTCGGTGACATACCAGCCGGTGCCCTTTAATTGAAACGATGTATTGGAAATCAACTTTTTGACCTTACTCTTGCAAGTCGGACACTTAGTCAGAGCCTTTTCGCGTGATCCTTTGGGTGACTTCGACGACGCCGCATTTCTGACAGCTATACTCGTAGATAGGCATGAAAAATCCTCAACTTGCGAAACTGCCAGGTAAATTAACCACTACCCTGTCTTAAGTCAATTCGCGTCCAAAAGCTACTCAATAGCGCTCTGATCAGGCGCCTTGCTGCAGCTTGCTGCGATCCTGCCGTCGGCCAGAATATGCGCTCCGCCGAAGGCCTCGGAGCGGTTGCCGAACAGCACCAAAGGCTCGGTTCCAGTATTCACAATCTGATAGTAATCCTTGGCGGCCAGACACAGGACGTCGTGCTGCTTGATCGGTTTCTCCTCGCCCTTGATGCCCTTGACCACTCCGTTACCGGAGAAAACCAAAAATGTTTCCGGACTGGCGTGATAGTGCATGTCGGTGCCATCGCCGGGAACGAAATATAGCAGCCATGAACGGAAGTTATCCGTGCCGTAGAGATCGATCTTGCGTTGCGCCTTGGCGGACTCTTCTTGCAGATTTAAGAATTCCATAAGTTTTCCTTTCCGGGGATTCAGCTTTGGCTAACTCTATCCTACTGCTCTCGGCATGAGCAAGCGGCCCATCGGCTTGACAGCCCGTTGACCCTGCCATATGCAAATGAGATCTAGCAGCGCAATGTTTTGGAGGAATAAGAATGGTCAAGATGAACGAAAGCCAGGCCAAGGAATACATTGCCGAGCTGGCAGCCAAGTGCGACAAGCGCTGGAAACAGACCGTCGATAAGACCAAGTTCATGGACGAGTTGCGCGAGGGCAAGCTCAAAAAAGAAACCATCCAGCTTTTTTACCAGAACTGGGGCGCCTTCGTGCCGGTGATCAACTCGGTCTATACCGCGGCGTTTTACAAACACCTGTGGTTCTTCGTCAAAAACGTCGACCTGATGGAAGTGTACACCCAGAAGGTACTCGACGAATTCGGCCATCCCTCGCCTCCGGGCCATATCCAAATCCTGATGAGCACCGGCGCCGCGCTCGGATTGACCAAAGAAGAAGTGCTTACTCGCACCCATGCTGCCGCAGTGCCGCGCCCTGCCGGACTTTCATCGCACGCTGATCAACGACGGGCAGATTCAAGAGTACTGGTTCTCGGTCCTCTGGGAACACCCGTTTGGCGAATCTTGCTTGGACTTCTTCAAATCACTGACCAAGTACTATGGCCTGACCACCGCCGAAGCGAGTTATTTCTCTAAACATCACGAAGCCGACACCATGGACCACCTCGATCGCATGGCCCATGGCGCGGTGACCCAGCATGTGCTGGTCCGCCTGCTCCAAGAAGGCATCAACGAACGCCCCGGCTACTCAGCAGAGTACTGCGCCGTAACCCCGGCCGACTTGAACAAAATGTTCATGGACGGCTGCTACGCCGCCACGCATTAGCCAAAGGCTAATGCGCATTCCAGATTGCAAATTCCAAAGGTTGTGAAATTTGGAATATGAAATTTGGAACTCCGAGCGAAGCGAGGATTCATGCCATTTAGCGATCTACGCAGCTTTCATCGACGGCGCCGCGCGCATCGGCGAGCTCAAGCAAATCGACGGCGCCGATTGGAATCTCGAGATCGGCTGCCTGACCGAGCTGATGGCCGAGCAGGAAGGCCCGTTATTACTATTTGACAACGTTCCCGGCTATCCCACAGGTTTTCGCATCGCCGCTAACGTGCTGGCCACCGCACGCCGCTTTGCGCTCGCTCTAAGCCTGCCCACCGATGCGCCTAAGCTGGAAATACTCCGCACCTGGCGCAACAAGATTCGCGATCTCAAACCTTTCGCCCCAATAGAGGTCGCCACTGGACCGATCCTGGAAAATATTCTCGAAGGTGACAAAGTCGACTTGGGAATATTTCCGACGCCCAAGTGGCACGAGCATGACGGCGGCCGCTACATCGGCACCGGCGACATGGTGGTGGTGAAAGACCCCGACAGCGGCTGGATCAATGTCGGCACCTATCGTTCCTGTATTGTCGGCAAAGACCGTTTGACGCTCTGGATCATTGAGCAAAAGCATGGCAAGCAGATCGCCCGCAAATACTGGCAGGCCGGCAAACCTTGCCCAGTCGCCATCGTGCTCGGCTGCGAGCCGGCGACTTGGATGGCCGCGCCGTCGGCGGCGAAAGCGGGCGTCAGCGAATATGAATACGCCGGCGCCCTACGCGGCGCGCCGCTCGAAGTGATCCGCGCGCCCTACACCGGACTCCCCGTGCCGGCAACCTCGGAGATCGTCGTCGAAGGCGAGATGCCGCCGCCGGAAGAAGAAACCCACAGCGAAGGCCCCTTCGGCGAATGGCCCGGCTACTACACCCATAGCGGCGAAGAGTGCGTCGTGCGGGTAAAAAGAATCCTGCACCGCAACGATCCGATCCTGCTCGGCAATCCGCCACTGCTGCCGATCACCGAACGCTACGGCATCCCGCTTTTCGCGGCGCGCATCTGGGATCATCTTGAACAGTCGGGCGTGTCGGACGTGCAAGGCGTCTGGTGTCATTGCCACACGCTCATGGTCGTCGTCTCACTCAAGCAACGCTTCGCCGGCCAGGCGCTGCAAGCGCTCACCGCCGTCGCCGGCATGATGACCGGCGCCAGCATGTACCGCTATTACATCGCCGTCGACGACGACATCGATCCGGTGGACTTGAAGCAAGTCATCTGGGCCATGTGCACCCGCGTCGACCCGGCCGAGTCGGTGCAGGTATTGAAATCCTGGACCTCCGACCTCGACCCGCGACTGGCGCCGGAAAAACGCGAGCGCGGCGACTTCACCATGGGCCGCATGCTGATCGATGCCTGCAAGCCGTTTCACTGGCGCGACAAGTTCGCCGTGGCGAACAAATTCAGCGCCGACAAACGCGAAGAAATCTGGGAAAAATGGGCGCCGAAACTGGGACTGAAATAAACGTCCACAATGATTCCACGGGCAAGCCCCCGGCCCGCCCTATCGATGCTGCGATGGTAAATCGGCAGGGGCAACCACGGCGGGTTGCCGCCTGCATAAATCCGGTGAATTCCTAGTGATCCACAAACAAGCCAACAGGTTCGTGCGAACCATTGCCCTGCTAGTTTTCCTCATAACATCGGGGCTTCCGTCTTTTGCCCAAGAGCGCGTCCGCATCGGCGTTTCGAGCCGCGGTTTCGGCTCGCTACCGCTCTTTGTCGCCGACAAAAAAGGCTTCTACGCCAAATACGGTTTTCGCCCGGAGACCGTTTTGTTGCGCTCCTCGGTCGCCGTGCCGGCGCTATTGAGCGGCGATCTCGATTTTTACAACGGTTTTCAGCCGGCGGTATCGGCGGCGCTGCGCGGCATCCCGATCAAGCTGGTGATGATGGGCGCGGAGAAAGTTATTTTCATGATTTTGGTCAAGCCAGAGGTCAAATCGCTTAACGACCTAAAAGGCAAAACCATCGGCGTCAGCTCCGCCGGCAGCACCATCCATCTGAGCTTGCTGACGATCTTAAATCAGTTTCGTATCGACGCCGCCAAGGATGTGAAAATCTTACCCGCCGGCGATGTGCGCAGCCAACTCGCGGCCATGCAAGCCGGCCGCATCGACGCCGCCTCTCATGGCCCGCCCTTGGATACCCTCGGCACCGCGCTGGGCTACAAGATCCTGCTCTGGCATAAAGATCACGTCGACATTCCGATCTCCGGTTTGGATGTCAGCGACCAGAAGCTGCAAAAATCACCCGAGCAGGTCAAGCGCATGATCAAAGCGCTGATCGAAAGCCAGCGCTTCATCCGTAGCCAAAAAGACGAGTCGACGAAATTGATCGGCGAGTGGATGAGTGTCGACGCCGCCACCGCGGAGAATCTTTATAAAAATCTCGGCGGGATTTTCAGCTACGACGGCACCTTAACGGAAAACGCGCTGCGCGCCTCGGTGCAGATGGAGTCGGAGTTGGCGAAGACTCAATTCACCGCGCCGCTGTCGACGATCTTCGACAATCGCTTACTCTTGGACGCGCAACAAGAGCTGAGAAAAGATCGGCCGCTCAAATGAGTTCCTCGCCTCTTTTTGTCCGGTGTTCGGAAAAGTAGAGTTATCGATGTTGTCGCGAATTTTAAAACCGTTACTGCTCGGCCTACTGGTCGCTGCCACCGGGTTGGTTCTGAGTTTTTTTCAATTTACCCACGAACTCGAGGAAGACACCGGCCTGGGCTTGCTGTTCAAGCTGCGCGGCCCGAGGCCGGCGCCCGGCGACGCGGTCGTCGTGAGCATAGACAAGGACTCCGCCGACCAGCTCAAAATACCTGAAAACCCAGACAAGTGGCCGCGCTCGCTGCACGCCCGGCTCGTCGAAGTTTTGTCGAAAGCCGGCGCCTCGGTGGTGACCTTCGACGTGCATTTTATCGAAGCCCGCATCGAGAAAGACGACAAAGCGTTCGCCGCCGCATTGAAAAAAGCGGGCAATGTCGTGCTTGGCGACGCTCTCAGCGCCAGGGAACTTTCCACGTCCAACACGGGCGGCGCTGACTCGCCGGAACATAGCATCGTGAAAATAATTAAACCCTACGCTCCGCTGGCAGACTCAGCTCTGGCCACCGTGCCGTTCGTGCTACCGAGGATCCCTTTCAAGGTAAACAAGTACTGGACCTTCCAACCCAGTACCGGCGATGCGCCGACTTTTCCCGTGGTCGCATTCCAACTTTACCACATCGATGTTTACCAAGACTTCGTCGGGTTATTGGGAAAAGTCAGCCCCAGTCACGCCGCCAAGCTGCCGCGCGATGTCGATCCGATAATCCAAAAAAAACGCATCGTAGAGCTGATGCGGGATATCAGGGAAATCTTTGAAACCGACCCATCGATCCGGTCGAGAATGCTTGCGGAGTTGGAGCGATCAGATCAACCGCGGTTCGATGAGCGGCGCAAGCGACTGCTAACGCTTCACATCGACCTCTACGGCGGCTCCAATCGCCGCTACGTGAATTACTACGGCCCGCCGCGAACCGTGACCACCATTCCCTATTATCGCGCGCTGCAGATCGGCGAGCGCGACAAGCGATCAAAAAGCCGTCGATCTTAAAGGCAAAGCCGTCTTCGTCGGACTCTCGGAAAGAATCCTCGCCGAGCGCAAAGACAGTTTCTATACCGTGTTCTCGCAAGCCAACGGAGTCTTTATCGGCGGCGTCGAAATCGCCGCAACCGCGTTTCTCAACCTGCTCGAAGATAAACCGGTAAAACCGCTCGGCACTTTCGCGTATCTCTTGTTGATTCCACTCTGGGGTTTGCTCACCGGCATGATTTGTCGTGTCACCTCGATGATCGTCGGGGCGGCGACTGTTACCGGCATGAGCGTGCTTTACCTGCTTGGCGCTGAATTTCACTTTGCCACGGACGGCACCTGGTATCCGATCGTCATCCCTCTATTCGCTCAAAGTCCGTTGGCGATTACCGGCGCGGTGTTGTGGAACTATGTCGAAACCAATAAGGAGCGCCAGCAGATCCGCAAAGCGCTCGCTTACTATGTGCCGGACGAAGTGGTGGATCAGCTTGCCAGGAATATGATCGATATCAAAAACAGCGGCCAAATGGTTTACGGCGCGTGTCTATTCGCGGATGTCGCCGGTTACACGACGCTGTCGGAAAAAATGACGCCGCAGCAGTTGAGCGATCTGATGCATAAGTATTTCGAAGCAACGTTTGAGCCCGTAAAACGACATGGCGGCATGGTCGTAAACCTAAAGGGGGACTCCTTCTTGGCGATCTGGAAGGCGGCGGGACCGGACGATCGCTTGCGCCGCCAGGCCTGTTCGGCGGCACTCGACGTCGCCAAGGCGGTGCATCGTTTCAACGGCACGGTGGCGAATCTCGATCTACCCACTCGCGTCGGCGTGCACTCAGGCGAGATTTTTATCGGCAATATCGGCGCCGGCGATCATTATGAGTACGGCCCCACGGGAGATACCGTCAACACGGCATCGCGGATGGACGGTCTAAATAAGTATCTCGGTACCGAGGTGCTGGTGTCTGGTGAAGCTATAGCCGACCTCAATGGTCTGGCTGCCCGCGAAGTGGGCACCTTCATGCTTAAAGGTAAGGCACTGCCCATAGTCGTGCATGAACTGTTGGGCAGCCTTGAAGAGTCCGGCGAGAAACACACAACAAACCTGCGAGTTGTTTGCCCAAGGCCTCGACGCATTCAGGCGGCAAGCATGGGACGAAGCTAAAGAGAAATTCGCTCGCGCCGTTGAAATCCGCGAGACCGACGGACCGGCCCATTTCTATTTAAAGCTTTGTGACGAGTACAAATCGCGTCCGCCCGGGGAAACCTGGGACGGCGTGATTGCTCTCGATGAGAAGTAAGCTGTGTAACTTTGTTAACACTATGTATCGAGAAGTATACGGTCAATCTTCGCACCGGGAGATTTAACGAATACGAGCGATTTCCTGCATACAGTGCTAGTTAGCTGGGGGATTGGGATTCCGCGCGTTGGCACGATCGATGCTCTACGTTTTCTTCCTGGAATGACTTGGGAACATTCCGCGGCGAACTCATTCGAAGAAATCTCGCCGACTCGAGCGCTCGATCGATCGCTCCGATATGCCGCGTACGGCGCAAAGCAGGCGCTTGACATGGGTTCGCGAAGGTGACTAAGAGAAGCCCACGGCTGTATCCTATTCCCGCTTTCATCCTTGATTTGGGGGTGCAGGGTGAAGACCGAGACAATGAGATTGTTATTAGTCTTGCTGGCGTGGTCCGCTAGCGCGGTCACGTTATCTCTCCCCACAGTCATCCTTCGCCGCGACCGTCTGCGATCCAGGGGTCGCCAAGATGGTCTCCGTCCAGGGCAATGTCGAGGTTCGCAGAGCCGGCCAAACTCAGTCACAGCCGGCCCGCTTGAACGAAACCTATTGCGCCGGGGATCGCATCCAGGTTGGCGATAAAAGCCGGGCGGACGTCGCCTTGGTCAATCAACCGGTTCTCCGTCTCGATCAGAATACGATCATTACCTTGGCGGGGTTGAAAGATGAGCGCGCCTCGATCATCGATCTTGCCCGCGGTGCTTTGCATTTCTTCAGCCGTTTGCCGCGCAACTTAGAAGTGAACACCGCGTTCGTGAACGCCGGTGTGGAAGGAACTGAAGGCCTGGTTCAAGTCGAGGCGGACAGAACCTTGATCACGATCTTCGAAGGCAGGGTCTTGGCCGCCAATGCGGCGGGCAGCTTGCCGATCGCCAGTGGCCAATCGGCGGTCGCCGTGCAAGGGCAAGCGCCGGTTCTGCGCACCGTGGTACGTCCGCGCGATGCCGTTCAGTGGGCGCTTTACTATCCACCCGTGGCCTATTTCCGGCCGGAAGATTTTCAGGGCACACAGCCCTGGCAGGGCCTGGCGCGCAACTCCGTCGAAGCCTATATGAAGGGCGACTATCAACGCGCCTTCGACGCCCTCAAGGGCGCTCCGGCAGATATAACCGAGCCGCGCTTTTTCGCTTACCGCGCGTCATTGCTTCTCGGCGTCGGGCGAGTCGACGAGGCCGGTCCCGATCTCGAGCGCGCGCTGAAATTAAATGCCAACTACAGTGACGCCCTGGCGCTGCAGTCGATCATCGCCGTAGTGCAAAACGACAAAGAGAAGGCTCTCGGTATCGCCCAGAAAGCCGTCAGCGCCAATCCCAAATCAGCCGCCGCTCTCACTGCCCTATCCTACGCGCAGCAGGCGAACTTCAATCTCGAAGGCGCGCGCAACAGCTTACAGCAAGCCGTGCAAGCCGAACCGAACAACGCGCTGGCCTGGGCCAGGCTGGCTGAGATTCATCTGTCATTCGCCGACCTCGATGACGCACTGGCGGCGGCGCAGAAAGCTGTGGCGCTGAATCCGAATCTGTCGAGAACACAGATGGTTCTCGGCTTCGCCTACCTAACGCGGGTCGACACAGTCGAAGCGAAAAAAGCTTTCGAAAAAGCCATCGAGCTCGACCAAGCCGATGCGCTGTCGAGACTCGGTCTAGGTCTGGGAAAGATTCGCGACGGCGATCTAATTGACGGCAGAAAAGAGCTGGAGATCGCCGCGAGCCTGGACGCGAATAACTCCATCGTCCGCAGCTACTTGGGTAAAGCCTACTACGAAGAAAAGCGCTCGGATCTCGCCGAACGTGATTACGCCACCGCGAAAGAACTCGACCCCAAGGACCCGACTCCCTACTTCTACGACGCCATCCAGAAGCAGACCACCAACCGTCCGGTGGAAGCGTTGCAGTCGATGGAAAAGGCCATCGAGCTCAATGACAACCGCGCGGTCTACCGTTCACAATTGCAGCTCGATTCCGATCTGGCCGCGCGCAGCGCCAGCCAGGCCGAATCTATAGCGATCTGGGCTTCCAGCAGCTTGCCCTGGTGGAAGGGTGGAAATCCGTCAACACCGATCCAACCAACTTTTCCGCGCACCGGTTCCTCGCCGATTCTTATTCCGATATTGCCGCGTCACGAGATCGCCAGGGTCAGCGAACTGCTTGCAGTCGCAACTGCTGCAGCCGCTCAATATGACGCCCATCCAGCCCCGGCTTTCCGAGAGCAACCTATTCCTCATCAGCGCCGGCGGTCCTGGAGCGCTCTCATTTAACGAGTTCAATCCGATTTTCAACCGCAACGGCCTGACCTTTCAGACCAGCGGCCTCGCGGGTGAAAATAACACCTACGGTGGCGAAGGTGTGGTCGCCGGCATCTACAAAAAATTATCATTCAGCCTTGGCGGATTTCACTATCAGACCGACGGGTTTCGCAAAAACGCCGACCAGAAGGACGACATCGGCAACGCCTTTGTGCAACTGGAGATCTCGCCACAAACCAGCATTCAAGCCGAATATCGATACAGAAATAATGAAAGAGGCGACATCTTACAGAAATTCTTCTCCCAGGACTTCTTTCCCGGCGAGATAAACACCGAAGAACGGCACACCGCGCGCTTTGGCGCGCGCCATAGCTTTTCACCGGATTCAATCGTCATTGGCTCACTGACCTATCAACATGCAGACGTTAAATTGCAGGATAATCAAATCGTTGGTTTCCCCAATGATTTTATCGACGTTAAAAGACCGGAAAATGCTGTCAGCGCCGAGCTTCAACACTTGTTTCGTTCGAGCTGGTTTAACCTCACGACCGGTGTCGGCCACTTCAATATTCATGGATACCTCAGTCGTGATTTCGGCATCGACATACCGCCGCTTCTGGTAATCCACGACCGCCAAAGTTTGGATCTCAAACACACCAATATTTACGCCTATTCCTATCTTAATTTCCTGAAGAATGTGACGTTTACTCTTGGCGTCAGTGGGGATTTTACCAGGGGCGAAAGTCCAGATACAGAGAGTATCAACCAGGCCAACCCAAAATTCGGCGTCACTTGGAATCCGGTTCCCAATACCACGCTGCGAGCTGCCGCGTTCAGGACCTTGAAGAGAACCCTGGTTACCAACGCGACCCTCGAGCCGACTCAGGTCGCCGGTTTTAACCAATTTTATGATGATTTCAATGGTACCGAAGCGTGGCGCTACGGCGCGGCTGTCGATCAAAAGTTCACCAAAGAGCTGTTCGGAGGCGTAGAATTTTCCAAAAGAGATTTGAAGACTCCGGCAATAGGACCGACGAATACAACAATAAACGAGAACATGGACGAGTACCTCAGCCGCACTTACCTGTTTTGGACGCCCCATCCATGGCTCGCGCTCCGAACCGAATACATGTTTGACCAATATAGAACCGAAGGAACGATCGGCGAACCAACACGGCTCACTACCCACAGTGTTCCCTTGGGGGTCAGTGTCTTCCACCCTTCGGGATTGAGCGCCTTTCTGACCGGGACCTACTACCATCAAAGCATCAGGTTGCAGGACACTCGGTCCGGCAGTGATAATTTTTTTCTGGTGGATCTGGGGATTAACTTTCGGTTGCCGAAGCGATACGGGTTTATCACGGTTGGAGCGACCAATCTATTTGACCAAACATTCAAATACTATGAACGAGACTTAAACAACTCGCGCATACAACCGAACCGGACGATCTTTGGAAAAATCACATTGGCGCTGCCATAAGGAAAGCCAGAGAGGCGTCGGTTTTCTCATGGTAGGGTGGGACAGAGACACAGCTATCCCACTGTAGAGCTTGTTGCTGGTACAAACATTGTGGGCGCGAACCGACAGTTAATTGATTAGATAATAAGGAGATTGCTATGAAGTGTCGACGACTGATAATTGCTTTACTCGCTATCAGCGTGTTACCGATATCGTGGAGCGAAGCGGACGCTCAGACCTGCCTGAGATGGCGCTCGGTTGGGGGCTCAAAGACATGCCTCAGCTGGAGTACGGGTAGCGAAGTTCTTGACGCTATCAGTACTGGGGTAGGCAACATCAAAGATTGTGACCCAGATCTTGGCACTTGCCCAACTATCACAGGTTCGGCTTTTGGCACAGTAGATGTTGGCGATGGTCAGTGTAATCCCAACGATATCGACGCAGATTGCGCCATTCAAGGAATAGCTTTTTGCGTAAATCCGGCCGGTAACGCGCGCAAGGCCCAAGGTCAACCGTTTACTCTAAATGCTTTTCTAAGCCAGACTGCGGACATCGATACTTGCTCGCGGAACGGCAAGTGTCCCAGTCAGGTCATACTCAATCCCGACCTTACCGACGATATCTGCATCAACCCCAACTGGACATTCCTTACTTTTACCGCCGAAGTATTTAACGCACAGGTTCTAGTCTGCCCGGGCGGATTCGACAACACAGCACAGTGTTGCGATACAATAGACCGTAATCCAAACGGCACATGCGCGGTACCGGGAGTAGAGGCCGAGTTAGCACAGCGATGCACAGTAGACCTAACCAGCTATCGTCCCGGAGATAAACTTCCGTATTCCTGTTGCGACCTTGACACGGTAGTGAATGGCCAGTGCCCGCAGTTATAAATAGGGTGAGAAAGGAGCAAGAGCAATTACCGCTGTAGACCTTTTACATAGGAAAATATTGCGTCGAGGAATTCCGGGGCGAGTTCACAGGACGATCCCTTAAAAGCAGTTGACAGCGCACCCGAAGCACACCCGGGACGGAAGCCAGCTTAGCGCAACGATGCACGGCCGACCTAACCGGCTACAGGCGCGGATATACGCGCTCGTATGATTGGCAAGACCTTACTTTGTCGTAGTAGGTCGCTTTGCCAATCACTTGCTTGAATTCGATCAATTGCTCGAATTCGATTCGATTGTCCTGAATATGAAGTTTTGTAACATGACTGGCGTTTCCATAAAGGGGAAGCTAGGAAATGCAGCATTTTCATCGACGGGTGAGAGGCAGGCAGGGTTACGACGCCTTAGATTTTACAACAGATGAGAAAACTTTGCGTAAGGAATGGATCGAAGTCTTTTCTCTATTGTAGCAAATTGATTATGGCAAAGGGGAAAAGGTGTCATTAACCTTTTCCCTCTCATTGTAGCCCTCAGTGTCACAGGTAACGATCAAAACGTCGGCGATAGAGACATCACCGATGTGATGAAAGTGATGATGGAGATCGAGTCGTCTCGGGTTTTCTTGCAGAGATACCTGCGACGTGTGAGACTTGCCTCAATCAATCGGTCTAAATCTGTAGAAGAATAAGGATAATCTCCCATGACGGCTCTTTGGATCTTACTGTTTTTGGCGGGGCTCGGATTCCCTTTCACAGCCCATGCGGCCGACGCACCGCTCGCTGTAGTCGACGGCGTGGTGATCAGCTCCGAGGAGGTCGAGAAAAGTCTCGCAGGCCAGTTAAGCAAGCTCGAAGAGCAGATTTACAACTTGAAACGCCAGCGCCTCGACGCGCTGATCAACGACAAGCTTTTGGAAAAGGAAGCCGGCCGGCGACAGCTTACGGTGCCGGCACTGCTTGACGCTGAAGTGACGGCGAAAGTCGGCCTGGTCACCGAGCAGGAGATCGAAAAATTCTACCAGGACAATAAAGCGCAAATTAAAGGCGAGCAGGCGCAGGCTCCGGGAGCAGATCAGAGCTTTACTTACAGAACCAAAAGCTCTCGGCCAAGCGCGAAGAGTTACTCAGATTGCTGCGCTCGCAAGCTGAAGATCGTGGTCAATCTAAAGCCGCCGCCAGTCTTTCGCGTCGAGGTGTCGGTCCAAGGGGCTCCTTTCAAGGGAGGCGAAAGGCGCCGGTGACTATCGTCGAATTTTCCGACTTCCATTGTCCCTTTTGCCGGCGGGTGATACCCACGCTAGCACAGCTGGAGTCCCAATACGGCGAAAAAATTAAACTGGTCTTCCGCGACTTCCCGATCGAGAGCCTGCACCCAGGAGCGACCAAAGCCCACGAAGCGGCGCGCTGCGCCAACGAGCAGGGGAAATTCTGGCTTTATCATGACAAGCTCTTTGCCGGTCCGTCTAATGCTAGTCCAGAACTCTTTAAGGGATTGGCCAAGGAAGTGGGGCTGGACGCGGTTGCGTTTGAAACCTGCCTGGGTAGCGGAAAGTATCAGGCCGCGATTAAGCAAGATATCGAGGAAGGAAATCGCGCCGGTGTCACCGGCACGCCGGCATTCTTTATCAACGGCAGGCTGATTTCCGGCGCCCAGCCTGTCGAAGTCTTCGCGCGGGTCATCGATGACGAATTGGCGCGCTCGACCAGCTCCGCTCAAAAATAATTCTCAGGAAAATATTCCTGCCAGCCCCAACTGGCTGCAACGAAGAAATCGCGTCATGATTTGGTAATCTGTTTTTTCTTAAAATCCCTGCCAGTTGCGACATCACTAGCGGTTTTCAATTGCCACGGCGGCGTCATAAGCACTTTGCTACAACATTTGCCAAATTCTTACTTGACCACAGCTGGTACACTCGGTTATAGACGGCTGAACCTTTTTCACATTGCTCGACTGCGGCCCTGAAGCTTGGCAGCCAGACCTATCCAAGTAAAACGGGTTCATCGAAGACAAAGGATAACAGGACCATGCCAGTCCAGGACAGCAATTCGTGATGCCGCCGCTGTAGCATCCGACGAAGAGCCGGACGCGCAGCGAGAAAAACAAACTCATAACGAGGACGCGGACGACTGCCGCGCGGTGAGGATCGGTGAGCTTCTTTGATAAGACCAATTTCTGCACCGATCTTGACTCGCACGGTTCGGGTGCAATCCCATGAATAGGGCGCCCTACCGGCCGTTTCGAATTAAGCGGCGAATTTTTCGACTCGCTCCGCTGCTGGCGTATTTGCTCATCCACAGTTCCCCCGCCATCGTATCTGCCGACAAGCTCGCGTTGATTTCTCCTCATTGGGAGGGGATCCGATATGAGTTCGAACGCGCGTTTAAGGCGCACTATCAGCGCGATACGGGACGAACCGTGGAACTCGACTGGATGGACGTTGGCGGCAGCTCGGAAACGCTTCGCTATCTGGAATCGGAATACAAAAACAAGCCGGCGGGCATTGGCATCGATATCTTTTTTGGCGGCGGCTATGACCCCTATCTGTCTTTAAAGAAAGCCAAGCTTCTTGAACCCTACGTCTTACCCAAAGAGCTTCTCGAAAAAATTCCCCAGCGGCTGGCCGGTGTGCCGCTTATACGATCCGGACCACACTTGGTATGGCGCCACCTTGGCGGGCTTTGGCATCGTCTACAATAAGGTCGTTCTGGGACTGACGAAATTACCGGTCATCAACACCTGGGAAGATTTAGCATCGCCCCGGGCGTTTGGCTGGGTGGGGTCCTCCGATCCGCGTAAGAGCGGCAGCGTGCACATGGTTTACGAAATTATTTTGCAGGCCTATGGCTGGGAGAAAGGCTGGAAGATCATCACCGCCTTGGGAGCCAATGTGCGCAGTTTCACCAATTCCGCGAGTCAAATTCCTAAAGACGTGGCGATCGGAGAAGTTGCTTACGGTTTGGCGATTGATTTTTACGCCTGGGCTCAAGTCAAGGAAGCCGGGGCCGATAAGATCGGATTTGTCATGCCTGACAATCTAACGATCATTACGCCGGACGCGATCGGCAATCTTGAAGGCGCTCACCCAACCCCGAAGTTGCCAAAGCCTTCATCCGCTTCGTGATGTCCGAGGCAGGGCAAAAGCTCTGGCTGTTAGTTGCCAAAGCAGCAGGCGGCCCGCAGCGTTTTCAACTCAACCGCTTCAGCGTGTTGCCGTCCTTGTATGAGCTGTCACCCCAGCTCATGGCGGTCAAGCTCAATCCTTTCTCCTGGCCATCTGACTTTGCGTTTGACCCGGAGTTGGGCGCCCAGCGCTGGTCCATCGTCAATGACTTAATGGGCGCTTTGGTGATCGACCAAAAGCACCTCCTGACTCGAGCCTGGAAACAGGCGTTGGATAAAGGCGGTTTGACTGAACGGGAATGGCAAAGGCTGGCCGCTATGCCGATCTCCGGCGACGAGGCTTTGACGTTGGCGAAGACGAAGTGGAAGAACCCTGAGTTTCGCAATCAGAAAGTCAACGACTGGATCCATTTTGCGCGAAGCAAATATCTGTTGGGCGTCAGGCCGCCCATCATACGCGCGGAATGGTATAGCCTGTTGGCCTTTGCTTTTCTCTCGCTCGGCCTGGTAGCGTACGGCTGGAAAAAACGGCGGTGATCGCCGGGAGCGTTATTTCATGACGGTTAGCGTGGCATTCGAGTCGGTCACCAAGATCCTTGGCCAATGCAAAGCAGTCGACCATCTGACACTGGACATCGCTGGCGGGGAGTTGTTCTTCCTTTTGGGGCCGTCGGGATGCGGCAAAACCACGGCACTGCGTTCGGTTGCGGGGTTTTACACCCCCGAGGAAGGGCGCATTCTTTTTAACGGCAAAGATCAAAGCCGGGTGCCGCCGCACAAACGCAATACCGGGATGGTTTTTCAAAACTACGCCCTGTGGCCCCATATGGACGTCCAAAGCAACGTCGCCTACGGGCTGAAGATGCGCCGCGTCTCGGATACGGAAAAACAACAACGAGTCCGGCACGCTCTGGAAATCGTCCAGATGCAGGCCTTTGCCGAGCGCATGCCCAATCAACTTTCCGGCGGCCAGCAGCAACGGGTCGCGCTCGCCCGGGCCTTGGTCATCGAGCCGGACGTCGTCTTACTCGACGAGCCTTTGTCCAATCTCGACGCCAAGCTGCGAGTAGACATGCGCACGCAGATCAAAGAGATCCACCGTAAAATCGGCCGCACGATGATCTACGTTACCCACGATCAAGCCGAAGCGTTGTCCATGGCGGATCGCATCGCGGTGATGCGCCGCGGCCGGGTCGTTCAGGCGGGAACACCTCGCGAGCTTTATAATCGACCGCGACTCGGCGTTTGTCGCCCAATTCATAGGCGGCACGAATCTATTACGCGGAACGCTGGAAGAGGCGGGAGACCGGCTAACGGTAAAAACTCAAGCCGGCCTCGTGCATGCGAGAAACGGCGCCAAGGGAATCGCCCGAGGAGCGCCGGTTTTGTGCTCGGTGCGGCCGGAATCTCTGCGCCTGACTTCCACCCCGGAATCAAGCGGCAGACCAGCCGACGGTGCCATCAACGAGTTGACCGCCGAGGTACAGAAGCATCATGTACCTCGGCGACAACGAACAATATCAGCTTGCGCCTCGCCGGACGACTCGGTGGTGCGCGCCGTGGAATTTAACCAGCCACCGAGGAAAGCTCAGGTGGGAGATCGAGCTGGCGCTGCAGTTCGATGCCCAAGCTGTGGTCGTGTTGCCCGAGGAGGAGTCTCGGTGACTAACTGGCTGCGTCGCTATGATTTGAACCTCGCCAATGGCGTGGTGCTGCTCTTTCTCTGGTTGTTTTTTATCGTCTTCATGCTCTATCCCCTCGGTTACGTTTTCTCCAATGCCTTTTTCACGGAGAACGGTTTTTCGCTGGTGTTCATGAAGCTGATGTTTTCCAGCCCGAACAATACCATCATCCTGGCCAACAGCGTCAATTTGGGCTTGGCGGTGACGCTATTTACGACTGTCCTCAGTCTTCCCCTGGCCCTGCTCCTGGTGCGCTACAATTTTCCCGGCAAGGGTCTATTGACCGGTCTGATTTGATTCCCATGGTGCTGCCGCCGTTCGTCGGGGCCATCGGCATGCGCCAGTTGTTGGCCCGTTTTGGCTCCGTCAATCTGTTGCTGCTGCAAATGGGCGTGATCGACCAGCCCATCGACTGGCTCGGCGGCGGAAGTTTTTGGGGCGTGGTGATTCTCGAGGCGCTCCATCTCTACCCGATCATGTATTTGAATCTAGCGGCGGCCTTGGCGAACGTCGACCCCAGTCTCGAGGAAGCGGCTAAAAACCTCGGGCGCCAATAGATTCAAGCTGTTTACCACGGTTACTTTTCCGTTGATGCTTCCCGGTTATTTTGCCGGGGCGATCATCGTGTTCATTTGGGCGTTCACCGATCTTGGCACGCCCGCTGGTTTTTGAATACCGCGAGGTCATTGCCGTGCAGATTTTCAACATGGTGACCGACCTGCATCAAAATCCCATGGGCTACGCCTTCGTCGTGGCCGTCATCGTGGTGACGCTTTTTTTCTTTTACCTGTCCAAACGCATTCTCGGCGGTGGCGCGTTACGAGATGCTCGGCCGCGGTCATGTCACTTCCGCCGCGCGCCCGGCTTCAGCCACCATGACCGTGGTCGCTTACGCATTCGTCCTGGGCGTATCGGCACTCGCCCTCATTCCTCATTTGGGGGTATTGCTGACGTCGGTGACCCAGCGCTGGTTTTTAACCGTTCTGCCCGCCGAATACACCCTTAAGTTTTATCAAGATGTGTTCAGCCACGACCTCACGCTCCGCAGCATCAAGAACAGTCTCCTGCTCAGCAGCCTGAGCACGATCATCGACGTCGTTCTCGGGGTTGCCATCGCTTACCTTTTGGCGCGCAAGCGCGTCCCTGGTCGCGGCGTCCTGGACGCTCTTGCGATGCTTCCCCTGGCTCTGCCCGGTCTCGTTTTGGCTTTCGGTTATGTCGCTGCGTTCTCGGCAACCCCGCTCGACGCTCGCATAAATCCGGTTCCCTTGCTGGTGATCGCTTACGCGGTTCGCCGCCTGCCCTACATGGTGCGCGCCGCCTATGCGGGCTTTCAGCAAACCAGCGTCGCGCTCGAAGAGGCGTCGATCAACCTGGGCGCGAGTCCCATGAAAACTCTTTTTCAAATTACCATGCCGTTGATATTTGCCAATTTGATCGCGGGCGCGGTGTTGGCGTTTTCGTTCGCCATGCTTGAGGTAAGCGACAGTCTCATCCTCGCTTCGAAGGAGCCGAATTACCCCATAACAAAAGCCATTTATGCGCTGCTCGGGCGCATCGCGGACGGGCCATATATCGCTAGCGCCATGGGCATGTTGGGCCTGTTACTTTTGTCTGGAAGTCTTTTCATCGCCGGTCGCTTTTTTGGCCGGCGCATGGGCGAAATCTTCAGGGCATGAGCTGGACCGGGAAGCAGTTCACAAGCCGGCGCTAGCGAACGCATCGACGCGTCTCAACATCCTGCTCGGTGATACCGCCGCGCTCACACCCGGTAAAGCATTGGCGAGTTGCGGTCTCCCGGGATGATTTCGATATCAACTGCAAAACACCCGTGATTTGGCGCATACGCGGCAACAGTTGACGCCAGTGCCGACAAGAAATATGGTCCAACGACAAAGGAGGACCCCATCATGGATAAAGTAAATTTCCCCTATCGCTCGGACAGCCATCTGCCGTTCCTGCATGTCGTGCACGAGTCGGGCTCCTGGGCCAAGCATGGACTGGACGTGAATTACGATTACGAGATTACCTCGGCGGACTCGCATGACAACGTCGCCAACGGCTCCGTCGAGTTCGTCGGCGGCAATCATTTATCGCCCTACATCCGCCGTCCGGCCGGCGACAAATGGGTTTACCTGGGCCAAACCGTCAGCCTGTTGAATCATCGTTTGGTCGTGCGCGCCGACTCGGGCATCAACAAACTGGCCGACTTGAAAGGCAAGACACATCGCCACCAAGGGCAATCATCCGGGCTTGAATACCTGGCTGTTCATCAAACAAGCCGGCCTGCTCAACGACTGCCATGTCGAGAAAACCAAGGGCAGCAAGTTTCATTGGGAAGCGGTGCGCGACGGCGAAGCCGATGCCGCCTTCGTCACGCCGCCGGCGGATATTCTTATCCAAGCGCGCCGGCCTGAAGGTGATCGACGTGTCGTTCTTGCCGATGGTCTGGTTCACCACCGTGTCGAGCAGCTCGATGTTCGTCGAAAAGCATCCCGACATCGTCGACAAGATGCTGCGCGGCATCTGCGAAGGCATCGCCTATTTCAAAACCCACCGCGCCGAGTGCATCAAGATCATCAAAGACAAATACAAAGCCGAAGGCGAGCTCGACGACGAGACGGCAACCCACCTATACGACGATCTTGAAGCTGATCTTGCAAGCCAAGCCCTACGCGACCCTCCCGGCGATCTCCAACGTTTACGAAATCGCCATCGAGCAAAACAAAGCCGCCGAGAAGTGCGACCCCATGGCGCTGTGGGACTTCCACCATCTGAGAAAAATCGACGACAGCGGCTTCATCGACAACCTTTACAGAACTTAAATATTCGCGAATATCGCTTTGTGTCATTGCTCAGATGAACATGAATCGACCCTCATCCGATCCCTTTCCCATCGAGAGACTATGTCGTTATTGTCATTCCGAGGCGAAGCCGAGGAATCTCGTCTTCGTAAGTGTCAGTCGTAGGATTCTTGCGAATTGCGACATAGTCTCCGACGGAGGAGGGCCAGGAATGGGTGCCGCCCATTTAAGGACAAAAATTATGCAATCGAGAAACTTTTCACGCTACTGCCTAGTCGTCGTTTTTCTCACTTGCGCGATCTCGAAGTCGACACTGTTCGCCGCCAACGCCCCGGTCTCGTTTCAAGGCAAGACGCTGACCATCCTCATTTCATCCAGCCCCGGCGGCGGCACCGACACCGCGGGCCGTTTGATTTCGCAATTCCTGCCGAAGTACTTGCCCGGCAACCCGGTCACGGTCGTGCAGAACATGCCCGGCGGCGGCGGCACCATCGCCAACAACCATTTCTACGCCAACGCCAAACCCGACGGCCTGACCTTGCTGCAAGACTCCTCTTCCGCCATCGGCAACATGAACCGCGGCGGTTCGCGCATCAAATATGATCACCGCAAAAACCGTCCGGTCGGCTCCATCGCCCGCGGCGGCAGTATCCTGATGGTGCGCAAGGAAGTGAAAGATTCTCTGACGGATGCGAAATCGCGCAAGTTGGTTGTCGGCGACACCGACGGTATCCGCACCTGGGTGTCGATGACCGTCTGGAGCGCCGAATATCTCAATTGGAATCTCCGTTGGCTTTACGGCTACAAAGGCAGTCGGGAGCTTTCGCTGGCTATGCGCCAGGGCGAAATCGACCTTTGGGCGACGTCAAATTCCCGGCTGATCTCGGACATGCGCAAAGAAGGCTTTGTCGAAATGCTCTATCAGCAGGATGAAGAACGGCGCGCGGATTTTCGTGACGTGCCGACCTTCAAGGAATACCTCGGCACTAAAAAACCCAGTGGAGTTTCCTGGGACGCGTATCAGGCCTGGGCCAATTCGGAAGACTTGGACAAATTCATCGTCGCACCGCCAAAAACTCCCGAAAACGTCGTCGCGGCCTTGCGCGAAGGTTTCATAAGGATGAATAAAGACGACGACTTTAAAGCCTTGGCGACAAAATTTTTCGGCGAGTCCTGGTCGCTCAACTCAGGGGAGCAAACCGAGGCGTTGATCAAGAAACTCACCTCGATTCCGAAACCGGCGCAAGATTTTCTCACGCAAATTCGCAAGAAATACGGCTTGCCGGCCGGCGGTCCCGCATCCGAATCCTAATCGATGATTGAAGCCGCCCTTGAAGGGCTTTATCAGGTTCTCACACCCCACTCGCTGGCACTGATGTGCCTCGGCGTTTTGCTCGGCAGCCTGGTGGGATTCCTGCCCGGCATCGGCGGCCCGAGCACACTCGCCATCATGCTGCCCTTCGTGATGACGATGAAAGACCCCTACGCCGTCATCGCTTTACTCGTCGGCTTCGACGCCGTCGGCAATACCGCCAGCGCCTTCACCGCGGTGTTAATCTCCGTCCCCGGCGGCTCGGGATCGCAGGCGACCGTGCTCGACGGTTATCCGCTCGCCAAGCAGGGCCAAGCCATGCGCGCGTTGAGCGCCTCGTTCTTCGCTTCGCTGATCGGCGGTCTCATCGGTCCTGTAGTCTTGCTTGCCTCTTTGCCATTCTTGCGGCCGCTGGTGCTGTCCTTCGGCTCGCCGGAATTTTTCATGCTCACTCTATGGGGCATCACCATGGTCGGCGTCTTGAGCGGCAACGTGCCTTTGAAAGGACTACTGGCCGGAATTCTCGGCATCTTCATCGCCGCCGTCGGCGCCGACGATAAATCGGGCATCGAACGCTTCACCTTCGACACCGCGTATTTGATCGAAGGCATCGACTTGGTGCTGGTCGCGCTTGGCGTCTTCGCCATCCCGGAATGCATCGATCTCGCGGCGCGCAAAACCAAAGTCGCCGAAACCCAAGAGCTGGGCGAAGGCTTCTGGCAAGGGGCGCGCGATGTTTTTCACCACTGGTGGCTGACCCTGCGCGCCTCGGCCATCGGCATTTGGGTCGGCTTCCTGCCCGGCCTCGGCAGCTCGGTGGCCGACTGGTTCGCCTATGCCCACGCGGTGCAGACCGAGAAACACCAGAGAACTTCGGCAAGGGCGATATCCGCGGTGTCATCGCCGCCGAATCGTCGAACAATTCCAAGGAAGCCGGCGACTACATTCCAACCCTCGCCTTCGGCATTCCCGGCGGGACCTCGACGGCTTTGATTCTCACCGCGCTGATCGCCGTCGGCATCAACCCCGGCCCGGAGATGCTGACCACCCAGCTCAATCTCACCTTCGCCGTGGTCTGGACGCTGACCATCGCCAACATCATCGCCGTGGCGATCTGCTTGGCGTTTATCAAACCGATCTCGCGCATGTGCTTCATGCCGTTTTTCTCCTTGGTGCCGATGATCTTGGTCTTCGTGTTTATCGGCGCCTTCGCGGCCAATCGCAGCAGCATCGACTTGCTCGCGCTTACTCGGCTTTTCGTTTCTCGGCTTCGTCATGCGCCGTCATGGTTGGCCGCGTTCACCGCTAGTCTTGGGTATGGTGTTGGGCGACAAGATGGAGAACTATCTCTGGCTTTCCTACGGCCGTTTCGGTTTCGAGTGGTTGACCCGTCCCGGCTGTGATGATTCTCGCAGCTCTGTTGGTGATGTCGCTGTGCTATCCGATGGTGCAGAATTGGCGCGAGAAAAAACGCCAAGCGGTGCAACCATGAACTCGCGCATGAAAACCGAAGGGCTGCTGTTTACGTCTGTTTATCGGCGTGGTCATGGCGTCGGCCCTATGGTTCGCCCGCGATTGGCCGATCCGCGCGTCCATCGGCGTCTTGGCCCTCGGCGGTATCGGCGTCGTCTTAGCGATCTGGCAATTCATCCTGGATGCCAAGCGGACGGACGCCAACCAAGAGCGCTCGCAATTCGAGATGCCAACGATGGCAGTCGAATCCAAGTGGGGCAACGTCGAAATCTGGTCCTGGATCATCGGCTTTTATCTGCTCATCGTTATCGTCGGCTTTCCCATCGCCGTGCCGCTGTTCGTGCTCAGTCTACAGTAAATTCTACGGCGCCAGCTGGCGGCTCGGCATCACGCTGAGCGCCATCGCCTGGGGCTTTGTCTACGGAGTCTTTGAAAAAATTCTCCATGTCCCCTGGCCCGAGCCGCTGATCTTCTCACTGTTCAGCTAAGCTATTGCCGATCCGGATGACCGTTTAATGTTATCTGCCCTCGCTGATGCGTTACAAACGCGGACTCCGAATTCACTCAACCTGTCGCTCGCGCCCTAGAAATAAGCGCGCGCATGGGATAGAAGCAATTTCTTAGGAAGGAAAGTTCCATGGCCATGAGCGCGCCCAAACTCGGCGTCAAGATGAGCCCGGACGAAGCCAAGGCTTACATCGGCGCGGTGAACAAGAAAGTCGTTCAACGCTGGAAGGAACGGGTCACCAACGGCCCGTTCATGAGTCCATTTCTCGACGGCAAGCTGCCGCTGCCGGCGGTCAAGTTATTTTTCAAAAACTGGGGCAACTTCACCGTCGAGATCAACACCCTGGTCTCGGTGTCGTACCACAAGCATATCGGCTTCTTTAAGCGCCACCCCGACTTGATGGCGCCCCTCGGCGTCAAGATCGCCGACGAATTCATCCATCCCAAACCGCCGGGCCATGTGCTGGTCATGCTGCAAACCGCCGAAGCGCTTGGGCTTGACCCAAGACGAAATTCTCCGCGAGCCGATGCTGCCCGAGTGCCGCGCCATCCTTGACTTCAAACGCCAGCTCATGTGGGAAGGCACCGTCGCCGAGTGGTGGTTCTCCATGCTGACCGAAGAACCCATCGGCCACTGGTCCGCCATGTGGTTCAGAACCCTGACGCAGAAATACGGCTTCTCCAAACAGCAAGCGGTTTACTTCTCGACCCATGAAGAAGCCGACTTGAAGGAACATGAAGACGGCGTCATGGGCCATGGCAGTTTTAATAAACTGGTCATGCAGCGCATCTTGGAGGACGGCTACGCCGACTGCCGCGAAGGCTACAACCTGGAATACTGCGCCACCGCCGCCGTCGATCTCTACGGTGTCATGCACCGTGCGGCGGTCGAGCTGGCGACCTAAAGCTTGCCGAACGGTTTCGGGTTTAACGACTTGAATCATTTTGACACGAGCTTGAACGATTTGAACCACATCGAGGATTTTACATGACTCCAGCCAATCACGACCTGCGCGCGTTCTTGAACGAAGTCGAAAAAATCGGCGAGCTGCGCCGCATCGAAAACATTCCTTGGGACAAGGACATCGGCGGCTTGGTCGAGATGATTCTCGAACGCAGCGCCAACCCGCCGGCCATGCTGTTCGAGAAGATTCCCGGCGCGCGCCAGGACATGGAAATTCTATGCAGCCAGATCGACACCCTGCCGCGGCTGGCCATCGCCATGGGCACCGACCCGAATCTCGGGCTGACCGATTTCATTCAGGCCTGGCGCCGTAAGATCCGCAACTTCGAACCGGTGCCGGCGCAGTTCGTCAAAGACGCGCCGATTTTTGAGAACCGCGTCGACAAAAATATCGACCTCGAAGCATTCCCGATCCCGCGCTGGCATGAGGAAGACGGCGGCCGCTATATCGGCACCGACGATCTGGTCATCACCGAGGATCCCGAAGAGCATTGGATCAACGCCGGAACTTATCGCGTGATGCTCCAGGGCAAAGATGCGGTCGCGCTTTACATCTCGCCGGGAAAACACGGCCGCGTGCAGCGGCAAAAATATTTCGACGCCGGCAAGCCCTGCCCCGTGGTCATGTCCTTCGGCCATCATCCGATCTTGTTTCTCGCCGGCTGTACCGACGTGCCGAACAAGATGAGCGAGTTCGACTACGCCGGCGGCGTCATCGGCGAGCCGATCCAACTGGTGCGCGGACCGCTGACCGGACTGCCGATTCCCGCCTATTCGGAGATCGCCATCGAGGGCGAAATGGTTCCCGGCGACGATCTTCCCGAAGGACCGTTCGGCGAATGGCCCGGCTACTACGCCAGCGCCACCCGGCCGGAGCCGGTGGTGCGCATCAAAGCGCTGTATTACAGAAATAATCCGATTCTCTGCGGCGAGCCGCCGCTGCGTCCGTCGGCGGGCCAGGGCTTTCACCGCTCGATTCAACGCTCGGCGCTGATCTGGAATGCCCTCGACGACGCCGGCGTGCCCGACGTTCAGGGCGTCTGGCTCCACCCCGCCGCCTATCGATTTTTCTCAATTCTAAAAATCAAGCAGCGCTATCCCGGCCACGCCAAACAAGCGGCGCTGATCGCCAGCCAATGCCGGCCCGGCGCCTATCTCGGCCGCTACGTCGTCGTCGTCGACGAAGACGTCGACATCTACAATCCCAACGACGTCATCTGGGCCATCGGCACGCGCTCGGAGCCGGAGAACATCGACATCCTGCGCCGCTGCTGGAGCGGCCCCCTCGATCCGGCGATCCCGCGCGAACGCAAAGGTTTCAACTCACGCGCGATCATCGACGCCACCCGGCCCTATGAATGGAAAGATAAATTCCCCGCGGTAAATGCCGTCAGCGATCGATTGAAAGCCGAACTCGACAAGAAATACCCGGCGCTGCTGAAAGACATGATCGGCACGCGACACTGACGTACCATGCGGATCAAGACGAGATCCCTCACTCCGTTCGGGATGACAGGCGACAACAACAGCACGCTGTCATTTCGAGCGCAGCGAGAAATCCATCCGGCTCCGAGTCCTCTTCCGTCATTCCCGTGGCAACGGGAATCCAGGCGGTTTTCAGTCTGGCGCCGAAAGAAAACCTGGATGCCGGCCTTCGCCGGCATGACGGAACGGGTCATTGAATATGACGCGATGGTTTTGTGGATCGTAGCCATGCGGCTGCGACATTGAATTCGCCAGGGAGGCACCATGAGACGATTCCTTGCAGGCGTCAGCGGATTATTGTCGGTGATTAGCGCGGCGTCCCTCGCCACGGCACAAACCTCGTTCAACAACGTCATTCTCGGCCACAGCGGCGGCGCGGCTCCCTCGGCAACCTGCGCCGGATCATCAAGCGCGACAAGCTGTGGGAGAAACATGGCTTGAACGTCAAGAGCGTTTACTTCAGCAGCGGCGGGATTTTGACTCAGGCCATGGCCGGCGGCAACATCGCTGGCGATCAGCGAGGTGTCATCAGTTGCGCGGTTTGAAGTTGCGCGCGTCGGGATGGCCCAACGAAGAAGTGCGAAAGTCGGGTTTTATTGCCAAGCTCTACGGCCGTGCGGAGAAATGAACGATAGCTAATACCGTTTGAAGCCGGCAGCAGTGGCGCGCCAACCGGCTTCGTTCTCGCCCGGCACCAAAGGGAAATAATAACTCACTCGGTCGAGCAGCCCGTGGTATTTTTTTTGCAGCTTCGCCGGCAACTCAGTCCAAGTGCCGCGCAGCGCAAAACGATCGAGCATCGCCTCGGTTAATCAAGGATGGCATCTCGTTCCATTGGCCGCGTGCGGCGAGTGCTTTGAGTTCATCGGCGGTTTCGCCCCAGCCTTCCAAATCGAACACCGGCCGGTACGGTGGTGTGCTGGCGTAAAACGCAATCTGCTGGCGCACGTCAGCTTCATACTTGGCCGCCTGCTCTACGTCGTCGGTGGGAATGACGAAAATGCTGCTCGACAATTCGATCGCAGAGCGCGCGCGCCCCGACTTCGCCAATCCGGATTCAATGTTCGGCAAAATCTTCTCGCGCAGATAACGTTCGGTGTGGAGCGGGTGGACATGAAAGCCCTCGCATAATTCGCCGGCGAGCTCGCACATGCGGCGATTGACGCCGGCGACGAAGATTGGAATACGCGAATATTCGATGGGGCGCCGGGCTGAAGAACGGCGTCATCAACGTCAACTTGTAAAACTCGCCCTGATAGTTGAGCCGGGTCTGATGCTGCCAGCTCTCCCACACCGCGCGCACGGCGAGAATGTAGTCGCGCATCTTGTCCACCGGACGCTCCCACTTGACACCGAAGCGGCGCTCGTTGTGCCCCTTCACCTGCGTGCCCAGGCCAAGGATAAATCGCCCCTTGGAGTAGCGCGCGAGGTCCCAAGCGATCTGCGCCGTAATCGTCGGACTGCGCGGAAACGCCACGGCGATGCTGGTGCCGATGTTCAATCGACGGCTATGTTCCGCCGCGAGCACCAGCGGTAAATACGGCTCATGGGAAGTCTCGAAGGTCCAGATGCCGTCGAATCCCAACTCGTCGGCAAAGCGCGCCAATGCCGGCATTTGGCTGAGATCGTGAACCAACAAACTAACGTCAAATTTCATGGCAGAATTGATTCACTTCGAACGAAGCATAGTGCAGGCAATTCGCCGTCCGATCCGGCTCCCTCGCCGACGAACGTGGGAGAGAGCCGGGATGAGGGGCCTCGCAGGGGCGACCGGCGGTCGCCCGACTCCTCCCGAGTCGGAAAACCGGTCATGCATTTTTTGATTAATGCCTCGGCCCCGGCAGCGGCACGATGCGGCGCCCTTCGAGTTTCTCGATGTGACGCATGAAGCGATAGAGATTTTCCACCTCGCCATACTCGAAAGCCGGGCAGCTCATGCCAGCTCTTAAAATACTCTTCGCCGGCTTCACTCTTAACGCCGATCATCGACAACGCCTTCCGCCCCAGAGCTTGGCGCAACAGTTCGGCGGAACTCGTCCAGCGACGCGGCCCAGGACGCGTGCTTGACGCCCGCGCCAGTCGCCATCGCCATCAGATCGGCCCCCGCGCTGGTCGCCGTGTTGCGTAATCCCGAAGCTTCGTAGATGCCATTGTCGAAAACCAGCAAAGTGAGATTGGCCGGATTCTGCCAGCCGAGCGTCGGCATGCCGCAGGCATTCATCAACAGAGCGCCGTCGCCATCGATGCCGACAATTCGCCGGTTCGGCAGCGCCATCGCCAACCCAAGCGCGATCGATGAAACCAATCCCAAAGTCCGGCAGCGAAAATTGCCGTCGCCGGGGCGGAGCGAATTCCATTCCGCGGCGGCACCGCCAACCGTGGTGATGACCAGAGCATCGCCGATTTCCTCCTTCGCGATCTTCAAACAGTCGTAACGCTTCATCGGCGCATCCCCAATACGTCCTTGTTCATTAACACGGCAATCGGACGGCGCGAGTCGACCGCCAATGTGACGGCACCTTTGATCGTCGCCGGAATCTCGTCATTTTTGCGCAGCAAAAAATAGCGAATGCCCAAGCCGCGCAATACCGGCTCGGTTACCGACCCTAGAGTCGCGAACCCTTCATCACCGATGTCGCCGGCGTAGTAAATCAACAGCAGCAGTGGAATATTGAAATTGAGCGCCGTCGTCGTCAGCGCGTTACAACTATTGAGCAAGCCGCCGTTCTGCATGACGATCGCCGCGGTGCGCCCGCCGATGTAGGCGCCGGTGCAGATGCCGATGCCCTCTTCCTCGCGGCACAGCGTGACATGAGGCAAATCCGTCTGCGCGTCTATCGCCGCCAACAGTTTGGACAGATTGACATCCGGCAGCGACACGACGAAGTTGACGCCTGCCGTTTTCAAGGCGTCGACGATGAGCGCGGGGCCGTCAATCCGATCGACCATCGATGCCGCGCTCATTTCAGCACTTCTTTTAGCTTTGCCACGACGCCAGCGGGTGTTTTGAAGAGACGCGCGATGGTGCGTTGCAATTCCTCGCCGGTCATCGGATCGATGCCGAGTCGAGATTTCTTGGTATCGGCGAGGAACTCCGGATCTTTCATCGTGTCGGCAAACGCTTTGCGCAAAGTATCGGCGCGCTCCTTGGCGGTGCGCGGCGGCAGCACGTAGGAATAAGTCATGTCGGCGACATCGTGAATACCGGCCTGGATCAGCTGCTTGGCATCGTCAGACTTCGCCAAACCGATCGCCAGCGGGACTTTCGGCAGCTCGGCAATTGCCTGCGGCACGGTTTGTAAAACGATCGAAACATCGCCGCCATCCAGCGCCCGCGTCCACGTCGCCTTGAGCGAATCCCAAGTCCAACCGCAGACGCCGGACAATTCGCCACCCTCCGCAGCCAAACGCACATCGGCAATGCCCTTGTAACCCGAGACTAGTTGAATTGGCAGTCCCAACGCCTCTTTCAGAATCAAAGGCACATTATGCGTCGCCGAGCCCGGCCCGGTGGCACCGAGTTTAATCGGCGTCTTCGACGCGGCCCATCTTTCGTAACTGTTGATCCCGCTCGCTTTGGTCATGGCGCACACGGCCTTGTCTTTGACCGGCACGCCGACATGTTCAAACTTTGCCGCGTCGAACTCGATGCCCGGCCAACCGAGCAATTGTTGGACAAACAAACCGCCGTTGATGTTGCCGATGGTGAGACCATCTGCTTTCGCGGCGCGGAATACATGATTGGCCGCAACCATGCTGCCAGCCCCGGTCATGTTTTCGACCACCACCGCGGGGTTGCCGGGGATATGTTTGCCGATATGGCGTGAAATCGCGCGGCTGTAGACGTCGAATCCGCCGCCGGCGCTAAATCCCACCACTAGCCGCAAAGTTTTGCCGCGATAGAAACTCTCTTGCGCCGATAATGGCGCGGCGCTCAAGCTCACTAACAGGCCGACCCAAGCGATTATACCGTGCACCATGAAATCCCCTCGTTCTTCGACTTTTGCTCTGTTGCAATATGGCCGCGAAATTATGCGAAGCACCGTTGGCTGTCAACCAATCGAGACCGCTACCGACGGAACATTGAGTTGCAGCCGCCTTTGGGACATATTTGCCAAGGTCGCCGACGACAATGCGAAAGACGAAACGGAGTTGAAACAACGATGTTAAAGCCAGGGAAACGGATCGCTCGAGTGGGAATGTTTTTGACTGCGCTAGTCACGCTCTTACCTGCGCCTCTCCCGGCGCAGGAAAAACCAGGACCGGAAAAAGTCCGCATCGCCATCGCCACCACGTCGATGGCATTTCTCGTGCCGTTCGTCGCCAAGGATCGCGGCCTGTATCTCAAGCATGGCTCGGAAGTGGAGCTGATCGTCATGCGTCCCAACATCGCCATGGCGGCGCTGCTCGGCGGCGACATCGATTACGCCGAACTGATCGGTTCGATCATCCGCTCGGCGGCGCGCAACCTGCCGGTGCGGGCGATTTCGACCAGCATCAAGGCGCCGTTTTTCAGTGTCATCGGCCAGAACAAATACAAAAGCATCAAAGACCTAAAAGGCGCTGTCATCGGCCTGACCTCCATCGGCGGCACCAACCATGTCAGCACGCGCATCACCCTGCGCCAGTTCGGCCTCGACATCGACAAGGACGTCAAGATCCTCGCCATCGGCGAAGAGAAACTGATGGTCGACACCTTCAAGATGGGCCGGGTCGACGCCGTCGTGCTGGCGCCGCCCTTTTCCGTGCAACTCAAGCGCGAAGGCTTTCCGGTCCTGGCGCAGACTTCGGACCACGTCGTCATCCCATTTTCCGGCCTGGGCACGACCGTCGAACGCATTAAAACTAACCGCGCGCAGATCAAACGCGTGCTCAAAGCCGAGATCGAAGCGCTGCGCTTCATTCAAAGCAACGCCGCCGGCACCACCGAGGTCATCCGCAAACGTTTCAACATGGACGAAAAACTCGCCCGCGAGTCCTATGACGTAGTGGTGAATTCCTTCAGCCGCGACGGCCGGGTTCCCCTGGACGGCGTCGACATCCTGCTGCAAATCGAAAAAGACGCCAAGGTGATTCCCGCCACCGTCACACCGCAAATGATCGTCGAGCCGTCGCTGGCGGAAGAGGCGTTTAAGGAGTTGGGGGGGAAATAAGCAGCGCTTGCTCCAGAGATCGCTCAAAAACCTGCTGTGCAGATTATTCACGGGGTGAATGATTATCATTCA
>CAWJZV010000040.1:0-11591 GCA_963847445.1 uncultured delta proteobacterium | reverse complement strand
CGTTCGGCAAGAATAGTAACCGTCGCCCGAAGGTTTTACGGTCGAGCCTGAGTGAGTATTGACCTATTTTCCATTCGCCTGGTTGGACAATTGTTCGCTTCCTGACAACCCATCTTCCAACCCAGGATAGCGGCGAATATATCTGCTGTTGAAGAGCCAGCGCCGCTCGGACGCGAGATACGCGGTGACTTTGTGACTCTTTGACAGCCAACACTCACTGCGAATTATTGTCCAAACTGTCTAACATTGGACGGAAATTCTGCCCCATTGCCCATTATATTGGTCAGTCGATATCTGAAACCCGAGTTTCAGCTTCGATAGGGACGTCTTATCTTTGACAAATACACGCCCGTGCGGTGAGTAACATCGTCGATCCCTTCACAGTGTCGATAGTACACCGGCTGCTCAAAAAATTCGCTGTTCACTGGGCAAGAGTCTCAGAGCGAACCGAGCGAATAGACAAATTATTGGGAATTGCCGTTAACGGCGACCCGGGCGAAACATGAACAATTGTTTTTCAACTTTTTGCACAGACTTGAACCGATTACTGAGGCATCGATTGAACGGAGATAAGCAGCCATGACCTACTGTGTCGGCGTCATGATCGACACCGGACTGATTTTTGCCTCGGACTCGCGTACCCATGCCGGAGTCGACAATTTTGCCAGTTTTTGCAAGATGACCGTGTTCGAACGCGCGGCTGACCGGGTCATCGTGCTTTTGAGTTCCGGCAATCTAGCCGGAACACAGGCGGTCATCAGCTTGCTCAAGCAGCGGGGAAAAGAAAAAGACCGGATGCCGAATCTTTGGAATGTGGAGTCCATGTTCGATGCCGCGCTGCTGGTGTCGGACGCCATGCGCGACGTCGATCGCCGCGACGGCCAGCACCTGGCAGAGAGTGAAATCAAATTCAACGCCTCGTTCATACTCGGCGGCCAGATCGCCGGCGAACCGCCGCGGCTTTTTCGCATCTATGCGGAGGGCAACTTCATCGAGGCAAGCATAGAGACGCCCTATCTCCAAACCGGTGAAACCAAATACGGCAAGCCGATCATCGATCGAGTGATTACCCGTACGACTTCGTTGAACGACGCGGCAAAATGCGTGCTCGTTTCATTCGATTCAACGATGCGCAGCAATTTGTCGGTGGGCATGCCGATCGATCTGATCTGCTACCAGCGGGACAGTCTTGAACTGCGAATGCGCCGCCACTTCGACAATGAGGATGTCTATTTCAGCGCCCTCAGCAAGCAATGGAGTCAAGGCACGCGACAGGTGTTCAGCCGGCTGCCCGACCTGGATTGGTAGGCCACGGAACATGCTGCCGGAGACCGCGACGATGGATGGACGCGCAATCCACGGTGTTGGTTTGATAAGCGACAGCATCGTGATCACTTGCGAGCACGGCGGCAACCGGATTCCCGCGCCCTATCGCGGCCTGTTTCACGAACAACAGCCGCTGCTCGACTCGCACCGCGGCTACGATGCCGGCGCGCTGATCATGGCACGAGCGCTGGCAAGGACATTTGCAGCACCGCTGGTGGCTTCCACCGTGAGTCGTCTGCTGGTTGACCTCAATCGATCCGTCGGCCATCCGCGCCTTCATTCCGAGGCGACCCGCAAAGCGCCTGCCGAGGTGCGTCAACGTATATTGAAACATTACTACCAGCCTTATCGCGCCCAAGCCGAGCGTCTGGTCACCCGGGCGATCGCCAAACACGGCCGGGTGATTCACCTCTCTTCCCATAGCTTTACACCCGAGCTCGACGGCAAGGTGCGCGACACCGATATCGGCTTGCTCTATGATCCGGCCCGACCGGGCGAAACGAATTTATGCGAGCGCTGGAAGAGTTCCCTCGCAGCTTGCGCGCTCGATCTCGCCGTCCGGCGCAATTACCCGTACGCGGGAAAAGCCGATGGCCTGACCGCTTGGTTTCGCCGGCGGCTGCCGCCCGGCGCCTACGTCGGCATCGAGCTGGAGATCAACCAGAAGCATGTTGTCAGGGCAGGTCGACATTGGACCGCCATGCGCGAGGCGATCTTGGAATCGCTGCGCCGAGCGCTCGCGAGCCGTTGCGCGGAAATTTCTCCGTAACCCAATTTTTAACCCAAACGCCAGCGTTTGCCCCGGGCTACGCTGGCGCTTAGCAGGAGCCCCACGATGAATATCCGCATAGGTTACGAACTGATCTACGACTGCCCGCAGCCGACGCCGATGATCCTGACCTTGAGCGTCCACTACACGCGCGTCTCCGACATGATCGTCCCCGACCACCTGATCGCCGATCCGCCGGTCCCGCTCACCGCTTATCGCGACAGCTTCGGCAACTGGTGCAGCCGCATCGTCGCCCCCGCAGGCCAGCTCCAGCTCTCCACCGATGCGCTCGTGCGCGATAGCGGCCAGCTGGATGTGGTGGTCTTGGCGGCGACTCAGACGCCGGTGGAACAGCTCCCCGACGAGACCCTGCTGTTCCTGTTGGGCAGCCGCTATTGCGAAACCGACCGGCTGTCGGAGACCGCCTGGCAACTGTTCGGCGACTCACCGACCGGATGGGGGCGCGTCCAGGCGATCTGTGACTACGTCCACCACCACATCACATTCGGCTACGAGCATGCGCGCCGCACCAAGACGGCCTGGGAGGCGTTCAACGAGCGCACCGGGGTTTGCCGCGACTACGCGCACCTCGCCATCGCGTTTTGCCGCTGCATGAACATCCCGGCGCGTTATTGCACCGGCTACCTGGGCGACATGGGCACGCCGCCGCCCTACGGACCGATGGATTTCGCCGCCTGGTTCCAGGCCTACCTAGACGGCCATTGGTACACCTTCGACGCGCGCAACAATACGCCGCGCATCGGACGCGTGTTGATCGCCCGCGGCCGCGACGCCGCCGACGTCGCCATTAGCAACACCTTCGGTCCCGCTACACTGAAGAGTTTCAAGGTGCGCACCGACGAGGTCAGCGCAGGTGAATCGACTGAGAGACCATCGCAATCAAGGAACCAGGTCGAACCCCGAGCAATTCCTTGATCGGACAGAAGTAATGCGCGGACTACGCGCCGGGCGGAAAGGCTTGCAGCAAAATGGCGATCTCATCGTTGGGACCGACCTTGAGCGTCCGACAACGTAAATGCGTTAGCCGCAAGAGCGACGCCGCGGCATTAACGTCGAGCTCCCAACAGATTATTTTTTAACTTGACTCGACATTTTTTCATGCTTGAATAATTACTAGCAGACGGTCGTAGTTGAACTTAACAAGCAACTTGACATTTAAGGGAGGCTCCAATGGATGATCATACTTACAAGCAAGTCGAACTCACGGGCTCTTCCCACGATTCCATGGAAGCGGCGATTCAAAACGCCATCGCCAAGGCCGGCAAGACGCTTCACAACATTCACTGGTTTCAAGTCGTCGATACCCGCGGTTACGTCGCCGACAATAAAGTCGACTATTGGCAGGTGACGATCAAATTGGGCTTTCGCCTGGACGACTAGCTCAATCAACCGGGCATTTCGCGATCGGGGTATGAACCCCGCTCGCGACCAAAGGGGATGTTCAACCCCCTTTGGAAACCCCAGTAATTTTGTGCCCGCAGCAAGCTGCGGGGAATATTAGATTTAAGGGGGCGATCGGGTTCGGATATACCAGTCGTTACAATCATCGGCAGCTCTGCGTATGCCGCACCGACAACTGCGATAACGCCGCAGTCATATACTACTGATAGATCTCAACACTTGGCCGCTTCGCTCACAGGCCGCGCGAAGTGCAATGACAAAAATTAAAAACGATCCCGGTCACAACCCATCTCTTCAAGCGGGCATGTCATCGCGCGAACACCAAAAGGCTGTTCGCCGGCAACACTAGCGCTGCCGAGTGGGCAAAATCGTGCATTGGCTGGGGCTCGGCGTGGACGCGTCCGCCGTTGCCGACTGTGCCGGGATTAATCCAGTTTTCGTAAACATCGCTGTTGAAAACCTCGCGCCATTCTCCCTGGGCCGGAAAACCGATGCGATAGCCGAAGCGATTATGATTCGCGAGATGGATAACCACGATCACGTCGTGACCTTCGCCCTCGAGCCAACGGTGAAACGCCAGCACGCGATTTTGGTCGTGCCCATGAACCACGCGGAATCCTTGGCCGCGAAGACCGGGGAAGCGCCAGCGAAGCTTCACTAGTTCTCGAGTGAAACGTAAGTGATCGAGCATCTGCTTGTCACCCGAATCAACTCCCGCCCAGTGCAGCAGCAGGTTCTGGTGAAACTCGAAATTATCGGACCACTGTTTATCCTCGATAAACTCCTGCCCCATAAATAACATTGGGATGCCAGGAGCTGTCAGGCTAATGCCCGTGGCAACGCGCGCCCGGCTGCGGCCGAACCAGGACCGAGGGTTACTCGGATCTCCCAGTCGCGCGACGCGCGGTTCGCGGCCGTGGTAAACAATGTCATGATTTTCCGGCCCCTGGACAAATTGCCAATGGTCGGTGAAACCTTCCGGCCATAAACTCTGAGCCAGGCGGGTCATTGCGAGCGGGCGGTCATCAGGAGAGCTGGCACCGCCGATGACATCGCGAATAGCAATGCGCAGTCCGTCGGTAAGCGTGGTATCGAAACCCGCACCCTCGGGCGGGTGCTTTACGATATAGGGGTTGACGTTCCAATATTCCGCCTTGTCAAACACCGCCGGCTTGTGAAAGCGCAACGTCGAGGTGAGATCCTGGCAAAAGCGCCAACCCTGGGGCGCGCCGTCATGATCGATAACGCTCACTTGGTCGTAGCGCAGACCGTCTACGCGGTATTCATCGAGAAAAAACTTGGCGTTTTGAATCAGAAACTCGCGCACCTCGGGTTTTTCGTAGTCGAACACGAGGCCGCCGGCATGGCCTTTATCGGTAAAGTAAAGGGAATTGCGGTTGCCGCCCTGGCTTGGCTGCCGGTCGAAGAAGTAAAGGCTTTGATCGCCGAAGTCGCCGCCCGCATGGTTATAGACCACATCCAGTATGACCGCGAGTCCGTAAACGTGGCAAAGATCCACCAGCGCCTTGAGCTGGTTCATTTCACCGCGTAGCTCGTCAACTTGATAGCGCTGCAATCCCTTGGCATCGAGCAGCCGATTGACCTCCGCCGCATAGGGCGCGAGGTCGCCGTCCTCGACGGCCAAATCCATTTCCGGCGAGAAGTAATCGGTGCCGTTGTAGCCCAGGCTGAACTCGGTTTGGAACTCCTGGATCGGCATCAGCTGGATCGCAGTGACACCGAGATCGGCAAGGTACGGAATCTTTCTCGCGACATCGAGAAAGGTTCCGGCTTTTTGCGGCAGATTCGGTGTAAAGAATGTGCCGACATGGAGCTGGTAGATCACGAAATCATGAAACTTTGGAGTGGCGTAACCGCTTTCGTGCCAGGGGAAGTCGGTTCTGCGGATGACGCACTCGCTCGGGAAAGGCGTCTGTAGCTCGCGGGCGTAGGGATCGCGTTTCGGGCCTTCGCCGCCTTCGCCAACAACATAAAACATGTAACGCTGGCGGTCCTCAGCGCCGGGGATGAATCCGCGCCAATGACCCTGGTGATCCCGCGTCAGCAAACTGTTGGCATTACGCTGCCGATTGTTGAAATCGCCAATCACATGCACCGACTTCGCATGGGGAGCCCAGACGCGAAATGTCGCGCCGTCGCCGATCAGGTTCGCGCCCATTGGGGTGTTAGCGCCGATATGCTCGAGAGACGCGGGCATAGAATCCTCCAGCAAGAGAGTTTCTACCCTCTCTGAATCTAAGGCATTTAGGTAAACTGCCGCAAGGCGAACTCCGCAAGGCAGACCTAACCGCATAACAGAATAACCTGCAGCGCGATTCAAGTCGCGGTGGTGCCAGAAACACCGCAGTCGTTTGGATCGACCCGGCTTTCTACGCCACCCAGTAAGCGACGCGAAGCGACAAAAATCAAGAGTTAATCAGGCAGGCTACTGTCGATTCCTGGGTTGGGAAGATGCGGAACCCTGGACATCCATTTTGGCAAGTACGCGGTTGAGTGCGGCAATCCGGGCGATTATTTTCTTGTCTTTCGTGCCTTGAAACTGCAGCGTCAACTCGTCCATGCGCCACTCGACCTGAGCGCGCGTGAACTTCTTCGGGAGTAGGAATTGGATAGGCATCGACGCTGTATATCGCAGGATCGAACCGAAGGTCAAGAGCCGCGTGAGCCCAGGCCACGCGCACCGGGTCGTTGCCGTTATAGCGCCGCTCGGAGCACAGCGACCAGACGTTTTATGCTAGCGCGTTCCTGCAATGTGCAAGCTACTTAGAATTTGTCATTAAGCAACAGTAGACCCGCCGCCGCGAGCAGAGATGCGGTGTTCGGCTCGCCTCCGGCGTGAAAGCTAATTGGCAAGAAACTTTTTCGCCCGCTCGATTGCCTCCGCGGGTGTTATACCAAGCGCCGAGTCGACCTTGTCAAATCGAATTTCGGAGAGAGCGATCGCCGGCGGCCGCTGACGTTGATCAGCCGATCGCGGCTGTCGCCGAAGGATCTGGAGAGCCGGGACCAACCTGCGTGTCGGAGAAAATGCGCTGTCGATTTACGCATTGACGAACGCCGCGGCTTTGCCTAGTTTACGCATAGCCCAGCAAGCTGTCTGTGGTGATCAAACGAAGGAGCGCGCCAAACTCATCGAGGATGCGAAAAAAGAAGGCAAGGTGATGGTCTACGTCTCCTCCAACGCTTCGGATGCCAGGGCTCTAGAAGCCGCCTTCGAGAAAAAATATCCATTCGTCAACATGGAGTTCTATAGCTCGGGAAAAGACGCGCTCTTGACCCGCTACCTGCTTGAAGCGCGCACCGGCGCCAACCAATTCTCACCCAGCCTATCGCTTGCAACGTTGAGCCTTTTTCCTACCGGACAACGCGATGCCTTACAGCTGGCTTTTGCGCTTGACCGACTTTCCGAGGGCGATCAAAAACATTACGCTCTTGCCCGCCGCGTGGGGTGAGAAGAACTCCGTCACGTCATCATCAAAGAACGTTAGGCCGGAGGCGCCCAGGCCTTGGGCGTAGGCCGCCAGATAAAGTTTGCCGCCGCATGATGCTGGCTTCGAGCTGCGCGGCGCGATAGCCGCGGTTGCCGAAACGGTCCAAGACTCGATTGAGGTCCGCCAAGAAATATACGTTGACGCTGCAATCCGCTGGAATGTCCTGACCCAAGCCGAGATCACCCGCTTGACGGCGAAAGTCGCCTTCCTTGAGCAACTCCAGCGCATGCAGATCGCGCCGGTAGACGTAGGCCCCGGGCGCAAGATCGTCCACCGCATGGACTATTAAATATAGCCGGTTGAGAGAATCACCCGCGTGGAGAAAATCAGCAGAGATGCCTCGGGTCGCCCGGTCGAGCAGCATGGAAAGTTGCCCGAAGGTAATCGACTCGCGGGCAAACCGGCGCGTCGAGCCGCGCCGAACGATTACGTCCTCGATCGTCTCGGATGGCAGTTCGTCATCGCTGGGCACTTGCAGGGAGAATCGCCGTTCGCCGTTAGTTCTCCGATCGTCTTGCGCAAGGCTGTGACTGTCGCTCGCTGCGCGCCACTGAACGACCTCGTCCTCGCTCTCCAACGACGAAGCCTCATGCATCGCCCGCATGGCCGGGTAATCGACTTCGGTCTTGGATAGCGGCTCGGTTTGCAAAACCAGCGGCTCTAGCGGCGTCGATGAGAGGCCCGGCTGTGCTGCGCCGCAACCCAGAGAGACCAACGATAGCGCTGCCTCGCGTTTGGGATCTAACCCTAACAGTTCGCTGATCGCGCCATCGACAAAACCAAGGACAACTTTCGCCGGGAGAGCGCGCGCCGCCGCAGCCGCCAAGAGATTGGCGAGTATCGTACCGTTGTCCCAGTAACAGTGGCGATAAGCTCGGGCTTGGTATTTCCAGGCATTGCGCCAGAACGTCGAAGCGCAAAGCAAAACTGCCGGGGCTTCGACCACCGAGGACTCTGCACCGCTCGCGCGCGCCAGGACGCCGCGGAAATCCCCCTGGCGCAGCCGGCGCAGCGCGAAGTCATGGGGGCTGAAGTGGTAAACGCCGGCGGAAATGTCTTGGAGCTCGGCGCAGACAAGATACAGGTCGACGTGATACAGCGCGCCGGTGCAAGCCGCGGCGCGAAACAATATTTCTCCACCCGGATATTTTCGCCGCCTGGTGATGCCGGCGCCGAGAAACAGAATCTCCGCGAGAGTCTGTTTGCTGGGAGCGGCCTGACGATCCCGCCGCGCAGCAACCGCCGAAATCGCGCCCAGGGATGGCATGCCCGAAGAGGACAGATGCGGGGGTAGAGCGATCGGCTCTAACTCGGAGTAAATTTTGAAAGAAACCGGCTGGTTGTCAAAGTCCAGATAGTGCGGATTGGCCCGGACGCTTTGATACGAATGTTTAGTGCCGTTATGGTAAGCCCAGGCGGCGTCGATTTGACGATTTTTCATGGCGCGTCTCGCTAACTCCCCGAACAGACAACCATAGCCTGGAGCGAGGCAAGTACCATTCTACGTTCTTCAGTAATCTACCACTCAAGAAGCTCGCAGATGAAGCAGAGATTATACAGTGCAGGCCCGCTCCAATTGTTTAGAAGGCAAAAACTAGCTCTACTTTCCCAGCATAAGTTGAAACTGACTTTGACGATGCCGCGGTCATTTCCCCTTGCCGCCGCTCGCCAACCCCTTCTTGATGATATCGCGGATCGCGTCGAGTTCCTCGATCCAGGCCGGGTTGAGCCAGAGAAACTTGGCGCCCTTGACGCGGCGCGCGCGTTCGCTGACTTTGTCCTTGGAAATATCTTCTCGCAGGGAATCGTAGAGCCCGCCGGTCTTGTGATTGTAGTCGAGCCAAGCGCTTTGTCCCTCGCGCGATAGCAGCCAATTGGCGGCAACCTTGGCGGCGTTGGCATGGGGCGCGCGATTAAAATAACTGAGCGTGCCGTTGTACGCCGTCACCGAAGAGCCTTCTTTGAGCGACCCCGGTAAAAATTGATTGAGCGGCAGGCCCTGCATCATGGCGTCGTCGACGTTTCTGGCGCCGATGCCAAAAGCGTATTTACCCGCGCTCAGCCAATCCAACATTTGCTCGTTGGAGCGCAGGATCGTGATCTCCGTGTCGCTGTGCAGCCGCCGGATAAACTCCGGCCCGAGCTCGGGGTGCTTGAAAAAAAACATCTGCGCCGCGCTGATCGGACCGGACTGGAACGGATCGACCGAGACGATCTTGCCTTTCCACTTAGGGTTCAATAAATCCCAATAGGATTTGATCTCGGCGGGATTGACCAGTTTGCTGTTGAAAGTGATCTCGCCGCTGCGCGGCGTGCCCTCGAAGACGAAGATATAACGGTTCTCGGCGTCGTCGTAATGATGCTTGCCTTCATACCAAGCGGACAGGTCGACGACATCGGGGAGCAGTAACAGAGGTTGCACCGGCTGCAAAATCTTGGCGCGGTGAAATACTGTCAGCGGCGAGATGTTGCCCGAGACGTAGAGATCGACAGCGTACTTTTCCGCGCGCCGCTCGCTCATGACGCGCTGGCTGAGTTCCGGTCCGCGCCCGGTGACGGTGGTCACTTTGATCTTGGGAAATTTTTTCTGAAACGCTTCGCGAAACACCGGCTCGAAAGCGCCGGTAATGTAGAGCACCAACGCGCCTTCGTCTTCCGCCGCTTTGACGGTCTTGTCCCACTCCGCCTGCCAGCCGTGTTTCGATTCGGCGGCGCTGATAGAATTAAGTGTCGAACCCGCGAGGCAAAAGAGCAGCGCGAGAACGAATGCAATGATGAATCGAATTGGCTTCGGCATGGACACTCCATTAGGTCCTGCTGGATGCTCTAGTTTTTAGTGTTTGGCCGGAGCCGGGTCAAGAACGAAGCTTTAGGCGGCTAACTCAGCGACAGGCAAGAGTGTTGATAATTTACCACAGCGAAACGGGGCAGCGTGAGTACAACGCAAAAATCCCGTCATGACAGATGACCCATCTTGCCGCTCGCGTAATCGGCCATCGCCTGGCGAATCTCTTGGGATGTGTTCATGACGAATGGCCCCTGTCCGACAATCGGCTCGTCAATCGGCTCGCCGCACAGCAGTAAAGCGGTGGCGTCGTTTACGCATTCGATGCCGATGCTCTTGCCGGCGCGGTCGAACAGTCCGACTTCCGCCGTCCCGATCGCTTCAGTAGCGTTCACACGCAGTGAGCCTTTGAGCACTACGAGCGCGGTCGTGTAACCATCCGGCACGGTAACATCTGTCCGTTGGTTAGTGGCGAAGCGGAGATCCCAAACCAGGATTGGCGTGAACGTCATGGCCGGTCCCTTGGCTCCGCCGAACTCACCGGCGATGACGCGCACTGTTCCCTGGCCACCGGGCAGGCTGACGGCGGGAATCTGCACTATTCAAAATACTCTGGTAACGCGGCGGCGCCATCTTGTCCTTGGTCGGCAAATTAACCCATAGCTGAACCATTTCAAACATGCCGCCGCGCCGGGCGAAATCACGCCCATGAAATTCTTCGTGGACGATGCCGGACGCGGCGGTCATCCACTGCACATCACCAGGGCCGATACGGCCGCCGCCGCCAGACGAATCGCGGTGCTCTACTTCACCGTCGTAGACGATGGTCACGGTCTCGAAGCCGCGATGCGGATGCTCGCCGACACCGAGGCGTTCTTGGGTCGGAGGAAATTCCGTCGGGCCGGCGTAGTCTAGTAGAAGGAACGGACTGAGCACTGGTCCCAGGTTAGGGTACGCGAACAGCGTCCGAACCGGGAATCCGTTGCCGACCCAATGTCGATCGACGCTACGCTGGATGCAGCGCAGTTTTTTGACTGGCGGTTTTTCCCTTGCTTGCGCCATCGCTCACCTCTTCTACTATTGAAATCGCAGGATCGCGCGCTCGCGACCCCTATTTCTTGGCGAGATAGCTGGTGATCAGGTTCCGGTAGTTTGGAATGTAACTCGAGAAGAGCGCGCCCAGGCCCTCGATGTCGTTGCGCCAGTCGCGGTGCAGTTCGCAAGCCACCCCAAACCAACTCATCATTTGCGCCCCTGCCGCCGCCATTCGCGCCCAGGCGGCGTGACGGGTCACGTCGTTGAACGTGCCCGATGCATCGGTGACCACGAACACCTCGTAGCCCGCTTCGATGGCGGAAAGCGCCGGAAAGGCGACACAGACCTCGGTGACCACGCCGGCGATGATAAGTTGTTTGCGCCCGGTCTTTTTCACCGCGTCGACAAAATCCGGGTTGTCCCAGGCGTTAATGTTGCCGGGCCGCGCGATATAAGGCGCGTCCGGGAACATTTCCTTTAGTTCCGGCACCAGCGGCCCATTGGGGCCGCTCTCGAAACTGGTAGTTAGGATCGTGGGTAGCTTGAAATAGTGCGCACTGGCCGCCAGCGCCAAAACATTGTTCTTGAACTCGCCCGGCGAGAAGTCCTGCACTAGCGAGATCAGACCTGCCTGGTGATCGACCAGCAGACAAACAGCGTCGTCTTTCGATAGTCTATTGTACTTGAACGACGTGCTCATGATTGATTCCTCCTGCCACCGCGGCTTTCGCTGCTGATTTGG
>CAWJZV010000039.1:0-17744 GCA_963847445.1 uncultured delta proteobacterium | reverse complement strand
CGCTAAAAGCTAATTTCTGAGCGAACCTAGCGGATGACTCGCCGCGCTGTCAATGCCTCTGGAACCGGCCGAGTCATCTGCCGGCACTGAGTTCCTTCACCACCCGGTTGAGGGGAGCGAAGTCGGCGACTTGGCTGAGCGGAACTTCACTCTTCACGCCGAGCAGCTCGCGTTGTTCGTTGATAATCTCCTGAACCACTGCGTCGGCGATGCGGCCGTCGGGGCTCATCGCTTTTACGTAAAAATCCAGTGAGCCGGCTAGCGTGTTGCGCTCCAGACCGGGGAACTCCTTCATGAGCAGTGGCAGCGCGTCCTGTTTGTGTTCGCGGGTGTAGATCATGCTGCGCACGCTGGCGCGCAGAAAGCGCTGCACTTGATCGGGCCGTTCTTTCAATTTTCTAACGCTGGTGCTGAGGCCATTGGAGGGCGTGTCGCCGAGCAGATCGCCCAGCCAGACCAGATTGCGCATGCCTTTCTGCTCGGCCATCACGGTGTAGGGCGGCGTCAGGATCGCCGCTTCGATGGCGCCGGAGACGAGCGACTGAAAGCGCACATTGGTATCGCCCATGGCGATCAACGTGACATCGCGCAGCGCTTCAAGCCCGGCGGGCTTGAGCGCCTCGCGCGCCGCTTTGTCGGTGGAGCTGGCGAAACCCGAGATGGCGATGCGCTTGCCTTTCAAGTCCTGCACGCGCTTGATCTCGGGCTGCGCGTAAAGAAAAAAACTCTGCTTGGTAATCAAGGTCGCGATGATCTTGAGCGGCAGGCCGGACACCGCCGAGCGAATCGTCGAACCGTAGATCGTCGTGTAATCGAGCTCGCCCGAGAGCAGCGCCGGGATGATAATGCCGCTGCGCATGACGATGAACTGCGGCTCCAATCCTTCGCTACGATAGATTCCAGTCTTGATGCCGACGAAGAACGGCGCGAAGTCGACCAGCTTGCCGGGAATGCCGATGCGCACGGATTCCACTGGCGGTTGAGCCGCCTTGGCGGGGACGACCGACAGGACCAAGAGAATGGCGAGAAGGATCATGGCGCGGACAATATCAATATTCGGCGCGAGAAGAAAAGAAAATGGTTTGACGGCGGCGATTCGATTCGGCTAGGGTCCAGCTACGAACCCGAACTATTCCTGGAGGTGATTGCATGAGTGGAGTGAAAAAAATCGACGTCCCGCCTGAAAACTGGGACAAGCTATTCGCCCCGAGCGCCTGCCTGGTCACGATTACGACGGCGGACAACGACGGCCGGATCAACGCGGCTTCCTATGGCACCTGCGTGAGGGTTTGCCATGACCCGGTGTACATCTCGTTTACCACCGCGGAAGGCAAGGACACCTACAACAATATTCTCGCCAACGGCGAGTTCGTCGTCAACGTGCCGTCTCACGAGCGCGAGATACTTGAAAAAGTACGGGTCTGCGGCCTCGAATTTCCGCCTGGGGTCAACGAGCTTGAGAAGGCCGGGCTCACGGCGCTGGCATCCAAGGCGGTCAAGCCGCCGCGCATCGCCGACTTCAAAAGCCATTTCGAGTGCAAAGTCGAGTGGACTAAACAGTGGCTGCATCGCTTGATGGTGTGCGGCAAAGTCGTCGCCGCCTCGGTGGACGAGGATTGCATCGAACCGAGCGGCAAGATTATCTGGGACAAACTCAAGCCGGCGCACTACTGCGGCAACGCCTACAAAAACGGCTTCGTCGCATCGTACCAGCCCATGTGGGTCGACATGATTTACAACGAGCCGATTCCGCCGCGGCCGACGGGGAAGTGAGAGTATAACCACAAAGAGCCTAGCGCGGCGAAGCCGCAACCGAAAAGAAGAATGGCCGCAAAGAACGCAAAGGGCGCAAAAAAGAATCGGGCGTTGTAGGGGCGGGTTTTAAACCCGCCCTAGTTCGGAGGTGATCTATGTTTGAAAGCTGGCGGGGCGTGGTCGGCGATATCAAGCCGACGCACCGGCCCGGATCGTTAGAAGAGTTTATCAAATTGCTCCCCGAGGGCATCGGCGTGATTCCTCTCACCGTCGGCATAAGCTCGGGCACCGAAAAGGAGTTCCACGATGTGCTCGCTGATTACCAGCAGAAGGCCGCGCAGCTGGCGGAGTTGGGCGTGGACTTGATCTCCATCGGCGGCGCGCCGCCGATGATGGTGCACGGCTTTAAGGGTGAGGAGAAAATCGTTAAGGATCTCGAAGCCAAGCATGGCGTCCCGGTCAACACTTCGGGGCGCTCGACGGCGGCGGCGATGACGGCGCTGGGAATCAAGAATTTCGTCGGCGTGACTTATTTCCCGGAGCGCATGAATCAAATCTTTAGCCGCTATTTCACCGAGGCAGGCTTTCAAGTCGCGGCCATGGAAGGCATCGACGTGCCGTTCAAAGATGTCGGCAAGCTGTCCGGCGAAGAGATTTATAAACACACCAAGAAAGCGTTTCTCAAACATGCCGGCGCCGACGCGATCTACATGCTCGGTTCCGGTTGGCGGCTGCTAAAGATCGTCCGACTCCTGGAACAGGATCTCCAGGTGCCGGTGGTTTATGCGCTCGGCGCTAAACTTTGGGAAGTGCAGAAGCGGTTTCACGTGCGTGAACCGATCAAAGGCTACGGCCGGCTATTGGCAGAGCTTCCATAGCGCGTGCTGCGCTGGGAATTTCATATTTCATATTCCGGACGATTTGCAATTTGGCATCTGTAATTTGTAATTCACCCAGGTCAGCCGCCGCGCACCGCGACGCGGAAGGTTTGCTGGTGCTCGCTGATCCAGGTTTGGATGCGCTCGCTGACTTTCGGGTCCGGCGGCGCCGGATGCTTGATATTGTCGAGGGTCAATCTCGGGAAACGCGCTTTGACGCCAGCGTGGGAACTGGTAAACCCTTCTTCGGTGAAAAGGCTTTGCCCCTCGACTGAGGTGAGGTAGTTGTAAAACAGCCGCGCCGCCGCCGGGTGCGTCGCTTTCTCGGAGATACCGACCGGATGGATGCTGATGACGATTGGATTGGCCTCCGCGGACCAGTCCACCGGCGCGCCTTTGGAGCGCGCGTCTTCGATCCGATGGGCGCGAGTGATGGCGACGGGAAATTCGCCGGCAACCAGTAGATTCGACGTGTTCGTGTAACCTTGCTGGGTTTGTGGGTCCTGGGCGGCCAACGCTTTCATAAAGTCGCGCCCGGCTTTATCGCCTAAGTAGGTCACCATGCCGCCGTACCACTGGAAAGCCTCGACTGGCAGACCGATCTTTTTTCCTTTCCACCGGGGATCCAAAAGATCCTTCCAATCCTTCGGCGCCTCGGCCGGTTTGACCATCCGGGTATTCCACGCGATGGTCGCGATGGCGCCATAAATGCTGACCCATGCGCCATTGGGATCGCGATGTCTTGGCGATATCTGCGCGGCGTCCGGTGACGAATAGCGCGCCAGCGCCACATGCTTGGAGAGCTCGGAGAACTGGATATATTCCGAGGTCACCACGTCCCACAAATATTTTCCTGCCCGCGCCTCGCTCCTGATCCTTTCGACAAACGACGCGCCGCCGAGACGGAGATATTTGACTTTGATGCCGGGGAATTTGCTTTCGAAGTTTTTAATGATGTTGCCGACGATCGCTCCGCCGGTGAGGGTGCCGTACCACACGACTTCGCCTTCCTTTTTCGCTTGATCGACCGTTGGCATAGCGTGTTGAGCCCAAGCCTGATGGGCCGGATTAAGCGAAACCAACAGCAGTGTCACCGTCACCAGGCTTCGAAAAATCGCCATAAGCAACTCCTTTTCGAACCGATAGGTAGTCTGCGCTGAGTCTGGCTAACGTCATAGCGCCATTGGGAGCCGGATGTAAATGGCTTTTTTTAGGTTCTAACGGGTTCCGTATAGGCAACCTGGGAGTGCCACCGTGAATTTGTTGACCACGAAGATCGCAGCGCGGCGCAGCAGCAACAGAAAGGAGAAAAATAGGATTCACCACGAAGTGTTCATGAGCTTACGCTCGTCTACAGATCATAAAAATGCCGGAAGCCCCGTTTCCAGGGTTCATTCCTTAGACTCGTCATGCCGGCGCAGGCCGGCATCCAGGGGCGGGAGGAGGATGGATACCGGCCTTCGCCGGTATGACGGAACAGAGAGTCTCATTGTTGCGCAGGTGATCGCTGTACGTGTATTTTCGAAGGAGGCACGGAGGACACGAAGGTTTCGGATGATTAACACTCCGAACTTCGTGCTCTTCGTGTCCTTCGTGGTGAAAAACTCTTTCCCATTTGGTTGCGGCTATGCTGCGCTAGGTCCGTCGTGGTGAAGACTCTTTCTCACTAAACGGGAGTAACCATCGGTCACCGGTGCTTCGCGAGTTGACAGTCGTTGCGCCGTAGCGCTATGCAGGACGGGAGACCGCAGGTGGAGGTTATCCTCATGAATCAGCTGGCACCAAAAGATAGCGTTGCCCTCCTCGACCGCGACATGGCGGGTAAGAATCTTTCTGGGTATTGGCGACTCGGTATGGAGGGGTTGCCGAATCATCCGGTGACCGCGGTGCAGCCTTGTCTGTGGAAGTGGCAGGATGTTTACGACAGTCTGGTGCGCGCGGGTGAAGTGATCAGCCTGGAGAACAGCGAGCGGCGGGTCGTGCGGTTAGTCAATCCTGGCCTCGATCGCGCGCATGCCTTTGCGACGCACACGATCCAAGTTTCGTTCCAGTATGTGAAACCCGGCGAAAATGCGCGGGCGCACCGCCACACGCCGGCGGCGTTGCGCTTCGTCGTCCAGGGCAATGGGGCCTACACGACGGTGAACGGCCAGCAATGCGTCATGGAGCCTGGCGATCTGATTCTTACGCCGAAGCTGACCTGGCACGACCATTCCAACGATTCGAACCAGCCAATGCTGTGGCTCGACGGTTTGGACTTTCCTCTGGTCACGGCGCTGCATCAAGTCATGCAGGAGCGCTATCGCGAGCGGCGCCAGCCGATCGAGGAGAGCAGCGAAGCCGTGATGGATAAGCTCGGCAGTTCGATTCGCCACGGCCTGCCGCTGGCGGATTATTTTCATTACAAATGGCGCGACACCGAAACGGCGTTGCGCGCCTTGACGAAAACTCCGGCGGCACGAGATAGCTGCGATGGATTCTTGCTCGATTACCGGAATCCCGTGACCGGCGGACCGACGATGACGACGATTCAGTGCGCCGTGCAACTGCTGCCGGCGAAAGAAGAGACGAGATCGCACCGCCACACGAGCACGGTGATGTATCACGTGTTTCGCGGCCGAGGGACAACGCAGATTGGCGAGCAGCAGTTCGAATGGCAGCAAGGCGACACTTTTGTCGTTCCGCTCTGGTACGCCCACCTGCATAGGAATGCGTCATCCGAGGAAGCGATTCTTTTCTCCATGAGCGATGCGCCGGCGCTCAAGGCGCTCGATCTTTATCGCGAAGAGTTTTGAGCCTACGGGGGTGATTTATGCGTGGCAGCGCACCCACCTTTCGAAGCATGGTCGGAATGCTATTCAGTCTACCGACGATTTGCTTGCTTGTCGCGGCGCAGCCGGCGTTGGCGCTTGAAGAAATTTTGATTTCTTACGCTGGCCCAAGCATCACGTTTCTGCCGGCGGAGGTGGCGCGCCAGCGGGGCTTCTTTCGCGAGCAAAATCTCGACGTCAAGCTGCTGCTCACCCGCACCGAGGTCGATCGCGCCGCGCTGGCCAGCGGCAATATTCATTACACGCTCAGAGCTGGCTCGACTTTCGTTTCGGCCGCCAGAGGTTTGCCGGTGCGCATCGTGTTGCTCGGCACGACCAAGCCGTTTTGGGGTTTGGTGGTGCGCCAAGAGATCAAGTCGGTAAGCGAGCTCAAAGGAAAATCGATGGGTGTCCCAGGGCTGCTCGGTTCACAGCAGATTTCGGCCAAGTTTATTCTCAAGCAAAGTGGTCTGGATCCGGATCGCGACATCATCTATCGCGTCGTCGACACCGGCACGCGCATCGGCGCCATGCTCTCCGGCTCCATCGACAGCGCGATGATGGATTACGGCGAGGCGTTCAGAGCCAAGAAGATGGGCCTCAAGCTGTTGATCAACGCCGCCGATTTTCACGGCCTGCTCGCCGGCGGGCTCGGCGTCAACACCGGCAAGCTGCGCGATCAACCCGATCAAGTGCGGCGCGTGATCCGAGCGATGCTCCAGGCGCTGCGCTACCTGCGGGAAAATCCTGAAGGCACGCAACAGATAATGATGAGTTGGCTGAAGCTCGATCGCGAGATGGCGGCCGAGATCTATCAGATGGCGATCAACAACTACACGAGAAACGGCATGGTCGAGGATTCAATGCTGAATTCGCTGGTCACAACCATGCTGGCCGAAGCCGGCATCAAAGGCGTCGCGCCGTCGCAGCTCACCGACTTTACGCTGCTGCAACAAGCGCTCAAGTAAAGGGCGGTTCTGGTTTTACTGTGGAGGAATAGTCACCACGAAGTTCACAGCGCGGCTACGCCGCAACCAAAGTGACAAATCGCGAAACCCGTAGGATGTGGTGAGCCCGCGAACCGCATCGAGCGAGCGCGACTTACCAACGATGCGGTTCGCTTTGGTCACCACATCCGACAAACCCATGCCCGGTATTTTCACAGGAGGCATGAAGGACACGAAGTCGGAAATTCGGAGTAGGAACGTTAACTACAAAGGTCAAAGGTCGCATGGTAAGTAGAAATTCGGTTCGGAAAATTGGCCGCAAGACCGAAAAGTACACAAAAGAATAGGATTCGTAGGGGCGGGTTTTAAACCCGCCCTCTTGGTGTGATGGTGAGTTCTGAACGGAGGTTATGATTATGCAGAGCAATATCATTCAAGAGCGCGTGCCGATTCATGGGGATGCCGGGCATTGGCTGCATGTTTCCCAGAGTCCGCGACATGTACGGGTGTTCTTCGGCGGCGAGGTGATTGCCAGCAGCAAGCGCGCGAAGTTGGTGCGTGAGGCTGAAGTGCTGCCGGCTTATTATTTTCCCAAGGAAGATGTGCGTGTCGACCTGTTCACTGCGAGCGCGCAGCGAGCCGATTGTCCGGTCAAAGGCGCGGCAGCCTATTGGTCTATCAACGCCGGTGGCCGATCGGCGGAGAATGCGGCTTGGAGCTACGTGAATCCTTTGCCGGCGGCGAGCGCGATTCAAGACCATTTCGCTTTTGACTGGCCGAAGATGGACAAGTGGATGGAAGAGGAAGAAGAGCTCTACAAGCACGCTCGCGATCCCTATAAGCGCGTCGATGCGCTGCCGAGCGCGCGCCATGTCCGCGTCGTCATCGACGGCCAAACCGTCGCCGAAACGCGCCGGCCGCATTTGGTTTTCGAGACCAATCACCCGGTTCGTTACTACATGCCGCAAGAGGATGTGCACATGGATTTGCTGGTTCCGAGCGCGACCCAATCGCGTTGTCCGTACAAGGGACCGGCATCGTATTGGTCGGTGAAGCTGGGCAATGAGACGTTCGCCGATCTGGTTTGGGGCTACATGGAGACCATTCCTGAGTGTCCGAAAATCAAAGGCCTCGTCTGCTTCTTTCACGAACAAGGCTGTGACATCTATGTCGATGGCGAGCTGGTCGAACGGCCGCAGACCAAATGGGCAAAGCCGCTGCGCGCCTAGCACATCGAACGCACAACCATGCAGGCGCTTCACTGGGACGGTCTCGCGCTGCGATTCGAGTCACATTACTCGACACCGGGGATCGATGATCGAGGATCGAAGATGGTAGGGGCGACCGGTGGTCGCCCTCCCTCCGACGCCCAATCGATCGCGCTGGTAAAAGTGCATCTCGCCGGTGTTTGTTCCACCGATCTGCAAATTCTCAAAGGCTACATGGGTTTTACCGGGGTGCCCGGTCACGAGTTTGTCGGTTTGGTTGTTGAAGGTCCGCGTGAATGGATCGGCAAGCGAGCGGTCGGTGAAATCAATTTCGGTTGCGGCAGTTGCGATAACTGCCGGAGTGATCTTTCCCGCCATTGCCCGCATCGCAGGGTGATGGGCATCGTTAACGCCGATGGCGCGTTTGCCGAATATGTCGCGGTGCCGGTGGCTAATCTGCATCCGGTCCCAGACAGCATAGGCGACGAAGAAGCGGTGTTCACCGAGCCGCTGGCGGCGGCTTGTGAAATCTTGACGCAGGCGCAAATCGATCATGGCCACGATGTTCTGGTGCTGGGCGACGGCAAGTTGGGCAATCTGTGCGCGCAAGTGGTGAACCTGACCGGCGCCAGGGTGACGGCGCTGGGCAAGCACGCCGATAAACTCGCGCTGATCAAAAAAACCGGCGTCAGGACTGTTCAATTGAATGACTGGCAGCCGCGCCTATTCGACATCGTCGTTGAGGCCACCGGCTCTGCGTCGGGTCTGGAACTCGCTCTCAGTGCGGTGCGGCCGCGCGGGACGTTGATTCTAAAAAGCACTATCGCCGGCAACCATGAAGTCTCGTTGGCTGCCATCGTGATCAACGAGATCAATGTCATCGGATCGCGCTGTGGCCCGTTTGCGGATGCGCTGGGCGCATTGGCGGCAAAGCGCGTGGCGGTGACGCCAATGATTGATGCTATCTATCCGTTGAAAGATGGGGTTGAAGCTGTTGAGCGCGCGGCGCAATCGGGGGCGAGAAAGATCTTGTTGCGGGCAACTGCCTAGCGAACTACACCTGTCAAACTTGACATCTACACCATCGGCGCTTACCTTGATTTGCGAGGTGACGTTATGGCGCGCACTAATATTGAGCTGGATGACCGTTTGATCAACCAAGGGTTGAAAGTATTCAAGTGCAAATCCAAACGGGAGCTCGTTGATCTGGCTCTGAAAGAACTACTAAAGAGCGCCAAACGAAAAGAAATATTATCCGTTCGCGGGCGGATTTATTGGCAAGGGAATCTTGACGAGTCGCGCCGTGGCCGTCCGTGATCATCGTCGACACAACCGTCTGGATAGAATTCTTCGGTGCGAGCGGGTCGCGTTATGACCTCCATCTTTCTGAGCTGATTAAGAACGGCGAGTCCTTAGGGTTGACCGATCTTATCTACTGCGAAATCCTCCAAGGCATCAGAGAGGATGCCTCGTATGCTCGGCTGCGGACAATTCTGCAAAGCTATCCAATTCTCCAGTTGCACGATCTTCATATCGTCGAGGAGGCAGCGACCATTTACCGCGACTGCCGCAAACGGGGCATCACGATAAGAAAGACCATTGACTGTTTGATTGCCGCTACTTGTTTAGACGCTGGAGCGGAGTTGTTTCACAACGATCGAGACTTCGATGCCATTGTCCGCGTCCGCAACTTAAAAATTCATCGCCCGTGAATTGCCGGGTCTGACGGCAATCTTGCACTGTCCATCGTACAAAATCACAAGCGCAATTGGCGGAATTGGAAATCATTGTCCACAAGCGGCACAATCAACGTCGGATCAGAACGAAGAGCCGGGCTGGGAGAGAAAATGTATCTCTTCGGCCGTCGATGACCGGCCGAGGATTCGATTACGGTGCGGGAAGCGGCCAAAGCGCGCGATGATATCGCGGTGCAGGATGGCGAAGCTTAAATATTGCTCGAAGATTTCTTTTTGTTCTGCCGCGACCAGCGGCACGAGATTGCCAAACATAAGAACCGACCGCTCTTGATGCTCCAGCAATTCTGAATGCTCCAGCGGCAGATAGAAGAAAGCTCTCTCGATGGGCTGTAGTAATCGGTCGTGGCTCAGTTCGACGCCTTCGAGACTGCACGAAAGCGCTTTCGCGTCGAAGCTGAAAGCCAGCGGCGAATCACGGTAGATGTTGCGCGGAAATTGATCGGTTAGAATTATCAGCGCGAGCCGGCCGCGCGGCTCGGCGAGCCACGGGTCGAGTTTTTCCTCCGCGGCGAGCTCAAGGCTGCCCTCGAACCGCCGGCGAATCTCGCTGTCGACTTCGGCATTTTTCGACCACCACAAATCGGCGCGGTCTTTGGCCATCGCGGCTTCGCCGGGATTGGCGCCGAACCAGTAGGTGAGGATGTTTTCGATGGTTGCCATTCTGTCAGTAGCTGCGCCTGCGGCGATGGTTTGCTAGCCGCCCCTTCGACGAAAGCTTTGGCTTGAGTGAGCTGGTAGGCATGAAGCGCATTTCTGCACGGCAATCTCTTGCCTACGGCGTTCTTGGACAATGATTTTCCGAGGCTATTTAGTGATCGAGCAGGATCTTGAGCTGGGTAAAGAATTCGCCGATGGCGCCATTATGAATGAAGTCGGCGAGGTCGTCGAGCGGTGTCGGGTCGCGATTGACGATGGCCGAGGAGCGCGCCGCTGCGTTTGGCGATGACCGGGAAAGGATGCCGCCGGTTGCACTTGCAAGGATGAGCCGATGACGAGGAAGATATCGGCTTGCTCGCTCCAGCGCTGGGCGCGCTGCATCGCTTCGACCGGCATCGATTGGCCGAACGAGACATTGGCGGATTTCAAGAAACCGCCGCAGGCGTCGCAGGTCGGCGTCGGCAGTCCTTCTTGCCACATCTCGTAGACATCAGCGGGTTGAAAAGCCTTGCCGCACTTGAGGCAGGTGACGAAACGATCGGTGCCGTGCAGCTCGACCAAACGGCTGTCCGAAGTGCCGGCGAGCTTGTGCAGGCCGTCGATATTCTGCGTGATCAAGCCGAGCAATTGACCGCGCTGTTCGAATTCACAGATCGCCTGGTGGCCGATGTTGGGTTTGACGGTTTTGAAAAGCTCGTAGGTGGCTTTCTTGAGCTGCCAGTGCTGCACCCGCGCGGCTTCGCTGGCGAGAAAATCTTGGAACAGCACCGGCTGGTATTTCGTCCAGACGCCGCCGGGGCTGCGGAAATCGGGCACGCCGGATTCGGTGCTGATGCCGGCGCCGGTGAAAAAAACCAGCTCTTGCGACTCACGCACTCGGGCGGCGAATTCTTCCAGCTCCATAAACGGGTGACTCGTCCGGTTATTTTATCGCAGGGTCCGCGGGTTTTGCCGGTTGCGCCGGAGTTGCCGGCTTAGCCGGTTCCGCAGGTTTCGCCGGAGCCGCTGGCTTGGCAGCCGCTGGCGGCGGTGCCGGCTGGATGTCGACGATCTTGACGTTGAAGACCAGAGTCTTGCCGGCCATCGGATGGTTCATGTCCATGACCACAGTGCTGTCTTTGATTTCATGGACGCGCATGGGCACGACTTGCCCCTCGGGACTCTTCGCCGCCATTACGGCGCCGACTTTCAAACCATTGGCGGGAAGTTTTTCTTTCGGGACTTCTTGAAAGGCATTCTTGTTAATCGGCCCATAGGCGTCTTCCGGTTTGACCGTGACGTTCTTCTCGCCGCCGACCTTCATGCCGGTGAGCTCTCTCTCCAGACCGGGGATCATCATCTTTTGCCCGTGGACATATTTGAGAGGTTCACGACCTTTGTTGGTATCGATCACTTTGCCGTCGGTGCCCTTGAGCGTGTAATCCATGCTCACCAGCATGCCATCTTTGACGACCAGATCGTTCTTGGCTTTCTCCGCGGCGGCAACCGAGAATGAAATAGCGAACATGACCATCAGCGACAGCGAAATCTTGGCGGCGGCGACCCAAGTGATACGTTTAACCTGCATTTAGTTCCCCTCTCACGCATTTACTGCGATTGGATTGTTTATCAAGGGTACATGGTGACGCAGGTGAACTCAACGAATCGGGTGTTTCAATTCGCCAGAATATTTATCTTTGTTGGCGATGACGATGTAGCGAGCAAATCGAGTCTACTTGTCCATCCGTTCGAAGAATCCTTCCCGCTGCAGCTCATCGAGCAAGCTCATGTCGATCAAGCGGACCATCTCCGCTTCGCTTTTGCCTAGCGTAGCGATGAGATTGCGCCAGCCGTTCGATTCCGTGCGTGGCACGCTGGCGAAGCTGTCGGCGTAGAATTTGCGGATTTCTCCCAGGCGGCGGCGTCGCTGACGCCGGTGTAGCGCGATAGCGCGCGGTAAGCCGAGTCGGGGCTGCGTTTGATGCGGCCGATGGCTTCGACATAGCCTCGCGTAGTTTGATTTGTCCTTGGGCGATTGCCGGAATTGCCGGCAGGGCGACAAGTAGCAGTAAGGTCGATGATCGAGGATTGAGGATCGATGATCGCCCGGAATATTTGCCCTCCGACTTGTGACCTTTAGCAGGTTGCTTAAAAGATCCAGAGGCAAGGCGCGCGAAAAATCGGCGAGCGGAGGCGTACATCGGCAGTACGTTGACGCGAGGCGATTGAGCGCAACGAAGCATATGGGTCTTTTTCAGCAGCCTGCTAGTATTTTTCGATTACCTGCCTGCCCCACTTGTCCATGACTTGATCGTAAATGGCGTTGGGCGGTGTGAGGAGTATTCGCGTTATGCCGTCGGCTTCGAGCCTTTTCACTTTGGCGATGCATTCGGCGGGCGTGCCGGCGATGGTGAAGCGTTCGAGCAAGTAATCGGTGACGAAGTCGGGATCGACGCGCTCTTCGATCGGTTTCGCGATGTCGAAATTGTCCATGAATTTTTGAATGCCGGCGGCCTCGCCTTCGGGCACGGTCTCCATGGTGAAACGAAAATTATGATGGGCACGGTTGGCCATGCGGCTGCGCACACGCCGGCGCGCCAGATCGCCGTCGTCGTCGACGACGATCATGCCGGCGGGCATGATGTCGATGTCGGCCAAGGTTCGCCCTTCGTCTTTGGCGCCTTCGGCGAGCCGCTGGCGCGCCCAGTCGGTGACCTGCTTGTCGAAGCCGGTGCCCAGAATGATGCCATCGCAGGTGCGGCCGGCGACGCGCAGGGTTTTCGGCCCTTCCGCCGAGATGTAAATCGGCACCGGCCGCTTGCCGGCTTTGAATTTGACCATTGCCGCCTGCGCGCTCATGGCTCTTCGGAACGTCGATGCCGCGGTCATGGAGCAGGTCGCGGATCACGCGCAGCCCTTTCTCGAAGTCGACGAGCTTGGTCGCGGTTCGGCCCAGGCTGTACACCGGCCCATCGCCGGTGCCCATGCCGACGATGGCGCGGCCGTCGGAGATTTCATTCAGCGTCGCGTAGGAGCACGCCGTGATCGTCGGATCGCGGTAGACCATGTTGGTCACCGCCGTGCCGAAGCGGATGGTTTTCGTGTTGACGGCGCACAGCGCCATCGCCTGGTAGGGGTCGACGTTGTTCATCTGGCTGTCGGCGAAAAAAATCGCCTCGAAGCCGAGGGCTTCGGCGCGTTTGGCGCGCTCGACGGCTTCGTTCACCGTGCGCGCCGAACCATGTAGACAGAAGTTCATGATTGCTCCTTAGGTTTCAATTCGGATATTCTCGCGCCAAGGACGCCAAGGTCGCAAAGTGACAGACCACAGGTCTGTCATCCCGAGCGAAGGCGAGGGATCTAGAAGGATTTCTCTCTCCGTTCGATATGACAACGTTCTTCCATTGCGCCCTTTGCGCGAGATATTCCGAATATCGGTTTCGGCTATGCCGCGCATGTCGTTGTGGTGAAATCCAATCCGTTCCCGAGCATTTATTAGGCGGCTGTATGCGGCGCTGTCAATGGGCGCGGGCCATTTCCCGGCTGTGCCAACGGACGCAGAGGTGAATCGCCAGGCCGGAGATGATGAAGCAGAGGAGACAGACGCCAAACGACCAGGCGTAGCTGCCGGTGGTGTCGAACAGATAGCCGCCGATCCAGGAGCCGAAGGCGCTGCCGAAGCCGAAGCTGATTTCGAGAAATCCGAAAATCAAACCGATCTTGCGGCCGGAAAAAATATCGCCGATGACCGAGCCGTAGGTTGGGTTGCCGGCGCTGTGGCCGATGCCGTAGAGAGCGATGGTGAGATAGACCAGCCAGAGCGGCGCGCCGAAGGTCATGGCGATCATGCCGGCGACGCCGAGCGCGGTGACGGCGGTGGCGACGCCGTAGGTTTGGCTGCGGCCGAGCCGGTCGGAGAGCGATCCCCATATCAACGTCGCGCCGATGCGGATGAAGCCGATGAAGCCGAAGTAAAAAGACGCCGCCAATTTTTCGTAGCCGACGGCGACGAAATGGGCGATGGCGTGGGTGTTGATCATGAACAGCGCGGTGCCGAGCGCCAAGTGGCCGATGGTGATGCACCAGAATGGAAACGAACGCGCCGCCTGGCCGAGGGTCCAGTCGCGCTGGCCTTCGATGTTTCGCGCCGTGCCGGCCGGCGGCGGCGCCGCTCGACGGCGCGGCGTCGCCGTCGGGAAACTGGCCGACCTCCGCCGGCGTGCGGCGTTGAAAGAAAGCGTTGGCCGGAACCAAGACGAGCAGCAGTAGACCGCCGGTGGCGACGTAGGTCCAACGCCAACCGATGGAGCTGACCAGCAATTGCGTCGCCGGCACCATGACCAGCGCGCCCAAGCCCTTGGCCCATGGAGGCGATGCCGATGGCGGTGGCGCGCTTGCGCACGAACCAAAATGAGATCAGCGCATTATGGCCGACGAAACTGAGAGCGCCTTGGCCCAAGGCGGTGACGATGCCGTAGGTAAAATACAGGCCGCCGAGGGAGTGGGCAAAAGATGACAGCACGAGTCCAAGGCCGGTCAAGAATGCGCCCAGCGGCATGAGCACGCGCGGACCGAAGCGGTCGAAGGCGAGACCGACCAGCGGCGAGGCGATGGCGTAGACGAAAAAGTTCGCCGACGCGATGCTGGCGCCGGCGCTGCGCGACCAAGGGAACTCTTCCAGCAAAGCGAGAAAGTAAACGCCGAAGGCGCCATTGACGCCGCGCATCACCACCATGTTGGCAAAGCATAGAGCGATGATGACGTAGCCGTAGAAGAACTTGGGGCGCATGGGAGGCAATGGAGTGATGGAGCTGGCTGGAGCGATAGAGATTTGAGATAGAGACAGTGACCGTCGGAGTTCGCGTCGGCTGTGGGCGGTCTCTATCTCACGTCTCTATCTCTGGTTATCGGGTTTCGGCGGCTTTGATGTCTTTGACCTTGACGTCGAAGTGCAGTGTCTTGCCGGCGAGGGGATGATTGAAGTCGACCACGACGGTTTTTTCATTCACCTTGCGCGATCTTGATCGGGATGGCGCGGCCGTCGGGCGATTTCATCATCAGCGTCTCGCCCTCCTTTAGCGCCTCGGCGGGAACCTTCTCCCGGGGGATTTCCTGGAAGGCTTTATCATTCGGCAGGCCGTAGCCGTCTTCCGGTTTGACGCTGACTTTCTTCTGATCGCCGACCTTGAGGCCGTTGAGTTCGCGCTCCAAGCCCTTGACGATTTGTCCGGCGCCGTGAATGTAGGTGAGCGGTTCTTTGCCGACGCTGGTGTCGATCGTCTTTGCCGTCGTCGTCGGTGAGGGTGTATTCGATGGTGACGATGGAGCCCTCCTGCACCTGCGATCCGGGCTTGAGCGTGATCGCTTGACTGGGCTGTCCGCCGCCGGGGCCGGAAAGGCTGGTTAACAAAAACAATGCCGCGGTCACCGCACCGCTCATCACCAACAAACCCAACAGTTTTTTCATGAATTCCTCGGCACAAATCGTAACGAAATTTGCTTCGCGCCAACATATATTGCGAAAAAATCGAATACAACTAAAACCCACAAGGCGGCTTGTATCTTGGCCGCAGCGGCTATGCTAAGGGTCGAAAGTACGGCATGAGGTTCGCATCAAGCATGAGCGGCGAGATCTGGGCGCTGTTATCGGCGGCGACGTGGGCGGTGGATTCGATCCTGGTGCGCAAGGGAACGAAGTTCTCCAACGCATCGACCGCGGCGTTTGTCAGTTTTCTGGTCTCGGTGTTGTTCCTGGTGCCGTTTATCTTCCTGCGGTTTCCCAGCGAAAAGATTTTTCATTCGGCCAATCTGTATTTCGTCGCCAGCGGCGTCATTCAGCCGGCGATGGTGCGTGTGCTGTTTTACATGGGCATTATCCGCCTCGGAGTGTCGCGCGCGGGACCGCTGCGCGGCACGGCGCCGCTATTCACCATGGTGCTGGCGTTCTTCATTCTCAGCGAACGGCCCGGGTTGTTGGTCTACGCGGGCGCGGTGTTAACGGTGCTGGGCACCTGGCTGGTGTCCTATCGCCGGGAGGGCGAAGCCAAATGGCGCACCATCGATATCTTGTTTCCGCTCGGCGCGGCGCTGCTGGCGTCGGTGTCGCAGAATATCCGCAAGCTGGGCTTGCTGACGGTGGACGAGCCCTTGATCGCGTCGACGGTCAGCAGCGCGACCTCGTTCCTATGCTTGCTGATTTCGCTGACGGTCTCACGACAAATCGGCTCGCTCAAGTTTCGCGGCGGCTGTTTGCCCTATTACGGCGTCGCCGCAGTCTTTCGCCCTGGTCGGCCAGCTTCTTAACTTTCATGCGCTCCACGCCGGCGAGGTTTCGGTGGTGAGCCCGATCCTCAACACCACGCCGCTGTTCATAATCGTATTCACGGCGATATTCTTGCGCGGCGAAGAAAAGATCACCCGGTTGGTGGTGATCGGATCGATTATGTTGGTGGCGGGGATCGCGGTGATTACGGGGCGATAGAGGATCGCGTGGTAGTCAAAGACGATGCGGTTCCCGTTGGTCACCACATCCTACAAGATGCAAACGAGACGTTAGCTCGTAGGATGTGGTGAGCGAAGCGAACCGCATCGGTCCCGTCATTCACCGGCGGCGAGATCGGGACCCGGCGCGTCTCCCCAATCCGCCGAATAAATTCCCCGTTTCACGTATGCTATGGAAGCTGGAATGGGGCCAATCTGCGACCCGCTGCGCCCATCCATGCTTAACTGGGTTCCAATGAATGTAATCAATGTGGGCGTTTAAGTCGTCCTCGTCGCGAATGAGGTGCTCCCAGAAGCGCCGCTGCCATATCCCTCGCTCGCCCCTTTTCGCCCTGCTTTGTGATAGAGGTTCTCCTTTGTCGATGGAGCGGGAAAATTGGCCCTTGAGCAGACCCCAACGCGTCGCGAAGTCGGAGTCTTTCGGCGGTAGTGTCCAGATGCAGTGAAGATGTTCTGGGAGGATGACTACGGCATCGATCTGGAAGGGGTGATCTAATTGAACCGAGCGGGTTGCCGCACGCAAGGTCTCTAGTTTGTCTAGTAGTAAGCGGTTCCCCTTTCGTTCCGCCAAAGCGACTGTGAAAAACCCAGTGGCGCCCGGCACCCATGGACGGCGATATTCCGTCATTGGAGATCCAACATTTGGTCAAAGGCGATGCGGTTCCCTTTGGTCACCGCATCCTACACGGCGGAATAAGACGTCATCACGTAGGATGTGGTGAGCGAAGCGAACCGCATCGATTGGTGCTACGCCGGTTTGAACTTCGGCAGAGTGATGCCGTCCCCGGTATCCTCGAAGACGGTCACGACCGGCATGTCGATTTTCACTTGCTCGATGGGGCAGCCGATGACGTTGCTGCACAGGCGCGGGCCGTCGTCGAGATCGACCCAAGCGGTGACATAGGGGATGTCGGGCCCGAAGCCGCGCAGCGCGGTGCCGACGACTTCACGAATGATCGTGAAGCAAAAGACTTTGCCTTTGCCGCTGACCTGCACCCAGTCGAGTTTTTCGCTGGCGCAATCGCCGCACACCGGACGCGGCGGGAACACCCAGGTGGAGCAGTTGGCGCATTTCTGCATCATCAATTTGCCGGCTTTGGCGCCATCCCAGAAGGGTTGGTTGACCGGGGTGACTTCGGGGAGAGGTTTTTTAAATACTTTTTCTTCTGCCATGGTCTACTCCAGAGGTATGCGTGAGATATTTGTTCACCACGAAGGTCTTGTAGGGGCGAAAAATTTTTCGCCCCTACGA
>CAWJZV010000038.1:0-32204 GCA_963847445.1 uncultured delta proteobacterium | reverse complement strand
CCGCAGCGCATTACCGTAGCACATTTTTTGCGCTCACCTTGCGGCACGCCGACCAGCGAGTCCTCGACGAAACTCCACGACCGCGGATAAGTCGCGGCGATATGCGGATAGTCCGACTCCCACATGATATTGTCGACGCCGACCCACTCGCGCAGTTCGATGCCGGCCTTCTCGTACCAGAAGTCGACGTAGATCTGCCGGCGAAATACCTCGCTGGGCCGGGTCTTGATGCCTTCCTTCCACAGCTGCCGCGTCTCCCATTCGTGATCGCTGGCTTCGAGCACATAGCTCACCCAGCCGAAACCGGTTTCGGCGCAGGCCCAGTTGAGGCGCGGATGGCGGTCGAGGATACCGGAAAAAATTAAATTGGGAATCAGCTGCGCCGGCGTCGCGCACAAGCGCGACGTCGACACCGTGTGGAATTCTTTTTTGCTGAAACCGTTCCACTTGGGCAGCGACAGCTGCTCGACCAGCCCCGACGAGCCATGCCAGTGCATCGGCACGCCCAAGTCGGCGCAGCAAGCCCAAAGCGGCTCCCAAAACGGATCGTTCATGCGCTTGAGCCCTTTCTTCGTAAACGCCGGCTCGGCCAACATGACCACACCGCGGTGGCCGCGCTTGACCGAGCGCTCGACTTCGGCGACGACCACGTCGATCTCGCTCATGTATGGAATGATCGCCACCGGCACATAGCGGTCGCTGACTTCGCGCCATTCCGCCAGGGCATCGTTATGCGCCTGCACGCAGGCGAGCTCGAACTCGGCATCGGCCTGAAGAAACGCGAAGTTCGACACCGGTCCGTTGGGGTAGAGCACCTCGCCGTCGACCCGATCCTCGTCGAGCGCTTTTAGCCGTTCGGCGGGATCGTAGACGATCTTCGGCACTTCCTCCCAGCGCCGTGGATAATAGCCGCGCGCCACGCCGCCCGGCATCGCCGCTGGACAGTTGCACACCCATTCGCTGCGCACTTTGCCGTTGACCATCCAGCGGTCGACCTGCTTGCCGTCCTCGTCGACCTCGACGATCTGCGGTATCCGTTCGCCCCATTTATGCTTGGACATGCGCTTGGTCCAAGCATCGCGGTCCAACTGCGCATGCGAGTCACAGCTAAACAAACCAAATTTAACTTCCATGTTTCACTCCAGCTCCGTCACCCCGGCTTGTAGGGGCAACCCCCCGTGGTTGCCCGTCCGGAGGGCAGGCACAGGGGCCTGCCCCTACGAAGACCCGATTCATTCCGCCGCTGTTACATTAATGATTCAGGTCGACGATCCTTCATCTGCCCAAAAAAATCTCGTTGAACTGCTTGATATGTTTCCCCGCGTCGCCCTCATACTTGATGACATAGGGCGCCTGCTCGATGAGCTCGGCGACCCGCTTGGAATCCGCCTCGACACCTTTGCGCAAAGGAATCTTGTCGATTTCCTTTAGCGCTCTTTGTCCTTCTTCCGATAGATAAAAGTCAACCAGTAGGCGCGCCGCGTTAGAATGGGGCGCGTTCTTCGACACCGCCACCGAGGAGACTGTGGCGAACGACGGGTCCAGGGGTATCCAATCGACCGGTCCGTTGCGCTCGCGGATCTTTTCCAGCTTGGTCACCTGCATGAACGCGACCAAAGAAAACTCACCGGCCGCCAGCAGCTGGGAAATTTTCGTATAACCGTTATGTAAGATCGGCCCCTGCTTCGAGAAGGCGCGCATGTAGGCCAGCGCCTTGTCCTCGCCCTGGAGTTCGGCCATGCCAATCAAAGGATTGTTGGTGCCGATATGAAAGGCCATCTTGTTTTTGTATTCCGGCTTCAAGTAGTCGGCATAACGGCGCGGCGCCGCCTTGACGTTGATTTGCGAAGTGTTGACACCGGTGACCAGGACATCGGTCGTGATCCCGGACCAGAACCCTTTCGGATCCATGAAACCCTTGTGAATAAACTTCGCTTCGGGACTGGTGTAGTTCGCCAGCACGCCAATATCGCGCAAATAGTTCATCGAGTCCGGGCTGACACCGTAAACATCGGCGAGATGCTTGCCAGCGCGAAACTCCGCCACCGCACGCGAAACTAAAGTCGCCGCGCCCAGACGCACATGATTCACTTTCAAAAATGGATATTTTTTGACCAACGCCTTGTGAAATACCTGGAAGTCCGACACGACCATGGTGGTGTAGAGCACCACTTCGCCTTCCTTGCGGGCGAGATCGACCTCCGCCGCCGGGGAGCCCATTGGCCATGCGACGAATAACATCAGAAGCAGTGCAATGAATAGAATCATGACACCCCCTTCATCTAATGCTTCAAGACGCCACTCACACGTAGTCCGCATGCTCGCCCTGATGCGTCAGCGACAATCCCAGATTGTCCATCGCCAACCGCGTGTTGATGCCAAGGATGCGCAACGGCTCCGTGCCAGTGTTGAAATACTGGTGCCACTGAAACACCGGGATCGATAATACATCGAGCGTGTCGAAGTCGAATGCCTTATCCTCGACGATCACCTTGCCCTTGCCACCGACGATCAGATTGATTTCGTCGTAGAGATGACGATGGGCGCCGGAGCGTTTGCCCGGCGGAATTTCCGCCATCACCACACCGAGCGCTTTGGCGTGAAAACCGATGCGCGGATCGACGACGTAGGCGAGATTGCCCATCGCCGTCGGTTCGAACACCAAGTCTTTCTGTTTGACCAACACTTTGCTGTCACGTCGCAGCTGCTCTTCATGCATGGCGAAGGCGACCTGCTCGGCATACATCTCGGCGGCCCGGTTGCTGCCGACTTTGCCGTTATCGATGGAACCGCCACCACCGGGAATCAACGTCTTGCGTGCGTCTTCGCCCTCCTGCGCATAGATCCAGAATTCCGGATACCGCTCATCCTCGTAAACCGCTTGACCCAGACCCAACGACAACGGTCCAGTGGTCGAGGCGATCCGCAGCACCGGTTCGTCGCCGTCGTTGACATGGCGGTGCCAGGAAAACATCGGTACGCTAAGTAAATCCCCAGGGCCCCAATCGTAGCGCACGCCATCGATGATGCTGTGGCCCTTGCCCTTGAGAAAATAAATGATCGCTTCCACCGTGTGGCGATGGCCGAGGCCGCGCCACTCTTGGCCCTCTTCGGTGTGCGGCGGAATCACATCGTACCACAGCCGGTGCGTGTGATTGTTCGAGCCCAGCCGGGCGTCGACGACATAAATATGCTTGTGCTCGCCTAACTGCTTTTCGATATCGGGCCACTTGAAGAGAATCTCCTGCCCCTTGCGCCGCCCCTGTTCGTCCTTGGCGAACTTGACGCTATGCATCATCAGTTCGGTATGGGTTTCTTTAATCGACTTTACTTCCATCCAATCCTCCAGACTCCAATTGTTCGCTCGTTGCCGGCAACGCTAACCCGCCACCGACGTGGCTGACTGTATAACAACGGTTAAACCATGCCAAGAATCCGGCAGCGCTAAAGGTGGCGGCACTGATCACGCGGAGAATCGATGGCCACGAAACTCGGGTGGCAAAGGTGGAAGTAAGGAACAGCCGGCGGCGAAGCTCGACTCACCGTCCGGCCAGAAAAATCTGCCGGAAGTCACGGGCGCTTTCCTCGAGCAGCGGCGCAAGAAATTCCCCGTCGGCGACGAACAACTCTTTTTCCATCAGCTCGGGAAATCTTGGTTTGACGCCTTTGCGCAACACCACGCGGCCGAAGCTTGTGACCATACTCTGCCCTTCCTCGGACAGCGACCAGTCGATCAACAGCGCCGCGGCGTGGGGATGAAGCGCGTGTTTGGCGAGCATGATCGAATTGGACAGCGCCAGATAGGGGTCCAAGATCGCCATGTCCAGCGGCGCGTCCCTGGCTTTATAATCCAAATGGGGCAATTGAAGCAGAGATAAATCGCGCCATCATCGGACCTCTGGAATTACTCACCTGGCAAACCTCTATGCCGCGTCCGGTCAACCTGTCAAGGCGATCATTGCCAAAGCTTGGCGACTTCAGGCAGCTTGCTCAGTGCCTGGATCACCTCTGCTGGAGTCAGTTCGGCGAGACCAGCGCGGTCTGAACAGGACTGCGATTGCGCGCCGTCACAGGGCGAACCGTTGAGCGTGCGGCGTAGGATCGTCACCCGCGGTCCGCGCGGCGCCCACTGCCGCTCATCCGAAGGACCGAAGAGCGCCACCGTGCGGCAACCAACCGCAGCAGCGAGATGAGACACGCCGCTATCGTTGCCGATATAAAGCATCGCCGCGCGCGAGCAATGCCGCCAACTGCCCGAGGTCGAGACCGCTAGCGACGACGCAAGCAGACGACAGCTGCTCATAGCCGCGCCGTTCCATCTCGACCGGGTCCGATCACGACCACCGCCTTGCCGCCAAGCCGATCGCGCCACCAATGAGCGACCTGGAGAAAATGCGCTTCAGGCCAATTCTTCTCGCTGGCGCCACTCCCGGGAGCGACGATCAGAAGCGGTTCGCTGTCAATCCCTGCGCGCTGGCAGAACGCATCGCACCAACGCTGCGCATCGGCACGCAGCGTCACCAACGGCGTGAAATCGTTCGGCGCGCTATTGTTGAGACAAGAAAGATAATAGTCCGCTTGGTGGACGGGAAGCTTGTCCGGGCGAAACGGAAAAATCTGCGCGCGCCCCTGCGCAACGGTCTGGAGTTGGTCGACGAACACCGGCTGCTGACTGGCGAACCATGAATAGATCGCGGCATAGGCCGCGAAGAATTGGCTCACGCGCTGGTCGCGCAGCGCCGTCGCCGATGAATAGTTGGCGCACTTCGAAGCGTTCCAACGAAAGCACGCGCACGCCATCGCGGCTCGATGGCGGCAAATTCACTGCGGGCTAAAAGATCGACGGAGCTATGATTTAGTAAGTTCGTGTAGCGCCGGCAAGAAACAAATGAAGTCGCCCAGCGCGCCGGGAAACAGCACGCAAACTCGCGGCTGGTGCAATCTGTGCGGGTAAGGTTTCGATGAATTCATTGACATTAACCGGTCAAGAATATAGCATTTTGCCATTAGCAAATCTAAATTCACTCCCTTCATGAAAGTCGAGACAATCCGTGGCTAGCTCCAATGGTGCGCGGTCGATATTGGATCTGATCGGCTCCACCCCCGTCGTTAAACTCAGAAGCCTTCCGGGAAAAGACGACGCCGAAGTGTGGGCCAAAATGGAATCCTTCAATCCGGGCGGATCGGTCAAGGATCGCATCTGCCTGAACATGATCGAAACCGCCGAGCGTCAAGGCAAGATCAAACCCGGCGCGACCATCGTCGAGTCCACCAGCGGCAATACCGGGATCGGTCTGGCTTTGATCGCCGCGGTCAAAGGTTACAAATTGATCCTGACCATGCCCGACACCATGAGCGAGGAACGCCGCAGCCTGCTATCGGCCTATGGCGCGCATTTGGTTCTCACCCCCGACACCAAGGGCATGGGTGGCGCGATTCACAAGGCCGAGGAGCTGCTCCAGGAAAACGGCGACTTCTACATGCCGCAGCAATTTAACAATCCAGCCAATCCGGAAATGCACCGCAAGACCACCGCGCTTGAACTGCTCAAGCAGTTCAAGCGCATCGACGCCTTTGTCGCCGGCGTCGGCACCGGCGGCACGATTACCGGTGTCGGCGAAGTGCTCAAAGAAAAAATGAAGGGTGTCAGAATCTGCGCCGTCGAACCGGCATCGTCGCCGGTCATTTCCGGCGGCGAACCGGGCTATCACAAGATTCAAGGCATCGGCGCCGGTTTCATTCCCGCGGTATTGAATCGTGGATATTCTCGACGAAGTGATCACGGTCACCGACGAGGAAGCGACTCAACACGCGCGCAGATTAGCCGCCGAGGAAGGACTCCTGGTTGGGATCTCATCGGGCGCCGCCTGCTGCGCCGCGTTAAAAGTCGCGCAAAAACTCGGCAAAGGCCATGTGGTCGTCACCCTGTTCGCCGACAAGGGCGAGCATTACCTGAGCACCGATCTTTTCAGCGACAAACGATGGACGCCAAAGTTCACCCACCTGACCGAGATCCTGCGGCAATCGGACCGAACCCTGGTGGCGTTTTCCGCCGGCGTCGATTCGACATTTTTGTTGAAAGCCGCGCATCTCGCCTTGGGCGACGGCGCCATCGCCCTGACCGCCTCGTCGGCGTCCGTGCCGCCGGGCGAGCTTGACGCGGCGAAGCAGTTTCGCCGCCAGCTTAGGCTGCCGCCATATCGTCCTCGACTCCCACGAAATCGACAATCCTGCCTACGCGCAGAATCCAGTCAATCGTTGCTTCTTCTGCAAAGACGAGCTCTATCGGATCTGCCGCGAGCAAGCGGACAAGATGGGGATCGCAACCATCGTCGACGGCACCAATCTCGGACGACCTCAAGGATCATCGTCCTGGGCTGCAAGCGGCGGATCAATGGCGCGTCCGCCACCCGCTTGGTCGAAGCCGGCATGACCAAGGACGACATTCGCCGCTACAGCCGCGAGCTAGACTTTGCCGACCTGGGACAAACCATCGAGCCCCTGCCTGTCGTCGCGCTTTCCCTATGGCACCGCCATCGATCTCGACAAAACTCAAGAAGGTCGGTGCCTGCGAAGTGTTTCTGAAAGGGTTGGGCTTCCGCGAGTTTCGCGTGCGCTATCACGGCGATCTGGCGAGAATTGAAGTCAACCAGAATGAAATCGACCGGCTTTTCGACAAGACGATCAGAGACGCGATTGTCACACGTTTCAAAGAGGTGGGATTTAGTTTCGTGAGTCTCGACCTACAGGGCTTTCGCAGCGGCAGCTTGAACGAAGGCCTCAAAGCGCCGGCACATTAAGTAACCACGCCGGCGCGGATCAACGCCTCCGCCAACAACAAATCTTCCGGCACGGTGATCTTAAAATTCGTCCGCTCCCCTTCCACGACAAAGACCGGTTTGTCCATGCGCTCGACCACCATCGCGTCATCGGTCGCTTCGATACCTTCACGCGCCGCCCAATCATGGGCCGCGACGATCAGACTCGCGCTGAAAAATCTGCGGCGTCTGGATTTCCCACAGGCCGGCTCTCTCCGGCGTGCTTTGAACGTAACCGTCTGTGCCAACTCTGTTTGATGGTGTCGCGGACAGGCAGCCCAACCACCGCCGCACCGTGCGCCACTGCCGCTGCGATACAACGGTCGATAAGCGCCGCCGAAACAAACGGTCGGGCACCATCGTGGATCATCACCATATCGGTGGCTCGCAGCTGAGCTTTTCCAGCCCATGCCTGACCGATTGCTGGCGCGTCGCGCCCCCGGCCTGCAGAACGTAGGGACGGCCTTTCAACGCACGTCGGCTTCAAGCAGCTGACGACAACGCTCGATCTCATCCGCGCTCACGACCAAGATTACCTCGGCGACCGACGGCGAGGAAAATACTCGATCCAGCGTGCGTAGGATCAGCGGTCGTCCCGGCTATCGGCAGATAGCTTTTGGCAGTGGCGCCGCCGATTCGGCGGCCTGCACCGGCGGCAACGATAATAGCGGTGACATGCATCGGCGCTCCAAAACAAAAGAGCCGAGAGATAAGCTCTCGGCTCTTTTAGCAACATATTCGGTTTCGATTCGGTACTTAGTGAGTGAATATGTGACGCAACTCTTCCATGATCTTTTCTTCGGAATGGGAGCGCGCGATCGACAGCTCTTTCACCAGCAAATTGCGCGCGGTGTCGAGCATCTTTCGCTCGCCGAAAGAAAGCTCCTTATCGCCTTTGAGCACAAACAGATCGCGCAACACCTTGGCGATCTCCAAGAATCGAACCGGTCTTGATCTTCTCGGTGTATTCGCGATAACGGCGGTTCCACGTCTGCTGGTCGGTTTCGACCTTCTTCTGACGCAAGACTTTGTAGACCTTGTTGACCATCGCCCGATCGATAATTTTGCGCAATCCCACGGAATCGACATTGTCGATCGGGATCATGATCTTCATATCGGTTTCTAAGATGCGCAGCATGTAAAACTTTCGCTCCGACCCGGAGATCGTATGCGAGCGAATCGCTTCAATCTCGCCGACACCATGGGCCGGATAAACAACCTTCTCACCTACCTTAAACATGGGAACCTCCTCGTAAACCGAAACATTCGCGTTTGAGAACGAACCAGAGTCGATGACTGGATGGCTGAACCTAGGGAACAAAGAAAATCAGGTGGGGTGAGCTGATTAACGGAGCGGCTGGCAAAGCTGACTTCGGTAGAATCAGTTTTTTGAATCATGCCGCTCGTCGATCTCCCGCTGTCCGGGACTCCAAAAAAAATTAGCGGCCACCAACTTCGGACCGCCATTTAACTGTAACCAACAATTAACTTATACAACAGACGTAAACGGCGCGTCAAGCTCACGGGAAATTTCGCCGAAAAAATAATCGCTTCAATACTTTAAGGTTAAAATATCGAGCCATGATGCGGATTCTAGCAGCGGCCTTGAATAAATCCGGTAAAATTCAACTCATCTATCAAGTTCCAACGCCATCGTAAACGCATCCTCGCCATCGTCAGACGTAATAGCCCTTGCGCAACCCCGTTTGAATGAACCCAAGCGAGGCATAAAGCCTCTTTGCCGGCTCATTTGACTGCCGAACCTCAAGTGTCACACGAGTAGCCGATTGGGTCGCCGGCCGCGGCCACGACTTGGCTGCATCAGCATGCGCGCGATGCCGACGCCGGCGACAGTCAGGCGCGATCGCGATATTGTGAACGTCGATCGACCCTGGCAGCAGCCAAAACAGCACGTAGCCGCAAATCTTGCCGTCGAGCTTCGGCGAGAATCGAGCGCGCGCAAGCCACTTGCAGTTCCTGCAAGAAAGAAGCCCGAACTCCAGGGATAGCGATACGCCGAGTGCTCAATCACCATGACCTCGTCCAGGTCGTCCTTGGTCATCGGCCTGAAGCAGCACCGGCTGGCCGCGCACAAAAAAGCCACAGGAGTTTTCTTCATCCTGTGGCTTTGCTGTTGTGGCTACAACTGTTTTTGTATGAGAAATCGATCGCCACGCTCTCCCGATTCAATCGCTAGGCTTTGACGAGCAGCACCTCTAAGTTTTTGTCATTGAACTGATGGGCGAAACCCGAGATGCGTTCACGAAACTGGAATGACGCTGGTGAATTCCGGCGGAAACGCGCCGACGCTCGATGAGATCTTTCGCACCTTCTCATCGGTACACTTGCCCTTGACGATCAATTGGCCGTCTTGCAGCGACAAGTCGTAGTCATAATCCGGCATTTCATCGGACAACTGCTCGCGGCTCTTAATGCCAATCTCAGGGCAGCCAGCGCGGAAACTCCATGCGCATGAGAAACGCCCCGCCAAAGTCCTCGACCGTGTAGATGTTGCCATAACGCCGCTCCCGTTCGCGCTTGTCGACAAAACCCTTCGAATAAAAGCCTTCCACCGGGATCGGCATCTCTCGAACCAGCCAGATGTGCTTTGATAACAGGGAATCGGCCACCAAGGCCAATGGAGCGCCGTAAATTGCCGGCGGGAAATTCATCTCCTCGGCGGGCTTAACTTTGAACAGCCCATCCTTGAGCCGGAATACCCCTTCCAAATGGCCAGCAACAAACCCACCAGCAAATAATTATTGACGCCCTTGTCGAAAATAAACGCCGGATCGTCGCATGCCAGCGATGCCAATCCCCGCGGCAATCAACGGATACAAGCACCGCATTATGAACGATGTTCACCGCCGTGCTGCCACCGGCCGTAAACAGCGGACTCTGCACCGCCAGCTTCCAGACGTTTCTTGATGCCATGGGGCAAAGCGCCGATCAGCGGCTGCGCAAGAATGACAGCGGCACGAAACCACCCGGGCTGCGTTGAGCCGGCCAATTGAAACTGCTTCATCGCCTCGTCGAAACTCAATGGCAACTCGTTGGGAAAGTTTTTCTTCGGCCGCGGTGCTTTTTTTACCGGTGCCGGCACTGGCTTCGCCGACGGCACTGGCGGCGGCGCTTTTGCGACCACCGGCGCCGCCGCCGGCTTTGCCGCAGCGACCGGTGCCGCCGCAGCTACCGCTGGCTGCGGCAGGCGCCGCTGGGGCGGCCGCAACAACGCCTTTGCGGAAACGCGATTGGAAATTATCGCCGATCGTCGACTTCAGGATGTAACGCTCGCGCCCTGGCGACCAAAACATCCTCGGTTTCAATATTATTCGGATCGGTCACACAGACATCGACCGGGCAGACCGCGGCGCAGGCCTCGTAATCATGAAAACCGACGCACTCCGTACACAACTCCGGGGCAATGACATAAACGGGATCGCCCTGGCTGATCGCATTATTGGGACATTCGGGTTCGCATGCCCCGCAATTAATGCACTCCGCCGTGATCATCGTCGCCATCGATAAACTCCTTGTAAGCTTTCAATTTAATTACTTGTTTCGCCTCGGGAAGTCAATAATTTGAGCGCTTATTGCATGTCGCAAACAGAACATGTTACCTATTTCCGCGAGGGCGGCGTACCCAAGTGGTTAAGGGAGAGGTCTGCAAAACCTCGATGCAGCGGTTCGAATCCGCTCGCCGCCTCCAATTTCCCACCCAGCAAACCGCAAATTCGTTATTTACGTCAAGGGTGTCTGGTTCCGGACTCCTGTTGGAATCCGCACGACACTTTCCAAGTATCGATTGAAATCATCGGAGTTAAAAACTGCGTAATATGGTGACCCACTCTTGCGGCAACCATTCGCGCAGCGGCAGTATTTTTCCCGTGGAAGCTAGGCTTGGACTATTTAGATTTGGTGACGGGCACGGCTCGCAGGGAACTGGTAGTGATCGTCACTCGCAGCACCGGATCAGCTTGTCATGTTGTTTTTCTCAGCGATGCCGTGCCCATCAAAAAAGTGGAACGACTTCTTCTCGAGCAATCAACATGCCGTCCGCCTGCAACGGTTCGCCTGTCCACGAAATTTCCGAAAAGTCAGCGCTAGGGATCAGGGATGGACGAATGCCACGGAGCCCTAGCAGGCATCCGTGCCATATTTTTCACTTACTTCATCGGCTACTCGTGCAGTTGCCTTGTCTGCGCGTGCCATCTTGCGTTCTGTCATAAAACCGGGAAACTTTCCCGCTCGAAAATGAAACCGAAAATTTTTTTGTGCGATCGAAGTTCCTGCGGCGCGAATCCGTCGTTCCTTAATCTTGCCGCCTATGGCAATCGGAGTCTGCATCCGGGGTAAGTCGTTGCCCGGCCTACCCCCACTAGACCCTGACGTTCTAGTGAACTTGTAGATGGCCGAAGAGCATTGGTGACCATTCTCAGTTCCCGGCAAGCCCCAACAATCGATCGAGTTCACCGGTGGCATCGAGCATCCTCGCATCATCATAACCGCCGATGGCACGGCCATCGATAAATATCTGTGGCACCGTGCGGCGCTGGGACAGGCGTTCCATTTCGGCACGTTTTTCTGGGTCGTCGGTGACATCGATCTCGTCGAACTCGATTTCTTTAGACCGCAGCAGCGCTTTCGCGCCGTTACAGTAGGGGCACCAGTTGGTGGTGTAGATTGTCACTTGCGCCATGTGGTTGGTCTCCACTCGAATCTTTTAAATCATTCTAGACCTTTTGCTTGAAAGCCTCTAGCCATTTTGTAATTACTGTGGCGTGAAACTCGTTGGCTTAACTGGCGGCATCGCCTCTGGCAAGAGTACGGTGGCGAAAATCTTGACGCAGGCTTGGCGCGGCGATCGTCGACGCCGACGTGCTCTCACGCGAAGTGGTAGCGCCGGGTCATGAGGGCTGGAAAGAGATCGTCGCGACCTTCGGCAGCGAAGTTCTGCAAGCCGACCAAACCCTCGACCGGCAAAAGCTTCGCACCCTCATCTTCAACAATCCCGACGCGCGCAAACAGCTCGAAGCGATCATCCATCCGCGCGTGCGCGCCCTGGCCGAACGACGCATTCGCGAGCATGGTGAAGCCGGCTACGCCGTGGTGGTTTACGAAGTACCGCTGCTGTTCGAAGGCAATCTGCATGAATGGCTGCGCCCGGTGATTCTAGTCGCCTGCGATGTCGAGATTCAACGCCAGCGGCTGCGCCAACGCGATGGTCTCGACGCCGCGGCGGCGCAGAAGCATATTGACGCGCAGATGAGTCTGGAAGAAAAACGAAAGTTAGCCGACTACGTCATCGAGAACGATGGCAGCTTGGCGGATCTGGAATCCCAAGTGCGTGCCGTCTTAGCGAAGATTGAAGCTACTTGACCCGCTCCTGATACGACCCATCGGTGGGATCGACACGCACCTTATCGCCGATCTGAATGAACGGCGGCACCAGCACCGTGACCCCGGTCTCCAACTTGGCGTGTTTATAGGAAGCGCTCGCGGTGGCGCCTTTCATGGACGGTTCGGTGTCGACGACCGCCAAGTCGACGGTGGACGGCGGGTTGATGCCCACCGGCTTGCCGTCGTGGAATTCGATGCCGACCATGGAGTTGGGCAACAAGTAATTCAACAGATCGCCGATGGTGTCGGCAGTCAGCGTGATCTGCTCATAGTTCTCGGTGTCCATGAAGGTATGCAGGTCGCCTTCGGCGTAGAGGTACTGGAACTGGCGGTTGTCCAAGATCGCCTGATCGACCCGGTCTTCCGAGCGAAACTTGTATTCGGTGCCGATGCCGGTGCGCAGACTCTTCATCTTGGTCTGCATGAAGCCGCGCTTGTTGCCGGGAGTTAAGTGATGCACGGCGGTGACGCGATAAAGATCGCCCGCGTGAACGATAATCATGCCCGGCCGCAGTTGAGTTGCCTGAACCATTTCTTCAATACCTTCCTATCGAGAGTGTAAAGTTGTTAACAGTTTCTCGCCGGCGCTTCAATGCAGGCGAACCGCTATGCGTAGAGTCCGCGCCAGAGCATCGCTCTTGGTCACCCGTTCGATGCCGATCATGAGCGCGGCCATGCGCATGTCGACCTTTTGCTTCTGGCTCATGTCCAGCACCTCGTGAAAAGCCTTGACGAGAATATCGCGCAATTTCTTGGTGACCTCGTCCTCGGTCCAGAAAAAATTCTGCAAGTCCTGCACCCACTCAAAGTAAGACACGACCACCCCGCCGGCGTTGGCGAGAATATCCGGAATCACGAAAATCCCTTTGTCGCGCAGGATCGCGTCGGCTTCCGGCGTCGTCGGACCGTTGGCGCCTTCGGCCAACAGCCGGCACTGAATGCGCGCGGCATTGTCTTTGGTGATCTGCATCTCCATCGCGGCGGGAACCAAGATGTCGCACGGTAGTTCTAAAAGCTCCGCGTTGCTGATCTTGTCGCCGTAGGGGCAACCTTCGAGACTATGGTTCTTGCTGGCGACCTGCAGCAACTTATCCACCGGCAAACCCTTGGTATCGACAAAGCCGCCGGTGCGGTCGGCGATGCCGATGACTTTGACGCCGATATTGGTGAGCTCTTCAGCCGCCACCGAGCCGACATTGCCAAAGCCCTGCACCACCGCCGTGCATTTTGCCAAATCGATATTTAAGTGCTTGGCCGCCTCGATGATCGTATACACCACGCCCCGGCCGGTCGCTTCGCGCCGGCCGAGAGTGCCGCCGATGGCCACCGGCTTGCCGGTAACGATCTCCGGCACGGCGTGGCCTTTATGCTGAGAATAGGTATCCATCATCCAAGCCATAACTTGCTCGTTGGTACCCATGTCCGGCGCAGGTATATCCACTTCCGGGCCGATGAAGTTCAGGATCTCCGCGGTGAAGCGCCGGGTCATCGACTGCAGCTCGTGGCGCGATAGTTCCGCCGGATCGCAGGCGATGCCGCCCTTGGCGCCGCCGAGCGGCAAGCCGACCAGGGAACATTTCCAGGTCATCCACATGGCGAGGGCCGAGACCTCGCCGAGATTCACCGCCGGATGGTAGCGGATGCCGCCTTTGAACGGTCCCAGCACATCGTTGTGCTGCACGCGATAGCCGGTAAACACGTGGACCGTGCCATCGTCCATGCGCGTCGGCACGCTGACGATCATTGCCCGGTCGGGCCGGCATAAGCGGCTCGCCAGGTTGGGATCGACGCCGAGTTTCTTGGCGGCGACATCGAACTGTTGCACCGCCATCTCGTTGGTTTCACTGCGCCATTCTAGAGTCGCCATAGTTCCCCTAATCGTTGTTCGGTCATTGCGCCGGTGCTAGCCCGGCGGCCAGGTCATCTGCCGCCCGCCGAGTAGATGGTAATGAAGATGAAGCACGCTTTGACCGGCATCGGCGCCGGAATTGACCACCACGCGAAAGCCGCTCTCGGCGATCCCCTGCTCGCGCGCCAGACGGCCGGCCACCTGAAAGATCTGGCCGATCACGTCACCGTCGTTGGCGCCGATGTCGAGCACGCTGACGATATGCTTGCGCGGAATGATAAGGATGTGCACCGGCGCCTTCGGGGCGATGTCTTTGAACGCCAGCACTGCTTCATCTTGATAGACTAAATTAGCCTTGATTTTGCCGTCAACAATGCCGCAGAACAGGCAATCGCTCATCAAAAACTCCTTGAAACTATTTCACTTGACGCGAAACGCTCGAATATCCGGAAGGCACACCGCAGAGGCTCAAAGTAAAGCTCTTTTTCGATGAAGGGACACTCCGAGCGCTGCGATCTCAGTGCCTCTGCGGCGAAACCCCTCTTTCATCGAGTGTCAAAGCAGCTTTTTTACTCGTCGGCCGCGCCGGGCAATTTCGCATAGATCTGCCCGTCGGAGATTTCGATCGGCAAGCTTTGCAGCGACAGTCCAACACAGGGGCCCCAGATGCATTCGCCGGTGGGCGGCTGAAAAACCGCGCCATGGGTGGCGCACATGAGATAACGGTTGTCCGAGCTAAAAAATTGATTGTTGACCCAATCGAGGGTGATGCCGGTGTGCGGGCAGCGGTTGACATACGCGAAGTGAGTGCCGTCGAAGTTGACCAGCAGCGCTTCGAACTCGCGCCCAGCGCGCTTCATGGTGAACTTCTTGCTCTTGCCATGCTCCAGTTCGCCCACCGATCCGACCAGTTTACCCGACGGTTGTTTCTGTCCAGCCATAGCTGATCTCCTATCCTATTCTCCCATCGGTCTCAAATCGCCCTCGGGACAGCCGACCAACACTTCGCCGCGATCCACTTGCACCGGCAAGCGATAGAGCGACTCGCCCTTGCAGGGACCCGAGACACAGACGCCGCTGGCGAACTCATAGAGCGCGCCATGAGTATAGCATTGCAAATAGCGGCCGTCGTCGCTGAAAAACTCGTCGCGGACGAAATCCAACGGCGTCGGCATATGGCGGCAACGGTTGACATAGGCATAATAGTTGCCGCGATCGTTGATCAGAATCGCGTCGAGCCGGTATTTCTGGCAGATCAGCCAGAATTTTTTGACCGCACCCGGTTGCACCTCGTCGACCCGCGCAACCACCCGGCCGCCGCTGCGGCTCTCGCGCCGCCATGCGATTTGCGGTCGCGTACGAAAATCCAGCGCCGGATCGCCAAGACCGATCAAATAGACCACGAGAAAAATCAGCGACAGATAAATCGTTATGGCCATGGACGAGATTACCGCAAGGACTAGTCGGACTCTTTGTTGACGCTATTGCGAATCCGCTTGACCTCCGGGGCGGTCTGGCGTCCGGCGATACCCATGACTTTCATCAACTCGCTGGTCATCTCGGCGGTCACCTGATCCCGCACGCTGCCCTTGCCGTCGGGATCGGCATCGAGAAATCTTAGAATCTTTTCCTTGGCGATGCCGGTCTCAGCCAAACCGTCGAGGAATTGACCGAAGCCTACTTTGCCGCGCAGTTCATCGACCCGGGCGAGCAGCTTTTTGCACTCGCTACAGATTCTCCCAAACAGTCCGGCACGCTCGCCGCAATAGACACATTGACGCATGGCAATTATTTCACTCGCGAATAAAGCTATTTTTTGTCGTTCATCGCCGTGGCCCATAGGCCCTGCAACCCTGATGTAAGCGCCGCGCCGGCGGCCACTACGCCGCGATGTTTGGCCGGCAGGCGATTGAAACGCATCGCATGGCCATCGCCGTCGACCACCTTGCCGCCCGCCGCTTCGACCATCAAGACGCCGGCGCAGATATCCCACTCGTGGATCGAACGGAAGGTCAGCGTGCCATCGCCGTCGCCGCCGGCCACTTTCGCCAGGCGGTAGGCGATGCTGCCCACCGGCTCGATGGCGCAGCGGTCGACGAACACTTGAAATTTTTTCGCCGGCTCGGAGCGGCTCACCAAAAGCCGCGCGCCGTCGATCGCCGTACGCTCGGTGACGCGGATCGCATTATCGTTCAAGTACGCACCATGGCCGGCCGCACGCTTTGAAAAATTCCTCTTGCGCCGGGTTGTACACCACCGCCGCCTGCGCCACGCCGTCGACGACGAAGCCGATGGAGATCGCGAACTGGGGCACCCCTTCGATAAACTCCTTGGTGCCGTCGATGGGATCGACGACCCAGACCCGCGACAGCGCCAAACGGCGCTCGCTATCGGCATCTTCCTCAGACAGCCAGCCGTCATTGGGAAAGGTCTCGGCGATACGCTCGTGGATGATCCGGTTGGCTTCGAGGTCCGCCGTGGTCACCGGATTGTTTTTACTCTTTTCATGGACATCGTACTTGCCGCGAAACAGCGCCATGATCGCGGCGCCGGCATCCCGCGCCGCTTGCTCAGCGGTGCCGAGCTCTTGGCTAAATTGAAAATCAGTGGTCACAGGTATCCTTTCAACCCAGGCAAACGGAGTAATTAAACACTACAACTGGCATGGCGGCAAATGGTCCGGCGAATCAATTAGAAACCGAGCTCTTCAATGCCGCCAATGGCCCGCGCCCCGGCATGGTGCATTTCTTCCAGCGCCCGCGTCGAATCACCGGGAGCCAGATCCACGCCGCGAATCGCGTCCATTAACAACGACTACAGCGAAGCCATGCTTGACACCGTCGAGCACCGTCTGTTTGACACAGTAATCGGTCGCCAAGCCGCCGACGAAAATTTGCTCGACGCCGCGCTCGCGCAACAGCGCAGCCAAGGCGGTACCCTGGGCATCGAACGCGTCGAAGCCCGAGTAACTATCGACATCAGCCGCCGTCCCCTTGGAAACGACCATCGCGCCGGCGCCAAGCCGGAGCGACGGATGGAACTCAGCGCCGGGCGTGTTCTGCACGCAGTGTACCGGCCAGATGCCGCCGAAGTCTTTGAAATGGCTCGTCTGCGCCGGATGCCAGTCGCGGGTGGCGAAGATCGGCGCTCCCGCCGCGGCAAAACGCTCGACGTAACGATTGATCGCTAAAGCGACCCGATCGCCTTCCGCCACGGCGAGCGACCCGCCCGGACAAAAATCGTTCTGCACGTCGACAATGACTAAAGCGGCCTTTTTCTCCATCGATTTCGATTATAAAGGATGGTACGGTCCATGCAATCGAGCTTTGCGTCATACAGCCTTGCCCGACAGCAACCGTTTAAAAAATTGAAATCTGCAATCCGCTATTTTAAATTTGCAATATGCCATCTGAGATTCCGAGCGATGCGAGGATCAAAGCGGTTTTCTTCGATGCCGCAGGCACGCTGATCAAGCCGGCGCGCCGCGTCGGCGAAAGCTATGCCGCGATTGCCGCCAAGTACGGCATGGCGGTGACGCCGGCGGAACTGTTCGAGCGTTTTCGCATTTGCTTCGACGGCGCGCCGCCACTCGCCTTTCCCGGAGCCGCCGCAGCAGAGATCGAGCCGCTTGAACGCCAATGGTGGAGGCAGCTGGTGGCGCAAGTCTTCGAACCCTGGGGTGAGTTCGCGGCATTCGATGACTTCTTCGACGAACTGTTCGCCTACTTCGCCCGTGCCGACGCCTGGCTGCTTTATCCGGAAGTCGATCGAGACCCTGGCGGCGCTCAAACAGCGCGGCTTGATCCTCGCGGTGATTTCCAACTTCGATTCACGTCTGGTGCGGATACTCGACGGGCTCAATGTCGGCGCGAGCTTCGAACATATCTTTGTCTCCAGCGCGGTTGGCTATGCCAAGCCGCAAGCCGAGAATCTTCGACCTCGCTCTGACGAGATTTGGCTTGACCCCAGGGCAAGCGCTCCATATCGGCGACAGCGAGACCAACGATCTGCAAGGGGCGCGAAACGCCGGCGTACGCGTGCTTTTAGTCGATCGCGATCTCGCTGCCGGTGCCGCGCCGCCGGATCGCGTCCAAAGCCTGCGGCAAATTCTCGACCATCTCGATTAACAACTCAGGCACGCGATGGTAGCTTGACTCCACGCCCTGGCTACGTTACACGGCAACTAATTTCGAGGAACCGAATCATGGTAGCTTCCACTTGGCAACGGTCCGAATCCGACAACAATCCGATGCCGCTCTATGTGAGCGTACCCGACGGGGCCGGCCCCTTTCCCGCTCTGGTCGTCATTCACCATCAGACCGGCGTCGACGAATTCATACAGGGGATGGCGCAAAGACTCGCCGGCGCCGGTTACGTCGCCGCGGTGCCGAGCCTGTATCATCGCGACGGTCCGGACTGCCAAGACGACCCACGCAGCCGCAGCCAGCGGCTGGGCGACCGGCGCGTCATGAACGATGTCGAGGCCACGGTCAGCTACCTCCAACGCGACAGCGCCGTCGATGGCAAACGGATCGGTGTCATCGGCTTTTGTATGGGCGGCCGAGTCGTCTATCTGCTGGCGGCAACCAACCCGGCCTTCAAAGCGGCTGTAACCTTTTATCCGGGCAACACCGGCCGTGCCTGGGGCCGTGACATTCCGACTCCCTTCGAGCGCAGCGCGGATATACATTGCCCGATCCAAGGCCACTTCGGCGACGACGACAAAAACCCCTCGCCCGAAGACCGCCAGAATCTCGCCGCCGAGCTGGCCAAGCATAACAAAACCCATGAGTTCTACGCCTATTCCGGCGCCGGCCATGCGTTCATGGACAACACGAAAGAGAGCTTTCGCGCCGACGCCGAAGCCGCCGCCTGGCCGCGCACGCTGGCGTTTTTGCGCCGCCATCTGGGCGCGTGAGGGGTATCTGAATACAGTTTGCCAAACTGATGGCTGTTGGAGCACGAAGCACAGTCCAACATGAAGTCAAAAGACGCGGAAAAGAAAGACGCCGTTGCCGCAGCGATCGTGGAAGAGCGCCTAAGGCTATCCCGCGAGCTCCACGACCGCGCCTTACAGCTACTCACCAGTGCCCGTTTGCGCCTTGAGAACTGCCACTACCATCAGAACAGCGACCGCGGCTCTGGAAAAAGAACTCCGGGTCATCGAAGATAACCTCGACCACGCGATTACGGAAATCCGCAATATCCTCGCCGAGAATCAAACCCCGGAACAATTGCAGGCCGGCTCGTTGGAGCGCCGGCTCAAGGAAGAGCTCAGTATTTTTAGCGCGCGCAACGGCTTACAAATCGACTTGCATTGCGCGGTCGACGCCCATGACCTGCCGATCGCCATCGAAAAGGAACTCTACTTCGCCTTGCGCGAAGGTGTGCTCAACGCCGTACGCCACGCGCGCGCGTCGGAGATCCATTTATCACTGGCGCGTAGTCAGTCCGCCTATCGAGCGACGCTGAGCGACAACGGCGTCGGCTTCATCGCCGCCGACACCGAAGGCAGCAACCACTACGGACTCAAAGGCATGAAAGAACGGATTGTAAAACTCGGCGGCACCCTCGACCTCCAAACCGCCCCAGGCCAAGGGACGCGCATCGAGATCGAGATTCCCTATTCCGGCGATTAGGACATAGAACGCGGCCGGGCTTAACCCTGGCGCGCGGCGAGCTGATTGAGTTTCTCTCCAGTGACGCGAAACACCGTCCACTCGTTCATCGGCATGGCACCGAGCTTTTGGTAAAAATTCACCGCGGGCTCATTCCAGTCCAACACCGACCACTCGAGCCGGCCGCAATCGCGCGCCACCGCCAGCTTAGCGACGTGAGCCAGCAACGCGCCGCCGAAGCCGCGGCGCCGATAAGCTTCCTCGACAAACAGATCCTCGATGTAAATCCCCGGCCGGCCGAGAAAGGTCGAGAAATTGTGAAAGAACAGCACGAAACCCACCGGCTCGTTATTGCAATAACCGATCGCCACTTCCGCAGTGCGCCGCTGGCCGAACAGGGTGCGCTGCAACAGTTCCTCGGTCGCGACCACCTCGTGGGATAAGCGCTCGTAGTCCGCAAGTTTATTGATAAACGAAAGCATCACCGGCACATCCTTCTTGGTAGCCGGCTTAATGGTAAAATCCGCAATGCCCGTCGAAGTGGTCATGGCTTGGTCCTCAAGGATAAATTCCGTTCTGATCTTCGAGATTCACCAAGGACGCCAAGGGTTCGGACAAATCATCCTCGCGAACTTCGTGCCCTTCGTGGTGAACCTTTTCTTGATCATTTGCCGGCGTCTTTGAGCGCACGCCAGACTCGTTCCGGCGTCAGCGGCAAATCGCGAATGCGCACGCCGGTGGCCCGGTCGATGGCGTTGCACACCGACGGCGCGACCGAGAGAATGCCGCCTTCGGCCATGCCGCGCACGCCGAAGGGTCCGGGACCGTCGCCGTTTTCGACAAGTTCAGTGTGAAACTCTTCCGGCACATCGGAGAAAGATGGAATGCGGTAGTCGACCAGATTCGGATTGAGCAATTGTCCATTGTCGTAGATCAACTGCTCGAAGAACGTATGACCGATGCCCTGCATCGCCGCGCCCTCTTCCTGGGCGACGCAATGCTCGGGGTGAATCGCTTTGCCGACATCGGCGACGGAAATGAACTTTGTCAATTTCACTGCGCCGGTCTCGCGGTCGATATCGACCTCGGCGCTACCCATGCCGACTTCCCAGAACACCGGCAGTTGATTGTCGGTGATGTCCGGGCCGGCTTCGCCGCGGCCGATCATCTCGCCGCCCGAGCCTTTGCCGAAACGTTTCTCGAACGCTTCTTTGAACGACAGCCGCGACTCGCCGCACACCAGCGCACCGTCGATGACTTGAATCTGTTTCGGCTTCACACCCATGGTCTGGGCGGCGATTTGGATAAATTGCCGGCGCAAATCGCGTGCCGCTTTCTGTACCGCCGTGCCCATAAGCGTCGTCGAACGACTCGATCCGGTCGAGCTATCGTAAGGCGTAACCTTGGTATCGGCGCCGAGCATGCGAAACTGCTCCATCGGCAGCGTCAACTCCTCGGCGGCGATCTGCGTCAAGGTCGTGCGCACGCCCTGGCCCATCTCGGTGCTGCCGGCGGCGATATTGGCGACGCCGTCGGACTGCATGCGAATCATCGCCACCGACACCGGCGTCGCGCCGGCGTTGGTGATGGCGCAGCCCATGCCAACCGCGCTGTTTTTGTGCTTGCGCGATCGCTTCCAGTGACTTGCGCGCACCAAGGTTTTCAAGCTCGCTGACAGATTGGCGTCGATCCCCTTCAATCCAGGGCGCAGCTCTTGGCCTTTCTTGAGCAAGTTCTTGGCCCGCAACTCGGCCGGGTCCATGCCCAGCCTGGCGGCAAGTATTTCGATTTGCGACTCGCCCGGCGAAGATTACCTGCGGCGCGCCGATGGCGCGGTAGGAGCCCGCCGAGCCGGTGTTGGTATAGACCTGATAGGCGTTGGTGCGGATGTTGGGAATCCAATAGGGGCCGAGAATGCGCGTCGCCGAGCGCGCCGTCACCTGCGGCCCATTATCGTCGTAGCCGCCGGTGTCGAGATAAATCTCCGCCTCCCGCGCCATGATCGTGCCGTCGTTTTTCACTCCGGTCTTGATCCGCACCCGCGCGCCGTGACGGCGCACCGTGACCATCGACTCGCCGACGGAATTGCAAATCCGCACCGGCTGTTTGGCCTTGCGTGCCAGCGCCACGACGAGCGGCTCGAACTTAGTGTACGACTTGCTGCCGTAGCCTCCGCCCAGGTAGTTGATAATCAAGCGTACCTTGGCCGTCGGCACTTTGAATACTTTGGCAATATCGCCGCGCACTTGAAACGGATGCTGCGCGCACGACCAGACGGTGATCTCGTCGTTGACATCATAGTGCGCGATCGCCGAGTGCGGCTCCATGGCATAGTGATAGACCATCGGGAAAGTGAAGTTGTCCTCGGCGATGATGTCCGACTGCGCGAAGCCTTCGTCGGCATCGCCGCGATTGACCTTCTCATGGGTGCCGATGTTGCTGGTTTTATCTTCGTGCACCAACGGCGCGCCCGATTTGATTGCGGCTTCGATGCCGGCCACCGTCGGCAGCTCCTCGTAGTCGACGTCAATCAACGCCAGCGCTTCCTCGGCAATTGCAATGTCCACCGCCGCCACCGCCGCCACCGGCTCGCCAACATAGCGCACCTTATTGATGGCGATCACCGGCCGGCCGTTATAGATCGGGTTCAGATCGGCGATATCCGCCGCCGTCAGCACCGCGATGACACCGGGCAGCGCCTCGGCTTGCGAGGCGTCAATCGAGCGGATCCGCGCATGGGGAAAAGTGCTGCGCAAGATTTTCCCATAAAGCATTCCAGGAACGGTGATATCACCGACAAATTTCGCCGCGCCGGTGACTTTCTCGACACCGTCGACGCGCTTGACACTGTGCCCGACGAATTTGAACTCGCGCTTAGCCATGAACGCTCCCAACTCGAAAAATGATTAACGATTCCTAACAAAGCGTTTTCGCTTGTTCAAGGAAGCGCCGCAAAGTCAGTCTGTGACTTGGACTCCTTCGGCTCTGCCCAGGATCAACTCCGTGAGAAGTCTTTTCGCGCTTCGGTGGGATTCGCCTGCTTCTTCAGTTATAAAATCCCCATGCGCTTCAAGTCCCGTCTGATCCGCGGCACGCTGATCCAACGCTACAAGCGATTTCTCGCCGATGTGCGTCTGGAAGACGGCGCCATCGTCACCGCCCACTGCACCAACACCGGCAGCATGATGGGCTGCAAAGAGCCCGGCAGCGCGGTTTACATTTCGCGCAGCGACAATTTGAACCGTAAACTCGCCTACACCTGGGAAATGATCGAGATCGCCGGCCGCTGGGTCGGCATCAATACCATGCACCCGAACAAACTCGTGCCGGAAGCGATCGAGTCGGGCGTGATCGACAGAACTGAGCGGCTACTCCATCATTCGCCGCGAAGTCAAAGTCAGCGCCCACACGCGACTCGACTTGTGCCTGGAAGGAAGCGGCGGCAACTGCTTCGTCGAAGTGAAAAACGTCACCCTCGCCGTCGACGGCAGCGCGGCTTTTCCCGACGCCGTCAGCGAACGGGGCACCAAACACTTGAAAGAACTCATGCGCCTCAAGCGCCAAGGCCACCGCGCCGCCATCGTCTTCGTCATTCAACGCGGCGACTGCGACACCTTTCGCCCCGCCGACGAGATCGATAGCGAATACGGTCGCTGGCTGCGCCGAGCCGTCAAAGCCGGCGTCGAAGCCCTGCCCTACATTGCCAAGGTGACGCCCAAAGAAATCATACTGTCCGAACGAATTGCCATCCAATTGTAGGGACGGACCTATGTGTCCGCCCCCCGCAACAAGCGACCACTCGGTGCAACAGAATCATTTCCTGTGTTTGCCACAGCTTTACCGGACATGTTAAGAGGCAATCAAATCAATCAACGACAACGTGCTTAAACCGATCGGAGGAGAAATTTATGATCACCGCTCAGGATTTGAAAGGCGCACTCGCCATCATGCCGACGCCGGCAAAACCGGGGGCCGAACGTTTGGATGCGACCAACACCGTCGACCTCGATGAAACCGCCCGCGTCGCGGAAGCTTTGGTGCGCGATGGCGCCAACGGCATCATGGCGCTCGGCACCATGGGCGAATGCGCCACGACATCCCAAGCCGACTACGAAGCCTATGTCGACTGCCTGCTGCGCACCGTGCGCGGCCGGATACCGACCTTCGTCGGCACCACAGCGCTCGGCGGTCACGAGATTGCCCGCCGCATCAAGTTCGTAAAAGAACGCGGCGCCACCGGAACGTTGTTGGGCATACCTATGTGGCAGCCGGCCAACGTCGAGATGGCGGTGAAATTCTACGCCGATGTCGCCGACACCTTTGGCGATTTTCCGATCATGGTTTACGCCAACCCGCGCGCCTTTCGCTTCGACTTCGGCGTCGAATTCTGGCGCCAAGTAGTCGACAAAGCGCCGACGGTGATGTCGGCGAAATTTTCCAGCAAGGCGATTCTCAAACAATGCGTCGAAGTCGCCAAAGGCCGCGTCAACTTCGTGCCGCCCGTCGGTCTTGCCTACGAGTTCGCGCAGATATCCCCAGCGTCGCAAACCACTTGCTGGATTCCTTCTGTCGGCCCGCAGGTCGCCATCGCGCTGATGAAAGCGCTCGCCGACGGCGCCGCCGAGCAAGCCAAAGCAGTCGCCGCCGACATCGCCTGGGCCAACGAGCCGCACCACGCCATCACCGGTTCGCAAGAAATATTCGCCTCCTACAACATTCAGCTGGAAAAAGTCTTGATGGCGGCGTCCGGCTACTGCAAGACCGGCCCGATCCGCCCGCCCTATGACTATATGCCGGAGGATTTCCGCAAAGCCGCCACCGAAGGCGGCCAGCGTTACGCCAAGCTGCGCGAGAAATATTCCAAGCTGATGGGCTAGTTGGAATCGCTCGGGTTAACTCCCACTTCTCGGCCGTTCGATCTTGCCGGTTCGAACGGCCGAGCATTTTCATTGAAACCTCCGGGAGACAGCGGTTATGCAAGAACCAAAGATTTCCAGCGAATCCGTCGTCGGCACCGGCGGAACTTATAGAAAATGGGTCGAGAGCGAAGGCATACCGCTGGTCGAGAGTTTCTTCGTCGACGATATCGCCAACGTGCCGCTGGAACCCTGGAAACGCACCGGCGGCCTGGGCGTGCGCTTGTGTTTGGAAGGCACCGGCGAAACCAACGACGCCTATATCTGCGAGATTCCGCCCGGCAAATCCTTGGCGCCGGAAAAGCATATGTACGAGGAGTTGATCTACGTCATCAGCGGCCGCGGCGCGGCGACGATCTGGAACGACGGCGAACCGAAGCGGACATTTGAATGGCAGGAAGGCTCGCTATTCTCGCCGCCGCTCAATTCCTGGCACGAGATTTTCAACGGCAACGGCAGTGAGCCCGCGCGCTTTCTCGCCGTCACCAGCGCGCCCTGCATGATCAACCTGATTCACAACACCGATTTTATCTTCAATTGTCCCTATGTCTTCAGCGATCGCTACCACTCCCAGGAAGATTACTTCGGCAATCCCGGCACCTGGTATTCCGGCCGCACCTGGAACACCAACTTCGTCGCCGATGTGAAGAATTTGAAACTCTTAGAATGGAAGGAGCGCGGCGGCGGCGGCTCGCAGGTGCGCTTGGAACTATCGGAGAACACGCTCTGCGGCCATATCTCGCAGTTCGCCGTCGGCAGCTACAAGAAAGCCCACTTCCACGGCCCCGGCGCCCATGTGATCATCCTCGCCGGCGACGGCTATTCGCTACTCTGGCCGCGCGGCCAGGAGATCAAACGCTTCGATTGGCACCCCGGCAGCCTGATCGTGCCTCCGGGCGGCTGGTTCCACCAACATTTCAATTCCGGCGCCGTTCCCGTGCGTTATTTAGCGCTGCGCTGGGGCAGCCAGAAGTATCACGAGATGTGGGGCGAAGGCCGCGGCAAAGCCGACGTCGACGTCAAACTCGGCGGCAATCAGATCGAGTACGAGGACGAAGATCCGGTCGTCCGAACGATGTTCGAAGAAGCCTGCGCTAAAGCCGGCGTGGACAATTTGATGGCAAGATACTATCTGAAATAGCCGATAGCATCTTGCATATATCGCCTGCGCCACGCCGCCCGCGGCCGATCAAAGTCGGCCGATCCTACATCGAACTCGGCGAAGCGATCCTGCGCGGCGAGCTGCGCATTCAAGACATCGACGGCGACGACAAGGCGAACATGATCTGGATCCAAGATTACGTCACCCAGGTTGGCCAATCGGACCGTTGTCGGAACGGAAGAGCGAGCGCTTGATTCGCGCCGACGTCGGGCTCTTGCTCGATCGCAAACTCTGGGAACGAGAAGTCATGGCGCACGCCGAAGGCCGTCCGTTGAAGAAGTGGTAGCGCTCCGAAGCGGTCATTGACAGCGAAGATGAGTAGCACACTCTTACTCCGTCATGCTCACGAACGCGAGCATCCAGGTTTATTCTCAGCTCAACAACGAAGACCGCCTGGATTCCCGCGTGCGCGGGAATGACGACGAAGTCCTTTCCACGGGGTGAGATTTGGAGCCTTTTCGTAAACCTACTTCCCGGTAGAAAACTGCCGCTTGAATCCGCCGACGATGGCGCGCTTGCCGCCATCCCAGAAGCGCTGAACATCTGCGAATCCCGCCCGCGCAGCCATTTCAACTGTTCCGCTGCCGAGGGTGTCATGCGATCGAGATTCAAAAAGCAGCCGCCCGGCTTCAGCTAACGAAAAAATCTCGCGCATAAATCGACCGAATGATCGTCATGTTCGCGGACATTGTGAATCGCGATCGACGAGACCACCGCGTCGAATGGTCCTTTGATCTTCTTGCTCCAGCCGGTTTTGCTTAGATCGCATTGCACGAACTTCACCCGTCCTTTTAACTTCGCCAAGCGCTTGCGCCCGAGGGCGAGCATCTCGGCCGAACCGTCGTGGCAGACCGCCTTGGCGTTGGGAAATTCGCCGAGAAGAAAACTAGTCAACGCGCCGTAGCCGGCGCCGATATCCAGAATCGTGATCTTAGCGCTCGGCTCGAACGGCAAACTGTCGGCGATACTTTGAACGCATCCTGCGCGATGCGGTTTCTTTGGTGTCTTGCCGCTCGGCCCACTGCTCAGACATAATCGCGCGACGCCCAATCGTGATGATCCCAAGGATCGGTAATTTTCGCCATTCCTTGCCTCTCCAACGGTCTAGATGCTGATGCCAACAGAGCTTGCACCGAATTCGACTACTCGAAAGTGCGAATTTCAAACCCGCCCTATTCCAAGCGGCAGTATTTCCGCGTTCTAGGCACTTTGCGTTCTTTCCGGCCAATCTCTTCTATCCCTTCGTTATTCTAGCGCAAGAAACAACTTCTGATACTCCTTCTTTTTCTCGGCGTAGGTTTTGGCGTCGAGCCGGTCCATCGGCACGAACTGAATCTTGTCGACGCCTTCGAGCGGCGGCACAATGCCTTTGCGATTGACGAACTCGCCGAGCTTGGACATGAGATTCATGCATTCGTCATCGAGAAAATAATCGATGAACGCCTTGCCCGCGTTGGGATGAGGCGCTTTGTTGCCTAACGCGACGTAATTGCCGTCGCCGAGCAACTTCGGCATGCGCACATAATCCAACGGCGCGCCCTGCTGGCGGAACACGTAGGTGTAATGCAGTAGTGTGATCGCGATCGGCACTTCGCCGCTGACCGCCCGCTCGACCGGCGGCAGCAGCGACTCGGCGAGAATCGGCTTTGACGCCGCCAGGTCGCGGACGAATTTGTCGGCCCGATCCTTACCCAATAGCTTCGGCAGACTCGCGACCCACTGTGTGGTCGTCGTGTGTTGCGTCGGATCCGGCATGATGACTTTGCCCTTGAACTGCGGCTTCACGAGATCTTCAAATGACTTGGGCGCGTCAGCGGGCTTGATGGCGACCGTGTTGTAAACGATGCCAATCAACAGCGTGCGGTAATTCGGTCCAAGATTGGGATCGATCAAAGCTTTCGGATAATCCGCCGCCGCGTGGCGATTCATACTTGGCGAACACGCCTTCCCTTTGCATCAAGAACATCGGATCGGCGATGGTAATCGCGACGTCGAAGAGCGGCTTGCCGGCGCGATGCTCGTTCAGAGCGCGATCGAGCACCTTGGTCGACGATCCTCGCCAATAATCCATTTCCAAACCCGTTTTCTTTTTGAAGCCAGCGGCGATGCCATCCGAGATGCTCGACTCCATCGAACTGTAGACAACCACTTTTCCGCCTTCCCTTTTTGCCGCGTCGATGAGCTTGGCGTCTTGGCCATAAGCGGGACCAATCATGACACAAGAAACTATTAAACCGACAATTGTTTTACCCATGGTCACGCCTCCAAGGTCGTCAATCCGTCAAGTCATCGCGATCGGCTGAAAGCTATTCGATCTTCGTTGTTCTCGTCAAGACAATTCAGTAAGGTAAGCTGACTGAGAGCCTTCATTCGATCAGCCCGCTCCTGGGCCAATCCAGGAGGAATTAACATGAAGTTAGACGGTCAGGTAGCCCTGATCATCGGCGGCGCCCGCGGCATCGGCGAAACCATCGCCCACACTTTTTCCAAAGAAGGCGCGAGCCTCGTCCTGGTCGATCTCGAAAGAATGAAAACCGAACTCGACGCAGTGGCGAACGCGGTCAATCAAAAGGGCGGCAAAGCCGTCGCGATTACCGCCGACTGCAGCGACGACCGCCAGGTTAACACCTTGGTCGACGAAACCGTGCGCCGTTTCGGCAAGATCGATATTTTGATCAACAGCGCCGGCTTCCGCGGCCCATTGGTCGCGGTCACCGAGATCAGCGAAAAAGAATTCGACGATGTGATTCTCTACAACTTGAAGCTGGTGTTTCTCTGCTGCCGCGCCGTGCTCAAACAAATGGTCAAGCAGAAAAGCGGCAGCATCGTCAGCATCTCCGGCACCGCCGGCCGCGAAGGCATGGCGATGCGCGGCTCGCTGTGCGCCGCCAAGTGGGGCGTGGTCGGGCTAACGCAAACCATCGCCAAGGAATATGGTCCCCATGGCATCCGCGCCAACATCATCTGCCCCGGCGGCATGGACGAACCGGACCTGCGCGAGATGTACGCCCAACGGGCAAAGAACTTGGGCATGTCGGTCGAGGCACACGAGGCGCAAATCCTCTCCCTCACACCGTTACGCAAGTACGCCAAGCACGAAGAAGTTGCCAACGCCGCGCTATTTCTGGCTTCGAGCGACTCATCGCATACCACCGGCGAATCATTGAATGTGTCCGGCGGGCGGCTGATGAGCTAATTGTCCACCTGACTGACACTCAGGTTCGACTAGCCACCGGCGCAACGGCGATCGGTACGGCGTCGGTATTTTTCTCAAGAAAGAGCGCCAACCCCGACGCCAGCAGTACCAAGCTCATCACCACCAGGAAACCATCGTAGCTACCGGTGCGGTCGTAGGTAATACTGGCGACCATCGGGCCGGCGGCGGAGCCGATCTGATGTACGATGAAGCTCATGCCGAGGACCATCCCCGCCATACGCGGCCCGACTAGCTCGTAGAACAAGACATTTCCCACCGCCACCGTGCCGAACGTCGGACCGATCGCCAGAGCGACCACGGCGTAGTAGACATAAGCGTTGCTGATATCCAGGGCCATCAATAGAGTGCCGACACCGCGCGTGAGATAGCTCAAGCCCAAGATGCGAGGCCTGCCGTAACGATCCGAGAGCCAGCCGAAGAGCAGCGCCGATATCACCGCGCCTGCACCGAAAACGCTTACCGCCTTGGCGCCGGTGGCGGCATCGAATCCTTTGTTCATGGTCAGCGCGACCAGATGGGCGATTTGGAAGAATGCCACGCCGCAGGAGAAGCGCACGGCGAACAACAGTCGCATCGAGCGCGTGCGCAGATATGGCAGGCAGGCGCTCCAGCCCACTCGCGCGCTGCGGTTGAACCGCGAGTCTTCAGGATCGCGGGCGCCGAACCAGGCGAGCGGCCAGGCGATCAAGAACAATAATGCGCTGACTAACAGTGCAGCGGTGCGCCAGTCATAGGAACGAATCAGGAAATAGATAACCGGCGCGAACAACAGCGGGCTCATCGGCGGCGCGGTTTGGATCACTGCCACCGCAAGGCCGCGATTGGTGGCGAAATGTTTCGAAACCAAAAGCGACATGATCACCAGACTGCACGCGCCCATGGCCATGCCGACACAGACGCCGTACGACAGCGAGAGCTGCCACAAATTCTGCGACAATCCCATGCCGGCAAATCCCATTCCCATCAGCGCGATACCGATCAAAACCACCGGCCGCGAGCCGCGGTCGTCGGCGAGCTTACCGAACGTCAACGCCCCGGCAGCCCAGCCGAGCATCGCCACCATGTAAGGCAGCGTCACCATCGAGCGCGACAAGCCGAATTCTTTCTCGATCGGCGGCAGGAACAAACTAAACGTGCTCATGCCGATGGAAGTCATGGTCGCCACGGCGGTGCACAGCAACAAAATTGAATATCGCGATAGCTTCATACCGACGACTATGCCAGCACCGCGCCGACGCCGCAATGTTTGGAGTCGGTTGCAAGCCGCTTTCGCTTCGTATTAGTTACCAATTCGAAGGAGCGGCCATCCATGAGCAACCCGCACAAAGTCAGCTTCGGCATTCGCATTCCCAACTCCGGGCCGCTGGCATCGCCGCAGTCGATGCTGCGGGTCGCGCAAGAAGTCGAGGCGCTGGGTTTCGATTCGGTGTGGGTGCACGATCACCTGACCTGGTCCGACGAGATTCATCGCACGCATATCTCATCGGGCTCCGACGACTCGCACACCGGCAACCCGAGCCCCGACTTCTTTGAAGCGATGACCTCGCTGGCATTCATCGCCGGGCAAGTTCACAAAGTTCGTCTCGGCATCGCTTGCGTCGTCGTGCCCTGCCGCAATCCGCTCCTGGCGGCCAAACAAATCGCCACTCTCGACGTCCTGTGCGGCGGCCGGCTCGACATCGGCGTCGGCATCGGCTCGCCGTCGACGATCAAGTCGCGCGAGTACGAAGTGCTGGGGGTGAATCGCAAACAGCGCGGCAAGATCGCCGACGACCACCTGCGCGCGATGAAAACCATCTGGTCGAATCATCCGGCGAGCTACGACGGCCCGTTCGTCAAGTTTGAAAACGCCGAGATCTGTCCCAAGCCGCTGCAAAAACCCAACCCGCCGCTCTGGGTCGGCGGCTGGACCGAAGCGGCCATGCGAAGAACCGCCGCCTTAGGCGACGGCTGGCTGCCGGCGTGGCTCCTGCCCGAAGACATCGGCAAACGCTTTCGCGAGTTGAAGGAACAAGCGGAAAAACTTGGCCGCGACCCGGATAAAATCGAACTCGGCATCGAAGTCTACGGCTGCATCGACGAAGACGGCGCCAAAGCGCGCCAAGACGGCTACGGCACGTTAGCGATCGGCCAAAGCACATTCGAAAGAATGATGACTGTCGAACAACTAGCCGCGGTAAGCTTGATCGGCTCGCCGGAAGAGATCCGCAACCAAGTCCAAGCCTACAGCGACGCCGGCGTATCCCACTTCGAGATCAAATTCATCTATCCGAGTCTCGAACGACACTCCGAAATGCTGCAATTGTTCGCGCGAGATTTTGCCCGCGTTTCGGTGATGAATTGTACATACGCTGCGGTGTACGGTGGTCGCAAACAAGATAGTCCCCTTTCCCTTTAAGTAGCCGCACCAAGCGACTTGAGGGCTGCGGCTACTTCCTCCCAGTAAGGCGAAGACCGCCACGTGATTGTCAGTTCGTTCCACTCCGACAGTAGTCTCCATTTGGAATTGTGCAAATGATCGTAGCCGAACTGAAATACCCTCCTGTCAGAAGTAACAAGGATTCCAAAGTAGAAGGATGTATCATCGAGAAAGTAATCGGCGATCATCGCGGAATCGGGGTCGACGCCGGTCGCGCGTACGAGTTCAGCTACGCGCCCGAGCATCGGTTCGCGTACCGCCTCCTCGTTGAGGGTACAGGAAAGTAAGACTCATCCAATGACATGTAGCCACCTACCCACCCAGTCTGCGGATCTGCGCATTACCGAATCAAGCGATCATGACACCGAGAGATTTACCTTTCAAACTGTGAACTCGAATCAATTTCCATTCCCGCTACTTCCAATATCACCGGCAGCATTGCATCGGGTAGGGGTTAAAAATCTTTCTCGTCTTGACGGCGCCGGCCGGACACGGCACAGAAAGGACCGATGCGGCAACGAACCGCTAATCGGATCGGCGATATCTGAACCGATCAGCAAACTCGGATTGGCTGAACCGGCGCCGTAGGAATCGTAACCGGGCAGCTCCAGCGCCTTGCACTCTTGCCACCAGCCATGCTGGCAGCACACTACACCCGGTGCAATTGCATCGGTGACCCGCGCCTTGGCGCGAATCGAATCGCGCGGGCTTTCTATGACCATCCAGGTCTTATCCGTGATGCCGTAGCGTTTCGCGGTCTCGGGATGAATGTCGGCGCTCGGGTGGGGCGACACTTTGCGCAAGC
>CAWJZV010000037.1:0-22677 GCA_963847445.1 uncultured delta proteobacterium | reverse complement strand
AAATTTTTCGCCGAACTGCTCGATGAGCGGTTGCCACTGGGAAGGGGAGAGCGCCAGCGGCATGAGCAACAGGGGCTCGCCACTGCCATGACAGGAATAGGTGATGCCGGCGCATTCGCCGGACCGGGACAAAAATTTTGCGATTCGCTGCGTATCGCCGAGAGCATTGGTTTCGATAAATTCCCTCATCGCCATTCCGATGGCGTCGCGCCGATCGCCAATCGGGTCGGCCCAAGGCGGGCTAAAGTAGTTCTTTAGAATCAGCGAGCGCGAGCCGGCGATCTTTTGCCCATCTCTGATCGCGTCGAGTCCGCCGCGTCCTTGGTCGCCGGTGACGATGAGCAGCGGCGGCGGTTCAGCGGACATAGGCGCTAAGTCGATGCCCATAGGGCACATCAGGGTCAGCGATGCGACCGCGTTCTTGTGACGATTAAGCAGTCCCACCCAGTCGCGCGGCATGCAGGCGGCGAAATGTGCGCGCTCGATGCCAAGGTGACGCATGAGCTCGATTAGGCGATCTTCGAGGGGGGCGTCGGTTAAGTTCGTCATGAAAAGTAATCTCCTATGGTGCTATTCTTCTAGCAGGTGGCTGAAAACCCTCGCAGAGTCCTTCGACATCGCTCAGGACGAACGGAGGGGGGTTGAAATCATCGATGATTTTCCGTTCATGCCGAGGCACTCGAAGCATTCCGACTGGTCTTTAAGCAGGCTGCTAGCCTCTCTTTAGCCCGGCCTTCGGCGACAATACAACTCATCGCCGAACCTGGTTTTCTTGACTCGCTATGCTATTGATCTAGTGAAGCGAGGAATTGACCGATCGAATCTCTATTGCTCAATATCGGTTTCGTTAGTCCTGGACCGGCGACCTGGCCGCATTACGATGGTTTCATGAAGCTGGTGCCGGACTTTGTCCAGTTCGACTTTCACGGCTTGGGACTATTCGGCCAATCGCTTTACGAAATCACCGGCAAGAAACAGCAAGTCGTGCGCCGCGTCAGTGAACTTGCCGCTGCAAAGAAATGGCATGCGGTCATACTCATCGGCGCGCCCACCGAGGTGATGAATCCCGGACTGTTCGCGGAACTCAAGGCGGCGCTGCGAATCCCCGTGACCACCGCTTTGACGGCGTCGGTGCATGCGTTGCAAAAGTACGACGCCAGGCATCTGCTGCTGCTGACGCCATTCGAGACCCGCTTGAACGGCATGATCGAAGAATATTTGACTGATGCCGGTTTCTCAGTGCGCGCGCCTAAGTCATTCGCCAATATCGGCGAGGCCGGCCGTTTGGGGCCGGCAGCGGTCTACGATCTCACCCTTCAGGCGTTGGCCGAAGTCGGCTCTGTCGATGCCATATACTTTCAAGGCGCCGTGCTCGATCCATTGCCGGTGTTGCAACAGATCGAGAACGACCTAAAGATCACCGCCATCGCCAGCAATCCCGCGATGCTCTGGGAGATACTTTCACAATTGGGCCGCCGCGCGCCGATCCAAGGTTACGGCAAACTGCTCGCCGACTGGCCGAGTTGATCAATTATGATGACAAATTCATTTTCACCACGAAGTGTTTCATGTGATTACGCACACCTGCGGAAAATCAAAATGGCGAAACCCGTAGGATGTGGTGAGTCCGCGAACCGCATCGAACGAATGCGACTTACCAACGATGCGGTTCCCTTTGGTCACCACATCCTACAAACCTACGCTCACCATAGGCCCCGAGCACGAAGTTTTCGGTCAAGTAATTTTCCGACCTTCGTGCTCTTCGTGTCCTTCTTGGTGAATGCGTTCTTCATCAGCCCGCCAGAATACGCCCAAGCGATGGACAAGATTCGCATCGGCATGGGCGCTTTTAGCCCGAGCAATAGCGCCATATGGGTGGCCGAGGAACGCGGTTTTTTCAAAAAGCATGGTCTCGACGTCGAGGCGATCTTTATCGGCGGTGGGGCGGCACGTGGCATTAACGCCTTATTGGCGGGCGATATCCAGTTCGCCAGCGCCAGCGGCGGGCCGGTGATTAGCTCCATGCTAAAAGGCAGCGATGTGACGATGATCGCCGCGCTCAACAACAAAGGCGTGCATCGGCTACTGGTGCGGCCGGATGTCGATACGCCAGAGGCCCTAAAAGGCAAGCGCATCGCCATTACCGCCTTTGGCACCGCATCCCATACGGTTCTGACCCTCTTGCTCAATCATTGGAACCTGCGCCAGGAGGATTTGAACGTCTTGCAGATCGGTTCGTCGCCGACCATGCTGGTGAGCTTGCAAAAGAAAGTCGTCGACGGCGCGGTGCTGACCGACCCGTCCTATTTCATCGCCGAAGACAATGGCTTCCGCGTCTTAGCCGATCTCGCCAAGATGAACATTCACTATTTGCAAAGCATGCTGGTGTCGACGCGCGGCTACCTGCGCGGCAACCGTGATCAGGCGACTCGAGTGATGCGCGCCTACGTCGAAGGGATTGCCTATTTCAAGCGCAACAAGAAGGAAAGCATCCGCATCATCCTGAAGAAAATGCGCATGGAGGCGGACAAGGAGAAATACGCCGAGCGCACCTACGACCAGTATGCCAACACCTATTTCGACCGCGTGCCGTATCCTTCCGTGAGCGGCATACGCACGGTGCTCGACTCCATCGCCAAGGAGTTTCCCAAAGCTAAATCTGCCGACCCGGCATCGTTCAGCGATCCGACTATCCTCAAGTCCATCGAAGATAGCGGGTTCATCAAGAGTCTGTACGAATAGCGATGTTTAGACGTATGCGGCAGAAGATGTTTACCACGAAGGACCTGGCGCGGCTCTGCCGCAACCGAATTGAAGATTGGCCGCAAAGAACGCAAGGGACGCAAAAAAGAATCGGGATTGGTTGGGGCGTGGTTTGAAAGGCGCCCTCTTGGATTTGGCGCTCGGGCAATTTGCGCAAGCCGCGTAAACTTCGAGGCATGGTAATACACGCTTTTCCCCAGACTTCGCTGGGGGAAAAGAGGTGCGCCTGTAGGCGAACAGCCGCAATCGAAACTCGGAATATCTCTCGCAAAGTCGCTAAGCTCGCAAAGCTCGGAAAATAAAATAGTGATGATGACCGTTTGTAAGAGTACTATTGTTTTCTCTTCGAACTTGGCGTCTTTGCGCCTTGGCGAGAGGAATTTCCGAATCCGAAAATCTTCGACTCCCGGAATATTAAAGTCGCACGATATGACAAACATGGTGGTGTTAGTTTTTGGATAGCAATACGAAGAGCACAAAGTTGTAGCACAAAGTTGTAGGGGCGCAGCACGCTGCGCCCTTTGCCAAACCCCTCGTGAGCTTCGTGGTTTGATGGGATCTGGTTGTTTCGATGACGACAAAGTTCGGAAGGAATATATTCAGATGAATTTAGCTACACAGCTTCAGCAGGCGAGGAGCAAGCAGTTTGTCGCGCTGATCCTAGACAACGAAGTCACCGTCGGCGAGTTCGTCACCGAACCGCCGCTGCCCTGGGCGCGCATCGTCCAGATTGGCGGCGTGTTTCAAATTGCCGACGGATATCCCAAGGTGTTGAACGCGGCGCTGGGCAAAGCGGAAATGAGAAATTGGGACGAGGTCTCGCTGCATGGCATGGTCAGAACCCTGGCAGAGTTAACCGACGCGCTAGACTACGTCGTCATCGGCAACAACGCCGGCCAGGGTCTGCCGCTGGCGCAGGCCGTGCCGCAAGCGCTGCGGGCGACTCGTTCGGGAATCATTTACGCCAGCAGTTTGCCCGAACAGAGCGCTTACGAACGGTTGGGTTATCAGAATTTCTTTCGCCGTTATGAGACTTCGGCGCGCCTGCTTGCGGCTGCAGAAGCGACGAGCCGGCCGCTGGCGCTATATTTCATGAACTCGATCCAACACAACACGATGAATTATCACGATCCATAAAGTTAGCTGTTCAAAACTTGCCAATCTTTTCCGTCGGCATGCTCGGGACCTGCGTTTATCGCCGGCAAGCCGTTCAAAACGTTTTTTCAGGTGACGGACGGATCCCTCGACTCCAGGGATTCTTCGACAACAGCTTGATCAACGATATCCTGCGCTAAAGACACCGACGCGGCGAGTTTATCCCGGCCGGCGATTAGGGTAAGATCCCAATCATGACCGTGCTACCAAGAACCTAGCGATGAGACAGTTATTGACGAAATTGCGACCGCTGGTGGTGGCCGGCGGGACGGCGGCGGTGGGAGCGCTACGTAGGCGGCTTGGCGACCTGCGATCCGATGACAGCGCGAATCGGCTAACGGCGCTGGAGAAGGGTTTCGAGATTCAAAACGAACTCAACGCGACCATGGACGTGCAGATCACAGTGTTGCAGGCGCAACTGGCCAGGCTGCGCAAGACCGTGCAATTTCTGCTCATCGCCCTGATCGCCACCGCGACGATTGCCGCGATCGCTTTGGCGGCGGCGTTGATGCGCTAATGGCTTCGTAGCCCGCGCTGACTGTGCGGCAAAATTTCCCTGTCACGATAGGAAACCATATTCAAGCATGCCTCTGTTTCGCCTCGATAACATCTCCCACGCCTACGGCCATATTCCATTATTGTCTCAGGTTGGTTTTCAGATCGACGCCGGCGAGCGGGTCTGTTTGGTCGGGCGCAACGGCACCGGCAAGACCACGCTGTTCCGCGTGATCGCGGGGCAGTTGTTGCCGGATGAGGGCGAAATCTGGCGCGCCGAATCGTTGCGCGTAGCGCACCTGGAACAGGAAGTGCCGCCCGACACCGACCAAACGGTTTTCGAAGTCGTCGCCGGCGGCATCGGCGAGATCGGCGCGCTATTAGCGGAATATCACAATCTAACCCATGGTGGTCAACTGGCGAATCGCGACTCGTTGCTGCAGCTGGCGCGCTTGCAAGCCAGGATCGAGACCCTGGGCGGCTGGAACATCAATCAAAGAGTCGAGACCGTGCTGACGAGATTGAATCTGCCTGAGGATAAGCGGCTCGCCGATTGTTCCGGCGGCATTCGCCGCCAGGTGATGCTCGCCCGCGCACTCGCCAGCGAGCCCGATTTATTGCTGCTCGATGAGCCGACCAACCATCTGGATATCAATGCCATCGATTGGCTGGAAAGATATCTGCTCAATTACCAAGGCGCGGTGATGTTCATTACCCATGACCGGACTCTGGTCCGGCGCTTAGCGACGCGCATCGTCGAGCTCGACCGCGGCAAGCTCACGTCGTTTCCCGGCGATTTCGATCGCTACTTACAGAAAAAAGACGAGCTCTTGGCGATCGAGGAACGGGCCTCGGCCAAGTTCGACAAAAAGCTCGCCGAGGAAGAGGCGTGGATTCGCCGGGGGGTCAAGGCTCGCCGCACTCGTAACGAGGGCCGGGTGCGCGAGCTTCAAGCTCTGCGTAAAGAAAAGGCCGACCGCCTGGATGCCCAGGGAAAGGCGCGTTTCACCCTCGACGCCGGCGCGTCCTCGGGTAAGCTGGTCGTCGACCTGCGCCGGGTCGGGTTTCACTATGGTGAGAATGCGATCATTCGCGAGCTCTCGACGAGAATAATGCGCGGCGACCGTGTCGGCATCATCGGCCCCAATGGTTCGGGCAAGAGCACGTTGCTCAAATTGATCCTGGCTGAGCTGGCGCCGACCACCGGGGAAGTGTTGTTGGGCACCCGGCTGCAGGTGGCCTACTTCGATCAGCATCGCCGCACCCTCGACCCGGAAAAAACCGTGCGCGCGAACCTGAGCGATTCGGATATCGTCACCGTGCGCGGCCGATCGCGCCATGTGGTCGGCTATTTGAAGGATTTTCTGTTCCCGCCCCAGCGCATCGACTCACCGGTGAACGCGCTGTCCGGCGGCGAGCGCAACCGTTTGCTGTTGGCGAAACTATTTACTCAATCGGCCAATCTGATGGTGCTCGACGAGCCGACCAACGACCTCGATGTCGACACCTTGGAACTGCTCGAAGAACTCTTGTCCGAATACGAAGGCACGCTCCTGTTGGTCAGCCACGATCGCACCTTTCTCGACAATGTCGTCACCAGCACGCTGGTCTTCGAAGGCGACGGCAAGTTCAACGAATACGCCGGCGGCTACGAAGACTGGGCGCGCTACCAACGGCAAATTCCCGACGCACCCAGTGACATAAGCAAGCGCACCAATGGCGTCGCGATGCCGCCACCGGCTGACAGCAAGCGAACTGAAAAGCCGCGCAAGCTCAGCTACAAAGAGCAGCGTGAATTGACGGCGTTGCCGGAGAAAATTGAAGCCCTTGAGGCAGAGGCGGCGGAGCTCAACGCGCGCATGGGCGAGCCGGAGTTCTACCGCCAGGGCAATGAAAAGATATCCGCGGCCATGGCCCGCATCGAAGCGGTTAAAAGCGAGTTGGAATCCTGCTATGCGCGCTGGCAGGTTCTAGAGCTAGTGGCGGTGGCTGCCAATAACTGATGGACCCTTCGCGGCGATGACGGATTGCAAACATTCCACTTTAGAACTGCTCGCCGAGCGCAAAAGCACCATGCGCTGCCGCCTCTGCCATCTGACTCTGGCCGCCGAAGATTTGGGCGATGGTTATTGCCCTGAGTGTTTCGATAGCAGCGGCATTAAGAACTTCGATTTTGAGGAACTCGCACAGACAGGCGGCAATGGGGCACGTTATCGCTGCGAGGAATGTGGCATTGTCATAACCAGCAGCTAACGCCGTTTAGACAGAAAGGGACTGGTAATGGCAGAGCATGATTACCGATCGGCGCTCAGTGCCGAACAACTCGAGCAACTCTGGGCCGAGCATTTGCGCGGCGAGTTCGAGACTCGCGATGTCGAGGCTACACTGGCAACCATGGTCGACGACGCTTAGGTCAACCATATGCCGGTAAACACCGGCGGACGCGGCAAGGATGCGCTGCGCAAATTTTATCGCGACGACTTTATTCCGTCCTGGCCGGACGATATGCGGATAACCCCGGTAAACCGTGTAATCGGCGCCGGGCATTTAGTCGACGAGCTCCATGTCGAAATTACCCATAGCAATCCCATGCCTTGGTTTTTGCCCGGTGTTCCAGCAACTCACAGAAAGATCGCCGTGGACTTTGTCGTGATCGTGCAATTTCGCGGCGACAAGCTCGCTTGCGAGCGGATCTATTGGGACCATGCCGGCGTGCTGCGGCAAGCGGGGTTGATCGGTGGATAGATCTGGACACTAAGCCGGGCCAAGTATTCGCGAGTTCGTCGGCTGATACTCGACTGCCTCTTCCGTCATACCGGCGAAAGCCGGTATCCAGGCTTTGTTAAATTGGCTTCGACTAACAAGGAAGGTGGCTGCCGGCCTGAGCCGGCAAGACGAAGCCGCGTTTTTCTGGAAAACCAGGGATTTCGAAGATCTCCTAGATTTATAAAACGTAAAACTCGAGGATCTCGTCGGCGGCTAGGCCGCCGGTTTGAACTTCGGCAGCCAAATTTTCTCGGACGCCTTCTCGAACTGCACGGTTACTTTCATTCCCAGTTTCACGTCTTCCACAGGGCATCCAATAACGTTGGTGATCAGGCGCGGGCCTTCGTCGAGGTCCACCCACGCGATGACATAGGGGATGTCGGGCTCGAAGGCCTTCGATGCGGCGCGGCCGACAACCTGGCGGATGACCGTGAACGAATAGACTTCGCCCTTGCCGCTCATCGGTGTCCACTCAACTTTTTGACTGCCGCATTCGTTACACGACGGACGCGGGGTCCAGACCCAGGCGCGGCAATCTTGACAGCGCTGGATGGAAAGTTGCTGTTGCGCCGCGGCGTCCCAAAAGGCTTTCGCTTCGTTGGTGATCGCCGGCAGGGGTTTTCTTACATCTAGTTCAGCCATGGTTTTATTCTTTTCGCCGAGTTCGCGCTTCGACAAGCACGAACGGATTTTATGTCTCTACAGTTCGTTGCCCAATATCGACACGGCACAGCAACCGAGATTTTTGCCGTAGGGCAGCACGCCCAATCCGGAGATCAAGCCGATCTTGGCGTTGGGCACCTGGCGCTCGCCGCCTTCACCGCGCAACTGGCGCACGCCTTCTAAAATATGATGCACGCCGCCGGCGGTGGAAGGCTGGCCGCAGTTGATAATGCCGCCGCCGGTTTGGATCGGCAGTTGGCCTTTGAAAGTAAAGTCGGTGTTCTCGAAGAATTTAAGATCGCCTTTCTGGCAAAAACCCAAGTCTTCGATCTGCAAGTAAACCACGATCACGTAGTCGTCATAGAGCTGCAAGAAATTAATGTCCTTGTGCTTTACCCCGGCCATCTCCATGGCGACTCGGCCGGCGTCTTTGACGCCCATGATTAGAGCATCGGAACCGGCGCGCGGGCCGTAGGAGGGATTGCTGCGTTCGCCGAAGCCTTTGACCCACACCGGTTTCTTGCGCAATGTCTTGGCGCGCTCAGGCGAGGCCAAGATATAGGCCTTGCCGCCGTTGGCCGGCATCACGCAGTCGAACAAGCGCACCGGATCGGCGACCAGGCGGGACTTTTTATAATCATCGATAGTCATCGGCGAGCGCAGGTAGCCGAGCGGGTTCAAGCTTGAGTGATAGCGCGCCGTGACGGCGATCTTGCCGAGATGATCGAGGGTCGTGCCGTATTCATGCATGTGCCGGCGCATGACCATGGCGATTTTACTATTCGGCCCCATGGTGCCGTAGGGGATTTCCCAGTCGCGCATGTCGCCGGGCTGAATACCGCCGCCCCAATGTTCGGAGAAGGGCGCGGCCGCGCCGATCACCAGCGCGAGATCGATCAATCCGGAATTGATCGCCGCGCTCATGCCGCCCATCAGCGACACCGCTCCGGCGCCGCCGGTGGCGCCGCCGAGCAAGAAGCCCGGCGTGATGCCGAGGATCTCGCTGACCTCTTCCGGCCAGAACGGTTGGGGATACGCCGTGGGAATCGTCACGCCGAGTCCCTGTCCCTGGAAATCCTTGAGGCTCAAGCCGGCGTCTTCCAACGCGAGATGCATGGCCCAAGCTAGATATTCGGCGCTCGACTTGCGTGGCTCGCCGGGCTTGGAGCCCAAGCGATCCGTCGGAGTGTCGCCGATGCCAACGATTGCCGCTTTGTTTGTTATGCTCATAGTCCGTCCAATGTGTTTCAGCCGGGACCATAGGACAGCTGTCAGATCATTTCAAGAGAAATCTGGCCTGGCTTGACAGCGCTGTGAGGTGCCGATACCACTGCTGGAAAGAATTGGACGGATCAATCGGATAGGACGGATATGACCAATCAACTGGCAAAATCTTTACTCGCTCTCGCCTTGCTGCTCTTGCCCGCCGCGGCACAGGCGCAAAAGTTCGTGCAAGCATACTCATCGATTAGCGCGCTCAACGCGACCTTCTGGATTATCCAAGACGCCGGATTCGCCAAGCAAGAAGGGCTCGACACCGAGCTGGTCTACATTCCCAGTTCGTCGACCGTGGCCCAGGCGACGCTTGCCGGCGAGGTGATGATCTCACCCGCCAACGGCCAAGTGGTCGCCGATGTCGGCCTGCAAGGCGGCGATCTAGTGGCGATGGGCGGCATCACCAATGTCGTGGCGTTCTACATCATGGCGACGCCGGAAATAAAAACCATCGCCGATCTCAAGGGGAAAACCGTCGGCGTGACCCGCTTCGGCTCTTCCGGCGATGTCGGCATGCGCATGTTTTTAACTAAATACGGCTTGGAGCCGGTGAAGGATGTGCCGATGATTCAACTCGGCGGGCTGCCCGAGATCGCCGCGGCGATGGGCAAGCGTACGGTGCATGCCGCGGCATTTTCCCAACCCATGGCCTACGTCGCCCAGCAGGGCGGGGCGCATCTGTTGGCGAATCTGGCGAAGGAAAACATTCCGTTTCTCCATGTCGGCGTGACCACGACGCGCAAGTTCATGCGCGAACGGCGCGCCCAGGCTAAAGCTTATCTGCGCGCCTACGGCCGCGCCGTCCACTTCATGCATTCGAAAAAGGAAGACAGCAAAGCGATCATTAGCAAATACACCAAGATCAAAGATCAAGGCATGGTCGATGGCAGTCTGACGTACGCTTACGACTTCATCGAAAAAGTGCCGCTGGTAAAAGCCGCCGCTTTCCAGGTCACGCTCGACGACATCGCCAAAAAAAATCCCAAAGCGAAGAGCGCCAAGCCGGAACAGTTCTACGATAACAGCCTGGTGCAGGAACTGATCGACGAAGGTTTCTTCGTTAAACTGTGGGGGAGGGCGCCGTGATGGAGAATCGCGTTCGTGCTGGCGTCGCGATCGTACTTCTGCTGCTCGCTCTCGGCATCGTGCCGGCCCAGGCGCAAAAGCTGGTCATTGCCTGGACTGCGGTGAGCGCGTTCAATGCGCCGTTTTGGATCATGAACGACGCAGGATTCTACAAAGAAGAAGGTTTGGACGTCGATACCATGTATATCGCCAGCTCGCCGGTGGCGGCGAAAGCGACGCTGGCCGGTGATGTGGTTATTAGCGCGCAAAATAGCCAGGTGATTGCGGACTCGGGGCTCCAAGGCGGCGACTTGGTGGCGATCGGGGCGACGGTGAATATCGTGCCTTTCTATGTTATGGCCGCGCCTGAGATAAAAACCGTCGCCGACCTCAAAGGCAAAACTATCGGTGTCTCGCGTTTTGGCGCAGCCACTGACTTCGGTATGCGCATGTTTCTGGCCAAGCATGGGCTCGAAGCTCATAAGGATGTAGCGTTCATTCAAATCGGCGGCATGCCCGAGATCGCCGCGGCGCTGTCCAAGAAGATTATCGCGGCGGCGCCAATGTCTTATCCGATGGTCTATGTCGCTGAACAGGGAGGGGCAAAGGTGCTGGCCAATCTCGCCAAGGATGAGATTCCCTTCGTTCACTTGACTCTGACGACCACCAAACGCTTCGTCAAAGAAAGGCGGCCAGCGGCGAAAGCTTTTTTGCGCGCCTACGGCAAGGCGATGCATTTCATTTACAACAGACCGGCCGAGACGAAGACGATATTCGCTAAATACACCAAGGTCACTGATCCAAGAATCCTCGACGGCAGCTTGAAATATGGCTACGAGTTTATGGAAAAGGTCCCGTTCGTTAAAGCTGCTGGATTCCAGGTAACTCTCGATGAGATCGGCCGGACCAATGCCAAGGCAAAGGGGGCTAAGCCGGCGCAGTTCTACGACAACAGTTTGGTGCAAGAGCTGGTCGATGAAGGATTCTTCGTGAAATTATGGGGCCGCAATCCGTAAACCGGAATCCTCACCACGAAGAACCTAGCGCGGCGAAGCCGCAACCAAAACGCAGAATGGCCGCAAAGAACGCAAAGGGCGCAAAAAAATCGGGATTCGTAGGGGCGGCTTTGAAACCCGCCCTCTGGTATTCGGCGATCGGAACATTTGCGCAGTCGCGCTTCGTGTCCTGCGTCAGATCCTTCGAAAATACTTGTGAGAGGATGAGATGTACAACGAAGAGCCTCCGGTGTTCCGTCATACCCGCGAAAGCGGGTATCCAGGCTAATTCGGTGCTGACCAAACCTGGATTCCCGCGTGCGCGGGAATGACGAATCAAGGAGGGAGCAGAGCCATTTTCATGCTCGTAGGCGAGCGCGAGCTCATGGACACTTCGCGCTGAAATGAATTGGCGATGAGTTAGATTGGCCAGTCCTAGGGGAGCAAGATGCTTTTTCTCAACAACGATGACGTGAAACAAGTGCTGACCATGGAACTGACCATGAATGCACTGGACAAGGCTTATCGGGAATTGGCGTGCCAGGAAGCGGTCTGCCGGCCGCGCATCGATATTCAGATTCCGACCACCGACCCGGAGAAAATATATCAGTGGGGCACCATGGAAGGCGGCTCCATGTCCGGCTATTTCGCCATCCGCATGAAATCGGACGTGATCTACGAGCAGGAGTATCAGGGCGCAGTCACCCAGGAAAAATACTGCGTGCGGCCGGGTAACTTTTGCGGCTTGATTCTCTTGAATAGCATCGAGAACGGCGAGCCGTTGGCGCTGATCAATGACGGCTATCTGCAGCATATGCGGGTCGGCGCCGATTCCGGCATCGGCGCCAAATACATGGCGCGGGAAGACGCCAGCGTGGTTGGCATGATCGGCTCCGGCGGCATGGCTCGCTCCCATGTCGAGTCGTTTCTGCAGGCGCGCAAAATTAAAAAGATTCAGGTCTATAGTCCGACCAAGGCAAACCGCGAAGCCTATGCCAAGGAGATCGGCGCCGCGTACGGTCTCGAAGTCGTGCCGATGAGCCACCCGCGCGACGTTTACAAAGGCGCGCATATCGTCGCCGGTTGCAGCGACTCCGCCGTGCCCATCGTCATCGGTAAATGGCTGGAAGAGGGCACCCATGTTACCTGCGTCGGCGGCACACCCGACGAAGACACTTTGAAGCGCATCGATGTCTCGCTGCGACTGGGCACGGCACCGGCGCCTTGGGGGCTGCCGGAATTCGCTCTCGCCGATGAGTACATTACCTATGCGGCCAAGCCCAAAGACAATGCCGGCTTTCAAATGAAGCGTGCCGGCAATCGCGGTCATGGCGTCATCGCCGAAGATCGCGCGGTGTTTTTTTCGGAGATACTTGGCGGCGCGAAAAAAGGGCGCAGCTCCGACAAGCAGGTGACGTACTCGGAGCGCGGCAATATTCAGGGCGCGCAATTTTTTGCCGTGGCGGGGAAGGTCTACGAACTTGCCAAAGAGCGCGGTCTCGGACGCGAACTGCCGACCGAGTGGTTCTTGCAGGATATCAGGGATTAAAAACGTGATCGTGCTCGTCGCTCGTGTTCGTCCGATCCGGAACACGATCACGAGCACGAGTCACGAACACGAGGCCCTATGCCATTATTTCTCAACAACGACGAAGTCAGTCAATTGATCACCATGAAGGACACGATGGAGGCATTGGAGATTCTCTATGGTGAAATGGGGCAGGGTGTGGCGGTCACCGCGCCCCGTTCGGATGTTCATAGTCCGACCGCCGCCGCGGCGAACGCCGAGGGGCCGATGGCGCACTATTTAAAAAGCATGAGCGGCGCCAGTCCGCACTTTGGCACCGCAGCACTGCGCTTTTCCTCCGACATCGTCGCCTGGCGCGATACCGCCGGCGGCATGCGCCGCGAAAAGCTACCGATGCTGCCGGGGCAGCGCTGGATGGGAGTCATTTTGCTTTTCAGTTCGGCCAACGGTGAGTTGCTGGCAGTGATGAACGACGGCGTCTTGCAACGTTTCCGCGTCGGCGGAGCCAACGGTGTGTCGACCAAATACCTGGCGCGGGCCAATGCCGAAACCGTCGGCCTGATCGGTTCCGGCTGGCAGGCCGGCACCCAGGTGTTAGCCGTATGCGAGGCGCGCAAGATCAAGCGCATCAACGTCTACAGTCCGACCAAAGCCAACCGCGAAAATTTCGCCAGGGAAACCAGCGCCCAGGTCGGCGTTGAGATCGTCCCGGTGGACTCCTACGAGGCGGCGGCCAAAAATGTCGACATCCTGATCACGTCGACCAATGCGCGCAAGCCGTTTATCGGCAAGTGGGCGTTGCGCGAAGGCCTGCACATCAGTGCCATGCAGCGCGATGAATTCGACGACGAAGCGTTAATGGCCTGTCAACCGTTGGTGCTGCACACGCATTCGACTGAGAACAATGTGACTTCTTCGGCGCTGGCCCATTTCGAGCGCGACGATTTCACCCTGCGCGACCATCCGACGACAAGGTCCATCGATTGGCAGTCTCTGCCGACCTTGCCGGATCTCATTTGCAGACGGATCAAGGGACGCGAAAACGATCGGCAAATCACCGGCTTCGTCAATAACATCGGCATGGGCGCGCAATTCGCCGCGGTCGGGAAGAAGGTTTACGATGCCGCGCAGGCCAAGGGGTTGGGACGGGAAGTGCCGGGGGAGTGGTTTACCCAGGATGTCCATCCGTAGTCGCGTCCGCCCGAGCGTCGCTTTTTCTAATTTTCAGTTTTAGATTGGATATCGGCACCTAAGGAGCTTAAAATGAAGCGAATATCCGGTCTCATTTTTGGCACCTGCGTACTCCTTTATCAGGCCCTAGGGTTGGCGCAGAATAAATTTCTGCTTGGTTATTCCTCCTTCAGTTCCAATCAAACGCCGCTTTGGGTTGCTAAAGAAGAGGGGCTGTTTAAACGTTACGGCAGCGACCCGGATTTGATTTTGATCGAAGGGGGCACACGCGGTGCCCAAGCGTTGATTTCGGGAGACATACCGATCATGGGCATGTCGGGCCAGCCGGTGATTAGCGCGCGGGCACGCGGCGCCGATCTGACCATGTTTGCCGGCATGGTCAATAAGATGAATTACATCTTGGTAACGTCAGCGGCGATCAAGAAACCCGAAGATCTCAAAGGCAGGCGGATCGGCGCGGCGCAAGCCGGCACGGCGTCCTATCACGCCGTGTTACTTGGTTTGAAGCATTGGGGCCTCGATGCCCGGCGCGACCGCATCACGATTCTTCAATTGGGCAATCAAGCCGCGCGGGTCGGTTCGTTGCAGTCGGGTGGCAGCGACGCGATCATCGTCAATCCCGGTCTCGGGCCGCGTGCTGAAGGAACGTGGTAATTCGATCCTGGCCGATTTCACCGAGCTGCCGATTCCCTATCCACAGCAAACCATGTGCATTCGTGAGCGGACAATCAAGAATGACCCAGAGTTTGTCGAGCGGGCGCTAAAGGGCATCGTCGCCGGTAACAGTTTCAGTCTCGATCCGCGGAACAAGGAGCGGGTCAAGCAAGTCATCGCCAAGTATTTAAGACTCGGATCGAGTCGAGAAGGCTGAGGAGCATTATCAATCGGCGCTCAAAGTGCTGCCGCCAAAACCTTATGTCGACAGCGCCGGCATTGTATCGATGATCGAATTCATCGCCGAATCCGATCCGTTAGTGGCCAAGATCAAACCCGACATGGTGATCAACCATTCGATACTGAAAAAACTCGACGACAGTGGCTTTATCGATCAGTTAGCAAAGCGATGAGGCGGTGGTCGATGCAGAGTTCAGTGGGGATGGGATTAAAGTGCCTTGGAAGTGCAGGGCGCTGTGCCATAGGACCAGTCAAAAATCCGAATTAACGCAGATGATCAAAGTTGACATAATATATCTTATCAGACATTAAATATGTTTCATTATTTCGCCGCCGGTGTCACCGGAGCTGTCGAAACTTTGCCCTCAAGCTCGACGACTTTGGCACTCGCAATCGAACCCGGCTGGTCTTTTACATATTCCTTGTAGGCTGCCAAGGCGCCGGCTGCATCGCCGGTCTTTTCCAGGCAACGTGCTTTACCGAGTAAAGCTTCGTCTTGCTGAGCTGCGACAATTTTCCGCGCTTCGTCGTAAGAATCGATAGCTTGGCGACAGTCGTTCTTTTGCTCCGCGGCGTTGGCCAAGGTCATCAGAGCTAGTTGGCGATACAGCGTGTTGGGCCGGCTCGCTGTAACCGCGCGTTGACCCGAACTCAGCGCCTTGTCGAGTTCGCCCAACGCAATATGGGTATTGGCTTGATAAAGATGGGCCAAGCCGGCGTAACGCGACCAGCGATAGGATTGAACCTTTTCGAAGGCTGTCAGCGCCTCGCGGTACTTCTCGGCTTGATAAAGCGCCGTGGCATCGGTGAACTCCAGCGCCGCCGCGTCATTTTGCCTTTCCTTAAATAGCTGCCAGCCCAGATTGCCAGACCGAACAGCACTAACACGCCGATCGCAGCGAAGACTAAATTCTTGTGGGATTGGATATATTCCAGCGCCTTCTCAGTGGCGACTTGAAAGCGATCAGGCTGGCGCAGTTCTTTACGGCTGATTCTTCTAGTTTGGGTTGTGGCCATTGGATTGAATTGGGATTACGCGGCGTTCTCAATAACACTTGAACTGTTAATCAAGCACGCCGGCAAAATCGAACTATTGCTTGTACTTGAAATCGTCCGGGGTCATTTTTTCGAGAATCTCGCCCCATTTTTCCTGGGACACGTTGGAGACGTTCTCAACCGGCACGTCTTTGGTTTTCGTCCTGCTGTAAGACGCTCGATGCTTCCAGCACCGCCTTGGCGACATAGATTGGACATTTGGCGCGTAGCGCCAATGCGATGGCATCGCTGGGGCGCGAGTCGAGCATGAGCGGGCGCCCGCCGCGCCAGGGTAAGATTAATCGCCGCGTAATAAGTGTTTTCTTTGAGCTCGGTGATCTCGATGGACTGCACCGAGCAGCCGACCTCGCCCAATAAGGTCTTGAGCAAATCGTGGGTCATCGGCCGGGCCATGGTTATGCCCTCGATCTCGGTCGCCATGGCGGTGCGCCTCCAGCAGGCCATCCAAATTGGCAGATTGAGCTTGTTTTCGCTGTCTTTGAGGATCACGATGGGTGTCTTGGTCACCGGGTCGAGGGTTAAACCGCCGACCGACATCTCTATACATTCTGATTTCTTGCTCATTGCCTAACCTCTTTTTGCTGGGACTCTAATCGCAGCATTAGCGCACATCAACTCGCCGAGCAATCAGTTGGCGGTAGCGCCGATAATCCGAACTTGCACGAACTCACCGATCAAACTGGTAGAACCGGTGAGGTTGACGATACGGTTGGCGCGGGTGCGGCCCATGATTTGTTCGGCTTTTAGTTTCGCCGCTCCCTCGACCAGAACCTCTTCACGGTCGCCGATGCGTTGGCGGTTTTTCGCCAAAGATATTTCGCGCTGCAATTTTTGCACCGATTCTTAAACGCTCTTTTTTCACGTCGTCATGAACATCGTCGGGATAAATTTTCGCGGAGACGGTTTGCGGCCGCGGCGAATAGGTGAACGAGTAAATATCATCGTACTCCACCGCGCGGAGTAATTCTAGCGTCTCGGCGAATTCGCCATCGGTTTCGCCGGGAAAGCCGACAATGATGTCGGTGCTCAGCGCCACTTTCGGACAACGATCGCGCAGACGATTGAGCCGGGCCAGAATACTCCGCCTTGGTATAACCGCGGCGCATGCGCGCCAGGACCGTGTCCGAACCCGACTGCACCGGCAAATGCAGGTGCTCGCATAAATTTTGCCAACGTGGCGAAATCCTCGATCAGCTCGGGCGACAAATCTTGCGGGTGGGAAGTGGTAAAGCGAATGCGCCGCAAGCCATCGATCTGGTCGACCTGGGCGAGCAGACTCGGCAAAGCTCAGCTCGCCAGGTGTGAGTTTGCCGTAGGAATTGACATTTTGGCCGAGCAGCATGACTTCCTTGACGCCGTGGCGCGCCAGAGATTCTATTTCGGCGAGAATTTTTGCGCTGGGCCGGCTCACCTCGCGGCCGCGCACATGGGGCACGATACAGAAGCTGCACACTTTATTACAGCCTTGCATGATCGTCACAAAAGCCTTGACGCCGTCGACTTGCGTCCGCAGTTCGCTATCGTCCATGTAAGCCGGATCCCGGTAAAAAGCGGTCTCCACCGGGCGTGCCCGGCTGATTTCAACCTGCTCGATCATCTCCGGCAGTTTATGAATATTGTGGGTGCCGAAAACCAAATCTAAATGGGGGATGCGCTTTAAGAGATTTTCGCCTTCCTGTTGGGCTACGCAACCGCCGACGCCGATGATGACGCCGTCGCGGTAGTTTTTGAATTCCTTCCAGCTGCCGAGCGCGCTGTAAACTTTTTGTTCGGCCTTGTCGCGCACGCTGCAAGTGTTGAGCAGGATCACATCCGCGCCATCGATACGATCGGTTCGGACATAGTCTTGGCGCGCCAGGACCTGGGCGATTTTTTCCGAATCGTATTGGTTCATCTGGCAGCCGTAGGTCTGGATAAAAAGCTTTTTCGGCATAACCTTAGGGCACGATCAAATCGACGATTTTATAAAGTTGATTGATGCTGCGGCACTCCTCGGCGATATGGCAATGGGGCGCGTAGCGCGGCATCTCGCTGTCTCCGATGCCCCAGGTCATGCGGCTTTCCGGGTTGAGCCAGATCAACTGTTTGGCCTTTTGCTTGACTTCGCGCAGCACCCATTCGTTGGGACGGTTGTAATTGTTGCGCCCGTCGCCGATCACCAAGACGGTGGTCTTGCTGGTGATCGAGGCGAAAAAGTTGCGGTGAAACTGCTCGAAGGCGCGGCCGAAATTCGAATGGGAGAAAACGTCGATGACATCCCCTTTCAAAGCGGTCTCGACGGCAGTCTGGATGTCATGTTCTTCGAAGAGCTTGGTGACCTCGCCGATCTCGGCGACGAAGACAAAGCTGCGCACCTTGGCGTAGAGATCCTGGATGGAATAGACGAACTGCAGCATGAAACGCGAGGCGTTCAACACCGAGTCGGAAATATCGCACAGCACCATCACCTGCGGCTTGGTCTTTTTGCGCCGGTCGAGTTGAATCAGAAACGGCACGCCGCCGTATTGCATGTTTTTACGCAAGGTCGCTTTGACGTCGAAGCGGCCACGGGCGGCTCTTTTGCGCCGCACCGATAGGCGGTTTTTCAAGCGCTGCGCCAGGCGCGCCACGGCGTCGTTCATGCGCCGGATATCGTCTTCGGTGTAAAAAGAAAAACTCTTGTCCGCCAGCGCGCTGCGCTGGGAGTAATCGCGCGGTTCAGCGCCCTGTTTGCGCTGCTCCTGCTGGATCACTTCGCGCAACAGCCGGTTCAAGTCGCGCATGCGCTCGTCTAAATAGCGCATGACGTTTTGCAGATCCTCGCCGTTCTCGCCGAGCATTTGCAGCATGCCGCGGAAGCGCTCGATCTCGCTCTGCACCCGGTCGAGCCCCAGGCGCATCATCATGCGCGTGTAGGGCGTGTGGCGCAGGCTGTCCGGCGTGCCGTCCTGAGCCTCCTGCTGCATCGCTTGGCGCAGCAACCGCTCAAGCTCGGCGCGGTTATTGTTGAGCAGCGCCTTGGTGAGATCGGCTAGATCCCCTTCCATCTCCTTCATGAGTTTCTGGATCTGCTCGAGCATCTCCTGAAACTTTTCCGGCGATAGCCCGAGCTCTTCCATGATCTTGCGGTCAATGGCATCGAGGGCCTGGCCGATGCCCAAGAAAAAATAATCGAAAAGTTCATCGAAGGGTTTCTGATCGCTGGTGCGCTTGATCAGAGTGGTGCGCAAGGCATTGCGAAACATTTGCGGGTCGGCGATGCCGATCAGTTCCAGCGCGCGGAACGCGTCCATGTTTTCCGACAACGACACCCGGATGCCGTTGCGGCGTAAAACATTGGCGAACTCGATAACCCGCGCTTGCATAGTCTTGGTGAACGCCGCGCGCTAGCGGCTAATGCAGATGATCCTTATCGTTGCTGGCGTCGGGACGCCGGGCTTGCTTCTCAGCTAGATAACTCTTGAGTTCCTGGTGTGCCTTGCGGATGTCGGCTTCATACTTCATCAGCGCCGACATGGTCTGCTCGACCAGTTCGTTGTCGAGGTCTTTGATATTGAGCAACGTCAAAGCGCGCACCCAGTCCAGGCTCTCGCTGATGCTCGGTGTCTTCTTTAAATCGAGCTTGCGCAGGCGGTGCAGCAAGCGCACTACTTCATCGGCGAGCTTGTCGCCGACATTGGGCACCTTGAGCTTGATGATCTCTTTTTCACGCTCAGGATCGGGGAAGTCGAGAAATAAATGCAGACAGCGGCGCTTGAGCGCGTCGGACACTTCCCGGCTGTTGTTGCTGGTCAGCACCACCAGCGGAATATGCTTGGCCTTGAGCGTGCCGATCTCCGGCACCGTGATTTGAAAGTCGCTCAACACTTCGAGCAAAAAGGCCTCGAACTCGGCGTCCGACTTATCGATCTCGTCGATCAACAGGACCACCGGCTTTTCCGACAAGACCGCGCGCAGCAATGGCCGCGGCAGGAGAAAGCGATCGGAGTAAAACACGCCATCCTGGTTAGCGACATGGTCGACCGCTTCCTGTAAGGTTTTGGCGCCCTCCAGGATCTCGCCGATCTTGTCTTTCAAGATTTGGGTGTAGAGCAGTTGCTTGGCGTACTCCCATTCGTACAGAGCTTTAGCCTCGTCGAGCCCTTCGTAGCACTGGAGGCGAATCAGCTCCATGCCGAGAGAGTCCGCCAACACCTTGCCCAGTTCGGTCTTCCCTACCCCCGCTGGGCCTTCAACCAACAGCGGTTTTTGCAGCGACGTGCCCAGATAGACCACGGTAGCGACGTTCTTGTTGCACAGATACTTCTGCGTAGCCAGCCCGGCGATCACTTCGTCAACAGATTGAAACATGGTTGCCCTTTCCGAATTTATCGAAGCTAACACAAACAATATTCAACAACAATCAAGGCTTAGAGCGAGCTTGAAAAGCTTTTCGCCTGCTGCAAAAAAGCCAAGTTCGTGGGCACCACGAAGATCACGCGCGCTGCGCCGCAACCGAACAGAATAATTCCCGCAAAGAACGCAAAGAGCGCCAAAAATATCGGGAGTCGTAGGGGCGGGTTTGAAACCCGCCCTCTTGGCTTTGGCGCATCGAGAAATTTGCGCAAGCCGCGCAAACTATCACGGATAGTAGTACGAAGGGTTCGGATAATTCGGATAATTTGAACTCCAACCTTCGTGATCTTCGTGTCCTCCTTCGAAAATTCATGTGAGGGGATGATATGCATATCGATAACGACTCTCTGTTCCGTCATACCGGCGCAGGCCGGTATCCATCCCCCCTCGCGCCCCTGGATGCCGGCCTGCGCCGGCATGACGAGTCTAAGGAATGAACCCTCGGGAGAGGGCTTCCGGTATTTTCATGATCAGTAGACGAGCGTAAGCCCATGAAGCACTTCGTGGTGAAAAGGTCTTTCCCTTTTGGTTGCGGCTTCGCCGCGCTAGGTCCTTCGTGGTGCATGAAATGTTCGAAGTTTGCACAAGCACTAACCATTCGGTAAATCATTGAATCATGTGCACCTTGGCGCTTTATCTTCAGGTTTTTGCCGATTTGCCGCTGCTGGTGGCGGCCAATCGGGACGAACACTTCGATCGGCCATCGGCGCCGCCGGCGCAGATAGCCGGCGATCCGCGCATCGTTGCCGGGCGCGATCTGCGCGTTGGCGGCACCTGGTTGGGTGTCAATGACCATGGCTTGCTGGTCGGCATCTTGAATCGGCGTCAAAATGAGAATGGAAGCGATGGACTGCCACCGACGTTGACCCGTTCGCGCGGCTTGTTGTGCATGGACCTGTTGCAACGCAAAAGCGCCGCCGAGGGCGTGCAGTTCATCGCCGGTCACAGCACCGCTTACAATCCTTTCACGGTCGTTTTCGCCGACCGTCAATCAGCCTGGGTGGCTTACAACAATCACGACAGCAAGATCGTCAGCAGGCGGCTGGAACCCGGCCTCCATGTTTTCAGCAGCGCCGCAGAGCTCGATTTGAACTCGGCCAAGGCCGATCGCGCCCATCCGCGCTTCGCCCATTTGAAAGATCGCACACTCATAGGCCGCGCCGAGCCAGCGAATTGGCTGAGTGATCTGCGTGCCGTCCTCGCCGATCACACGTTGCGCGAAGGCTCCATTGACCCCGGCGACGCGATTTGCGTGCACCGCGAGACTACTGGCACGGTGTCGTCGAGCGTGGTCGCATTAGCCGCGGCGCGCTCGCGCTTCGATACTTTTTTCTGTCCCGGCCCGCCTTGTCAAAACAGTTTTACCGGCCCAGTGAGTTTGGCGATCCGATGAGCGAGCCGAGCAAACCCAAACAGGCTGCCACCGTGATTCTCCTGCGTCCAGCCGAGCTCCGCGGCTTCGAAGTATTTCTCACCCGCCGGCCCGACGCCATGCCATTTTTAGGCGGCATGTACTGCTATCCCGGCGGCACCGTGAGCAAACAAGACTGCCGCGCGGCGGCGATCGCCCGGACGGTGGGCCGGACGCCTAAACAGGCGCGCCAGATCATCGGCGCCGCTTTTGCCCCGGAAGAAGCCATCGGCCTGTGGATCGCCGCTGTGCGCGAGGTCTTCGAGGAAGTCGGCGTGCTTCTCGCCGCCGAACCGTCCGGCGCGAAACTCTCCACGACCCCGGAACGCGCCGCCCGCTTGGCCGAGCGCCATGGCGAGTTGTCAAACCAAACCCTCAGCTTCACTGCACTGTTGGAAGGAGAACAGCTTTACTGCGATCTCGGTAGCTTGAGCCATTTCTCCTACTGGCAGACACCAGCGCGGTTCGCCATGCGTTTCGACACGCGCTTTTTTCTCGCCGCTCTGCCGCCGGGCCAGACGCCGCTGGCGACTTCCTACGAAGTCGCCCACAGCGTCTGGCTCACTCCCGACCGCGCCATGCAGCTGTGCCATCGCGGCGAGCTACCGATGATCTTCCCGACCTTCGCGTCGCTGCGCACGTTAGCCGACTTCGATACGTTAGAAAGCGTGCTGCGCGAGTTCGGCTTGGGGAAGTAGTCAGAAAACACCTTTCGCCACGAAGGACACTAAGAGCACGAAGTTCGGAAAATTATTCCATCCTACGTGCTCTTCTTGGTGAATCCATCGTATCCTTCGCAACCTGCACTTCTCTCTTCGCACCAAATCCCGCATCGCGCCGCAGCCTCATTCCGTCATTCCCGTGACAACGGGAATCCATCTTCGATTCACGGGAATAAACCTGGATTCCCGCGTGCGCGGGAATGACGGCGGGGAATTCGGAATCGGATAATTTCTCCTTCCAGTCGAAATGACAAGGTGTCGCCGAGATAGCTGTCATGCCGAACGATGGTGCGGGATCTCAATTCGAACTGCGCCCATTTGCTT
>CAWJZV010000036.1:0-31381 GCA_963847445.1 uncultured delta proteobacterium | reverse complement strand
CGCGTTTCCGTCATTCCGGCGTAGGCCGGAATCCGACTTCGGACTAGACACCCCTCCGCCTGGATGCCGGTTTCCACCGGCGTGACGGAGTCGGCGCTATATTGTTTAGGGCACTCTCATGACTCGCTGAGCCTAGCCTATAGAGTCGGCTGCACCGCTGGACGATCCAACAACCGTTTCACCCACGCTTTGACATTCGGCAGATCATCACCGATGGCCGCTTGATAGCGTTCCAGCCGGGTGAAAAACGGGATGAAGGTGATATCGGCAAGCGAGTAGTCGCCGGCGATATAGTCGCGCCCGCGCATGTGGCCTTCGAGAAACTTCAAGTATTCAACGATCTCGGCCTTGGACTGTTCGACTTTGTAGTCGTGGGCGACAATGCCGCCGGCGCGCTGGAGCCGGGTGTTGCAGTAGTCGACCCAAATGCGCACGCGGGCGCGCTCGGCTAGGTCGCTGGGCATCAATCGAACAGCCGGATATTTTTCGTCGAGATACTCGTCGATGACCGCCGACTCGTAGATCACCGCGCCGTCGTCTTCGAGCACCGGCACTTTGCCGTAGGGATTGCGCTCGAGCAGTTCCTTGGATTTATTTTTCAAATCGCACTCGATGGTCTCGTACGAGAGATTTTTTTCCGCCAGGACAATCCTTGTCCTGTGGGCGTAGGGTCAAGGCCGGTAAGTAAATAATTTCATAAAGACCTCCTGGATTGATTTAGTTATTTACCACAATCTGCTTCTCGAAGCTCGGGCGCGCTGCGATTCCGGCGTAGGATGGGTTGAGCAGCAGCGATACCGATCATTCTGCCGACGGTGGGTATCGGCGCTCCGCGCCTCCACCTCCCTACAATAATACGTCAAGCCAATTTGCTCCGACCGGATTCGCCCGCCGTGCCGCGGGATTGTTCCTTATTTACGCTGCTTAGGCGCCTTGGCGCAATAGCAATTTGTTGTACCAGCCGATCAGTTCGTTGTAACGGTCGCCCCATTTTTCCGCCGATGGGATCATGACCTTGCGCTCGCCGACATCGTCCGGCCCTTTGGTCGCGATATTCTTGTGCCCGACCCAGCGGCCATGGCCATGCATGATTTCCTGGCCTTTGCGCGACATGAGAAAGTCGGCGAGTAGCGCCGCCGCGTAGGGATGGGGCGGACGGGCCGACATGTAGATCGGTATTAAAGATTTCGCCGGCACGAAAGGTTGGGGGAAAATATAGTCGACGGGCGCGCCGGCCTTCTTCTTACTGATGACTTCCTGATGATGGCTGTCGATCTGCAAGGAAAATTCGCCGGCGGCGACCAGTTGCGTGATCAACGAGGGGCCGCGCCGCACTTGCAGCTTTTGTTGGCCGAGCCGGGTGGCCAGCTCCAAGCCTTTGGCTTCGCCGTAATGGTCGATCAATGCCGCCAACCAGTCGTAGGACTCGTCGTCGAGGGCCATCTTGCCGGCCCACTTAGGATGGAGCAAATCTTCGATGGTGCTCGGCGCCTCTTTGCGGGAAATCATCTTAGTATTGAACAGGAACACCAACGGCGTGGCAAAAATGCCATTCAAATAGCCCTCCTTATCGGCGAAGCCGTCGCGCAGGCCGCTGCGATAGGGCGACTTGTAGCGCATGATGGCGCCGGCCTTTTTGAGCGTGTTGACGGTCATGCTGCGGGTGTTAAAAACGTCGAATTGATGGGAGCGCGCGCGGCTTTCCGTGAGCACACGATTGAGCAGCGAACCGCCGCTGCCGGTCAAGGTGTTGACCTTGAGAAACGGGTACTCGGCTTGAAAGCCATTGACGAGATCGTTGGCGAAGACGCGATTCATCGCCACATACCAGTTGACCGCGCCTTCTTTCTTGGCGCCATTGACCAGCCTTGTTTGACGCTCGGCTTCGGTTAACTGGTTGATCTCGTCGAGGAGTTTTTCTTCGCTTTGCGCGGGGAGCAGTGCCGGCGCGATGGCTGAGAGCAGTAGGAATGAGAGAACTCCGATAGTTGAAATCCTAATGCCCATGGTCAACCTCCTGCTCGATGCCACCGGCGAAGCGTTGGGTGTCGACCACCGCGCGCCATTGGGTGCCCGCGCCGATCTTCACGCCCGCGTCATTGAACGCATCCACTGAATAGCGAATCTTTCGGCCTTTCACTTCGATAATCGCCGCATTCATGGTGACGCTTTGGCCGATGCGGGTCGATGCCAGGTGGCGCACGTCGATGTGAATGCCGACGGTCTGTTCGTTTTCGTCTAAAAAGGGTTCCGTAAGGTCAGTACAAGTCCGCTCCATCAAGCTAATCATCGACGGGGTCGAGAAGACATCGGCTTTGAGCTGGCGCGCGCGCATGTCGATGGTGGTTTGATAGGATGCGGTGCGAGTGAGGCCGGGGCGCAGGCTGTCTTTCATGAGGCGAATATAGGGGACAGGGCATGTCCCAGGCAACAGGCAATGGTCGTAAATAGCGCGTGATCGTGACCGTGGATCGTGGTATGAGAGTTGAAACCACTGAGGAGAAAAATCGATGCTATTGCCGTTTCGCGAACACTTGGACTTTGGGCCGACACCGTACGATCTATTGCAGCAAAAAGAGGGGATACCCATCGTCCGGGGCAATGTCGTCAATGACGTGACTACCCTGGAGCTGGGCAAGTGGGAGCGCATGGGAGTACTCGGCTGCTATCTCAATCTCTCCAACCAGCAGCGCACCGATGCATACGTTTGCGAGATCCCGCCGAGCAGCCAGACCTTGCCGCAACGCCATTTATTCGAAGAGATCGTTTACGTCGCCAAAGGGCGCGGCGCTACGACGGTCTGGCAGGATGAGAAGTCGAAAGTCACCTTCGAGTGGGGGCCGGGGGCGATCTTTGCCATTCCATTGAATTCCACCTACATCCATTTCAACGGTTCGGGCAGCGAGCCGATCCGGCTGTTCGTCGGCACGACTTGTCCGGCGATGATCAATATTTTTCACAATGAAGACTTTATTTTTCGCAATCCGTTCAACTTCCGCGACCGCTTTCACGAGGGCGACGAGTTCCTGCGCTACAACAAACATGTCACCGACCGTTACTGGGAGACCAATTTAGTCCCGGACGTCAATCACTTTCCGCTTGACGATTTCCCGATGAAGGGCAAGAACGTCAAGCATATGCGCTACACGCTGGCGGACACGACTTATGGCTGCCATGTGTCGGAGTTTCCGGCGGGCTGCCGCAGCACTTTTCATCGCCATGGGCCGGGCGCGGTGATCATCATAACCCAGGGCGAGGGCTACGTGGTGTTGTGGCGCGATGGCGAGGAGCGCCAGCGCCATGATTTTAAAGTCGGCACGGTCTATTCGCCCAACGATCTCATGTGGCATGGCCACTTCAACACCGGCAAAGGCAACATGCGCCACTTCGCCATGCGCGGCGATAGTCCTAAATACAGCCATGACCGATTCCGCAATCCGGCCTGGACGATGATCCCGATGGCCGACGAAGATCCGGCGATCCAACGCGAGTATGTCGAGATTCTCAAAGGCAACGGTGTCGAGGCGGCGGTGCAGGTGGTGGAAGATTGATTCGATAACTAGGCAACAGCCACTAGGCAAGGGAGGAAACAAGATGTTAAAGACTCAAGGCATGCTGCATTTTAGTCTGGCGGTGACAGATTTGGATCGCAGCCGCAAATTCTATGAAGGCGTGCTCAATTTAAAAGTGGTCGAGCAGTCGCCGCGCATGGTCTTTCTCCAGACCGGCGACGACTATTTGATCCTCGCCAAGGGCGACGAACCGCTCAAATACGACACCAACAAGAGCACGCCGGTGCATCATGCGTTCAAGGTGAAGCCGGACGAGTTCCAGTCGTCCATCGACCATCTGCGCCAGCATGGTGTCGAAGTGTTCAATATCGAAGACCGCAACACCGGCGTGTTTTGGGGACCGCAGGCATACTTCCTCGATCCCGACGGCAATAAGTTGGAGATTTACGCCGGTCCGGGAGCGAAGACGAGTTAAAGCGATGAAAAAGTTGAATCTAATATTCCCCGCAGCTTGCTGCGGGCACAAAATTGCTGGGGTTTCCAAAGGGGGTTGAACATCCCCTTTGGTCGCGAGCGGGGTTCATACCCCGATCGCGAAAATGCCCGGTTGATCATTGATCGGCGCGGTTTCTCACTGTGTAGTCTTTCAAAGGTAAGAAGCTAAAACTGGAGGAGCCATGAAGCATTGGCCTTATTTGTCGCGATCCGTGCGGCTATTCGCGTTCGCTGCCGCGGCAATCGCCTTAATGTGCTCAGCCGTAGAACCGACCCATGCGCAAGCGCCGTTCTTCCAAGGAAAGACCGTCACCATCATCCAGGGGCGCGATCCCGGCGGCTCGGGAGATTTGCGAACCAAGGCCTTAGTGCCATTTCTGCAAAAATATCTTCCCGGCAATCCCACCGTCATCATGGAATACATGCCCGGCGCGGGCGGGCGAATGGCCGCCAATCATCTCTACCGAACCGCGAAGCCTGACGGGCTCACCATCGGCAATCCGAGTATCGGCATGATTTCTTCCGCCATCCTCGGCGAGGCTGGAGTGCAATACGATATCGATAAGTTCTCCTATCTTGGTTCGCCCTACAGCTCCTATCACGCCGTCTTTCTCAGCCGACAACAGGCGGGGTTTAACAGCGTCGAGAAATTGCAAGCGGCATCAGGGGTGCGCATCGGCGCTCAGTCGGTTGGTTTCGTCACTTACAACGAAGGCCGTCTCTTCGCTTACTTGTTGGGTCTAAAGGAACCCAGGTTCGTGGCCGCTTACAGCGGCGCCGAGCTCGACCCAGCGCTTATTCGCGGCGAGATCGATGCGCGCGCGACCGGCGCCGACTCCATTGCGCAGCGTAACAAAGAGTGGCTCGAAAAAGGTTCGCCGGTGGACTTCCATGCGATCCTCGAAGTTCCCAAAGGCAACAAGCATCCGCAATTCGCCCAGTTGCGGGAGATCGAGAGCTTTGCCAAATCGGATCTAGATCGCAAGCTGGCCAATATGGCGCGCGCTTTTAGAATCGCCGGCACGCCGTTCGTGCTGCCGCCGGGAACACCGAAGGATCGCGTCGAAATCATCCAGGCCGCCTTCCGCAAGACGTTTCAGGATCCCGATTTCTCGCGTGAATATAAAAAGATGAGCGGCGACGAGGCAACGCCGCTGCTGCCGGAAAACCATGAAAAGGCGATCAAAGAAATCCCGCGCGACCGGGAGGTGATCGAGCTATTCAAGAAACTCGTCGGCGCCGGACCGCTGCCGGCGCGGTGACGTCCCCGGTTATTTTGCCGGGGTAAGGACAGACTTGCCTTCTAAACAAATCGAGCTAACTAACGATGTGTCAATGCCTGACCCTCGTCTCTCGTCCTGTCAGCGTCCGTCATACCGTTGAAGAACGGTATCCAGGCTGAGGGGATGGGATGGGACCCCGGTCTTCACTGGGGTGACAAACCATGAGAAAGCGCCACCCACCCGACAAAAAAAAGACGCGCATCCTTGGGGAGTGCGCGTCTTTATTGCTGGCTGCTGTAGCTCGATTACTTAGCTGCGCGCGTCGCGGTTAGCTTGGCACCGCCGCCATTGAACTCCATGCTATTGCCGTGAACATGCCCGGTGTATTGGACGCCGGCGCCGCTGAAGCTGATTTCTTCACCGTTCAGCTTGCCGTTGATCGGCGTGCTGACATTGCCGTTCTTGATCGTGCCGGTGATGTTTTGAAAGGTCTGTTTGAGCGCGATCTCGCCCTGGGGGGTTTTCCAGGTGCCCTGCACTTTGGCGGGAACGATCCACAGGTGAGCGGTGCACCAGTTGGTGCAGCCTTCGACCCGTTCGGTCTGATCCGGTTTCCAATCTTCCATGTCGAAAGAGTTGGAGACGATGCGCGTGCCGGGCTTCAGATCGAGGATCTTCGGCCGCAATTTCAAATTGATGCTCGGCAGCAAGAACATGGTGATGACCTGGGCCTGGGAAAAGTCGCTCTCGAATAAATCCGCTTTGGCGAAGGTGGCTTTATCGCTGACGCCTTCCTTGGCCGCGGCTTTTTTGGAGATCTCAACCATGTCAGGGTTGTATTCGATGCCATGGGCTTTGGAGCCCTTCTTCGCCGCCGTGATCACGGTGCGGCCGTCGCCGGAGCCGAGATCGATGACGTAGTCTTTGGGCGTGACTTTGGCCATTTCCAACATCTTATCGACCAGCGCTTGCGGCGTTGGCACCCAGACGACATCCTTGCCGGCCTGGCCGACCTCCGGCTGGAATTCCTTCGCCGGTTGGGCGAAGCTGACGTTGCCGGCGACGTTGATGACCAGCGCGGCGCTGACGAACACACTAGCGGTTAATTTCTTTAGATCCATTGCGATCCTCCTTAGCGGGGAAATATAGCAGTCGAAATTAGAATAGTGGAGAGGCCGAAGAAATTAATTCGCAGTAAGGAAGATCCGCTTAGAGTGGCCGCTGGGGCAAGCAAATGTACGGAAATTATGCACCACGAAGGCACGAAGATCGCGAAGTTGGTAATATTTCCGAACTTCGTGCCCTTCGTGCCTTCGTGGTGAGATAGAATTTTTCTAGTGTGTTGACTAGCGCCGTGTCGCCGTCCACTTGGCACCGTTTTTTACCATGCCTTCGATGGCATTGCCGGCGACCCGGCCGCTGTATTCGGTCGTGCCGGCGGTGAAAGAAATCTGCTCGCCGTTCAATTTTCCGGTCACCGGGGTTTCAACGTTGCCAGACTTAAGCGTGCCGGTAATGTTCTGAAAGGTCTGTTTCAGGGTCAATTCGCCTTGGGATAATGTCCAGGTCCCCGCCACTTTTGCCGGCACGATCCACAGATGCGCGGTACACCAGGAGTTGCAGCCGGGCAAGCTAGCGGTTTCATCAGGCTTCCAATCGCCCATGTCGAAGGTGTTCGAGGCGATGCGCGTGCCCGGTTTGAGATCGAGGATTTTCGGCCGCAGCTTCAAATTGATGCTGGAGAGCAGGAACATGGTGATCACCTGAGCCTGGGAAAAGTCGCTCTCGAAGAGATCGGCTTTGACGAAACTTGCCTTGTCGCTTACGCCTTCCTTGGCCGCCGCTTTTTTCGATAGTTCCACCATGTCGGGGTTGTATTCGATGCCGAGAGCCTTGGAACCGCGCTTGGCTGCTGTGATGACGGTGCGGCCGTCGCCGGAGCCGAGATCGATGACGTAATCCTTGGGCGTGACCTTGGCCATGTCGAGCATCTTGTCGACCAGACCTTGCGGCGTCGGCACCCATATAACGTCCTTGCCGTCCTGGCCGACCTGGGGCTGAAACTCTTCCGCGGCGCGCGCGAATTGTGCCGCGCTGAAAACTAGACAAAGTATTAACGCTAATAAACGCACTGAAGTATTCGCTGGCATGGCTTCTCCTCGTGAACTGTCTCGCTTTGTTACGGTCCACCTCAATACTCTAAGCAAACAAAAATGTCCAGGAAACCTCCGACCCTGTCCGGACGATTTGAACGGCTCCGAAGCGTTTTGAACGACTGGAACGGCTTAGGGTTCTAAGATTCCAGTTGTCGGATCGCCGGGATGCGCCACGCGACCAGAGCGGTGAGGACGATGACGATGGCGCCCATGATCGCGACTGTCGTGGGCGCGCCGAGAAAGTGGGCGGAGGTGCCGGCGAACAGCGCGCCCAGCGGCATGAAGCCGCGGTCGAGCATGTAAAGACTCAATACCCGGCCGCGCAGTTCGTCGGGCACGATCATTTGCAGCATGGTGGCGGTGCTGGCGAGGAAAAACATCTGAAACATGCCGACGATCACCAACGTCACCAAGGCCAGCGGAAACCAGGTGATCTGCGAGAACAGCATGATCGCCGCGCCGAGGACGAAAATGCTGCCGACCAAAAAGCGCCCCTGGCGCTTGATGCGGTTGCCCATCGACGCCAGGGTCAAAATTGCCATTACAGCGCCGATACCGGGGGCGGCCATGAGTAAGCCCAATCCTTCCGGGCCGATCTTGAGCACGTCCTTTTGAAACACCGGCATGAGGGTTTGATAGGGCACGGCGAATATCCGCGGCACGTAAGCGAGCGCCATGAGGGCGAATACCGCCGGCGTCGACCAGACATAAGCGAAACCCTCTTTGAGATTGGCCAGAGCTGAAGTGTGTCTGGCCTCGGCCCGCTGGGGCGGGACATTCATTCGATAAATCATCCACAGCACGCCGGCGTAGGCCACAGCCTTGGACGAAAAAATTCTCCGCCGCGCCAACCCAGGCGATCAGCGCTCCGCCCAACGCCGGGCCGATCACTTTCATCATATTGAAACCGCCGGAGTTGAGCGCCACGGCGTTGGCGAGTTCGCCTTTGGGCACCGCACTGGGAATCAAACTCATGCGCACCGGCTCGGTGATCGTCCAAGCGACGCCGGTGATCAGGGTGAAAACAAAAATATGCCAGACATGTAAGTACGGCGACCAGACCAAGCCGCCGAAGATCACGGCGGTGGCGATCAACACCCATTGAGTGCCGATCAATAGTTTTCTTCGGTCCATTCGATCGGCGGCAACCCCCGCCATCGGTCCGGTGACCAGGAACGGCAGCGCGCGCAGGCCGTTGAGCGCGCCGAGAAGCACCGAATTGCCGGTGAGATCGTAGAGCAGCCAGCCCAACGTGACCTGCTGCACCCACTGGCCGGCGCTCATCATCACCGTGCCGGTCCAGAGATAACGAAAGTCGGCGTGGCGCAACGACGAAAAGGTGCGCAAGCGAGAGCGTGCGGAACTTGCGGTGGTTGCGGTGTCGAGCGGCGCTGTTAGTTCATCGTCCAAGTGTCTAGTTTCCAAAACACTATTGTATCATGAATTTTAATAAGTTCACTTCGTTCGAGAAAATCATCTGCGCTTTCCCGACCCTTGCGGCCTCGACATCGCTCGGCCTTTGCCAAATACATGGGGATCGGGAGCACTCGCGGCTCTCGATTTGCGGCGATGCTGCTCCAATGGGTTTTGTATCGCCTTGGGACGATTACTTCATTGCAGCGCGTAGAACCGTTTGGCGTTCTCGCTGAGGATCTTGCGCTTGGCTTGCTCGGATAAATCTCGGCGCTGCCAGAACTCGGGGATGTCGACGGCGAATTCGCCGGCCTGGCGTTCGTGGGGAAAATCCGTCGGGTACATGACATGATCTTCGCCGAGCTCGCGGACGACGGCGTCGAGAGTCTTTTCGTCGGTCTCGCAGGTGACATAGATGTTGCCGCGCTTGAAGTATTCGCTCGGTTTGACGCTCAATGGGAAATGTTTGCGCTTGCGGTCGATGTGAAATTTCTCGTCCATGCGGTCCATCATGTAGGGAATCCAGCCGGCGCCGGCTTCGAGAAAGCCGATTCTCAGCTTGGGAAATAAATCGAACACGCCGTCCAGGACCACGCTGGTAAGCTGGATCATCTGCGCGAGCGGATGTTCGAGAGTGTGGATCATCGACATGGTTTGGAGAAAATCGAATCCCAAGCCGCGGCTGACGGCGCCGTGCACGGTCAGCGGCACGTTGAGCGCTTCGGCTGCCTTGTAGATCGGGTGAAAGTCTTGGTGGCCGTAGCCTTTGTTGAGCATCGTCACCGCCGGCAGCAGACCGGCGACCATGCCGAGTTCTTTGACGGCGCGGCGAAGTTCACTCGCCGCTTCCTGCGGGTTGTGCACCGGCAGCATGGCGACGCCTTTCAGCCGCGGGTCGACTTTGCAGTAGCGGTCGGCCAGCCAGTTGTTGTACATGCGCGCGACCACGCAGGCCCAGTCGGGATCTTGGATAAGACCGAAGGAGAGGCCGGCGGTGGGATAGAGCACGGCGGCGCTGATCTGCGAACCATCGATAAACTCGATCCACTCCTTGGCGGAGATGCGCGTGACTTTATTCAAACCCCGGACGAAGCCGCGCGGCCAACCGTCGAGAGAGGGAAAGATTGAAAAAACTCCCGAGCGCCGGTGGCCGGTGTACTCGCCGTCGAAGTATTCTTCCAGCTCCGCGTCGGTCTCCAAGACATGACCGTCGGCGTCTATGACTTCAACTCCGTCCATGATGAGTGTTCTCCCAAGCAAGCAAATCGAATGATCACCGTTGGCTTAACACCCAGCCGCGATTTGTGTCAACGCAGCGTCGCACTGCATAATCCGTCATTCCCGTTCTATCGTCACCCCGGTGAAAACCGGGGTCCATCCCCATGCCCCGTAACCTGGATACCGTTCTTCAACGGTATGACGGACGCTGTCCGTCACCTGGATTCCCGCGTCCGCGGGAATGACGGGTAAGCGACCCCTGGTGCAGCTTGGCGTTGACAGCGCTTCGGAGCGCGTGGTTTAACGGGCCAAATCATATTGTGGGAGAACGCCAATGATCGACGGTTATCGAATCTATGACGCTGACGCGCATGTCAATGTGGCGCCGCAGATGTGGGAAGATTTGCCCAAGGAGTTCGCGGCGCGGCGGCCGCGCCCGGCACTGGTTCACGATGGCGCGGAGCTGGCGGCGTTTACCGCGGGATGGTTGACCGACGGCCGCATGGAACCCCATGCGCTGGGGCCGGGACTGCAACCGGCGAACCCGCCGCGTTGGGTGGTCGAAGGCACCGATCGCGGCTCGCTCACTCTGGTCGATGCCGATGCGCGCATTCGCGATCTCGACCGTTTGGGCATCGACGTGCAATTTCTCTTTCCGTCGACGCTATACGCCCGCTGGACCGCCGATCCGCGATTCGAAGCGGCGTTGTTTCGCGCCTTCAACCGATTCATCGCGCGCCAAACCAAACCCTACGCCAAGCGGTTGAAATGGGCCGGGTTGATTCCGCTGCGTCATCCGCGTGAGTCCATCGCCGCGCTGGAGGAAATGCTCAAGCTCGGCGCCTCGGCGGCGGTGGTGTTTGGCACCGCCCGCGACAAGATGCTGAGCGATGAGATGTTCAATGACTTCTGGGATGAGTTTGCGCGCTGCCAATTGCCGCTTTGTGTGCATATGGCGGCGAGCTTCCCGGCCTTCGATAGTTGCGTCGAAACTTTTCTCGACGCCCACGCCTTGAGCATGGCCTTGCCGGCGCAGATGGCGTTCGTCGCGTTGCTCGGCCGCGGCATGATGGACCGCTATGCCGATCTGCGCATCGCTTTTATGGAATTTGGCGCCGAGTGGCTGTTCTACATGGCCGGGCGTATCGATCACTACATTCCGCGCGACCGCGAGATCCAGCCGCAAATATTAGAAGCGAAGATGCCTAAGACGGCGATGAAAGAGTGTCTCAAGTCGGGCCGCTTCTTTATCTGCGGCGAGATGGAGGATCCGTTGATGACCCAAGAAATCGCGCTGCTCGGGCGAAGGTCAATTGTTGTTTTCCTCGGACTATCCGCATGGCGAAGGACGCGAGAACGCCGCGCGGGAGCTGTTGGCGCGCACGGATATCACCGAGCGGCAGAAGCAGAAGATTCTATACGATAATCCGATCCGGCTGTTTGGCGAGGTGTGATAGGCATCCATGCGGTTGAATGGGTTTATTCTGATTGTTCGGAAAATCCCCCTCATTCCCCCTTTTTCAAAGGGGGAGGTATCCTGTGAATGAGCGTTTCCCCTCTTTGACAAAGAGGGGTTAGGGGAGATTTGGCCCGAGAAGGAGGTTCGCAATGCTTGATCACTGGCGATTCTTGTTGCTGGTAGTCTCGATCATTGTCTCTGGATTGTTCGGTCCTGTCCACCCGGAGAGCGGCGCACGCTAACTACTCATTCAAGTCGTTCAAAACTTTCTGCCGATTTTGACTGTTGTGGCGGGGTTGTATTAAAAAGGGGTATGAAAGCACTGGAGGACGACAATGGAACTGGCGACACTGCAAGATAAGATCGACGAAACCGTCAAATCGGGCAAACCGAAAATGTATTTCAATCTGATGGGCACGGAGAATTTCCGTGTCTGGTTAAATGTCTATATGCCCGGCGAAGGAACCAACGGCCTGCACTACCACAACACCGATGAAACTTTTACGGTCATCGAAGGGTCGGGCCATATCGTCCATCGCGACGGCAGCCGGACAAAAGTCGAAAAGGGCAGCGTGGTGCTGCTGCCGGCGAAGTATTACTACGATATCAAGAATACCGGCGACGGCGTCATGGCGCTGCTCGGCAACCGCGCCGAAGGCTTCGGCGGGCCGACGATCTACCTCGATCCAGCGCAGAACGAGAAGATGAAAAATCAGAAACAGTTCGGGGATATCTAACGCGTGAGCGCGTTAGGGTTCAAGGTTCAAAAGTTCAACGGTTCAAGGTCAGAAATTCAGCTTGGTTTATTCGTCGAAAAAACGTTGCCTATTCCGTTCACCGACTGGAGGGTGTGTCGCAACTGTCATTCCGAGGCGAAGCCGAGGAATCTCGTCTTCGTAAGTGGCAGACAAGACGAGATCTTCTCGCTACACTCAGGATGACAGAACTCGGACTCCCGCGCATTGCTCCACAGTCTCTCTAGTGAGAAACGTTGGGATCGGGGCGAGGCTATTTACGAATCGGAGGGAATCATCATGGGAATCATAGACGCCGATACGCATATCGATGAAACCGAGGACACTTGGGAGTTCATGACGGGCGACGATCTAAGGTTCAAACCGACGACGCAGTACCCCGCCAATCCCGATCCGACCAAAGTCCCGACCCGTTATTGGCTGATCGATGGGCGGCGCCAGCTGCGTTTTATCCGCGGCGACGAAGAATCGGGGACGGTGGTGGAATCGCGGGAACTGCTGGATGTCCAAGTCCGGCTCAAACACATGGACCAGCTCGGCACCGATATTCAAGTCATCTACCCGACGGTTTTTCTCATGGAGGCGACCGAGAAGCCCGAAGTGTCCAGCGCGCTGCGCCGTAGCTACAACCGCTGGCTTGCCGATCGCTGCGGACGATCGGCGGGCCGGTTGCGCTGGGTGTGCCTGCCGCCGCTGCACAATATGGACGAGACCATCAAAGAGCTGCGCTTCGCCAAGGAGCATGGCGCGTGCGGCGTCTTGAAGAAGGGCGACCGCGAGGCCGACAAATGGATCACCGATCCATACTTTCTGCCGCTTTACGCGGAGGCGGAAAAGCTCGACCTGCCGATCTGCATTCACACCGGTTCGGGAATCCCCGATTTTTCGCCGGCGCGGGATTTTTCTTTAGCGCAGTTCTGGCGCACTAAAGCCGCGGCGGTCAACGGTATCGAGACCTTGATCGTCAACAACATTCCGGCGCAGTTCCCCAAGTTGCGCTTCGGTTGCATCGAAGCGGGCGCTTCCTGGGTCAACTTTGTCGATTATGACCTGCGCCGGCGGATGAAGTCGCGCACCGGGCGGGTGAGCGTCCTGGGCGGACCGCCGACGATAATCAAGAGCAACGTCTACCAGGAAAACCGCATCTACGTCACCTGCCAGGTCGATGAGGATCTGCCGTACATCCTGCAATATGTCGGCGAGGACAATCTGATCGTCGGCTCCGACTATACACACCGCGACCCGTCGATGGAGTTGGAGTTTCGCACGCTATTGCAACAACGAGCCGACCGGGGCGAGATTCCCAAGACGGCGGTGGAGAAGATCCTCTACGACAATCCTAAAGCATTTTATGGGTTGTAGCAGACTGCTGAGAAAAGGTGGAGCATGCTTCGACAGGCTCAGCATGAACGGATTTATTTCAACGATTTCAAATTGATCTCCGTTCGTCCTGATTCCTCACGGGCCGGAACTAAGGCCGCCGAGGAACCCTCCGTGAGGCTTCTCGAACGTCGAAGGACTCTGAGTGGGCTTTAAGCGTGCCTAAAGCGTCTTTGACGGGCGGGATGCCGCGCTAGGTCCGCAGCTCTTTAAAAAACCGCCAATCCGTATTAAGCAATGAAGTAATTAATCCGATCCTAAGGAGAAGCCACCGTGCGCATAATTGACGCTGACACACATATCGACGAAACCGATGCCACTTGGGAGTTCATGAGCGGCGGCGATCTGGCCTACAAGCCGACGACCGCGTATCCATCCAACCCCGATCCGAAACTGCCGCCGGCCCGTTATTGGGTGATCGAGGGCAAGCGTCAAGTGCGCTTCATCCGCAGTGACAAGGATTCCGGTACCACTGTTGAGACCCGCGAGCTGCTTGACATCGATGCCCGGCTCAAACATATGGATGAGCTCGGAACCGATGTTCAGGTGATTTATCCGACTTTGTTTCTAATGGAAGCGTCGGAGAATCCCGAGGCGAGCACGGCGACGCGGAAAAGCTACAATCGCTGGTTGGGCGAGCGTTGCAGTCATTCGGGCGGCCGCTTGCGCTGGATCTGCATGCCGCCGGTGCAGAAAATCGATACGGTGCTGGAAGAGCTGACCTGGGCGAAAGAGCATGGCGCCTGCGGCGTCATAAAAAAGGGTGACCGCGAAGCGGGGAAGTATCCCGCCGATCCCTATTTCGAACCTCTCTATGCGGCGGCGGAAAAGCTTGATCTGCCGATCTGCATTCATACCGGCTCCGGAATTCCGGATTTTTCACCGGCGCGGGAGTTCTCCCATGGCCAGTTTATGCGCACCAAGGGGGCGGCGATCAACGGTGTGCTCGGATTGGTCTTGCACAAGATCCCGATGAAGTTTCCCAAGCTGCGCATCGGCTGCATCGAAGCGGGCTCCATGTGGACGCCGTTCGTGGCGTACGATTTGAAACGGCAGGCGATCAAGCAGCAGGGGCGCGAGTCGGTCGGTGTTCTCGGCGTGCCGCTGATCGATATTCCGAGCAATGTCTTCAAGGACAACCGGATCTGGGTCACCTGCCAGGTGGACGAGGACCTGCCGCTTATCATTAAAACCGTCGGCGAGGATAATTTGATGGTCGGTTCGGACTATACCCATCGCGATCCGTCGATGGAGCTGGAGTTCCGCAAGGAGTTGCAAGCCCGCGCCGACAAGGGCGATATCCCGCAGTCGGCGGTGCAGAAAATTCTTTACGACAATCCGAAGGCGTTCTATGCGCTGTAGTCTTTTGTTGGAAGCGATGAGTCGTGATCCGTCATGCCGGCGCAGGCCGGCATCCAGACCCCATCATCCACCTGGATACCGTTCTCCAACGGTATGACGGACGCCGTCCGTCACCTGGATTCCGGCCCACGCCGGAATGACGAGATGAATAAGAGAGCGTATAGTCGCAACTAGTTTTGACACAGTGAGTAGCAGTCGATTACAGTGGTGGCAAATTTAACAGGAGGAGGACATTAAATGATTGTTCTCAGCCCGGAAGGGAAAGCGCAGAGCTCGGCGGCGAAAATCGCGGGTATAGCCCAGTTCACCGATCTGCGCGGCAAAGTGGTGGGGCTGCTCGATAACAGCAAACCCAACGCCGACAAATTGGCGGAGCGCTTCGCGGAATTGTTGAAAGAAAGATACGGCGTCGCCGGCATGGTCACGCGGCGCAAGCTGACCGCCCAGCAAGGAGCGCCCAAACAGTATCTCGACGAACTCGCGTCGCAAGCCGACTTCGTCATTTGCGGCCTCGGTGATTGAGGCTCCTGCACGTCGTGGAGTGTCCACGACTCACTCGAGATCCAAAAGCGCGGACGGTTCGCGATCACGTTGATCACCCACGCCTTCACCGCATTGGCAAAGTCCGAGAAGGAAGCTTTCGGAGCGCCGGATCATCCGGTGTTGGTGGTGCAGCATCCCATCGGCACGGTCAAGATCGAAGAAGTGAACAAGAAGGCCGACGCGGCATTTGATCAGCTGGTGAATATTCTGCTTGCGCCCGAGGCGGCGCGGGCGAAGGTCGCCTAGCAGAGATAATTTCAAGTTTCGGGTTTCGAGTTTCGTATTGAACAGCGGACTCGGAATCCGAGACTTTTTTTTGTTTCCATTCCTAGTCCGTCATACCGGCGCAGGCCGGTATCCATCTTTGCCTTCGGTTCGCCGGCAACAAACCTGGATTCCCGCTTTCGCGGGAATGACGAATAGAGATTGCGAGTCTAATTTTGAAGGGTGGAATTTATGGCAACGGCAGCATTGGCAGCGGAACGAGTCGAAATACCGGATGACATTTGGGAGGCGCAGGCCTTCTTCGAAGAAAAAGGCTGGTCCGATGGCCTGCCGATCATCCCGCCCACCGAAGCGCGCGTCGCGCAAATGTTGGCGGCGACCAAGCGCAAAGCGGATGAAGTGATCGGCGCGGTACCGCCGCGCTGGGCGCAAGCGACGGTGGAAAAAATCGCCATCAACGGCGTCATGGCCGGCTGCAAGCCCGAGTACATGCCGACACTGATCGCCGCGGTGGAAGCGATCACCGATCCCAAGTTGAATCTCTACGCCCTGCAAGCCACCACCGGCGGGCCGGCGGTGATGATCATCATCAACGGCCCGGTGCGCCAGCAATTGAACGTCAACGGCGGCTCCAACGCACTTGGCGAAGGCTGGCGCGCCAACGCCACCATCGGCCGCTTCGTGCAGTTGGTGAAGCGCAACATCGGCGGTTCTTATCCAGGCACGACCTGCAAGGCGACGCTGGGCTGGCCCGGGAAAATATTCCATTTGCGTCGGCGAAAACGAGGAAGCGAGTCCCTGGGAGCCGCTCCATGTCGAGCGCGGTTTCAAAGCCGAGCAAAGCACGGTGACGGCGATCAGCGCCGATGCGTCGATCCGCGCCTCCGACCTGGACAGCTCGAAAGCCGAAGGGGTGCTGATCAACTTCGCCCAGAAAATGGAAGGACCTTCCGGCCCTGAGGCGATCATGGTCATCTGCCCGGAGCATGCCAAGATCATCGCCGACGACGGCTTCAGCAAAAAGGACGTGCAGAAGTTCGTCTGGGAGCGCGCCGCGTACCGGATGAAAGACTTGCCCGACGAAACCTTCTTCCAGCGGGTCAAGCGCCGCTCCGATCTTAAGCTGACTCGCGACAGCATCATCCCGGTCACCGACAAGCCCGAGGATATTCTCGTCATCGTCGCCGGCGGCGACGGCTCGCAGTCGCAGTACATTCACGTCTGGGGCCAGAGCACGCCGGAAGGCGGCTCGACGCGGTCGGTGACTAAATTAATAAAAGATTAAGAGTTCAAAACGTTCAAGCCGTTCAAATCGTTCAAAACGTTTCCGACCGATGTCACTCTCTTACCCTCGCCCATTCCGATGGGAGAGGGAAGGGTGAGGGTACGACTCCGATGTTCATTCGCCGTATTTCTCTTGATCGCCGTCGCCGTTGTTATTCTTTCTTTGACCGCGCAACCGAGCTTTGCCGCCGACAAGCTGCGCATCGGCTACTCCGGCGCGACGATCACCAACTCCATGTTGTGGGTGACTCAGGAGGGCCGGCTGTTCGAAAAGAACGGCATCGACGCCGAAGTTCTCTACTTGCAAACCACCTTGGGACAGACGGCGTTGATCGCCGGCGAGATTCAGATGTGTGTCTACTCGGCCAGCTTGCTCACGCCGGCGCGATTGCAGGGCGCCGACGTGGTCATGCTGCTGAGCTTTCTGCATAAGCCGATCTATCGTCTGGTGGTCAAGCCGGAGATTCGCTCGGTTGCCGATCTCAGGGGCAAGCGGGTCGGAGTCACGCGTTTCGGCACGGTGAGCGACTGGACGACGCGACTTGTTGTTGTCGCGGCCTTGGATTCGACGCGGAGAAGGATGTCGATCCTGGTGCAAAGCGGCGATGTGCCCGTGCTGGTTAATTCGCTTGCCGTGGGCAAATCCATCGACGCCGCGATCATGCAGCCGCCCTATGACAAAAAATTGGCGGCCATGGGGATGCGTGTCCTGTTGAACATGCAGGAAATGGACATCGTCTTGCAGCAGACGGGTTTGAACACCACCCAGAAATTCATCGCACGAAATCCCGACATTGTTCGGCGAGTGATTAAATCGATGATCGACGGCATCCATTTTATGCGCAACAATCCCGCCGCCGCCAAGCGCGCCATCGGCAAACATATGCAGATCAAAGACGAGCGCGACTTGGAAGATTCCTATCAACTGCTGCGCAGCTTCATCCAACCCAAGCCTTATCCGAACCTCGACGGCTTCAAACCGATCTTCGAAGAAGCCGGCAAGCGCCTCCCCGCCGCCAAGACCGCCAACGCGAAGGATTTTGTCGACACGCGTTTCATCGAGGAGCTGGACAAGTCCGGGTACATAGACGGGCTGTATAAATAGCCGTCCGACGAAAACGTTACGCCCACATTATGTTTGTTGGGGAGCCAGCGTGGGTCATGCGATTCCTTTCCAAATCGAAACTGTCAATTCGCTAAGCTACTGCGCCTGCCTGTAGTCCAGCTTACCGCGCCTTGGAAAACTTCAGGTGCGGGAGTCAACCGCAGTTGCTGAAGAGTGCAACCACCGTTTCGTCATACCTCGCCATCATGGCGAGCGATCACTCCATCGTCTTGAAATCATTATGATGCCGAAGTCATGTTTACCGCGATCGAGTTGGTATTCGCATTGCTTTCTCTGTGGGTTAGGGGATCTAGTTGGCAGTATCGGTGATTTGGAAGTCGAAATTGTTCGGGAGAGTCTCAACATTAATTGGGAGGGAATTTTTTATGTTGCATGGAATCCCAGAGTTGTCCAGACGCCGACTATTACAACTTGCTGGGGGTATATTCGTTCTCGGGGCAACGTGGCCGCTTAGCAGGGCAAGCGCAACTTTAACCGTAACTAAAGATCGACCCTATTGGCGCTTCTGCAATAAGTGCCATGTAATGTTTTACACCGATGCCAACCCCAATAGCTGTGCGGCTGGTGGAACCCACGCAGCTCAAGGTTACCAATTTCGCCTGCCATTCGATGGTCAAGAAACATCAACCGCCCAAAGGAATTGGCGCTGCTGTAATAAGTGCCAAGCGATGTTTTTCAACGGATATCGGGAAAAAGGACGTTGTCCGACTGGGGGAGGCCACGTAGCAGATAATACATTCCGTTATGTGCTTCCACACAATGTTCGAGGAACGCCAAAGGCACAAACGGATTGGCGGTTCTGCAACAAATGCCACGCGATGTTTTACGACGGATACCCCGCTAAAGGGCGTTGCGCCGCGGGTGGAGGCCACGTAGCACAAGGGTTCAATTTTGTCCTGCCGCACTCTCGTTAGGATGAAGAAAGCAGACGGGATTGAACACCCCACAAAAATGCATCGAGCGAAATCCCGACATCGTTAGACGAGTGATTAAATCGACGATCGGCGGCGTCCATTTCAGGGTATTGGGGCCAGGCCTTCCTATTTAAACAAATGAAAAAAAGCTGCGACGTTTCGAAAGCATTTCCGTAAGATGGGCGGGTTCTTTAGTCGTTCGGCGTGATCTCGCCAAGATGCTTGTCATCTACCAGCGCAGTCTAGTATGACGTGTCCATCGGAAAGTCGCGAGGCGACGATCATGATAAACGGTGCCGATGGCTCAATCGAAGGGTTTTTGTCGCCGTTCGACTCCTGGACCAATGGTTCGGGCGGCGGCGGCCGTCGCCAGTGCCGTAAGGAAACTGTAAAGCGGACTCGGAATTGCCTTGTCAACGCATCTCGCTGTTCTGTAGTCGAGCCGTACAACAGAGTCATTGCATAGCTTTTGAAGGAGAACGCTATGGCGCAAGAATCAGTTCACGTCGACGAGAGCGGTGCGGTTCCGAAGATCGACATCTCGATTATCAACGAGAAATCGGTGGCGGTTTCGATCTTCCGGATGGACCCAAATACTTTCGAAGAAGTGTTGGTCGTGGAGCTGGGTTCCGGGGAAGAAATAAACATTCCATTGTGGGTGACGGACTGCCTGGTGGCAAAGGTCGGCGCGGACGTGGTCGGCGAGTTTGGTGTCTCCGAGGAGTTGCGCGAATGGCGCTTGCCTAGTGGCGACCCCGAGAATGGCCACCATTGTCGGTTCCTGGTTGAAAATCATCGTTCCGAATCGGTGCGGCTTTTATGTACGGCAGGCGAAGATGGCGAAACCCTGCTGATTCAGGTTCTCGATCCGGCTGGCCAGACCGTCCTGGATTCTTTTTCCGGGGACTATTGGGAGGCGATGATCGGCGACCAGGTCGTCTCGGCATATCAGCCGAGCGCGCGGCTGCCGGTGTGGGAGATCGACAACGTCGCCTGTGACTTCGTGCCGGAGCTGGATCCGATTCATAACGAAAATCTCAACGAGACGAGCGAACCACGGCGCATCGATCAGCCTGCCATCGGCGAGGTCAAGGCGGTGATGGTGTTCGTCGATTTTCCCGACGTGCCGGGCACGGCATCGCCGGATAAGGCTCGCCAGAGTATCGTGGGCGAATCGGTGGAATGGTTCCGCCGGGAATCTTACGGCCGGTTGCGCTTCTCCGTCGACACCCCGGTCCCGGAGTGGCGCCGGATGCCGCGCGCGGCGACTGCTTACGACAAGATTCGCAGTGATGGTGCCGAACATGCGTCGTATATCACCACGGCGCTGGGACTATTTACCGCCGACGAGATCGATTTTGCGCGCTATGATATCGCCTATATCGTGGCGGCTGAAACACCCGAAGACGCCCCTTATGTCGGAATATTGGACCTGTCTCCGACTTTGAGCGCGGGGATTCCGATCACGACCAACAATGGCGCGGTGCACCATGTCGTGACTTTTGGCCGCGACAGTTACCATCGGGGATTTCGCGTTCTCGTGCATGAAACTGGCCATTTATTTGGATTGCCGGATTTGTATCGGTTTCATCCCGACGCGGCCGGTGCGTGGCTGACGCCAACCGGCGCTTGGGACATCATGTGTGATCTGGATCATAGGCTGGCATTTTCTCGGGTGGCATAAGTACAAGCTCGGCTGGCTCGACGAGTCGCAGCTGATCTATTTCAGCTCGGGTGAGCTCTCGGTGCGGTTGACGACCCTGGAGTCGGCTCAAGGCGTCAAAATGATCGTTGTGCCGAGCGAGCATTCTTCGCAACTCTACATCGTTGAAATTGCCCAGCCTGTCGGTGATAACGAAACATTTCGCGACAAAGGTTTGTTGATCTACGCGGTGGACGCTTCAGTGGCCACCGGCCATGAACCGGTGAGTGTGCTGCGCTGCGGATCTCGTCCCGAGGATCTCACGGTTGGCATGCGCTGCAATGATTTCGTCGCGCCGGGAGAAAGCCATATCGTGCGCTTGCCCAATGGCGAGCGGGTTGAAGTGCTCAACCGAGAGCGGCATGGCGCCGACTTCGAAGTTACGGTTGTCAGCACGAGCGCTGAGGAACCTGGCGATAGGAGGCCGATACCATGCCGTATCTGCCAAGATGCCGAAGCTCAGTCGATATGGGTGAGAACAACGTAGCGTAACAACTTCTCGTCGCCAATTGAGTTCGACTTCTCTCTGACTCAACGGTAAACTAAACAGGTTTGGAGGTGTTACTGTGAAAGGTGTTCAGTTTGTCGTAAACGAACTAGGTGAAAAGACCGCGGTGGTGATCGATCTGAAGAAGCATTCCGAAGTCTGGGAGGACTTCTACGACGCTTCTGTGGCGCGTCAGCGCCACGACGAGCCACGTGAGGCACTAGAGTCCGTTAAGCGGAGATTACGCCGGCGGGGTAAGCTAGGTTCACGGTGGCTGATTATGCGGTCACGTTTGCGCGTTCGGCGCGCCGGGAGCTGGAGACACTCGACGGTTCCATCGTGCGGCGAGTGATATCGCGGATCGAAGCTCTCGCCCAAGAACCAAGGCCTTCCGGGTCTCGTAAACTGCAAGGCGAACAGAACCTGTGGCGTATCCGAATTGGCGACTACCGAGTTATTTTCAGCGTCGACGATCGGAAACGGATTGTCGATATAGTCAGAATCCGCCATCGGCGAGAAGCCTATCGCTAAATCAAAGTCTAACTCACGAGCGAAAAGTCGAAACCATACCAGACCATCCTTAGAGTCACTTGCCGTTGGCATTACGCATGCAAACCTAAGTCTTCGCAACCATCGCAGTAATGATACGAATTACTAAAATTTCGCTGTTGCTCTTAGTGCTTCTGCCGCAAGCACTCCTTGCCGCCGACAAGCTTCGCATCGGCTACTCTGGATTAAGTCCGGCGACCGCGATGCTGTGGGTGGCGCAGGAAGGTAAGCTCCTGGAGAAAAACGGTCTCAACCCTGAGGTGCTGTTCCTGCGCAACAATCTCGGCCAGTCGGCGCTGATCGCGGGCGAGATCGAGATGGGCAGCTATTCGGCCAGCTTGATGGCGCCGGCGCGGGTGCAAGGAGCGGATCTGGTGATGATTGTGAGCTTTCAACAGAAGCTCAATTACCGTTTGGTGGTTCGCCCGGAGATTCGCACGCTGGCGGATTTGAAGGGCAAGGTGCTCGGGGTTACCCGTTACGGCACGGTCAACGATGCCACCATGCGTTTGCTGATCAACAAGCTCGGTCTCGATCCCGACCGCGATGTCAGGTTGATTCAAGTCGGCGATTCCGCGCCGGTGGTCGCGACCTCCTTGATCGCCGGCAAGACTTTCGACGGAGCTTTGCTGCAGCCGCCGTATTATAACAAGGCGGTGGAGTCCGGCTTTCGCGTGTTCGCCAACATGGAAGAAATGGACATTCCCTTTCAACAGGTGGGACTCAATACCACCCAGCGCTTGATCGCCAAAAATCCAGACATAGTTCGCCGCGTGGTCAAATCGATTCTCGAAGGCGTGCAATTGATCCGCGCCAACCCTGCCGTGGCCAAGCGCGCCATCGGTCGCTACATGCAGATTAAAGATGAGAAAGTGCTGGAGGAATCCTATCAGCAGTTGAAAGGCACTGCGGAAATCAAACCCTATCCGTCCGCGGAGGGCTTCAAAACGATTTTGGACGAGCTGGCGAAAAAACTCCCCGCCGCGCGCACGGCCAATCCGCGCGACTTTATGGACGCCCGCTTCATTCAGGAATTCGACAAGTCCGGCTATATCGACGGGCTATATAGGTAATGGGACGGATTCGGACTCGGAGTATTTACCGCAGAGTACGCAAAGAGCGCAAAGTTCGGATCGTTTGGTAGGGGCGGGTTTGAAACCCGCCCTCCGCTTTGCAGTTGGTGAAAGAGTCTGACCATCGACAGCGAAGCCGGAATGATGGTAAGTTTTGTGCGCAGTTGGTGACATTGAGCGAATCACGGAGGAGTAAGATTATGAGCCAATATATCTTGACGTCAATTTTTGCAGTCTATCTGCTTATGTTGGTGCCGGTGGCCGATGGCGCGCAGGCGCCGGTGCAGTTGCCGGACGGTGAGGGAAAGCCGCTGGTTCAGGGCACGTGCACCACCTGCCATGATCTCAATCAGCTTACGCGCAGCTCCGGTTACACGCGTGACGAGTGGAAGGACCTCATCGGCACGATGATCAACTTGTCGGGGACGCCGCAACTCGACAGCATCACAAAATATCTTGAAACCCATTTCCCGCCGAGCGCGAAGTTCGCTCCGACACTGGTCTCCGGGCCGGTGTCGATAACTTTTCGTGAATGGAAGGTGGCGCAATTGGGCCAGCGGGCACGCGATCCCGTGGAGGCGCCGGACGGCTCGATCTGGTATTGCGGGCAATATGGCAATCTTGTCGGTCGGCTCAATCGTAAGACCGGGGAGATTGTCGAATACACCCTGCCGGAAAAGGCCTTGCCGCACAGCGTGACGCCCGACCGCGACGGCAATATTTGGTACACCGGCAATGGCAACGGCACCATGGGCAAGCTCGATCCCAAAACCGGCATGATCACCGAATACAAGATGCCCGATCCAGCCGCCAAAGATCCGCATACTGCGGTGTTCGATTCCAAGGGAACGCTCTGGTTCACCTTGCAAGTTTCGAACATGATTGGCCGGTTGGTGCCGTCGACGGGCGAGATCAAGCTCGTCACCTCGCCGCGGAAGAATTCCCGGCCGTATGGCATCAAAGTCGCCGCTGACGGCGCGCTTTGGGTGTCGTGCAACGGCGCCAATTGTTTGCTCAGGGTCGATCCTGAGACATTGGCAATTCGTGAATTCAACTTGCCCGAAAAGACCACAGTGCGCCGGCTCGATATCGCTGCCGATGGAATGATCTGGTACGTCAACTCGAGCCTTGGCCGCCTCGGCCGGCTGGATCCAAAAAACGGCCAGTACAAAGAATGGGATTCGCCCAGTGGTCCGAGCTCCCATCCCTATGCCATCGCCGTCGTCGACGGTATCGTCTGGTACAATGAATCTGCCCGGCGTCCCGACGCGCTAGTGCGCTTCGATCCTGCCAGCGAAAAATTCCAAAGTTGGGCGATACCTTCCGGAAACATTTACGCCGGTATGCTCCGACATATGCGGCCGACCCGCGAAGGCAATCTGTTGATCCACCAGACCAGCACGAATCGCATCTATGAGGTGAATCTGAAACCCGGGGCGAAGCGTGTGGCCAACTAGCGGCTGGCGGGAATAGCGTTGACGGATGACGGAGAGCCGGCGAATCGATCTTCGCATTGGATATCGATCCGTCATGCCGGCTCTATCGTCACCCCGGTGACGACCGGGGTCCATCCCCTCAACCTGGATACCGTTTTTCAACGGTATGACGGACACTGTCCGTCACCTGGATTCCGCTGCGGGGGAATAACGAATAGAAGGAAAATCGCTTTCAATTCGCATATGCAAAACTGTTAGCTCATGAGCCGGATTGGTTTATATTTGGAGTGCTTTCGCGTCGATCGGTAAATCTAATATTCCCCTTAGCTTGCTGCGGGGACAAAATTGCTGGGGTTTCCAAAGGGGGGTTGAACATCCCTTTGGTCGCGAGCGGGGTTCATACCCCGATCGCGAAATGCCCGGTTGATTTGCAAACGGTACTTTTTGGCAGTGGATCATGATCATCGACGCCGATGCCCATATCGAAGAATCCGAGGCGATGTTCGAGCGGTTGGACAAGGAGTTTCGGCCGCGGCGGCCGTTGCCGGTTCGACTTGACCGCGACACGGTTTATGGCCGGTACAACGCCGTGTGGCTGATCGATGGCGAGACCTATCCGAAGCTGGTCGGCAAGGGCGGGACGATTTTTCGCACTCCTACTCTGATGGAAGCGGCGACCCAGAAGCGCGAATCGATCGGCGCTCAGGAGATCACCGATGTGCCGGCGCGCCTTCGCGACATGGACAAGGTCAAGATCAACAGGCAGGTGGTGTTTCCGAGTTTGTTCCTGACGCATACGGCTGACGATCTAAAGCTGGAAGCGGCGTTGCTGCGCGTTTACAATTCGTTTCTCGGCGAGTGCGCGGCGGCCTCCAAGGGACGCATTCGCTTTGCCGCGCTGGTGCCGATCCGCGATGTCGACGAGTCGATCAGGGAGATCAAACGCGCCGCCAAGATCGGCGCCGCCGCGGTCATGTTGCCAGGCATGGCGTGGGATAAGCTGCTCGGCGATGAAAGCCTGTTTCCGTTCTATCAAGTCGCGGCGGATTTGAATCTGCCGGTCTGCGTGCACCTGGGCTGGGGCTGTCCGGCGTTGACGCGCATTTTCGACGCGACGACAAATTTTTACAGCGCAATCCTGCCGGTGGTCATGGGCTTCAATAGCATCATGAGCTCGGCGGCGTTCGAGAAGATTGCCAATCTCCGTTTCAGTTTTCTCGAAGCCGGCGCGGCGTGGCTGCCGTTCATGATCAAGCAAGTGCGGCGCGACAACATGCGCCGCAAGTTAGCCAAGGATCCCATCGAGTATTTCACTACCGGCAGGGTGTTCGTCAGCGCCGAACCGGACGAAGACTTGACCGGCATTGCCGCGTTAGTAGGTGAAGACTCGTTTGTCCTGGGGTTCCGACTATCCCCACGGCGATCCGTCGCGCCAGGAAGATATGGTCGCGGAATTCAGAGAACGTAAGGACCTCTCGCAGACGATGGTCGAAAAGATGCTGTCCGACAATCCCAAACGGCTTTACGGATCTAGAGCACATGGGACGGATCATCGGACGGATGGGTCGGATAGTCTTCTTGTGCGTATTGGCTGCTGCGCAGCCGGATGTTGAAGCCGCGCAGAGCATCGAGAAAATCAAACTCGCCATCCCGGCCAAGTCCATGGGCTACCTGCCGATGTACGTGGCGATCCGATCGCGGTTTCTTCCGCGACGAAGGGCTCGAGCTGGAGATTCCCAACCTACGGCCAAATATCGCGCACTCAGCGCTGCTCGGCGGTGATATCGAGTACCATGGTTTGGCCGAGTCGGGCTTGCGTCTGGCGGCCAAGGGCAGCCCGATGAAAAGCCTATTCTTTTCGTTGCGCAGCTCGCTGTATTTCCTAATGGCGAAACCCCAGTTGAAATCGGTCCAGGATCTCAAGGGAAAGATAATCGGCATCAGCTCCTTCGGCGGCGCCACCGAAGTGTCCACGCGCCTCGGCCTGCGCCACTACGGCCTCGACCCGGAGCGCGACGTGACGATGATCTTGATCGGCACGGAGAACGTTCGCGTCGCCGCACTTAGCTTCGGTTCTATCGACGCGACGGTGGCGGCGCCGCCGTCCCATCTGCTGCTCAAGCAGAAGGGGTTCAATTTATTGTTGTCGCTGGCCGATGTGGCTGAGCTCCCGGCCAATGGTTTCACCACCACGGATAAGACGCTGCGCGACAAACGCGACCAAGTGAAACGGCTACTACGCGCGCTATCGCGTGGACTAGCGTTCGCCAAAGAGCGGCCAAAGGAAACCGTTGAGATCATGGCGCGGGAGTGGGAGATCGATCGCACAGTCGCCGAAGATGTCTACGGCCGCGTTCGCGCGCTTAGCCCGGATGGTATCGCCAGCGACGTAGGCTTAAAGGAGCATTTTCAGATAATCCGAAAACTCGACAAGGGCATCGGCGATATTCCGATTGCTAGGGTTGTCGACTTCCAACCATTGATCGAAGCGCGGCGCGAGTTGGGGTTGAAATAGGAACTCAGCCTGCCTGTTTCGATGAGGCGAGTTTAGCGAGTGAATCGTTCGAGCAATAAATCTTCCGCGTTGCGTCTGCTGTCGATCACCATCATTACGTAAACGTCGCCATCGACAACGCGGTAGATCACCCGCCATGGCGCACTGATAACCTCGCGATAAAAATGAACCCCTATGTCCGCGAGCTCTGGAACGACCCTGCCGCGTAGTGGAAACGATTTAAGGTTCGCGGCGCAGTTTCGGAGCTGAGCGAGAATGTCGAGAGCGTTGGAGACGTTTTCACGGGCGATGAAATCGATAATCGATTCAAGATCGACGCAGCTGCGTGAGTCCAATGGACTTTATAGTGTTTTCCTGTCGCCACGGGCCTTTTTGCGGTGCGTCAATTTTTTTTCCAAACGATTGAAAAGTTTTTCCTGTCCTTCGGTGTTGCCGGAGCGAATGTCCTTTTCACCGGCTATCAAAAGTTTCAGGAGGCCAATGGCCGCCCTGGTTTGTTCGTAGCTCTCGGGGTCCTGCATCACGGCACGAGCCGCGCCATTTTGAGTAATTACAATCGGCCGGCGGGTTTCATTGAGCTGGGCGAGCAACTCTGCGGCGCGGAACTTTAAATAAGTCACCGGTCGGATGTCTTCGCTAATTTTCATAAAGTCCCCTCAGTCCGAATAAAGTACTTTATTGAGCCCGATCTATCAAATACGAAATGTTGAAAGACGGTGGCTGGCAACATCACCGTTGCGCCGTAGCGCCCTCGACGTTGCTTACTGCATGTGTGCTTGCGTCACTGTGGGTCAGCGGCCGGCAGCGGATGGCATCAAGTTGTTGGCACGCAGGAACTCGATGACGAAATCATCAAAGCCGGCCGGGTCTTCGATGTTGCAGGCGTGACCGGTGTTGGGCAGAATTTTGTGCACCGCGCCTGGAATCAGAGACGCGGTTTTTTTACCGCCGGCAAGCGAATTGTCGTGCTCGCCATTTATGACCAGGGTCGGCACCTTCATCGTTGCCAGGCGCGGCGTCATATCCATGCCGCCGCGGGCGCGAAAAATCTGGCCAATGGACTGGCCGGAAAGCCAGGGATCGCGTTCGACGAAAGTGTTGAGCAGGTATTTCCCCGAGCTTGGTTTTGGGAAAGCCCGGTGCCACCAATTCCCGCAGATGTTGGATGTGATACTTTTCGACTCCTGTTTTCGTGTAGCCATGAACGCGCGCCTCGATGGATCCGCCCGGACCGCTGCTGCCGCCGACGAGAATTAGCGCCTTGCAGAACTCCGGATGATCCAAACCCATGAGCAAGGCGATGCCCGAGCCGACGCTGACGCCGCCTATGACAGCTTCCTTGATCCATTGGTCGCGGCACACGCCAAGAACGTCATTTGCCATGTCCGCCAAACTGAACGGAGTTTCCGGTTTGTCCGAACGGCCATAACCGCGGATATCAACGGCGATGACTTTGAAATAAGTCGAGAAGCGGGCGATCTGGTACATCCATAGGTTATGATCGAAGGGGTTGGCGTGAATCATCACGAAGGGCAACCCCGCGCCCGACACTTCGTAATATATTTTGACGCCGTTCGATTTGCTGTAAGGCATGGTTTACTCGGGGGGAGGTTCAAATCGTTCAAATCGTCAGGGACTTGGCACACGCGCCGTTGTCTTTCGTGTCATCCTGAGCAACGCGAAGGATCTCGTCCAAATTCGGTCGAGATTCTTCGGCTACGCCTCAGAATGACACTGGAGCGCGTTTGTTCGTACTCTTGCCGAGTGCGCTACCTGGTTTTCCTCGGCCGCTCTTGCTTTAGGCCTTCCTTCACTTCCTCCAGCGTCATGACATCCGCGTACTTGTGATGCAGGTCAAAGAGATTGACCTTGTGCGAAAGGACGCTTCGATCGAAGACGATTTCCTCGACGATGGACACGTGGTAGCCCAATGAATAGCCATCCACGCAGCTTGCGCGCACGCAGCCGCTGGTGCTCTCGCCGCAGACGATCAAGCTGTCGATGCCCAATTGCGTAAGATGGGCCACCAGCGGCGTGCCGAAAAAGCCGCTCGCGCGTTCCTTGAAGATCACCACATCGCCCGGCTGCGGTTTGAATTCTTCCTTGATCTCGAACGCCGCGGGGTCGATCTTGACGCGCTGGCGATTGGTCGCGTAGACCAGCTGTCGGGTTTCGCTTCTTTGCGGGTTTCCGTGGTGGTGTAAAAAATCGGGATTTTCAGCGAGCGCGCCAGGCGAACAGCTCCTCCGTCGGCTGGATCGCGTTGTGGGCGTAAACGCCGCAGGAACTCTTGAAGCTATCGACCAGATCATGGGGCTCCTTGGCGCCGCCTTCATAGGCGAGATTGTACAGATCGATGGCCAGCAGCGCCGGCCTTTGGCCGATGTAGGTTTCCCGGTGGTAGGGCGTGTACACCTTGAGAATCTCCGGCGTCATGATGTCCTTCCAACAGTGGTCTTCGAAATCGGCAGCCATAATGGGCCTCCTAAGGGATTTATCATTTTTTATGTAACTGGAGCGCCGCCGGGTTGTCAAGCAACCCGGGCTAGCGATTTGCATTGACCGCGCCGGTGCCATTGGTTATACCGGTTGCGGAAATCGTCATGCAGTTACGGAGGATCGCTCATGAAAAATGCCAGAAAATCATCGTTGACCCGGAGACAATTCGTCAAACTGACCGGCGCCACGGCAGCGGGCGCGCTGTGGGTGCCGCAGCTATTCGCGGCTCAACCGGGGCGCAAGCGCATCGTCATGCACGGCGAGCGGCAGGTGACCAGCCTCGGTTATCATAACCGGCGCGAAACCGAGCATGTGTCGATGGTCGACGCCGGCCTAGTCGGACAAAACCCGACGACCTTCGAGCGCGTGCCGGTGCTCGCTGAGGAATTGCCGTCGGTCAAGAAGGGCACCTGGAAGATCGATGTGCAAAAGAAGACCATGATCACGGTCTACAAGCTGCGGCCCAACCTCAAATGGCACGACGGCAAGCCTTATACTTCGAAAGACTTTGAGTTTGGCTGGCAGATCGCCAAGCATCCGGAATTTCCCATGCCGGATCGCCTAGTGCCGGAGATGATTACCAAGATCGAGACCCCCGACGATCGCACCATCGTGATTCACTGGAACGATCTCTACAATGAAGCCTACGCGATTCAATACACCCATGTGCGCGCTTTTCCGCGGCACCTTCTACTTGACGCTTTTCAAGGCGGCGACATGAAGGCCTTTGCCAATTTGCCGTATTGGAACAAAAACTTTGTCGGCGCCGGCGCGTTCAAAGTCGTCGAGTGGGATCAAGGCAGCCGCGTGGAGTTGGAAGCGTTCAACGATTTCGCTCTCGGCCGGCCTAAGATCGACCGCATCACCTACAAGACCGTTGAAGATACCAATACCAATCTCGCCGCGGTCATGGCCGGCGAGGTCGATATCTGTATGCGCAGTACGATCTCGTTCGACGGCGCGATGATCTTGCGCGATCAATGGGAAAAGCAGGGCAAAGGCAAGGTGTTGATCAGCCCGGCGTCGTGGAGTTGGCTCAGCCTCAGCCGGGACAATCCTTGGTTCAGCGACGTGAGAGTGCGGCGCGCTTTGCTGCATGCCATCGACCGCGATGCGATGGTGCAAAACCTCTTCAAAGGCGAGAAAGTGGTATCGCATTTACCGCTATCGCGCGCCCGTAAGGTCAACAACAAAGCCCTGGCGGCGTCGACGATTTACAAGTTCGATCTCGAGCGCGGCAAAACAACTCTTGGCGGAAGCAGGTTGGAAGCCGGGGGCCGACGGCGTAGTCGTCAACGGCAAGGGCGAGAAAATGGAGTTCGAATTCCGTGTCACCGCCGAGCGTCGCGACCATGAACAGGCGCAGGCGATCATCGCCGACTATTGGAAAAAGATCGGTGTGCGCACCAACATCAAAAATATGCCCAACCGCCTGCTCAACTCGGCGGACAATCGCAACCGCTGGCCGGGCGCGTATATCGGTTCCCATAACGTCACCGTGGAGGAGTGGCCCGAACGGTTTCACTCCAAGAACATCCCGACGGCGGAAAACAAATTCGCGCCGGAGAATGTTTCCGGCTGGAATGATCCCAAGAAGGACGCAATCCTCGATGAGATCAACTCGATCATCACGCCTGAACAATCGGAAAAACTGCAAATCGAATTCTGCAAGATGTTTAGCGCGGCGCTGCCGCATCTGCCGCTGTTTTTCACACCGGAAGTTCTCGTAGTGAAAAAGGGCTTAACCGGCATCACGCCGCGCCAGGAGAGCGGCGGGCAGAATTCGAGCTCGTGGAATACCCATTCGTGGAACAAGGCCTAGGATTCGACCCGTTCCAATCGTTAAAAACGTTCAAGCCGTTCAAATCGCTCGGGTGTTGCTCGGTCGGTAGATTTACTGAATAGCCAACGACATGTTGCTCTACGTTCTACGCCGTCTGGTTCAAACTGTGCCGTTATTGCTGGTCATATCGGCGCTGATTTTTACTTTGCTGTATCTGATGCCTGGCGATCCGGCGATACCGGATGCTCGAAGGCATTCCCAACCTGCGGCCG
>CAWJZV010000035.1:0-17021 GCA_963847445.1 uncultured delta proteobacterium | reverse complement strand
ATCACCAGCGGATAACTCGCTTTCAACAGATGGCGCGCCATGGGTTTGCCCATGATGCCGAGACCGATGAAACCGATGGTTGGATTGCTCATACGTATCCTTTCTCCTTCGACCTGACACGGTGCAACTAGGATATAACGGTTCAGTCGGCAAGAAACTCAGATCGATCACCTGTTGCGGCGTGACGTTCTTGGCTTTGGAATTTTCTTTGGCCAGTTCGTCGATTGCCAGCTGGATTCCCTTCAGAGTCGGTTTGCCGTCGTCCGGGAAGGCGCGGGCGCGGAAGTTGTAGTCCGCCTCGGCGAGTTGGCGGTCGTCGGTGCGGATCGCTTTCATGGTTTCCTTGATCGCGTCGGTGCGATTGTTCTTATAGTAACGGATCGATTCGACGTAGGCGCGCAGGAAGCGCCGAAGCGCATCGGGATTGCTCTTCAGGTAATCGCCGCGGGCGACGATGCCGGTCATTTGATAGTCGATCTCTTTCTCGGCGAAGTCGAGCATGGGATTCATGCCGGCCTTCTTCGCCACATGGCTGACCCCGGAGATCAGCGATGTCCCATCGATGCTGCCGGCCTGGAGCGCGTTGATTCGTCCCGCCGAGCCGCCGCCTTGGATGAATTTCACGTCAGTTCTTGGCATTCAAGCCGAACTGTTCCAACGCCATCCGGGTCGCCAGCTCATCGGTGCTGCCGTAACGCGTGATGCCGATGACTTTGCCTTTGAGCTGTGCCGGTGTCGTGATGTTAGGACGGGAAAAGAAAGTGTAGGGGAAGCGGTTGTTGACGCCGCCGATGATTTTCACATCGGCGCCTTCGACGAAGCCGTGCAGGAAAACCGTCGCGCTGGTAGTAATGATATCGAGGCTTTTCGCCAGCAAGACCTGCATAGCCACCGGCCCGCCGGTGATCAGAATGATTTCCAATTCCAAGTTATGCTTTTTCAGGATGCCCGCTTCCTTGGCCAAAGCGAAGGCGACTTTCTCGGTACTGGTGGCGGCGGTGGAAGCGACGCGGATCTTAGTGGGCTGGGCGACGACGGATGTTTTCACTAACAATGAAACAAGAAGCGCGAATGCTACGGCAGTGAGGTTGGGCGTTGGCATTAAATCTTCCCTTCGAGACGGTTTAAGCCAGATATGCCAAACAGACGGGCAAACGCAAGGCGGGCGGGTCATAGGGTGTTCGATTGTGGTCTCGGTGCTAGGGGCGGAAGAGATTTCTCGCTTCGCTCGAAATGACAGATTCGGGACGTTAACGCCACGTCCGATCCTCGGTGAATTGAAATTGCTCCGCTAGACGCAAAATTCGCTTTGTCTCGGCCGCGGTGTTGCAGTATGTTATCGCCACTATGGAAACAAAGATCTTTTCTTGGCTGGGACGGGAGTTTGTCGAAATCTCCGGAGAGGCGCAAGCCGGCGCATCGGTGGAATCTACGACGGCAGAGCTATTCGGAAGATTCGAAACGGCGCTCAAAACGAATGACTTGTCGATCGAGAATACGGCGCGCATTCGCGTCTTCGGCCGGGACCGCCAGGCGCGCACGGACGCGACGCTGGCCAGGTCAAAGTTTCTCAGCGGCAGTGGGCGTGCCGCCAGTTCGAGTTTTATTTCGCAGGAATGGTTCGATTCACCCGGCTCCGGCGGATTGGAGCTGCTGGCGCTGCGGCCATTGAATGGGGCGGCGCAACGCAAGCCCGTCGACTTCGAGCCGGCGCGCAATTATCTCTGCTATCTTGAATACGATGGGCTGCTATTTTTCTCCGGCTTCACTTCCGAGGCGGCGACCCTGGAGCAGCAAGTTAAGGACGTGCTTGGCACATTGGATCAGGCCGTTGCACGGGCCAATACCGACTGGGCGAAGGTAAAAAAACTATCGCTGCTGCTCCAACGCGGTTCCAATATCGACGCGGCGAAACAAGCGCTTGCGGCGGCCAACCGGCTGAGCGTGCCGGAGATCGAGTTTACCTTTGTCGACGGCTTTGCCGGTGAAAAATATTTGGTGGAGATTGAGGCGACGGCGTTATGCCCTTAGTGCCGTCCGCAATTGCCAGTCAGCCGCCCGCACGTCATTCAATGACTCTTGTCGGAGTCGGTTGAAATTCCTAGCGTTCACGCGAAGAGAAAGTCCGTCATGCCCGCCCTGCGACGTGGCTCAAGATAAACTCCAGCGGGCATCCAGGTGGCGGACAGCGTCGGTCATACCGTTTGAAAACGGTATCCAGGTTAAGGGGATGGGGATTGACCCGGGTTTTCATCGGGGTGACGATTCCCGCGTTCGCGGGAAAGACGGTAGGGGAGGTCGACTTCCAGACGACATTATAAATTCCTTCGGCTTAAGCCGAGGATCGTTTAATGCAGAACAGGCTACGCGTATTGCCGATACAAGCCGTCGAATTTGCCGAGCTTGATGCGCACCATGTACTGGGCGCTTTCGCGGACCAAGCGCTCTTCGCGCTCTGTCTTGACCATCCGCGAGATCAATTCCGCCGAGCGCGCAGTGTGCTCCTGGTCGGCGACCATGTGGACGGAGAAAAATGTCAGGTCGCGATCGTCGAGGCCGTAGTGTTTGCGCCCGGCGTTCAAGAATTCCTCCGAGTAGCGGCAGACCATGCTCTCGCTGGTCAGCGCCGAGGCGCGGTTCTGCGGCGCGTAGCCCATCAAAGTGTTATAGACCGTGCGCGCCGAATGAATCTGGCATTCGAAAATCTGCGTCGCCTCGGTAAAGTCTTCTTCTTTGAGGCCAATGGCAAGGCCAAAACGTTTGGCCAGGTCGGGATGGCTCTGCTCCTCGGTGAACTGCTCGGTGAAGTAGTCGAACATGATCGGCTCATGGGCGTTTTTCACCATTCCCAAGGCAAAGGATTTGAGAATCGCCTTGTTATGCAAATAATGTTGGATCGCCCAACCTTGCATTCGTTTTAGCGACAACTTGCCCTGGCGCAGCTCGGTGAAATACTGGCTGTCCATCAAACTTTGGATGCCGGGCTCGATGATTTCTTTTTTTACCGCAGCGACGAGTACATTGCCGTCTACCATGTGAAACTCCTTGTTTGGCGTCTAGTGTTTCGAGTTTAAGAATCGAATGCGACTGCGCACTGAAAACTGAAAATTATTTCCCCGCCAACACTTGATCGATCAACGTGTAGTCGGTGACCGCGGCGACGTTGACCGGCGCAGGAATCTGTTTCTGGCTATAGGCCAGGTCGAAATATTCCTGCATGTCTTTGATAGCGATCTTACCATCCGGCGTAAGGATTCCCAGCCACTGCTCGTAGACAGTCTCGGCGGTTTTCTGCTCGACCTTCCACTTGTCGCGGATGTAGTTGATCACCCAGGTTCGCTCTTTGCGGCAGAACGCCGAGGCATCGAGCATGACCCGGATGACATTCTTGATGCGCGCGGCGTCGCTCTTCAATTTGGTTTCGTTTACAACCAGGCCGCTGGTGGGAAACTGCATCGGTAACTCGTCCGCGGCGCCGACCTGGCGAAAACCTTTTTGTCCCATGATGACGTTGTGCGGACCCGACAACACTGCTGCTGACACCGCGCCCTGGCCCAAGCTGCTCACAGTATTCGACACCGAACCGGTCTGGGTGAAGATCGCCTTCTCGGGATCGGCGCCTTTGCTGCGCATGAGCAGACGCACGACCAGGTGCTGCAAGCTGCCGATGCGATCGACGCCGATGCGTCTACCGGCGAGATCGTTGATGCGTTGGATGCTGGGTTCGGCGACGACGTAAAAAGGCGGTTTGCGCAGGGCGATCAGGATGCCTTTGAGCGGCGCGCCCTGACCGGTGGCGATGATGCCGGTGGTATAGCCGGTGAGGAAATCGATCTCGCCGGAGGCAAGGGCGGCCACCGGCAACGGTCCAGCCATCTGAATCAGTTCCGGTTCTAAACCATGTTTCTTGAACAGACCGGCGTCGCGGGCGACAAACAAATTCAAAAAAGAGACGCTGAAGGCCGAATAGGCCAGGCGCACTTTGCGCTGCTCTTGGGCATGGGCGGAAGCCCCCAATATTAGAACCAGCAGCGCGTAAAGGATTGAGTTCCGTGCAGATGGTTTCACGGAGGCGACTATAATCGGCGATGCAAAAGCTTGTCAACGTGTCGCCGCGAAGACCAGGGGATGGAGGTACGAATCCGCAATGGCTTGCTTGATGCGACCAGGCCGAGCCAGTTTTTTGGCTCGGCCTGGTCGCGAGAGATATCCGATGATGACGAATTAGATCTAGATTGTTGGAATGCGCAAGGTGGTCCCAGCTCTTACCAGGTGCGCCTTGCGAATTCCGTTCGCCTGCAGAATTCGCTGAACCGAAGCCCCATATCGTTGGGCGATCTGGATCAGCGTCTCGCCGCGCTGCACGCGGTGATGGATGACCTGAGCCTTCGGCGTTTGCTGTTGCTGACGCTGCGCCGACGCCATCCGGCGCGGCGCGCCGGCCGGCGCTTGATAGTTTACTTGGGCGACTTCGACGATGGGCTCAACAGATCGGTCTGCTGGTGCCTTTACGCGATAACCGGCTGGCAGAACGCGAATGTTGGCCGATAGGGCGGGGTTCCACTGCATGAATTCTTCCTGGCTGAGGCCGGTAGACCTAATCGCCGTGCCCAGCGAGGTATTTTTTGCCAGGGCTACTTCCTGAATTTTTCGCGGCGCGTCCTGTTCTATCCCGGGAAAGTAATGCTGGAAGTTCTTGCCGATTTCCACAGCGGCGAGAAATTCGGCATAAAACTGTTTCGGGGGAAAGCCCCAGTAGGGATGATTATAGCGCTCGATCAAGTCGACCAAATTGCTCGAACCGATTTCCGCCACGGCTCGCGCCATGCCGGCTTGGCCGTAGTTGTATGAAGTAATCGCTAAGGGCCAGCTGCCGAGATATCCATAGGCCTGATCCAAATAAGCTGCCGCGCCGCGAGTCGATTCCATGGGATCTCTGCGTTCGTCGATCAGTCGGTCGACGCGCATGTAGCTTTTGCCGGTGGCCGGCATGAATTGCCACATGCCGAGGGCGCCGACGGAGGAACGGGCGCTCATGTCGTAGGAGGATTCGACCACCGGCAAGAAACTTAGTTCGGGCGGCAAGCCGCGGTCGATGAATACTTGCTGCATTTGCGCGAGATAGCGGCCGGCGCGTTTCAAGCCGTCCGCGGTGCGTTCGCGCACGCCGCGTTGGGCTCTGACCCGATCCATATCGACATCGTTGGCGGCGGCGATGCGCGACCTTTCGCCGTCGATATACTGACTGGAGCGGCTATCTTCGCCAACCTCGACGACTTCGTAGATCTTGCTCATGTCGAGCGGATCGAAGTAGACCAACTGATTCAAGCCGTATTGAGTGAAGATTTTTTTCCAAAACTCGATCGCCGGTTCCAGACCTGCCGGCACCGGGAAAGGACTGGCCGTGGATAGACTCGACTGGGCCATTGCCTGAGCTGGCAGGAACGCCAGGTGAGATAGGAAAAGGGTCAGTAGCCAAAGTGACAATTGTTTCATCGTCACCTCCTTTTTGTTTGCGCCAGCCTGTGTATGAGCAACCGACATGCCACCATGCCAACCGTTTGACAGGGCGCATATTAAAGAACTTTCTTGGTAGAAGTAAACGGTTTTGAGTCATTTGACAAACAGTTCTACAACTTTGTGACTGGCGGCGCCGTTCGGATAATCGACCGGCGGCGAGCACGGCTGGCCGTTTATGGTCCTTTAGTGCCCGCTATTTGACGGTAATGCCCAAGGTGACTATAGTGCGGCGAAATTTCTTATCCTGGTTTCACAAGGCGGTTCACTTTGGAAAACCCAACACTGGTTCTACTAGCGGAGGCGCTGCTGCGGGCGATTTTGGGCTGGCGCATGTTGATCAGCGGCATCAGCAATGTGATTCGCTGGCCCAATCCGGTGACCACCGCCAGCATTCTCTTTCCCAACGGAGCGGTTTTTTTCGGCTTCATGGCGACCTTTTTAATGGTCGTCGGCGGGTTCGGACTGGCGGCGGGAATTCAGACGCCAATCTGCGCCGCGATGATCGTGATCTTCTTGCTACCGACCTTTGGGCTGCATTGGCATTGGCTTAAAGTCTTGCCAACCATGGTGCCGGTGGTCCAGGCGGCGATCAAAGATGAAAAAGCCCAAGGCTACTTTCGTTCCTTCGACCGACAATCTTATCATGCCCACGAAGTCGGCCTGCGTGACAACTTGGTGTTTCTGGTCGCGGCGGTCTACTTCGCCATCAAAGGCAGCGCAGCTTATGGTGTCGACAACTGGTTAAGCGCTTGGGTGGTGCGGTTTTTCTAAGCGCTGAAGATTCGGATTCGGAATATTAACCGCAAAGAGCGCAAAGAATGCAAAAAAAGATTCGGACTTGTAGGGGCAACCCCCTGTGGTTGCCCTGTTCGCATTACAGACCTCCGACGAAGCGGCCGGGATTGAGCAGGCCCGCTGGATCGAATTCCTGCTTGATTTTCCTCATGAGCGCATGGGCGGGTGTTGCCGGACCCCAGACATCGGTGGCTTGCTTCAACTTTGCCGGCGCGGTGAAGATTACGGCGTGACCACGCTGCTGTTGGGTTAACGTGATTAGGCGCGGAAACAAATCATGCGCCGATTGATTCGCCGGCAAAACTATCCAGACCGTTCCCATTGCCATATCGGCGCAAATCGTCTGTGCCGGTTCTCCTTTTATCCAGTCGGCAATTGTCGCGATCGTTCGCATGACCGCGTCGCGCGGGACCGTGAGGCGATAGACCAGGCGATCCTGGCTGACCGGGAGGTCGGCGATCGCTTGCCAGTATTGCCGTATTCTTTCGCCGTCGACGATTTCTTGAGTCATGCCAAGTCGCTGCGCCAGCTCGCCCAGATCGTTGACTTGGCGCGTAACCGTCTCGGCAAAGCCGGCGAAACTAACCGCCAGTTGCCAATGCGCCGCTTCACCAGCGTTGAAGATAAAGGTCGAGGTCGGGAGCAATTTCGTGCCGGCCAATTGACCGGCTAGATCCGCTGCTTGTGCTCGTGAGCCGATGGCGATGACGGTCGCGCTATTCGGTGGGATCGGCGCCACTCGCAAGGTTACTTCGGCGATGATTGCCAAAGTACCGAGGGAACCGGTGAAGAGTTTGCACATGTCATAGCCGGCGACGTTTTTGACGACTTTGCCGCCGGCCTTGACGATCTCGCCTGACGCGAGGACCACTTTCATGCCGATGACCAGATCGCGCACGCTGCCGTAACTTGCGCGCCGCGGCCCGTTCAGATTTGCCGCGACGATGCCGCCGATGGTCGAGCGCTCTGGTAACGGTGCATCGAAGGGGACGAACTGCTGTTTCGCAGCGATGACGTTTTGCAGCGCGTTGAGCGTAATGCCGCTTTGCACAGTTACCGTGAGATTGGCGGGATCATGTTCGATGACTTGATTGAGCCGAGTGATTTTTGTGACCACATCGAGGGAGCGCGGCGGATTGCCCAAACTCATCGCCGTGCCGCCACCCCAAGGCGCGATGGTCGCCTGGGCTTCTGAAAAAATTCTCACAGCAGCGGCTAACTGTTCCGCGGTGGCAGGCGTGCAGATCAACTTCGGCGTGAAGCCGTCGACATCGTGTTCTGCGAGCAGAGTGTTCCCAGCCAGTGATCGAGTCGCCACCGAGGCTCGCCGACAGCCGCTGGGCAAGCTGGTCCACGGAAATCTTCATGGCTTTACCGGCGCCTCGCCGTAGGCGCGGTCGAGCAGATCCATCAAATGATACACCGGTAGATTCGGTCCGTAGTTTTGCGCCGCCGTAGCGCAGTTGGAGCATGCAGCCGGGATTGGGCGCGACTACCGCGTCGGCATTGGCCGCGCCGACGGCCTGCATTTTTTCCTTAAGAAGCTGTTGCGACATGCTGGCGTGGGTGAGGTTATAAATGCCGGCGCTGCCACAGCAGCGGTCGCTGCCGTCCATTTCAACTAATTTCAGTCCGGGGATCGCTTGCAGTAACTCTCGCGGTTGGCGGCGAATCTTTTGGCCATGGGCGAGGTGGCAGGGGTCTTGGTAGGTGACGGTCAGGTTTATCGGCTGCAATGCGCCGACCAGACCGAGGCCGGCGAGAAATTCGCCGGCGTCTTTGACCAGGGCGGTGAAGCGCTTGGCCTTTTCGGCATAGTCAGTATCGTCACGCAGGAGAAAGTCATATTCCTTCATCGCCGCGCCGCAGCCCGCGGCATTGACGACAATGGCATCGACAGCCGACTTCTAGAAACGCGTCGATATTACGCCGAGCCATCTGCTTAGCGACTGCTTGTTCGCCGTTGTGAATGTTCAAGGCGCCGCAGCAGACTTGTTGAGCGGGAAATATTACATCGCAGCCGCTGCGCCGCAGCACCCGCACAGTGGCGTCGTTAACGTCGCCGAAGAGCAGCGGCATGACGCAGCCGTTGAGCACGGCGACGCGGGCGCGGCGCGGACCGATGGCGGGCAGAATGTTCGCCGCCGGCTGAAAAAACTTGGACGGGATCGCCGGCAGCATGGCATCCATAGCGCGCAGCTTTGCCGGCATGAACAGCCGTAGAAGTTTCTGCAGGCCGGTGCGCTGGTACAGGCGCAAAAGCGTGAACGCCAGTTTTAACCTTGCGGTGTGGGGCAATATCTGCGTGAAGACGAAGTTCAACAGCGCTTTGGCCGCCGGCGACCCCGGCGGGCCGATATGTTCGCGGGCGGTTTCGGCGATGCGGCCATACTGCACGCCGGAGGGACAAGCGGACTCGCAGGCGCGGCAGAGCAGACAAAGTTGCAGATGCTCTTTGAAGCGATCGTTCAACTCGATGCGCCCGTCGGCGGCAGCTTTGACCAGATGGATTCTGCCGCGCGGCGATTCCGCCTCGAGACGAGTGACGCGGTAGGTCGGACACTGGTTTAAACACAGGCCGCAGTGAACGCATTGGTAGAGTTCGGCAAGATCGAGAGTGGCGATTCGCGGTTTATTCCCGGTATCAGGGGTGTGATGGGTATGTTCCAAGTGCGACCTTTAATAGTTCCGCGTTTCGTGTCGGAGAGGGCGAGTACTGAGTTAACCCGAAACAGCTAACCCAAAACCCGAAACGTATTCAGTCATATCCACAAACCGGCCGGAATCTTTGCCGGTTCTAACCGCACTTCGCCGCAACTGGCCGGGGTCGGAAACAATTTCGCCGGATTGAAGCGGCCGTCGGGGTCGAAAGCGTGACGCACGCGGGTCATGGCGGCGAGATCGGCGTCGTTGAACAGCAAGCCGATGTAGGCCTTTTTTTCCATGCCGACGCCATGTTCGCCGGTGATGCTGCCGCCCAGTTCGACGCAGGCGCGCAGGGTCGCGGCGCCGGCTTCGATGACGCGCTCCAACTCGCCGGGTTTGCGCATGTCGAACAAAATATTCGGGTGCAGATTGCCGTCGCCGGCATGAAACACGTTGGCGATGGTTAAGTTAAATTCTTTGCCGATGGCCGCAACGCGGCGCATCATCTCGGGTAACTGGCTGCGCGGCACGACGCCGTCTTGGACGTAATAATTGGGCGCCAATGTGCCCATGGCGCCGAAGGCGCCTTTGCGGCCTTTCCATAACAGCTGCCGTTGGGCTTCATCCTTGGCGACGCGCACTTCGCGGGCGCCGTTGCGTTGGCAAACTTCGCTGGCCAGATGTATCGACAGTTCGGTATGTTCGCTCAGTCCTTCGACTTCGACGATCAACACCGCCGCGGCGTCGCGCGGAAAGCCCACCGGCGCGCCGCGCTCGACCGCTTCGATGGCGGTGTGGTCCATGATTTCCAGCGCCGCCGGAATAATTCCTTCGGAGGTAATATCGACGACGGTTTTGGTGGCGTTGTCCATGTCGTCGAAGATCGCGAGCAGGGTGCGCACAGACTCGCGACCCGGCATGAGCTTGACGGCGATTTTCGTGACGATGCCCATGGTGCCTTCGGAGCCGACGAAAACACCGCAGAGATCGTAGCCCGGCGTGTCGGCAACTTCGCCGCCCAGCCAGACGATTTCACCATCGTCGAGGACGACTTCGACGCCCAGCACATGATTGGTGGTGACGCCGTAGGCCAGTGTGTGCGGCCCGCCGGAGTTGTTCGCCACGTTGCCGCCGATGGAACAAGCGGCCTGGCTGCTTGGGTCGGGGGCGTAGAAAAACCCGTCCTTGGCGACGGCCTTGGTGACATCGAGATTGATGACGCCGGGTTCGACCAAGGCGAGACGATTCTCCAGATCGATCTTCAGGATACGATCGAAACGGGTGAGCGATAGGATGATGCCGCCCTCGGCCGGCACCGCGCCGCCGGCTAGGCCAGTGCCCGAGCCGCGCGGCACGATCGGCACATTGGCGCGCTGCGCCGCTTTGACCACCGCTGAAACTTCTTCGACGTTGGCCGGTACGACGACGATCTCCGGCATCACCTGGAAGATCGAACCGTCCTGTTCGTAGACGATGACGTCTTCTCTGTCGATTAAGACGTAGGGTCGGCCGACGATGGCGCGCAGTTCGCCGATTAGATGCTCATGGGTCACGGCCAGGAGCGTAGCGGAGTGGAGAAGTATGTGTCAACCTGCCGGGCGAAGACGGTAGGGATTGACATTGACGCCAATTGACGAAGTGTATATAAGCGGAAAGCTAATCCGTCACAAATCCCGAGGGAGGGAATCGCATGACTCAAGAGAACGCTGAGAAGCTGGAAACCACGAAGGTGTCGCGGCGCAATGTTTTGAAAGCGGCAATTGCTGCCGGCGGCGCGGCGGTGTTGGGCTTTCCCAACATCGTCAAATCTCAGGGTGTGACCTCGATGCGTTGGCAGAGCACCTGGCCGGCAAAGGACATCTTTCACGAGTACGCCAATGACTTCGCCAAGAAGATTAACGACATGACCGGCGGCGAATTGAAGATCGAAGTTTTGCCTGCCGGCGCCGTGGTGCCGGCCTTCGGCCTGCTCGACGCGGTTTCAAAGGGCACTCTCGACGGCGGCCACGGCGTGCTCGTCTATCATTACGGTAAACAGACGGCGCTGGCGTTATGGGGTTCAGGTCCGGCGTATGGCATGGATGCCAACATGCTGCTCTCGTGGCACAAGTATGGCGGCGGCAAGGAGCTGCTCACCAAGCTCTACGCTTCCATCGGCGCCAATGTCGTATCCTTCCCTTACGGTCCGATGCCGACGCAGCCCCTCGGTTGGTTTAAGAAACCGATTCAGAAGGCGGATGACTTCAAGGGTCTCAAATTCCGCACTGTCGGTATCTCTATTGACGTGTTTACCGGCATGGGCGCGGCGGTGAACGCTTTGCCGGGCGGCGAAATCGTCCCGGCGATGGACCGTGGCCTACTTGACGCCGCCGAGTTCAACAACGCTTCCTCCGACCGCATCCTTGGCTTTCCGGATGTCTCCAAAGTCTGCATGCTGCAAAGCTATCACCAGAACGCCGAGCAGTTTGAGATCATGTTCAACAAGACGAAATACGATGCTTTGCCGGCGAAGATGAAGTCGACTATCGAGTACGCTGTCGAGGCGTCCTCGCAGGATATGTCGTGGAAGGCGATCGATCGCTATTCGAAAGACTACATGGAAATGCAGACCAAGGACAAAGTCAGGTTCTACAAAACGCCGGATACGCTGCTGCAGGGACAACTCAACGCCTACGACGCGGCGGCGGCGAAGAAATCGGCTGACAATCCATTGTTCAAGGAGATCGCCGAGTCGCAGCGCCATTTCGCCGAGCGCGCGGTCAAATGGGATCTCGACACCAACGTGCAGCGGCGCATGGCGTACAATCATTACTTCGCCAAAGCGGCTGCCAGACCCGCGGCCCCTGCGGCCAAGAAAGGTTAATCGCACCGCGCAGTTTTGCTTTATCGCCAGCCATCCGGGATCGACCGGATGGCTGTTTTTTTATCCCCCCATGAAGGCTCAATCGCTGCTGCGCATCGTCGATCAAATCAGTTACTGGGTCGGCAAGACCTTTGCTTGGTTGATCGTTGCGGCGACGTTCGTGATCGCCGTGGAAGTCTTCAAGCGCTATATCTTGAATGCGCCGACCGCTTGGATCTACGACTTGAACAACATGCTCTACGGCACGCTGTTCATGATGTGCGGCGCTTATACGCTGGCGCTCGCCGGTCATGTGCGCGCCGATTTCGTCTATATATACCTCAAGCCGCGCAGCCAGGCGGCCCTCGACCTGGCTTTATACCTGCTGTTCTTCGTCCCCGGCATCCTCGCGCTGATCTACGCCGGATACGGCTACGCCGCCGAATCGTGGCGCATCGGCGAGCACTCGACCGTCACCGCGGATGGGCCGCCCATCTATCATTTTAAGTCGGTGATCCCAGTCGCCGGCGCGCTGGTGATGCTCCAAGGACTGGCCGAGATCGTCCGCTGTGTCGTCTGCATCCGCACCGGCGCTTGGCCGGCCCGGCTGGACGATGTGGAAGAAATCGACGTCATCGAAACTCAGCTCGCGCATAGCGAATTCATCGACGAAGAGTCACGACTGGCGACCATGAAGTCGGCCCATGCCATCGACGACGCGGCGCGCCATCGCAGCGCGGTGAGCGTCACTGACGCCGAGGAAGAAAAGAAGCCATGAGCGATCCGATCCTCGGATTGACCATGCTCGGCCTCATCGTCGGCGCGATCATGATGGGCTTCCCTACCGCGTTCACACTCATGGGCCTTGGGATGATTTTTGGCGCCCTGGCCTTCTGGGACCCGAGCCAACACTGGTGGCAGAACCGAATATTTGACCTGATGGTCCAACGTACCTACGGCGTCATGGTCAATGACACGCTGCTGTCGGTGCCGTTGTTTGTTTTTATGGGTTACGTCATGGAGCGAGCGGCGTTGGTCGACCGGATGTTTCACAGCGTCCAGTTGGCATTTCGCCGCGTGCCGGCGTCGCTCGCGGTTACTACATTACTCGTCTGCGCTTTCTGGGGCATCGCTTCCGGCATCGTCGGCGCGGTCGTCGTTTTGATGGGCGTCATCGCCATGCGGCCGATGCTCAATGCCGGCTACGATGTGCGCTTGGCGGCCGGCGCGATTACCGCCGGCGGCACCCTCGGCATTCTCATTCCGCCGTCGGTGATGCTGATCGTTTATGCCGCCGTTGCCGGCCAGTCGATCGTCAAACTTTACGCCGCGGCGATGCTGCCGGGATTCTTTCTGACCTTTCTCTATCTCGTCTACATTCTCGGTTGGGCGATCATCGATCCCAAGATCGCGCCCAAATTGCCACCCGACCAGTATCGCCTAAAAGTGCCGGATTGGCTCCAGCGCCTCGAACATGGCCCGTCGAAACGGGTGTTTGGCAATCTCATCACCCTGCTGGTGCGGCCGGGGTTGCTGCGTGACGCCAAGACGGCAGACGGAAAACCTCTTGGCTATGGTCATATTGTCAATAATTTTGTCGCGTTGATGGTGCCGCTGGCGCTCATGTTGGGAACCTTCACCGGTACCTGGTGGTATGTGGTTATTCATAACGCGCCGGCAGCGGCGGCAGTCGCCAAATCGCAAACGGCACCGGAAGTCCGATCGCCCGCGCAATCGGCACCAGCGCCGGTGGAGAAACCGCAAGAGCTTGGCAGCTCTACCGATAAGCCGCAAGAATTGACTAGCGTCGAAGAGCAGGCAACGGAATTGGGCCAGGCGGAAACCACAGTGCAACCGACCGAACCGTCCACTCCGGCGGACGCTCCGCCGCAAGAAATGGGCACTCTTGCAGAGTCGTCGGCCACCGCAGCCGCGGGCAAGGTGCCGGAAAATTTTTACCCCTGGTTTTGGAGTTTCGCTGTGTTTTCGGCGCTCTTGTTGGCGTTGTATTACCGGCGCATGGACGGCGAACAGTTCGAGATCCTCAAAGAACTGGCCATTTCAGTGGTTCCCCTGGGCGTGCTCACGATCATCGTGCTGGCCGTGATTCTCCTGGGTATCTGCACCGCCACCGAGTCGGCAGCTGTGGGCGCCTTGGGCGCGCTCTATTTGGCCGTGCTGGTGAAATATCCACGGAGTTGCGGCTGGTGGAGCTTGGCCGGGGGCGTTATTGGCGTCGCACTCGGCATTCCCCGAGGCGACATCGCCGCGCTCGTGGTTTCGAGTTCGCTCGGCGCGGTTTTTCTCGGCACCGTGGTACCGCTGGCGCACTACTTGCCGAAGTCTAGCGAGCTGCGCCGTAATCTTCAGGAAGCGGTATTTCTTACCGCCAAGACCACGGCGATGGTCTGTTGGCTATTTATCGGCTCGGCGCTGTTCTCCAGCGTGTTCGCGTTGCACGGCGGCCAGGGATTGATCGAACGCTGGGTGCTCGGCATGAATCTCTCGCCGCTCGGCTTTCTTTTTGTTTCGCAGATGATTATTTTTCTGCTCGGCTGGCCGCTGGAGTGGACCGAGATCATCGTCATTTTCTGTCCGATCTTTGTTCCGCTGCTCGGCCATTTTAATGTCGACCCGATTCTTTTCGGCACCATGGTCGCGGTCAATCTGCAGGCGGCATTTTTATCGCCGCCGGTGGCGATGTCGGCTTTTTACTTGAAAGGCGTGTCGCCCAAGCATGTCACGCTCAACCAAATATTTGCCGGCATGATGCCGTATATGCTGATCGTCGTTCTCTGTCTCATTTGCATGTACGCCTGGCCGGGCATGACCTTGTGGCTGCCGGAGTTCTTATACGGAAACTGACTTGGTTTGAAAGTAGGGGCGATTCATGAATCGCCCCTACAAGCCGCAATTACTACGATGGATCTAAGCGATCTCCACCTGGTCTCCGCCTCCGAAGGCGCGCGGCTGATTCGCGACGGCGTGATCAGTTCGGAGCAACTGGTCGAAGCCTGTTTGACGCATATCCATGCCGTCGATGACAACATTCAAGCCTGGGCATTTCTCGATCCGGAGTATGCGCTGACGCAAGCGCGCGCTCTCGATCAACATCGTCTCGAAGGCAAGCCGACCGGGCCGTTGCACGGTGTTCCCATCGCCATCAAGGATATTTTCGACACGGCCGACATGCCGACGGAGTACGGTTCGCCGATTCACGCCGGGCGCACGCCGTCGCGCGATGCCACCGCGGTGGCTTTGCTGCGTGGTGCCGGGGCGGTGATCATGGGCAAAGCGGTGACGACTGAGTTTGCCTTTCTAAACCCTGGGAAAACCCGCAACCCGCATAACCGAGAGCATACGCCTGGCGGCTCGTCGAGCGGTTCGGCGGCGGCGGTGGCGGCGCACATGGTGCCGCTCGCCATCGGCAGCCAGACCGCCGGGTCGACGATTCGGCCCGCGGCTTACTGCGGCGTCGTCGGTTTCAAGCCCACTCATGGTTTGATTTCGCGCCATCGTGCTTCGCCGCTTTCGCGCACCCTCGACCATGTCGGCTTGTTCGCCCGGACCATTGACGACATCGCGCTCCTCGCCGAGCAGTTGGTCGCCTACGATGAGAACGATCCCGACACCCAGCCGCGGGCGCGGATTCCGTTTACCGCTATTTCCGCCGAAGAGCCGCCGCTGGCGCCGATGTTCGCTTTTATCAAGACGCCGATGTGGCAACGGAGCCGATGAGGAAACCAAAGAAGGGTTCGCCGAGATCGTCGAGCAGTTGGGCGCGCAAGCGGAAGAAGTAGAACTGTTCCCGTCGGCCCATGACGCATGGCAATGGCACCAGACGATCATGGGCGCCGAGGTCGCCCACAACTTCGAACGAGAATGGCAAAACAGCCGGGCGCTGCTATCCGAACAACTGCGCGCGCAGATCGAGCGCGGCCGTGAAGTGCGCGCGGTGGATTACCAACGGGCGCTCAAACAGATCGCGCCGATGCACGACAGTTTCGTCGAGCTGTTCGAGCAACGCTACGACGCGATCCTGACGCCGGCGGCGCCGAGCGCGGCGCCGAAAGGACTGTCGTCGACCGGCGATCCTGCGTTTTGCACCTTGTGGACGCTGTGCGGCATGCCGTGCATTACCTTGCCGCTACTTCAAAGCATTGATGGCCTGCCCATTGGAGTGCAACTCGTTGGGCCGCGCGGCAGGTGATGCGCGGCTGCTGCGCACAGCGAGGTGGCTTTCTAAAAAGATGGCTGAGGGTTAAAAATAGATTGGTCGAAGATAGAGGATGGAAGGTCGAGGATGGCGAGATGCGATCATCGATCGTCTATCCTCGACGACTAATTCACGTGGCTCCAGGCGTGATAAGAACTGCGCACGAGCGGGCCTGATTCGACATGGCGAAAGCCGAGCTTGTCGGCCTCGGTTTTGAATTCCTTGAATTCGTCTGGATGGAGATAGCGCTCGACTTTGAGTAGCTTGGGCGATGGCTGCAAGTACTGTCCTAACGTAATGATATCGACATTGTTTGCTTTCAGTTCGTGCAGAGTCGTCGTTACTTCTTCTTTGGTTTCGCCGACGCCCAACATCATGCCGGTCTTGGTAAGAACTTCCGGTCGCAGTTCTTTGGCGGTCTTCAATAGGTTCACCGAACATTTATAAGTGTGACCCGGCCGGACTTTGCCGTATAATCGCGGCACGGTTTCAATATTATGATTCAAAATCTCAATACCGGAACTGACCACGGTCTCGAGCGCATCGAGATTGCCCTCGAAGTCGGGAATTAACAACTCGACGCGAATTCCTGGATTCAAATTCTTGATCCAAAAGACCGTCTTGGCGAAATGATTGGCTCCGCCATCGGGGAGATCGTCGCGATTGACCGATGTGACCACGATGTGGTCCAAGCCCAATTCTTTGACCGTGAGGCCGACGTTGCGCGGTTCTTCGGGGTCAAGCGCCAACGGTTTGCCTTTGTCGATCGCGCAGAAGCGGCAGCCGCGAGTGCAGGTGTCGCCAAGAATCAAAAAGGTCGCGGTCTTGTTGCCCCAGCATTCGCCGATGTTCGGACAGCGCGCTTCCTCACACACGGTGTGGAGTTTTTTCTCGCGCATTAATTTCTTTAGCCGCAGGTAGGCGGGATTACCTGGCGCTTTGACTTTGATCCAATCTGGATGGCGTCGACCCATAGGATTCACGGGTTCAAATCGTTGAAGA
>CAWJZV010000034.1:0-417392 GCA_963847445.1 uncultured delta proteobacterium | reverse complement strand
TGGAGAAACGCATCGCGCTGATTCCGAGCATCACCGCGCCGACGGTGGCAACGCTTTACCCATCCCCAAGCCTCAAAGGCATCAAATGGTTTTCCATCGAAAGCGTCATCGATGAACGCCAGGTGCGCGATCTAATTCCCCAGCTGATCCAGAACGGCGCCGTGGGCATTATCGAATATCCGCTGAATAAGATTATCTAGAAATGAAACCAGCGGTTGGCTGGCGGGTAACACTATGAAAGCTCCATCGACAGGCAGTTACAATTGCCCGATGGCTGCTGCCGGTTGCTTTCCCGCGGCGTTGTCCCGGTGCAGAACTAGTCCTTCGCGATGTCGGGAAACAGGGCGTAGGTGAGCACGTCTTCTTCGCTCTTGGCCATGCTGCCGGCGTCGGCACGGGCTTTTTCCAGGCCCGGTTTCAGTAAATCCGCCGGGCGACAGGTAATCGGCTCTTTCTTGCCGAGCACCTTTTCTTTGATCTCATCGCCGATCTTGCCCGGCGCTTCGCCGTATAGCCCCATGACGTAATTTCTCGTTTCCATGGCGACCACGGAGTAGCGCTTGCCGGTCATGACGTTGAGCGCGGCTTGCGCCCCGACCATCTGGCTGGTCGGCGTCACCAGCGGCGGGTAACCCAGATCCTTGCGCACCGAGGGCATCTCGGCGAGCACCGCTTCCAGCTTGTCTTCGGCCTTTTGTTGGCGCAGCTGGGCGACCAAGTTAGAAAGCATGCCACCCGGGATCTGCGAGATCAGCACATCGGGCTTGATTTGATTGTTTACCGGGCTTTCGAACTCACGGTAATTGGGCCGGATGCGGTAAAAATACTCGGCGATCTTGGCGAGCTTGGCAAGATCCAAACCGGTTTCATGGGGCGTGCCCATGAGTCCGGCAACCAGCTGCTCGGTTGCCGGCTGCGAGGTGCCTTGCGAGAACGGCGAAATCGCCGTATCGAGAATATCCGCGCCTGCCTCGATCGCCATCATGTAAGTCATCTGCGCCAAACCGGCGGTGCAGTGCGAATGCAAATGCAGCGGCAGTGGGATGCGCGACTTGATTTTCTTGATAATCTCGTAGGCGGCGTAGGGCGCCAACAATCCGCCCATGTCTTTTAAGCAGATGATCTGCACGCCCATGTCGGCGAGCTTTTCCGCCACATGGAGAAAATAATCCGGCGAATGCACCGGACTGATGGTGTAACAGACCGCCCCTTCGACCAGCTTGCCGGTTTTCAGACCAGCTTCGATGGCGGTCTTCATGTTGCGAACATCGTTCATGGCATCGAAGATGCGAAACACGTCGATGCCGTTGGCGGCCGCTCTTTGCACGAAAGCTTGAACGATATCGTCGGGATAGTTCTTGTAACCGACCACGTTCTGGCCGCGCAAGAGCATTTGGAAACGAGTCTTAGGCATCGCCGCGCGCAGTTTGCGCAAGCGCTCCCATGGACATTCTTTGAGATAACGCAGCGTCGCGTCGAAGGTCGCACCGCCCCAAGTTTCCAGCGACCAATAGCCGACGTCATCGAGTTCCGCCGCGATCGGCAACATATCTTCGGTCGGCATGCGCGTCGCTACCAAACATTGGTGCGCATCGCGCAGCACCGTCTCCATGATTTCGATCTTACCCGCCATATGTGTTGGCTCCCTATTGGGTCATCTCAATCGTAGAGATCGCTCTGTTTGTCTTCCAAACGATCCTTCTCTTTGGCATCGATGACATACATGCCGTTGACCTGCTTCAATTTGCTCTGGTCGTAAAAGTATTCCGACTTGGCCAAGCCATCGTCGAACTCGTACATCTTGATGGCGTCCCAGGGGCAGATTTTTTTGTCCAAACGATCCTCCGACTCGGTGCCGATGAGTTGCAGTTGAAAGCGTTTGGGCACGGCCTCGGGTGGGACAGGCTTGCGATTGGCGTCGTAGAAGCGGTTGGCGTATTCGTAGAAAATCTCGCCAGTTTCTTTATGCTGCTGCACTTTGGTCAGATCGTCGCTGTAGCACATCTGGCAACCGATGCACTTATCGTTGTCGACAAAGACGCGGTAGGGCTTCAAACCGCCCCCCGGCAGCTCCTCGTAGAGCAGATTGATGCAGTCATCCACCGGACAATGAGCTTCGCAGATCGGCGAACCCGCGCAGCTCGAACAGTTCTCATCCATCACCGCCAATAGGGCGGTACCTTTGCGCTTTTTTGCCTCAGCCATTCGCTTGCGTCCTCGCCTTCATGAACTTGCCCTGTAATTTGCCCTTAAGCGCCCAACCGATGGCGATCAGCAATAGCGCCCACCAGTAACGGATCATCACAACGCGACCCCATTCCAGCCAATAAACGAAATTTCCCGAGCGCGAAATCAAATCGCTCAAGGCGCTCTGGGCGCCGCCGTACTCCTTGGCCTCGCGCAACGCCTGCGACAGGCCGTAGAGCGCGCCTTCATCGCGCGGATTGAGCTTGAGCGCTTGCTCGAAATCGCGCCGCGCATCGTTCCATTTGCCGAGCTCGGCAAAAGTACTACCACGCGTCGTCAGCGCCCCGACATTGTCGGGCTTGAGTTCCAGCGCTTGGTTTAAACTGACCACCGCGCCGTCCAAGTCACCCTGCTTTTTCTGCGCCACCGCCAGATTGCTATGGGCTTCCGCCGAGTTGGGCCGCAGCTCGATGACCTTGCGGTACTCTTTGATCGCCGCCGGAATATCGCCGCGGACTTCTAACTCGACATAGCCCAATAGGGTTCGCGCGTCGACATGCGCGCCGTTAATGGCGATCGCCCGCTTAATCGACAAGATCGCCGCCTGGGGGTCGCGCAGCCGCAATAGCGACATTGCCAAGAACAGATGCAAGTCGGCGTCATTGGGATATTGCCTGAGCAGCTCCTCGAATGCGGCTTTAGCTTCGGCGGCTTTACCCTGGGCAAGATCCTTACGCGCCTGTTCCCAGCGTTTGTCGTTAGAAAACGGAGCGGTAAATTCGGCGGCGAGGGAGAAACTAAACGCTGAAGCGAACGCCAGGGCGGCGATCAGCAGCGCCAGCCACTTATGCGCCATTTATTTCCACATTTCGTTGGGAATTTCGTCTTCTCTACCTTCTTCGACGAGCTTATCGTTCTTCAAAGCTTCCTTCATGCCAAGCCAGGTAAAGAAAACCACCAAGATCAACATCCCAACGATCGGAATATTGTCCGGCTTGGTGACGATCTCGAGAAAATTTTGCAGTCCGCTCATTTCTTCCATAAAAGTTAAACACCCGTTTTATAAGGATTTAATAAAAAATATTAGAAATTTCACTGGAAGTCAATGTGAGTTAAGAATGGGTCGAGGATGGATGATGGATGATCGCGCCTGAGTATTTTGCCATCCTCAATCATCTATCATCAATCCTCGACCGTCTTATTTAATGCTGCGCATGATGGCCACGGCCATGTTCGGTATTGCGGAAAATCAACGACTTGATCACCACCGGCACCGCTTTGGCATCGACGAGCTCTTGGCCGATATCGATGAAATCGAAATCCTTCAGATCGATACCGTCGATCGAAATAATCGCCGCGCCAGGAATCAGCTCGCGCTCGATGATATTACCCATGAGCTTGGCGATATCGGCATCGAAGACCAAAACCAGCGGCTGGCCGTTGTCGATATGGCCCTTCATCGCCTGGACCAAGCCCTCGGCCAAAGTGCGAATCAACGGATAGGACGGCCCCAACTCCCAGCGGATCGCCAGGGCCACCGAGCGGTCGATATTATCGACGTCAAATCGCTGCAGCGCCCGCTCCACCGCCTCTTTGACCTCCGCCGCGCTGATCGATTCCTTCTGCTCGAAGATCGGCGTGACCACTTGGAGGTTACGCAATGGCAGGATCTCCGGATGAGACAAGTAAATGGTATTGCCGCTCACCTGCACGGTGTATTGCGACGCGCCGATGACGGTAGCGCGGATGCGCACTTCGGCCGGCCGCAGCGGGATCTTGCCGCCGCCTAATTGGTTCGCCTTGGCCCGCACTTTTTTGCCGAGATAAGCGCCGAGATCGCCTAAATTGCGCTTCTCATAACCGTAGACAAACTCGGAAACGCCGCCGGAGAACATCACCGCATGGATCGGCTCCTTGAAGTCGATATTGGGCGTGAGCAAGAGATTGGCCACTTCGGGCGAAAGCTTGCCGCGTTCCAACACTTCAAATAGCGAATCGGCGAGCTTCTCTGAGAACTTTTCTTTTTGCTCCTCGCTCATGGCGGCGCCCAGCTTGAGACCGTCGATGCCGGCCATCTTGGCGAACTTGAGCGCGGTATCTTCGAGCCGGGTGATCACGCCATTTTCATCCATGGCGATCAGCCGGGCGCCCACTTCGACGGCGCAGGTATCGACCACCCGGCCCTCTTTGACGATGGCGACCTTGCTGGTGCCGCCGCCGATATCGACGTTCATGACCGTGAAGTCGCCGCCCTCATGATAGGTCATATGCACCGCGCCGGAACCGTAGGCGGCCAAGATCGATTCCAAATTGTGCCCCGCCGTGGCGCAAATGAATTTCCCCGCTTCGGCGGAAAACAGCGCGGCGATCGCTTCGGCATTTTTCTTCTTGACCGCTTCGCCGGTGACGATAACCGCGCCGGTGTCGATGTCCTCGGGCGTCAGACCCGAAACCCGATAGGCTTCGTGGATGAAATCGCCCAACTTATTGGTATCGATGGTGGTCTTATCGACATAAGGTGTGAGTAGAATCGGCGACTCATGAATAATCTCGCGGTTAACCACGACGAAGCGCGAGGACAGCGCCACTCCCTGGCGCCGCAGCGTCAAACGGGAAAAGATCAGATGGGAGGTCGACGAGCCGATATCGATGCCGACGGAGTTGAGCGTAATTCGCTCCGACCGCCACATCGGATGATTCTCATCCATCGCCCCTTCGTCATCGTCGAACTCATCGTCATGGCCATCGTGCAATTTGAGTTCTTCTTCGTTCACTACATTATCCATGCGGCCTCACTAATCCTTTCGCAAAAGCGCCTTTTGGGTATCCGAATTGCTTAACATATGCGAATACCCGTTGCCACACGCCGGACCGACCGGCGGCGGTTCAATTCGGCAAGATCCTCCTCCCCTGGTTCTCTATGACGGCCGCCACGAGTCGGTCATTTCGAGCGCGGCGAGAACCTCACCACGCGCTCGGCGCGAGTTGTCCCACGTGGTCAAGCCATTCCCATTAGATCGGGCGAGCAACCTGCGCGATGTCTAAAGCTCCCTCTTCCTTCACCCGCGAACCGTGCTCAACGATATCGAAACGCTGCGCATCGAAGAGGGTTTGCGGTCGTTCCGCGCCGCCTTAGCGAAGTCAGCTACCTCGCGCTTCGCGTGCGTCGGGGTTGGTAGTGATGTTTACAAGTTCGATCTTTGAATCGGCAACGAGTGGGGACCTTAGCGGGCCGCGGTTCAACCGGTCAATCAGCAGACGCGGACAAGAATGTCCGCGTTCCAGTTAACGAACCGTTACTGCGGTCTCGATAACAGCTCTCTCGCTCTCAATATATATACATGCCGCCGTCGACGCCGATGGCTTGGCAGGTCACGAAATCGCATTCGTAAGAGGCGAAAAAGATACCGCGACGATTAGATCCGCGGGATATTTGTCGCGCTTGAGGGCGCCGCCGACTCTACGATGCTGGCGCCTTGTCTGATGGATTTGCAGATTAGAAGTTAGACTTCTACTTTGCGGGTGTCATCGAGCGCGACTAGGGTCCGATCCCGCGTCGTTTTCAGCGCGGTGTCTCGCAACCTCTTTTACTCGAACTTCTTGCCGCCGAGGTAAATGGTGTGCATGGAGCGCATGTTGGCGATATTGTCGAGGGGATTTTTCTCCAGCACAAGTAGGTCGGCGGCCTTGCCTTTGGCTAGCGTGCCGAAGTCCTTGGCGATGCCCAGACTCTCCGAGGCGCCTTTCGAGAAGGACTGGATCACCTGCATCGGTGTCAGCCCCGCCTGCACCATCAGCTCCATCTCGCGGTGCTCGGAGAAACCCTGGATGAAGAAGCGGTCAGCGGCCCCGCCGCTATCGGTGCCTAACGCGATGCGCACGCCGCCATCCGAGAGCTTCTTCAAATTGATCTTGTTCATCTCGAAGCCCGCCTTGAACAGGGCGCGCTGCGGGTGTTTCGCCTGCTCGTCGCGTATCTTGGTCTTCAGCACCGCCAGGCGCTCCGGCGGCACGAACTTGAGGAAGAAAGGATCGTCGATCCAGGCCGGCGCGTCGCCGTAGGCGAACAGGAACTCGTCGCGTATCAAGGTCGGATTGAGCGTCACGTTGCGCTGCTTGAGCAGCGCGATGAAGTCGCCATCCACCTCGCGGTCGCGGACATTGTGGCCTAGAATATTCACGCCGCGCTCCACGAGCATCCTCGCGTCGGCGAGTTCATACGCATGTGCCAATGTGAGTTTGCCATGCTTGCGCGCCTGTTCGAGGACGGCGGCGCAAAACTCGGGGCTGAGCTTGGCCCGGGTGCCGAATCCACTATCCACCCACACCTTGATGTAGTCAGCGCCCGCGGCGACGATCTGGTCGACCTTAGCGCGCGCCTGCTCGGGTGTCGCGACTTCGGGATCAGGCACGAAGCGGTACTTCACGGTGGAAACCCTTGCGCCGCGCAACTCACCCTTCTTCTGTGCTTCACGCACCTGAACGACTTCGTCCGGATCGGTCTGCATGCTGGTCGCGGTGGTGACGCCATACAATGCGTACTGACGCAACTGCGGCTCGGTTTTCGCACCGACGTGGCCATGCGCATTGATGATGCCCGGCACAATGAACTTGCCGGCGAGATCGAGCACGGTGGCGCCGGCTGGGACGGGAATCTTCGGCGCTGGCCCGATATCGCGGATGCGGCCATTCTCCATCACGATGGTGATGTCCTTCTGCGCCGGCGTGCCGCTGCCGTCGATCACCGTGGCACGGCTGAGCACGACAACTTGCGCCAACGTGCTCGCCGGGAGCAACAGGGTGGCCCCTAGAAAAATCAAAATAATCGGATTCCACATGGGTCTTACTCCTTCATACCCAGGATCGAACTTCGACATCGATAGCTGTTTGCCATCGAGTTTCCATTAGGTCGAATCGCGAACCGGATCGCCGCAAGGTTCAAGCTGAACTTATGAAGGTTGTGCTTAGGTTGGCTGCGCCGATGGAGCGCCCGCAAAGATCTGAATGCGCATGGAAGCGCGGCGCGCGATTGGCTGATTACTTGGTGCCGAGCCAACCATGCTCGGACAGGTCGATCGTCACGCCGTCCGGCCCTTTGAACTTGACCTCGACGTTGCCACGCTTGGCCATCTCATCGGTTCCCGGGTAAGGACGGTGCACGGCGCCGGCTTTTTCGATCCTTGCCTGTGCCGCAGCCATATCCTCGACTTCAACGCCGAAGTGGTGCAGGCCGGTGTACCTGGGCGCTCCCTCAGTCGTGGCGGGGTCGTCGTACTTAAACTTCAGGATCGCCAAGTTGACGTGGCCATCGCTGAGGTAGTAACCCTCAGAGGTTGGAGTATTGACCTTACCCACTTGCTTCAAGCCGAGGCCCGCAATGTAAAATTGCGCCGTCGCCTCCGGGTCCCGCGTGGCGATCGCGATGTGCCGAATTCGTGCCATTGTCGACCTCCGTTTTCTCGGTTGGAAATATCTGAATGAGTATTCACCACAGCGGCACGGAGTTTGTAGAGCTCGAAATTTTTTTCAATCAGAAACACTTTACTCCGTGCCCGGAGCTTGTCCTGAGCCACGTCGAAGGGCCGCCTCCGCGGTGCAAGCTTCGAGTCCTTGGCTGAAAGGTAGGCGAGGTGCGCTTGCAAAGCAAGCTCGCGACGACTGTGGTATCACAGCTATCGGGCTGGGGGGTCAAGCCAAGTCTGCGCATTCCTTTCGGCCCCTGGTTAGCTAAAGCATGGTCGCTTCGGCGCGCAGCAGAGTCTGGCAGTCGAATTCTCTGCTTGCGTGAATAGGCTGCGAGAATGGATGTGACTTCGATATATCGATCGGTTCACCGAATGGTGAAAACCGGAATACAATGAAAAAATGCCAATCCCAACAAACTAGCGCTTCCTGCCGCTACTCGTATCTCAGCGCATCGATAGGATCTAAACCCGCCGCTTTCTTGGCGGGATAAAAACCAAAGAACACACCGACGGCGCCGGAGAAGAGAAAAGCAACGGCAACCACAACCGGGTCGATCAGGGTCGGCCACTGCGCCCAGGTTTTTAACAATTCGGAACTGCCGATGCCCAAGAAGATACCGATGATGCCGCCGGTGGCGGCCATGACGACGGCCTCTACCAGGAATTGCAACATGATGTCTTTGCTGCGCGCGCCGACGGCCATGCGGATGCCGATCTCGCGGGTGCGTTCGGTGACCGACACCAGCATGATGTTCATGATGCCGATGCCGCCGACCAGCAGCGATATCCCGGCGACGCTGCCCAACAGAATCGCCATCACCCGCGCCGTGCTCTGCGCCGCTTCGGCGATATCGGAAAGATTGCGCACGGTGAAATCGTCCTCGCGCCCTTCGGCGATGCGATGGCGCTGGCGCAACAGCAACGTGATCTGCTCCTGGGCTTCCTGGACTTTTTCGGCGCTGACGGCGCGGACAACAATGCTCTGCACGAAGGTGATGCGCATGAGCCGCTTCTGCATCGTCGTGTAGGGAATCATCACGGTATCGTCTTGATCCTGGCCTTGGCCGGTCTGGCCTTTGCCGGCGAGAACCCCGACGATGCGAAATGGAATATTGCGAATGCGGATGACGGAATCGATGGGATCGTCGGCACCGAACAACTGGCGCGCCACGGTCTGACCGATAACCGCGACCTTGGCGGCGGAGTCCATATCGCCGTCGTGCAGAAAGCGTCCGGCCTCGATCTGCCAGTCGCGGATTTGCTCGAACTCCGGCGCCACGCCTTGGGCCAAACTGCCCCAGTTCAAGTTGCCGGCGATCAGTTGTTCCTGGCGGCGCATGACCGGCGAGGCGTAGGCAACCGATCGCAGTTCGCGGGCGATGGCGCGAGCGTCGCTATCGACCAGCGTATTGACGTTGCCGGTGCCGGCGCGCACGCCGCCTTGGACGTTGCTGCCGGGCAAAACGATCAAGACATTGGTGCCCAAGGCAGAGATCTGCGAGCGAATCGTTGATTTCGCGCCCTCGCCGATGGCGACCATGGCGATCACCGCGCCGACACCGATGATGATGCCGAGCATGGTGAGGAACGCGCGCAGCTTGTTGCGCGCCAGGGCGCGCAGCGCGATTCGGAATGTCATCAACCCGCGCATTTACGACTCCAGTTTCACCAACACTTGGTTATTGGGCTTGTCGGAAATCACTTCGCCGTCGCGGAAGATGATTTGCCGCTTGGCATGCTCGGCGATGTCCGCCTCGTGGGTGACCAGAACAATGGTAATACCCTGATCGCTATTCAAGTGCTGGAACAAACCCATGATCTCGCTGCTGGTGACGGAATCGAGATTACCGGTGGGCTCGTCGGCGAGAATCAATGACGGCTTGTTGACCAACGCGCGGGCAATCGCCACCCGCTGCTGCTGGCCGCCGGAAAGACGATTGGGCGTGTGGTCGTGACGCTCGCCCAAACCGACCAGGTCCAAAACTTCCACCGCGCGCCGATGGCGCTCTTTGCCGGCGAAGCCGTTATACATCATCGGTAGCTCGACATTCTCCAGCGCCGTGGTGCGCGACAGCAAGTTAAATCCTTGGAAGACGAAACCGATGCGCTTGTTGCGGATATGCGCCCATTCGTCGGCGCTGAGCGCCGCGACTTCTTCGCCTTCGAGCCAGTAATTGCCGCCGGTGGGGCGGTCGAGGCAGCCGATGATATTCATGAACGTCGACTTGCCGGAACCCGAGGAGCCCATCACCGCGACGAATTCACCGCGCCCGATGGTTAAATTAATGCCGCGCAAGGCCGGCACTTCGACATCGCCCATGCGGTAGATCTTTTGCAAATCTTGGACGCGAATGACCTCGCTCATCGTCGTCTGAATCCGCCTGTCACTGGCTGGGGTTGGAACGGACTGGCCACGCCGCTCTGGGGCGGCGCGGTGGCGGCAGTCGACATGCCGATGATCACCGGATCGTTCTCATTGAGGCCGGCGATAATCTCGGTCTTGGAGCCGTCGGTGATGCCCACCTGGACGTCGACCGCCTGAGCCTCTCCATCTTTCAGCACATAAACTTTCACTTGGCGCACGCGCCGGCCCTCGCCGCCGACGACGCCGCTGCCGCCGCCACGGCTCGTGCGACGCGCCGTAATGCGTCCGCCCACCCGTCCCTGCTCCTGGCGCAGCAATTCCTGGGCTTCGTTTTTCTCCTCCGGCGGCCGGAAGCGCAGCGCGACATTGGGAATCGCCAGCGCGTCTTCTTTTTGCGCCACGAGGAATTGCACGTTGGCGGTCATGCCGGGCTTGAGCAAGAGCTCTTTGTTGTTGATGCGCACCACCGAATTATAAGTCACCACGCCCTGGACATTGATCGGCGCATTGCGCACTTGATTCACTTTGCCGCGGAAGCGCCGCTGCGCATGGGCATCGACGGTGAAGCTTACGTCTTGTCCGTCGGAGATATTGCCGACATCCGCCTCGTCGACGTTGGTATGCACTTCCATCTTGGTTAGGTCGTTGGCGATGGTAAACAGGGTCGGCGCCGACAGCGACGCCGCGACGGTCTGGCCGACATCGATGTTGCGCGAAATCACGATGCCGTCCACCGGCGAGCGAATGACCGTGTAGCCCAGGTCGATCTGCGCTTGATTCATCGATGCCTGGGCTTGGCCCACTTGTGCTTGAGTGACGTTGACCTGCGAGCGCGCCGAATCATAGGCAGTCTGCGCCGCGTCTAACTCGCTCTGCGACACCAGCTCGCGCTGTTTGAGTTCTTTGGTGCGTTTCAAAGTCCGTTCGGCATCTTCGAGGGCGACTTTCGACTTCGCCAAGTTGGCTTGGGCGGCCGCCACATTGGCGCGGGTCTCTTCCACCCGTGCGGCGAAGCGCGCCTGGTCGAGTTCGGCGACGATGTCGCCTTTTTTGACCTTGCTGTTGAAGTCGACGCTGAGCTTGGCGATGGTGCCGGACACCTGGCTGCCGACCAGCACTGTGGTCACCGCCTGCAGCGTACCGGTCGAGGAAACCACTTGACGAATGTTCGCCTTCGCTACCGGCGTAGTTAAATACGGCGGCTCTTTGGGTCCATTCCCCATACGCCAATAAGCGTAACCGGCGCCGCCGGCAGCCAAGAGTAATACGACGGTAACTATGGTTTTCTTGAACTTCATGACTCCTCGCGCAATAAGCGAAATACCTTAGCTGCGAAATCGTTGGGGTCGCGCTTGGTCATGCGCCGATAAGTTAAGCCCGTGGTGATCTCGGCATTGGGCTCTTGGTCCTCGATGACCTGCTCCAAGGTCACGCGAAAGCGCGATACCGGCGCCGCTCCCGGCATCTCGTAATGTAGCTCCCGCACACTGCCCTTAAGATAATAATTGACACCCTGGTCGGAAATCATCAGCGTCACCTTGCCGGCTTGGCGCAAATTCTTCGACGTCGAGCTGTCCTTCCACAACGCCATGTCGAGGGTCGAAGCATCCTTGGCGGCGATCTCGTAATAGGACAGCAGCGCTGGATGGGCCCAGCCGGCCTCGTCGATAGTAACGATCGGGATGATCTTGCCCTCGTGGCTTTCGACATCCCCGCCGCCGAGCCGCTCCTGCAATGCCGCCGGCAATTCTTTGCCTAGTAGCTGTGACATGGTGAATCAATACTCCTTAGACGTTGGCTCGCCGCTGCCGGCTATGGCTCCAAGAGCAGTTCCTGGCGCTTGCCAAACCCCTGCGCGTTATCGATAAAGAACAGTTTCTCCGGCACCACGCAATAGAACTTAACTTTCAGAAACGCCTTGTGAAACACCCCGCTTGTCGGATCGGTAAAGAGCTTGATGACTTCCGGGTACTTGAGGGCGTAAATGGCCATCGCTTTGCCCTTTGCCACTACCCCGTCGACCAGCTCGGCCCGCCCTTCAAGTTGAATGCCTTTGATCTTGCGCCAATCTTGATAGTCTTCCTGAATCGTCACGGCCACTCGCCCATTGGCCGCAATATTTTGGCAATGACGCGACTCCGGCGCCGAAAAGAAATACAGCCGCAAGCCGTCACTGGCATAAAAGACCGTCGCAGCCCAGGGTAGGTCGCCTGCGGCAGTCGCCAAGGTCATCGTGTTATGCCCCTTGAGATAATCAAGGACCTGCTGTTTTGAAGCGTCAGCCATTTGGGGACCTAATCTGGGCTCACAACCCGCAGCCGTCAATGCGATCCGAGATTCTAGCACCTTCTTTGGCGCTCGCCAAAGACAAGGTCACCTTGGATAAATCGAGCCGGAGAGGATTCGACGAGCAGCCGATTCTGTACAACTAGAGGTACTGCCGCATGGCTTCACCGCCTTGGGCCTTCTCCAGCACCGCACCTTCTCTCAGCACCAAAACCCGATGGCAACGCTTGATGGTCGACAACTGATGCGCGATGACCAGCACCGTCCGTCCTTGTTGCAAGCGTTCGACAGCGTCCCAAATGATCTTTTCCGATTCGGCATCGACGGCGGAAGTGGGCTCGTCGAGAATCAATATCGAGGGCCGCTTGATCATCGCTCGGGCCAAGGCGATGCGCTGGCGTTGGCCGCCCGACAACGTCGCGCCACGCTCGCCCAACAGCGATTCGTAACCGTCCGGTAGCGTCGCAATGAAATCATCGGCATGGGCCTGCTTGGCCGCCTGCTCGATCTCCTCCATGCTCGCGTCCGGTTTACCGTAGGCAATATTTTCCCGGATGGTCGCGCCCAAAAGCAGCGCGTCCTGCAGCACCACGCCAATCTCCCGGCGCAGCGATTCGCGCTGGTACTTTCTAACATCGACGCCATCGATGACGATCGCACCAGCTCGCGGATCGTAGAGGCGCAGGATCAGACTGACGATGGTCGATTTGCCAGCCCCGGAGACACCGGTGAGCGCCACCCGTTCGCCGGCGCCGATGGTGAACGAGACCTCGTCCAACACCGCCTTGCCGTCGCCGTAGTCAAACGAGACATCGCGAAACTCGATGTCGCCCTTGAGGTTCCTCGCCTCAAAGGCATCAGGCGCGTCGGCAATCTCCGGCTCCAGCTCCAAGATCTCGCCGATGCGCGTGGCGCTAGCCATGGCCCGCGAGAAGCGGCTCAAGAGCTTCGCCATCTGGCGGATCGGCCGATAAACTTGGTTGACGTAAACCGCGAAGATCAAAATATCCCCCGGCGTCATCCGGCCGTTCAGAGCTTGCAGGGAACCGATCAAAATCACCGCCCAAGATCCAATAGAACCGATAATCTCCACGGTACGAGTCGCCGCGGCTTCCAAGCGCGCCGTGCGGATGCCTTCGTGCAAACTTTCGGCGCTCTCGTTTGCAAAGCGCTCGCCTTCGTAACGCTCCCGGCCGAAGGCTTGCACCAGGGTAACCGCGGACAGGATTTCGCTGATGCGCGCGGCGATTTTCCCTTCTTTGCCACGCTGCCGGCGCGCCGAAGCTTTGATCTCCCGGTAGACATACTGCAGCGCCAAAAACATCACTGGGAAACTGCCCAGCACGATCAAGGCGAGTTTCCAATTGACCAGGAACATGGTCGCGAAAATGCCGAGCAGCGTCAGCGAGTGGACGATAAAGGTCAGCACCGACTCGGTGAACACATCGCGCAGAGCGTTGGTATCGCTCGACACCTTGGTGAGCAGCTCGCCGGAACCAGCCCGGCTGTGAAACGATAGCGACAACCGCTGCAAATGGTTGAACAAGTCGCGCCGCAGCCGGTGCGCTAGCTCGTAGCCGATGCGCGAGGTGAAGTAGGTTTCCGAATAGGACAAGCCACCGCCGCACAGCGCGATGCCGACGATGCTCAGGGACAGGATAATCAGGGCGAAAACCTTATCGCCGCCGATGAGACCGCCTAAGAAGCTCAAGAATTCTGGCAGCGGCTTGTCCAGCAAGACGTAATCGAAAATAATCTTCAGCGGCCAAGGCGCCAGCAGTTGGGTGACCGCATAACCACCAATACACAATATACCGAGAAACACTTTCCCACGGCTCTGCATCAACTGGCTGAGAATGATTTGCTTAAGCTTGGTCGATTGTTGCGCTGCCATGGTTTAATGCCCCTCGCTAACCTGCGGCAGTAAGCCGCCAAGCGTCCGCCATTTCAGATTGGAGTACTGGCGCAACTGCGCCAGGAGAAAATCAAGAAAATAAAACGCCGCGCCATCCATCACCTTGTGATGCAAGAGTATCCCGACGGTTCCACCGCGACTCACTTGACCGGTCAATTGTTCGATGATTTCTGCCGGCGCTTTCAACGCCGCGCCCCCCTTCCAGCGAAACAGATCGAGGGTAATCGAGATTTCACGAAAGCGCTGGCCATCGCGCTGCCGGCCGTTTTTGTCGGCGGAAAACACCTGAAAGCCGAGCTGGTCGAGCACCCGCAGAGTATCGTCGGTGCAACGATTCCAAGGCGGTGTGAAAGCCGGGAAGAAGCGCTCTTCCAACAATTCCTCCAAACGCGCTTTGCCCCGCGCGATGTCTTGCAACTGGTCGGCAAACCCGCGCGCGCCGCCGAATTCACTCTTTTTTCCAACAGTTTCGTGATTCACATGGCGCCAGCCATGCTGGTGTAGCTCGACCAGATTGGCATCGAAGCCTTGATAGTCGCGCAGCAGCCGGACGCCATCATCGGTCAAGGTCGCGGGAATCACTTCAAGATTTACCGGCACACCACGGGCGAAAGTTATGTCCAGTAATTGGCGCAGGGTTTCTTCGTCGTCGTCGATATCATCATCGCGCAGAAAAATATTTATTTCCCGGTCCTCGTGTTGCAACTGTTCGAGAACCGCGCGCAGGCGCTCTCCACTGGCACGGAACAAGTCTCGGCCCGGCACATGAGTCGCCAACCAGGACGGCGAAACTAACGCCGCGGTCTTTTCCCCTGCCGCGAGTGTGCCGAGATACGCCGCCGCATTCTCGGCACCGCGGAGATTCACCACTGCGCGGGGCGCCTGGGACTTAAGCGCCTGCGCCATTTTTTGCGCCAGCTGGACCGGTTCAAGATCCTGCGGCCCAAGCATCGTCACCGCGCCGAGTTCCGCTAGCTTCTTGGCGCGCACGGTTTGCTCGCTGTTATTGCCCCCGGTAAACGGCAAAACCAACGCCGGCGTCCCGGTGGTCAAAATGTTCATGCAGGTATTGTAGCCTGCCATGCTCACCGACAGTTGTGACTGCGCCATCAACGAAACGAACTGAGCCGTATAGCGCTCCAGCATCACCGCCGGCCGGCTCGCGGCCAGCTCCTGCAAAGCCGCGAACTGTTCATCCGGCAAGTATGGCCCAGTGAACACCAACATGCGATGTGGTTGAACCGCGGCTAGCTCCGAACTGGCTCTGATCGCCGATTGCAAAAGCTCAGAGCCCACCCGGCCACCGCCGATGCTGACCAAGATTGCCGGCACTATTGATGAAATGCCAAGTTGAACCGATGGGTCGTCACTCGATTCGGCCATCGTTGAGATCGGCTGCGAAACATAACCCGTGTAGTGGATCGCCGTTTTCAATTCCGATAAACTAAAAAACGTCTCTTCCAAGCGCTGCAATTGAGGATCGGCGTGAACTAACAGCGCATCGAAGTAGCGATTGAGCAGATCGCAAACCCGCGCCTCATGGCGCGCTTGATCCTTGCGACTGACCAGAATATCGCGCAGGCTGCATACCACCTTGGTCTTGCCGCCGGCGAGCCGGATACGCGCCAAGAGCGGCACCAACTCGAAGGCAAACTGTTTGCGCCCGAACGGAAACAGCTCGATGACTAAAATATCCGGCTGCAAGCGTTCGTAGCCATCGAGCAAGCAGCGCACGCGGGCGCTTTTGATTTCTGCCAGACTGCGCGAGCCATCGGTGCTGCGAATCTCTTTGAAGTTCTCGTCGGACTCAAGCGGCAGCGCTCCTCTGGATAATAGTGAATCACCTCGACTGCGACATCCGCGCGATCGTAGACGCCAGCGTTACCTGGAGCGAGTGAACCATCGGGAAGAAAAGGCCGCACGCCTTTGGCGTTCATAACGCCAGCCAAATGCGGCAGTGCCGGATCGTTGGGAAAAGCCCAAAGGACCATGTCGAGATCCGCCCAATGCATCAGCGGGTCGCCAAACCGTGGCGCTACTAACCGATAGCCCGGCGCAGCCGAGTAATCCTGCGCGCTTCGACCATCGACAAAGGCTTTGGCGTAAAAGAGCTGGCTTCCTAACAAATGCCCCGCGCGATCACCGACCACGAGCTCATAACATAAGGCTATGGACGAATTGTGCCGCGACTCCGGCCGCACAAAAGTCTTGTATCGGGTGAAAAGAATGTCACAGCGAGTCGCCACTAGATTGCCGCCGGGAAACCCTGGCAGTCGCGCTTGGAATATTTCACGCATCGCCTCGGGGTCTGTGAACCTGTCAAACGTCCGTGTCGACCTATCGCCTTTCAAAAAACCCGCCGGGGTCTCGGGTGCCGCAGTTTCTAGGTGGAGATTCATGATCAACACTAACCCATCTGACTCAGCACCTTGGTCAGCACTTTGTCGGAATCGAAAAACTCTTCAGCAATCTCTCGCGCCGCCTGACAATGGGCCGGGTAATCCCGGTTGATCGCCTCAATGCCGGCGACCGCCTCCTCCATCGTGCTAAAGGTCAGCAACCCTTTGCCGGTCGGCAGGTGCTTTTCGATGCCGGTTGACTGCACCAACACCGGCCGACTGGAGGCCAAATAGCAGGCGCTGCGGTCGCTGAACCAGCCGGTGGAAAATTCGACATAGCGATTATGAGCAACGCTGAACTCGCCGCGGGATTGTCTGATGTAGTTCCGGTAATCGTCGAAATAGCGCAGCTCTGTCGGCTCGGTGAGGCGCCAACCGTTTTCTTCAAACAAGGCGCGATCGGCCTGTTGATCGGCAGTTTCCATTTTCAACGCGACTTCCATTCGCTGTGCGACGCGCTTGGGCAGATCGAGGAACTTGAGCCAATTGTCGGACTTCTCACCCGACTGACTGCCTTGCCATGCGAAAGTCCCTCGTCCTTTCCAAGTGGAAATAGTTGTGAAGCACTGACGGTCGAGATCGCTGCACCGGGGCCACATCGGCAGAAACACCGGGCGGACCATCGCGTGCCAGCGGCGCCTCCGTGTGGGAATAGGGCATGACGGCGCGCCGATATTGAGGCCGAGGGTAAAAAGGTGGTCGTACTGATCCAGTGCCTCGTAGGAGCCGCACTGCTGGTAGGAGACCTGTGTGCTGCCGGGGTTGCCGTCGAAGTAGGCGCGCTGCCGCGCGTTTTGGAATATCTCCGGGGCTTTGTCGATCTCTCCGCTGCGAGTGAAAAGCAAATCGCAGCGCTGCGCGACTTTGACCGCGTCGGAAAACGGCATGCCGTAGGTCGCCTCGCCGCCCTTGTAGACCAGGCAACAGCGTGGCCAGATATCATAGGCTTTTGCCACCTGTTCGAAATGGCATCGCCCCTGCCAACTTTCGAAAGGTACTTTTTGCCCCTGTGAATCGACGCAGCGATTGGCGCCGACATGCTCCATCAAATAGACTTCATGGCCCAGCCGCTGCAAGCCACTCAAATAGGCCATCGCGTGGTCGATATGACCGACCGTCGCATTGGCAATTTTTGCTGTGCCGATAATTAACATGCCATTCACTCAAACCGCCGGCAGGTTCGCTTCGATAAATTTCAACCAGTCTTGCACCCGGATTGCCCAGGAGTATTGTTCGAGAATTTTCCGCCGAGCGTTTTCGCCTAACCGTTTGACCAACGGGCGATCCGCCTCCAATTGAACAATACGTCGTCGAATATCAGCGAGATCTCTTTTGATGAAAAACCCGTTTTGGCTCTCGTCAAGCAAATCTTCACAGCCGCCGACTTTGGTCGAAACAAGGCCGCGGCCACAAGACGCGGCCTCAACACCCGATCGTTGCGTCGCGCCAAGATGAAAACGCAGTCGTAAACATGCAGCCCGGCGCGCGCAACAGATCCGACACAATCCAATACTCCGCGCGCAGAAAAAATCCGCCGCTCATGCACCGCGTCATACTCGTGGTGCGCGCCAGGCCGCGTAGATAATCGTAGCCGGCGCCGTTCTGCCACTCGCACAGCTGCCACGCCGGCTCGGTCCGGTGATTCGACTGGTATTCTTAAATTCGTAACGCGTCTGATTGAGCCCATCGACCTGCACGGTATTGTGATATCCGTGCCGCGAAAACGCACGCGCCAATTTTCCTCGCCGGACTCGTCATAGGTGTAACGGCCGGGATCGACGATTAACGAGCGGCCATACCGCCATCTCAAAACTAACAGATCGAATGCGCGATTGCCGCGCCGAGCGGACCACAGTCGAAAATCAGATAGCGCTCGTCTTGGTAAGCTTCGGTGCCGTCACCCCAGCCGCTGCGAAGAATGTGTAACCGCCATCGGCGAATCCTTTCGAGCGCTGCGCTGGTGCTGAACCCTTTGGCCGCCGGAGGCGACATAGAGCATCGCCTCATCACAGTACAGTTCATGGCCCTGCGCCAACAGATGAGAAAACTTCGACTATCGCCGTCGCTGAGCGAGGGAATCGCACCGTCCGGCCGGTGCACGTAAACCGCGAATTCCAACGCCTTGCGCATCAGATCGTCCATCGCGCAGGCAGGCGATATGATTCAGCTTGGCAAGCCGGCGCACCCACAAATAATTCTTGAGCACCAGATGATGATAGTGGTGGACTATACTCATTTATTTTGTTTTATTTTATTATGTTTTTTTCTCCGAGCACGGACGCGCCGGCGTAAACGCCGTCGATAAACCATGATAGACGGTTTGGATTGAGCGCGCTTCCGGGCAGAGCCGCTGCAGATGAATCCGATTGGCATCGGTGCAGGTGGCGACAAATTCAGCTTGGCGGATTTTTTTGGGCAGCAAATCTCCGGGATTGAGCTCGGCAAATAAATATCTTTGGCATGAGCCGTGAAACTAAACGGGATACCGGTCAGATGGCTCACCCACATCGTGATAGTTGCCGAACCATGGCAAAAGTGACCATGTAGGTGGCCGATGCTTTGAGCATCGAGCACCCGCGCGGCGATATCCACCGGCGCGGAGAAAATCTTTATAGAATGACCTTTTCAGACACCAGAACTGCGGCCGGTATTTCACGCTGAACTGCACAGCACCGAAAAGGTCGTTGAGATAGGCCATCGTTCGGCGCTTTAGGAGCATGCCATGGCCGTCGATTAGCTTGAAAAAATTGTGCCGCAACCAAACGCCGAAGGGCGCCTCGGCGGCGACGGATCTTCGGCAGATAACTTACCCGTGCTTGGAATTCGATCTACCTGGGCGTGAACTTTTTTTCCGACAAGCTTCGCAGGGCGAATATATGCAGGCGCAACCCCAGGCTCTCCAGCAATTGGACTTCATTGGAAATGAGACCTCGGAGAGCCGGGGAAATCCCTTCATGATATACGCTATTTCGAGCCGCTCCTGCATCGCCTTAGACTCCAGACATCAGATCGATAATTCCGTGGTTGGCGTTTCCGCCCGCCGGCAGCGCGGCCATGGGGTCGACCGCAGCCGGCGGCGCGCCGACGAACCAGGATTTAGCTGCGCCGCGTTTCTCCGCGGCGAACATTTGGCAAACTCTTTCGCGCCCGGCCTTGCCCAACTCTTCGCGCAGCTGCGGCTGATCGAGCAGTCGGGCGATCGCCGCCGCAAGCTCCACAGGATCTTCCGGCCGGACGAGTATGCCAGTGCGATTATGTTCGACTAACTCCGGAATGCCGGCAATATTCGTCGACACCACCGGCAGTTCCATCGCCATCGCCTCGGCTAGAACATTGGGAATGCCATCGCGATCGCCGTCGGCGGTGATCCGGCATGGTAAAACGAATAGCGATGCCTGTTTATACAGCGCGATCACTTCCCCTTGCGTGAGCATATCGGTTAGCGAAACCGTATCCTCCAGACCGAGCTTGGCGATGCGCGTCTCCAGCTCCCCACGCAAAGGTCCGTAGCCGGCGATCATGCAGCGGAATTCGTGGCCGCCGATCTTCAGCAAACCGCAGGCGTCGACTAAACAATGGAAACCCTTCTTCGGACGCAGTCTACCGACGCTCAGCACTAGTGACGCCTCAGCGCTTGGATAAACCGCGGCATCGGCCTGAAAAAGCCGTGCATCGAGACCGTGATAGATCTTGATATCGGCACATCGGCGCCCATCTGGTGTGAGATAGCGCCGATTGTAATCGTTACAAGTGACAATGAATTTGGCCTTGGCCATTTTACGAACCAGCTCCGCTGGGCGACAGATAGATGTCTTGGCATGGGCGGTGACACTGTAGGGAATACCGGTTAACAAATGCACGAGTTCGGCGACCCCGGCGGGCTCATTGATGAAGTGAGCGTGCAGATGCGCGACCTTGGCCCTCAGCAACGCCAGCGCCAGATAGGTGGCCTGAAGAAAATTTGATAGCGCCCCGATTCCGCCCGGCCCACGAGAAAAACCATCGCGTGCAGATAGGCAGCCGGACGGCAAAGCAGCAATAACAATTGCGCCCACAGCATGCTCGCTGCTTTCTCGGCAAATGACCGAGGAAGATAGCTGACCGGCGCCCGTACTTCGCTATCGATCGAGTGGCTTTTGCTCTCTTCGGGGTGTCGCAGCGCGTAAATCTGTAGATCGACGTCTTGATCTTGCAACGCCAGGATTTCGCGCAGGATAAACGTCTCGGAGATCTTCGGAAACGTCTTGACTAGATACGCAATGCGCTTCCCCGCTCTCGGCGCGTTCATGCGAAGTACCGTTCTCGTGCCATCTCGCGCAGCGGTGCCCTCACCTGTAGTCGTGCCGGACGCGTCGCTCAAGAGGCGCGCGATGTGGCCGGCAATATGCGGCAACGCAGCGAGATCCAACGACGGCGGCAGCGACTGCTTGCCATTGACACCGATGAGCTCGGCAACGGCACCGCGCAAGTTAGCCGGCGTAACAAAATCGGGATGAATGACTCTAAACAAACCGAGGTTGGCCATGCGTTCAGCGCGAATCCATTGCTCTTCCACCGGTTTGGCGCGGGGCACGATCACCGCATGTTTGTGCAACGATAGGAGCTCGCAAATCGTGTTGTAACCGCCCATGGAAACCACCACATCGGCGGCGTCTATGTAGCCGAGCATGTCATTAACAAACTCGCGTACTTGGACATGAGCCCGGCCCGCGGCGATTTGCCCAATATCGGCACGCCGCTGCGGTGCCATCTCGGGACCGCAAACGATCAGGCTGTCGAATGCTTGCGCGCTCCCGCACGGGTTTAGGCCGCAAAGGTAGTTCTTTAAGAGATCAGTAACCATCCTCGCCGCCACCAACGGTGACCAACACGAGCTTTTCGGTTTTAAGATTGAATTCACGGCGCAGCTCGGTTCGGTGCTGCGGCTTGTCGTGCTGGCCGATGTAACCACAGAATCGTACTTTGTCTTTAGTCGAACAGGGAAAGCGATACTCTTTGCTGAGATCGAATACCTCTTGCAAACCGACCACTAGCGCCAGGTCGTAAAACTTGCGAACCGCTTCGTAATAGCGGTTTTTCTTCCACACCGCGGTGGTCGCCTCGGCGCTGTCGAGCACGTCGCGCAGCAACAATGCCAGCTTTGTGTCTGGCAGATTGGTGTGTAGGTAATTGAGCGTGTCACGCAACTCATGCTCGACGCCGTAAGGTTTTTTATCGACCAGGAGCACATCCGGTTTAAACCGGCTGGCGGTCTGCAAGATCAAGTCGGAACGGAGATCGACGGTTTCTTTGAGATCGACACCGATGCTCTTTGCCGCATAGCCGTCGGCCTTGGTGCGCGACAGGCATGGCAGCTTGATGTAATCGATACCGCTCTTGATACGAAAACTATGTACCATCGGCGATCCGGAAATCAGCAAGATCGACAAATCGGGGATCGCATCGACCAGGTGATTGCAGACCGCCAGCATGCGCCGGATGTTCCCCAAGCCATAAGTGTCATGCGAATATGCCAGCAGTCTTTTCATTGTTGCCTCCGGAGAGTTCTAATTAATTTTTCGCCGCGAGTTAATTTGCTGTGCCAGTGCGTTTGTCGGACCACCCCCCACCGTACTGCTCTATCGCTGAGAATTTATCACTATTCAGTTTTTATTTAGTATTAGCGCAGGTTCCGCGTACGCTTCTGTAGATAGAATTGAGCAATCGCTATGCCACTGAATCTTAAACTTACGACAGCCGATGGTGAGACTGAACCATGGGAGAATTAATCTATAAGTAACGAGGCTTAACAATCACCTAACCCAATACGCCGCGCCAAGAGTGAATTGGGCTAGCTTTTGTCGGGCAAACAAACCGGTGGATTTCACCCACAGCGGGGCAAATCCACCGGTGAAATCAACCAGTGAAAAAAAACGGGGAGCTGAAATCGTGAGCAACGATGACTACGAACAAGCGCGAATCGGCCTAAGGAGACTGCCGTACCAAGTGGGCCTTTCGAAGCGCTGTAAGATCGCGCGCCCCAGAGCAGAGCATGCTGACTTTTAACTCATGGATGATAGTAGAAATATATTCGACGACTCGTTGCGGCGACTCTAATGCCGCCGCCAGCAACGGCTGGCCGAAAGCCGCTATGTCCGCGCCCAGCGCGATGCTCTTGGCAACATCGAGTCCGCTGCGAATGCCGCCCGAAGCGATTAACTGAATCTCCGGCAACGCGGCACGTACACCGACCAACGCTTCTTCGGTGGGTATACCCCAGTCGGTGAAAGTTGTGCTGTAGGGTTTGCCTTGTTGGGTCGCGCGCTGGGCTTCAACGGCGGACCAGGCGGTGCCGCCTTTGCCGGCGACATCGATGGCGGCAACGCCGGCGCTATGTAATCGCTTGGCAACCTCGACGGAAATACCGTTGCCGACTTCTTTGACGACCACCGGGACTTTCAGCTCGCGGCAAACCGCGGCGATCTTTTCCGCCAGTCCCTTAAAGTTGCGGTTGCCCTCGGGCTGCAGCGCTTCCTGCAAAACATTTAAATGCAAAATCAAAGCGTCGGCGCCGATCATCGCAACAGCGCGCCGGCACTGCTCGATGGTGTAGCCATAATTCAACTGCACCGCGCCCAGGTTGCCAAGCAATAGAATGTCCGGCGCGACATCGCGCACTTGAAACGATTCGGCAGCGGACGATTCTTCGATGGCGACCCGCTGAGAACCGACCCCCATGGCGATGCCGAGTTCCTGCGCCGCCGCGGCGAGATTGCGATTGACCTTGCGCGCCAGATCGAAACCGCCGGTCATGGACGAAATCAAGATCGGCGCTTTGAGTTTCTGACCGAGGAACGTCGTCGCCACCTCGATCTCGTCGAGATCCAGTTCAGGCAAAGCGTTGTGAATGAAACGATAGCGGTCGAGCCCGGTGCTGGAATGGCTGCTAACGCTGGCGGTGTCGAGGCAAATTTCCAGATGCTGCTTCTTGCGCGCTTGGGTTTTAGTGAGGGCTTTATTGGCCCGGGGGCGTGGCATGGTCCGAGAGCCGTAAGCCTAGCGCTGCTTCTTCGCTTCCTTGCGCTCTTTGGCTGCACTGATCGGCGTCGGCTTAGGCTTGGCCGCGTCGGGGTGGCGGCTCATGCCGTCGTCGTCCCAGCGGTGAAACAATTCGACATCGATGTCGAACTGATCGAGGATCCGCGTCACCGTCTGGTTGATCACATCGTCCAAAGTCTTCGGCCGATGATAAAACGCCGGCACCGGCGGGAAAATGATCGCGCCCATGCGCGTGAGCGTCGCCATCGCCTCGAGATGGCCCAGATGCAGCGGCGTTTCGCGCACCACCAGCACGAGTTTCTTGCGTTCTTTCAAGACCACGTCGGCGGCGCGCACCAACAAATCGCCGCCCAGAGAGTGGGCGATAGCGCCCATGGATTTCATCGAGCATGGCGCGATCACCATGCCCGCGGTGCGAAACGAACCGCTGGAAATGCTCGCGCCGACGTTGTTAACGTCATGCACCACGTCGGCCATAGCTTCGACCTCTTTGACCGAGTAGGGCGTTTCTACTTGGATGGTCATCTTGCCGGCCTTGCTCAAGACCAAATGAGTCTCAAGGTCGCCGATCTTGGAGAGAATCTCCAACATGCGCACGCCGTAAATCGCCCCGGTGGCGCCGGAGACTCCGATAATGAGCCGCTTCTTGGTATTCAACTGAGGAACTCCACTGTAAGTTGATCGCCGTCGTCAACCCGGAAATAATCTTTCACGCGCACCGGCGCGACAATTTCAATTTTATCTTGCGGATAATCATCCACTTCGGGAAGCAAAATTGCGCCACCGACCTTAATGCTATTCGCCTCTTGGTAAATTTCGACGCGATATAACTTCGCGCCACAATGACCGTCGGCGGCCGGCGTCAATGGCGCGCCAGCATGATCGCGCTGCACCTGCCGCCACACCCGAGCGTCTTCGGCGCCCTTGGGCCGGACATTGAGGGTCGCTGGAAACGGATGATAGCCAAGGCGCTCATTTAACAAATCCTGCACCCAATCGAGCGCCATAAACGATGACGCTTGCCCCAAGTCGGAAAAAATAATTCCGCTCAATCGTTCCATCGTCGTCACGCGCGAAATAGTTTAATGACCCGATAACGACGCGGCTTTGCCGCCGCGCCGAATCTTGATCACCTCGCCGAGAATCGACACAGCGATTTCGGCCGGCGTTTCGGTGGCGATGTCGAGGCCGATGGGCGCGTAAATGCGTTCGATCGCCTCCTCGGTGACTTTTTCTTCATCGCGAAAACGCTGAAAGCACGCCTTGATGCGCCGCCGGCTGCCGATCATGCCGATGTACTTGGCTTTGCTGTGAATGATGTTGCGCAGGCAGGGCTCGTCGTAAGCATGACCGCGGGTAATCAAGACGATATAGCAGGACGGCGTGAGGGTCATTTCCTTGAGCATCTGCGCCATGTCGCCGGTCAAGACTTCATCGGCGTCGGGGAAGCGTTCGCGGTTGGCGTAGAGCAAACGGTCATCGATCACGGTGACGTGAAAATCGAGCACCTTGGCCATCTTCACCAGCGGCACGGCGATATGGCCGGCACCGACGACGATCAGCCTGGGCGGCGCCGGCATGACTTCGAAGAACGCTTCGAGCTTGATCGTGCTGTCGGCGATCGCCAGCGAAACCAACTGCGATTTTTCCGCCCGCGCATGGCCGTCGCTCTCGCGCACCAGGGCGGCCACCACGTTGGCGTCACCGATCGTTTCCACCTGCGCCTTGCCGTCGCGGATCAGACACTTGGCGCCGGGTTGGATTTGCCCGTCGCCTTGCACTTCGACAATGGTCACCAGCACCGCCGCTTCACCCTGCTCGGCGATCTTGACTAACTCTTCGGACAGTGAACTCATTTGCCGCTTGCTGCCTCCTGATCGCGTTCCTGCCACCAGGGATCGATGAAGACATTCATGATACCGCCGCATACCGCCGGGCTATCCGAGGAAATATCGTCGAGCAAGTCGACGCGCACGGTGCGCGGCTTGCGCGAGCGGATCACTTCGATAGCTTCGCGTTTGACATCGGCCTCGCCGCAGCCGCCGCCGATGGTGCCCAAGATTTCACCCCAAGCGGTCACTACCATTTTGGCGCCGACTTCGCGCGGCGTCGAGCCCTTGGCCGAGACGATGGTCGCCACCGCGACGGTCTCGCCCTTGGCGAGAAACTCGTTGACCTGATGATAGATCGTATCTTTCTTTTTCGCTTCTAAATCCGCGTCCGTGTAACAAGCGCCGGGTCCAGCCATGTGAGTACCTCCTCAGTTGGGTCGACGATGGAAGATAGAGGATCGAAGATGGCGATCCTCTATCCTCGATCCTCTATCTTCGGTTCTGATAAATCACGCCACCATTTTCTCGAGTGTCCGCCCTAACGCAACCAAACTATTGACATTGTGCACCGACAAAAACAGATCCAAATACGGCAGCGCCGCTTGCATGCCTTTACAGAGCGGTTCGTAGTTCTCGCTCGCTAGCAAAGGATTGAGCCAGATGATTTTCTTGGCGCGCCGTTTGATGTCCCGCATTTCTTTTTCCAACAAGCTGACGTCGCCGCGGTCCCAGCCGTCGCTGATGATCACCACCACCGTGCGGTGGGTCACCATGCTTGGCGCGAAATTGCGGTTGAAGGTATGCAGCGAGCGGCCGATGTTGGTGCCGCCGGACCAGCCAAGAATAGTGCCGGAAATCTTGTCCAAAGCATCGACGATATTCTTGGTGCGGATCAGGTGGGTAATTCGGCTGAGCGATGTGCTAAAAACGAAAGTCTCGACGCCCCACAGTTCGTTTTGCAGGCCGTACATGAACTGAATCAGAAACCGGCTGTAACAATCCATCGAGCCGCTGACATCGCATAGCAGCACGACTTTGGTTTTCTTGATGCGCCGCTTGCGGTGCGCCATCTCGATCACTTCGCCGCCGTATTTCATGCTGCGGCGCAGGGTCGCGCGCGGATCGATCACCGGACCTTTGCGGCCGATTTTCTTGCGCCGGCTGATCTGGGTGGCGATCTTGGTGGCGATCAGCAGTATCGCTCTGGCGATGGCGCGGCTTTCCTCGGTGCCCATTTCGCTGAAATCCTTGCGGTTCATCAGCTCCTGGGCGCTATAGGTCGGCACCGCGAACTCGTCAAGGTTTTCCAGCGGCAGATTCTCATTGGCAATCGCCTCGGAGGCGGCCTCTTCGACGCCGCCCTCCTCATCGCCGCCCTCCGGGGCGTTGGAGTCGGTGGGCGTGCCTTGAATGTCCATGGTCTCCATCGGCACGCGCTCGTAACTCTGCTCGCGCCAGAAACAATCGAAGAGCATGTCGAAGACCGGAAAGTCTTCTTTTTGCGAGATCAAGTTAGCGCGCAACAGCGCACGAAAATCGCCGCGCGCGGCGATGTCGACCCATTGCGCCGAACGCGAGGCATCGAGCAGCTGGCTCAAGCTGACCTTGACACCGAGATGTTTCAAGGCGCGGCCAAACGCCATCATGTTCGGCAAGGTGCCCTTGCCGCGCACCGAGGCGACTTTGTTGACCGCCTCCGCGACTGTTTCGGGAGTGATATCCATCGAGTTTTAACTCACTAGCTCCGGCGACGTGCGCAGCAGCGCGTCGAGACTGAACTGGCGGTTTTCCACCTGCTCGCGCAGGTGGCTCAAATCTTCGCGGTACTTGAACACGCAACCCATGGTCTCGATCACCGACTTGTCATCCAACTGTTTACGGTTGAGCGCGATCAGCGCCGACGCCCAATCCAAGGTTTCGGCGACGCCGGGGCGCTTGTAGAAATTCATCTCGCGCACCTTTTGCATGAAGGCGCAGATTTGCTGCGCCATCTTGGTTTCGACTTCGGGAAACTTGGTGGTGATGATCTCGTATTCCTTGTCGAAGGTCGGGTACTCGATCCAGTGGTACAAGCAGCGCCGTTTCAAGGCGTCGTGGATTTCCCGCGTGCGGTTGGAAGTCAGAAACACATAGGGCCGATGCTTCGCCGTCACCGTACCCAACTCGGGAATGGTGATCTGAAAATCGGACAACACTTCGAGCAGAAACGCCTCGAACTCCATATCGGCGCGGTCGATCTCGTCGATCAACAGCACCGGCGGCGTAGCATCCTCGCTTTGAATCGCATCGAGCAGCGGCCGCTTGACCAGATAGTCCTGGGTGAAAATCTCGGTCTCGACCTGCTTCTTATCGCCGCGCTCGATCTCTTCGAGCTTGATGTGGAGCATCTGCTTGGGATAGTTCCACTCGTAGAGCGCGGTGCTGGCGTCGAGCCCTTCGTAGCACTGCAAGCGGATTAGCCGCGCGCCCAAGACCTTGGACAGCACTTTGGCGATTTCAGTCTTACCGACACCCGCCTCGCCTTCGAGAAGCAGGGGTTTACCCATTACCAGCGATAAATAAACCACAGTCGCAAGGGAACGGTCGCAGACGTACTTTTCTTTGAGAAGAATTTCTTGAACTTGCTCGATGGTCAGCTGTTTCGGATCCACGCTTGATTCATCCTTTGCAGTTAGTTTTTGCAGCACCCGTCAGGCGGGAATTATTTAGGTTGGGGTACGAGTGTAAGATCGCCTCTAGAACCCCTCCGCCAATCGCCCTAACTTTGTCGGAAATCGTGTCAACATACCCTCTTTCACCCCTTGGATCAATGTTGCCTACCTTCATGGCGGCCTGGGTTTCTACACCACCGGAATATTCAAAGCCGACAGATCCATGTTTTAGAATTTAGCTAAATCATAACCAAGCCCATTGCGCGAACAAAATCACGGAAAATGACCGTTCCTTCCGGATTACATGAGTTCATCGACAACCGCCCCAACACTCGGACAAAAAAAAGCCGCCCGATGAGCTCGTCTCATGGGCGGCTGATCACAGAAAACCGGAAATCTAGTAAACAGCGATATAGGCGTCTTTGTATTCTTTTTGCCTGGCCAGGGTTCTACGCAATTCAGCGGCGTCTTTTTGGTTTTCCACTTGACCAACGCGCACCCGATGCCAAATCTTGCTGTTCCCGTAGGTGACTCTGACATAAGCATTGTAACCCAACCGGCGGAGTTTCTGCGCTAACGATTCGGCCGGACCACTCTCGGCTATTGCCGCGACTTGCACGGTCCATGTCCGTCTGCCGGCCGTGGGCGTTTGCTGCTGCACCAGTTTAACTGGAACCGCCGGAGCGGCTACCGGCGCAGCTTGAATAAATGACAGTACTTGCGCTGGTGGCAGCAGCGCGGCGCTTTGCTTTGGTTGGGTGTTCGCCGGTGCGGCTATCTGGTAATTCTGCGCCAGCCATACCGGCTCCGACGCTTGCGGCACAGCCATCGGCGGCATCATCCGGCCAGTGAGTGGATCGTTGGACAGTAAAGTGACATTCCCAATAAACGCCGGCAACGCAGCTCGCGGTCCAGCCGGTGGAGTGGCCGGCGCCGGCTGCTGCTGATCATACTGATAATACTGGTTCGGGTCCGGCAACGGCGGCAGTGGCCGCGGCGGCAATAATCTGGCGCGATCCTTCTCAAAGCGTTCGAGCTCGGCCCTGACTTTCTCTAAACCCGCTTTGAATTCTGCCGTAACAACGCGAGAGTCACTACGATTGCGAATGACCTCGCGGCGTGATCAGCATGATTAGTTCGGTGCGAGTCGGTATCATCGCTGGTCGTTCCAAAAAATCGGCCGATCACCGGGATATCCATCAGATACGGAATCGCCGACTCGAGCCTTGCTTTTTCGCTCTCCGATTAGGCCGCCGATAACTAACGTCTCGCCATCCTGAACGACCGCCGTGGTTTCCGCGTCTTGAGTGTTCAAAGTTGGGAAAGTAGTTGCCGTGTCCGCCTGTTGCACGTCACCGAACGAACGCTCTCACCTCTTGACTTACCTCGGCCTTTATCTGCAAATTGACTAAGCCCTGTGAATTGACCTGAGGTATGATGGTCAAGATTCGGCCCGTATTACGGTACTGAATGGTCGTGGACTGTGAGGAGATTGCTGAGCGAACCAGTTGCCGCCTGACGGTTCCTGTCGGGATGGGTTCCTCGCTACCGACCTGAATGCGCGCCGGGCGATTGTCCGCTGGCAATCACGCTCGGCGATGAAAGCAGTTTTATCCGTGAATCTTTGAGCAACAGCGCGTGATCAAGGCATGAACCGTGTTCTCCCCGCCTACGATTGCGCGTAAACCGCCACCCCTCAAGAATGGCGCGGTAGGAAGGCGCCCCTAAAGACCGATCACCGCGTTCGAACCAAAGGTATGGCCGAAAACGATGTACTGCCGCGACTTGAAAGAGCTCATAATCAACGCCGAAATCTTCGGTATCCCTGTAGATCAACCTGCAATATCATGGCTTCGATCAACACCTGCCGTGGAATCGCATCCAATTCTTTCAGAATGTTTTTGACGTTCTGATACTCCTGGACGGTGCCGTAAATAATCAGTGAGTTGGTCGCCGGATCAGCGACGATACGCAATTGCTCCTGTTGTTGTTGCTGCTGCTGGCCAGGTTGAGCTTGACCGGCCGGCCTCGGCGGCACACCTAGTCCCGGTGATGGCGTGGTGACCTGGGGGGCTGCCGCCGCCGGGGTTGGGACTTGACCGGGCGCAGCTGGCGCTGCGAACGCCCCAGGGCGATTTTGTGCCTGCGCACCAGAAAAGCTTACGAGGACTAAAACTAGCAATACGGCCGTAATTTTTTTCATCGCATTTGCCCCTGCTGTGAACCACCCGAACCAAACTGTCCATGAGCCACTTGACTGTCCGAATCCTCCGGATTGGCTGGAGCTGCTTGAAGACGAGCGATGGATGCTCTGCAAAGTCTGCGGGCTACTCCGTGAACCTGTAACAGGCTGACCGAGCGCCTGATTGAGCACGTCGGCTAGCTCGGTCGCCTTACCGTTTTCCACGGGGTAGATAAATATCCTGCGACCCGGCCCTTCCGCAACCACGTCGATGCGGTCGAGCCACCGTTTGGCGTAGGTCCAGGCCGCTTCGCTATGGGCGATGACCAGCAATTGGTTGATTCTTGGCAGCGGGATGAACTGCGCGGCAAAGTTTTCAATCTGGGGCGAGGAGGCCGAGAACGACTGCATGACTTTGGTCATCTCTTGGGATAGTTCTTCGGCGCTGGCGATTTTCGGCTGATAAATTTCCATGCGCGTGCCGGCGAAAACCTGGACGTCGATGAGATCGACGATCTCGGTTAACCGCTGAATATTCAGCGGCGTGTCCATGACGATCAAAAAATTGCCGCGCGGGTTATCGATTATCTCCGCGCCCGGTTGCAAAAATGGCGTCAGCACCCGTTTCATTTCGGCGACGGTAAAAAACCGTACGGGGATCAGTTGCAAGGCGAAACTATCCTCGCGCCCTTGCGCCACCGGGCGTGCCATCCCTTTGCCGTCCTTGATCGGCGTGATGTGATAAAGATTGCCGGTTCGCACTGCCACCGCGCCATTCATGCGCAGTAGTTGGTGGAAAATCGGCATCAGATCCTCGGAACGCAGCGGCTCCGCGCTATTGATCGTCACCGTCCCTTTGACCTCAGGATCGATCGTGTAGGTCAGCCGCAGTTGCTGGGCGATGATGTGGATAATCTCGACTAGATCGGCGCGGTTGAAATTAAGAGAAACCATGCCGCCGGCGGGAAAAGACGGTCCCGGGCTACCGCGCCGCGCTGAAGGTGCGGGAACCGCCGGCACAGGCGGCTGTGCGGCCGCGTTCGGATCGGCCGGTATGGGTTGCCCCGGTATTACTTGCGGAGATGGTTTCACCTGGGTCGGCTGAGAGGTTGGCACGCCCCCTGGAGGACTCAACTGGCCGGGCGCTTGGACTGGCGTGGGTATGCGCTGAGGCAAAACCGGTGGCCGCGCCGCCGGCGGAACATTTGGATCTCCAGGAATCTGCGGCGCTGCGGCGTTTGGACGTGGCTGATTGGGACTCGGCGCTGGGGTTGGAGCCACAGGCTGTTGCTGTGACCCTGCCGGACCGGTGACCGTCGTTGCGAATACCAGTACGGCCATGCGTGAAACGCTCTTTAAAGACATGGGGTCGCTCCTTCTCCACTCACGACTCGGGGCTGCCACTGCCGGGAACCGGTATCCGCCCCCGTCTTGGCAGGTTTGGCAATACCCGTGGCACCGGCACGGGGTTGCCGGTTGGCGGCGCCTGAATCTGCCCCGGCGCAGCAGCGGGTCGAGGCGCAACGTTATCAACCTTACGAAAGTAATCCAGCAACACTTCCACCCGAGTCGCGTCGCGGGCAAAAACCACCCGTTGGTCGGCGATCTCCGTGAGCCTAAATCCTTCGACATTATCGCCGACTTTTAAACGCAATGTGGACATGGCTTGGCCCGGCGGACGCTGGCCCGGAATCGGCTGGCCGGGTGGACGCTGTCCGGCAATCGGCTGGCCAGGCGCCGGGCTCGCGCTATCCTGTAAAATCGCCACGCGGTTGTTACCGATGATCACCGTGCCCACTAGAATCATACCGCGCACACGCTGCACGGCTCGGGAATTTTCCTCCGCATCGCGCGACGCACCAGCTCCCCTTTCAGGATCGAAAAGGTTCTTGGTGACGATCGCTTCGGTACCGATCGGCGGCCGCGGCGTCAGCAAAATCTGCTGTTCCGTGCTAACCACCGCCGGCCTTTGCGCCATAGGTCCGGGAATATCCCAAGGCCCAGCACGCCAAGAGCGATAAGTCGTCCATCCAACCAAACCGATGGCCACCGTAATAAGAATGCTTAAGAGTGCGGATCGAGTAAGAATGTCGCTCTTCCTCCAGAATCCCTAGGAATATCAGTTAGGCAAATCAACCAAGTTGCCCGCCAAGATCGAAAATAGCCTAAAGTGTACAATGTAGTTCTCAGAATTAATACTTCAAATTCCAAATTAGTACCGATCAAGCCAGGAATTAGCCAAATTTTCACGCTAACCGTATGCTTAGCGTCTAATGACCGCGATCTAGTCCTGACGCAGTCGACCAACGATAGTGAGTCTTGCGACAAAATTCGTTGCCGATCGAGCGCAACCTAGACAGGTTTATCCGGCGCTGCTTTCGCTGGGCTCGACGGCGCTCCCGGCTTCGCCGCGGGCGCCGGCTGAGCCCGGGCAAAGCCGACAACCGTGAGGCTGACTCTAAGATTTTGTTGGGCCGCCGGTTGTGCCCCAGGTACTTGGGGGAAGCCGACCGGGCGGAAGAGAGAACGGACGTTGATCTCGTCGATGACCAAGAGTTTTGGCGCGCTTTCGATACCGCGTATCAAGCTGGCCAGTTGTTGAACCTGGCCACCGATCTCCATTTGGATGGCGATTTTGGAAAATGAGCCGCTCGGCTCGGGATTAAGTACGCGGGTGGTGATGACTTGAGTGCCCTCGCGGGTCGCCAGCGACTGCACCGTCTCCTGGAGATCTGATGCGGTAACCGAGGGGGTATCCCCCGTCAACAGCGCCGGTTCGATGCTTTTGATCTGATTGCGTGCCGCAGCCAGTGCCGCCAGTAGCGAATCTTTCTGGCTCAAGTAACGCAGGTTTTTTTGCAGTAATTGCGGCTGGCTTTCGAGTTGGCCCTTAGTCGTGGCCCGGCGCTCAAGCAGCGGCGTGGCAATCGCCACCTTGCCGACAAAGAACAACACGATCGCACCGGTCAAAAAAACCAGCCCCCGTTCGCGCTGCGACAGCCTTTGCCAAAACTGCTTCATGATTTCGCTTTACTATCTTTGGGTGCTACTTTCGGAACCTCTTTAAGAGCTTCTTTGGGAGCCTGCGCTGGCGGCTCGCTGGCGGCCGCTTTAAGCTTTTCCACTTCGGCCTTCAACGAAAAAGTTTCGCGGTTGTCCCGGCCACGGTTCGACGGCGCATTGAACGCGACATTCTCGAACACCGGTGAGCGCTCCAACAACGGAATCAACGCGGAGGCATTTTCCGCGTTGCCCTGAACCTCTAAGACACCCGCCCGGTAACGCAGATTGGAAAGATGAGCGTTGTTGGGCACTACCTTCGACAGTTCGTCGAGGATTTTGAGTACCTCGCCGCGCCGACCCTGCAGTTCGGCCAAAGTGCCGACCTCTTTGCTCAGTTGCTGTAACTGATTCTCTTCGCGGCGCAGGGCTTCGATGGCCGCCTCGAACTTCTGGTTCTCGCGCTGCAACTGACGCAGGCGCATCTCATCCTTGATCGGATAACTGAGCCCCCAGGCGACCAGCGCGAGCGCTAACAGCCCACCAAGGACGGCATTGAGCATGGACAGCGAATTACCACCCGCCGGTTCGGGGTTTTCATGACGCAGAAAATTGCCGATCACCGCGGCTTCACGAATCCCGCGCAGCGCGGCGCCAACAGCGGGCAGTGCCGCCTCAGGGAGGGGCGATTTTAGGCCGCGGAAGCGGTGCCCGTCCAAGCCTTGCAGCTCCTCGGCGGCAGCGAATTTTTCCGCCGGCAGCCCGGTCATGTCGCCGAGATTACCCCAGCGGTAGCACTTGTCGACATCGGCGAGATTCTGTAGCAGCAACTCTCGGCCCGCACCCTGGGCCCATTCTGAATGGGGCATGCGGTGTGCGAACAAGAATTGCTGCGAAGCGCTCCAATTCGTCGCCTTGGACTCGACCCCGAGCAGGTCCCAGCTATGCTCGCTCGCCGCTAAAATCGCCGTACGGGAGTTATTGGGGCCAGTGGCATAAAGCGCGTAATTGAGCAGCGCCGTGACGTCGGGCTCGACGCCGGCGGGCTTGATGCCGAAGGACTCCAGCAAACTCACCAGGCCGTCAACGATCTTTTTCTGCACGGCAATGACGTAAAGGCTCAACCTCTCGCCTTTTTTGCCGGTGGCGAGATAGTCGTAATAGATTTCATCGCGGCGAAAGGGCATCTGCCGCTCGATCTCGTACTGCAAAACTTGCTCGATGGTATCCTGCGCCGCCAGCGGCAGGAAGATCTGCTGCATGATCACCTGGTCTTGCGGAATACACAGATAAACCGCGTCGCGCCCGGCATTAAAATGGGGCAATAGAGAAACCATCGCCTGGCGCAGACTGCGCTCGCGCGAATCGTTCTCGGCCTTAAGTGCGATCTCCTTAACGTCTTCGGCAACCCAGCCGGTGATATCGGCGATCGCCGGCCGCGTGTCGCTGTGCGGCAACTCTCGGTCCTGCTGGTCGAGCAGCGCTACGTTGAGCAAGCTCTTACGCAGGCGCACCATCACCAGACGGTCCTGCATGACGTAAAGCCCGACGCTTCTGAGAAAGTCGGCGCGCGAAAGATCTTGTAAGCGCTGCCCTATAGCCATGTGTATTCGCGGTTCAAAATGATGTTAACGAACCCATTTTACATTAAAGCTCAAGGTTGCGATAGTCCAATTTCCCGATCGAGCCAACGGAGCATCTCGAAGCCTTGGGCGCCGCCGAGCCGGACCACCCCTTTAACCCGGCGCGCCGCGCGCGCATCGGTTGGCCGGCCTTCGGCGTCGACGGCGACCACCGATGGGTTGGTAAAAATAAACGACTGCAACACCGGGTCACCCGATCCAATACCCAAGAGGGGCAGCAAATCGGTCAAGGTTTTTTCCGACAAACGTTTGCGTTCCTCGACGAAGCTGCGGCATTTCTCCATCGGAATACCGGTCATGGCGTGAATCACCTGCGCCGTCGCGGTACGCAGGTTGACCCGGTCGATGGGACTGTCGATGGTGAAGACCTCGCGCAAACCGACCCGCGGCGAGCGCTCCGACCGTGCATCGCTGTCGTCCGCAGAGCCATAATAGAGCGCTGGCGTCATACCGCGAATCCACAAGAGATCCTCGACGCTATCGAGGGGACCGTTCTTCGCCGAATAGGCCGGTGACAGTAACCCATAATAATCGCTTTCGGCGCCGTTGGTGCGGTGCAGCTCGTCGGGATCGCGCCAGTCCATAATCGAATCGACAAGAATATCCACCACCGAGCCGTCCGCCCCGAGATTGGTGAATACCCGGCGTAAAACCTGTTCGTTGACGCGATTGAGGTTGATCTTACCGCCCTCGTCGACCAGCCGCACACGAAACCCGCCGCTGCCAAGCTTCTCCTCGCGCCAACTGCCGTCAAACAAATCGACCTTCGCAGGATCGGCCTGCCGATTGCCGCCGCTGGCCTGATGGATGAAATCGTACAAGCCGCGCTCAAAACCTGCTACGGCAAGGTAATAACCTTGGGTCTCATCGCTGAAACGATGGGTCGCCTCCGCTTCTTCACGCACCGAGGCGCTAAAGTCGAAAGCGACGACGAAGAGAAAAATAAACATCCACAAAACCACGATCAGCGCCACGCCGCGTTGGTTGCCGAGCAATGGATTGGCGCTAATTGCGATGACCGGCTTCATTGGGACAGCACCGCCAACATGAAGGGGAATACCCAGCGCACCTCTTTGCCCTCGGCGTCGATAAAGGTCATGCGCAGAGCGCGCGGCAGGCGGCGCCGCTCATTGCCGTCCCAGCGCTCTTCCCAGTTTTCCTTTTCCCCCTCGGCATCGAGATAAGCGAGCTGGAAATCGCGGATGCCTTCGAGAATCACCAAGCTATGGCGTTGCCCGCCGTCACCGGCATCGTCGCCGACCCGAACCGGCGCAGTCTCCGCCAGGCGTACCAGCGCGCGGCCGTTGTCAGCCTCGTCCTTTACTATAGCGATCTTGGCCATGCCGCGGCCGCCCATGGCGTGGGAATAGGCCGATACGAAAGTCACACTTTCGTGCCCGCCGTCGAAAAAAATCGCTTGCTCTTGAATCGACTTGCGGTAGGGGTAAGCGGATCGGATATAGGTCGCCAGCAAGTCGCCGATGGAACGGGTCTTTTGGTTGCGATTAAAACTCGCCGCGGATTTTTCCACCGCCGTGTGGCCGAGGGAAAAAGCGCCATAAAGCACCCCGCCCATGAGAGCAAAGATAGTGATCGCCAACACTACTTCGATCAAGGTGAAGCCGGCGGCGCCATTGCAGCCGCGTCGCGGCTTACCATCGTCAGGAGTCGCGTTCCGTCTCGAACTCATGGATTGCCCTTGCGCGCCAGCCGCAACGTCTTTAGTTCCACGCGGCGTTCTCTCTCACCGTCAGCCACCGTCATTTCGACGGCGACTTCTTTGAGCTCCCAGTTGCTGCCCAAGTTTAGTGACGGCGCGGTATCGCGCTGAGTTTGAACCTGCGAGCGCCAGCGAGTGGCCGGCGCCACCGTACCGTTCTCCGATCCGTCGCGCAGATTGGGGCGGGCCAGCAACTCGTCCATGACCCGCGCGCCTTGGGCGATGGCGTCGGTCTGCACGTTGCTGCGCGACGCCAAACGCAGGCCGAGGGAAAATATTTGCAGCAAAGTCACCACGCCTAAACCGACGATGGTCATGGCGATGAGCACTTCGAGCAATGTAAAGCCGTCTTTACCGCGACCCATGGAAGTTCTCACGACTGACCGCCACGACTGACCTCGATCTTGCCGGTGAGCGGTTCCAGACGAATCAGATAGGAAATCGAACTGGCACTACTGGCGATGACGATCTCGCCGCCGAGGCTGCTGCCGTTGGGAAAGAAATAAAATCGCTTGGTGTCGCGCTCCATCGCTTCGCCGCCTGCGATGGACGCGATGCGCACATCCTCGGGTAGATGGACCTCGCGGACCTTTGGCACCAGATAGGTATTGTGCGGCATGCTGACGATCAACTGCTGGGCGATGCCGTCGACTAGCGCGCGGCTACGCAGCTCCCGCGCCACCGCGGCCAAGCCGAGCGCCGAACTGCGCACTTCACGCTCCTGCATGCGCCGGCCGATATTGGGCACGACGATCGCCATGGAGATGCCCATGACCACCAGCACCAGCACGAGCTCAAGGAGCGAGAATCCCCGGTTATCTTTCCCAGCTGGTAATGTCACGGTTATTGCCGTCGCCCCCAGGGGCGCCGTCGGCGCCATAGGAAATAATATCGTAGACGCCATGATCCCCCGGGCTCTTGTAGACATAGGGCTTGCCCCAAGGATCCGGCGGCAGATCTTTTCTGAGATAGGGACCATCCCAGCGGTCGACCCCGCCGGGCTTCTGCATCAAGGCTGCCATACCTTCCTGGCTGGTTGGATAACGCCCGACGTCGAGGCGAAAGGTGTCGAGCGCCGTGCCGAACAATTCGATCTGCGCCTTAGCCGCCTTGGCCGTGGCCTTTTCTTCCTGTTTAATAAATTGCGGCACCACCAGCCCAGCCAATAGGCCGATAATGATGACCACGACAATCAGTTCGACGAGGGTAAACCCGGCTTGGTTCTTCATAGCTTGGTTAAGACGACGGTTCATTGTATTTCATTGATGCTGAATATCGCCATCAACATGGAGATGACGACCACCGCGATGATCAGTCCCATCCCCAAAATCAATACCGGTTCCAGCAACGAAGTTAATCTTTTCGTCGATCGTCGGACCTCTTGATCGTAGAACGACGCCACCTCGGTCAACATGCCATCCAGTTTCCCCGACTCCTCGCCGACCGCGATCATGTTCAGAGCCAAGATCGGGAATAAACCGCTCTCGCTCAACGGCCGCGCCATGCCCTTGCCCTCGCGCACCCGCACCTGCACCTGGCCGATGGCCCGGGCCAAAAGCCGGTTGCCGACGACGCCTTGTACCGTGCCCAAGGCTTCGAGCAACGGCACGCCGCCGCGGAGCAACGCGGATAACGTCCGGGAAAAACGCGCGGTTTCAAATTTTCGCACCAAATCGCCAATCAGCCAAGCCTTCAAGCATAAACGATCCCATTCGCTTCGACCCTCGGGATTTTTCACGTAAAGAATCACCCCGGCGACCGCGGCAACGACCACCAACAATACCAGCCAGCCGTATTGGGACAGCATCTGGCTAAAGTCGATGACCACTTTGGTGATCCAGGGAATCGCTTTGCGGTTGTCATGGAACAGCGCTGCGAACTTTGGAATGACGAAGAGAAACAAGACGATCAACGAGGCGCCGGCCGCGGTGGCTAAAATAATCGGGTAGATTAACGCCGATTTAATCTCTTCTTTAAGCGCGGTGGTGCTTTCCAAGTATTCGGTTAAATAGCGCAGGACGCTTTCCAAGATGCCGCCGGCCTCGCCGGCGCGGATCATGTTGACGTAAATGCGGGGAAAGATCTGCGGGTGTTCGCCCATCGACACCGCGAGGGATTTGCCGGCGCGCACCGCTTCGACCAAGGAGCGCATGACCTTGGTAAATTCGCCGCCTTCGAACAGATTGCCGAGGATCGATAAACTGCGGTCAAGCGGCAACCCGGCGTGGAGCAAGGTGGCGAGCTCACGGGTGAACTGCAGCAACTGCTGCTGGCTGACCTTGCGTTTTTCGAACAGCGGCCGCTGCTGTCGTACCGCGCCGACCGCGCGTTCAGACGGCATGGCGATGCGCAGCGGCACACAGCCCATCTCGCGCAGGCGCGACACCACGCTCTGCTCGGCATCGGCTTCCATCACGCCTTCAACCACTTTGCCAGCTTGGTCGGCGGCCCGATATTGGTAAAACGCCATGGCGATTTTTTACGTTATGATCAGACGAGTAAGGAACAAAAATATCATGACCGGCAATCAGCCATTACCGATCAATGGGACTGCCGCGAACTAACCTTCTTCACGGGTCACACGCACCACCTCAGCCAAGGTGGTCATCCCCTGGCGAACTTTATCCCAGGCGTCTTCGCGGAGAAGGCGCATACCCTGCTGAACGGCGAGATTGCGGATGACATTGGCGTCGGCCTTTTGGTTGATCAATTTACAAATATCCGCCGTCACCGGCAGCAGCTCGAAGACGCCGACACGGCCCAAATAACCCGTGCCGCTGCAAGCTTCACAGCCCGCCGCTTCCCAGATTGTATGTAACGGTTCGCCATTGGCCAGCGCCATTTCGGGCGCCACGCCCTCCAGTCCGGTAAACGGTACTTCTTTTCGGCAATCCGCGCAGAGGCGGCGCACCAAACGCTGCGCCAGAACGCCCAGCAGCGACGACGAGAGCAGATAATCCTGCACTCCCATCTCTAGAAGCCGCGAGATCGCGCCGGCGGCATCGTTGGTATGCAGCGTGGAAAACACCAAGTGGCCGGTAAGCGCCGCTTGCACGGCGATCTCGGCGGTCTCGGCATCGCGAATTTCGCCGACCATGATCACGTCGGGGTCCTGGCGCACGATCGAGCGTAGCCCGTTGGCGAAGGTCAAACCGATTTGCGGCTTGACGTGGATCTGGTTGACACCGCTCAACTGATACTCGACAGGATCTTCGATGGTGATGATTTTTTTGCCCGGATCGTTGATTTTCTGCAACGCGCCGTAAAGCGTGGTGGTCTTACCACTGCCGGTGGGCCCGGTGACCAAGATCATGCCATGGGGCTTCAAGATCATCTCGTTAAAACGCGCCAGTTGCACCGGCGGGAATCCCATAGTCTCCAACTGGGTAAAAATCTGCCCGCGCTCGAGCAAGCGGATCACCACGCTTTCGCCGTAGAGCGTCGGCACCGTGGCGATACGCAGATCGATATCCTTGCCGCCCAATCTGGTTTTGATCCGGCCGTCCTGCGGCAAGCGTCGTTCGGCGATATTGAGCTGGGCGAGAATTTTTAAACGTGAAATCACCGCGCCCTTCAACTGGCGCGGCGGCGACTCGACTTCGTGCAAAATGCCGTCGATGCGGTAGCGCACCTTGAGTTGATTTTCGAAGGGCTCGATATGCACATCCGACGCCCGGCTTTCGAGGGCGCGGACCAGCATCTGATTGACCAGCCGGATGACCGGTACTTCCGAGGCCATGTCGCGCAGATGGGCGACATCTTCGTCTTCCGCGATACCGTCAAAACCTTGGGCGGACTCCTCGGTGGTCCCATCGGCAGTGTAACTGCCGCCGTATAACGCTTCGATACGGGCGGCGATCTCTTTTTCCTTGGCGAGCACCGCTTTGACCCGTAAACCGGTAGCCAACTCAATCGCATGCAGCCGCGAGAGTTCCATGGGATCGGCGATGGCGACGACTAAGTCGCGCCCCTCGATCTTCACCGGCACCATGCGCGCCAACTTGAAAAAATCGCCGATGTTGGCCGGTAGGTCCAAGGGCAACGGCGTATTCGCGACATCGCGTAGCGACATGAGCGGCAGTTCGAAATGATCGCGCATCACCGGCAGGAGATCTTCTTCGGACAGAAAACCGAGCTCAACCACCAGCCGGCTAAGCGGCGCTTGCTGCTCCTCCTGGAGCTTTCTCACCCGCTCCATTTCTTCGCTGGAGAGCATTTGCCGTTCGATCAGACGCTCCGCCAGGGTCACTTGTGTTTCCATGCTGGTTCCCAATTTTTGCGCTATTTGCGCGCCGTCGTGTCCGCTCTGCCATAGCGGTCTTCCAAGCGCACGACATCGTCGAGTTCGGGCGTCGAGACCTCCAAGACATCGCAGTCTTCGATGGCGATCATGCGATGCTTCATCAGCGGAACGATGTGTAAACTCTCACCCGCCGCCAAGCGCAGCTTGTGCTGACGGCCGTCCTTTTCAATATCCAATTCGAGGACGCCGGAGAGCAGCCGAATCGTCTCATCTTTGATATTGTGGTATTGGTAACTCAACGATTCGCCCTTGTTGATGTGCAAGACCTTGCCGACATAGCGCTCGGTGTGCGCCCAAATCAGCTCATAACCCCATGGTTTGTCGACAAGTTTATCCGGGTGGGTCAGTCGATCATCCGTCATAGTTCGTGATGATAGCAGATTAACCCACAGCGGCCAACAAATTGTCTAAACCTATTTCGATAGGTCTGAAGGCGCCTTCAGTAGAATCTCTGCTATGCAGAATTGGGGACGACGGGGAAAGGCCAGTGGCGCCTACTTCACGGCACTCTTCGGATTGCCCAAGCCGAGCAGACTAAAGTTGACACTGAAGCTGGTTTTCTCGGGGTTAACTTCGTGCTTGACGCCGAAAGAAACCGTCCAGCACTCGCAAAACGACATGAACTTGCTGATCGCCCGAAAGCCGATGAACCGGTTATCGCGGGCATCGTAAGTGCTGCTGAAATTGAACAGCAGATTGTTGGTGACATGGTACAAAAGACTGTTGTTGATATTGCCCACGGTATTTTTACTAGACAAAAATGCGCAACGCTGGTTATCCTTAGCCGTCGGCACGGGAGGAGATTCAAGACGCAAAAATCGTAGTTGATATTGGCACCGATATTGGCATCCTCGGCGAGAAAACTGTTCGGCCCGTGGCGTAAGAAGTGATAACTCAGGCTAAAGGAATTAGGCCGGTTGAAATCGGCGTCGAGCGAGCGCCGCAGAATCGGGCGCGGATCTGTGATCCCCGCGCTGGCAAGGATCTGGGTAAACTGCCACGGTCCGGGGTTCACGCCACCGTCTAAACGAAATTCGAGAAACGTCGCCGGGGTAAAGCGCAACCGAAAGTCGAGATCGGAGAGACTGTCGCCGCCATTACGCTCCCTGTCGAGATCATAGGACAACGCCATCCGGAACGACGCCATCTCCCGCACATCGCCAGTGGCCGTCGGGCTAAGATATTCGGTGCTGCTGTCAAAGTTTTGCTCCCCGAGAGGACTGGGGGATTTCCCCCATAGGCGATTATTGACCGCAAAGGTAAATACGTTGCGGCGGTTAACACGATCGATGTTATCCATGATCGGAATCTTGTCCTGATTGACCCCCGGGACAAATAAATAACTGATCTCAGGTTCAAAAACATGCTTGACCTGCTTTAGACCCAGGCTATCCACCGCAAAGACACGGCTCAACGCAGTGTTGAGATTACCGCGAATCTCGACCAGCTCGCGTGACACATTGTGCGCCGAGGAATTCACCGGCGGACTGTACAAATGATAGAGAGTTTCGCGTGGCGCGACACTCAACGACCCGTTTACAACCGAAGCGAGTTTGAACGGCAGCACTGCTTCCGGGCGGAAATCGAATCTAAGACCGTCACCGGGCTCGCGTCGAATATAGTTCACGCCATCCGCCGACCAGCGCAGCTCTAACGGAAACCCCGGGAAGAGCCGCCGGCCCCAAAAACCAATCTGCGGCGTGCGCAAAAACGTGGTCTTATCGGGCTGAATGAAGTCTTGGTAAAAATTGAACTCCCCTTTGACGAAGGTATCACCCCAGTTTTTGAACAAACCCATGCGCGACTCGCCGTAACGGCTGCGGCGAATATTCCCCTCCTGGCCAAGCGGCAAGTCAAAGCGCCCGATCAGTTCACGCGTAAACAAATCATCGCTGTACGCCGCGCTGTCGCTGTAGGTTAGCCAATCGGACGCTGTGGTATAACGGTGCGAGCCGAAAATGTTCCAGCGGTCTCTGGGAATATGCGGATCGGCGATGGTTGGGTCGACCACCGTTCGGTGTTGCCGCCAACCTTCATTGAAATAGGAAGATTCAAGCTTGAAGTCCGAGTTGCGATCGAACTGCGTGCGAAATTCGCCGATGACTCCAAACCGCGTGCGCGTCTCAATGTCAACCGACAACGTGGCGTCAGAGTTTTTCGAGATCGCCCAGAAAAATGGTTGCAGATAGAGAAAACCGTCTTTATTCGAGCTGCCAATATTGGGAAATAGGAAACCCGTCTGGCGCTCACTATTCAGTGGAAAAAATCCATAGGGAATGTACAGCACCGGCACATCCATGATGTAGAAATAGCCATTTTTGATTGTGCCCGTGCCGTCAAGGGTGAGATCCATCTGCTCGGCGGAGAACTTCCAAGACGGCGTGCCCGACTCGCATAGACAAGTGGTAAAAAAACCATCGTCAATGTGATAGCTCTGGCCGCCAAACTTCTCAAAGCGGCGCCCCGAGGCGCTGATATGTCCCTGCTCGAGGAAAAGGTCGGCGTTGTGGAGCTCACCGGTTTCCTTCTCTATGTTCATGCGTAGCATTTCAGCTGATTTGATTTTCCATTCCGGACCGTCCAGCGTCACCCGGCCCTTGGCCTCGACCTCTTGGGTCGACCGGTTCATGCGCAACTCGTTGGCCTTGAGCGTGGTTTCTTCCCGTTTGATCTCGACGTTGCCAGTCGCCTCGATCAGGTTGCCACTGTCACTCGACGACAACTTGTCAGCCTGCAAATTGATCGGCGCCGCGGGATTATTCGCCGCCGATTGCGGCGCCTGCGCCGCCCAGCCATTGGCGAGCAGCGATAGCAGCGCCAGGAGCGCTGCAAACGGTAACGAGATCGGTCGTAAGGTCATGGTCTTTCTTGCCTGCTACCGCGCATCAGCTTGCCAGCTTGGGCCGCGCCGCGGCGATTTCTTGCAACGTCGGCCGAATTTCACCGAGAAGATAAAGCGAACCGGCGACCACGATCACATCATCGGGAGCGGATTCATCGATGAGCGCTCGTAACGCCGCGCGCGCATCGGCGTGACTTCGGCTCGCCACCTGGCCGGCAAAGTGTTGCGCCAACTCGACCGGGTCGACACTACGCTCCATGGCAACTTTGGTGAAGGTCACTTGCGAAACTACCTCGATCAAGCGCGCCAGCATAAACCGCCAATCTTTATCCGACATAACGGCGAACAAGAGCTTGATCTTGCGCCCGCGATAAACCTTGAGCTCGTGCACTAGGGCCAGCACGCCCTCGCCGTTGTGGGCACCGTCGATGATCACCGTCGGCCGCTCCAACATGACTTCCAATCGTCCCGGCCATTGGACAGTCGCCAAACCGGCGCGGACCGCCGCTTCGGTTACCGGGAAGCGATCCTGAACAATCTCCAATGCCGCCAATGCCACCGCAGCATTATGCCTTTGGTGCAATCCCCGCAGACTAAGCGATAAATTGTAATAATATTGTTTTAATCCTGTATAGTCGAAAAACCCTTCATTTTTCAAGGAAAAATTGAAATCTTCACCAAAGAAATAGGCTTTTGCACCCCGTTCCGCGGCAGTCTGGTGAAACAGCTCATGCACCGCCGCATTGACCGCACCGCAGACCACCGGCACACCCGCCTTGATGATGCCGGCTTTCTCACTGGCAATGGACAATAGATCGGTGCCCAAAAACGCTTCATGATCCTTCGAAATCGTCGTGATCAGTGCGACTAACGGCGTGATCACATTGGTCGCATCGAAACGGCCGCCCAAGCCGACTTCAATAACCGCCACATCGGTGGAATGGCGGTCGAAGTAGATAAACGCCATCACCGTGACCACCTCGAAATAGGTCAGCGCGATGTCGGCTGCCGCCGTCCGCCGCCAGATCTCTTCGGCGATGGCAACGACTTCAGCTTCGGCGATTTCCTGGTCGTCAATCTTGATGCGCTCGGTAAACGACACCAGGTGGGGCGAAGTATATAAAGCGGTACGGTTGCCAGCGAGTGATAGAATCCGCTGGAGTATCGCCGAGGTAGAGCCCTTGCCGTTGGTTCCGGCGATATGAAGCGAAGGGAATTTTCGTTCCGGGTGGTCAAATAGTTTTAGCGCGCCGGCAACTCTATCGAGGCGCAGATCGATGGCCCCGCCGTGCAGATTATAAATCCGTTCAAGAGTTTCAGCATAGCTAGCCATTGAGCTTAGCGGTCCTCGGCAATCCTCGGCAGATTCCGCGCCTTCGTTCAGTCTGGGTCAATTTTTCTTGCGGGCTAGTTTTATCGCCCGTTTGAGCTGGGCGACGAAAGCCCCGGCTTGCTGCACCTTGTCCGCTTTGCTTTTGCCTTGCTCGATGCGTTGCACCAGGGCGCTGCCGACCACGGCAGCATCAGCGAACTCGGCGATCCAGGCCGCTTGCCGCGGCGTCGAAATGCCGAAGCCGACGCCCACCGGCAATGCCGTCGCCTTGCGCACCTGAGCAACCTGGCGGCGCAGATCGCTATCGAAAGCTTGCCGCGCACCGGTAACGCCGGTCACCGAAACATAATAGATAAAGCCGCGCCCGTGGCGTGCCACCAAGCGCCGGCGGTCTTCACCGCTAGTGGGCGACAAGAGAAAGATGACGTCGAGATCGCGGCGGTCGGTGCAGCTTTTAAGCTCGCCGCTCTCCTCCGGCGGCAGGTCGACGCAGAGTACGCCGTCGGCGCCGGATTGTGCCGCTTGCGTGGCAAACTTGTCGAGGCCGAAACGGAAAAACGGATTGTAGTAACCAAAGAGAATAATTGGCAGTTCGGAAGTACGGCGAAACTCGCGTACCAAGCGGAATATCGCCGGCAAGGAGATCGGGTGCTTCAATGCCCGCTCCGACGAACGCTGAATCGTCGGGCCATCCGCCGACGGATCGGAAAACGGGATGCCCAACTCGATGGCATCCGCGCCAGCCGCTTCCAAGGCACGCATGATCTTGAGCGTGGTCGCCAAGTCAGGGTCACCGGCGGTGATAAATGGAATCAGCGCCGCTTCACCGCGTTGCTTCATCGCAAAAAACTTATTTTCAATACGGCTCATAAATCAATTCGCACCACTCGTTCAACGGTTCACGGTTGCGGCGGATGGGATCGGTCGTTGAACGGCTGAACGCTTGAACCGTTTAACGATTCTTATAATTTCACTCCGAGATAGTCGCCGACGGTGATCATATCTTTATCGCCGCGGCCGGACAGATTGACGATGACGATTTGGCGCTTCTTGAGTTTCGGCGCCAAACGGCGCACCACCGCGATCGCATGGGCGCTTTCCAGGGCGGGAATGATCCCTTCGACTTCGGCGAGTAAACGGATCGAGGCGATCGCCTCGTCGTCGGTCGCCGAATCGAACTGCACCCGTCCCTGGTCGCGCAGATAACTCAACTCAGGGCCGACGCCAGGATAATCCAAGCCCGCCGCCACCGAGTGGGTTTCCTTCACCTGGCCCTTGTCGTCTTGCAAGAGATAACTCTTGCTGCCGTGCAAAACCCCCACGGCACCGCGTTGGATGGTCGCCGAGTGTTTACCGGAACCTAGCCCAAGGCCGGCAGCTTCGACGCCGAGCATCTTTACTGCCCGGTCTTTGACAAAGGGGAAAAATAGCCCCATGGAATTGCTGCCGCCGCCGACACAGGCAACCAGATAATCCGGCAACCGGCCTTCTTTGCCGAGAATCTGCCGGCGCGCCTCGCGGCCGATGATCGATTGGAAATCCCGCACCATCATCGGATAGGGATGCGGCCCGGCCACCGAGCCAATGAGATAATAGGTGCTGCGCACGTTGGTCACCCAGTCGCGCAGCGCTTCGTTCATGGCGTCCTTTAGGGTTTGACTGCCGGATTCGACCACGCGCACTTTGGCGCCCAGCAGTTTCATACGAAAGACGTTGAGCGACTGGCGCTGGACATCTTCCGCGCCCATGAAGATCTCGCACTCCATGCCGAAGCGCGCCGCCACGGTGGCAGTGGCCACGCCATGCTGGCCGGCGCCGGTCTCAGCAATAATGCGCCGCTTGCCCATGTGCCGGGCCAAGAGAATTTGCCCCATGGTGTTGTTGATCTTATGCGCGCCGGTGTGGCACAGATCCTCGCGCTTGAGATAGACCGTCGCGCCGCCCAGGCTGCGGGTCAATCTTTCGGCGAAATAGAGCGGCGTTTCCCGGCCGACATATTCTTTGAGATAATACGCGAGCTCGCGCTTGAAGCCGGCGTCACGCCGCACCTGCGCGTAACCGCGCTCGAGCTCGGTCAAAGCGGGCATGAGGGTTTCAGCGACGTAACGGCCGCCGTAGGGACCGAAATGGCCGCGCCGGTCAGGCACCTTTGGCAGCAACGATAAATTCTTTGAGTTTGCCATGATCTTTAATCCCTGGGCGCGCCTCCACGCCACTGCACACATCGACTCCAAACGGGTGAATCTTGGCGATCGCCAGGGCGACATTGTCGGCTCGCAGCCCGCCCGAAAGAATAATCTTACTGCTGTCGATGCCACCCAACCATTCCCATGGGAACATCTGACCCGAACCGCCGAACCCCGCGGAAAAGGAATCGAGCAAATAGTAATCCGCCGGGAATCCTTTCAAGGCGACGAGCGAAGCTTGCTCTTTGATGCGAAAGGCTTTGATCACTTTGAACACCCAGTCTTGACAGTAAGCGCCATCCTCCTCGCCGTGAAATTGCAAGCCACGATACGCTTGCCGTCCATCCGGCAATCGTCCTGCGGCCAACACTGCGTTGACCCGCGCTTTCGGCTCGTTGACAAACAGCGCCACATTGAACGAATCGCGCGGCAAGCACGCGATGATTTCCCGGGCCTTTGCCGGCGCGATGCAGCGCGGGCTCGGCGGATAAAAATTAAAGCCTAGAATATCCGCGCCAAACTCCAGCGACTTCTCGGCGTCGGCGAGATTGGTAATGCCGCAAACTTTGATCGTGACCATGTCGTGCTCATGCTCGAGAATCGTGCTTAGGCATAACACGAGTCATGTTAAGAGTTCCCTCAATTTTTCCCCCGGCGCGGGCGCGCGCATCAGCGACTCGCCGATCAGGAACGCGTGGATGCCGAGTTTTTCGACCCGGCGGATCTGCTCGATGCTGTCAATGCCGCTTTCGCATACCACCGGCGTTCCCGCCGGCACTAGCGGCGCCAATTTTTCTGTCGTCGCCAAGCTTACGGCGAAAGTCTTGAGATCGCGATTGTTGATGCCGATCAACTGCGCGCCGGCGTTTAAGGCCGCTTCCAGCTCGTTTTCACTATGCACTTCCACCAGAGAATCCATCTGCAATGCGCTGGCTTGTTGACGCAGCTCGGCCATGAAATGGCCGTCAAGCATGGCCGCGATGAACAGCACCGCATCGGCGCCGAAGCTCTTCGCTTCGACGATTTGATAGGGATCGAGCATGAAATCCTTGCGCAACAGCGGCACCGCCACGCTGGCGTGAATCTGTTCGAGATAAGCCAGGTCGCCCTGAAAAAAGCGCTCCTCGGTCAACACCGAAATCGCACTGGCGCCATGGCTCGCATAATCCTTGGCAATCGCAACCGCATCGAAATTGGCGCGAATTAGGCCCTTGGACGGTGAGGCTTTCTTGACCTCGGCAACAATGCGCCGCTGGTTACCGTTGAGCGCCTTGGCGAAGCCGCGCGTCGGCGCATGGTAAAGCGATCGATCGCGCAGCGCCGCCAATGGCAGTGCGCGCTGGCGCATTGCAACGACTTCACGCACATGGGCGGCGATGGTGGCCAGAATTTCAGCCATGACTTAACTATGCGGCGTTGGTCAACTCGACCAGTTGTTGGAGCTTTTGGCCTGCCTTACCGCTATCGATAGATTCCGCAGCGAGTTTGATACCATCCGCCAGAGTCGCGGCGCTGCCGCTGACGTAAAGCGCCGCCCCGCTGTTGAAGAGCACGACATCGCGCGGCGCGCCGGGATTGCCGTCGAGCACGGCGTGAACGATCACCGCGCTCTCCTCAGCGGTGCCGCCATGAAGGTCGGCGAGCAGGCAACGTTTGAGACCGAACTGCTCGGGCTCGATTTGGAACTCTTTCACCGCCCCATCGCGCAGCTCGGCGATTTTGGTCGGCCCGCACAAAGAAATTTCATCCAAGCCTTCGAGACCATGTACGACCATCGCCCGTGCGCTGCCGAGATTTTTCAGCACGTTGGCGACCAGGCCAACCAACTCGCCGCTGTAGATGCCGATCAGCTGGTGGGTCGCCATGGCCGGGTTGGTCAGCGGCCCGAGTAAATTAAAGATGGTGCGAATGCCGATGTCGCGGCGCGGCTGCACGGCGTACTTCATCGCTTCATGGAGCAGTGGCGCAAACAGGAAACCGATACCGATCTGGGCGATGCACTGCTCGACCCGCTCTCTCGGCGCATCGACCTTGACTCCCAACGTCCCCAAGACATCGGCGCTGCCCGACTGGCTCGACACCGAACGATTGCCATGCTTGGCGACAGTGACGCCGGCGCCGGCGACCACGAAAGCTGCGGTCGTCGAAATATTGAAAGTCCCCTTTTGATCGCCGCCGGTGCCGCAGGTATCGAGCACCGTCTTAGCACCGACGTTGACCCGGTGCGCTTTCTCGCGCATCACCCTGGCCGCGCCGGTGATCTCGTCGACGGTTTCGCCTTTCATGCGCAGGGCGGTCAGAAAGGACGCCACCTGTAGCGGCGTCGCTTCGCCGGTCATGATCTGGTTCATGACATCGACGGTTTGTATCTCCGTCAAGTCGATGCGGTTGACTAATTTATCGATGGCTTCGCGTATGTTCATGGCCTATCGTCACCCGGCTTACCTGGATGCCGCGAACGCTTTCGCATAGTTTTCTTTGTCCTTGAGCGCGCCGACGATTTTGTCGGCTTCCCCACGCGAGCCGTACTTGCCGACGCTGACCCGAAACCAGGGTTTGCCGCGGAACTCGACCTCGTTGACATAGGCGTTGTAGCCTTTATTTTTTAGTCGATCAACCAACAGTTTGGCCGACCGCTCGTCGGGAAATGCGTCGACTTGCGCGCGCCACACTTTACCCTCAGTATCGATGCTCTCGCTCTTGGCGCCGTCAGTCGCCGGTTCGAGTTTGTCAGCTTTACTTTCCGTCGATTTAGCCAACTGCGTGTCCGGTTTAGCGACAGCCTTGGTCTCCGTCACTTCGGCGCGGTCGATTTTCTCCGACGACTTCGCGTCCTTGACGGGCTGCTCGGCCTGCGCCTGGGCATTGCGGGACTTGGCTAGGGTATCATAGAAAGTAATTTCATCGTTCTTCGCTGCCGTGCCAGCGGCTGCCCCGGCCGGCTTAACCGGTATCCTTACCAGAGGCTCGTCCTTTTTGAGAATCTTTCGCTCTTCGAGTTCTTTGCCGACCATCATGCCGATGAGAAATACGACGATGGATGCCAAGGTAAATGTACCGCCCAGGATGATCATCTGGCCGCGGCTAAGATAGTAACGGCTGTCTTTGCCTCTACGGTTCTCCGCCATTTCGATTAACCTCTCGCCCTTCGCGGACTGGTCAAACTTCGGTTTCCATCCTTGCGGCCATTTTCATCGGTGCATCGACACCGAGAATCTCCAACCCCCGGCGAATCGTCTTTTGAATATTCGCCAAAAGCAGCAAACGCGCCCGGCTCAAGTCGATATCGTCGGATACCACGCGGTTGCGGTTGTAGTAACGATGAAACTCGCCGGCAAACTCTAGTAAATAGAATACCATACGGTGTGGTTCGAGTTCGCGCACCGACTCCTCCAACACGTCGTTGAACTGAATCATCTGACGGATCAACTCCAGCTCTTCCGCCAACTCCAAACGCTCCACCGGCACCGACTCAAACGCGCCCAGGGCAACACCGTTTTTGGCAGCTTGCGCGAAAATACTCGCCACCCGCGCGTGGGCGTACTGAACGTAGAATACTGGATTCTCGCTCGATTGTTTCTTCGCCAACTCCAGATCGAAGTCGAGATGGCTGTCCGACTTGCGCATGAGGAAGAAAAACCGCGCCGCGTCGCGCCCGACTTCTTGGAGCACGTCTTCGAGGGCAACGAATTCGCCGGTGCGTTTACCCATGCGCACCGGTTCGCCGCCACGGGTGAGCTGGACCATCTGGACCAGCACCACCTGCAACGCATCGGCGTCGTACCCCAGGCCCTGCATCGCCGCCTTCAAGCGCGGCACATAGCCATGATGATCGGCGCCCCAGACGTTGATCAGTTTGGCAAACTTACGCTCAAATTTGTTGCGATGATAGGCGATGTCGGCGGCAAAATAAGTCAGCTCGCCGTCGCTCTTGATCACCGTACGATCTTTATCGTCGCCGAATTGGGTCGAGCGAAACCACTCGGCGCCGTCGTGAGAGTAGAGCAAACCGAGCTCGCGCAGGCGCGCCATCGACTGCGTCACTTCGTCACGCTCACGCATCGCCTTCTCGCTGAAGTAGGAGTCGAAACGAATGCTAAACTCGCCCAGCTGGCCGCGGATGGTGTTCAATAATGAATCGCCGCCAAATTGCCGAAAGAACGCCACCGCGCTGGCCTTGTCCGCACGGAGATATTTATCGCCGTCGCGGGCTTTCACCTCGGCGGCGAGTTCATTGACATAGTCGCCGGGATACCCCGCCCTCGGGAAACTCCGCCGGCTGGCCTAACTGTTCAAGGTAGCGCGCATAGAGCGACAAGCCAAGGTTCTCCATCTGATTGCCGGCGTCGTTGACGTAATACTCGCGCTCGACGGAGAAACCGGTGGCTTCGTGCAAGCGCGCCAGGACATCGCCAATCACCGCCACCCGGCCATGACCGACATGGAGTGGCCCGGTCGGATTGACGCTGGCGAACTCCACCTGCACTTTGCGCCCTTGGCCGATATCGATCTTGTCATGCTGGCCCGCGGCGATCTCGCGCAGCCGGGCAAAGTAAAACTTCGGCGTGAACGCGAAGTTCAAAAATCCCGGTCCGGCGATCTCTTGACGCGCCAGCAAGCCGTCAGGATCATCGATATTTTTTAGGATCGCTTCGGCGATGGCCCGCGGTTTTTTTTTGGCGCTCTTAGCCCACAGCATGGCGATGTTCGACGACAGGTCGCCGAACTCGCGCTGCTTCGGCGGCTCAAGATGTAGCGGAGGGAGTTCTGTGATATTCAGCTCTCCGTCCTTTGCCATCTTCTCGATAGCTTGAGCTAGAAGTGCCCTAAGATGACTTCGCATCGCGCTTTTTAAATATCCGCCGCCACTACCGCCAGGCCAGAGGATTCAATTGAAATTTTTTGGGATGAACGACTAACGATGAAGCAATGTAACTGAATGAAATGTCCCGTGCAAACCGAACTTCTAACTGCCATCAATCCGTGCTTCATCCAACCGCAGGTGAATTATGCTCCCGCCAATTATCGCCCGAAATCCCTTCCCCGGCCCGAAGCCGGCTCATCCGCTGAAATTCCGAACTGGCCCAGCGAAAACCCGCCCAGCTTCCGCACCAACGCCGCGGCTTTCTTGACTAACCCCATCGCCACCTTCAAATTCAAGTCTTCGAGCTTCTTGAAGCGTATGCAGCTGCGGCCGACGGGAACTTCGCCGCAGCCGGCTTTTGTTCTTCTCGGCAAGATAGCCGTTCTTGTCACAGGCACAGATATACCGGCTGACGTAATTCTTCTGGCTGGCTAGACCGACGACGAACCAATCGCCCTCGTGGCCGCTGGCGTGCTTATAGTGGAATGGGCCGTAACCGAGCATGACATGCAAAATATCCGGCTTGAGCTTGGGTACTGCGGCGCGAATCGCTTTGTGAATTACGCTAACGTATCTTCCGGCGCGGTCCGGCAAACTGGGGGGATAATCGCCGGGGGTTTTAACCATGCGGGTTAGCGCGCATGGCTTGGCAACCAATCGAAGGGCTTACGGCTAGCGCAACGACAAAAACTTCGCGGGCACGTTGCTCAGCCAAGAACAGCGGCCCGGACTCGTAGAAACGCACTCCTTCGGAGTATGCGGCCTGGGCGTCGATGACAAGAACCGACGGCGCCGGATCATGGCGCCGCGCCACCGACTCGGCCTCCTCCGCCGTGACGCTCAAATGCACATACTGACGGTCGCGCGGTTCGAGGCCGCGGTGGAGCATCGACTTTGCCAGGTCGCGCGCCGCGGCGAAATAAAGCTCGGCTGGCGGCTCGGCCAAGCTGCCGCCGAGATCGACGGGAAACGAATGGCCGTAGGTCGCGCGCACTTTGTCGCCGCGAATCTCGAAACGCTTTTTCGCCCACCGGCGATCAGCGCGCGCATCTGCCCTCGCTGACATCGTAAAAGCGCTGCCGCACCAGATCGACAACATCCTGCCACGGCGCAAAACCCTCGCTGTCGATCGCCAAAGGATAATCCTTGGGCTTGTGGCGCAAGAGAAACGTCAAAAAGCGCGACAATCGTTCCGCTGCCAGCGCCACGTTACCCTCGCTATTTTTTCGCCCCGGTGATGATGTCGTAGACGTTGCAGGCGATGCCGGTGGCTTCATAGCCGTCCTGGCCGGTGGCCTGGGCGATGGAAAACATCTGGTAGGCCAAGGCGACGAACGGCATCGGCACTTCCATCTCGCGCGCCATGTCGAGACCGAAGCCGACGTCCTTGGGCATCCACGACTTGCGCGGCTTGTACTTCTTGCTGACGACGATCTCCATGATCCGGTCGATGGCGACCGAATCCTGCTGGGAATTTTTCAAGATCGTGCGAAAGGTGTCTTCGCTGAGACCGCCCTTTTTCAGCCAAGCGCAGGTCTCAGCCAGACTCAAGTGCTGCACCGCGGCGAACATCGCCATGGCGTTTTTCACCAGCTTGGCGTTGCCCAGTTCGCCGACGAAAATAATCTTGTTGCCCATCGCCTTGAAGATATCCTGGTGCTGGTCGAACACCGCTTTAGATCCCGATAGCCAAAGCGACAAAGTACCGGCCGCAGCCGCCTCTTCGACCCCGCCCGCTGAACCATCCAGAATTGTCCAGCCCTTTTTCACAAGCTCAGCTTCGACGCCGACGATGGTCTTTTTGTCGATGCTGCTGAAATCGATCCATGTTTTCGCGCCGCTGGTCGCTTCATGCAGTCCACCTTTGCCCAAGCCGACGGCTTGCACGGCTTGATTGTAAGGCAACATCGAGCACACCACGTCGCATGATTCCGCTACCGCTTTGGGCGAGTCTTTGAATACCGCGCCCTGGCCTTCCAAGCCCTGGCACTGCTCGCGGCGCAGATCGGTGATGACTAACTTATTGCCGGCCTTGATCAAGTTGGCAGCCATGCCGCTGCCCATGCCGCCGGTGCCGATGAATCCTAGATTTGCCATGTTGCCTCCCGAGAAATTCAGGTGAATTGATAATCAGTCTACCAGCCGCACGCCTGCCGGCCATAGAACCAGCACGACCGTCTCGCCAATCGCCCGCGGCGTATGCACCGACTGGGGATCGAGAAACACCACGTCGCCGGATTCGTACTCGCCGGTCTCATCGCCGATCTTACCCTTGAGCACCAGGTAAAACTCGCCGCCCACATGTTCATGCTTCACAAAAGCTTCGGGCGAAGCATCGGCCGCGATGCGATAGAGCACCAACTCGCGCTTGCCTTGGCGCGCCAAGCGCGACATCTCCAGCCCATTGCCGAAGTCGCGCCAGCTCAATCGAGCCAGTGCCGTATCGTCGAGCTGAATCGCGAGAAAATCGTTAAGCGAGCGGCGCAATACGCCAGTGTCATTTTCCGCCACGGCGTTTAACTATCACGACTAATCGGTGAACAAAAGACGGGATGGCTGGTTCCACAAGAGGCAACGCTGGGATGCTGAAGTTGCCAAGGCGATCACGAGGGTGCGGTCACAATAGCGCCAGGAATTGTTTGATTATTGAGTTCAATCAAATTTGCCGTCGCGCGCTTGCGCCTCAGAACTGGGATGCAAAGAGAGTCGGGATGTCTTGGTGATCCTCGCAAAACTTCTTACGTCACGAGCGCAGCCATTCGACAATCCGCTCGACGCAGACTTCCGGCTTGGCCTCTAACGTGCGCAAGTGAATCTCCGGCGCTTCGGGCGCTTCGTAGTCGCTGTCGATGCCGGTAAAGTTTTTGAGCTCGCCGCGCCGGGCCTTGGCATAGAGGCCTTTGACATCGCGGCGTTCGCATTCCTCCAACGGCGTGTCGACGAAAATTTCGACGAACTCGCCGGACTCGAACAAGCCGCGCGCCAGTTGGCGTTCGGCTCGGTACGGTGAAATGAAAGAAACGATAACGATCAGGCCGGCGTCCACCAGCAGTTTCGCCACTTCGCCGATGCGCCGAATGTTTTCGACCCGATCGGCCTCGGTGAAGCCTAAGTCACGGTTGAGACCGTGGCGCACGTTGTCGCCGTCAAGGATGTAAGTGTGTCGGCCGTCGGCGTGTAAGCGTTTTTCCAACAAGTTGGCGACGGTCGATTTGCCCGAGCCCGACAAGACCGGTAAACCACAAGCAGCGCGGCTGCTGCTGCTTCAAGCCGGCGCGCGCCGGTTTGGTCACTTCGAGCGCCTGCCAATGCACATTGACGGCGCGGCGCAGGGCAAAATGAATTACGCCGGCGCAGACCGTCTCATGGGTCAGCTTGTCGATTAATATAAACGCGCCCAACCGGTGGTTGTCGCGATAGGCGGTATAGGGCACCGGACGGTCGAAACTGATATTGACGGTGGCGATCTCGTTCAAGCCCAGCGCTTTGGCGGCAAGGCGCGCGCCGCTGTTGATGTCGAGACGATGCTTGATGTCGGTGATGCTCACATTGGCGGACTTGCTGTGAATTTGCCCGGCATAGGATCGCCCCGGCAACATCGGATGCTCGCTCATCCAAAGAATCTCGCCTTCGAACTGATCGGCCACTTCGACAGGCTGGTCAGCCGCGGCAATGACATCGCCGCGGCTGGCGTCGACTTCATCCTCCAGCACCAGCGTCACCGAATCGCCAGCATCGGCCTCTGGCAGGGGGCCACCCCAAACCGAGATTTCCTTGACGCCGCTGACAACCCCTGAAGGACTGACACGCACGCGATCGCCCGGTCTAACCGAACCGCTGCCGATGCGTCCAGAGAAGCCGCGAAAATCCAGGTTGGGACGATTGACCCACTGCACGGGCATCGTGAATGGTTGTGTAGATTGGCGTTCAGCGCTGGGCACGGTTTCCAGCCAGTGCAGCAAACTCTGGCCATGATACCAAGGCATCGTCGCTGGGGCTGGTTCAAGAATATTCTGCCCTTCAAGTGCTGACAGCGGGATCGCCGTGATGCTGCTGAACTCTAAGTCCTGCGCGAACTGTCGGTAGGCTGCATCAATTTCTTCAAACCTGGACTGCGACCAGTCCACCAGGTCCATCTTGTTGACCGCCAGGGCGATATGACGAACGCCAAACATCGCCGCGATCCGGCTGTGCCGTTTGGTCTGCGCCAGCACGCCTTTGCGCGCGTCGATCAGCAGCACTGCCGCGTCAGCGGTGGATGCGCCGGTGGCCATGTTGCGCGTGTATTGCTCGTGACCAGGGTGTATCGGCGACGATGAAGCGCCGCTTGGACGTTGAGAAGAAACGGTAGGCAACATCGATGGTAATGCCTTGCTCACGTTCGGCCTGCAAGCCGTCGACGAGCAGCGCGAAATCGAGGCGCTCGCCCTGGGTGCCGAATTTCTTCGAGTCGGCCTTGAGCGCTTCGAGCTGATCTTCGAAGATTAACTTGGTCTCGTAAAGCAAGCGGCCGATCAGCGTCGACTTGCCGTCGTCGACGCTGCCGCAGGTAATGAAGCGCAGGGTATCCATTAAAAATACCCTTCCTGTTTTTTTCGCTCCATGGAGCCGGCGCCGTCGTGATCGATCACCCGCCCTTGGCGCTCCGATGTGGTCGCGCCGAGAGTTTCGGCGACGATCTCCGTAAGGGTAACGGCGCTGCTTTCGACAGCCGCCGTCAGCGGATAGCAGCCGAGGGTACGAAAACGCACCAGGCGCAGCTCGGGGGCCTCCCCCGGTTCGAGTGGCAGCCTATGGTCGTCAACCATGATCCATTGGCCGTAGCGTTGAACCACTGGTCGCGGGGCCGCGAAATAGAGCGGCACGATGGGAATCTGTTCCTGCTGAATGTAGCCCCAAATATCCGCCTCGGTCCAATTGGACAAAGGAAATACCCGGATCGATTCGCCTGGATGGATTCGCGTGTTGTACAGGTTCCACAGTTCAGGCCGCTGGGCTTTGGGCTCCCAGCGATGGCCCGGCGCACGGAAGGAAAAAATTCTTTCCTTGGCGCGCGACTTCTCCTCATCGCGCCGGGCGCCGCCGAAAGCAACGTCGAAGCCGTGCAGATCGAGCGCTTGCTTCAGCGCTTCGGTCTTCATGACATCGGTATGAAATGCCGAGCCATGGGTGAACGGACCTATCCCTTCGGCAGCACCGCGCGGATTGGTATAGCGAATCAATTGGCAGCCGATTTCTTCGACAACCCGGTCGCGGAAGGCGATCATCTCACGAAACTTCCAACCGGTATCGATATGCAGCAGCGGGAACGGCATCGGGCCCGGATAAAAGGCCTTCTGCGCCAACCGCAACATCACCGAGGAGTCCTTGCCGATGGAGTAGAGCATCACCGGCCGAGCCGCCGTCGCCGCCACCTCGCGGAAGATTTCGATGGATTCTGATTCGAGTTGTGAAAATGTGCCGATGGACATTACGCGTTCGCCGAGTTAGTAGTTTTTCATGGTGCGAGGTATCGGCACAAACATCACCGAAATTATCACTGAAATCCGCGCCGGATAAATACGCCATTCCGACTCGAAGCGCAAGGGCCCGTCACTGACATATCGAACAGTACGTCAAATCTGGAAAAACCATTGGCGCATCAACCACTTACGAGCCCGACTTGGCTCGGCTAAGCAGCCAACACGAACCACAACCGCCCGCCAGCTTGATGGTCGCCGGCGACGGATCTGATCGAAGTCAATTGTCAGGGACGATTGCTAAGCGGCGGCGACTTGTTGCTGCTGTTCACGTTCGCGGCGTCGTGCGCGGCGGCCTTTTTTCGCCCCACCCGATGAGGCTTCAGCGCCGGCTTCGTTACCGACCAGCTCGATCAATGCCAGCTGTGCGGCATCGCCATGGCGAACCCCCAGCTTGATGATTCTGGTGTAACCGCCTGGCCGGTCCTTGAAACGTGGACCGATGGTGTCGAAAAGTTTTTGCACCACGGTTTTGTCGAAGAGGATGCTCGCCGCCTGACGGCGCGCGTGCAAGTCGCCGCGTTTGCCGAGGGTGATGACCCGTTCTACCCAACGGCGCAATTCTTTGGCCTTGGGGTCGGTGGTTTGAATCTTTTCCTCGCGCAACAGCGCGGTGATCAGATTGCGCATCAAGGCCCAGCGATGGCTCGAGTTGCGGCTCAGCTGCCGGCCGGATTTGAGATGACGCATGGTAAAGATTACTCCTTGTCAGGACTGCGCTTGCGCGCTTCGACTTCCGAGCGAGACGGAAAGTGATCCACTTTCATGCCCAGCTCCAGGCCCATCTCGCGCAGGATCTCCTTGATCTCGTTCAAAGATTTATGGCCAAAATTTTTCGTCCGCAGCATCTCGTGTTCGCTCTTCTGCACCAGCTCGCCGATGTATTTGATATCGGCGTTTTGCAAGCAGTTCTGCGAACGCACTGAAAATTCGAGCTCGTCGACGCTGCGAAACAGATTTTCGTTGAGCGGGATCGATGGACCGTCGTCACGCTTTTCCGGCCGCGGTTCGTCTTGGAAGTTGACGAAAATGCTCACCTGGTCCTGGAGGATTTTCGCCGCGAAGGCCATCGCGTCGTCGGGCTTGACGCTGCCGTCGGTGTGGACTTCGAACACCAAGCGATCATAATCGGTACGCTGGCCGACCCGCGCGTTGGAAACCGTGAAGTTGACCTTAAGCACCGGCGAAAAAATCGCGTCGATAAAGATCGTGTCCACCGGCGCGCTCTCTTCTTTGTTACGCTCGGCCGGCACATAGCCGCGCCCGAGCTTAACCAACAATTCCATGTCGAGCCTGCCGTCGCGCGAGAGCGTCGCGATCTTGTGATCGGGATTGAGGATGTCGACCGCCGCCGATCCGCCGATATCCTTGGCACACACGACGCCTGGACCTTTCGCATCGATCTTCAGCGTAGCTTGTTCACCCTCGTTCAGCCGCAGGCGAACTTCTTTTAAATTTAGAATGATTTCGGCAACATCCTCCGTGACCCCGGCCACCGTGGAGAATTCGTGCAAAACGCCTTTGATGCGCACCGCGACGATGGAGGCGCCCATCAGCGAGGACAAGAGAATCCGGCGCACCGAGTTGCCGATGGTTTGGCCGAACCCACGCTCGAACGGTTCCGCCGTGAAACGGCCAAACGTCGCGGTCAGAGTTCGCTCTTCCACCTCCAACTGTTTGGGTTTGATCAGCTCCGTCCAATGCTTGTACATTGTCGACATATCGTCTCCCAAGATTCGCTGCTTATTTCGAATACAATTCTACGATCAGTTTTTCGTTGATCGGCATGGTGATATCGCTGCGCGTCGGCAGGATCTTGATGCGCCCGGTGAACGCTTCACGATCGACTTCGGCCCAATCGGGCACGCCGCGGCGCTGCGACCCTTCCAACGCCGACATCACCCGGGTGATCTGCCGGCTCGGTTCCTTGACGGCAATCACATCGCCAACGCGAACCGTAAAAGACGGAATGTTCACCTTCTTGCCGTTCACTAAGATATGGCCATGGCGCACCAAGGAGCGCGCTTCGGCTCTCGAGCTGGCAAAGCCCACCCGGTAGGTGACATTGTCGAGCCGCCGTTCAAGCAGCACCAACAAGGTCTCACCGGTAATTCCTTTGGTACGCGCCGCTTCGGTGAATGTGCGGCGGAATTGGTTTTCCAATAGGCCGTACATGCGCTTCACTTTTTGCTTCTCACGCAGCTGCAGGCTGTATTCCGAGAACTTCGGCCGGCCCTGGCCATGCTCGCCGGGCGGGTAGGTACGCCGTTCGATGGCGCACTTGTCGGTATAACACCGCTCACCTTTGAGAAAGAGCTTAAGATTCTCGCGCCGGCAAAGACGGCACACGGATTCAATATATCTAGCCAAACCTGCTTCCTCCTGTAATGATCAAACCCGCCGGCGTTTAGGCGGGCGGCAACCGTTGTGCGGGATCGGCGTAACGTCTTTGATCAGACTGATGCTGATACCCGCAGACTGCAAGGCGCGCAGCGCCGACTCACGTCCTGCGCCGGGGCCACGGACATAGATCTGGACCGTGCGTAACCCATGATCCATAGCTTTTTTAGCGGCGCTATCGGCGGCTTGCTGGGCGGCGAACGGTGTGCCCTTGCGCGATCCTTTGAAACCCATCGCGCCGGCGCTGGACCACGAAATCACATTGCCCTGATAATCCGAAATCGTCACGATGGTGTTATTGAAAGTCGAATGGATATGGACCACACCCTCGGCGATATTCTTGCGGCCGCGCCGCTTGCGCGCCGCCCGGTCGGCGGTTTTGGCGTCGCCCGCTGGCGCTTCGCTCTTCTTTTCATCCGCAGCATCTGCCATGAGATTCTCCTAAATTATCTATTTTACTTTGTCGGCGCGGTTTTTTTGCCGGCGACGGTTTTGCGCGGCCCCTTGCGGGTGCGCGCGTTGGTATGGGTACGCTGGCCCCGCACCGGCAAATTCTTGCGATGGCGCATACCGCGATAGGAACCCATATCCAAGTGCCGTTTGATGTTACCCGTCACCTCGCGGCGCAGATCGCCTTCAACTTTGTAACTCTGATCGAGCACCTGGCGAATTTTAGCGACATCGTCGTCGCTCAAATCGTCGCTGCGCAAATCCAGAGAAACGCCCGCCGCAGTTAGGATATCGCGCGATGTGCTGCGGCCAATGCCGTAGACATAAGTGAGCGCGATTTCCATGCGTTTGGCTCTGGGTAAGTCCACCCCTGCGATACGTGCCATAGATCCTCACTAGGTTCGGAATTTCATACTACCGATTTTAAATTTAAAAAAACTTAGCCCTGCCGTTGTTTGTGCTTGGTATTTTCGCACAATACCCGCACCACGCCCTTACGGCGAATCACCTTGCATTTGTTGCAAATCTTTTTGACTGACGCTCTAACCTTCACGATGTCTCCTCTTGCTAACGCTCGCGGAAGACGATGCGTCCGCGCGCCAAATCGTAGGGAGAAAGCTCGATCTTCACTTTGTCTCCCGGCAGAATTTTGATGTAGTGCATGCGCATTTTCCCCGATATATGGGCTAGCACCTTATGATGGTTGTCCAACTCCACCCGGAACATGGCGTTGGGCAAGGTCTCTAGCACCGTACCGGTGACTTCGATGGCGTCTTGTTTTGCCATAGCTAAATCGGGATTCCCTCGCCGCCTTCTCCTGAACTCTAAAGTTGACTCAAAATATACGGACCGTTCTTAGTGATCGCTATCGAGTGCTCGAAATGGGCGGCCAAGCTACCATCTTTGGTCACCGCCGTCCAACCGTCTTCTTTAATTTCGACCTCGTAACCGCCTATATTGACCATCGGCTCCACCGCCAGGACCATGCCTTCTTTTAAGCGCAGGCCACGGTCTTTTTCGCCGTAGTTCGGTACCGGCGGCTCCTCGTGGAGCTTCTTGCCGATGCCATGACCGACAAAAGCGCGGACGACGGAGTAGCCTGCATCCTCTGCAATCTTTTGCACCGCCGCGCCGAGATCGCCCAATCGTTTGCCCTCATGAAGCTGCTCGATTCCTGCGTAGAGCGATGCCTCGGTCACGTCCAATAACTTTTGCGCCGCTGCGCCTATTTTGCCGACCGCCACGGTCATCGCTGAGTCGCCGTAGAAGCCGTCATAAATGACCCCATAGTCGAGGCCGACAATATCGCCTTCGCGCAAAGGGCGGTTTGACGGGATACCATGAACGATCTCGTCATTGACCGAAGCACACAGGCAGCACGGATAAACCCGGCCGGCGACGTTATAACCCTTGAATGCCGGAATCGCCTTGCGGCTCAGCGTCATATTTTCGGCAATGGCGTCCAAATCCAAAGTTGTGATACCCGGCGCCACGCGCTTTTTAAGCTCCTGGAGAACCTCGGCAACGATCACATTCGCTCTTCTCATGATCTCGATTTCACGAGCCGATTTGAGCGAAATCACGGCGCCATTCCTCCCAAGGCTTTCATGACCCGGGCGCGGATTTCATCTATGCTGCCAACACCGTCGATCTCTCGTAATACACCCCGGCGACGATAATAATCGACCAGAGGTGCGGTCTGAGCATCATAGACGGTTAAACGGTTGGCAATGGTCTCTTCCCTATCATCTTCGCGCTGAAATAATTCGCCGCCGCAGTGGTCGCAAACTCCGTCTTGCTTCGGTGGGTCGAAGGCCATATGACACAGCGCACCGCACTTTTTGCAAGTCCGCCTTCCCGCCAGCCGTTCGATAATGACTGGTCTCGGCACCTGAACCGACAGAACACAATTCAAGCTCAGCGCCAATTTCTTAAGCAGCCCATCTAGGCTTTCGGCCTGAGGGATCGTCCGGGGAAAACCGTCTAGCAGAAATCCCTGAGCGCAATCCGCCTGCTGCAATCGTTCGGCGATGAGGTCTATAATCAAATGGTCGGGCACCAAAGCCCCGCGCCTGATATAATCTCCAGCTTGCTTACCGAGCGGCGATTGGTCGGCTACGGCTTTGCGCAGGATGTCTCCGGTGGAGATCTGAACCGCGCCGAATTCCTGCTCAAGCAACTTTGCCTGGGTGCCCTTACCCGCCCCCGGAGGACCCAGCAGAACCACACGTGCACTGGCAGCCAAGATTTAGCCCTTTCTGCCGCGCAACCTACCACGCTTCATGAAGCCTTCATAGTTCCTGCTGATCAGATGGGTTTCCATCTGCGCCACCGTGTCCAAGCCGACGCCGACCACGATCAACAGCGCGGTTCCGCCAAAATAAAAAGGCACATTGAATTGTTGCACCAACAAGGATGGCAATAACGCGATCAAGCAGAGATAAACCGCCCCGCTCAAGGTTATGCGCGATAACACCTTTTCTATGAACTCGGCGGTCTTCTGTCCGGGTCTAATGCCGGGAATGTAGCCGCCAGCCTTTTTCATGTTCTCGGCCACATCACTGGGATTAAACACGACCGCCGTGTAGAAAAATGCGAAAAAGATAATCAGCGCCATCTGGGCAATCTCATAGAGCCATTGACCCGGCGCCAGCATACCGGAAATTGTTTGAATCCAAGGATGCGCCGCGAATTGCGCCATGGTCGCCGGGAAAATTAACACCGATGAAGCGAAGATGATCGGAATTACGTTCGCAGTATTAACTTTTAACGGCAAGTGCGAGGTCATGCCGCCGTACATGCGCCGGCCAACGACTCGTTTAGCGTATTGCACCGGGATGCGCCGTTGGCCGCGTTCGACGAAAATAATCGCGGCGATGATCGCGACACTGAGAACCAATATCACCAAGGCGACCAAGGGTCCGAGCTCGCCGTTACGCATGAACTCAAAAGTCGACCAAATCGCCGAAGGCAGACGGGCGACAATCCCGGCAAAGATGATCAGCGACATGCCATTGCCGATGCCGCGTTCGGTAATCTGCTCGCCCAGCCACATGATAAACGCCGTGCCGGACGTGAGCGTCACCACAGTCATGAAACGGAAGGCAACACCGGGGTTGAGCACCAGCGGCGTGCCGCCCGGTCCCTGCGTGCCTTCCAAGCCGATGGCGATCATCGTGCCTTGGACGATGGACAGCAACACTGTGCCATATCGGGTGTATTGAGTAATCTTGCGCCGGCCGACTTCGCCTTCCTTAGAGAGCCTTTCCAGATAGGGGAATACTACCGTCAGTAACTGCAAAATAATCGACGCACTGATGTAGGGCATGATGCCCAGTGAAAAAACTGAAAACTGTTCCAATGCGCCGCCCGAGAACAGATTGAGAAAGCCGAACAGAGTATTTTTCTGTTGATCGAAAAACGCCGCCATGGCTGCTCTATCGATACCCGGTGTCGGCACATGAACGCCGAGGCGATAGACCGCTAACATCCCGAGGGCAAAAAGCACCCGGCGGCGCAGCTCCGGTACCCGCGATGCGTTTTGAAATCCGCTAAGCATGAAGTTCGATTAACTCCGCTTTGCCGCCGGCTGCTTCGATCTTTTGTCTCGCGCTGGCGGAAAAGCCATGGGCGCGGATCGTCACCGCTTTGGTAAAGTTGCCCTCGCCTAAGACTTTGACACGGCGGTTTTTACCGCTAATCAAGCCATGTTCGGACATTATTTCCGGGGCGATGTCGCCGGCGCCGGCGAGCAAGTCCAGTTGAGTTAGATTGACTACCGCCATTTCGATGCGAAAAATATTGTGAAAGCCGCGTTTGGGCAAGCGCCGTTGCAACGGCATCTGGCCGCCTTCAAAACCGGGTTTGGTATTGCCACCGGAACGCGAGCCCTGTCCCTTATGACCACGGCCCGAAGTCTTCCCATGACCTGAGCCGGGACCCCGGCCGATCCTTTTGCGTTTTTTGTTCGAACCGGCGGCTGGTTTCAGATCGTCGAGTTTCATAGTTAGCGAATCTCCGCCAGGGTTTTGCCGCGCCGATCGGCGATTTCTTCCGGCTGGCGCAAGTCGCGCAACGCTTCAAATGTCGCTTTGACCATGTTATGCGGATTATTCGAACCGAGACATTTGGTCAAGACATTTTGGATACCGGAGGCTTCCACCACCGCGCGCACACCGCCGCCAGCGATCACGCCGGTGCCGCCTGAGGCGGGTTTAAGAATCACATGGCCGGCGCCGTAATGTCCGACCACTTCGAAGGGAATCGTCCCATCCATGATCGGCACGCGGATTAAATTCTTCTTCGCCTGCTCCAAACCCTTGCGGATCGCTTCCGGGACTTCCTTGGCCTTGCCCATCCCGTAGCCAACCACCGAGTGACTATCGCCGGTCACCACTAAGGCGCTAAAACTAAAGCGCCGGCCGCCTTTAACGACTTTGGCCACCCGGCTGATGTGAACCACTTTTTCTTTCAATTCTAACCCTTGGGGATCGATCCGTTCCAAAGCGACCTCTCGTTCAAGTGCTGGTTAAAAGTCTAAGCCGCCTTCGCGAGCGCCATCCGCCACAGCCTTCACCCGGCCATGGTAGATGAACCCGTTGCGGTCGAAAACCACGCTGGTAATATTCTTTTCCTTACAGACTTTGGCCAAGGCAACCCCGACTTGCTTAGCCGCATCGACGCCGTTGTGCTTCTTGATCTGTTCGGCCAATTCTTCAGACAACGTCGACACCGCCGCCAAGGTTTTTCCTTGGCTATCCGAAATGACCTGCGCGTAAATATGCTTATTGCTACGAAATACGCAAACTCGCGGGCGGAGATCCGTGCCGCGAACCTTTTTACGTACTCGAACTTTACGCCGCTGGCGGCCTATATCTAGTCGCTTGCTCGACATCTCAAATCCTCGGTAGATTACTTTCCGCCCGCCGAACCGACGGCTTTGCCGGCTTTGCGTTTGATAAACTCTTCACGATACTTGATCCCTTTGCCCTTGTAGGGTTCGGGCGGCCTGAGCATGCGGATTTTCGCCGCCGTTTCGCCCAACATTTGCCGATCAGCCCCGGAAAGAGTGATAATAATTTGCCGCTCCACAGCCGCCGTCACACCTTGGGGCAGCGGAAACACCACGGGATGGGAGTAACCCAACGTCATGTGAATTTCCTGACCCTTGACCTCGGCGCGATAACCGACGCCGTTAATATCCAATACTCGGCTGAAACCGGCGCTAACGCCCTGCGTCATGTTAGCGATCAGCTTTCGCGTTAAACCATGGAGCGCGCGAACTTTGCGGTCTTCGTTGGCGCGTTCGACGCGCATCGAGTTGCCGTCAACTTTGACGCTGACTCCGGAGGGAACCCCGGCTTGCAACTTACCTTTCGGCCCTTCGACTCGAATACCGCTGGCGTCAACCGCGACTTTGACGCCCGCGGGAATCGCTATGGGCAGCTTGCCAATACGTGACACATTACACCTCGATCAATCTTACCAAACAGTACAGATCAATTCACCGCCAACCTTGGCGCGCATCGCTTCACGATCGACCAAGATACCCTTGGGCGTCGAGAGCACATGGATACCCAATCCCTTGCGGATCGGCGGTGCCTCTTGGGAGCCGACATAGACCCGCCGGCCGGGCTTGCTGACCCGCTTCATGCCGAGGATGATGGGCCGGCTTTCCCGGTCGAACTTTAGCGTGATGATCATCTCATCGCCGCCACCGATGGCGGCTTTGACCTTTTTTTGGTCCTTGAGATAGCCTTCATCGATCAAGACCTTGACGATGTTTTCTTTTAGATGCGAATAGGGCACCGTCACTTTTTGATGGCGCGCTCGTGAAGCATTGCGAATCCGAGTAAGTAAATCCGCGATCGGATCGGTCATTCCCATAATAAACTCCAGCCTCTACCAACTGGCCTTGATCAGTCCGGGGATATTTCCCTTGCGCGCGTTGTCGCGCAGACATAACCGGCACATGCGAAAACGGCGATAAAATGCCCGTGAACGGCCGCAGAGCGGGCAACGGTTGTATTCCCGCACTTTGAACTTGTTCGGTCGTTCCGCTTTGATTCTTAGACAAGTCTTGGCCAATGGAATTTCCCCCTAAGCTAACTGGCGAACGGCATGCCCATGAGACGCAGCAAAGTCCGGCCTTCTTGATCGGTGTTCGCCGTCGTCGCGATCGTAATCGTCATGCCTCTGGTTTTGTCGACTTTATCGGCTTGAATCTCCGGGAAAATAATCTGTTCACGCAGGCCCAAAGAGTAGTTGCCGCGACCGTCGAAGGATTTGTCCGACACTCCCTTAAAATCGCGCACCCGCGGCAAAGCCGTGTGGATCAAGCGGTCGAGAAATTCGTACATCCGGTCGCGCCGTAGCGTGACCATGCAGCCGATCGGAATGTTCTCGCGCAGTTTGAAGTTAGCGATCGCTTTCTTCGACTTGGTCACCACAGGTTTCTGCCCAGTGATCGCGGTAATGTCAGTGACCGTGCTATCCACAGCCTTGGCATTTTGCGTCGCCTCACCCAAACCGACGTTGATGGTGATTTTATTGAGCTTCGGTACCTGCATTGGGTTCGTGTAAGCGAACTCCTTGATCATCGCCGGTACCACGTCATCCTTATATTTGGTCTTTAATCTTGCCATGGTTACTTCAATCGTCCCACTAGTCTAGCAAACTAATCGAGCGCTTCGTTGCAACGGCGGCAGATGCGGATTTTTTTGCCGTCGGTGAGATCTTTATGGCCGATGCGCACCGGCGCGTTGCACTTGTCGCACATCATCATGACGTTAGACACGTTGATCGCCGCTTCTTTCTCGACGATACCGCCGCTCTGCTGCGGTCCGCGTGGCTTGGTATGCCGTTTGACGATGCTGATCCTCTCAATGATGACCGCGTTTTTCTCCGGCAGTACGCGCAGGACTTTGCCGGTCTTACCCCGTTCCTTGCCGGCAATCACCATCACGCTGTCGTTTTTACGAATCTCCACGAGCGATTTCTCCTCAATCTCTGGCTAAAGCACTTCAGGCGCCAGAGAAATGATCTTCATGAATTTCTTGGCGCGTAGTTCACGCGCCACCGGTCCGAAGATTCGCGTCCCCACCGGCTCTTTTTGATTGTCGATCAACACCGCGGAGTTCGTGTCGAAGCGGATGTAGGTTCCATCCGGCCGCCCCAGCTCCTTGGCGGTCCGCACCACCACAGCCTTCACAACATCGCCCTTTTTCACCTTGCCGTTGGGAATCGCTTCCTGCACCGCGACCACGATAATATCGCCGACGGAAGCATATCGTCGCTTGCTACCGCCCAAGACTTTAATGCACTGGACTCGGCGCGCGCCCGAATTATCCGCCACATCCAGATTAGAATTGGTCTGAATCATAGATCAGTCCGACTCACTTTCATCGCCCAAACGTCGTTAGCCGATGGCTATTTCGGGCCCCGATTTGGTTTTTTCCAAAACCTTGCTGACACGCCAGCGTTTGTCGCGACTGAGCGGACGGCATTCAACCAGCAATACCCGGTCGCCGACATGACACTGATTGGTTTCGTCGTGAGCTTTCACTCGCGAACGGCGCCGTAATATCTTCTTGTAACGCGGGTGAATCACCGTGCGTTCGATAGAAACCACGACGGTCTTTGCCATTTTATCGCTGACCACCACGCCGCTACGCTCTTTTTGTAATCCTCTGCCTTCCATGCTCAGCCTTCCTGACTCTGGAGCGCCTTTTCGCGCAAAATGGTTGCGACCCGGGCAAGATCCCTTTTGGTCTCTTTAAGCTTCATGGGATTCTCCAACCGGCTGGTCGCTCGCTTAAGCGCCAAATGGCCGATTTCTTCGCGCAAGCTCGCCAGCTTTTCTTGCAAATCTGCCGCGCTCATGCCGCGCAGTTCTTTAGCTTCCATGGACTAATCCTCTGCGTTCGACCATCGTGGTGGCAATCGACAGCTTATGCGCCGCCAAGCGAAATGCTTCCTTGGCAAGCACGGCTTCGACCCCTTCCATCTCGAATAAGATCCGTCCTGGTTGGACCACGGCGACCCATTTCTCGGTCGCGCCCTTACCCTTACCCATGCGGGTTTCCAGGGGTTTCTTGGTCAAGGGCTTATCTGGAAAGATGCGAATCCAAACCTTGCCACCGCGCTTCAGATAACGCGTCAATGCGACACGTGCCGCTTCGATTTCTCGCGCGCTCATCCATCCTCGCCCCAGCGCCTTCAGCCCATAATCGCCGAAGGCGAGTGTGGAACCTCGGTGCGCCGTACCGCGGCGGCGACCCTTTTGCAGTTTGCGAAATTTTACTTTTTTCGGTTCAAGCATTTTCTTAGTCGAGTTGAATTAGTAATTCGAGCGCAATCAATCGCTCCGCTGAATCAACCGCCCATCATCGCTTTCTGCTGCTCTTCTTCCGCAGTCAATACCTCACCACGGAAGATCCAAACTTTGACGCCGATTATGCCGTAAGTCGTATGCGCTTCGGCAGTACCATAGTTGACGTCGGCGCGCAGGGTATGCAGTGGCACACGGCCTTCGCGATACCATTCCGTACGGGCGATTTCAGAACCGCCCAAGCGGCCGGCGCACTGAATTCTTACGCCCTGGGCGCCCATGCGCAACGCCCGGGAGACACTTTCCTTCATGGCGCGCCGGAAGGCGACGCGACGCTCGAGCTGCAATGCGACATTTTCCGAAGTCAATTGCGCGTCCAAGTCCGGCCGGCGCACTTCGTGAATGTTGATATAGGTCTCACGATGGGTGAGCTTGGTGATTTCTTCCTTGAGCTTTTCGATCTCGGCGCCCTTCTTACCGATGACGATACCGGGACGCGCGGTGTGAATGTTGATCTTAGCCTTGTTCGCCGCCCGTTCTATTTCGATGCGAGAGATGCCGGCATGATAGAGCCGGGTTTTTAAAAATTTCTTGATCCGGAAATCTTCGTGTAAGAGCTTGGGATAGTCATGGCGGGCAAACCATTTAGAGTCCCAGGTCTCGATGACACCTAGGCGAAACAATTTCGGATGTGTTTTTTGACCCATCGAAAGTTAACTCCTCCCCTCGGATTCATCGAGGATAATCGTCACATGGCTTAGCCGCTTACGAACGCGCGTCGCACGTCCTTGGGCACGGGAGGTAAAGCGCTTCCACATGCCAGCCTCATCGACTTTCGCTTGTTTAACGAACAACCGGTCGACATCGACGCTCTGGGTATTTTCCGCGTTGGCGACCGCCGTCCGCACGGTTTTGGCGACGATCCCGGCGGAGCGCTTGGGAATGAACTTGAGAATATTGAGCGCTTCCTCGACACCCTTGCCGCGAATTTGGTCTACCACCAAACGCACCTTGCGCGGTGAGACCCGGATAAATTTTGTGATCGCGCGTGTTTCCATGACTTCGTCAATCGTTCCTAATCGGTTATGGCTTGCCTTAACTCTTTGCCGGCGCGGCCCGGGGCGCACCACCGGTGTCCTTAGCATCACTCTTGCGATCCCCTGAATGCGCGTAGAATGTCCGCGTCGGCGAGAACTCACCGAGTTTGTGGCCGACCATATTTTCACTGACAAACACCGGAATGAACTTCCGGCCATTGTGCACGCCGATGGTGAGACCGACCATCTCCGGGGTCACCGTCGAACGGCGCGACCAGGTACGAATCACCTGGCGACCGCGGGTCTCCGCCATCGCCGTGACCTTCTTCTGCAAATGGTCGTCGATGAAAGGTCCTTTTTTAACCGAACGGGCCATCGCTACCTACCTTTTCTCCGTGCCACGATATACTTATCCGTGGCTTGATTTTTCCGCGTCTTATAACCCTTGGTCGGTTTTCCCCAAGGCGTCATAGGATGATTACCCTTGGACCGGCCTTCGCCGCCGCCGTGGGGATGATCGACGGGGTTTTTCGCGATACCACGGCTTCCCGGTAAAAAGCCCAACCAGCGCATCCGGCCCGCCTTACCCCAGGAGACATTTTCCTGTTCGGCATTGCCAACTTGTCCCACCGTCGCGCGGCATTCGGCTAACACGTAGCGTAACTCGCCAGAAGGCAGCTTGAGCAGGGCATAAGTGCCTTCCTTGGCCATCAGCTGCGCGCCCAAACCGGCGCTGCGCACCAGCTGCCCACCCTTGCCGATTTTAAGTTCAATATTATGGAGCAGCGTGCCCACCGGAATGAACTTAAGCGGCATAGAGTTGCCCGGTTGGATATCGATGTTGTCATCGCCAGCAATCACCGTGGAACCGACCTGGAGCTTTTCCGGCGCTAGGATGTAGCGCCGCTCGCCGTCAGCGTAGCAGAGTAGGGCGATACGCGCGGATCGATTGGGATCATATTCAATGGCCTCGACCTTAGCCGGAACTTTAAGCTTGTTGCGTTTGAAATCGATCAAACGATAAAGCCGCTTATGACCGCCACCGCGATGGAAAGCGGTTATCCGCCCGGTATTGTTGCGCCCGCCGCTATGGTTGTTGGGCTCCACTAGTGCTTTTTCCGGCCGCGCCTTGGTCACCTCATCGAAGGTGTGGCCGGTGCGAAAACGCATGCCCGCGGAAGTTGGCCGGTAAGTTCTAATCGCCATGTTGTTCTTCTCTAATTCCTAATGCTGACACTTTAGGCGGCGCCAAAAAAATCGATTTTGTCGCCTTTCTTGAGAGTTACGTAAGCCTTTTTCCAATCCGGTCGGCGTCCCTGGCTACGGCCGATGCGACGCACCTTGCCGAGATAACGGGCCATGCGTACTTGCTCGACTTTGACTTTGAACATCTGCTCCACGGCCTGCTTGACCTCGATCTTGTTGGCATTGGTGCGAACCTTGAACAATACCTGATTCGCGCTTTCCGTCAGTGCCGTACCCTTTTCCGAGATCAGCGGCGCTTTAATGATTTCATGTGGCGCCTTCATGCCGCCAACCTTTCTTGCAAAAGTTTGAGCGCTCCATCGGTCAAAATCAGGTGCTCATAGCGCATCAAATCGTAAACATTCAAGCCCTCGACGCGCAGCACTTTGATCTTAGGTATGTTTCGTGCCGAGCGTTCGATCTTTTCATCCGGTTGCGCCACGACAATCACCGCGCTGGCAACTTTAAGTTCGGCCAACGCCTGCACCATAATTTTGGTCTTGGCGGCTTCGAGCTCAAACTTATCGACGACGATGAGCTTGCCTTCGCGATTCTTGAGACTCAATGCCGACAACAGCGCTTCGCGCCGCGCCGAACGGGGCATACGATAAGAGTAATCGCGCGGTGTCGGACCGAACGCGGTGCCGCCACCCACCCAAATCGGTGACCGGGAACTACCGGCACGGGCGCGGCCCGTACCTTTTTGCCGCCAAGGTTTCTTACCGCCGCCACGGACCAGCCCTTTGGTCTTTGTCGCAGCCGAACCGGCGCGCCGATTGGCCAACTGCATGACCACGGTTTGATGCAGTAAATGGGGGCGGGTTTTGGCGCCGAAAATCGCGTCGTTGAGGGTTGGTTGGATAACGTGGACTTCCATTTTTAATTACCTTTTGATTGCCGGCCGCAAGATCACCACTCCCTGTTTAGCGCCGGGAACCGCGCCGCGCACAAACATTAAATTTTCCTCGGCACGGATATCGACGACCAAGAGATTCTGTGTGGCGATCTGCTCATTGCCCCAATGGCCGGCCATCTTTTTGCCTTTACGAACACGGCCCGGATAAGAACGGTTACCGATGGAGCCGCCATGACGAAAGTACTCGTGGGTACCATGGGAACCTGGGAAACCGGCAAAGGACCAGCGCTTGATGACGCCGGTGAAACCATGTCCCTTAGAGATACCCGCGACATCGATCAGATCGCCAACTTTGAACAGATCGGCAGCCTTAATTTCCTGCCCAACTTCATAGCCGGAAACATCGTCAAGGCGAAATTCGCGCAGCACCTCGAAGGCACCCTTGCCAGCCTTCGCCATGTGGCCCTGCTCGGCTTTGTTGACGCGTTGGGCCTTCCTGCTGCCAAAGCCAACCTGCAACGCGGTGTATCCATCCTTGGACGGTTCTTTCTTTTGGACGACGATGCAGGGTCCGGTCTCCACAACAGTCACAGGAACTACGTTGCCTTCGGCACTGTAGAACTGTGTCATACCAATTTTTCTGCCAATTAGCCCAGTCATGATCTCATTCCCATCCACGCCCGATTAGTCCGGATCTTGTCTATTGGTTACTGGAGTTTGATCTCCACATCCACACCCGCGGCGATATCGAGTTTACCCAACGCGTCGATGGTTTGTTGAGTCGGCTCGAGGATATCGAGCAAGCGCTTGTGCGTACGGATTTCGTACTGATCCCGTGATTTCTTGTCGACATGGGGCGAACGGTTGACCGTGAACCGCTCAATCCGTGTGGGTAGCGGAATCGGTCCCGCAACCCGGCCGCCGGTGCGCCGCACGGTTTCGACAATCTCTCCCACCGATTGATCCAACACGCGGTGGTCATAGGCCTTCAGCCGAATTCTAATTTTCTCGTTCATACGTCATCATCCGACTTGCCATCAAATTTGGCGATAATGCCCTCAGCAACCGCCGCGGGAACAGGTTCATAATGGGAAAACTGCATCGTGTAAGTCGCCCGCCCTTGAGTCATCGAACGCACGTCCGTAGCGTAACCGAACATCTGCGCCAGCGGCACCCGCGCGTCGATCGCCTGCGCCGCCGGCCGGGTATCCATACCGAGCACTTTACCGCGCCGCGAGCTCAAATCGCCGATGACATCACCCATGAAATCTTCTGGAACAACGACTTCCACCGACATAATCGGCTCGAGGAGCACCGGACTAGCCTTACGCGCTGCCTGCTTGAAAGCCATCGAACCAGCGATTTTGAAGGCGATTTCCGATGAGTCGACGTCATGATAACTGCCATCGAACAGGGTTACTTTAACGTCGACGACGGGATAACCGGCGAGCACCCCATTATCGAGCGCCTCGCGAATGCCCTTCTCAACCGCAGGGATATATTCGCGCGGGATCGATCCACCCTTGACGGCATCGACGAACTCAAAACCGCCGCCGGTGGCTTGCGGTTCGAGCTTGATCCAGACATCGCCGTACTGACCGCGACCACCCGTCTGGCGCACGAAACGGCCCTGCTGCTCGACCGCCTTACGAACCGTCTCACGATAAGCAACTTGAGGCTTGCCCACGCTGGCGCCGACGCTGAATTCACGGAGCAAACGATCGACGATAATTTCGAGATGTAACTCGCCCATGCCGGAAATAATTGTTTGGCCGGTCTCTTCGTCAGTGCGCACCCGGAAAGACGGATCCTCGGTGGCCAGTTTCTGCAACGACAGGCCGAGCCGTTCTTGGTCGGCTTTACTCTTGGGTTCGATGGCAATCGATATGACCGGATCCGGGAAATCGATGGACTCAAGAACGATCGGCTTGTCTTCATCGCATAGGGTGTCGCCAGTGGTCGCGGTTCTTAGGCCCACTGCCGCGGCGATATCCCCAGCGTAGACGTCTTTGATCTCTTCCCGCTTGTTGGCGTGCATCTTGAGCAGCCGGCCGACTCGCTCACGTTTAGTTTTCGTCGAGTTATAAATGCTCGCCCCGGAACTGATGGAGCCCGAATAGACCCGGAAAAACGTCAATGTACCGACGAACGGGTCGGTCATGATTTTAAAAGCCAACGCGGAAAACGGCACATCGTCCCGGGCCGGTCGTTCCTCCGGCTTGTCGGTACCGGCAACAACGCCTTTGACCGGGGGGATGTCGACAGGCGACGGGAGAAAGTCCACCACCGCGTCAAGCATCGGCTGGACACCCTTGTTGCGGAACGCAGTACCGCAGACTACCGGAACTATCTTGAGAGAGAGTGTCGCCTTGCGAATCGCCGCGCGCAGCTCGGCTTCGCTGATCGGTTTGCCGTCGAGATATTTTTCCATCAACGCTTCTTCGGCGTCGGCGGCTGCCTCTAGCAGTTTTTCACGATATTCCTCAGCCTGTTCCTTGAGATCGGCGGGAATCTCCTCTTCATGAAACTTTGCGCCCAAACTCTCATCTTCCCAGATCACCGCTTTCATGGTGATCAAATCGATGATACCGGTAAATTTATCTTCGGCACCGATGGGCAGCTGCATGACCGCCGGGCGAGCGCCTAGCCGGGTCTCGATCATCTTCACGACACGGAAGAAATCGGCACCGAGGCGGTCCATCTTGTTGATGAACGCGAGCCGTGGAACACCATACTTATCAGCCTGGCGCCAAACGGTTTCCGTCTGTGGTTCGACACCGCCCACCGAACAGAACACCGCCACCGCGCCGTCAAGCACGCGTAACGAACGTTCGACTTCGATGGTGAAATCCACATGGCCCGGCGTATCGATGATGTTGACCCGGTGGTCGCGCCAGAAACAGGTGGTCGCCGCCGAAGTAATCGTGATGCCGCGCTCTTGTTCCTGGACCATCCAGTCCATCGTCGCGGTACCCTCATGCACTTCACCGATCTTATAATTGATCCCTGTGTAGTAGAGGATCCGCTCCGTGGTCGTGGTCTTACCGGCATCGATGTGGGCCATGATGCCGATATTGCGGGTCTTCTCTAGTGAAACGGTTCTAGCCATTTTCTTAACGCCGGAAAAAAAGGAGGCGGTCCAACCGCCTCCTTTTACGAACTCAAACTTAAATTCTAATTACCAACGATAGTGTGCGAAGGCCCGATTGGCCTCAGCCATGCGATGCGTGTCTTCTTTTTTCTTGATCGCGGTGCCGCGATTGTTGGCGGCATCGATCAACTCCGCCGCTAATTTCTCTTCCATCGATTTTTCGGCGCGGTCGCGAGCCGCATCGATGAGCCAGCGCATGCTCAACGACAGGCGGCGCTGCGGTCGCACTTCGACTGGGACCTGATAGGTCGCGCCACCGACGCGCCGCGAACGGACCTCGACGGTGGGCCGTGTGTTCTCGATGGCACGTTTGAAGATGCCCAAGGAATCTTCTTTGGTCCTGGCGGTAATGATATCGAGGCTATGATAGAGAATCGATTCCGCGACGCTTTTCTTGCCCTGATTCATGATCGTGTTGACAAACTTAGCCACGACCTTATCGCCGTACTTGGGGTCCGGCAAAATTTCTCGTTTTCTTACTTCACCTTTACGCGGCATAGTGATTACTTCGGTTTCTTAGCGCCATATTTGGAGCGGCTTTGACGGCGATCTTGAACCCCGATGGAATCCAGCGTGCCGCGGACAATATGATAACGCACTCCGGGCAGATCCTTGACGCGGCCGCCGCGAATCAAAACCACCGAATGCTCCTGCAAGTTGTGACCGACACCGGGAATGTAGGAGGTCACTTCGATGCCATTGGTTAAGCGGACGCGGGCAACCTTACGCAGCGCCGAGTTGGGTTTCTTCGGTGTAGAGGTGTAGACGCGAGTGCACACACCGCGTTTCTGCGGGCAGCTTTGGAGAGCCGGCGCGGTATTCTTACGACGCTGCTTCTCCCGGCTCTGGCGCACTAATTGACTAATAGTTGGCATACTTACTTTTTCTCGTCGATCTCGTTAGGATTCGGAGGAGTAAATCAAACCCCACAACTCCCCCAGGAAAATCCTTTATTTAACAAAAATATTCGTCATTGTCAAAGCTTAGGCTTCCGCTACCTCGTGTAATTGAACCGCGCCGTCTTCAACTTCGTCGATTTCGATGTCGGCCTTGGCATAGTTGGTCACGCCAGTGCCGGCGGGAATTAGCCGGCCCATAATCACGTTCTCTTTCAAGCCGCGCAGCAAATCGACTTTGCCTTGGATCGCCGCCTCCGTAAGAACCTTTGTGGTTTCCTGGAACGATGCCGCGGAGATAAAGCTTTCGGTCGATAACGACGCCTTGGTAATCCCCAGGAGTAGCGGCTCGGCGACCGCGGGTTTGCCATTTTCGGCAATGACCCGCTGGTTTTCGTCCTCGAAACGCCACTTCTCGATCTGGTCGCCGACCAAAAACTCGGCGTCGCCGACGTCTTTAATGCGCACACGGCGCAGCATTTGACGCACGATGACCTCGATATGCTTGTCGTTGATGCGCACGCCTTGGAGCCGGTAGATCTCTTGCACTTCATCGACGAGATACTTGGCCAAGGCCTTTTCGCCAAGAATGTTGAGAATGTCGTGGGGATTGGACGAACCGTCCATCAACGCCTCGCCGGCGCGAATGCGGTCGCCGTCATGGACGCTGATATGCTTGCCTTTAGGAATTAAATATTCGCGCGCCTCGCCAACTTCCGGCGTGACCACGACTTTGCGCTTCCCCTTGGTGTCCTTACCGAAAGAGACCGCACCGTCGATCTCACTGATCACCGCGAACTCTTTCGGCTTGCGCGCTTCGAAGAGTTCCGCCACTCGCGGCAAACCACCTGTGATGTCTTTGGTCTTGGTAGTTTCCCTCGGGATTTTCGCCAAGATATCGCCTGCGAATACGTCCTGGCCATCTTGCACGTTGATGTGCGCGCCCACCGGAATCAAATAACGCGCTTCCGCGGTTGCGGTGAGCCGGGTGGTCTGACCTTGCGTGTCCTTGATCGAAATGCGCGGCCGCTTGTCGATGTCTTTGGAGTCGATGATAACCTTGGTCGATAGCCCGGTACGCTCATCGACCTTCTCTTCCATGGTGATGTTTTCGATCACGTCGCCGAACTTAACCGGGCCGCTCACCTCGGTGAGAATCGGAATCGTGTAGGGATCCCATTCTGCCAACAGTTCGCCGGCTTTGACTTTAGCGCCGTCCTTCTTTTTCAGTTTCGCGCCGTATACCACCGGGTAGCGCTCCCGTTCGCGCACGCGCCCCTTCTCGCCCTCGGGATAATCGACGATGGCAACCTCACCGTTACGGTTCATAACGACGAAATCTCCGTCTTTGTTGGTCACGGTGTTGACGTTGATGAACTTGAGATTGCCGTCATTGCGCGCCTCTAACGTCGTCTGTTCAGCGCGCCGGCTTGCCGTACCGCCGATGTGGAAGGTCCGCATGGTTAGCTGCGTCCCCGGCTCGCCGATGGATTGAGCAGCGGTGACTCCGACCGCTTCGCCCATATTGATCATATGACCGCGGCCCAAGTCGCGGCCGTAGCACATGATGCAAACACCACGGCGGGACGCGCAGGTTAAGACGGAGCGAATCTTGAGCCGTTCTAAACCCGCATCCTCGACCCGCTGGACCAATTCTTCGTTGATTTCTTGGTTGGCCTTGACGATGACTTCGCCGGTGAAGGGATCGACGACATCTTCCAGCGCTACTCGGCCGAGCACACGGTCGCCAAGCGGCTCGATCACTTCGCCGCCTTCCATGAGCGGCGTGATCTCGATGCCATCCATAGTGCCGCAATCTTCTTCGCCGATGACGGCGTCCTGAGCGACGTCGACGAGACGGCGCGTCAAGTAGCCGGAATTGGCGGTTTTCAAAGCCGTATCCGCGAGACCCTTACGGGCGCCGTGGGTCGAGATGAAATACTGTAACACGGTCAAGCCTTCGCGAAAATTAGCCGTGATCGGGGTCTCGATGATTTCGCCGGAGGGCTTAGCCATCAAACCGCGCATACCGGCCAATTGGCGAATCTGCTGCGCGCTACCGCGGGCGCCGGAGTCGGCCATCATGAAAATCGGATTAAAGCTCGGCACCGTAAACTCGTGTCCTTGTGCGTCAGTAATCTTCTCCGAACCCAAGTCGCCAAGCATTTGATCGGCGATGCGGTCGGTGACCTCAGCCCAGATGTCGACCACTTTGTTATAGCGCTCGCCGTCGGTGATCAGACCATTCTTGTATTGTTCCTCGATCTCCCGCACGTCGTCATGGGCCTTCTTGAGCATCGCCTCTTTCGTCGGCGGAATCAGCATGTCTTTAATCGAGATCGAGATACCCGCCTTGGTGGCATGGTGGTAGCCGACATCTTTCAGTCGGTCCGCCAGAATAACCGTCGCCTTATTGCCGGCCAGACGAAAGCTGATGTCGATCAGATTCGCGAGCTCTTTCTTCTTCATCACCCGATTGACTTCCTTGAAAGGAATCACTTCGGGAACGACATCGTAAAGCAGCACGCGACCGGTGGTGGTGTCGACCCGTTCACCGTTGATACGCACGGTGATCGGCGCCTGGAGGTCCACTTCACCCTGGTCGTAAGCGACGCGAACTTCGGTCGGGCTACTGAACAGCCGGCCACTGCCCTTAGCGTGTAAGCGGTCGCGGGTCATGTAGTACAAGCCCAAGACGATATCCTGGGTCGGTACGATGATCGGCTTACCATGGGCTGGCGATAAAATATTGTTGGTCGACATCATCAGCGTGCGAGCTTCCACTTGAGCTTCGACGGACAACGGCACATGCACGGCCATTTGATCGCCGTCGAAATCGGCGTTGTACGCGGCGCACACCAGCGGATGCAGTTGAATCGCCTTGCCTTCGATCAAAATCGGCTCGAAGGCTTGGATGCCTAAACGATGCAGCGTCGGCGCCCGGTTGAGCAGCACTGGATGTTCGCGAATAACTTCATCGAGAATATCCCAGACTTCCGGTAACTCGCGCTCGACCATCTTTTTCGCGCTCTTGATCGTCGTCACATGGCCGCGCTCTTCGAGCTTGTTGTAAATAAACGGCTTGAAGAGCTCGAGGGCCATTTTTTTCGGCAGACCGCACTGATGCAAGCGCAACTCAGGACCGACGACGATAACCGAACGGCCCGAATAGTCGACGCGCTTACCGAGCAAGTTCTGGCGAAAGCGGCCAGTTTTGCCCTTGAGCATCTCGCTCAAAGATTTGAGCGGCCGGCGGTTTTGGCCGGTAATCGCCCGGCCGCGGCGACCGTTGTCGAACAAGGCATCCACCGCTTCTTGCAGCATGCGCTTTTCGTTACGGATGATCATGTCCGGCGCGCTCAATTCCATCAGCCGTTTGAGCCGGTTGTTGCGATTGATGACGCGACGATAGAGATCGTTCAAATCCGAGGTCGCGAAACGGCCGCCGTCGAGGGGCACCAGGGGACGTAGGTCCGGTGGAATCACCGGAATCACTTCCATGACCATCCACTCCGGTCGGTTGCCCGAGGTCCGGAACGCGGTCAAAACCTTTAGGCGCTTGGCCATTTTCTTGCGCCGCACTTCAGAATTAGCGTCGCGCATTTCCTGGCGTAATTCGTCGGCGACCTTAGGGATATCGATCTCTTTGAGCAGCTTACGCACCGCCTCGGCGCCCATTCCCGCGACAAACTTGCCGCCGTACTCCTCGACCGCCTTGCGGTAGCGCGCCTCGGTCAAGAGTTCTTTGTATTGCAGCGGCGTCTCGCCTGGATCGACAACGATATAGGACTCGAAGTAGAGCACCTTTTCGATGTCTTTGAGCGACATGTCGAGTAGCGCGCCGATGCGGCTGGGCAGGCTTTTCAAAAACCAGATATGGACGACCGGCGTGGCCAGTTCGATATGGCCCATGCGCTCGCGGCGGACTTTAGACTGAATGACTTCGACGCCGCACTTTTCACAGACCACGCCGCGATGGCGCATGCGTTTGTACTTGCCGCAGTTACACTCGTAATCCTTGGTCGGACCAAAGATCTTGGCACAAAATAAACCATCGCGCTCCGGTTTGAAGGTCCGATAGTTGATGGTCTCCGGCTTTTTTACCTCGCCATGAGACCAAGAGCGAATTTTTTCCGGTGAAGCCACGGAAACTTTGATCGCGTTAAAACTAAGTGGATTTTTAGGTTTTTCAAATAGATTAAACAGATCTTCCATATCAGGATCACCTCCGGTGTGAGGACACACCCGTACTGGGGTTACCTACTTTTCTTCGACGAGATCGACATCTAAGCCTAGGCTTTGGAGCTCTTTCACCATGACGTTAAACGACTCGGGCAGTCCTGGTTCGAGCAAATTGTCGCCTTTAACGATCGCCTCGTACATACGAGTGCGGCCGACGACATCGTCGGACTTGACGGTGAGCATCTCTTGAAGAGTGTACGCAGCGCCGTACGCCTCCAGCGCCCAAACTTCCATCTCGCCCAAACGCTGGCCGCCGAACTGGGCCTTACCGCCCAAGGGCTGCTGAGTGACGAGAGAATAGGGTCCGGTCGAGCGGGCGTGGATCTTGTCGTCGACTAAGTGATGCAGCTTCATGATGTACATGACACCCACAGTCACTTTGCCGTCGAAAGCTTCGCCGGTCCGGCCATCGAATAACGTCGCCTGGCCGCTGGCTGGCAAACCAGCTTTGCGCAGCAGATTAAAGATTTCCTCTTCCGCGGCACCGTCAAATACCGGCGAGGCAATGCGCACGCCATCGCGATATTTGGCCGCAAGCTTTAACACCTCGACGTCTTTTGCACCGTCGATCAACTCGTTGGCGTCCCGGGTATTCAAATAGTCTTTCAACCGGCGCCGCAACTGATCGATATCTCCATTATGGGTACGCAAGAGATCGTCGATTTGGTGTCCCAGACTACGGGCCGCCCATCCCAAGTGGGCCTCGAGAATCTGGCCGACGTTCATACGCGACGGCACACCCAATGGATTCAACACCACATCGACAGGTGTACCATCCTCCAAATAGGGCATGTCTTCTTCGGGCAGGATGCGGGAAATGACGCCCTTATTGCCATGCCGTCCGGCCATTTTGTCGCCCACTTGCAGCTTACGCTTGATGGCGACAAAGACTTTGACCATTTTGATGACGCCGGGGGGCAGCTCATCGCCGCCTTTAAGTTTTTCGATCTTGTCTTCGAAAGCATGCTTGATGAGGTTGACCTGGGTGGTCGTGCTCTCGATGATCCGGCCGAGTTCGCTTTCCACGGATTCATTATCGACTTGGATCTCACTCCAGTAGGACATCGGCAGTTGATCGAGATCCTCCTCGGTCACCTCCTGCCCCTTGTTGAGTAGGACCTTGCGACTATCGTCGCTGATGCGGCTCTCCAAGCGCCGGCCGACCAGCAATTTTTTCAGCCGGCGGAGCGCACCTTCTTGGAGAATGCGCACTTCGTCATGCTGATCTTTACGTAGTCGGGTAACCTCTTCATCCTCAATGGACCGGCTGCGCTCATCCTTGCCCAATCCTTTGCGCGAAAAAATCCTTACATTGATGACCGTGCCTTCGACGCCGGGGGGCACCCGCAGCGAGGTATCGCGCACTTCGCCGGCCTTCTCGCCGAAGATCGCTCGCAACAGTTTTTCTTCCGGCGATAGTTGGGTTTCACCCTTGGGGGTAATCTTGCCGACCAGGATATGGCCTGGTTTAACCTCGGCGCCGATGCGAATGATGCCGCTTTCGTCGAGGTCAGTGAGCGCCTCGTCGCCGACATTCGGTATATCCCGGGTGATTTCCTCGGGGCCCAATTTCGTGTCGCGCGACACGCACTCGAACTCTTCGATGTGGATCGAGGTATAAATATCCTCTTTGACCACCCGTTCGTTGATCAGAATCGAATCTTCGAAGTTGTAACCGCCCCAGGGCATTAGCGCGACGACGACGTTACGCCCCAGCGCCAGCTCGCCCATCTCAGTCGACGGACCGTCGGCGATGACATCGCCGGCCTTTACCTGGTCGCCGACCACAACGATCGGCCGCTGGTTATTACAAGTATTTTGATTGGAACGCTGGTACTTGACCAGGTTGTAAATATCGACACCGGTATCTCGTGAACCACCCGGTTTGTCGGCTTTGACGACGATGCGCGTCGAATCGACGCTTTCGACCAAGCCGTCGCGGCGCGCGACGATAGTCACGCCGGAATCCCGCGCCACAGTGCGTTCCATGCCGGTACCGACAAACGGCGCTTCGGTGCGCAACAGCGGTACTGCTTGGCGCTGCATGTTGGAACCCATCAAGGCGCGGTTGGCATCGTCGTTTTCCAAGAACGGAATGAGCGAAGCCGCGACGCTCACCAACTGGTTCGGCGACACGTCCATGAAGTTGACTTCTTCGGGATGGGCCATGACAAACTCACCGCCCTTACGCGACGAGACCAAGTCCGCGGAAAAATTACCCCGACCGTCGATCGGCGCATTGGCTTGGGCGATGACATGGTCTTCTTCTTCGAGGGCGGATAGATAACGGATGCGATCGCTAACCCGGCCACTTTCTACTTCGCGATAGGGCGTTTCGATGAAACCAAAATCGTTGACCCGCGCATAGGTAGTCAGCGAAGCGATCAGGCCGATGTTCGGCCCTTCAGGGGTTTCGATCGGACAGACCCGGCCATAATGGGTCGGATGCACGTCGCGCACTTCGAAACCGGCACGCTCGCGGGTTAGACCGCCAGGACCGAGGGCCGAGAGCCGCCGCTTGTGGGTGATTTCCGACAGCGGATTGGTCTGATCCATGAACTGCGACAGCTGGCTGGAGCCAAAGAACTCTTTGAGCGCCGCTGAAACCGGCTTGTAGTTGATCAGCTCCTGGGGCATCAGAGTCTCGATGTCCTGCAAGCTCATCTTTTCCTTGATCGCCCGCTCCATGCGCACCAGGCCGACGCGGAAGTGATTTTCGACGAGTTCACCGACAGCGCGTACACGGCGATTGCCCAGGTGATCGATATCGTCCACCGAGCCGTGGCCGTTCTTGAGCTCCATCAGGTAACGCACCACTTCGAGGATATCCTCTTTGCGCAGCGTACCCTGCTCCAGCGGGATATTGAGCTTGAGCCGATGGTTGAGCTTCAAGCGGCCGACCTTGGATAGGTCATAGCGATCGGGATTGAAAAACAGGTTATTAAAAAAGTTGGTCGACGATTCCACCGTCGGTGGATCGCCGGGCCGCAAGCGCCGATAGATCTCCAGAATGGCATCTTGAGGAGAGCGGATGCGGTCTTGCAGCAACGTGTTGCGCAAGTAAGGACCGACGTTCGATTCGTCGATAAACAGTACTTCGATATGCGTGAGCCCTTTGTCACGGATCAGGTCGAGCTTCTCCTGCGTGATCTCATGATTGCATTCGACCAGAACCTCTTTGCCATGGGGGTCGACGAGGTCGTGGGCCGCGACTCGACCGAGAATCTCTTCCTGCGCGATGGGCACCTGCTTGATCCGTGCCGCTTCCATTTGGCGCAGCACCTGCCGAGTGAACTTCTTGCCTTCTTTAACGATAATATCGTTGGACTTCGGATCGCGCACATCGGCGCTGACCTTCGCGCCCAACAGATGGTTGGCATTGAACTCCAGTGTGGTCTTGCGGCCGTCGAAGTGAATTGAATCGCTCCGATAATAGTAGTTGAGCAAGTCCTCGCTAGTCATGCCCAGTGCGCGCAACAACACGGTAGCGTGAAACTTACGCCGCCGGTCGATGCGTACGTAAACGACGTCCCGAGGATCGAATTCGAGATCGACCCAAGAGCCACGGTAGGGAATCACCCGCGCCGAATAAAGCAACTTGCCGCTGGCGTGGGTCTTTCCCTTGTCATGCTCAAAGAAAACTCCCGGCGAGCGGTGCAATTGGCTGACAATGACCCGCTCGGTCCCGTTGATCATGAAGGTACCGTTGATCGTCATGAGCGGGACTTCACCGAAGTAAACTTCCTGCTCTTTGACGTTCTTGATGCTGCGCGCGCCGGTCTGCTGGTCGACATCCCACAACACCAACTGCACGGTAACTTTTAACGGCGCGGCGTAAGTCATGCCCCGCTGGTGACATTCCTCGACGTCATACTTGGGTTCGCCGAGGGTATAACTGACAAATTCCAAAGAAGCGGTTTCGTTAAAATCCTTAATCGGGAAAACCGACTTAAAAACTTCCTGCAGTCCCATGTTCTGACGCTCTGTCGGCGCCGCATCTTTCTGCAGGAACAGCTCGTAAGAGTTTTTCTGGATTTCGATCAAATACGGGAGTTCGATAATTTTTCGAATTCTTCCGAAGCTACGGCGGAATCGTAAGTTATTGGCAACCTGAAATGCCATGCGTGCTCCTCTCTCGGACTAGCGGTTAACGATCCATTTCAAATCATTCAACGGAACCACCGACGGCGAGAGAATTACTTGATTTCGACCTTGGCGCCCTGTTCTTCGAGCTTCTTCTTGATGTTCTCGGCATCGGCCTTGGAAACACCCTCTTTGACCGGCTTGGGCGCGCCATCGACCAAATCTTTGGCTTCTTTCAAACCCAGTCCGGTGAGCTCGCGGACAACTTTGATGACTTGTATCTTTTTCTCACCGGTCTCGGCGAGAATGACGTTAAACTCAGTCTTCTCTTCAACCGCTGCGGCCGCCGGGCCGGCTGCCGCAGCGGCTACCGGAGCGGCAGCGCTAACACCTAGCTCCTCTTCGAGCTCTTTCACCAGAGTCGCCGCATCCATCAGACTCATGTTCTTGATGAAATCCTTAACTTGTTCTTTCGATACGCCTTCCATAACGTTCCCCCCTTAAAATTTCTGCTAAATAATTGTTATTCGCCCTTGGTTTTGCGCAATGATTCGAGCAAACGCACCATCTGCGCGCCGGGTTCCTGAATCGTGCGTAGCAACTGGGTCGCCGGTGCGTTGATGGTCGCCAACAGCTTCGCTTGTAATTCAGGTTTACTGGGCATCTGCGACAGGACTTTAACTGCCGCCGGGTTCATGAAGCGGCCCTCGAACACGCCGCCCTTAATCGTCAACTTATCGTTGTCGCCAGCGAACTTGAGCAAAGTCTTGGAAAGTAAGACCGGGTCATCGTAGGCGAACACCCAGCCGTTAGGACCTTCGAGCAATTTTTCCAAATCGCCGTAAACGGTGTCTTTGAGCGCACGCCGCACCAAAGTATTCTTGATCACCTGATATTCGCCGGAAACCTGGCGCACTTCGCGGCGCAACTTAGTCATTTGCGCAACCGTCAAACCGCGGTACTCCGTAACAATCGCCATCTTGGCGGATTTTAGCCGTTCGTGAATGGCGTTCACCGTTGCCGATTTCTCGCCGTAACCAGCACGGACAACTTGCGCTTCCGACATTTTCTTCTCCCTGATTCTACTCTGATCTAGTGTTGATGAAGCCCGCGTAAAGACCCTGACCCGCTAGGCTGCCATCGCCCGGATCTGCGCCAAATCGACTTTGATTCCCGGCCCCATGGTGGTGGCGATCGTTACACCCTTAACGTAGTTCCCCTTGGCCGACGCCGGTTTGGCGCGCAGGATTGTCAACAAGACCATCCGCGCGTTGTCGATCAAATGTTCGGCCGAAAAAGACGCGCGGCCTACCGGTACATGAACGATGCCCGCTTTGTCGACGCGAAATTCCAGCTTACCCGCCTTGATTTCTCTGACCGCCTTACCGATGTCCAAACTCACCGTACCGGTCTTAGGGTTCGGCATGAGGCCACGGGGCCCGAGGATCTTACCAATACGGCCAACGGCGGCCATCATATCCGGAGTAGCCACCGCCTTGTCGAAGTCCAGCCAACCTTCACTAATCTTTTTGATCAGTTCGTCGCTACCGATAAAATCGGCACCGGCTTCTTGAGCCTCGCGCTCCTTTTCACCTTTGGCAAAGGCCAACACACGGACGGTTTTACCCATGCCGTGGGGCAACGCTACCGTGCCGCGAATATTCTGATCGGCTTGGCGCGGATCGACACCCAAGCGAATCGCTATATCGACGGTTTCATCGAATTTGGCGCGGGCGGTTTCCTTGACCAACTTCAGACTATCTTCCAACTGGTAGCGTTGGTTGCGATCGACCTTATCCAGAACCTTGCGATAGCTTTTTCCAATTCCACTCATGGCATCACTCCTCGATTTCGCTGGATCAATGAAGATTGCGCGCACTAACCTTCGACTTCTAAGCCGATGCTACGCGCGGTTCCGGCGACAGATTTTTCCGCGGCCGCTAAGTCGCTGGCCGTCAGATCTTTGAGTTTTAACTCCGCAATTTCTTTGACTTGAGCCCTAGTCACCTTGCCGACCTTGGTCTTACCCGGCTCCTTAGAACCCTTTTCCAGTCCGGCGGCCTTTTTGAGCAATACCGACGCCGGCGGTGTCTTGGTGACAAAAGTAAATGACCTGTCGGCGTAGACCGTGATAACCACCGGCGTAACCATACCGATCTGCGCTTGAGTGGCGGCATTGAAAGCCTTGCAAAACTCCATGATATTAACGCCACGCTGGCCGAGCGCCGGACCCACCGGCGGGCTAGGATTCGCCTGACCGGCAGGGATCTGTAATTTGATTTCACCGATGACTTTTTTAGCCATTGCTTTCGATCCTTCTAATTGCGTTCAACCTGGACAAATTCGAGCTCAACCGGCGTCGCTCGCCCAAAGATGCTGATCAATACTCGGAGCTTGCCTTTTTCCGGCTTGACATCTTCGACCACGCCGTTAAAGTCGGCGAACGGGCCGTCGACCACCTTGACGTTTTCGCCGACCGAGAACGACACGCGCGGCTTGGGCTTGATTGCGCCCTCTTCCATTTGTAGCGTGATCGCACGGACTTCTTCATCGCTAACCGATGGCGGATTGGTACTACCACCGACAAATCCGGTTACCTTGGGAGTCTCTTTAACCACATGCCAGGTCTCGTCGTTGAGCTCCATCTGCACGAGAATATAACCGGGAAAAAACTTGCGCGACGAAGTTTTCTTCTTTCCCTTGACCAGCTCAACGACTTTCTCCATCGGCACTAGCACTTCGCCGAAGAACTCCTGCTTGCCGAGCTGCTTGACGCGCTCTTCTAGGGCCGACTTGGTCTTTTGTTCAAAGCCCGAAAAGGTGTGAACGATGTACCACTGTTTCGCCATAGAGGAGAACCTAAGTTATTAACCGATAATGGCCTGGACGGCCTTTGTTAGGAAGAAATCCACAGTCGCCAAATACAAAGACACCAGGACAACGACGACGATGACGACCATTGTCGCCATGTAAGTTTCCTTGCGGGACGGCCAATGGACTTTTTGCAACTCCTGCCAGGACTCTTTGCAAAACTCGACACCCTGGTGGACGCCGTCCTGAACTTTTTGAATCCAATCCCCCATGTGAGGTTTCTCCAACGCGATAACGTGGCGGGTCAGGCAGGGCTCGAACCTGCAACAACCGGATTTGGAGTCCGGCGCTCTACCAATTGGAGCTACTGACCCCGGTATCCTCGTTAAACTTTAACCTCACGATGCAGGGTGTGGGACCGGCAAGAAGCACAAAACTTCTTGAGCGCCAGCTTTTCGGTGGTTGTTTTCCGGTTCTTCGACGATGTGTAGTTTTTCCGTTTGCACTTATCGCATGCAAAACCTACCAACTCCCGCATGACCTTGTCCTCCTGACGATCGGCGTTGAATTACTGAACGATCTTAGTAACCACGCCGGCGCCGACCGTACGGCCACCTTCACGAATAGCGAACTTTAAGCCTTGATCCATGGCGACCGGGGTAATCAGCTCGATCTCGACGTTGATGTTGTCACCCGGCATAACCATCTCCGTTCCCTCCGGTAGCTTCACCACTCCGGTGACGTCAGTGGTGCGGAAGTAAAATTGCGGTCGATAGCCGTTGAAAAATGGCGTATGACGACCACCCTCCTCCTTGGTTAATACATAGGCCTCAGCGTTAAACTTGGTGTGCGGTGTAATACTGCCCGGTTTGGCCAAAACCTGGCCACGCTCGACCTCTTCCCGTTTGGTGCCGCGCAAGAGCACGCCGATATTGTCGCCGGCGCGGCCTTCATCGAGCAGCTTGCGGAACATTTCAACACCGGTAGCAACCGTCTTCTGCGTCGGCTTGAAACCGACGATCTCAATTTCTTCGCCGACCTTGACGATACCGCGCTCGACCCGGCCGGTGACCACCGTGCCGCGACCGCTGATGGTGAAAACATCCTCAACCGGCATAATGAACGGCTTGTCAATTTCGCGCTCCGGTTCCTGAATGAACGCGTCGACGGCCTCCATCAACTTCAAGATCGCGCCCTCTCCCATTTCGGAAGTGTCGCCTTCTAGAGCCTTTAGAGCGCTGCCGATGATAATCGGCGTATCGTCGCCAGGGAATTTGTACTTTGAGAGCAGCTCGCGAACTTCGAGTTCGACCAACTCCAACAGCTCTTTGTCATCGACCATATCGGCCTTGTTAAGAAAAACCACAATGCCAGGAACACCAACTTGGCGCGCCAACAGAATATGCTCACGGGTCTGCGGCATAGGGCCATCGGCAGCGGAAACGACGAGAATCGCGCCGTCCATCTGCGCCGCGCCGGTGATCATGTTTTTGACGTAGTCAGCATGTCCAGGGCAATCGACGTGAGCGTAGTGTCGTTTGTCGGTCTCATACTCGACATGGGCAATGTTAATGGTAACGCCGCGTTCTCTTTCTTCCGGCGCCTTGTCGATCTGATCGTAGGCCAGGAATGTGGCTTTCCCCGACTTCGCCAGCACCTTGGTGATCGCTGCGGTCAAGGTAGTTTTGCCATGGTCGACGTGACCGATCGTACCAATGTTCAAATGTGGTTTTTTACGCTCAAATTTCGCTTTGCTCATCGCGTCCTCCTAAATGATTTCCGAATCATCACCCTAAAATGCCGCTATAAACTTTCTCCAAATTCTCCAAACCGAAAGGCAAAGCCCAGGAGCGGGATTGAACCGCTGACCTCGTCCTTACCAAGGACGTGCTCTACCGACTGAGCTACCTGGGCATGTCGGTCGATGGCAATTGGCCGTGATGTGCCCACGTACGGGGCGGTAAGCTGGCCATGTTAAAACGCCATCAGCTACAACTACCAATGTGGAGCGGGAAACGGGACTCGAACCCGCGACCCCAAGCTTGGAAGGCTTGCGCTCTACCAACTGAGCTATTCCCGCAAAATTGGTGGAGAGGGAAGGATTCGAACCTTCGAAGGCATCGCCGGCAGATTTACAGTCTGCTCCCTTTGGCCACTCGGGAACCTCTCCTCGACTCCCCCCAGAAACAAATTTCTTCGCCACTCCAACTGACCAACTAGCTGGAGCTGGCGATAGGACTTGAACCTACAACCTGCTGATTACAAATCAGCTGCTCTACCATTGAGCTACGCCAGCCCATCGCCCTTAGGTTTTTCGTGCCAGCGAAATGATTGCCAATTACCTTTTGGCGGCTGTAAAAGATACTTATCTGAACAAATTTTAACAGTATGTAAGTAAAGATCTTTTGCCTAACAGGCAAACCACAACACCCGGGAGTTATCCCCGTTTGTAAACGGGTATTTAAACCATCTTCAGAGGTTCATGTCAACAGAGCACGAGGTTTCCCACTAATGCATCGGTGCTTGCCTTGAAAGGGTGTAAAGTTACCAACAACAGTTACGACCGAGGCAACCGCTGCTGCCGCACCAGTTCAAATAGAAAAATCGCCCCGGCGACCCCGACATTAAGCGAGGCTACCTTACCAAGCATTGGAATTGATACAAGAAAATCACACTCCCGCAGGTTGATTGGACGAACTCCGGTGGCTTCGCTACCGAGCACAATTGCGAGTTTATGCGGATATTCCCGGTCGTAAAGGCTTTCCTTGGCGCCCACCGCTAAGCCAACGATCCAATATCCCGCTTGTTTTAGCGCTTGCAGCGAGCGTCGCAAGTTAGTGACTTTATAAATGCTCAGATGATGCGCCGCGCCAGCCGAAGCCTTGACCACCATGGGGGTCACATCAACGCTACGGTCCTTCGGGATCACGATATGTCGGACACCGGCTGCTTCAGCCGTCCGCAGTAGGGCACCGAAGTTACGCGGATCGACGATTCCATCCAGGATTAATATCCATTCTGACAACTCTGCATCAGCGATCCGTTGCAGTAATTTTTCGAACGCCGGATAGGCGTAAGCTTCAACGATTGCGACAACGCCCTGGTGTTTTTGTCCTTGGGACAACCGGTCCAATTCCCGCGCCGTGCGATAGCCAACCGGCAATCCTTGGCGCCGTGCTTCATCCACCAACGCTTGCAACCGGCCATGATTGGAATTTTCGCTGACGAAAATCTCCCGCACGCTCCGCGGTGCAGCGATCAGTGTTTCATGAATCGCGTTGATGCCGAAAAGATAGTCGGTTGTCATGGGCTAGTTCAAATCAGCAATGGATTTTACAACCAGGAGTACAACAGTTAACATGCCGCCACAGTGAAACGAAAGACGTTAATTAGCTATCTTATTTCCGAAGTTCTGCCGCCATTTTTTCTTGGCCTGCTGGCGTTCACGTTCATCTTGCTCATTGGCCGCCTGTTGAAGCTTATCGAGTTGGTCATCAGCCGCGGGGTTCCACCGCTCCAAGTCGGTAAACTCCTAGCGTTGATAATGCCAACTTTCTTGGAAATGACCGTGCCCATGGCGTTTCTACTAGCCATTTTGCTCGGACTCGGGCGCATGGCCAACGACCAAGAACTACTCGCCATGAAAGCCTCCGGAGTGAGCCCGTTGCAGATTTTGTGGCCCATCGCCGGCCTGTCGTTGGTTATTTCCATCCTGACCTTGGCCACGACGCTCTACGCCCGGCCGACCGCCAATGCCGCACTCAAAAAAGAGATTTATAACATTGCGAAGTCTCGGGTCAGCACGGCACTCAAAGAAAAAATTTTCAATGATGATTTTCCCAAGATCCTCATTTACGTAGAGGAAATCATTCCACCTGGAAATACCGCTCAAGGGATCTTCATCATCGACAAGCGCGATCGCGTGCGCGAAGACATCATACTCGGCAAGGTTGCCCGTATCACCACCGACGACGTTGCCAACACATTAGGATTGAGGCTTTTCGACGGTTCGATTTACGAACGGGAAAAAAAGCGCCCAGGATTTAGCCAAACCCGCTTCAACATCTACGATTTCAAACTCGACTTGGATGAACTCGTCGGCCCCGTGCGGCAGAAAGAAGCTGGACCGAAAGAGTTAGCTTCCGCGGATTTACTCAAATCCATCGAAGATAAACAGCGGCGCGGCGGCAAATCGATCCCCGAGCGAATGGAGTTGCACCAACGGATCGCTTTCGGTTTTGTCCCATTGATATTTGGCGTCCTTGGCGTGGCCTTGGCGCTGCTACCGCGCGCCTCGCGAGCGAGTCGCTCGTGGGGATTCATGTTGTGCTTGTTTTGGCTGTTGGCCTACTATGTTTTACTCTCCTTCGGCAAAGCATTGGGCGACAAGGGAAGCCTACCCCCCATCCCAGCGCTATGGCTACCCAACCTGACCATCGGTTGCATCGCCCTGGTCTTCTTTCGCAAGGCGATGCGCGAATCGCCCCTGGCTTTTCCCGCGTTCGCGTCCCGGGTCGGTGACGCAACGCTGCGGCAGGTGAAAAGACTAATGAGGAGGCCAAGAAACTAAATGGCCAGGACATCAAGAGCTCAACATCGCATGATGCCTCTCGGTGGCATCCTTGATCGCTATATTTCAGCGGGATTCCTGCGCGTTTTCGGCATCAGCTTGGCAGTGATCACCGGACTTTACGTAACCGCCGACTTTTTCGAACGGATCGGCAATCTACTCGAATCCGGCGCGCCGGTCTCGACCATTTTACGCTATTTCATGTTCAAAGCGCCCTTGTTGATTTCCCGCGTGGTCGGCTTTGCGACATTGTTCTCGACGTTATTTTGTTTGGGCCTATTGGCACGCACGCAGGAAATTACCGCAATTCGCTCAAGCGGCGTTAGCGTCCAACGCATCGCCTGGCCCTTGCTAGTGCTGGCTTTGTGCCTTTCTGGTATCACTTTTTTTTGGAACGAGACGCTGGTGCCGATTTTCAGCCGTAACGCTGAACAAATCTATCGCACCGAGATCAGGCAGAAGAGACAACTCAGCCTATTCGGCACGCGGGACATTTGGATTCGCGGCGACGGCAGCTTCATCAACATTGACAACTTCGATCCACGCACGAACACCCTGGATGGCGTTACGGTATTCACTCTCAACCGAGATTTCAGTTTGCGTTCGTTGATCGAAATTCCCAGTGCTCGGTGGAGCATTCGAAACTGGCAAACCGACGGTGCGGTCGAATGGGAATTGCAGCAGGACGGCAAACTGGCTCGCCGAGACAGCATCGCCAACATTCCGATCACCGAAACGCCCAACGACCTGAAGCTGCTGGCACGCGATGCCGAAGAGTATAGCTATTTTGATTTGCAGAAACAGATTGGCGACATGAAGACTAAAGGGATCGACACCACCGCCATCGAAGTCGATCTCCAAGGCAAACTGGCGATTCCAGTGGTCTCTTTTCTAATGGTTCTATTGGCGACGCCATTCGCTATCAAACGGCAAATGAGCAACAACATCTCGCTCAGCTTCGGCATCGCCATGGTCATCGCCTTCGGTTATTGGGTCCTTACCGCCTTTTGCATATCCTTGGGCCACAGCGGCGCCATTCCAGCACTACCGGCCGCATGGATTCCAAACCTAATTTTCTCGATGATTGGTCTATACTTCTTCACCGCTGAAGAATGAAACTGTAATTCGCGCGAGCGCTTAAGCCACGATCAATGATGCCCCACTTCAAAATTATTCAACCCAAACGAAAAGAGCTTGGCATCGCTCAATGGGCAGCGCCAAGCTCTCTGATAAATACAAATAATCGATTTGTAAGATTAACGTTTTGAATACTGCGGCCGTTTGCGGGCTTTATGACGGCCATACTTCTTACGCTCAACTGCGCGTGGGTCGCGGGTGACAAACCCGGCTTTTTTAAGGGAAGTACGAAGGTCGGGATTGAATTCCATCAGCGCGCGGGTAATGCCGTGACGAATGGCTCCAGCTTGACCCGAATTGCCGCCGCCGTCGACATTGACTTCAATATCGAAATTGCCGGCGGTTTGCGTAACCTGAAAAGGTTGCAACACAATCATCCGTGCGGTTTCACGCCCGAAATAATCTTGCAACGTTCGGTTGTTGATTCTTAGGCTGCCTTGCCCAGGTTTAAGAAAGACTCGGGCAACCGAAGTCTTGCGTCGCCCTGTTGCGACGATTGTTTTATCTGCCATTGAACTAATTCTCCTATGCTTCGACTGCCAAGAGCTGCGGCATTTGCGCCGCGTGCGGATGCTCCGGTCCGGCGTAAATTTTGAGCTTTGTGGCCAAATGGCGGCTCAAACGGTTTTTCGGCAGCATTCCCTTGACGGCTAACCGGACCAACTCTTCAGGCTTCTCTTCAAGCAATTCCGCGGCGGTCCGCTGGCGGATGCCACCGGGATAATCCGTGTGCCGGTAGTAAATCTTTTGGTCCAGCTTAGCGCCGGTCAGCTTGATCCCCTTTGCGTTTACGACAATCACAAAGTCACCTGTATCCTGGTTAGGCGTAAATACCGGCTTGTGTTTACCGCGCAAAACATTGGCGATCTCCGTGGCCATCCGCCCAAGGATCTTTCCTTGAGCGTCGATCACATACCACCGACGTTGCGTCAGCGCTTCTTCCCTTGTCATGGCGCACACTCCAGTCAACTCCAAGTTCATTCGAACTTGTAAAAATGGCGGGGCCGACGAGACTCGAACTCGCGACCTCCGGCGTGACAGGCCGGCGTTCTAACCGACTGAACTACGACCCCGATGTATTCAAAACAAGACTCACGTACGTGGTGGGCGGTACAGGGCTTGAACCTGTGACCCCCGGCTTGTAAGGCCGATGCTCTCCCACTGAGCTAACCGCCCCTACCGCAACCTTACTTCTAGAGCTTCGCCAGGGACATGAGTCCCCTTACTACAAGAACCAATCTGAATTGCCTAATCAAGCTTCTCAGGCAAAAAATCGATCACGCACCACCGTGCGTCCCAAGTGAAAAGGCCGGTAACGATACGAATACCCAGCAACTCTCGTAGCGTTGGTGTGTCGACGATCCTAACGGCAACAGTCCACTGACATTTAGCAATGGGGAGTTATAACAGCGGAAATGCCGGGTGTCAAATAACCCGGCACTTCCGCGCCAAATAGCCGTTAATTATTGTGGAAGAATTTCGCTTACGGGAACTTCTTCTACCTTATCAGAGAAGGGCGGATTATCGTCTTTCGGTTGGATTTCGACCGGAGTGTGGCTGAACAAGGTCTCCGGATCGTTCAGTACCAATGCTTTCTTGAGAACTTCGTCGACGTGGGCAACAAGCTCTAATTCCAGGCCCTTAAGTACACTGGCGGGAATCTCCTCTATATCCTTTTCGTTCTCCGCCGGAATCAGGATTTTCTTGATCCCGGCCCGATGCGCCGCCAATACCTTTTCTTTAAGACCACCAATCGGCAGCACCGTACCACGCAACGTGATTTCACCCGTCATGGCCAGATCGTTGCGCACAGGAATTTTTATCAACGCGGATACCAAGGAGGTAGCCATCGTGATACCAGCGGAGGGACCATCTTTGGGAATCGCCCCTTCGGGTACGTGAAGATGGATATCCAACTTCTGGTAGAAATCCTTGTCTAATCCCAAGGCGGTCGCGCGCGAGCGGACGTAACTCATTGCTGCCTGTGCCGACTCCTGCATAACATCGCCCAGCTTACCGGTAATAATGAGCTGCCCCTTTCCCGGCATAACCGTCACTTCAGTCGATAGCAACTCGCCACCCAATTCTGTCCAAGCCAAACCGGTGGTAACGCCGACCTTGGTTTCCGCATCCGCTTTACCATAGCGGAATTTGATAGGGCCGAGAAATTTGTGCAGGCTCTTGGTGCCGACTTGGACATGAGAGTTGCGGTCTTTCTTGACTACTTCCACCGCAACCTTACGGCAAACCGCGGCGATTTCGCGTTCAAGGCTACGCACGCCCGCTTCTTTGGTATAGTGGCGCACCACACCCATCAAAGCATTGTCGGTAAAAACAATATTCTCCGGGGTCAAGCCATTGGCTTCCCGTTGCTTCTCGATCAAATATTTCTTAGCGATGCTGACCTTTTCCAACTCGGTATAACCAGCAATTCGAATGATCTCCATCCGATCTTGCAACGGCCGAGGAATGCGATCCAGCGAATTGGCGGTGGTAATGAACATGACCTTGGAAAGATCGAAATCGAGATCGAGATAGTGATCGTTGAACGCCGTATTCTGTTCCGGGTCGAGCACTTCTAATAACGCCGACGAAGGATCACCGCGGAAATCAGTGGACATTTTGTCGATCTCGTCCATTAGAAATACCGGATTACTCGACCCTGCCTTCTTCATGGATTGAACGATCTTCCCCGGGAGGGCGCCGATATAGGTGCGGCGATGACCACGGATTTCCGCCTCGTCACGGACGCCACCGAGGGACACTCGGATAAATTTACGACCGGTTGCCCGCGCGATCGATCGCCCCAGTGAGGTTTTGCCGACACCCGGAGGTCCAACCAAACAAAGGATCGGCCCTTTGATTTTGCCCACCAAACTTTGCACAGCGAGATATTCGAGGATACGCTCCTTCACCTTCTCCAGTCCGAAATGGTCCTCGTCCAAAACCTTTTCGGCTTCATTGATATCGAGCTTGTCGTCGGTGAATTCGTTCCACGGCAAACTGATAATCCAGTCGATATAGTTTCTGACCACCGTCGCTTCAGCCGACATCGGCGACATCATTTTGAGCTTCTTCAGTTCTTTCTCGACCTTGTCTTTAGCTTCGGCGGAAAGCTTTTTCTGCTTTAACTTTTCCTCGATCTCCTGGATCTCGTTCTTAAACTCATCCTTTTCACCCAGCTCTTTTTGAATCGCCCGCATCTGTTCGTTGAGATAGTATTCCTTCTGAGATCGCTCCATCTGCTTCTTGACGCGCGAACGAATACGTCGCTCGACTTCAAGGATTTCGATCTCGGCGCGCATATGGCCGAGAACCTTCTCCAGCCGTTCCGCGGCATTAAAGGTCTCCAGCAAGTTCTGCCTATCTTCCAGCTTTATGCCAAGATGGGCAACGATGGTATCGGAGAGCCGCCCCGGCTCATCGATGGAGGACACCGACATGACCATTTCGGGGGGGATTTTCTTTTTTAACTTGACGTAGTTTTCAAAGGTGGTGTGAACTTCCCGGATCAGCGCCTCCGCCTCCGTGGTGCGTTCGTTCACCTCTTGAGCATCCTCGACGTCAACCAGAAAAAAATCAGGGTTGGCGGCAAAGCTCGCGATCTTCGCGCGCTTTTTCCCCTCGATCAGCACTTTGACGGTGCCATCGGGTAGCTTGAGCATTTGCACCACCGATCCGAGAGTACCAATCCGGTAAATATCGTCCTCGGCGGGCTCGTTGGTTTTGGCGTCCTTCTGCGAGGACAAGAAAATGAGACTCTGCTTCTGAGTTGCCTCTTCGAGCGCCTTGATCGAGCGTTGGCGCCCGACAAATAGCGGCACGACCATGTGCGGGAAAACGATAATATCCCGCAACGGCAGCAACGGCACCCTTGTGCCCCCAGCAGTGGCTTCCGGATCCTTCTTATCGTTCCGAAACAACATACGATCCCCTCCTAAGCGCTCTCTGCGGCCTTGGTGTATACGACGATTGGAGGTTCATGCTTTTCAACAACATCCTCTGAAATCACAACCTCTTTAATATTGGGCTGCGATGGCATGTCGTACATGATATCCAACATAATGTTTTCCATGATCGCGCGTAGCCCTCGCGCTCCCGATTTACGTTTCATGGCTTCGCGCGCAATTGCTCGCAACGCATCCTCGGTGAACTTAAGATGCACCGACTCCATTTCAAAAAGTTTGGAATACTGTTTGGTCAACGCATTCTTGGGTTCCTTCAATATTCGCATCAGAGCGCTATCGTCCAACTCGTCGAGAGTGGCAATAACCGGCAATCGGCCGATGAACTCAGGAATCAAGCCAAACTTAAGCAAATCTTCCGTCTGTACGCTGTGCAGTAAATCCGAAGCCCGTTGGCCACTTTTTTCGCTCTCTTCTAACTGTCCGCCAAAGCCCATGCGCTTGCGACCGGTGCGCTTACGAATGATATCTTCAAGACCAACAAAAGCGCCACCGCAAATAAACAGAATATTGGTGGTATCCACCTGCAAAAATTCTTGCTGGGGATGTTTGCGTCCGCCCTTCGGCGGCACGCTCGCCATAGTCCCTTCGATAATCTTTAGCAACGCTTGTTGCACCCCTTCGCCGGACACATCCCGGGTGATTGATGGATTGTCCGACTTACGCGAAATTTTATCGATCTCATCTATATAGACAATGCCGCGCTGGGCTTTTTCAACATCGTACTCGGCCGCCTGCAATAAATTGAGAATAATATTCTCAACGTCCTCGCCGACATAACCCGCCTCAGTCAGGCTGGTGGCGTCGGCAATAGTAAAGGGGACCTGCAGAAAGCGGGCAAGAGTTTGGGCGAGTAGAGTTTTGCCCGATCCAGTGGGACCAAGCAGCAGAATGTTGCTCTTTTGCAGTTCGACATCCCCAGTCACCATCTGGCTGTCGATGCGCTTGTAGTGATTATGCACGGCGACCGCCAATATCTTCTTGGCGCGCTCCTGTCCGATCACATACTGGTCGAGCACCCGCTTGATTTCCGCGGGCTTGGGAACGTTCGACGACGAACTTAGGTTCTCGTCGTGGTCGATTTCTTCAGCGATAATGTCGTTGCAAAGGTCGATGCATTCGTCGCAAATGTAAACCGTCGGACCGGCAATCAGCTTGCGAACCTCGTCTTGGCTTTTGCCACAAAAAGAACAGACGAGATTTCCCGATCCGTGCTCACCATGTTTAGGCATAGACCCCCCAAGCCAAACTACGAGCTATTTCTTGAGCGCACTGTCAGGACGCGCCGCGATCACATCGTCGACTAAGCCATACTCTTGAGCTTGCTTCCCCGTCAAGAACATGTCGCGATCCGTGTCTTTTTCGATTTTCTTCATGCCCTGGCCCGTATGCTTCATGAGAATGTTGTTCAATTCCTCGCGCATACGGAGAATTTCACGGGCGTGAATCTCGATGTCGGTCGCCTGGCCTTCGAAACCACCCAGCGGTTGGTGAATCATGATCCGCGAATGTGGCAGCGCGAAGCGTTTACCTTTCGCGCCGGCAGCTAGCAACACGGCGCCCATGCTTGCCGCTTGACCGACGCAAAGCGTCGAAATTTGCGGTCGCACATACTGCATGGTGTCATAGATCGCCAAGCCCGCAGTGACCGATCCGCCCGGACTGTTGATGTAGAAGAAAATTTCTCTCTCAGGATCTTCGGATTCGAGGAACAGCAGCTGCGCGGTAATGACGTTGGCCACTTCGTCATTGACCACCGAGCCAAGAAAGACGATTCGTTCTTTTAGCAGACGCGAATAAATATCATATGCCCGTTCGCCTCGCCCCGTTTGCTCGACGACCATGGGAATGAAGTTCATATGTGGGTAAACCCCTTAATCATTAAGAGCATTCTAGCTTTTTTCGGGCGTAGCATCAACTGTAGATATCGGTGCATCGACCTCTTTTATTTTGGCCCGCTCAAGCAAGAAGCTAAGAGTGCGATCAAACGCTATTTGCGCCCGCAGATCGTCGCGTGCGTCGGGGCGCGCATAGTATTCCCGCAAGCTTTTAGCGCGATCACCAGCGCCACGCGCCAGATTATCGACCCGCTCTTGCAGCTCTTTGTCCGACACTTCGATGGTTTCCGCCTGGGCGATTTTTTCGACGAGTAACGTTGCCTGTACTTGACGAGCGGCGCGGCCTTCGAAGGTCTTGCGCGCCTCTTCCATGGGTGGAGCCGGCACCTCTGCCCCACCCGGATGTCCGGCCATTTGGCTTTGGTAACGCTCCATGAGATAGCGAGTCTGCCGTTCGACCATCGACGGCGGCGCACTGAACGAGTGAGCCTCGATCAAACGGCTGATCATCTTTTCTTTGAGATCTTCATCCTGATAGTGCTTGAGTTCATCCTCAAGCCGCTGACGAATCGCCGCTCGCAACTCTGCCAATGAGCCATGCTCGCCGTGATCTTTGGCGAAATCATCGTCAAGCACCGGGAGCACTTTCTGTTTGATCTCACGAACGGTTAGGGCAAAGTCGACGGCCTTCCCGGCGATTTCAGCATTTGGGTAGTTATCCGGATAGGTCACCGCAACCGATTGCTGCTGGCCCAATTGTAAACCAACCACAGCCTCTTCGAACTGCGGCAACGTGTGACCGGCGCCGACTTCGAGCACGTAGTTCTCGCCTTTGCCACCGGCAAATGGCTTGCCGGCAAGGGTGCCTTCGAAATCGACGGTAACGAAATCGCCCTTCTGAACGACATCGCGGCCTTCCACCAACTCAAGGCGCGCATGACCGTCTTGCAAGCGTTTGAGTGCCTCATCGACCTGCTCTTCGCTGATGGCGACCTTGACCTTTTCTACTTCGACACCCAAATAATCTTTCAATTCGATAGCCGGCTTAATCTCGAAGACCGCCGAGAAGGAAAACTCCCCGTCTTCCTTGATCTCACCAGTCTCCACTTCCGGCCGTGAGACGATTTGCAAGTCTCGTTCTTTGACCACCTCCGCCAGGCACTCTTCCACCAGGTGGGAGCGTACTTCGCCTTTGATATCTTCGCCATAAATTCCCTGAAGCACGCCGCGCGGAATCTTGCCGGTACGAAAGCCCTTAACTGTCACACGCTGGCCAAGGTTTCTATACGCGTGGGAAAACTCTTTAGCGACCCGATCCGCCGGCAATTCGATGCTAACCTTGCGTTGGATCGGACTCAATTCATCGATATCGACTTTCATCTGATTTTCTTACGACAGAGGCGTTTGCGCATTGACACAGGGCGAGCCCCGACTGTACGGAATCTCGCAATGAGAGTCGGGCGGTAGCCTTACCGTTAACCTTTCTATCTCAGTGTATATCGAGCGAAGCAAAACCTTTCTTGGTGCGAGAGGGGGGACTCGAACCCCCACGGTTGCCCGCTAGATCCTAAGTCTAGTGCGTCTGCCAATTCCGCCACTCTCGCACGTATTTCTGTCGCTGCAAATTCTCGATCCAGTTTCACAGACTAGGAAAGGAGAGTAAGAATTACCCGGTGGTAAGTCAAGCGCAGTGAGCGCGACTGGCGGGTATCGGGATCGAACTACTCCATGCCCAAGATCACTTGGCAGTTCAGCATCCTAAGATAACGCAATTGGATAATGTTCTGCAGTGCTAATATCGGTTAAACTCAATCCTTCCTGGTCGATACTCTGGGACTGCTGCGCGTCAACGACCCAGGTCTCAACCTGACTACCCCACCTTTCCCAACTCGCAGCGAAACAAAATTTTTATGTAACTCTGAAGCGTAAAAAGCTTCGTAATTTCAAGAGCTGATACTTTCAAAGCGGCTGTAATGTAGACCAAGTATCTTAATCAAGGGCGAGTTTTTGGCTACAATCAGACACCAAGATCCGCTGCAATCGGACGGCAAGAGCATCGCTATTGGAACATCGTCGAGAGTAAACGCTGCGCCGGGGCCAAGGTGGTGCAGCGCCAGGTGTTGTATCTGAGCAAGATCAACGACAGCCGGCAGCAGGCTTGGGGCCGGGTGATCGAAGGCTTCGATGAAAAGACCCAACAGCGCACGCAGTTGGCGCTACTCCCGGTGGAAAAAGGGTTTGTCCGCGGACGCCCGAGAGGCATGGAGTCCGAGTGCGTCTTGAGGCGATGGAACTGTGTCGGCCGCACCAGTACGGCGCGTGCTGGTTGGCCTGTCAATCTCGATGAACAATTGGCCTTGGTTCGGTACTGGCAAGATCTACCCGATAGTCGCGAGGGCACTTGTTGCCAGTCGACCCGACGACCAGAGCGACAACCGACGTTACGTACACTGACGACTCCAAGCCTTATGTGGAGACCTTCTGGCTGTGCAGGTTGATTTGGTTGGCTGCTTAGATCGACTACCCTCCCAGTGGGGAAGGTTGGGGTGAAATCAAAAAAAGCAGGGTCACAGAAGGTGATAAAACATCGAGCGCCGCGCCGTGATCGAACAGAGGACGGAAATCATCTGGCAAATCGAAGCAAGGACATGAACACACTCCCGGGCGCCGACAAGAACTACTAACCGTCGCCGTGCGCCCGAGTGCAGGCCGCGCAGGGGCAAATTGTCCGCAGATATTCGAAAGTATAGATTCCGGTGCTGTGGCCATCATGCCATCGGAACTCGATGGCATAGTTGCCGACACCGTGAATTTCTTGAAGCTTCGCCTCGGGCACCGAAATGAATTGGCGCTGGGATCCATGGCCCTGGCACATCGCACAGGGGCAATAGCCGCGCAGATATGGCTCGTTGTATTCGCCTATATGGCCGTCATCCCAGGTGATGCGTACCACGCCGCGCGCTTTTACATGATTTATTTCAGTTGGATAGGCGGCCATGGGTTAGAACTCCACCAAACCATCGCCGATGGCCGTCATAAAGCCGATCTTTTGACGGTTGATCAAATAAGTCCGGGGTGGGGCGGGTGGCCGACCGAGAATCGTCGCGTTGGTCAACGGTATGAATTGATTCTTTTCGAGCAGCAGATCGTACAACGCGCCACCGGGAAGCAGATAGACGTCGCCCTGGATCAAGTACGTCCCGACGCTGATCAATGCCTTGCTGATATTTTTTTTCCGATAAAGCCCCTCGAGACCGGAGCGCTGCGACTGGCCGGCCGGACTCAAGTCGGCGATCAAAAAAACCTCCCGCATATAGACGACATAATCGTTGGTGCGGCTAGCAATCGGCTTGCCGGTAAGATCTTCCACGGTCGCATCCCGCAGCGAGAAAACCTGGTCATCCTGGCGAACTAGGAGATGACTGCTAAGCCGGTCTTGATTGGTCTCAAGCACACCGCGCACCAGTGCCGCTGGCAGGTGAACCTCCATCGGCATCGTATAACTCAGGCTTTGTTCCATGGCTGCCAGGTAGTTTCTCGGATTGTTGCCAGATCAAACCAGTGTCGAATCGTCACTCATGATAGCATACTGCTGCGGATAAATAACATCCAGCGATTTAGTCCAACCCATGCTCGGACCGGGAGATGGGCAGCCAAGCCCAGTAGCGGTGAGATTGAGAAGAGAATTTGGTGGGCCGCCGGAGACTCGAACTCCGGACCCGCTGATTAAGAGTCAGCTGCTCTACCAACTGAGCTAGCGGCCCGCACGGATCAAACTAAATCTGGAAGATAGATCATTAAGGATTGCGGCTATCAATCCTCAATCCTCGATCTTCGCCGAATTGAAACTGGGGTGAGTGAAGGGACTTGAACCCTCAACCCCTGGAACCACAATCCAGTGCTCTAACCACTTGAGCTACACTCACCGCAAAACAGTCTGGTGCGCCAGAAGGGATTCGAACCCATGACCTACGGCTTAGAAGGCCGTTGCTCTATCCAGCTGAGCTACTGGCGCCCAATCGAGTAGCGAGTACTGAGTACTGAAGGGAATGCCCTTCTGCCCTACAGTACTCAGTACTCATAGCTCAGCACATACCATTGTTCGTTGGTCGGGGCGAGAAGATTCGAACTTCCGACCCCCTGCGCCCAAGGCAGGTGCGCTACCAGGCTGCGCTACGCCCCGTCAATCAACCAGCGGCCATTCTACACTGGGTTTCGATCAAATCAAGGTTCAACCGCCAAATCAACCAGTTGCGGCAATGCTTGAGCAAGCTTTTTCAGCGCCTTACCGCGGTGACTGACCGTTGCTTTAAGTTTCGCGGTCGATCTCCCCGAAGGTTTTGCCAAAGGGCGCATAGAAAAACAACGGATCGTAGCCGAAGCCATTACGCCTGTTAGTTCGAAGGTGATTTTCCCGTCGCAAGACTCGCGCACGGTCCAGTCAGCCATGGCAAACCCTTCAGGCGCACAAAGCGCCAACGCACAGACGAAACGACCAGTGCGCTTCGCTTCGGCCACGCCAGTCAATTCGCGCAGGAGCTTGCGATTGTTTTCGGCGTCGTCACCTTCCCTGCCGCAGTAGCGCGCCGAATAGATTCCCGGCGCGCCGCCCAGTGCCTCGACTTCCAGACCGGAGTCATCGGCTAACGTGAGCAACCCGGAAAAATCCGCCAAGGTGCGCGCCTTTTTAAGCGCGTTTGCTTCGAAGGTCGCGCCATCTTCCACCACCGTGGGAGGATCTTTTAAATCCCGCAAGGAACGAATCCGAATCGGCCGTGAACTTAAAAACGCTTGCACTTCGGCCAACTTGCCTGGATTGGTCGTGGCAACGAGGAGTTCGATCACGAATAGAATTTCCTTGCGAACTTTGCGGTAAAATATTTCTCTTAAGCCAGGCCAGAGATCGCTTGCTTTTGCGCTTTGAGCAGCTCTTTGATGCCGTCCTGGGCGATTTCCGCCATGCGCTCCATCTGCTTGCGCGTGAACGGTGCGCTCTCGGCGGTGCCTTGGACTTCGATGAACTTGCCCGAGCCGGTCATGACGAAGTTCATGTCGACATCGGCGGTACTGTCTTCAATGTAGCATAGGTCTAATAAAATCCGTCCTTCGACGATACCGATACTCACGGCCGCTACGGCATCCTTTATAGGCGTTTGCAGCAGCTTGCCTTTGTCGAGCCAACTCTTGACCGCTTCCGCCACCGCCACATAGGCGCCGGTGATCGACGCCGTGCGTGTGCCACCATCGGCTTGAATGACGTCGCAGTCGATCCAGATGGTCCGCTCGCCCAAAAGTTTCAAGTCGGCGATCGCTCGCAAACTGCGGCCGATCAGCCGTTGAATTTCATGGGTGCGGCCGCCGACCTTGCCGCGCGACGACTCCCGGCCGATGCGTTGCTGCGACGACCCCGGCAACATGCCGTACTCGGCAGTGATCCAGCCCTTGCCGCTGTTACGCAGAAACGGCGGCACGCGCTCTTCGAGCTTGGCCGTGCAAATGACCTTGGTATCGCCCATCTCGATCAGCACCGAGCCGTCCGCGGTCTTGATGTAGCTCGGCGTGATCTTCAGCGTTCGTAATTGATTCTGTTTCCGTCCGTCGGTTCGCGATTTTGCTATCATTATAGGGTGACTTCTTTCTTGCCTGATGCCCGTTGCCTAGTTCAACTATTCAAATGAAACACTACCATCTTCAGTTCCGTCATCTCGTTGACCGCGTACTTAGGCCCTTCCTTGCCGAAGCCGGAGTCTTTCAGTCCGCCATAGGGCATCAGATCGACGCGCCACTGCGAGCCCCAGTTGACGTGCAGATTGCCCGCCTCCGCTTCGCGCGCGAACTTCATCGCCCATTCGACGTTGTCGGTAAAAATCCCGGCGGCTAATCCATAAATACTGTCGTTCGCCAAGGCGATCGCTTCTTCAATCGTCTCGAATGGAGTCACCGCCACCGCCGGGCCGAACAACTCGTCGCGCGAGACGCGCATGTCAGGATGAACGTCTGCGACTACCGCCGGGAGATAAATCGCGCCGCGCCGCCCGCCGCCGGCGACCAACTTCGCGCCGCCGCTGACCGCTTCCTTGATCCATTCATCGACACGCATGGCTTCACTCTCTTTCACCATCGGGCCGACTTTACTTTTCTCGTCGAGCTGGTTGCCGGTGGTCAACGCTTCAACTTTCGGCTTCAACGCGCTCAAGAGATCACCGTATACTCTTTTTGCCGCCAATACCCGCTGTGTCGAGATGCAAGTTTGGCCGGCGTTGCCGTAACCGGTCATCGCTAAAACCGTCGCGACTTTTTCCATGTCGGCATCCGGCATGACGATCACCGGGCTATTGGAACCCAACTCCATGGTAACTTTTTTGATGCCCGCCGTGCGGCAAATCCGCTCGCCGATCTCGCGGCTGCCGGTAAATGTCACCTTACGGACTCTTCGATCGGCAACTAGCGCGTCACCAATTTCACCGCCTGAACCGGTGAGGCATTGAATCCCTTCCGGCGGCAAGCCTGCTTCAAGCAAAATCTCAGTCAATTTGACCGCCGACAACGGTGTATCGGAAGCCGGTTTGATAATGACCGTGTTACCCGCCGCCAGCGCGGGGCCAACTTTATGGCAGACGAGGTTTAATGGGAAATTGAACGGCGCGATCGCCGCGACGACGCCGCAAGGCACGCGCAGCGTGAAGCCGAGTTTCTTGCCGCCGGTGGGATCGGCATCCAGCGGCACGGTCTCGCCATGCAGCCGCTTGGCCTCCTCCGCCGAGCCCATCATGGTTTCGACCGCGCGCATCGCCTCGCCGCGCCCTTCGGCGATGATCTTGCCCTCTTCTTGGGAAATGATTTGGCCCAGCTCTTCGTTACGCGCCGCCATCATGTCCGCCGCTTTGCGGAGAATCTTCCAGCGCTCGTAGCTCGACAGCTTCGCCATCACCTTGGCGCCACGCTCGGCGAAGGCCAACGCCGTTTCCAAATCCCCTGCATCGGCCTTCGGCACGGCGTCGATTACCGAGTTATCGAACGGATTGGTTACTTCGATCTTCTTCGCCTTATCGATCCACGCGCCCGCAACAAAATTTTTCATGATGGCAAACCTCCGGTTTGAATCTCATATTTTCAGATTTCACGGCGTTCAATTTGCATTGTGCATTTCGCATTCTGCAAACTTCATGGCTCTTCAGTCTTAATTCGATAAAAACTCCGCCCGTACGCGCGGTGAAACGCGGTCCACTTCGATCCCGGCTCTTTCTCCGGCATGTTTTGGATCGCTTGAATCTTGCCGTCGAGGTCGTCGAGGGAATGAAGGATCACCGCTTCAACGGTCTGCGGCAGCTTGGGCGAGCCGAACTCATAAGCGCCATGATGGCTCACCAGTAAATGCTTGAGCAGCAAAGCCAGCTCAGTGGGAAATGCCGCAATCGCTTCGATCTTCTTGGTCACCATCTCCACTTCCATGACCAAATGGCCCAACAACTGCCCGGCGTCGGTGTAATCCACTGCCCGGTCGAAAGTAAACTCGTAAACCTTGCCGATGTCATGGAGAAAGCCGCCCATCAGCAACAGGTCGACATCGACGCCTTGGTAATTCTCGACGACTTTTTGAATCAGCTTCATCAAGGAAAGCGTATGCTCCAACAAACCGCTCAAATAAGGATGATGAATCGTCTTGGCCCCCGGCGCCTGGCGCAACAAGCGCATCAGCTCCTCGTCGGCGAAGCAGGCTTCCGCCAGGGCGAGCAGATGGGGATTTTTCATGGCACGAAGAATTGTTTGCAGTTCCTCAAGCATAGACCTGCGGATCGAAAGCGCTCTTGGGCAAAAAATCCTCTGGCGCGATCTTCGACTCGTCGACGCGCATGACGTCTTGCACGCGCAATTGCATCTTGCCTTGATAAAGCGTCGCCTGGCCGCGCACGCGGACAAAATCATTTTTGTCGAAGCCGCGGCCGATATCGTCGGCGCGCTCCCACACCCGCGCTTCGATGTCGCCGGTCCGGTCGATCAGCTTCAACGTTAGATAACTGTTGCCGGTCTTAGTCACGCCATGAGTTTTCGCCGCGACCAAAAACATGGCATCGACCGCTTGATTGTCGCGAATATCGGCGGCAAAGAGAGACTTCATCTGAACATCCTCCCAGTTTTAATTGATCGCTTGCGCCAAGTCGTACAAGGAGCGAACCAAGAAACGCTGCAAAAACATCACCGCCAGCCAAACCGCAATCGGCGAAAAATCGAAGCCGCCGGAGGACAACGGCAATTTCGCCCGCAGCCGCGTCAACACCGGCTCGGTGGCACTGTGGAGGAAACGGATCAATGGATTATTCGGATCAGCATTAATGTAAGAAATCACCACACGAGCCAATAAAATCCAAGCATACGCCCACAGGACGTAGTCGAGAATCTGCGCCACCGCAACCAGCAAATTAGCGATCAGAAACATGGGTCATCATCCCCGCGGCCCGAAAAGCGCCGTACCGACGCGCACGATGCTCGCGCCCTCTTCGATCGCCACGGTAAAGTCGTGGGTCATGCCCATGGACAACTCGTTAAGACGCACGTTGGGCAAATTCAGTGAATTGAGCGAGTCGCGTAACTCGCGCAACTCGCGAAAGTACGGCCGCACCTCCTCAAGATTTTCGCGAAACGGCGGCACGGTCATCAGCCCTTGGACGCTCACGTGGGCCAAACCGGCAACCTTTTCTAACAAGCCAGCGACTTCAGCTTTGGCAACCCCAGCCTTACTCTCCTCACCCGCCAAATTCACTTCGATAAGCGCGCGCACAATCTTGCTTCGCTTCGCCGCCTCTTTATCCAATTCCCGCGCCAGCGCCAAATTATCCAGCGACTCGACGACGTCGAACAACTCCACCGCCAGCTTGGCCTTGTTGCGTTGCAAATGGCCGATCATATGCCACTCGACCTTGGCTTCTGCCAATAGATTCTTCTTCTCCTCCGCCTCCTGGACGTAGTTCTCACCGACCAGCGCCACCCCCGCCGCCAGCGCCGCGCGGATCGAATCCACCGGCTGCGACTTCGAAGCCGCCAGCAGCCGAACCTCGCGCGCATCCCGCCCCACCTTCGCCGCCGCAACAGCAATCCGCTCAACAATCATCCGATAGTTCGCCCCGACATCGATCATGAGGGCAATTGCTTACCACAACGCAGGAGGGATTTCACACGCCGGCGAGTTTCAACGATCGCCTCTGATGGACCAAAACAAAGCGGCGTGATCTCTCTTGGCGAATGGACAGCAAGATCCGTGTCGGCCACTAACATTCCGTGCGGCCAAAGAGAGATCGCCAATACTACGTGGCACGAAACAAATCGGCGAGCAGGATCGGGGCAGACTAGAAACTTTGCTATCGATATCACAACAAACTGAAACGAATCTACTTAAGGGAAAGTCTGAAGTCTATTCTTCCTCTCTAACTTTTCAGTCGTCGCAGTTCTTGCCGAACTTGTCCAGTGAGTCACCGGCGTCCTCGATTCCGCGCATTAGTCTGAGATACTTGTTGGGCAAGCACTCTAGAGTAAGCCCGATACCACGACGCTCAACGACTTGGCAATCCCAAGATTAGAAGAAAAGAATTAAACGAATTTACCCGATGCTTGCGTTGAACCCTGTTAGTTCCTGAAGTAGAACTATCGCACGGAGGATCTTATTAATGCCCTTCCAATATCTCCCCGTCATGGCGCAAAACTCCGCGCCCAAACCGCCGCGCGTGCTGGTGTCGCCGACAAAACCAGCCTGGTGTCCGATCAAGAAACCGTTGAGTGAATCGCGCGTCGCGCTATTGAGCAGCGCGGCGTTGCGGTTGGCGCATCAGGAGCCGTTCATACCGCGTGAAGATTTCAATTATCGGCGCGTGCCGTCCGATCCGAGCGCGGGAGAGCTTATCATCGATCATCATTCCGGCATCGGCCGAGTGCCGAAGCAGGACCCGGAGATTGTTTTTCCGCGCACGGCATTGGCGAATCTTGCACAAGCGCGGGGTCGTCGGCAGCTTGGCACCGTTTCACTTTTCCTTCATGGGCGGTTTGCGCGATCATGGCAAGATTGAAAACGAGCTGGCGACGGCCATCGCCAACGACTTGAAGCAGGCCCAGGTCGATCTCGCTCTGCTCGTGCCCTATTGACCCTTCTGCCATGAGACCGTCGGTCTCATCGCCCATGTCATCGAAGGCCAGGGTATTCCGACACTGATGATCGGCACGGCCCACGACATCATGAGTAAAGTCACGCCGCCGCGCGCGCTATTCGTCGATCATCCGGTGGGCCGTACCTTCGGCCCGCCCCATGACCGCGTCCGCAACCAAGCGGTGCTCGCCCGCGCGCTCGAAGAGCTGCCCAAGTTCACACGCGCCGGTGAAATCCGCGACCCGGGCTTACAATGGTTGTCGGATGGCAGCCGCATTTGGGAGGATGAGTTACGCGCTGAGATGCGCCAAGACCACTGAGGCAAATCACCCGGAAGTCTTGCCCTTCAAGCGCGGCTTGGCAAAGACGCCCAGGCTTGGTGCTTGCCCGCCTGTTGACTGCTCAACCGGATCGGCGTAACTGGAGCGACAATGGGCTTCGCCGGGAAACCCACTAAGAAACATAATCACTTTGGTAAATCAGTCACTTAATGTCGTGACCTGGGACAATTTGCGCGCACATTCAACAAACTCTTCCCCAAGCAAGTCTGGTCAATCTGCACGGCGGCTCAGTGCGAGTTTATTACTGTCCTTTGGCATCTCCCTGCCGTTGGGGTTCGATCCTCGATTGAATCCTGAAATTGATCGGGATGGAGAAGGCGCCGCGATCCCAACCTTAACCGCCTCAGGCAAACCTGCTAAGGTTGATCCCCGACAAGAAACAGCGAATAACATCCTCTTGGAGCATGTACCTCAAGATCGCGTTAGCATTGGAATCTCATTTGCCGGCAGAGACTTCGAGCCGCAGAACCCAAAACCTGTTGCTGACGAGCCAGCCCTCATTGCTCCGGAAATTTATCAGAAGGCGAAGGCCCTGGGCTCGGTCCGCGTGATTGTCGAATTACGCTTAGCGCCGCACAGAGAAGATTCCGAATCGTCTCGGGAAAATGCTATTCGCATGGCACAAAAAGCGCTCCTTGACGAGCTAGCCCAGGTAAACCTTCGAGTTATCCGAAGCTACTCTTCGATTCCAGCCATTGTGCTGGCAGCATCCGTCGATGCGCTCAAGATAATTGCCGCGTCCCGGCATGTGACGCGCGTAACTGAGGACGGACTATCGATCCCTTTTAAAACCATTATGAGCCTCTAAATAAACGCATGCCTGTATACTTGAGGGAATACACCATGATTATCCGATCACTTTTGCCCACGCTTCTTGCGGCCGTTTTATTCATCCAGTTTTTTTTCCTCCCCGCTGGAATCGTCAGCGGGGCGGCCTCCTTTATGGTCCCACAGAGTTTAATGCAAAAGGCACAGCAACAAGGAACCGTCCGAGTCATCGTTCGGCTTAACACGCCGCCAACTACCGAATCTGACATTGAGAGCGACCTGGAGATCGCAAGCCGCCGCAGAACTATTGACTTCGCTCGCGCCTCTACACGAGCTAGCTTATCGCGATTGCCGCACCGGGTCATTCATGAGTTTCAAGATTTTCCATTTATGGCTCTCAGTCTCACCCCCGGGGGACTTCAAGCCTTAGAATCCCTCCGCGGCGTCGTCACCGAAGTCTTAGAGGATCAACTCAACACACCATTTCTCGCCGAAAGCATCCCGCTGGTGCAAGCCGACCAGGCGTGGGCCGGCGGATTCGCGGGACTCAGCTTGGACGGCACCGGCACCGTGATCGCGATACTCGATACGGGTGTAGACAAGAGTCACGCATTCCTCAGCGGCAAAGTCATCGCCGAAGCGTGTTTTTCATCTAATGATTCGAATCTATCGGCCACGAGTGTATGTCCTGGCGGCGCGGAGACGTCCACAGCGACTGGATCGGGTGTACCTTGTAACGCCAACGGCTGTGACCATGGCACCCACGTGGCCGGCATCGCAGCAGGCGGATCAACCGGAGGATTTGCCGGAGTCGCGCCGGGCGCAGGGATCATGGCAATCCAGGTTTTTAGCCAATTCTCGGACGCGTTTATCTGCCAGTTGAGCGGCGATCCTGCGCCGTGCGCTCTAGCATTCACCTCAGATGTCCTGGCTGGGTTACAGCATGTTTATAGCCAGCGGTCGCTGTTCAACATTGCCGCGGTCAACATGAGTCTCGGCGGACAAACCTCGGCAGCTCCCTGCAACACCGACCCACGAGCAAGTATTATAAGGTCCCTTAAAACCGCCAATATTGCCACCGTCGTAGCGTCGGGGAATGACAGTCAGGGAAACCGTATTGCGGCTCCTGCTTGTGTGCCCGACGCGGTCAGTGTCGGCTCTACTGGAGACGGTTCCGGCGGATCGACCACGGATGAGGTTTCATTATTCACGAATAGTGCAACGTTTCTATCGCTGTTGGCTCCTGGGATCGGTGATTAACTCGTCGATTCCCGGCGGCGGCTTCGCTGCAATTCCAGGAACCTCCATGGCCACGCCGCATGTCTCTGGAGCCTTTGCGATTCTCAAGCAAGCAGCGCCAAATGCCACAGTCAGCCAGATGCTGGCGGCATTGCAGACTTCCGGTCAAGCGGTTTTCGACCCGGCTGAACGGCCTCACCAAGCCGCGGATAAGAATCCTCGCCGCCTTGGACGAGCTTCCTTCCCTGCAATTTAGTTCAGGCAAATTACACTTTCGACGAGAGCAGCGGCAGAGCAACGATTACAGTAACTCGCACCGGCGTTGCGGTTGGCACTTTGTCGGCGAACTATGCGGTCAGCGCTGGCACCGCGACTTCAGGATCGGACTTTACCGCCAGGACCGGGAAGCTAAGCTTCACGGCCGGCCAGACCAGCAAAACTTTCACCGTTTCAATCAGGAGAGACACCCTCAATGAAGCCAATGAAACGATCAATCTGACCTTGAGCGCTCCGGTCGGTGGACTGTCTGGGAAGCCAGAGCACGGCCACCTTGACCGTGAATGACGACGATGCCGCAGGCACCGTTCAGTTTAGCCTCACCCACTTACACTGTCAGCGAATCCGGCAGAAGAGCGATCATTACGGTTACCCGCACCGGCGGCACCGCCAGCGGTGTTGGCGTCACCTATGCGACTAGCGACGGCACAGCGACGGCGGGATCGGACTATACCGCAACTTCAGGAACCCTCACCTTCGCCGTAAATCAAACCACTAAGACCTTTACGATACCGATTACTAACGACACCGCTGTCGAGGGTAATGAAACAATTAATCTTACGCTCTCCAATCCTACCGGCGGCGCAGCGCTCGGTGCGCAAAATACCGCGCAAGTCACGATCAGCGATAACGATTAGTCGAATACTAATGAACCTATTATCGTCACCGCGTGGGTCCCTCGCTGAAGCGTCACGGTTAACCTAAAACGACTGCTCCCGGAGTTCGTGAGATTGCCCGGAGCGGTACGCTGCCATTGACTCAGGTCGATTTTTCATTATTAATTGCCTGCGTTAAAGTTCCGAGTCTCGGTAAAGGAATTAATCAAGTGTTTAAACTTTTAGGCATATCACTCGGCCAAATGCTCCTGGTTATGACAGCGCTGACGTCGGCCCAGGCAGCCGCGCCATTCTACGAAGGCAAGACTATAAAATTAATCGTCGGCTTCTCCGCCGGCGGCGGCTTCGACACTTACTCGCGCCTGATCGCGCGTCACCTCGGCCACCATATTCCGGGGAACCCGGCCATCGTCGTCGAGAACATGACCGGCGCCGCCAGTCTGCTCGCCGCCAATCACGTATATAAGGTCGCCAAGCCCGACGGCCTGACGATTTTGAATTTCCATGGCAACCAGGTGATCAATCAAGTCATCGGCAAGCCGGGCATCGAGTTCGACGCGCGCAAGTTCGAATACATCGGCATCCCGACCCAGGACAACGTCGCCTGCGCCTTTACCAAGGCAAGCGGCATCACCACTTTCGACGCATTGAGGAACTCGAAAACGCCGGTGAAAATCGGCGGCGTTGCGCCGGGCGACACGACGTATAACACCGCCAAGCTCCTGCTCGCCGCGCTCAAGTTGCCGATCCAACTAGTGGCGGGCTACAAAGGCACGGCGGAGGTTCGGCTCGCCGCCGAAGCCGGCGAAGTCGCCGGCGGCTGCTGGCAATGGGAATCGATCAAGTCGATCTGGCGTCAAGGCCTCGACTCCGGCAACGTCTTCATCGTCTTGCAGGTCAATCCCAAGCCGCACCCCGAACTAGCGAAAGTCCCCAACGCCGTCGACTTCGCCGCTAACGACAACGCCAAGCAAATCCTCAAATTCGGCGGCCACGATCCCGCCGCGATCACCCGCCCTTACGCGGTGGCGCCCGGGACGCCCAAGGATCGCGTGCAACTGCTGCGGAAAGCGTTCGGCGAGACGCTTAAAGATCCGGAGTTCATCGCCGACGCTAAACAATCACGCCTCGACATCGATCCGTTGACCGGCGAGGAAATTGAAAAAATCGTCGATGCAGCTCTTCAAGATAGAGCCAGCCATCGTCAAGTCAGCTAAAAGAGATCCTGCAATAAGTGGTCAGCCGCTATCGTCTAAGACCTTAAAACAAGAGGAGAATCAATCTATGAAACAAGATGTCATTTCGTGCTCGCAGCCGTTTTGCTGGCCGTTAACCTGGTACCATGGCGTCGCTGTCGCCCAGGACAAGTTTTACCAAGGCAAGACCATCCGGATTATTGTCGGCGCTTCCGCCGGCGGCGGTTACGATACCTATTCGCGCACGATTGCGCGACACATGGGTAAACATATTCCGGGCAATCCGACCTTCGTTGTTGAAAATATGCCCGGCGCCGGCTTTCTGATCTCGGCCAACTACATGTACAATATCGCCAAGCCCGACGGCCTGACCATCGGTCACTTCATCGGCGGGCTTTTCCTGCAGCAACTCCTGGGCAAACCGGGCATCCAGTTCGACGCGGCCAAATTTGGCTACATCGGCGTCCCGACCCAGGACGATTATGTCATCGGCGTGTCGAAAAAAAATACCGGCATCTCGACCATGGACCAATGGATGTCGTCCAAGACCGTCGTCAAGCTTGGGGGGGTCGGAGCGGGTTCAGCCACGGACGATATCCCCAAAGTATTGATGGCAACCATCGGGCTTCCTGCGCAACTCGTCTCCGGCTATAAAGGCACCTCGACAGTAAGATTGGCCTACGACAGCGGCGAAGTCCAAGGGGTGTGCAACTCTTGGCAGTCCTTTTGCCGCGACCTGGCCTAATGAGCTTAAAGGCGGCGACCTGCAGATCGTATTGCAGACCACTGCGAAATCGCACCCGGAGCTAACCAAGGTCCCGTTGGCGATTAGCTATGCCAAGACAGACGAAGCTCGGAATCTAATCAACGCTTTGGTTCACAGCGTAGGCCCAGCAGCCAGACCCTATATGCTTCCGCCCGGCACCCCGAAGGATCGTTTAACGATCCTGCGAAAGGCATTCATGGACGTCATGAAAGATCCGGAGTTCCTTGCTGATGCGACAAAGGCCAAACTCGACATCAGCCCGCTCGACGGCGCAGAGCTGGAAAAAAATGTCCTCGATGTTTTCAAACTCGACCCCAAACTGATTCCGCGCGCGAAAGAAATCCTCAAATAGCGCGAAGCGCGCTGCAGTGATGGAGTATTGGAATGGTGGAGTGATGGGCTCTGGACCGGACCACCACTCCGATACTCCACTACTCCATCACTCCAATTCGCCCACCCTCAGAAGCCGCAATCCTTCGGCGTCACATCGATGGACGCGATATGCTGCTTGTCCTTGTCGAAATAGGAGTAACGTAGAGTTACGCCTTTCTTGAGGAAATCGTCGCGGGTCTCGGGCCGGCCGCACGCGCCTTGCACTAAGCGATCGCGCGCACCGGCGGCGAATCGTTGATGGTCAAGTTTTTTTACCGCATAACTCACTAAACGATAATTATAGATCAGCATCCCTTCATGGCCTGAGGACGGCATCAGCTCGGTCTCCTTATCGATCATCATCGGCACACCGCGATTGATCTCCGCGGCGATGCGGCTCAAATACTCCTGCGAGCGCGGATCGTCCGCCTCCCTTGGGAAATATGCCGGAACCAGCCACCAGAGCAGGTAAGCCACCATCACGGCAACTGCGATCCAGGAAATGTTTCTGATCATCTTTTGAACTCAACTAAATGCCACGGCATACGCCCTTTACCATCGCTGGCGATTACCCAAGTCCGCGACAACATCGGTAATCTGCCGAAATCGCGCTCCCTGACCAAGAGAAACCCAGTTTGGCCTGTCTTTAGCAATTTTGCCAATACCGCCGGTGAAGTTAGAACCGGCATGACTTCGCGCTCGGCATAAAAATTAAAATCATGCATGGTGTCGGCATAGATATACAACGGCGCTGACGCCGGCACCACTCTCTTGATCTCCAAGGCGAACGGTCGCGGCGATTTAAAATTTTCCAAATAAGGGAATATCCAAAGCGCCGCCGTGACCATCGACAGTGTCATCAAAGCGACGATCGCCACCATCGCCCTACAAAACTCGCGCTGCAGCAAGTATGCGGCGACAAGCGCGCCGCCGATCGTCAATACCAGACTCGCCGGCAGCAGCGGCAGCAGCGCATCGGGTCGCAGCCACCACGCCGCCGCTGGAATCAGGAAAGCGCCGAGAGCAAGCAGCGCGAAAAAGCCGGCCGTGAGCCAGCGGGATGACGCGCCTAGCGCGTCGCGCTTCAGCGCCGAGAGAGTCCCAGTAGCAAGCAACCAATAACGCCACCGTCGGCAGCAACGGCAGCAAATAAAGATCGCGCTTGGTATCGGAGATAGCAAAAAATAACAAGATCGCCAGAAACCAGCAGAGACAAAGTTGACTGGAGACATCCTTCAAGGCTTGGCGATAAGGCCAACGCGCGATCAGTGCGGGGATAGCGAAGATCGTCCATGGCAAAAAATCGGTGGGTAGCGTCGTCAGATAATAATAGACCGGCTGCCGATGGCCGGCACCGGCGGTGTAACGCTGCAAATGATGGATGTAAATAAACTCGCTGAGCCAACGCCCGTCGGTCGCTTGCTGAACTAGATAAAGCCACGGCATGGTGACCAGCAGGAAAATGGGAATTCCCAAATGAAGCTTAGCTGCCGCGATCATGCGCCAATCGCGCCGCACGAGCATGAACGAAACCAAACACCAAGCCCGGCAAGACGACGCCGATCAGCCCCTTGGTCAGTACCGCCAATCCCATGAAAACGTAGGCGAAAGAATTTCGTAACCGCGATCTTTGCGGAGAAAAGTTCGTGCAGCGAAGTAAACCGACAGCAAGAACCAACAACAAAAAACCATGTCGACATGGGCCCAGCGCGCTTCCCAGATCACGCGCATGGTCGTCGCCAGGATCGCCGCCGCGATCAAGCCGATGCGCGGGCTGAAGAAATCACGACCGAAGAAGTACGTCGATAAAATAAATCCGACGCCGCCGAGCGCGGCGGGAAACCGCACCGTCCACTCGGACACGCCGCCGCAAAGCTTCGACGCGATCAGCGCCAGCCAGAAGAAGAGAATCGGCTTGTCGGTGTAAATGCCCCCGTTGACGGTGGGAACGATCCACTCGCCCTTGGCAAACATCACCCGAACGATCTCGGCGTAGCGCGGCTCCACCGGCGCCCAGAAATCACGCGAGCCGAGAGCGAAGAAAAACAACAGAGAACTTAAAATGACGAGAATGAACGGAAAGTGGTTTTGGCGAATCAATTGAACGGGTCAGCCGACGACGAGATAATTCAGGACTAACAGTCGCCAGGTTTTTTTTCCAGCGGCGCGGGCAGGGCAAACTAACGAAGCCTGTGGCGGGAGCTGTCATCGAGCCAAAAAAAGGGGAGCAGCCCATCGGCTGCTCCCCGTCCGCCCTAAGTGGAGGCAATCGACTTAGAACGTGTAAAGCAATTGCATGCCGATCGTCGTTTGATTGCTATCGGCGCTGTTTCGGCCTTTTTGATAGACTGGGTGGTTGGCCCAATCCTGACGCAGCTCGGCGCGACCGATCAGCATCTTGGTAAACTTATAGCTGCCGGTCAAAGTCAGTTCGCCGAGTGTGACATTATGTTGGGGAGTAGTGGCCGATAGGCCGGCAGTTCGCGCAGCTTCATTATCGAAGAAAACCTCGCCGCGCAGAGCCGTGGTGAAACGGTCGGTCCAGCTCCATGATGCGATAGCCGCAAGAGCATGCCAGTAAGCATCTTCCTTATTGCTCGTCGGCGTGGCCACTTCAGATTCCCCGCCAAACGTATATTCGAGCAAAATTGTCAAAGGATCCGTCGGTTTGATCGTCGCCACGCTGCTCCAGGTCAGCCTTTGGCGTCCGGTGTTATGCCTTTGTTCGGGACCAATATATGAGATTGCTCGCCAAGCCAAAGGCATCGCTCGGGGTTAAGGTTCACGCCGACAATACCGGACGGCGCGCTGTTGTTGTCGTGCGGATTATCCCAACCGGTCACCACGCCTAAAGTGGCCGTGACCGTTTTGTGAAACGGATAGCTGAACAACATCCCGAGATGGCGCAGTGGGACACCAAAGTTAAACGCGAAAGAACGAGAGATATTGTCGTTATATGCGCCGGGGTTGTTGAGAATTTCCGTGCCCAAGAGAGTTGTGAACAAGCCGCCTTTGATACCGATCCCCGCGCCCACAGGAATCGTGGTGTTAAGATACGCCTCACGCAGTTCGGCCGACGGTCCGCAGCAAAACCTGGCACCGGTCTTGTTCCACTGTGTCGCTTCGTGCAGCAGCTCGCCATATCGACCAAAATCACCGGAAACCCTGAAACCAACGCCCCAATCCTTTTCCGGCTTTTCTAGTGCGAGATGAAAATTATTAACATTAAACTGATTATTGTCTTTATCGAAATAGCGGCCGGAGATATTAGCCCCATTACCGGGATGATTCGAGCTCCATGTGTAGCCCATATCGATAAATCCGCTGATGCCGATGCCCAAAGCATTTTCCAACCCACTTTTGCCGTTGGCGATGGCGCCATCGAGCTTGCCGACACTGCTATCCAGACTCAACCAGCCTGGGCCGAGCGGCTTATCTTCGGCCGCCTTAACGTTTTGCCCCCTAAGCATGATGACTCCAGCTAAGAGCGCGATTCGAACCATTCCACGTTTCATTACCCAATCCTCCTCGAAAATCGATTTCGCTAATTTATAGCAAATACGTCACTAAACCCAAACGAACTATTCACTAAGTCCGGACAAATTTCACTAATATTTAATTTCGTAAAAATCGAGCAAAACGAATGCCATGGAAAATTCCATCCACTAGTAATTCGATCTTTCATTTCACACCGCTTTTTCACCGATGGGAAACCCCACGGATGAATAATTGCCTAATTATTGACGCTGCTGCTGAAAATTTAAGCAATCACATTGCAAAGCGAAGCGTCGAACAACTCATTGGGAGTGAGACCGGCCACCGGGCAGCCGATCACGCCGCGAATGTTATCCATGCCGGTCTGCAAAGAAATCAAATCGACGGCGCGCAGTCTCCGCCAGATCTCCGGCACATCGTTGATTCTGAATTCGCGCAACTGAATCTGCTGGCGCGTCGTGATATCGGCGAAGGCTTTGCCGAAGTCGCGGCTAATTTCACCGATGGTGCGCAGCTGCGCCGCGTTGATGAAGCCGTTGGCGAAGCGCAGCCGCATCATGAAGCGCCCGGGAGTCTGCCGCCGAAAGAAAATCCCGGCCCATTTTAAACGCTCCTTGTCACCGTCGGTGATGCTTTCCCATCCTGCAGCGGCGTAGCGCGGTATGTCACCGAGAATATCGAGGCCGGCTTTCTCCTTCTTATATTCTTCAATCTTGTTCATCTCTCGCGATGCTCTATACGCAACGCTTATGCCGCCATGTGAATCGGCAATAATAAAATAAATTCAGCACCTTTGACGTTCGACTCGAAAGCGGCTTGCCTATGGTTTATTCGCCTACCGCCAACAATTTAGGCAAACGTCAGAACACGGCATGGATCGGCGCCATTGCCAACCCGCTAGTCCAGAAGCCGGCCTGATCGTTAGATCGCCTGGCGACAGCTCAGGAATCTCCACGTCGGTAACAGATTGAAAGTCAACAAACCATTTTTTGGCTCCGGAAGGTCGCGGACGGCCGGCGGGTCCAGCAAAACTGGACATGACAGCCGCCCAGCAATGGTGACAAGCTGTAGCGTCGTTAGATCGGGAAACCGCCGCCTCCGGCGCAGTTTGAGAACCAGCAGATCGACTTCCTCATCGCGCATGAAGTTGGTTATTTCTCTGGTGAACTTGCCGAGTCTGACCACTTTCTTAACCCTGTCCTGGCTCAGCGGCTCGGCCTCACGCTCGACAAAGTTCCACAAATCGAGCGCTCGCTCGCGCATCACAAGGTCCAGCGGGATCGCTGCCAAGCCGTCCAAGGGAAACCGCCAACCGTCGACCGACACGATCGAAGACAGCAACATATCTCTCTCGACTCTTTCATCGATGACATGCAACGCGATCAGCTGCGCGCCGGTTTCCCGCGCTATTGAGGCAGCATCGCGCAAGGCCTGCCGGACTCGGGAGAAAAATCGATCGGGACTAAAATCTTTGTTACTTTCTGCATGTTCATCTCCTTCACCAAAATAGGGTTGATAACGGAGCGCCTACTTCGAATCATGCGCTATCTTTTGTACAGACCGTCGATATAACCACTGCTGTCGATCTCCTTCAGCAAGCCGAGATTGACGAATGTATCGGCCCGGGCGCCTTTGGCTTTGGCGTTTCGCAGCGCCAAATCGGCGATCTGAAATTCCAGGCCAGGGAGAGTCGGATAAGGTTTCTTTTCAGTCAGTTTCTTGTAGGCCGAATAGGTTTCGTCGAGAATTTCGTTATCCTTGATCCTTAACCGTTTGGCCAATATCTCTTTGGTCTTTTTCTCATCGGTCATCCAGACATGGATGCCGGCGATGAACGCCTTGAGAAACCGGCGTGCCGTATCCGGTCTGGCCGCAAGCATGCGCTCCGTGGTGGCCAAGGCTTCATGCTGATAATGCAAGCCGAGATCCGCCATATCGGCGAGAATTCGATATCCCAGTTTTTTGGCGGTGAGATCGAAGGGGGGCGAGATCACCGTCGCTTGCACCGTGCCGCCGGTGAGCGCCGCGAAGCGGGCGCCCTGATCGCCCAACTGGACTAAGGTAATATCTTTGCCTGGGAACAACCCATTCTGTTCAAAGGCATAACGTAACGCGAGATCTGAAGTGGTGCCGAACCGGCTGACTGCCGCCTTGCCGCCCTTCAAGTCCTCGAACCGGCGGACGCCTTTGTCGGCGACTATGCTGTAAGGCACCGTATTCATGTAGCCTGCGATGATAGTGATGTCAGAACCGGCAACCCGCGCGGCAATAACCTCCGATCCCGAAGACACGATGAATTGCACGCCGCCGGCAATCAGAGATTGCACTCCCTGGGTGCCGCCCTGAAAGAAAACTAAATCCACATCCAGGCCAAATTTCTCGTACAGGCCGGTGTCTTTCGGGATGAACGCATGCGCCAGCGCGCCGCTTAACCCGGCCACACCGACGTGAAGTTTTTCCAATTTTTCTTGGGCGCCGCTTCCCTGCACGAGGGCCAGCGATAGCGTCAATGCGAGCATCGGAAACATTTTCACTTTCATGGCAATCCTTTCCGCGCTTCTTGGTCTTCGAGTCGTTGGTTATTGCTGGAAACCTGTTCTTCGATCATCGCGTCACCTCTTTAATCATTCGTTGCAAATAAAAATGGCGCTCGATCCCGTTTGAGGAATCAGGCGCCATTGCCATGGTCGCGGGCTTCAGCGTCGACACCCGGACCGTTCTTCTCGTGCTTGCGGCGTCTCGGCGCCGCAAGCGTAAATATTTTTACGAACCGTTTCTTAGTCGCTTACAACACCATCCCTGCCATTGCATCGGAATTCTCATGCGCATTCTGATAGAAAATGTCGACCTTCTCGTTGTTCTTTGTTTCCAGCAACAGTTGCGCGTTGGCGACCGCGCGATCAATATCTTCGATCGGCGTCGCCGACACTCGCCCATGACCGGGATAGAGCGCCTTCAGACTGAAACTGCGCAGCCGCGCCAGCGAGTCGAGGTAGTCGCCGATACTACCGCTCTCGGCGATGTAGGAGAGCGTGCCGCCGGCGAACACGCTGTCGGCGGAAAACAGCAGACCGCAGGTGCTCTCGATGATCGAAATGCAGCCGGAAGTGTGACCCGGCGTGTGAAAGACGCGCAGCGTATAATTGCCCAGGTCGATGCGCGTCATATTCTCCAACCACAGATGCACCCGCATCGGCGGTTCGTTCAGATCGTTGCCCTTGTACATGGTCACGTAGTAATCGCCGGTAGTCATCTTCGACGCGGCCAAACGATAGGCCGCGATCATCGCGGTTTCCTGAAAGTAACGATTGGCGCCAATATGATCGCAATGCTCGTGCGAGTTGATCACCAGGTTGACGTCGCGCACCTTCATGCCGATATGGCGCAAGCCGCGCTCCAGCACCGGAAAGTTTTGATCCGAACCGGTGTCGATCATCACGTTCATGTAATCGCCTTTGAGAACGTAACTATGACTGCTGCCTTTGAGGCCGCGAATCTGAAAAATCCCCGGATTGAGTTCGTTAACCGCGTCAGGCATTTGTCCCATTGCCGTCAATGCTTTCCTGCCATCATGGCTTCTTCGAGGTCATCGAAGATTTCAAACTGCTCGGTGAACCGATCGTCGTGAAAATATCCCTTCAGTTCCGGATTGAGGTGGCACAGCCGCAGCATCCCGACGCGCTGGTCGACTTCGCGTTTGAACGATGTCAGCACGCCCACTTCCCACACGCCGAACTGCTCGAGTTGCTTCAGGTTGACGATGACTCGAATTCCCTGGCGTGTCAGCCAGCGGCGAAACAAATAGCGCACCCGCAGCGGTTCATTGTTTTCAGCCTTCCCCGAAGGCGTCACGATCACCCAACCCGACACTTCGGTAAGGCGATATTGCACCGGTGCTAATTCCATAGCGGCCAGTCTTTCCGCCGGCGCCGGCTGGCGCGAACGACGTAGGCCGGCGCAAGCTCGAAACAGCGCGCCATCTCCAACACCGGCAATGGCGGGATATCCTTGTCCGCCAGGTCGCCAAAGACATCGGCCAGGAAAATAATGTTGTCGAAGATCTTGTCGGTTGCAGACTTCTTCGTGTTCATTTTCTTATTCTCCAAAAAAAAGGCGCTCCACCGGCTCACCGGTGAGCGCCTTTGCTCGACCCAGGGCTACTTCGCCCTCGCTTACCTGACAACGCAACCGCTGTGCCACTTGCCAGCAATCAGAAACATCGCGATATCATGACGTTTTAATATTCTGTTAATAATCGTCGCCTGTTCATCAGTCACGAGATGCCTAAACAACAAGCAGCCAGAGGCGGCTGTGCTGCAACTAGAAGATGTTTCACCACGGAGGCGCAACCACCACAGAGAAGTCAAGATTGGACACCGCTCGAAAGCTTTGCGTTTCTGCGGTGAATGGCGAAAAGCGTTAAATTCAGGGATTGGTCTCGGTAAGCAGTCCGCCGGCGAGTAAGATCGCCTGGGCGATGTCCGACATCGGCTTGCGCATGTTCATGCTGGCCTTTTTCATCAACGAATAGGCGCGCTCTTCGGAAAGATGACGCTGCTCCATCAACAACCCTTTGGCGCGCTCGATTAACTTGCGTTCTTCGAGATTGAGCTTGAGCGTGGAGACTTCGTCGCGCAAGGAAACAAATTCACGAAAGCGGCTGACGGCGAGCTCGATCGCCGGCGCGAGCTCTTCGACGCGCAGGGGTTTGACCAGATAACTCATCACGCCAGCATTAGTCGCGCGCGCGACCGTCGAAGGATCGGCATGACTCGTGACCAGCACGATCGGCAGCGGGTCGGACTGCATGATCTCTCGCGCCGCGTCGATACCATCGAGATCCACCAAGCCCACGGCCATGACAATGACTTCAGCAGCCGAAGCACGCGCCAGCGCCGACGCCACCCTGCCGCTGGAACCCTCGGCGGCGATCTGATAACCGCAGCCGTGCAGACTTTGAATCAGTTGACGGCGCGAAGGTTCATGATCATCGATAACCAGCACCTTCTTCATAGCGAAACCATCCCGCCGTCCGTTTTGCGGCTTTTCGAGCGAGCGACGCGCCGGAGAAACTCGGATAGAAAGCGCTCGCCATAGTATTTCAGCGCCGGCGCATAATTTTGCGTATCGGCCATGATTTTGTCCGGCTGCACGTAGGGCGACAGCGCCAGGTCTTTGGAACGCTCATCGAGCCAGCGTTCGATCATGCGCGGCGTCACCTCGAGATGAAATTGCAAGCCGTAAATAGTCTTGCCGAGGCGAAATGCCTGGGTGCGATAGTGCTGTGACGACGCCAACAAAATCGCCCCCGCTGGCAGCTCGAAGCCGTCGCCATGCCACTGGAACACCGTCGCATTCTCCGGCAGATAGCCGAGTAAGGAATCGACCTGGCCATGGGGCGTGATCGAAATCGGACTCCAGCCGATCTCTTTAACCGCGCCGTGAAACACCGCAGCACCGAGAGTCGTGGCAATCAACTGCGCGCCTAAACAAATTCCTAGAACCGGCACCGCTTCATCGATGGCAGCGCGAATGATGCGCTTTTCCCAGCGGAGAATCGGCAACCTGGTTTCGTCGTCGACGTTCATCGGCCCGCCGAGAATGATCAGCGCCTTGACCTGTTCCCAGTTCTCCTCTGGCATTTCACCGTGGAACAAGCGGACCACACGATAAGCGGCGTGCTGTTTTTCAAAAACTTCGGCGAAGAAACCCAAATCTTCGAATGGGTCATGCTGAAAAACGACGACCTCACCCATGGGTCCCCCAAAAGTTACTCCATCAAAAGCACAGTGGACTGAGCGGACTTCGTCCCTCAGTCCACTGTGCCCAGCCATTTTTTAGATATCGAAATAGAGAGCGAACTCCCAAGGATGGGGTCTTAAGCCGGATGGCATCGACCTCATGCTTGCGTTTGTACTCCAGCCAGGTCTCGATCACGTCCTTGGTGAAGACATCGCCCTTGAGTAGGAAATCATGATCCTTCTCCAAGGCATCGAGGGCCTGGTCCAGCGATCCCGGCATCGACTTCACCTTGGCGGCCTCTTCGGGTTCCAATTCGTACAAGTTCTTGTCGATCGGTTTCGGCGGCTCGATCTTGTTTCTAATCCCGTCCAACCCCGCCATCAACATCGCCGGAAAGGCGAGGTACGGATTGGCGCTCGGGTCAGGAGTGCGAAACTCCAGCCGCTTGGCCTTCTCGCTGGTCGAGTACATGGGAATACGCACACAGGCGCTGCGGTTTCGCGCCGAGTAGACCAAGTTGATCGGCGCTTCGTAGCCGGGCACCAGTCTGCGGTAGGAGTTGGTCGTCGGCGCGATGAAGGCGCACAGCGCGTGGGCGTGCTTGAGCAGGCCGCCAATGTAGTGTCTGGCGGTCTCGCTGATCAGGCCATAGCCCTTCTTGTCGTAGAAAATATTCTTCCCCGACTTCCACAAGCTCTGGTGACAGTGCATGCCGGAACCATTGTCCTGAAACAGCGGCTTGGGCATACAGGTGACCACTTTGCCTCTTTGCTTGGCGGTGTTCTTAACCACATACTTATACAGCAGCACCTTGTCGGCCATCTTGGTCATGGTGTCAAAGCGCATGTCGATCTCGGTCTGGCCGCCGGTGGCGACTTCGTGGTGATGCACTTCGATCTTGATGCCGCATTTCTCTAAGTTGAGCACCATCTGGGAGCGCAGGTCTTGATACTGATCCATCGGCGGAACCGGGTAGTAACCTTCTTTGTAACGAATCTTGTTGCCCAGATTGGGGCCGTCGGCGTTGCCGGAGTTCCAGAACCCTTCGCTGGAGTCGATGTGATAGTAGCCTTCATGGTGGTTCTGGTCGAAGCGGATGCTGTCGAAGATAAAGAACTCGATCTCGGGACCCCAGTAGCTGATGTCGGCCAAGCCGGTGGACTTTAGATACTTCTCGGCTTTCTGAGTGATATAGCGGGGATCGCGGGAATAGGGCTGGCGGGTGATCGCATCCAACACGTTACAGACAAAGCTTAGGGTGGGATGTTCGGTGAACGGATCCATCATCGCGGTGTCGGGATCGGGGATCAGGATCATGTCCGATTCGTTGATGCTCTGAAAGCCGCGGATGCTCGAACCGTCAAAGCCCAACCCTTGTTCGAACTTATCGGCGTCGAAATCCGTTGCGGGAATCGAAAAATGCTGCCACAGCCCGGGCACGTCGATAAACTTGAAATCGACGATCTCTACTTTGTTCTTCTTCGCCATCTCTAGGGCGTCTTTTACGGACATGTTTTTCTCCACTCCTTGTCTATATTAACAATCCTGGTGGTTGTCAGTTTCACTTAAGACAGAACCGGGATGGCGAACCCGAGGCGCGCGTCCCGGTTCTGTCGAACTTGCGCCGCACCTGCAGCGATCCTAAGACTTGCTGCCGCTTTGTGTAGCGAGGACCGGAGCCGTCTGAGGCTCGTACTGGGCCACTGAACCGCTACCGCTGCCCATTTGGGATCGAAAACTACTGGATGACGTCGAGGCAAAGTCCGGGTAAGCGATGTTGCCGTGCTCGCCAACATCCAAACCTTCGATTTCTTCTTCTGCCGATACCCGGACACCGATGGTCGCGTCAATTATCTTCCAAATGATTAGCGAAGAGACCAAGACAAAGCCGCCGACACCTACTACGCCCGCAAGCTGCGCAAATAACAATTTGGTGCCCCCACCGAAGAACAAACCGTTTCCAGTGGTACCTGGAGTGAACTGATCCTGGGCGAATAGACCGACACAGATGGTGCCGAATACGCCGCAGACCAAATGCACGGAGGTCGCGCCGACTGGATCGTCAATCTTAATTTTGTCGAAAAAGAGCACCGCGAGCACAACCAACGCGCCAGAGAACAGACCGATGACGAGCGAACTTGGGATACTGACGAATGCGCAGGGGGCAGTGATTGCAACCAAACCTGCCAAAGCGCCGTTTAAGATCATCGTCAGATCAGGCTTGCCCAAAAACAACCACGCTGTGATCGAGGCGGAGATTGCCGCCGCGGCCGCCGCGGTGTTAGTCGCCACGGCGATGCGGCCGATAGCGCCGGCATCAGCGGCCATGGTGCTGCCTGGATTGAATCCGAACCAACCGAACCAGAGCACGAATACGCCGATGGTCGCCATCGCGATGCTGTGGCCAGGGATCGGCAAGGGCTTTCCGTCGCGATTAAATTTGCCAATGCGGGGCCCGAGAACTATGGCTCCGGTCAATGCCGCCCAACCGCCGACCGAATGAACCACCGTCGAGCCCGCGAAATCGAACATGCCAAGCTTGGCGAGCCAGCCGCCGCCCCAAATCCAGTGCCCCACGACCGGATAGATAAGCGCGACCATTGCAAAACTGAAGATGTAAAAAGCCCCGAACTTGATGCGCTCGGCAACCGCGCCCGAAACAATTGTCGCCGCCGTGCCGGCAAACACCAGTTGGAAGAAAAACTTCGTCCACAGCGGCACGCCCGTCCAGTTGATCGAGGAATAAACGCCTTTGTAGGCATCCGCCCGTCGCCGGACTGTTGTCCGCGCCGCCGACAAACCACAATCCTTGCGTACCGAAAAATGGATTGCCGTCGCCGAACATCAAACCCCAGCCGACAAGCAAAAAGGCGATGGATGCCACCGCGAACACAATGAAGTTTTTCGCGAGAATCGTCACGGTATTCTTCGCCCTGCATAATCCCGATTCCAACGAGGCAAAACCCAGACCCATAAAAAATACCAGCATGCCGGCGATCAAAGTCCACATGGTGTCCAAAGCAACCTTGGCACCGCCGATTTGCTCGAGCATCCCCTGGGTAAACTGTGCCGGCTTGGCCAGGGGGTCTTCCTTCTTCGTCTCCGCCGGCGCAGCGGGTGCCGGAGCCGCTTCAACTTTCACCTCCGCCGGCGCCGGTGCTTCCTGCGCCAACGAAATACTCGTCATTAGCAGCGTTCCCAACGCCAACGCGCAGCTAAATCGCTGTAAATTAAACCGTAAAACTTTCATGATCTCCTCCTCAAGTTAGCTTGATACTTATTAGATCGCGTCCGGCCCTTTTTCACCGGTGCGGATGCGGATCACTTCCTCAACGTTGGTGACGAAAATCTTGCCATCGCCGATCTTGCCGGTCTTGGCTGCGTCGGTGATCACCTGCACGACCTCCGCAGCCTTCTCGTCGGGCAGGATGATTTGAATCTTCACCTTTGGCAAAAAATCCACCGAATATTCCGCGCCGCGGTAAAGCTCAGTGTGGCCCTTTTGTCGGCCAAAGCCTTTGACCTCTTCCACGGTCATGCCTTGAATCCCCGCCTTGGTGAGCGCTTCTTTCACCTCGTCAAGCTTGAACGGCTTGACGATCGCTTCGACCATCTTCATAAAAACTCCTTTGCTATTTACCGTCCGACAATAAACGACCCCAAACGTTTGGCTTCGAAAGCACCTACAGCAACCGTGGTGCCAAGCGCTGACATCCAACGAGCGGCTGACGTTACGTGCCGAAATCGCTAGGGTAATGAAGAGCGGGTGAGATGTCGGCAGAAATTAATGACGGCTACGCTGCCCAGAAATTGAGCGCGCAGCCTAATATCTATGCAGATTAAAACTGCGTAAGACGCCGTTTAGGCAATCAGCAATTTTTCAGCGCCGGCACCGCCGCGCCCGCCCACAGAAAAATTTCACCAGTGGGCTTGGCAGCAGACATTGATTGTAAGTGGAGTGCGTGCGAATCATGTGCGCGCCTTTTTTGGCGAGCCCACACGCAGCTCCAGTGCGCGTGGGCATGCCGGAATTAGTTTGCGGAGCGAGAGCAAGGCTGCCCCTGAGACACTATTGTCTTCTCACCCAAATGATAAACAGCACTGCGGCAGCCATTAAGCCGATTACGATAATTGTATCGGTAGACAATCCCCCTAACATTTCGACTCCTATCTCGCCGACGGCGCGGCGGCATCTCACCCCGAAGAGCTTTGCCTCTTCGCGAGTGAAATAGCGCGCGCGGACCGCGGCGATGTTCGATCACATTACAGCACCACGAGCGACGACTCGTCCCGCGCTCGCACGCATCGGCGGGCCAGACCAGTCGTTCGCTATCAAACTGCTCGAAAGTTACAGAGGAAGTTGGAAAGGCGGAGAACGGATCGGCAGAAACCCCAGCGAAGGTTGGCGATAAAAACCATCATTTATATGGAAACCGAACAGCGCCGCTTGTTGGACCTGAGCCTGACGGAAACGAGCCGACGCAAAGAACGCCCCAGGGCTCGGGCTGTCATAAGGTTTTACCCCGCGGTTGAGCGCCCTGCCGTCAATCTGATCGTGCAATGCAGCTAGCCGACTCGCCTGCGCCGGTCGATAGTCCCCATCTCGATCCGAGACCTGGGGAACCGAAGCGAGGACAACAATGCCAAGAAGAAAGGTATGAAGCGTTAGCGCGAGGAGTTGAACGACCGCCCGGTACTGCGAAGAAACCAGCATCAAGTCAGTCTTAAGCCGTGCCATTCCCGATGTCAACGCAACCGCAGGTCGAGACTTGTAAGGCTGCTAGCGCATCGCGTAAGATCGGACAATTTTCAGCGCTGAATCTCTAAACCTGTATTGGGGAGAGTAAATGGCCAAGGCAAAGAAGCCGGCGAGCATCGCAAAGAAAAAGCCGATTGACCAGTACGCGCACAAGGGCAAGCAGCGGGCGAACAATCCGCCGGTGGATTTGAACACGTCGGCGGCGGATAAGGAGAGCGGGAAGAAGACTTGCGCTTACGGTCCAATTCTCGCTTCGCAGTTAGTTTGGGACGGGATGGCTGAGCGGACTTCGTTTGAAGTGCCGACGGTTTCACTTCACAAGAACCTCAAGTACCACGGCCCGTGAATCCTGGGGCGCAATCAATTGCGCCCCATCCCTGCCCTCAACGTCGGCATCCAAAACGAGGGCCCATTGAAACGCACTCTTACGTCGTAACTGATCATGCTTACATGAGTTATGAGGTTCGGCTAAGCCGTGCTAATGTTTGACCGTGATAAAGACGAGAGAAAAGCGCAGCCGCTGGAGTTGGCACCAGCGCGTAAAGAACGACTTGCTCTACGGCTTGATGCGGCTGGGATTTGCCGCCGCCCGAGTATTGCCGCTGCGCGGTTTTCTGCGCCTGGTCGGTTGTCTGGCACCGCATATTTTTGTCAGTGCGGCGCGGCGAGCGCGCGCACAGCTAACTGCGGTTTTACCCGAGCTCGACGCGGTGATAATCACCCGGCGCATGTTCGTTCATTTCGCCGAATCGCTCTGGGAACTATCCCGCCTGCACCGCTCAGTGCCTAAACTGGATGACGCGGCGCGGCGAGTGCTGGATGATACGCTCGCGGAAGGCAAAGGCGCGGTGCTGATTTCCGGACATATCGGCAACTGGGAGCTCCTTGGCCAAGCCATTGCCGCGGCCGGCTATCCGATCGCGTCCATCGCCAAGCCGTCTTACGATCCCCGCGTAACACGCTGGCTGCAAAAGTGGCGAACCGCGCATGGCTTGCGTATCGTCTGGCGCGACGAGACGAACGCGGGTAAAAGCATCTTGAGCGTTTTGCGACGCAACGGTTTGATGGCCTTCTTGATCGACCAGAACACCAGAACCGCAGGAGATTATTTGCCGTTCTTCGGACGACCGGCTTTCACGCCGACGACCCCGGCAGCGATCGCGCTGCGCACGGGAGCCCCGGTGATTTTCTGCTGGCATCATCGCCGCCAGAAACTGCACAAACTGAGTTTCAACCGCGTCTACTATACGCCGACCGGCGATTCAAAAATCGATATCCCGGCATTGACCGCCCTGTTCAACGACCGCCTGGAATGCGCCATTCGGACGGTGCCTGAACAGTGGGTCTGGCTTCATTCGAGGTGGGGCAAGGTTCCTCTCAGATAACCGCGCATGAAGGCGTCGATGATTCGCGCCCTACAAGCGCCGGTGCCGTAGCGCCGGCAGCTCGGTGCGCACTTTAGCCAGGTAATCCAGATCGCCTTCAGTAGCGTCTCGCCATCGGTGCGCGCGGCAATATCCTGCCCTGGCGAACTCGTACTATTCCGCCAGAGAGCGGATTTCCGCATCCGCGCGCCGTAGACGAACCGAGAGCTCGCGGCAAATATTGAAAAAAAGTTTGGTCTCAATCGCCGGATGCTTGCTCGCGAGCGCCCTGAGCTTGGTGATCGGCAGCACGTAACACAGCGCCGGCTCGTCGGCGATCACGTCGGCGGAGCGCTCGCCACCGTCTAATAAGGCAAGCTCTCCGAAAGCCAGACCCGGCGTGATCGTGCTCACCCGCCGTCGCCGATTGCCATCGGTGAGTCGAAGGTAGACGCTAACCGTGCCGGCAGCGAGGAGAAAAAGGTCGTCAGCACGATCGTTTTCGCGAATGATGGTTTCGCCCTGGGCGTAGTTCACCTCCTCGACGATGGTTTCGAGCAAAGCGGTTTCTTGAGCGGCGAAACCGGCAAGAATATTCATCGCGCTGAGCGGCAGGCGAAGAATTTCCGCCACAGGCCGGGGCTGCTCTTGCGCGAGCAAACGATTTTCGCACCATTCCAGAGCGGTGTCGGTATCGGCGAAAAAGCTTCTATCGGTCCAGACATAATCAGGACTTCGCTTGAGCGTATCGGCGAAGCGCGGCGCGAGATGTGCGAAGATGAGCTTCTTGCCTTGAGTCGCCAGCCAGACATTCAACTGGACCACCAACGTCAAGGCGCATTCATCGATTCCCATCACTCGCTTAACGTCGAGGATGAGGTACTCAAGGGTTGCCAATTCCGCGGAGACCTTGCGAAACACCTGTTCTAAGGCACCAAAGAAAAGACTTCCCTGGAGTTCATAGACACAAATCCCCTGACCCTTGCGATCGAGGATCGCCTGCTCGACACTGCCCCTTTGGCGGATCGAGCGCACGGTGGCGGCCCGATAACTCCGGCGCAGGCAAACCCCGGTAGTCGTGCGGGCGCCGAACATGTGCAGCTTGAAACGCGCTGAAAGCTCTTCGCAAACCTGAATGCCACGGCAACTGTTGCCTTGATCGTCGAGTAATGGCGAGAATATGCCAATGCCAAACTGGCCGGGAAGAACCGCGATGACGCCACCGCTCACACCGCTCTTAGCCGGCAGACCGATGCGGTAGGTCCATTCGCCGGTATAATCGTACATGCCACAGCTATGCATCACGCTCAAAACGTTCTTGACATAGGCCGCTTGCAGCGCCCGTTTGCCGCTCAACGGATTGACGCCGTCGTTGGCCAGTGTCGCTGCCATCACGGCGAGATCCCGCGCGCTCGCCAAAATCGAGCACTGTTTAAAGTACAAATCGAGATGCTCGTCAACTTGCCCATCGATCATGCCGGCACTGAGCTCAAGATAGCCGATGGAGCGGTTGCGATGGCCGGTCTTGAATTCCGAAAGATAGACGTCATGGTCGATCGCTAAGCAACGATCGGCCAAGTCGGTAAATTTTTTAAGCACGCGCTCCAGCCGCCGCTCGGCGCTCTCGCCTTTGATCAAAGCGGTGGTGGCGATGGCTCCGGCATTGACCATCGGATTGAACGGGCGGTTATTGCGCTCATCGAACACGATGGAATTGAAGGCTTCGCCCGTCGGCTCAACGCCAACCTTGGTCAAAACGTAATCCGCACCGTGATCTTCCAACGCCAAGCCATAGACAAAGGGTTTCGAGATCGATTGAATCGTGAACGCATGGCAGGCATCACCGACTTGATAGATTTGCCCGTCGGCGGTAACCAGCGCGATGCCAAACAGCTTTGGGTTAGCTTTGGCCAATTCGGGGATATAGGTCGCTACTTTACCGCTAAAATTGTCGGCGTATTTCGCATGAATTTCTTCGAGTGAAGCGATCAGCGGCGACGAATTGGCGCCGTTGACGCTGAACTTAGTCGCTGAAGCCGGTTGCATCTGCGGTACGTAGTAATACGGTTAGCCGGTGACGGTAATTGAATCCATCAAACCAAAGAGTTGAAGCGTTAACGATTCCACCATCTTAGGTTAGTGTGCACTCTCCGTGCCAATTCGGTTTATAACTTTATTCTTACATTAACTCATCGGAATCGCGGGGATTCTTCGAGCTATTAGCGGCGAGAAGCAACCAAACCAAGGCTTATGATGGTTTCTTGAGCAGTACCGTGATCAATTTTTAAGCGTGCAACTCAGAATAACTTGCGATGTCGCAGCGCCGGTAGCTCGGCGCGCGCTTTGGCAAGGTGGTCGAGATCGATTTCCGCTGTGATTACACCTGGCCCGTCCGGCAACTCAGCGAGAATCGTTCCCCAAGGATCGACGATCATTGAGTGGCCGTGACATTCGAAGCTTTTGGCGCTTTTGCCGAATTGATCGGCGGCGATTACGTACGCTTGGTTCTCGATGGCGCGGGCGCGTAAGAGAGTCTCCCAGTGCGCTTGACCGGTGAAAGCGGTAAATGCCGAGGGAACAAAGATGACGTGGGCGCCCTGGTCGGCTAATCGACGGTAAAGCTCGGGAAAGCGCAGATCGTAGCAAACCGACAATCCCATGGTGCCAAGCGCCGTCGGTGCAACCACAATATCGCAGCCATGGGCGCGGCTCTCCGACTCGCGCAGCGACACGCCATTGGCCAAGTCGACATCGAAGAGATGAATCTTGCGATAGCTCGCGAGTAGATTTCCCGCAGGATCGAAGAGCAGGCTCGTGTTGTAAGCTTTCTGGCTCCCGGGAATCTCTTCGAGGATCGAACCGCCGAGTAGGAAAATATTTAACTCACGCGCCAGCCCGGCAAGCCGGTTGGAAGTCGGTCCGGGTATCGGTTCGGCGCAGGCGCTTTCTAATTTCTTGTTGCCGCGCCAGATAAAAACTTCCGGCAGGACCACCAGCCGCGCGCCTTGGCGCGCGGCGTCGCGCAGCCAATGTTCAGCTTCGGCCAAATTGACCGCCTTGTCGTCGGTGGCCAACATCTGCACCGCAGCAGCAATAAACTTCATAATTCCGAGCCCTTGAAACGTTGAACCCGTGAACCTTTGAATGGCTGTTATCGATTTAGAAAAACCGGACAAGGCGCATTGCGCAGGACATACTCAGTCGTGCTGCCGAGCACCATCTTAATGATCCGCCGGTGGCCGTGGGCGCCGATGAACAGCAGGTCGTATTTGAGATTGACCAGATACTCGATGATTTTTTGTTCGGGATAGCCGCGCGCGATCTCGTACTTGACGTCGATGGCATAGGAACCGAGATAAGCCTTGGCCTGTTGCAAGATCGCCTGCGCTGCCGCCTCCTCGCGGGCGATGGTCAGCACGGTAAGCGGCAGTTTGAGCACCGTGCAAAACTCCGCCGCCGATTCCATCGCCGAGCTCGCCCGCTGGCTGCCGTCATAGGCCAACAGCGGGTTGGCGATGGTGTTGAAGCGCTCTGTCGAAACAAAGATCGGCCGCGGGCATTTGCGAATGATCGTTTCGGCGGTGGAGCCGAGCATGCCGGCGGTGAAACCTTCGTTGACGCCGCGATGGCCGATCACCACCAGATCAGCGACCTTAGCCCGCTCGCAGATCTCGTTGGCGATCAGTCCGGTGTCGAGAAAGGTGCGCGCGCGGATGTTCTTCGCCGCGCAGATCTCGCGAAAATTTTCCAGGACGAGCTTGCCGCGATCATCGAAGATCTCGCGCATCTTGGTCGACAAATCGAGATAAGGTTCAAAACCGAGGGAACCGGAGACATCGTGGAAAAAGGTTCCTTCGAGGGAAACCGTGTCGATCACATGCTGGCCCATTAGCATGCCGTCAAAGCCGCGCGCCAGCCACACCGCGTAATCGAGCGCCGCCTTGGAATGCTCGGAGCCGTCGAGAGGAATCAAAATGTTTTTGATCATGCTGCCCTCCGCTACATTTGCGCTGCGTCAATCGCAACCAGTCGGTATCGCCGGCGCGCTCGGCGATGTATCGCTTGGCTGGAAGCACGATAACAAGGCCGGGGCCATTTTCAAACGGAATCTGCCATAGCGGTTTACAAAAGCCGCCCTTTAAGAGATACTCGGGCCTACGTTCGGAAAGTTGGATAAATGCAGCGACCGAAGAATCGTCAGGAAGCCCGCCTCCAGGATCTCATCGTCAGCGCCAAACGGCTGAATATTCATGTGCGCATGGAGAAGCTTTTGCGCGAGGTCGGCTACCGCGCCCATAGCGGGCGCTGCCGGGTCAAGGGACAGGAGTTGATCGTCATCGACCGGGATATTGCGCTCGGCGATCAGATCGAGTTTCTCGCCAACGAATTGGCCGGCCTTCGAGCCGAGACAGAGCCGGAATCGGCATCCACTCAGGGTCCTGAGCAAGCAAGTTCGAATTGACACTCCCTGCGGCGAAATTTAGTGAACGCGGATCTTCTTCGCCGCCTCGATGCCAAGAGAAAACTGATCGTCGCCGACTTTCAGTGTCATCATGCCGAGGGACGGCGCGACGTCGATAATATGCACTTTGGCGCCCGGCACCAGTCCGTGATCCTCTAAAAACCCCAACAGGCGAACATCCCGTTCGCCGCCTTCAGTAATATAGTCGAGATCCACTTGCTGGCCGTCCACGGCTTCGCTGAGCGGCACGGTCTTGGGCAGTCTACCGGAGCCGGTTCCGGGAATCGGGTTGCCATGCGGACAGGTGGTCGGGTTGCTCAACAGCTTAGCCAGGCGCTCTTCGACTTCCTGAGAGATCGCGTGCTCTAACCGATGAGCCTCCTGATGCGCTTTGACCCAGTCCAATCCCAACAAGTCGGTTAGAAAACGCTCGGTCAGAAAGTGGCGGCGAACGATCCGCTCAGCGACTTTTCGTCCATCTTCGGTCAGATGAATCTCCTTGCGGCGATTGATCGTAACGTAACCTTCACTAGCCAGACGACGCAACGTCGCGAACATGGTCGACGGCGTCACCCCGGTCTCGGCGGCGATGCGCGCGGCGATCACCGGTTGAGCCTCCTCGGCTAGCTGGTAAATCGCCTTCAGATAGTCCTCCAAGGCGTGGGTTACTTTATGTGCTTCCATATATCAATTGACTACCGATCGCTTTTCTCGCCTCGCTCCAGACCGATCGAATCGCACGGCCACGATGCGCGCAGGTTTCCGCAAAGATGTAGCGCATGCTATTGGAGGAATCGTTCAAGTGCAAGTTGGTTACACGAGAACAGCCGAAACGATGCGCTGTAACAGCGTCCGGAAATGCACTGCGGAACTCAGAATTGGAAATTCCCCAGGCTGTCCTGGACCTCTCCAGCGGTTTCAGGTATTGATTCCTGGCAAAGCACCGATGGTTGTCATAAAAGTCGAAAAAATCAGCAAGCGATACAACCACACCCCGGCTGTAAAGCGCTGCGACCTCCAAGTCCATTCAGGTGAGATTCTCGCACTGCTCGGACCGTCGGGATCGGGGAAAACCACCTTGCTCCGGCTGATTGCCGGATTCGAGCGACCCGATGAAGGGCGGATTCTTATCGGCGAGCGCACGGTCGTCGACGTCGCCGGTTCGATATGGCTCCCCGCCGAAGCGCGCGGCGTCGGGATGGTTTTTCAGGACTACGCCCTGTTTCCCCATTTGACGGTGACCGAGAATATCCAGTTTGGCCTGCGCCGCATTGCCAACCAAGAGCGCCAAGAGCGCATTCAAGAGTTGTTGCGGGCAACCGAGTTGCTGCCGTACGCGCAACGATATCCCCATGAATTATCGGGTGGTCAGCAACAGCGGGTTGCTTTGGCGCGCGCGCTAGCACCGCGCCCGCCGGTTGTCTTGCTTGACGAAGCCTTCAATGGCCTCGACCCTGAACTCAGGCCGCAAATGCGCAAAGAGGTCGCTGGCATATTGCGCCAGATGAAAACCGCCGCGGTACTCGTCACCCACGACCAGGAAGAAGCTCTCGGAATGGCTGACCAAGTCGCTGTCGTTCGTCATGGCGAACTGCAGCAAGTCGGCACACCGGAAGACGTCTATTATAATCCTTCGACTATATTCGTTGCCGGATTCGTCGGTCATGCCGACTTTATCACGGGTATCGTAACCGGAGCCCAGGTTAAGACCGAATTTGGCAATTTCTCCTGTTCGTCGGAGGTGCCTCCCGGACCGGTCAAAGTGATGATCCGCCACGAGGCCGTCAACACCACAGCCGACGGCATTCTCGCCACCGTCGAAGAGCGCGAGTTTCTTGGCGGCGAAATCCTCTACCGGCTGCGTCTGCCCTCGGGTGACGCGGTCCACTTGGAGCAACGCAAACCCGTCCATTGGCCGGTCGGACACCGAGTGCCAATCGATGTTCATATCCCCACCGCCGTGGTCTTTGCCGATGCCGGCAGTGAACCCATCGAGTAGTTCCCCCTTTTCCAGAACGACGGGACGATCGAAACCCCTCCGCTTAGTTGGTGTTGGCCATTACCATGTGGCCAATTGCCACGCCGAGGTTCGCATCAATACCGCCCGGATATTTTGCCGTTTGTTGGCAGTTTGAAACGCCAGAATACGTACCGCCCAGCAGTGCCTTTTGGACAAGGTTGCGGTTTGACAAACTAATATTATTCGACTATACGAACAATTTAAGTTTCTGGGGTACAACTTTTAGAAGTTAAACCTACAGGATATTTAAACAGTCAACACGAAGTAAATTTTATCGGGGAGACATGAGATGAAGCATAGATATTCACAATGGTGCTTGTCGGTTTTTGCCTTGGTTATTGGGACTCGGGTTAAGCGCGATTGTTAGTGACACCGTGACGGCACAAGAAAAGGTCATGAACCTCTATACCGCCCGTCACTATGCGACCGATGAAGCTTTCTACAGCGGCTTTAGCAAACTCACCGGCATCAAGCTTAATCGCATCGAAGGCGGCGAAGACGCGCTTTTTGAGCGCATCAAGGCCGAAGGCGCCGCCAGTCCGGCGGATGTCTTCTTGACCGTCGATGTCGCCCGGCTGTGGCGCGCGGAGCAGGCGGGCATCTTCGCGCCGCTCAAGTCGGAACTGCTGGCTAAGCGCATCCCCGCTCACTTTCGCGATCCCAATGGCAACTGGTTCGGCTTCTCATCGCGGGTTCGGGTTATCGCCTATGATCGGCGCAAGGTCAGTCCCGGCGATGTCGCGCGCTATGAGCAGTTGGCCGATCCCAAGTGGAAAAGCGAAATCTGCACACGCCCGAGCAGCCACCCGTATAACCTTTCTTTAATATCCAGCATGATCCTCCACTTGGGCGAGGATAAGGCGCGCGACTGGGCGCGCGGCGTTGCCACGAACTTGGCGCGCCCGCCAAGAGGCGGCGACACCGACCAATTGACCGCCGTGGGCGTCGGTGAATGTTCGATCGCGCTGTCAAACCATTATTACTATGTCCGGCTTATGCGTTCGACCAAGCCGGAAGATCGCGCGCTGGTGGAAAAAGTCCACATCGTTTGGCCCAATCAGAACGATCGCGGCGCTCATGTCAACATTTCCGGCGGCGGCATACTGAAGAACGCTCCCAATCGCGACGCTGCGGTGAAGTTTCTCGAGTATCTCGCCAGCGACACGGCACAAGCTTATTTTGCCAATGGCAACAACGAATGGCCCACCGTCAAGAGCGTGAAGCTGGCGAATCCCCAGCTCGAGACTTTCGGCCGGTTTAGGACCGATGCGTTGCCATTGGCAAATTTGGGCAAGACCCAGGCGGCGGCCCAGCGACTGGCCGACCAGGTCGGCTGGAAATGAAGCCTTAATCTTAGCACTTGACTGAGAGACACCATGACAACGATTGCCGCTGCTTTGCGCTCGAAAACCATCGGCGGCATCACCGTCCCGCGGATCGGTGCTCTCGGCGTCGTGTCATTGATAACCGCCGCCCTGGTGGTGGCGCCGATTGCTGCAGTCGTCTGGAACATTTTCTTGCCCAGCGAGGCTACCTGGGCGCACCTGATATCGACCGTCCTGCCCGAGTACATCGCCAACACTTTCCTGCTGCTGGTGCTGGTCGCTGCGGGAGTTGTTTGCTGCGGCGTGCTCTCCGCGTGGTTGGTGACCGCCTATGAATTCCCTGGCCGACGCGTCCTGGAATGGGCGCTGGTGTTGCCAATGGCGATCCCCGCATATGTCATGGCCTATGCTTACACCGATTGGCTCCAGACCTCGGGACCGGTGCAAAGCATGCTGCGCGAATTCACCGGTTGGCGGGTGCGTGAGTACTGGTTTCCGGAAATCCGCTCATTGCCAGGCGCCGCGACCATGCTATCGCTCGCGCTCTATCCCTATGTTTACCTGCTGACACGCAGCGCCTTCCTCGAACAGTCACGCAGCAGCTATGAGGCCGCCCAACTGGCCGGCTATGGCGCGTGGGGAAGATTTTGGCGAGTGTCATTGCCGCTGGCGCGCACCGGAATTGTCGCCGGCGTCGCCTTGGCGCTGATGGAGACACTCGCTGATTTCGGCACCGTTTCGTATTTTGCCGTGAATACTTTTACCGCTGGCATCTACCGTGCCTGGCTCTCCCTTGGCGATTCGGTCGCAGCCGGCCAGCTCGCTACCTGCCTGCTCGTATTCGTGCTCGCGATGCTCGCACTAGAGCGCATGCACCGCGGCGGCGCGCGCTATACCAGCAACCGCACACCGATAACCCCGCAACTACTTGGCGGCGCCAAGGCTCTGGGCGCATTCACGCTATGCGCCACACCGATTGCTTTCGGTTTCGTCGTGCCGGCGGCGATTCTGCTGGAGCTGGCCCTGACCGATCCGCAGGTGCAATTTGGCGCTCGCATCACCGGGCTGATTACCAATACGTTTATTTTAGCAGGCATCGCCGCGATTGCCGCCGTCGTCGTCGCCATGCTGCTGGCTTATGCGGCACGGACAGTGAAGAGTCCGCTGGTACAAGCAGCGAATCGCCTGGCTGTGCTCGGCTATGCCCTGCCGGGCGCGGTAATCGCTGTGGGCATTCTGCTCCCGCTGGGCAAGCTCGACAACGCATTGATCGCCTGGATTCACCAACAATTTGGCGTGCGCACCGGATTGATTTTAACCGGTTCGGTCACGGCGCTAATCTATGCCTATCTCGTCAGATTTCTCGCCGTGGCGTTTCAAACGGCCGAAGCCGGGCTTACACGGGTGACACCGTCGATGGACGATGCCGCGCGCAGCCTCGGCCTGTCACCCGGCCGCACCCTGGTGCGGGTGCACATGCCGATCATGCGCAGCAGCATCGCCACCGCGGCGCTGCTCGTATTCGTCGACGTCATGAAAGAATTACCGGCGACCTTCGCCATGCGGCCGTTTAATTTCGACACACTGGCGGTCGAGGCCTACAACTTGGCAAAGGACGAGCGCATTGCCGAAGCCGCCCTGCCGGCGCTGCTGATGGTCGCCATCGCGCTATTGCCGCTGATTTTACTGTCGCGCCAGATCGCCAATTCGAGCCAGCGTCGGCGGAGCGACACGGTTCGGACTCAGGTTTCGGCTGTTTAGCTGAGCCGTCCTTGCGGGAGACGAGCGAACCCGTTTACGGCTCCGGGCAGGCGCAAAGAATCGACCTGAAATGTTATTGGACAAAAGAATTTTTGATAAAGTTCGGCTCCTTACATATACGACCACTATGGCTTCATCCTCCGCGACCAGATCGACACGAGTCATGTGCAGTCGGTTCTTCCTCTTCCTTGGGCTGATCATTCTAACGGCGACCGGCGCATTCGCTGCCGGTGACGAAGCCAAGCGAATTCTGGCGCTAATCGATTACATCGGCGGCGACTATCGCAACGCCGTGCAAGGCGGGAAAGTTGTCAACGCCGACGAGTATCGGAGATGAGCGAGTTCTCGGCGCGCAGCTCGGAGCTGTTCAACCAACTCAAATCCGCCGAAGGCGATAAAGCGGGCATCGAAAAAGATCTGCAAGCGCTGGCGAAGCATATACAAGATAAAACCGGCGAAGATGCCGTGCCGCAATTGGCCCAGCAGATCAAGGACCGCTTGATCAAAACCTATAATATCGTCACCTACCCCAAGGCTCTGCCGAACTTCGAGCGGCGCGAAACTCGTCTACACGCAGAATTGCGCTCAGTGCCATGGCGAGAGCGGCAAAGGCGACGGCCCCGGCCGCGAGTCGATGAATCCCAAAACCCCGCCGCCGGCCAATTTCACCGACGCAGACTTCATGGCCGGACTCTCGCCTTTTAAAGTCTACAACACGACCAGTTCGGCATCGACAAAACGGCGATGGCTTCCTTCGCCGCGCTGCCGGACGAGCAACGCTGGCAAGTCGCCTTCTATGTTTTGGCGCTGCGTTTTCCCGCTGACGAACGGCAAAGCCGGCGCGGAGAGTCCTGGCTGAAAGGCAAGTCGCTGCCGGCCGACTCGCAGGCGTCGCGACCTTGGCAACTTCTTCAGACGAGCGAGCTATCCGATAAAATCAAGAAGAGTTTTCCCAACGCGCCGAGCAACGACATTCTCGCCTACCTCAGGCGCGGGCTTCTGGACGAAAAATCGACCGATCCATTGTTGATCGCCCGCGACCCTGCTCGGCGAAGCCGCTGAGATATACGCAAAGGCGATAAGGAAAAAGCTTACCAAAAAGCCATCGAGGCCTACCTTGACGGCTATCGAGATGGCCGAGCCGACGCTGTTCGCCAAGGATGCGGCCTTGGGACAGATCTCTCGAGGCCCAGTTCACCCAGTTTCGCAATTCGATCCGGCAGGGAGTTTCCGCCGAGGAGATTCAAAAACAACACGCTGCGAAATCGAAGCCAAGCTCGACCAGGCGGCACAGCTGTTGGCCAGCAGCGATGATTTCTCCGGTTATTACGCATTCTTGAATTCGGCCCTGATCATTTTACGCGAAGGACTCGAGGCGGCGCTGATTCTCGCCGCGATCATCGCCATGCTGCGGGTTATGGGCGCGACAAAATCGATTCGCTACATCCATTTCGGCTGGATTCTCGCAGTTGGCCGCCGGTTTCCTCACCTGGCTCGCCGCCCAAACCGTGCTGACTTTCAGCGGCCAGCACCGTGAAAGCATGGAAGGATTCATTTCGATCTTCGCTGCGTCGGCGCTGTTCTATGTCGGCTATTGGCTGCACACCCGGACCGAGGCTAAAACGGTGGCATGCATTTATTCAAGACAAGGTGCAAAACGTGCTTTCGACGCAGACGTATCTTCGGACTCATCGGCATCTCATTTTTCGCTGTCTACCGCGAAGCCTTCGAGGTCGTGCTCTTCTATCAAGCGCTCTGGTTACAGAATGAAAATCAGCCACCAGGCCATCCTTGGCGGATTCGCCGCGGGCTTGGTCGCGCTGGTCGCGGCTACCTTTGCGATCTTCAAGCTCGGCCTGCGCTACCGCTAAAATACTTTCTTCGGCGTCACCGGCACACTGCTCTACATCATGGCCTTCATCTTCGCCGGCACCGGCATCAATCAATTGCAGGCGGCCGGCTGGGTTCCGGCGACGCCGCTCAATTTTCCGCCGGCGGTGCCGCTGTTGGGTATCTATCCGACCATGGAAACCCTGGCAGCCCAGGGGCTATTGGTCGGCATATTTATAGCTACCTCATTATGGATGGCGCATGAACGAAATAAGGCAGTGGCTTAAATGCGTATTCCAAGGCAAGGCGAACAGGAAACGGCGGGGACGGTGACTAAGGACGGCGATGCGCTCCGCTGCCATTGCGGTAGCTTGCTCGCGCGCTTGGTACCCGAAGGCGTGGAGCTCAAGTGTCGCCGCTGCAAACGCCGGGTAGTGATTCCCCTCAGTACCGAGGGCCGCGATAATCAGGATGGTGCGGCATCCGAAGCAGATTTGGGAAATATATAGGCTACTCGGCATGATTAAATGAGTATATCTTCAATAGCTTAGGAATTATTATTAGTTAATACTAATATTTTTATATTAGTATTGACAAATAATTATGATTTGAATATACAACCCTAGTCAGCGGCCAGCGATCTAGAATCCAGAGCCCGGCGTTCCGCGAAAAGTTGGCGGAACCTCGGGCTCTTTTTTTATTGGAGGTCAAAATGTACGGAATCAAATCATCCAACGGCAGATGGTCGGTCTCGCTTTGCAATTGCAGCCAGGACACCGCCCATTTTCACTACGGCAGCGTCGTCCTGCATATCGCCCGTGACGACCTGCGCGAACTTGGTCTCGCCATGCAAAGCGTCGCCGAAAGTAACGAACTAAGTGAAACGGAAAGTCACATCGAGCTAAAGAAAGGGTCTGGTCCAATAGTCATGTCGGCATTTATTGCAATCATCATCAAAGGCGGCATCGTCATGATCCCGCTGCTCGCTTGCTCCTTGATCTCACTCGCGCTCACCATCGAACGGTTTGTGTTTTGGGCCAAACTGAAAACGAAAGATGTCCTACAACAAATCTTATCATTGGTCGAAAAGGGCGAATTCGAACAAGCTTTAAACCTGGGCAAGAACTCCAGCCAGCCAATCGCGCGGGTTTTAGCAGCGGGTATCGCCCACCGCAATCCCGCGCCGGCGAAGGCAATGGAAGCTCTGGCGCAGGCCGAGATTCCCGTGCTTAAAAGCCGCCTGGGAATTCTCGACACCATCGTGACGCTTGCCCCTCTGCTCGGATTGCTCGGCACCGTCGTCGGCATGATCGGCTCCTTCGATGTCATGTCGGAAGCGGGCATGGGGCAACCCCACGCCATTACCGGCGGAGTCGCGGAAGCGCTGATCGCGACTGCCACGGGCTTGTTGATCGCGATCTTGACTCTGGTCTCCTACAACTACTTCACCGCCAAGGTCGAGCGCGAAATGGACCGCATGGAGCACTTCAGCTCTTCGCTGGAATTGTTGCTGCATGAACATGCGGGGAAGCATTAATGCGCATTCAACGCCGCAGCATCAAGAAAGCGCGCATCGAGATCATCCCGATGATCGACACGATTTTTTTTCTACTGGTCTTTTTCATGATCTCGACCTTGTCGATGACCCAGTTCAAAGGCATGCCGGTCAATCTGCCCAAGGCGGCGTCCGGCCAGCAGGCGCCTGCCGAGAGCGCGGCGATCACGATCGATAAAGACGGCCGGTTGTTTCTCAACCAGCAAGCGATCGACAAAGCGGCTCTCGGTGAAGCTTTGCGCCAGCAACTTGCGAAGAATGCCGAGATGCTGGTCGTCATCAACGCCGACGACGGCGTTCAGCACGGCCAGGTGGTCGAAGTCATGGACATCGCCCGCGGCGCCAACGTGGCAAAGATGGCCATCGCGGTAAAACCGAAGGAGCAGAAAAAATGAACGAGCGCTGGTTGGTATCTTCATTCACTGCGTCGTCGTTGATTCATTTGGGCATAATTCCGTTGGCTGCGTTGGTGATGCACGCCAAACCGATTAAACCCGCCATGGTACCGATTGAGCTGGTGGATGTGGCGCGCATCGAGGAACCGAAGAAAGTCGAGGTCACACCGCCTCCGCCTCCTCCAGCGCCCAAACCCAAGCTGCAAAATATCACCGCGCCGAAGCTTCTATCCAAACCGGTTTTCGAAACCAGCCCGCTGCCGCCGACCGGCAACACCAAGGAAGAGAGTCAAAGAGAAACCGGTCGAACAGCCGCTCGCCTCGCTACCGGATAACACCGGTGCCGCCAAGGCCGGCTGGAACGTCGGCGTCGCAAGCGCGGCCGAAGCCGAAGGCAGCGCCGCCGGTGCCGGCAATCTTTTCGGCAAGGGCGATGTGGGCGTGGTCGGCGGCAGCGGCGTTGCCGGCGGTGGCGGCGGCACAGGCGCGTCGGGACTGGGTCGAGGCGCCAAGGGCGACGGCACCGGCGGCGGCGCGGGCTCCGGAGAAGCACTATCGGGTCTGGCTCGGCCACTCGGCGGTTACCAAGTCAAGCCGCGCTATCCCGAGTCCGCGCGAAGAGCTGGTGTGCAGGGCGTAACAACATTGCGCGTCCGCGTGTTGGAGAATGGCCGGGTCGGCGAAGTGATGGTCGATCAGTCCGCCGGTTTTCGCGATCTCGATTTCGCCGCTGTGGAAGCGGTTAAAAAATGGCTCTTCGAGCCGGCCCGCCGGGGCAAAGAAGCGGTGTCGGTATGGGTGATGTTGCCGGTGAAGTTCGAACTGCACTAGGAAGACCCATGGGAGAAACGCTTGTGAATTTCGCTACCAAACGAACGGTCACGCCGAGCAGCTCGGCGCCGTCCGGGAAAAAGCCGCGCATCGAAAGCAATCACCTGTTTCAAGGCAACAGCGAGATCGTCATCGTGCACCAAAAGGAGGAATACAACCTGCGCATCACCAGAAACGGCAAACTGATTTTGACGAAAGTAAATGATTTCTGACCCAGCCAGCCATCCAGCCCTCCGGACGTGGAAAGCCAGCCAATCAAGCAACCCTAACGTTATGGAGGATGAGATGAGTCGACAACAAAAGCGCGCGAACGAAAGAAAAAATAACAAGACAGCGTTCCAAAAAATCTGTCTCGCCGCCGGTGAAGGAGTTGGCAAGGCGATGGCTTTCAGCTTTGCGCTGGCAAGCCACGCAGGCGCGGCGGAGCCGAAAAAAGAGGAACCGATTACCCTGCCGCCGGTGGTGGTGCAGGATCAAGATAGCCCCTATGTAGTGCCGCAATCGTCCCTATCGAGATTCCCGTACCACTGAAAAACATGCCGCAGTCGATTACCGTGATGCCGCAGAAGATTAATCGAAGAACAGGCCGGCTGCGACCTTGCGCGATGCGTTGCGCAACGTGCCTGGTATTACGTTTCCGTGCAGGCGAAGGCGGCGGTTCAAGGCGACAACTTGACGCTGCGCGGGCTACAACGCGAGCAACGACATGTATCATCGACGGGGTGCGCGACTCCGGGCTCCTATTTTCGAGATGTGTTCAATCTCGAATCCGTCGAAGTTCTAAAAGGACCGTCCTCCCTATACTTCGGTCGTGGCTCCACCGGCGGCATCGATCAATCAGGTCAGCAAAGTTCCTCAACTCGACCCCGAGCTACGACGGCATTTTTAGCGTTGGCGGCAACGGATCTACCTGCGCGGCACCATCGATGTCAACCAACCGATTCCCCAGGGCTGCCCATGCGGCTTTCCGCATCAACCTCATGGCCCACAAAGACGATGTTCGTGGAACGCGACAAGATCGAAGCAGCAAGCGGCTGGGGTTTGCGCCGTCGATCTGCGTTCGGCTTGGGCACGCCGACGCAGCTAACATTGAGCTACCTGCTTCAAGCTGAAGACAATATTCCTGATTACGGTTTTCCGTACGTAGAATGGCCGTCCGTTACGCATCGACCGCAAGAACTTCTATGGCTTTGCCAATGAAGACAACGAAGAAACAACGGTGAATATCGGCACCTCGCGGTTGGATCACCGCTTCAACGATATGTTCACCTTGCGGAACACCCTCCGCTACAGCCACGTCGACCGGGATTCACGAAACCAAGCGCCACGCGTCAATGTCATCCCCGACCCTGTTCACCGGAAGCCGACCGGCAGCGCGATACCTAGGAAAGCATTCTGAGCAACCAAACGGATCTTACCGCCAAGTTCGACACCTTCGGTTTCAATCACACAGTCACATCCGGGCTGGAGGTATCGCGGGAGACCTTCGACGAACCACTACGCTTTCGTCGGAGTGCCTCCGGCACAACGCTCAACAATCCCAACCACAATCAGTTGCCAGTACCGCGGGAATGTCGCGCTCGGTATCGAGTCGCGCAGACGGCAGTGCCTTCGGTTTCGGCATCTTCGCCGCAGATCAGATCAAGCTAAACCAGTATTTCGATCTCGTCGGCGGCGTCCGTTGGGATTACTTCGACAACGACTTTGACACGATCACGCATAATACCACTGGCGCGATAACGGCTCGTTCGGACCTGGGTCGGACAGATCGAATGTGGAGTTATCGAGGCGGTCTGATCTTTCACCCGACCCCGTCACAGAGCTACTATTTCTCCTATGCGCACCGCGTTCAATCCCTCCGCCGAAGCCATGCCCTTGGCACCTAACACCGACAGGTGCCCCTCCGGAAAAAAACAGAACCTTCGAAATCGGCGGCAAACTGGAATTCTTCAATGGAGCCCTGAATCTGCAAGGCGCGGTATTTCGAATCGACAAAACCGATGCCCGTGTACACCGAATCCGATTGATCCGACCGCGGACGCTAATGTGCTTGACGGTGAGCACGCGTTCACAGGGTGTCGAATTCGGGCTCTCTGGCCGCCTTCTCCCCGGCTTGAATATCTTTAGCGGTTACACATACCTCGATATCGAAGATTCGCAAATCGACACCAACCCCGCCATCATCGGCAACGAACTCGCCAACGTGCCGACGCACAGCGCGAACGTTTGGGTCACCTACGACTTTCTCGAAAAATGGCAAATCGGCGGCGGCCCGACCTATGTCGGCTGTCGATTACAACAATGCCGCCAAACAATCGCCCGTGTCCCGGATCATGTTCGCTGGGATTCGACGGTGGCGTACCAGCTCAACAAGAATATTCCAATTGCGGGTCAACGCGATCAATCTGACCAACGACCATTACTATTCGACAGTCTCAGCGGGGACACGTCGTTGCCTGGCGCGGGCCGCACGTTCATCGGCAGCGCGAGCTTCAAGTTCTAAGGAGTCGGAAAAAAATGATCGTCCAAGTGCCCAATGTCCTGAACCCCGAACAGCTCGCGCGCTGCCGTGAAGTGATGCAGCGCGCGGGCTGGATCGACGGCCGCGTGACCGCGGGGTATCAATCCGCCGTGGTCAAGGACAACCGCCAGCTACCGGAGAATAGCCCGGAGGCGCGGGAGCTCGGCGACATGATCGTGGCGGCCCTGGAGCGCAACCCGCTGTTTATCACGGCGACGTTGCCGCTCCGGGTCTTCCCGCCTCTATTCAACCGCTACGAAGGCGGCGAATCTTTCGGCGCGCATCTGGACAATTCCATCCGGCAGATTCCCGGCACGCCGCTGCGCGTGCGCACGGATATTTCCGCGACGCTGTTTCTCAGCGCGCCGGAAGACTACGACGGCGGCGAGCTGGTCATCGACGACGTTTACGGCGCCCACGCGGTCAAGCTTGGCGCCGGCGACATGGTGGTTTATCCGGCGAGCAGCCTGCACCACGTCAAGCCGGTGACGCGGGGAGTTCGTCTCGCGTCGTTTTTCTGGGTGCAGAGCATGGTGCGCGACGACGGCACTCGAACTCTGCTTTTCGATCTCGATATGGCGATCAACAAAGTCAATCAAGCTCTGCCCAATCACGGCGCCGTGGTGGAGCTGACCAATTGCTATCACAATTTGCTGCGCCGCTTCGCGGAGGTGTGACATGAATAGGCGATCAAGAATGATCTCGGCCATCGGCCTCGTGCTGGTTGCCGGCTGCGCCGCGGCCGCGCCGGTGGATGAATCCGCCGCGCGGATCTCCGTCGCCTTCATCGAACCGGAGAAATTCACCGACGCGCGCCGCGCCGAGCTGGAGCCGACATCGACGGGCATCGTCGGCGAACTGCAAAAGTTCATCATCACGACCGGCGCGCGCTACATCCCTGAGAATATGAAACTGAATATCCGGATCACCGACATCGACCTCGCCGGCGACTTCGAATTGTTTCGCGGTCCGCAAGCGGACCAAGTGCGCATCGTCAAAGGTCTCTACCCGCCCCACATCGTGCTTGAGTTCGAGATCATCGATAGCGCCGCGACGGTGGTCAAATCCGGCAAACGCGACTTGACCGATATCAATTACCAACTCCGCAGCGTTTACCCGAGAGAAGACTATCTACGCTACGAAAAGGATATCTTGCGCGACTGGCTGCGCGCCGAGCTTGGTGTTCTGAAGGCCGGCAAGACCAACTAGCGCCCGAGGAGACGGCATGAAGCTGCTGCATAAAATCATTTTTTGGTCCCACCTGCTCGCCGGCGTTATCGGCGGCACCGTCATCTTCATCATGTCGGCGACCGGCGTCATCCTGATGTACGAGCACCAACTGGTCGAATACGCCGAACGAGACGTGCGCTTGGTCGTGCCGCCGGCTGCCAATGCGCAGCGCATAAGCCTGGATGAACTGGTAGCCAAGGCGCGCGCGCAGAATCCCAAAGCCCAGCCCACAGGCGTGGTCCTGCGCAACGAACCGACCGCATCCGTCGCCGTCGGCTTCGGTCGTGAAGGCGCAACCTACGTGAATCCGTATACCGGCGCGATCCTCGGCTCGGAATCGAAACTGCACGACTGGTTTCACGACGTCGTCGATTGGCACCGCTGGCTCGGCACGGAGGGCGAAGGCCGTGTCACCGCGCGCGCCATCACCGGTGCTTGCAACCTAGCGTTTTTCTGGCTGGCGCTTACCGGAGTCTATCTCTGGTGGCCGCGCAGTTGGCATTGGCGGGGATTGAAGCCGAGCCTCCTTTTCAATTTCCACCTCCGCGGCAAAGCGCGCGACTGGAACTGGCACAACGTCATCGGTTTCTGGTCGTCGTCGGTGCTCATCATTCTCACGCTCACTGCGGCGGTGATGTCTTATCCGTGGGCCAACGATCTGCTCTACACATTGACGGGCAGCGAGCCGCCGCCAAGAGCGCAAGCCCCCGGCCCTGCGGCTCAAGCGCAGCAGCGGCGCGGCGCGGGCACAGAGGCGCGCGAGCGCAAGCCGATGGCAAGCTTCGATGCCTTCCTGGCGCGCGCCGATCAGCAAGCTCCCGGTTGGATCATGATGATGATGCGCCTGCCGCCGCGCGGCGATGGCCCGGTCACGGTCTTGATTCAAGAGCCGACAGCGCCGCATATTTTCGCGCGCTCGCAACTGGCGCTCAATCGCTCCAGCGCCGAAGTCATAAAATGGGAGCCCTACGCCGCCGCCAGTCCGGGACGAAAGCTGCGAGTTTGGGTGCGCGGTCTTCACACCGGCGAGGCTCTCGGTTTCGCCGGCCAAACCGTCGCCGGCCTGGCGTCGCTCGGCGGCTGCTTCCTGGTTTGGACCGGCTTCGCCATGGCTTGGCGGCGCTTCCGCTATCGTAAACGCGATGCCGAAGACGCAACCACCGTGGAATATGTAACCGCGCCGGTGCAAGCCAGTCCCGAAGTCATGCAAACCGTGCCGCAGAGCAATGAAACATCAAAACGACCTAGCGAGGATCGAGATGGAACAAACTAGCTCCAATGCAACCAACGGCCACACGCACAACGGCCATGAGGAAGTTCACGGCGAGTGGCAGACCTCGCCCGACAACGGCGATTCAGTGCTGGTTCTCTACGGCACCGTGACCGGCAACGCCGAATTGCTGGCGAATAAGCTGTCGCTGTCGTTGCGCCGTGCCGGCGTCACGGCTCGGGTACGAGACATCGCGCACTGCCAACCCAGCGTGTTGACGCAGTCAAATTGCGTACTGGTGGTGATCAGCACCTACGGCGACGGCGAGCCGCCTGACGATGCCGCGCCGTTCTGGGAAGCGGTGGTGCAAGGCAATAGCCTCGATCTGCGCGGCGTCAAGTTTTCCGTGCTCGCCCTCGGCAACACCACCTACGATCATTTCTGCAAGTGTGGCCGCGACTTCGACGCCGCTCTGGAGCGCCACGGTGGCATTCGCATCCATCCGCGCGTCGATTGCGACGTCGATTACGACGCGCCGGCCAAGCATTGGCTCGACGGCGTGCTGGCGCATCTCGAAAAATCTGAACGCACCACTCTGTCGGCATAGACATTCCAGGAGATCTCCCATGTTGAAGTTCATTTCTCTCATGATAATGGCCGCCACATTGTTGCTAACTCCTTGTGCCCAGGCTCATTTCGTCTGGCTCGAACGCGACGGCGACGGCCCGGCGCGCGCCTATTTTGGCGAATGGATCGACGATATCCGCGAAAAAACCGGCGGGCTGCTCGACCGATTCAAAGCGCCGCGCGTCATTGTCGGCGCAAGCAACGAGCCGCTTCAGGTCAAACGCAATGACAACAACCTCGAATTCCCAGCCAAGGGAGCTGGCGACGTGCGCTTCGTCGACAGCGGCGTCCCAGCGCGCGAGGACAACGAAAAGGGCGGCACAACCAAGACGATCTATTACGCCAAGCATGGGCGTACGGAAACCGCGGCGAAGCTCGACTTGGAGTTAGTGCCCACAGAAGCCAACGGCAAAACCTTTGTGCTAATTTTTCTCGGTTCACCGCTTGCGAAAGCCGAACTCACGATCATCGGACCGTCCAAGTGGGAAAAGCCTTTAACCACCGACGAACAGGGCCGTGTCACTCTGCCGACGCCCTGGGCAGGTCGCTACGTATTGGAAGTAACTCACTTTGACGAAAAGGCCGGCGGCAGTGGCGAGCGAAAAATTCAACCGGACGCGCCACATATCGTCGCTTTCGTTTATTCAAACCGACGGAATAGTTTGGCAATCAAAGTGACGAGCTCCGACGACCGTCACCACTACTAACGATTAGAGCTGCAAGTGGGATGATCGCTAAGCAAAGATTTGTATTCGAGATCGTGCTGTCAAACATAGCTATGGGCCAGAAACCAAAGACACCGGCGATTCCCATAGTTGAAGTTTTTTGCAGCGCAAATTTTCAACAATGACAATTTGTCTTTGATCCGGCGTCGATAATCCGCCATTGGCCGTGGCACACTAAGTGCTTTGTCAAGTAAACCAAGAGGCCAGCGGTCACGAACCCAGAGCCCGGCGTTTCGCGTTTGCGGCGAAGCGCGGGCTCTTGTCGCTTGATGGCGATCAATCGCCGATACTTAAGGGAATTACACGGTGGTTGTGCATCTAAAAATTGAACAAACAGGAGAAGAATATTATGGGCACCAAAGGAAGAGAAATTGTCGGCATGGACGTGGAACAACTGTTGAAGCTGCTCAATATGGCGTTCGCCGATGAGTGGCTCGCCTATTACCAATACTGGCTGGGCGCCAAGGTCGTGAAGGGTCCGATGAAAGAAGCGGTGATCGCCGAATTGCTGCAACATGCTACCGACGAGTTGCGTCACGCCGACATGGTCGCGGCCCGGATCATCCAGCTCGGCGGCACGCCGGTGGCCGAGCCGAAAAAATGGTATGACGTGACCAGTTGCGGCTACGACGCGCCCGATGACCCGTTCGTCGAGACTATCCTAAGCCAAAACATCAAGGGCGAGCGCTGCGCCATTGGCTTTTACAAGAAACTTTTGGAGGCGACTCAGACAAAAGACCCAGTCACTTACAATATGGTTTTGCAAATTCTTCAGGACGAAGTGGCGCACGAGGAGGATCTCCAGTCGCTCTCTGAAGATTTGGACTTCATGTTGAAGAAATCGCGATAGCTATTTGCGCCCCGGCGTGCGCGGAGCTTCGACGCGCGTCGGCAGGCCAAATTGGGTTGGCAAATGAATTGGCGGTAAAGGATTAACCCACAACCAGGAATGAGCTTCTGACTCAAGTGGACCGGCACGCGTGTCGATCTCGTCTTCGGTTCGAACTCCGAACTCTCGCGCACAGGCTGGAAGTCTACGGATGCGCGGACTCCGCAAGAAGTTTGTCCATGACTCGTCGGCGTGGAACAAGCCCATGAACCTTGACCGTTTGATTTCACCGGGTCGCTACAGCGAGCAGCCGCTACGCCAGGGCTGCTCTGCAGGTCGGAAAGAGATCTGCCGAGCTGGAACAACCGGTTCCGATAAACATGCTGTGACGGACTGCTGACGTTATGCGAAAGCGAAGGAGATCGAGCTATGAAACGAATAATTCCATATGCGTTAACGTTGACGCTGTCGCTATCGCTGTCCGGTATTGCGCTGGCGCAAAAGCCGAGTCCCGGCCAAGCCGAGCGTGCCCAAAGGCTGGAGCTTTTCATTCCCCGACGGCAATCAGGAAACGGGCAAGCAGCTCTTCATCAAAATGGAGTGCTACGCTTGCCACACGATCAAACTCCCAAAGGAGTCGCTCGCCGCGCGACCCGGTAACGTCGGGCCGGAGCTGACCGGCTACTCGGTTCTGCCCAAAGAGTACCTGGCCTCATCGATTATCAAAGCACATCCGGCAGTCGCGGCTCCCGGTTACACGGTCAAAGACGGAAAAGCCGCCATGGGCAACTATAATCACTTCTTGACCGTGCAAGAGCTCATCGACTTGGTGGCATTCCTCAAACAAGGCGCCACGACGCCAGCGAAGTAACCGAGGCGTGCTTGGCAAAGTCCTGAGGCAGATTGTCGTTAGTTCGAGAATACGGAGATATTGGTATGTCTGAGATTGTCTTTAATCCCATTGGCCAGGTCAGGACGCAATCGTCCGAATCGGATATTCGCGCGGAGGGCAAAGATTTGGCAGGAGAACTCGAAATCTATGCCGAGTTCGAACCGGCGCTGGAAGGGATCGACGGTTATTCCCATCTTTTTGTCCTGGCGTATTTTGACCGGCTGCGACCGGATCAGATCGGCCCGCTTCAGGTAAAGCCCCGACGGCTGGTCAATCGAGGATTTAAATTAGAGGACCTGCCGCTGCTCGGCGTCTTCGCCCTCGATTCGCCTACGCGGCCCAATCCCATCGGGCTCACGCTGGTGCGCTTGCTCGGACGGCAAGGGCGATTTCTCAAAGTCAGCGGCCTCGATTTTTTCGACGGTACGCCGATCCTCGATATCAAAGGTTATCGGCCGACTTATCGCGTCGACGAATTCAGCGTTCCCGGCTGGTACAAAAAATTGCAAGACGCGCGCGGCCATATTTGACTCCTGTATTCCTGACGCGCAAAGCCGCAACTCAATCGGGTTATCACGCGCAAAGACGCAGAGACCGCAAAGGTTATAACGTTTCCGGGCTTGGCGTTCGTTGCGCCTGGGCGCAAGCAAGTTGCCGGTATTAAGGGGTAGCATGACGGGAAAATATTCCGCGAGCCATTGTTTCCCGTAGATGACAACACATTTCAGCCGACGAAGGTCAGCTAAGGCAAAACTGAAATGGAGATCCAGCACTTTTTCGATCGGGCAACGTCGACGTTGACCTACGTGGTTCACGATGCCAGGACCGGCGTCGTGATCGACCCCGTGTTGGATTACGAGCCGAAGAGTGCGCGCACTTCCTTTCGGTCCGCTGAGGCCGTGGCGCGATATATCGATGACCGGCATCTTACCGTTCCCTACGTGATCGATACCCATGCGCATGCGGATCACCTGACGGCCATGCCTTTCTTTAAAAAGCGCTACGGCGCCCGCACTGTGACCGGAAGCCGGGTCGGCGAAGTCCAGCGCAGTTTTCGCGACATCTACAATCTCGGCGCGGACTTCCCGGTGGATGGGCGGCAGTTCGATCTCTTGCTCGATGAAGGACAGGAACTCGAAGTAGGTTCGTTCCGAGTGCGAGCCATGCACACGCCCGGACACACGCCGGCACACATGTCCTGGCAAATCGACGATGCGCTTTTTGTCGGCGATACCCTTTTCATGCCGGACTACGGCACGGCGCGCTGCGACTTTCCCGGCGGGTCCGCGGAACAGCTCTTCGACTCCATCCAACGAATCTATGCGCTGCCGGAAAGCACCAGGCTTTTCATGTGCCATGACTACCAGCCCGGCGGCCGCGAGCTGCGTTTTGTCACGACCGTCGCCGAGCAGAAGCGCGCCAATATTCAGCTGCGCGAAGAGACGACCAAACAGGAATTTACCACCATCCGAAAAAACCGCGACGTTCAGCTCGACATGCCGGCCCTTATCTTGCCTGCGATACAGATCAATATCCGCGCCGGAGAGTTCCCCGAGCCCGAGGCGAACGGAATTGCTTATCTGAAGATCCCGTTGAACAATTTTTGAAACGAAACTCCAAAGTTCAGAAGCTCTGTTCAATCTTCGAATACGAATCTTACGACCAAGAGCAGCCCAAGGCCGGCCAGGAACGAAAAAAAGTGGATGACATTGAGCCTGGCGTCTTCTTCATGCTTGATCTCGGGAATCAAATCGGCGGCGGCGATATAGATGAAGTTGCCGGCGGCAAACGGCAGGAGAAAAGTCACGTCGAAGGTGAATGACGCACCGTACGCGACGATGCCGCCGACCAGGAAGGTGAGCGCCGAAAGAAAGTTGTAGAGCAGTGCCCGGCCCTTCTTCCACCCGCCGTGGATGAGAATGCCGAAGTCTCCAAGTTCCTGCGGCACTTCATGGGCGGCAGCGGCAAGCCAAGTGCTGATGCCGACTCTCACGTCAATCAGAAAAGCTCCGGCCACGGCGAGGCCGCCGATGAAATTATGCACCCCGTCGGCGATGAGAATTAAATAAGTCAACGGCCGGTGCTCGCTCGGCGCCCGGTGACAGTGATGCCAGTGGAGAAACTGTTCGAGCGCCAGGAAGAGCGTAAAACCGAGCAAAATCCAGAGATAAATCGACAGTTGGTTGCCGCTCTTTTCGATGGCGGCGGGTATCATGTGGAGGAGAGCGCCGCCGAGCAGAGTGCCCGCTGCCAGCGCGACCAGCGGCAACAGTAATTTTTTCAGCGCTGCTTCGCTGAGAAACAGAGTGACGCTGCCGACGAGCGCGATCGCGCTCATCAGCAGTCCGCTGAAGAAGATCCAAAGAAAGGTCGTCACTGTCCTTACGCCGTTTTAGTTTCAGATCAGTCATTCCCATACCAGATCATCTCCATCTCGGCCACTGGAGTGGATGCTATCGCATGAGAATTGACGCTTTCCCGTTTATGAGCTTTTTGCGCTTTACTTTTTTATGCGTGAGAATTGGCTAACGCAAAATTACCGCGATTGCCGAGCTGGGACATCCGCTGTCTCTGTTGGCATGGCTGCTGCGCACGTTCATTATTCCAGCAACGATTTTCAATTTCGCACCTAAGAAAAGAAGGAATATGATATGTCCTTTGAGCAGTTTCATTAACGGCTAGCACATAATCTCGCATAGCGATGCCCCAACACCTTAATGACCTCTGGCTTCCTCTTCTATGAAACTTCCATCAACAACCTTTTGTGATGAACTTTGGTTACTGAGGGTAGCATAGGCTGCCAAACCCGGCGGTCAAATACGAAACAGCTGTTTAACGTTAGCAGAGGTTACGTGAGCAATCTCTTCGACTGCAATGTCTTTGACCTTGGCGATGGTCTCGGCGACAAAGCGAACATAGGCGGGCTCGTTCCGTTTGCCGCGATGGGGCACGGGGGTGAGATAGGGCGAATCGGTTTCGACGAGTATGCGCTCCAGCGGAACCTTGCTGACGACCTCACGCAGAGCATCGGCATTTTTGAAGGTGATGATGCCGGTAAATGAGAGATAGAATCCCAGGTCAAGATAAGCGCAAGCAGCTTGGTAATTACCCGTGAAGCAGTGAATCACGCCGCGCAACTCGCCGCCCCCTTCGCCGCGCAGTAATTCGACGGCCTCCTGCGCCGCGTCGCGCTCATGGACGACGATCGGCAACTCGGTCTGGCGCGCCATCTGGATGAATTGACCGAACACGCGCCGCTGCACGTCATGGGGCGAATGGCTGTAGTAGTAATCCAAGCCAGTCTCGCCGATGGCGACGACTTTGGCATCCGCCGCTAAATTTTTTAGGACTTCTAACTCATCGGCGCCAACATCTTTGGCGTCATGGGGATGCATGCCGACGGTGGCGTAGACGTTGGCGAATGAATTCGCCAACCGCACCGCTTCGCTGTTGCTCGACATATCACCGGCGCCGCCGACGGCGATAATCGTCTCGACCCCGGCCTCACGCGCACGGGCGATCACTGCTTCCGTCTCGCCGGCGTATTCCTTGCCCTGAATATGGGCGTGGCTATCGATCAGCATAATTGGCAAAGCTGCTATTTTTTGGCGCCGGTGTCGATGCGCGGAAACAAAACCTTCGGCGCGTTGATCTGATGTCCAGCTACGAAGCCCTCGCCCCAAGGCTTGGTCAAAGCAGCGGGTTCAAGCGCCAGCAAGGCGCGCAACTCACCCACCGTGTCCGGCAAGAACGGCGCCAGTAGTCGCGCCAGAGTGCGCACCACTTCGAGCAACTGATGCAGCACAGCGCCGACGCGCGCTTGTTTGTCGGCATCCTTGATCATCGTGAACGGCGCCATCTGAACGATGTAGCGGTTGGCGTGATCAAGCGCAGCCATAACCGACTCCAAGGCGCGATGGAACTGCAGATCGTTCATGTAGCCATCGATGTCTTTCTCGGTTTGCGCGAACTTATCGCGCAGCTCGCGGTCTTCCACCGGCCAATCGGCGCTCGAGCGGCTGGACGATGCCGGCGAAATATTTTTGCTGCATGGCCAGCGCCCGGCTGACGAAGTTGCCGAGATTGTTGGCGAGATCGGTATTATAGCGGCTAACCAGACTCTCATGACGGAAGTCGGGATCCTGGCCAAAGACGCTTTCACGCAGCAAGAAATAGCGCAACGCATCCATGCCGATCTCGGCCTTCACTTCCAGTGGCGCCACGGCATTGCCCAAGCTCTTCGACATCTTCTGGCCTTCGACGGTCCAAAAACCATGAACGTTCAGGTGCTTGTACAGCGGCAGCCCGGCCGCCATCAGCATGGTCGGCCAAAACACGCCGTGGGGTTTGACGATGTCCTTGCCGATAAAATGCTGCGTCGTCGGCCAGAATTTTTGAAACGTTTTCTCGCCCTTGAACTTGAGCGCGCTCACGTAATTGAGCAAGGCGTCGAACCAGACATAGGTAACGTAGCGCTGGTCGAATGGAATGCCAATGCCCCAAGTGAGCCGGCTCTTGGGCCGCGAGATGCACAGATCGCCGATCGGCTCGCGCAGCATGCCGAGCACTTCGTTGCGGTAGCCTTCGGGGCGGATGAAATCCGGATGACTTTCGATATGCTCGCGCAGCCGGTCCTGATATTTACCCATGCGGAAAAAATAATTTTCTTCCTCGATGAGCTTCGGTTCGATGAGATGGTCGGGACACTTGCCGTCGCGCAGTTCCTTATCGGTGTAAAAGCGCTCGCAACCGACGCAGTAAAGTCCGCCATACTTGCCGAAGTAAATATCGCCGGCATCATAGACCAACTGCAACACCTCCTGCACGAAACCGACATGATGCGCGTCGGTGGTGCGAATGAAGTGATCGTAGGTAATGCCGCAATCGTCCCAGATACGGCGAAACGCCGCGCTGACGCGATCGGTAAACTCTTTTTCCGAGACCTTGGCCTCGGCAGCGACCTGGGCGATCTTGTCGCCATGCTCGTCGGTGCCAGTGAGATAGAACGTCTCGTCACCTTTAGCCCGGTAGTAGCGCGCCAAAGTGTCCGTGATCACCATTGTATACGTGCTGCCCAAGTGGGGTTCGGCATTCACGTAGAACAATGGCGTAGTGATATAAACCGAACTCATGACCGTCCCTTCACGACTCCAAACAAGTACTTCTCCAAGACCATGCGGCGATTGAGATTGCGCTGGATCGCCGCCGCCGCCCGGCTGCTGGCGGTCACAGCCGCAATCCGCTGCGCGCTCTGCGCCGGTGCCGCTTGCTGTTCGATTTGCCCGCGCATGTCTAGATTGACCAGCTCACTGCCATCGCCGGTAACGCCATAAACCAGCAGATCGCGATACCAGCTTTGCGCCCAAGCGAGAAACTTGAGCGCGTCGTCGCGGTTGCCGGCCAACGCCTCGGCGGCGACTGCGGCCGCTTGATAATCGCCCATTTTGAGCGCGCCGACCATGCCGGCCCACACCCGCCGCTTCTCGGCAAATGCTTCTTTGTCGAGTCCGACGGCGGTGCCGATACTGCCCATACTCATGGCGGCGACAAACTCAACATTGTCGCCGCTCATCCTCTGCTTCGTGCGCAAATACTGAGCGACCTCGCTGCGCGCCAGCGGTGCGAAGGAAACCCGCAGACAACGCGAACGCACCGTCGGCAATAGCCCGCCGGCGCTCGACAGCGATCAGAATAATCAGCGAGTCTTGCGGCGGTTCTTCGAGGGTCTTTAGCAGCGCGTTCTGCGATGCCAGGTTCATCAATGTCGCCGGATCGACGATGACGATTTTACGCTTGCCCGTGAACGAACGATAATTGAGCTCGCGCTCGAACTCGCGCACCTGCTGGATCGAAATCTCTTTTTTGCCGGCCAGCGGCTCGATGATGCGCACGTCGGGATGATTGCCATCGGCGATTCTCGTGCAATTGACGCAGCTGCCGCAAAAATCACCCGCGCCATCGCCGCAATGCACCGCTTGCGCCAGCGCGGTTGCGAGCGTGCGCTTGCCGATGCCCTCTGGCCCGACAAACAGATAGGCGTGATGCAGCCGTCCGCTTGACAAGGCGAGGCGCAGGCTCTCCAGTGGCCGGCGATGACCGATGATTTCGTCAAAACCCATTACTCCAGCGCCTCGTCGATGATTTTGCGAATTGCCAATGAAACCTGCGCCGCTGGCTGCGCCGCGTCAATCACGCGAATGCGACCTGGCTCTTGCCGCGCCAGGTCGAGAAAGCCGGCACGGACCTTTTCGTGAAACTCCATTTTCTCGCGCTCGAAGCGATCTTCCTTCGGTGCGTCGACTTGGGACTGCGCCTGGCGGCTCGCGGTGCGGCCCAAGCCAACTTCAATCGGACAATCGAGCAGCAAAGTCAGATCCGGACGCGTGCCGTCGTCGGCTACGCTATTGAACTGGCGCAGCAAGCCCAAGTCCAAACCGCGTCCATACCCCTGATACGCCAGAGTAGAGTCGGTGAAACGGTCGCACAGCACGATTTTGCCGGCGGCTACCGCTGGGCGGATCACTTCGCTGACATGCTGCGCCCGGTCCGCCAAGTAAAGAAATAGCTCACTCGAGGGCGCAATCGGCGCACCACCAGCTTCCAAAAGTACCCGGCGCAGCATCGCCCCAAGATCAGTGCCGCCCGGCTCCCGGGTGACTAAACAGACCTTGCCGTGGGAACTCAGATAGCTTTCCAGGGCTCTGATCTGGGTAGTCTTACCGCTGCCGTCGCCGCCTTCGAAGGTGACAAAACGAACCATGGACTATGAGAATGAAGAAAACCCAGACAAGATGCAAATCGCGCGCTTGGCTGGGCCGGGAACGGGGTAAATAACCTGAACTGCGAATTAACTAGCGGCTTTGCCTTCGCCGAGCAGCAAATTAATGCCGTTGACCAGCTGTGTGCTGGTGAAGGGTTTGGTGATGTAATAGTCCGCGCCCAACTTGTAGCCGCCGAGCACGTCTTCGTACTGCACCTTGGCGGTCAGGAGAATTACCGGAATCGTCGAGGTTTCAGTCTTGCCCTTGAGCCGGGTGAGCACTTCGAGACCGTCCATCTCCGGCATCATGATGTCGAGAATGATCAAATCGGCCTTTTGAGTCGGCAGCAGGTTGAGCAATTCGGCGCCGCTGGAGGCACTAAAAACGGTAAACCCCCTGCCCTCCAAAATGGTTTTGACGATCGTAATGATATCGGGGTTATCGTCAACCACCATTATGGTCTTTTTGGTATCCATGCGCTCTCCCTCTTACACCGCTACCGTAAACTCAGACTCGGTATTTTACATGATCAGGTCTGGGAATTGTCAGAAAAACTTCCAGCTCACATGGAAGCTCGTTCCATGGGCCAGTCAATTGCTCCCAAACCATTGTAGAATCGTTATTTAGCATCTTGCAGCGGTAATGTAAATTAAACCTTCGGGGCTTTTTCACGGGCTTTCCGAGCGCCAATAATCCTGCTTAATCGAAGCCGGCAAGCTGGCGTGGAGCGCAGCAAACTCGCTGCTAGGAATCAAGCCGGCAACGCGGCTTTGCGCCAAGCGACTATAAGACACCCGGAAACTCCCCTGAATGTCCAGAGCTAAAGCTCCAAGGCTTGGGGTGGCTGTCTCATTGATCATAACCGAGCCAAAAATATTGGTCGTGCTCGACACTCCAGCCTTCAGACTAACCTCGCTGCCGGTAACGAGAATCAAGCCTTCCCAGCGCATCGCCCCGCTCAAGATTAGTGTCGGCATTTCTGACGACGAGGATACCGGCGCCGGCGGACTCGCCAGCCAGCGTCACGGCATCCCCGGCGCCAGAAATTCCCTCGATACAGCGCAGTTGCGGCGTCGTTGGCGTTCCCCAAATCTGGTTTGCCAGAGTCAGCGCACCCGTAACCGGTATCGACAGGGTTACTGCTCCCGGAGCGGTACAAAGAGTGTCGGCCAGTTGACTGAGTGCGGCAGAGGTAAGATGACTACTCGGCGCAACGGCCGGCCCGCCCGCAGCGCTTTGCCAGCTACCAGCCGGCAAACTCGCTGTCTGCGCCCCGACCAGATCGCTCAGCGACTGGGAATCGGTGGAAACTGCCAGACGACCCGTCGCAGCGCCGTCCGGCTGGCCGGTCGCCGGATCATGATCGATGCCGGAAATGGCGATGCCGGCGCCGGCGAAATGAACCGCCTGAATATTGCCGCGCAGCCCGAGCGCGCCATCGGCAAGATCATAGATCTTGCTCAATCGGGCTTGCAGCATGTGAGAATCACGGCCGAGTATCCCTAAAGATCGCACGACAAACTGCGCCGATAGCGGTCTAAGACTCAACGCCGATCCGAAGGAGACCGAGAACCTGCCATTAGTGAAATCCACCGACCGGTCCGCCGGTGCCGGCGTGAGCCCTGGGGATGCCAACATCTCACTCTTGCCCCATTCGATGCCGGAAGCGGCGAGATAAAAAGTCTGTGAGCCAGCGCGCAGATTGGCCGACGTGCGGTGATCGTTTTGCAGCATCACCCGTGCGGCCACGCCGGCGATCGCGAGCGCCGAGAGAATCATCAGCGTGCCAGCCAGGACGATACCGCGTTGGTTTTTTATCAAATCGCCCAACCTTTCACTGAGACCGTCTAATTGCGAAACTCGACGCTGCTCGACAGTTGCGAAGTCAGCGTACCGCCGACGCGCGGGTCCGGGTTCGCCGTCCGAAGCGCGAAGGATATGCGCACACGGCGAATAGCCGTGCGGTCCGGTGTCGCACCGAGCTGATTGCCGGCGCCATCGTAGTAAGTGAACAACGCCCCAGGACCCGCCACGGCATTGGCCACCAGGCAGTCGCCGTTGCGCCGAATGATCTTCGGGCCAGAACAACTGGAAGTCGGGCCGGTTAGTTCGTAGCGGAGGTTTTCTCGCGGTTCGAGATCCGTGCAGTTGCCGTTGCCGTTAAGATCCATTTGCACGTGGATGATGGTGGCGGTCGCCCGGTAGACGCGATTGCACACAGAGTCGGCATCGCCGTCAGGATCGTCCGCGCCGGCGCTTTCCGCCGGAGCGCTGCCGGTGCCCCAGGAACCGGCGTTTTTCAAGTCGCGAATCATGATGTCCAACGCTCCGCGGGCATCCTCCATCGTCGTAATCCTGGTCTCAAGCGCGCGCAAATGAAAAACCTCCGAGCGGAAATAGCCAAATAATCCGGTCATCATCAGCGCGCCCAATCCTAGGGCGATCAATTGTTCGATCAACGTCACGCCGCGTTGGTCATGCATTGGCGCCATCACGATCCCGCGAACAGCAGCGCCGACAGCGTCACTTCACCAGGTTGGAAATCGCGCCATGTCACCGTGACATCGAGTTGCTTGAGATCGGCTCCCAGCGATGATGGCTGAACACGCCAGCAACGGTCGAAACGCCCTCCCGAGCCGCCGCTGGCGGACAGCCCAAGATCCCCAGCGCCTGGACAGCGATTTTCATCGGCGGGATTGCGTCGGGCTTGTAGCTCTTCAAGTTTATCCTGGGCCAATTGCAGTGCGATAGTCGCGTTGCCGTTGACCGTCTGTTGGCGAAACATCGACGCGCTGTTCAACGAATAACTCATCACGGCGACCATACAGAGGGACATGGCCGCTAACAGTTCGTTGAAGGTGTAGCCACGTTGATCGAGTCTCGAACGCCAAAGCAACCGGGCCATCTTAGCAATCCTCCGCGCAACTGTTGGGCGTGCATGAGCGCACCCGACCGGTGGCGCTGACGACGATTTGTCGGCACGCGCCTAGTTCACTATCGAGCAAACGCAAGCGATTCGCCGCCGCCGTGCCGCGCGGCGAGAATGTCACCGTCCCCGCTTTGGCGATCATCGTCCCTTCAGCCAACGGCTTGGTAACCAGGGCTATGCTATCGCGTTGAATCGTGTAGTCCCTCGCACCGGCGGCATAGACCAACTGAAACCTGACGTTTTCCGCTGCCGCGCGCGACTTGAGGGTGTGCAGCTCGGATTGAATCTGACGAACCGAGTTGTTGAGATGGTAGCTCTTTAGGAAGCGGTTCCAGTTGGGCAGCGCAATCGCCGCCATCGCCCCGGTCAACGCAACGACAACCACCAATTCAATTGTCGAGAAGCCGTAAACTTCGATGACACGCATGGTCCCTCCAAAAGCTGGCGGACCATATGGGTCTCAGATCAATCTGTCAAGACCCCGCCAAATCGCATCCAGCAAGACCCTGGATTCTTGAGTTGTTTGGTTTCGCCTTAGCTGCGGCGCAAACTTGCCACCCATTTGAAATCAACGGCGTCGCATTACTGTATTGCCTAACAGTGCCAGCGGAATGGCTGGAAACTCTAATCGGCAAGGCCGCCATCGGCGATATCGAATGGAACGAGGTGGGCGTCAATTTATAGCGAGCTACTGAACCGTGCCGATGAAGTACGAGTTGCAAGTGCCAGGCTGGGTCGTACTGGTGACCATTCCAGGGAACGGCGAATCGCATCAATCAGCGAGTTACAACGGTCGTTTATTCTAACAATTATTGCATCGGTCGATCTTTCGATGCTGTTCGCCATCTTTCGAATTTGTAAGCGGCTCGTGTGCCGTCAGAGGACAATAAACCCCATGACACAAGATTTACCCCCGAGGCGGTGCTGTATGCCGGAATAAATCAGCCAGACACGAACCGAGCTGCCTAGCGAAGTTAATCGCCGAGATAGAGACCGATCAGCTGACTGCCGTAGAAAAGATACGCCAGCGCCCCCGAGCATAGAAAAGGCGCGAACGGCAATGCCAGCCGGCGACCGGCGCCGGTGGCGACCATCAGGCCGATCCCGATCACTGAACCCAAGATCGAGGCGACAAAAAGCGTGACCGGCACCGACGGCCAGCCGAGGAACGCACCGATCATCGCCAACAGTTTGATGTCGCCGCCGCCCATGCCGTCTACTCCAGTGAATTTTTCGTAGGCCCAGGCCGTGGCGAGTAAGAACCCGCCGCCAACGAGGATACCGATGAGCGAACTTAGCGGCGTCGGCAGGATCTCGAAGGAATCGGCAAAGACGAAATAACCGATGACTGAGAACACCAAGCCAACAACGATCCCAGGCAAACTGATCACGTCCGGTACGATCCTAACGTCGAGATCGATGAACGAAATCACGATCAGCGCGGCGGCGAAGACAAAACTCACAAAGAACGTGTAGCTCAGCCCAAACCAGGAATAGAGCATCACGGAGAGTAGCGCCGTCAGCAGCTCAACGATGAAATAGCGCGGCGAGATACTTTCCCTGCAGGAATGACACCGAGCCCGAAGCAATACATAGCTAAGCAACGGTATGTTATAGTAAAAAGGAATCGAAACCTTACATTTAGGACAATGTGAAGACGGCTGAACGATCGATTCATCGTTCGGAATGCGGGCAATGCAGACATTGAGAAAACTGCCGACCATGGCTCCGAACAAGAAAGCGATAAAATAAAATTCCGTCGATAGCATCATTTGTAACCCACCATGAGCATCCCAACTGTCTGCGCCATTGTACTCGACTATTACGGCGCAGAGATAACAAAAAACTGCTTGATCTCGCTGATCGGCCAAGGCCTAAAGACCATTTATGTTCTGGATAATTCCCAGAAAGGCGAAGCGGCTGCAACTCTTCATAAAGCCCGTCGATCAAGTTCGCGCCCAACGAGCTGACTTTGCGGTCGAAATCATTTCCGCCGGGACCAACCTCGGTTTTGGCAAAGGCGTTAACTTCGTCATCGCCCATGACCAACAAGCTCAATCGCCGCACGACTATTACTTGTTACTAAACAATGACGCGGTGGCGGGACCGGGGCTAGTGGCCGGGCTGCTCCGGGCGTTGGAACACGAACCCGAAGCCGTACTCGCCGCGCCAAGGGTGGTATCGAGCGATTCCACCGAGCGGGAGCAAGGCGTCTGGTATCACCGTTATCTTGGCTTGCTATATTCACGACCGGGACGGTTTCGCTTTCATTATTTTACCGGTTGTTGCCTGTTGGTACCGAGTCGATTGGTTAGTAAATCGCCATTATTTGACGAAGCATTTTTCATGTATGGCGAAGATGCCGAACTGGCTTGGCGCCTGACTCGCCAACGCAAAAAGGTAGTATGCGCGACGGATGCCTATGTAAAACATGACTACGGACCCTCCGTTGCGCGATCTAGCTTCTTCTATGAATATCACATGGCGCGCGGCCATCTGCTCTTGAGCTTGAAGACGTGGCAGCATCCGGCAGAGATTCCGCTTCTGGTTTTGACCAAGATCGTAGGTCTCGGCGGCCGGGCAATCGTGCGCTGTTTCCGTTATCGATCTCTCACTCCACCGTTTTCCCTGTTAGTCGCATGGCTACCGCTGCGCGTAAACAAGACGTAATCCAGCATCAGCGGATCTTCGATTCGGTCGGGCGAAATGCAACTTCTTTAGTGACAACCACCGGCGGCCGGATCCTGCTACGCAAACCTCTGTAAAGACCGTAGCGCATGACAAACCGAATGATTGGCGCTTTGAGGATCCATTTCCAAGTAGATAGCGCGCCTTCTCGCCGACCGACAATGAATATGACGTCGCCCATTGCCTCGAAAACCGCGTAAGATAAGACTCCTTTGAAAGAAAGTGGAAGTGACGCAAATTCTCGCAGCGACAACCCGTAGTCGAAATGTCGCTGGTAAATCATCGGTAACGGATGATTGTGGGAATGGTGAACTACCGACGTCGCTTCGTAGATGATCCAGTAGCCCGACTCTATGGCCCGCTTGCACCATTCCTGATCCTCCACCATCACGATCTTTTCGGAGAAGGGTAATCTGTCCAGCGCATCACGGCGGATACATGAGCTGACATTGGAGAAGGCGATAAATCGAAACAAGCACGCGGCATAGTTCTGTTTCTGCAACGGATCCTGTTGATCGACCCTCTTGACCGTGCTCAGCGGGCCGGCGCCGATACCGATATCCCGAGATTCGATGGGATTACAGTCCGGTCTGGGAACTTGGCGACTATAACTTCCGGCCACCCGCTCATCTTCGACAAGCGGGCGAACCAAGTTTTCCAGCCAGTGTTCGTTAGCGGGTTCGGCGTCTTGGGTTAAGAATACAACATAACGACCTAAACTATTTTGAGCCGCCAAATTTCGCGTCCGGCCGTGACCAAACTCTCAGGTTGGGAATTTGCATGACACGGACGGGATGTTTATTGAGGATTTCCAGCGTTCGATCAGTGGAACCCGAGTCAATCGCAAGGACTTCATAACTCAACCTCGTTCGCTGCGTGAAGATCGACGCTAGGACCTCCGCCAAATATTGCTCCCCATTGAAGGTAAGCAGCACTATGGAAATTTCGCACGCTGCCACCGCTCATGAAAGAGGCCTTTCCCGCGACCCGTAAAGCTTACGACCGTCGGCCAATCCTTTGCGGTAGTAGTATTGTTCCAAGGCCGAATAGATCGGAAAAACCGGCAGGAACTTCAAATATCCATTCGCAATCAAGAACCTCATGACTCTGACGGAGCGAACCGCGTACCGAAGCACCGCACCGAAGTCGCGTGGATTGTTGGCAAGTCGATTTTCTCCTCCCGCCCATCGATACTGAAGTCCGTAGGCATATTGTAGATACTGCACAAACAAGCCGTTGTCATAGGAGCGCTTTGCCCAATACTTAAATCGTGCCGGATGCGTGTGATAAACCTCGGCTTCTGGGACGTATTTGATTTCGAACTCTTTCGGGAGCAGTTGCGACCAGATGTAATCTTCGGCGAAACTTGCCGTTTCATCGAATGGATACCGTTGCCAAATTTCCCTTCGAATCGCACAGTTCGCGTTTGAAAACGGCGGCCCGATTCTGCCATAGTCGTCCGGTTTGAATGCCGCCAACAACGACCGCTCTTCGAAGGGGTTTAAACCTTTAATTGGAACCTGCCCGCCGTAGGTGGCGGCAATGCGTGACTTGGGCCGCAAATCCCTGAGCTATGTTGGCAATCCATCGATCGCTCGTTGGGATACAGTGGGCAGAGAGGTTTATTAGGTACTGGCCCTGCGCTAATGTTGCGCCCAAGTTGAGCGCGCTGCCATAACTAAAATCGCGCGCCTCGATTTCATAAAGCCGCACGGCATGGTTTCGGACGATGTCGAGAGTCCCGTCGGTGGATCCCGAATCGATCACTATCACTTCGAATCGAAGATCGATGTCCTGTTGAAAAATGGCTGTGAGAACCCGCCCGATCAAGCGCTCTTCGTTCTTACTTCGAATAATGATCGAAATCTCAGGCTTTTGTTTGCCGGACATAGTGATTTTCCGAAACCAACCACAATCTATGATTGCGGGATGCCCGACTCACCAATCAGATTTATATAAGCCGGGGGTAACCTTCGCCGCCGACCAGTGACCGGGATTGTCACGCTTTCGCTCGTAAACGTATCCGCCCCAAAACCACTTCTCGTTCTCTAATGGCGACAATTCTTCCTGGTGAATGACATCGAAACCTTCGCCGCTCAAGACGGCATGCAAAAAACTCGCGGTCATTCCCCATATCCAATGGCTCTGATTGACTTGAGAAATATCGAACATCCGAAATTCGCCATGGTTCAGCCTGAGCGGGTAAAGATCGTCGGTATTGCCGGGCAAGTAGATGAGTGCGTTAGGAAACTGTTGTTCGCGCAGCATCGGTTGCACGACGCAGAACCGCTTGTCGATCTTTTCAAGCATGAGGTGCAGCGTATTGAGCAAAGGTGGTTGATGTAGCAAGATATCAAAGGCCACTCCCAGATCGAATTTTTCCGCAATGCTTTTCATGAACAATGAATTCGAAAAATCCCCTTTGAAGAACTCAATCTGCGGATACTGGAGCCTGGTCTTGAGCCACTTAGCCGTCTCCAACGAATCGACTAAAGCGGCTCGCTTGCAGCCGAGTTCCAGTGTTTTTTGCGTATAGAAGCCGTCGACCTTCCATATATCGCCGAAGACGATGGCCGATTCCGCTGGCATCGCTTTTTTGAGTATGCCTGTTTTGAATTGAACCACCGGACTATCAGTCTTGTCGATTCCAAAAGTCTTCAGTAATTGCCTTAGCATCTTAGATCTGCCTCGCCTTTAAGGGGTTAGCCCGCCCATATTCGCAGCGTGACTTTTAAGTGTTTTCAACAGGTGCTCGTTCGAACCATGCTGTGCAAACCAACTAAAATTAGTGGCTCGCCCGAGAATCTCTAAACGGTTTGAGAAGAGTTCTGTACAAACGGTACGCTAGAGTTTGTCGCACGGCGTCGGCAAAAGTTTGCAGACGCGCATTACGGTCTTGCAGTTGTGCAATCGTTTCGTCTTTGCGTCTCGATTCTTCTCTCATTAAGGCTCTGAGCGCATTCAACTGTTGCTCCTTTTCGCCGACGGCACTTTCCAATTGCAGGATCTTATCTTGGTCATGCAATTCAGAAATCAACCGCAAGACGCTACCCATGCCATCCGCGGACATTTGTTCCGGTTATGTAATCCTTGGGCGTCGCCGAATGGACCCGGTAACGGTAGCGCGCGAAGCATGAAATAAAGCAACTTGTCCTCGAGGGAAATGCTGCGGTTCGTTGAGCAGCTCTTCGACCCCTCCGACTTGATGGCGTAGCTCGCCGGCAATGCTTGCTTCGATTTGCGAAACGCCGGTCGCGTTGCGCAAACCACAGAACTCGGAGAGCCGGTTTACTTCCTGGGTCGGTCGACAGAAGTAATCTTCGTAAAAAGTCAGAATGCGTGAATAACCTTCGGTGCTCCGAATTGCCTGACATGTGTATTGCCGCCAAAGATGGACTGCCCCGGCAATCGATTGCCCGTCGCGTTGCGCCAACGACCAAGCCACCTCCAAGGGGTTGCGGATACAAATGACATATCGGAGGTTTGGAACGATTCTCCGCCAGAATGGCAGAAGTATCGTCGTGCGAGGATCCTTCCAACCCCAATGCTTGCAAGCCGCGAAGTCTTTAAGCAGCACACTCGCCTTCCGCGCCAAATCATCCAAGTCGGGATCTTGCTCCCAGCCCGATTGGAGCGTCGGGGGACTATCCCAGGAACCGCCCAAATGCTTCAGAAGCGCCTCGTTGATTTCAAGGAAGCCGGTGTGCTCGAAATGTCCGAACTGATTGCTCTCGCTGGCGCCCATCAAACGCTCGTCGGGACCTAATGAAAGGCCATGGAGGCGCAGCAAATTGGCAACCATCGAGGTGCCGCTGCGGTGCATGCCGATGATGCATACAGGCCATTCGTGTGAATTTTCCATGCCGTTCAGAACGTCACATTGATCGCACCGCGGGAGCCGTTCGCACCGCAATCGCCCCCCTCAAATGCGATTCGCACGCCGCTTGATCAAGAGCCAGGTCTGCCCGTTCGGGTGAGGCCAATCGATCGTTTCGGCGATGAGATTGTTCGATCGCCGGCGAACTGTTTCATTTGCTTAAGTGTATAGGTGACACATTCGGGGTAAACCCAGCGTTCTCCCTGGTAATCCACCTTTCCCGCCACAAAGGTCGCCGCTAATACGCCCGTGGGTTGAAGACTCTGGGCCCACCTCGCCGAGGCATTGATGAATTTGCGCCGGGGCTGCGTGGGAGAAGATGGACTGAGCCACGACAAAATCAAACTTGTTGGTTAAACTGAAGACAGTTGAAGTCTGAGTCATGGCTAAACACCGGACGCTTGAGTTGCAGAATTTCTCGACCCAATTCCTTGTTGAGACCTTCCTCGACCAACCACGATTGTGGCTCAATCCCATAGTAGTGCCCCGATAGTAGATAGGGAATAAACAATCTCCCAGCTCGCAAAGATCCGCAGCCAATGTCTAGCAGATAATGAAATTCGCGCAGTCCAAGGTGGGTTAGCAAGTTAAACTGCATTGCCCCCACCAAATCATACTTTTCCGGTGGACCGACATAAGCCCGGTAGTGATGCGCGCCAATAGGCAAGCTTTGGCCAAAGTCATCCTTGCCGCTCATAGCCCGCACTCCAGAATTATTGCAGTTGTTGCCACTCAATTTCCGATTCTGGATCGAAAAGACCGACCCTCTGGCTAGCTTCGACAACTTGGAACGGCATGTAATCAAAACGTCGGTCATAGACTACATATGCCTCCGTCTCCCACGCTCCACAGCCTATGGAAAGAAGATAAGCACCGGCGTTAAGGCGAGCGACTTGCCTGAACACAACCAGGACAACCGCACCGCGTTCTACCTGTCCCATTTCGATATTCTGGAACATAGTATTCGTGCCGCAAAGCACCATCCCCTTAGCATCTTTGATAGAATACGCGGCCACGGCAGTCGTCATCGATTCATTGTGACGCAGTTTGATTTTGATCAGGAATTCGCGATTCCGTTCTATGACCTGGATCGGAGCGCCATCTAAATCGAATATTCCTGCCTCAAGAATTTCGGCTTTATGCGAGCCGTAGCGGTCTTCGTTCGGATTAACTTTGAACAATCCGTTCCACTCGATGGTCTTTGCCCGAGCCACCGACCTTGCCTCAGCGGCTCGATTTCCGACGGACGCGTAACTTTTAGGACGACTCTTAGAAATCATCCTGTTGTATTCATCAACCGCAGTTTTCGGCGTCCCGTGGCAGAGCACATTTCCCTTGGAGAGTAACACTGCTCGACTGCAGCGGGAATTGACAACGTCCAGATTGTGCGTGACGAGGATTATGGTCACGCCTCGCTCGCTGAATTCTCTCAGTTTGCCGTAACACTTGGACTGGAATGAGACATCCCCGACCGCAAGCGCTTCATCGATTAGAAAAATATCCGGTTCCGCATGCACTGCAATTGCAAACCCCAGGCGCACGTACATGCCAGACGAATAATGTTTAACCGGGCTATCGATGAATTCGTCTAAACCGGCGAAATTGACGATGGCGTCAAATTTGTCAGATATCTCTTCTTGGCTAAGTCCAAGAATTGCAGCATTCAAGTAAATATTTTCCCGGCCGGTAAGCGCCGGATGAAATCCCGCGCCTAGTTCCAACAAGGCACCGACACTGCCGCTGATTTTGATCGTGCCATGATCCGGGAGGGTAATTCCGTTTAGCAGCTTCAAAAGCGTACTTTTGCCGGCGCCGTTTGGTCCGATTAGGCCCAAACATTCGCCGCGCCGCACCTCAAATGAAACGTCCTCCAAAGCCCAGAATTCGTCCGCTCGCAATTCGCTGGAGTTCGGAGAGATACCTAACAGGTCGCGGGCCACATCCTTAGCCCCATAAAGCATGGTCCGTTTGAGCGAGCGGCAAAATTTCTTGCTGACGCTCTGCACGCTGATGATAGGATCGATGGACATGAACTCGGCTCTTAAGCGTAGCCGGCGACACGTGGAATCGTGACGTGAAAAGCGCGCCAACCGCCGAAGGCCAAGGCTAACGAAAACAAGCATGCCACCGCCAACATTGCCGGTCTGCTTACGTATCCGATAGCGATCAGATCCTGGGTAGCGGTCACAAAGGGGCTCAACGGATTCAGGACGTTAACCATGAAAAACGGCCAGCGCACCGGCGCCGGGTAAAGCACGGGGGTGAGAAACATGCCGACCGTAAGTGCCATTCCCAGTGCATTGCCGGTATCCCGGAACACAAGATTGGCAATCGCCAGGATAAATCCAAATCCCAACGCTAATAGCATGACCGTCAGAAGTATCAGCGGGACAAATACAACAGTCCACTCAGGCACCACCCCGTACCAAAAGAAAACCGCGACAACCGGTAGCAAGCGCACACAGAAATCGAATAGCGGTTGACCGAGCGCCGCCACGACGAGTGTCTCCCTTGGGAAACTCACCTTGGTCACCAGGGCGCCGCTGGCGACCAAACTCGCGGTGCACGCGCTAAGACAACCGGCAAAGAGATGCCACACGCTCAAGCCCCAGAGTGCAAAGGCGACGTAGGGAATGCGGGTATTGCCGATCGGTAAGACGTGGGACGCGTTGAGAAACGCGAAGGTCGCGACGGTGAAAAGTGGCGGCACGATCGCCCAGACGTAGCCGAGGATCGACTGCCGGTAACGCACCGAAATGTCCCGCCGCATCAGCAGCCAAATAAGCCGGCGGTTATCGGCCAGCTCTTTAGCCATTAGACTCCAGCCAATTGCTCCGTTGCGTTTCACGCCGGCGGGCGAATACTCGACCTCCACAAGTTTTGATTCAACTGGCTGTGCAACGGGAGCGGTAAGAGTAGAAGAATGGATCGTTTGTTCCATGGGTCAAACTTTCCGCGATTATAGGCCCCATTAAGCGTATATCGTCGCAGTAATAACGGTTATTATACGTCCTGTGGCGGTGGATTACTATTTTTTTTTGAACACCTGGGCACTTCCGGTATATTAAGGTCATCTTTCGAGCGCTATCGACCAGCCAACGGTAATGAGAATCCTCGTCCTCACCAAACGCCAGTATATGGGCAAAGATCTCCTCGATGATCGTTTCGGCAGATTCCGCGAGCTCCCCTTGGAGCTCGCGCGACTCGGCCATCAGGTTCACGGCCTGTGCTTAAGCTACCGCGCGCGTAACGAAGCCCATGTCATCGACTGCACCGCCTCGCGGGATGGCCAAGTCGAGTGGCAATCAGTCAATCTAATGCGTGGCTGTCTTGCCGGGATTGCCGGGCTATTTCCGCCAGGCGCGACAACTGATAGGTGAATTTCGACCTGATATCATCTGGGCTTGTTCGGACGCCTATCACGCGATCTTGGGATCTCGCCTCGCCCGCGAGTTTCACTGTGGTTTGGTGATCGACCTTTACGACAACTTCGAAGCTTTTTCCGCGACCAAATTGCCCGGCGTCTTGTCCATGTTTCGCAGCGCGGTAAAAAAAGCCGAACGGGGTCACCTTCTTCAGTCAACGCCTGGCCGACCATGTCATGCAAACCTATCCCGTGACGAATCCGCATGCTGTGATCTTGAGCGGTGTGCGCAAGGATTTATTCTATCCGCGGGACAGGACGCACTTGCCGGCGAGATTTGACACTGCCAGCCGCCGCCAAGATCATCGGCGTCGCAGGAGCACTTGATTCAAGCCGTAGCATCGACACCCTATTCTCCGCCTTTGCGACATTGGCGGAAGAAATGCCAGAGCTCCATTTAGCATTAGCTGGAGCACGCAGTCCGAAGCAAAAGATACCGAGCGGACCGCGGATTCACGATTTTCAATCATTACCCCACGAACGAGTCCCGATATTCTTAAATGCCCTCGATCTCGCCGTCATATGTTATCGCCGTTCAGCTCAAGGCGAATACAGTTTCCCCCAAAAGGCTTACGAAATCATCGCCTGCGGTGTCCCGATGGTCGCCGCCGCGGTGGGCTCGATGAATGAGTTGCTAAAGGATTATCCGGATTGCTTTTTTGAGCCTGAAGATTCAATGAGCTTGGCAAGCGCTATCCGGTTACAATTGGAAAAAAAGACCGCGGCGCAAATCGATGCGCCCTCTTGGGCCGACTCGGCGGCACATCTGAGCAGATTCTTCGAAAAAATCTCCGGCACGAAGTTTTCCCAGACTCAAAGGTCGAAGATCGGAAGCGCATCCTGATTAGCTTCTTCACTCAGACCGCGGAAGGTCGCTTCGTAGCGTGACACCACCGAGCCCCAGGTAAACTCTTTCTCGGCGCGTTGGCGGCCGGATTGTCCCATCGCTGCGCCTATCTGTGGATCCTTTAGCAACGAAACAATCGACTCACTCAAGCGCTGGTAGTCTCCCGGCTCCACCAGAATGCCGCTCACCCCGTCGCTCAACAGCGTCAGGAATCCCGCCGCAACGAGTGGCGATTACCGGCTTGCCCGCGGCTGCAGCTTCCAAGGCAACCATGCCAAAGCCCTCGACATCAGAATCCAGATCCAAAACCGGCAACACGAGCACATCGCAAAGTGCATAAATCTGCGCCAGCTCGGCGTCGCTGACCGCGCCGAACCAACGCAACTGTTCGGAAAGATCATGGCGCTCGATCGCTCGGCGAATCTCGCCGGCGACATCTTCGTGCTGGGTCAACGATTCCGCCGCATTGGCGCCGGCGATGACAAAACAAACCTCAGGCACTTGCGTGACGATATCGGCCAGTGAATGCTCGATGAATTCTTTGACGCCCTTGCGCCGGGCCAGCCGGCCGACGAAAAGAATTACTTTACGGTGCGCCAATCCCCGCGTCTGCTTTAGTGCTACCGCGTCCTCCGCCACTTGGAAGCGCTGCCAGTCGACACCGGGATGGATTATCTCTATCGCTCGCTCCGTCACACCTTTCTGCTGAGCCAACCTTGCCGTGTGACGGCTGTTGGCAATCACGCGATCGACATAGCGAAGCCCGCGGACAACGAAGAATTGATAGATTGAATTGCGATAGATCAGATCTAAGCCATGGGCTTGGACGATCGCTTTACGGCGAAACAAGCGGGCCAGTATCAAGACAATCGGCGTCACTAACACACTGCCGCCGAAAACCACGGAGATGTTGCGGTTGCCGCACAGTAGCGCGAACCCTTTGGTAAATGCGAAGAGAAAGTAGCGAACGAGGCCGGGCGACGCGGGCCGAAAAACCGACTCTTCGCCCGCTGTGAAATGCTTATCGGCATACGCCGTGATCACCGACACCCGATGATTTTTGCTCAAGCCAGCGCACACGCTGGCGAGCAGCTGCTCCATCCCTCCCTGCCGCGGTGGATAATTCCACGTGATGACGAGAATCTCCATGCTCGCGGTAGTCAACGCTTGATCGTGCACAGATGATAAACTTGATACTGCCAATCCAGCGGCCAGAAAGGTAGGGCGAACGCTTGGGCGGCGCGCACCGGCCATGCGTACCAAGGTCCGCGAAAAATCCATGACGGCGAGATAACATGGAGATCGCGCCAGCGATGGCGCACACTGAGACCGGCGCTTGCAAAAAGTTCGCGCCACTGCGACAGCGACCGCACCTCTTCGCGAACATCAGCTTGCTGCGTTCCTGAATAGAGCCCCAAGCGCAACGGCAAAAATCCCGCATTCGGTACGAGCAGAATGAATATCGCACCCGGTTTCGCCACCCGGACCATCTCGCGCAGCGCCGCGTGCGGATCTAAGAAATGTTCCAATGCGCCGAGACATGAAACAACGTCGAACCGCCGGTCGGCAAACGGTAGCTGCTCGGCCGGACCGCAATGGAGCTCGCCGTCAGGTAGAGTCTTGCGGCAAATATCGAGCGCTGTTTGGGAAATATCGATGCCGGCGGGCACCGCGCCAAGCGCGGCAGCCGCATTAAGCCACTGACCTGTGCCGCAGGCTACGTCGAGCAATCGCTGGCCCTTCCACGGCTGAAGCTTCTTGGCAAGCCTCCGGTAGTGCGCCGGAATAGCCGCTGACGCCGTCGCGTTGGCGTAGTAAACCCGCTCGTAGAATTCGCGTACCGTCGCTGCGTCCGGAGTCTTTTGAGTCTTCAGCTGTGGATTCACAACGTTCGCTCTGTCAGCAACGAAGGAAGTTTGCGCCAATTGAATTCATCCATCGTCCCGCCGCCGCCCGCTCTCCTGGCGCTCCATGCGCAAGAGGGCAATCTGTTCGGAGACCAAACCCAACATGAAAATAATCACCGCCGTGCTCAAGGCGAACACCGACATGTTGGTGAAACGATTCTGCGTGACGTAAGTGTAAATGTAATTGCCAAGGCCGCCGAGAAAGAAAAACACACTCACCGGCAGGAAAACTCGAAATGGCGAGAACAACGTGGCGATCTTGGTGATGATCAGCAGGAATAAAATACCGTCGGTCACCAGGCTGATCTTACTCTGGCCGGCGCGGTAAAGGGTCTGGATCGGCACATACTTGACGGTCAGCCCGGAACGCAGAAAGGCCAGCGTCAGTGTCGTCGGATACGAAAACGTGTTGGGCAGCAAATCGATGAAGCGCAGCGCGTCGCGCCGGCGCATCACTCGAAACCCTGAAGTCAGATCCTCCACCTTGAACCGGGTCACGTAGGAAGCCAAAAGATTGTAAACCATGTTGGCCAAGTTGCGGTGCAGGCGGAGCTTCGACCCTTTGGCGCGTGCGCCAACGACCATGTGATAAATCTCTGCTGCGGCCAACAGCTTGGGGATATCCTCGGGCTTGTGCTGGCCATCGCCGTCCATCAATACTATGAACTTGCCTTTAGCCACGCGCATGCCGCTTTTTATCGCGGCGCCGTTACCGATGTTGTAAGGATGACGCACGACGTTGGCGCCGGCCGTCATGGCAATTTCCGCGCTGCGGTCATTCGACCCATCGTCGACGACGATGATTTCGCATTCCGGCAAGTCGAGCCCGTGAATCTGGCCAAGGAGTTTTTTCAGATTCGCCGCTTCGTTGTAGACGGGAACGATGATTGAGGTTTCGACCGGGTTAGCCATTCAATTGATAGAGTGCGTAGCCGCGCTCACGGAAGTTGAGCTGCAACCGGTTCGTGGCAAATTCGTTCCACCGCCGTGCTTGATCCGTGGTGAGATTGTTACCTAGAAAACCGCTCAGGAGATCCTCGCGCAGCATGAGATGGGTGATCTGGTTTCCCCTGAGCGACTGTTCTAACTGTGCGATGTCTTTCGCGTTGCGAATCGCGGCTAAAAGAAATCCGGGAAGTTCACCGCCATCGTGGAAATAGTTCCGCTGGCAATAATACGCTCTCCGGCCGATAAAGAGAAGATAAATTTTCGCATTTGCCGGCGTTTCCCGGTTGATATAGCGAAACGTCGGATACTCCGGCAGCGTTCGTGAAAGATAGCCATCACGGCTCTCCGCGCCAATTAGATAAGGCCATGGAGCGGCCGCCGCGACATACTTCCACAGAAAAGCACCATGCCAAATGGCGAACAGTAATAAGCCGGCAAATAAAAGCGCCGGCCGCTTGATCCGGGTATAAATATTGAACACCCCGTAAACGGCTAGGATCGCCAGCGGCGGGACAATCGACAACACGTAGCGCACCCGCAGATCGACCAAAAAGACCGCATAGAGTAGCGACAACAGGGAAAAACCGGCGAGCAATTTCTTGTCCTCCGGCCACTTGCCCGTGAAAACCCAGGGCAACAATAAGATCAGCAACGGCGTCAACACGCCGTCAAAGTATTGCGGGTTATCGTCCTGGCCGGAAAAGAACAGCCGTAGCGGCAGTGTGACGATCTGCCAGATGTTTTCGCCGTACAAGAGTTCGCGCTTGTCGAAGATGCCGATGCCGGCAAAGCTGGCGGTGTCCGGAGCCGCGGCAGCTTTCGCGTGAAACCATCCGGGAAAGAACGGGTAAAAGGGATTGCCAGTTTGCCACCAGTTCTTGAGCAACCAGGGTAAGAACGGCAGTAGCGTCAAGGCGCCGAATAGCGCTGATTCTTGAATCGACGCGAATAAACTTTTGCGCGGCGGTTTGGCCAACACCAAAGCAAACAGCATGACGATAATCAGTGCCGCCACCAGACCGTTGGGCTTGGTGGCCAGAGCAAATCCCAACGATAGCCCGGCCAATGCCAGCTCGCCCAAAGCGTTTCTATTTTCCCGCCAGCGCAACAGCAACAGCAGCGCCGCGGTGGTGTAAAAAGTAATGCCGAGATCGATATAGCCCCAGTGGCTGAGACGCAGGATCACCGGCGTCGACAAAAAGAAAAAGGCGCCGATTAAACCGTACAGCCCGTTCATGCGCCAGCCCAGATACGCGTAGATCAGCAGGCCAGTGAGCGCGCCGTAGAGCGCGTGAATCCACTTGGGGACAAAATCAAGGCCCCAATAAATCCACGGCGTGTAGAGCATGTCGACCAGCATTGGATAGTAGGCGTAAGGCGCCACCGGCACTTCGATGATGCGCCCGGCATCGGCGTAGAGCTTGGGTATCGCCAGATGATGGGTCAACTCATCTCGGCTGGTCGGCGGCAGGAACCCGAGCAGGCATTCGACCAGCAAAATCGCTAAGATCGCCAGCCAGATACCGCGTCCGACCCAGTTGGTCTGAGCGAAGGCTACCAGGAAGTTGCACAGGAAAAACAGCAGCGCCACTACGAGAACCGCGGCGATAGCGAGATTGAGCACCAAACTGTGAACCAAACCGGCCAGGCCGGCCAACAAGTAAACCGAGCCCGCCACACCGAGCAGGCAACCGATAAGGCAAGTGCGGGTCAGGAGTTGTGCGAAGCGCGCTTCCATCAGTACCCGTTGCCGCGATGCTGACCCGCCATCGGCACAACCCAAGCCAATGCATCTAGCCGCGCTAGAGAAGCATTAGCGCCGGTCATCAATGAGAACAGAGCAAACAAAGTGATTTTCGGTAACTGCTGGAATGAACAATAAATTAGCCTATCTCTGCCCGATCAGCGCCGGCGGGGACCGCCCGCACCAACCGGGCAGAGATGTTTCCATGCGGAATCATTTATCGATAACCGCAACCGCAGCGCCGAATTTGATGAAGTCGCCCTCTTTGGCGCTTACCTCACCCAAGATGCCATCCGCCGGTGCTTCGATCTCGACGTTGACTTTGTCGGTTTCGACTTCGAGCAGCGCCTCGCCCCTTTTCACCGCAGCTCCAGGGGTCTTGATCCAGCGCAGGATTCTCACCTCGTCACTCTCGTCGCTCGAACCCAAGCGCGGCACGATTACGTCGGTCTTCATACCCGATCCTAGAGCGAGGGCGCGTCGAAGCTGTCGGCCAAGGATTTGAGCTTCAAGGTCTGGCGCATGTTTTCCAGAAACGCGTGGACGTTTTTATACTGCGCCGGGATATCGTATTTCACCGCGGTGTACAGATAGTGCAGCTCCGAGAAGATTGAGATGTCGGCAATGGTCATCCTGTTGTCGAAGATGAATTTCTTGCCGGTATACATCTGGTCGAGGGTTTTGAAGTGGTTATCCCACTCGGTTTCGGCCTTTTGTTTTGCGTCCGGATTATCGGCGCGCCGCATGGCGTGATTGGCGTGAATCAAAACTTCGTCGGACCAGTCTTCGATGGCCAGGCAAAGCCCCTTGTTATTGGCGCCTTCCGGGTAAATGCTGTTCTGCGGATGATCTTTTTCCAGCCGCGCTGAGATCACCGTCGAGTCGATCACACACTCGCCGTTGTAATTGACCGTCGGCACTTTGCGCTGATTGGTGTATTCGAGCAATGACTTGCGCTCGTCGGCGCGCACGTCAATGACTTCGTAGGGCACCTTCTTCAGCGCAAAGACCACCCGGACCTTTTCGCAAAACATCGAAGTTTGAGAATTAAACAATTTGATCGCCATAGTCTCGACCCTCCCTTAGTGTGTTAATGATTGATGAAACGGTTGAAATCACTCATGCGGCAACCCTGAATTTGCGGCGGCGTCGCCCATGCATAGTAAGCCATGCATCAAATCATATTAATTCTCAACCCCGCGGCGGCCGCCGTCATTGACCTTGGCAGAGTTCGTGAGTATTCTTCTGCCTACCGCGAGGGCGAGATTTCAGGAGAATCGAAGATGGCGAAGTATCTACAATGCAGCGAGTGCGGCAAACTGGCTTTTTATTACGACGACTTTGTCGGCACGGAAAAGCCTTTCTACAAACGCTTCATGCGCTACCCCGAAGGTGAAACCAAGCATGAACCGCCCCGCTGCTTCAACTGCGGCGGCGTGCCACGCATGATCCACGACAATATCAAGGAAGAAAAGCCCGCCGCGGCTAAGCACTAACCCGCCGGTAAGTTTCCCAGAACTCGCCGGAAATCATTCCGGCGCGAATTTCGCCATTCTCCCGCAATAATCACTGCGCTGGGTTAACCCTGTGTGATCGAATTCAAGTGTTCCTGCACGACTTCACTAGGACACAGACGGAGAAATAATTTTAAGCCGCCGAGGATGACCGCAAGGTCGTCCATCTGACCGACCCCGATAAGAAAATCCGGCAGCAGATCGGTCGGCAAGATGACATAGGCCAGGATGCCAGCGACAACCAGTTTTGGGCTGGTAGAAACCCTTGGGTCTTTGATCAAGCGTGAGAACAGTTTTACGAAGCTCGGCAGATGGGTAAGCAGCTGAAAGAATTTGCGCCAGCCCAACTGCCGGATGATTCCTGTCGGTTTCATTGCCATGACTTAGACCTTCCGCCAGCTAAAAAACGCCGGCGCACCGATGCCTATTGACGCTCAGGCTGACATGCCAGTCGATCCAAGTCTAGTGCTTCTTCAATACCGGCGCGCCGCGAGCGAACAACCCGAACACGCCTTGGCGAATCCTTTCTCAGCGCCATCATGCCTAGGGCCAGGATGATATAGAGAATCGAATAATAGAAGCGAAATTACGGATCCGGGAATAACGGTTGAGTCGCAAACAACAAGAATATGACCACAGCCTCGCCGAGGCTAAACTTGAGATTGGCCAAGATCGCCACGGCAAATAGCGACTGCGCCGAACATTTCTTCGATTTGCCGCTGGTCCAGCTCCATCGGCCCCAAGCGGCCGACCGACGCCATAAACACCACCGGCAACATGGTTTCCCCCGCGCGATGGTTATCGTACCGTCATGAAAATTCCCGATCCTATTTTCATAGCCCAGGAGTTATGTCAATTCGGTAATAAGAACAATGCGACTGCGGCGAGACCACGGCGAAGGACGAACCAGTTTGGCGAGGCTTAGTAACAGATGCGGGTAGATTGATCCCTATGGCGACTGCCTGCGGGTAGCAGGGGAGCGCCTCCATTATTTGACTAGTAGCGGGATTGAAAGAAGAATTTGGTGGAGCTGATGGGAGTCGAACCCACGACCTCTAAATTGCGAATCTAGCGCTCTCCCAACTGAGCTACAGCCCCACTAGTTTTTGATGGATTTCAAATACTCCAGCACTTTATCTCTAAGGTCTGGCCTTTTCAACGCATAAGCCACCGTCGCCCGGACAAAACCGAATTTGTCGCCGATATCGTACCGGTCGCCGACGAACTCGCAGCCAAATATTTTCCGTTCACGAACCAATTGCGATAGGCCATCAGTGAGCTGGATCTCACCGCCCCGCCCTGGAGGTAGGTTTTTTAAAATTTGAAAGATCTCCGGCCGCAGCACATAGCGGCCGATGATCGCCATGCGCGACGGCGCATCCTTTGCCAACGGTTTTTCCACGGTCGCTTCGACCTGGTAGAGCCGCTTTTTTATTTCCCGCCCTTTAATCACGCCGTATTGATGCACCTCCGCTTGGGGCACCTCCATGAGCGCAATTACTGATTCGGCAGTCTCTTCAAAAATATCGATTAACTGGCGAATACCCGGCACTTCGGACTCGATCAAGTCATCGGCAAGCATCACCGCAAATGGCTCATCGCCAACCAAATCGCGGGCGCACAGCACCGCGTGACCGAGGCCCAATGGCTTTTTCTGCCGCACCGAAACCACTTCGGTCATCTCGGCGATTTTGCGCAAAGTCTGAGCCATCTCATGGTTGCCGCGGGCGGCAAGCAACTGCTCCAATTCAGGCGCTTCATCGAAATGATCTTCGATGCTGTCTTTGCCGCGGCCGGTGACGAAGATGATCTCTTCGATGCCGGCGTCCACCGCCTCTTGGACGACATACTGGATCGACGGGATATCGACGATCGGCAGCAGCTCCTTGGGCACGGTTTTGGTTGCCGGCAAGAAGCGCGTGCCCAGCCCAGCCACGGGAATAACCGCTTTGCGAAGTTTCATAGGAGTGAAATTGCCGGTCAGAGGACCCGCTTAGCCTTTCTTTCTTCGACTTCCTGGTCGGACTTGCACTGGATGCACAGTGTCGTCACCGGGCGGGCTTTGAGCCGGGCGATGCCGATCTCTTCATCGCACTTTTCACAGATGCCGTATGTGCCGGCTTCGAGACGCTCCAGGGCTTCTTGAATCTTGAAAATGAGTTTGCGCTCGCGGTCGCGCATGCGCAGCATCGAGTTGCGGTTGGACTCCATCGACGCCCGGTCGGATGGGATCGGGGAAGTTTTCTTCTTCGTCCATGGTCCCGACGGTTTTGCCGGCCTCGGTGCGCAACTCTTCGATGCGCTCGCTCAACATCTTGCGAAAATATGTGGTGGTCTTTAGTGTCCAAAAAGCACCTGTAACGAATTCTCGGTATTATAAGCCACAAGCAGACAAACATCAACCGAAATTCGCGGCGCTTTGTGCGAGCGGCCATAAAAGAAATGAACCGCAACGTTTCAGTCGCCGAAAGCCTGTGGAACGGGGATGGGCGAGCACATAAACCTCGGTCGTTTTCGGGAGCATCGAACGATTTAAAGTAAGTTGCGACTCCGCGACGACGTTTGACCGGGTAGTGCTCTTTGGCGAAGACGGCAAACAGCTCGGCCTGGCGCGCGATATCGTAATGCATCGGAATCACAATCGGCGGCTTCACCTGGTCGATCACCTTGATGACGTCTTCGAAACCCAGATTGGTCATCGCATCGATGGGCACCATCATGACGTCAACGCGCTGCAGCACCTTGACCTGCTCGTCGGTAAGCAAGTGGCCGATGTTGCCCAGATGGGCCAGGCATAAGCTGCCCATTTCGTAAACGAATATGGAATTAGCGATGGCGCCCCAGTTGGCGCTGCGCTGGCTCGGGATATTGACGATGGTGATATCTTTTACGCTGGTGCGAATCGGCTGCCAGGTCTGCTTAAAAGTGATGCCGCGCAAAATCACCGGATTGCCGGTCACCGCGCCGGTGTTGTTATGGGTGAAGTGATCGTTGCTGATGGTCACCGCGTCGGCTTGAATCCCCGGGGTGACATTGAAATTGGGATCGGCGACGACTTTGGTTTGGCTGCCCGAGTGAATCAAAAAACTCGAATGGCCGTACCACTGGAGAAAATAAGAGCCCAGAGCCAGGCTTTTGCCGTTATTACCGCGCGCCTGAACCAGTTGGCGTCCATGATGAAAGAAGTGCACCACCGACGGATTGCACACCGCCTCGACGATTTCACGCAGCGGCAAGAGCAGAAAGCTCGTAAGCGCGCCAATAAAACTACGTCGTTTCATTTCTCCTCCTCATGGCCAGCGCCGTGGATTCGCTGCCGCAATCCTTGCGCTGGCTACCGTCGCGACTGGAAAGACCTTATCGCCGCGGCCGCCAGTTTACAAGAAATAAGAATACTAGGAAGAGCAGCTCTTGCAGGTACCGTAGAAGGCCGAGTGGTGCGAGGTTACGGTGAAGCCCGCTTCGGGAAGCTTTGCCGGCCGGATCTCCCGTTGGCTTTCAACCAGCACGTCGAAGACGCGATCGCAAACTTCGCAGATAAAATGCTGATGACGCTTGACCAGCGGATCGAAATGTTGCGAGCGCCCGAGCATCAAGACTTGCAGCTTTTTTAGTGCCACCAGCTTCTGCAAGTTGCGATACACGGTGCCGAGACTGATATTCGGCAGTTTGCGCCGCACCCGGTCATAGACCTGATCGGCAGTGGGATGGGACTGATCATGCTCGATGGCCTGCCAGACCATCGCCAATTGTCTGGTATTCCGCGCCAGCTTTGCGGTAGACGCCATAGCTATTCCGCCAAATCCTCGGCCAACGACCGCTTGCACCGCGGCGCTAAGAACTTTACTCGCGCGGTAGTTGGCATGGTCAACAGCAATTTCCAGCCGGCGCCCCGGCGAGAAAGGCCTGGCGCGCTTCCGCGTATCGAAGGAAAATCGCACATACTGGACTGCGCTAATCTTATCCTCTTTGCGCGGCCCTTCTTCGAATCGCCCGGGAACTCTCTGATCGCCGACCTTGAATAGTACCGCTTCGTCGATGCCGAGAAATTTCAGCAAGTCGTCGCGCAAGTGAGTCTGATCCTCGATCTCGATGAAACAGCGTGGCGCTGAGTTCGCCGGGGTTGGGAATCAGTTCATTGTAGACGGCGATCTCCTCGCGAATCTTGTCGAGGTCGGTGATCCGTTCGGCGCGCAACATTTCTTGGATCTGAAAGATCACCGTGTCGCGGTTTTCAAACACCAGGGAAATATTCTCGCCCACCGAAACCCGGCGGAGTTTTTTCTTTTCGATGATTTCGCGGCGGAACTCTTCGCGCACCTTTTCGTAGGCGGTAAATCCCAAGATATCGTCGAGGACAATTTTTTTCATGATAGCTATCGAGAGCGGCGGCTGGCGTAGAAAATTCCGCGCTAGCCGCCGCCGTGATAATCGGTCAACGAGGTCATCAACTACCGAGAGTATCGAGCCCCTTGGCGAAGCGACCGGCGTGAGACTTTTCCGCCTTGGCCAAAGTTTCAAACCATTCGGCCAATTCGGGCAGTCCTTCATCGCGCGCCGTCTTGGCAAAGCCCGGATACATTTCGGTGTATTCGTAGGTTTCGCCTTCCACCGCCGACTTTAAATTCTTCGACGTGGTGCCGATCGCCACGCCGGTGCAGGGATCGCCGACTTCTTTGAGAAAGTCGAGATGCCCGAAGGCGTGACCGGTCTCGGCTTCCGACGTGTCGCGGAACAAACCGCCGACATCCGGATAACCCTTCGATATCCGCCACCCGTGCGAAATACAGGTAACGCCGATTGGCCTGAGACTCGCCCGCGAAGGCGCCCTTCAGGTTCTCATGAGACTTTGTGCCTGCTAATGCTTTTTGCCATAATGCTTCCTCCTCCTAAATAATAACAGTTACTAATACGAAACAGCGCGACGTGAGTCAAGAAACCGTTGACAATTATTTTTCCGCCAGGATAAGCAAGGGCAGTGCAGCGGAGCGGGATAACCGCCAAGGAGTTGCGCCAGCGGCCAAGCGGTATTCATGCATAGTCACTCGGTTGTATAGTTATATAGTAGAAGCCGGGAGCATCGGCGGCGAGCAGATGGAGCAGAAGCGATATTGCCAATCGGTGAAATAGTCGATCCGCAGGCGTGACCGATTGCCGCGAGTGCGGTTGCCCTCTTGTCCTATCCGTCTTGACGAAACCGATGCCAATTTCACTTTCCAGCGGCGGTACAGAGCCCTTCGACAGCCCAAGGCCGTCCATCCACTGGACTGAAGCGGGTACAAGTTGTGCGGCTCTCTGGCGCTCAGAGCGCGGCGCGCCACCGCCCGAGCGGGTCGCTGTGGCTGACGACAGCATCACGGCTGACGCTGCCTATCGCCTGGCCTGCGAAGGCACGGCTTTGCTCTGGCGTGGAGATTTTCACAACGCCACACAGTTGCTCCAGGCACTGGCGCGGCGCATCGACAAAACGCCCGGACGCAAGCAAAGAAGCCGAAAAAGCGAATCTACTCAGTGCGCATCCCCTGCCGACGCCTTTCACCGCCATCGTCAGGCCCAGTCGCAGCGGGCGCGCGTGTTGGGCTTGCTGCTGCTGCCTTTTAACGACGATTATAGTATTGCCTTGCGCCGCGCCCCCGATGCCCGACAAGCCTGCGCGGACGCGTGGGGCAAGGATCCAGCGGACGCGGCTGTCGGCGCCTCAGTGGCGTCCCTGCGCGACCTACTGGGGATGATTAGCGCCCATGAGTGGCGCAAAAAAGGCGTTGAGATTTCCGCGCTCGGCGACGCGCCGAACAACCGCATCCACCCGCATTACGGCGTCTTCTCTCCGCTAAGGGGAGAATATGTGAGCCTCGTCGCGACAGCGCCCTTGCCTGTGACCAGGCAGGCCAGGTTTGTCGCCTTTGACATCGGCACGGGCTCCGGTGTGCTCGCTGCGGTGCTAGCGCGGCGCCGTATCGAGCAGGTGGTCGCGACCGATCAGGACCCGCGCGCGCTCGCCTGCGCGCGTGACAACCTCGCACGGCTGGGCGTGACGCGGCAAGTGCAGGTAGTGCCGGCGGATCTATTCCCCGAGGGCCGAGCGTCGCTAGTGGTGTGCAATCCGCCCTGGCTTCCCGCGCGGCCCAGCTCACCCCTTGAGTCTGCTATTTACGACGAAGACAGCCGCATGCTGCTTGGGTTCCTGAATGGTTTGGCCGCGCACCTTCTGCCGGGAGGTGAGGGTTGGCTCATCTTGTCTGACTTTGCCGAGCACTTAGGCTTACGATCACGCGTCGACCTGTTGGCTGCGTTCGCGACTGCCGGCCTGAAGGTCGTGGGCCGAATCGATGCCAAGCCAAGCCATCCCAAGGCATCCGATGCGAGCGATCCGCTGCACTTCGCGCGGGCCGCCGAAGTGACCTCGCTCTGGCGTCTGGCCGCTAATGAACCGTGATAGACAATCACAGAGCCCGGTTGTACGCCAACTGAGTAACCAGCGACAAACTCTCTGGCTCAAACCGCCTCCACCCGTTAGCGGACGAAGGAGAAAATCGCCGGTGGCATGAAGGTCGCTTTTTTTGCCGCGCCACTTCTGCTACTTTTCTCCGATGGAAACTTCGGAAACTAGCGCCACCATCTCCATCGACGATTTCAAAAAGATCGAGCTCAAAGTCGCGACGATCACCGCCGCCGAGCCCCATCCCAACGCCGACAAACTGATGGTGCTGCAAGTCGATCTCGGCACCGAACAGCGGCAAATCTGCGCCGGCATCAGAAGCCACTACACGCCGGAACAACTGGTCGGCAAACAAATCGTCGTCGTCGCCAACCTGGCCACCGCCAAACTGCGCGGCATGGAGAGTCAAGGCATGCTGCTCGCCGCCTCCAGCGGCGACCAGGTGATCGTCTTGACACCGGACAAACCGGCGCTTGCCGGTTCCAGGTTAAGTAACCAGTCGAACAGACAACCTCGTCCTTAATGACCATCACCCTGCCAGGGCGGCCCACCCTCTGCGTCATCGACCATCGAGCCTTGCGCTGGAACTTCAAACAGATTCGCGCCCTGGTCGGTCCGCGGGTGAAAATCCTGTCCATGGTCAAAGCCAACGGTTACGGCCATGGCGCCGTCGCTGTGGCAAAAACTCTTGCCGCCGCCGGCAGCGACGCCTTCGGTGTCGCCACGGTGGAAGAAGGCATAGAACTCAGGCGCGCGCGCATCAGGCAACCGATCCTGGTGCTCGCCGGTGTGTACCTCGAACAATTGCGAGTAGTTTTTGAAATACCGGCTAACGCCGGTGGTCCATGAAGTCGAGACGTTGAAGGCTTTGGACAAACGGCTGCGCCAACGATCAAAGCGACGCTGCCAGTGGAAATCGAAGTCGACACCGGCATGGGCCGCATTGGTTTCCCGGCCGAGGAAATCGACAGCTTGGCTGCCGGCGCTCGCCAAGCTCAGAAGCGGTCAAACTAGCGCGGCGTGTTTTCCCATTTTGCCGATGCCGAGAGCGCCAAAGAACGCTATAGCCAGAAACAGCTTACCTGTTTCAATCAAGTGCTAAGCCGCTTGGCAGACGCCGAGGTCATGCATCGAATGCAGCCACATGGCCAAGAGCGCGGCGCTCATCACCGAACCGACAGCGCATTTTTCCATGGTGCGGCCGGGGCTGATTCTCTACGGCATGTATCCGGCGCCGGCGCTCAAGAAGCAGATCGATCTCAAGCCGGTGCTGAGTTGGCAGACGCGCATCATCCAGTTAAAGCGCGTCGCCGCCGGCACCAGCGATCGGCTACGGTCGCACTTTTGTGACGCAGCGAAACAGCCTCATCGCCACGTTGCCGGTGGGCTACGCCGACGGTTACCGCCGGCTTTTTTCCAACCGCGCGCAAGTCTTGGTGCGCGGCAAACGCGCGCCGGTAGTCGGTAGAGTGAGCATGGATTTGACTACCATCGATGTTACCGATATTAGAAATGTCCAGCAGGGAGACGAGGTTGTTCTCCTCGGCGGTCAAGGCGGCGCGGAAATCGGCGCCGACGAGATCGCCGGCTGGGCAAACACGATCTCTTACGAGATTTTCACTTCCATCGGCGCTCGCGTTCCCCGCATTCACAACAATATTTAGGAGGATTACCGGCAGTGGGCAAGATTGAAAGAGCCCTTATCAGCGTTTCCGACAAGCAAGGCATTGTCGAATTTTCCCGCGCCCTCGCAGCCATGGGCGTCGAACTGGTTTCCACCGGCGGCACCGCGGCGCTGCTGCGCGACAACAAGATCCCGTCAAAGACGTCGCCGAGCTCACCGGCTTTCCGGAAATGATGGACGGCCGGGTCAAAACCCTGCATCCGAAAATTCATGGCGGCATCCTGGCGCTGCGCGACAACCCCGAACATGTCGCCAAGATGAAAGAGCATGGCATCAAGCCCATCGATCTCGTCGTCGTCAATCTCTATCCCTTCGAAGCCACCGTCGCCCGCGGCGCGGCCTTCGAAGAAGTCGTCGAAAACATCGACATCGGCGGCCCGAGCATGGTGCGCGCCGCGGCGAAAAATCATCAGCATGTCGGCGTCGTCGTCGATCCGGCGGACTACGATTCGATTCTTGCGAAATGAAGGCTAATAACGGCGCGCTCCTGCCGGCGACGCACTTCCGGCTTTTCTGCAAGGCGTTCCAGCACACCGCGCACTACGATGGCGCCATCTCCAACTACTTTTCTTCGCTGGACCAAGACAAGAAGCCGCAGCGCTGGGGCCAGACGGTCAACATCCAAGTGAGCAAACTCCAGGACATGCGCTACGGCGAGAATCCGCATCAGAGCGCGGCGTTCTACGGCACCACGGGCGATGCCGGCCCATCGATCTCGCGGGCCAAACAGTTCCAAGGCAAGGAACTGTCGTTCAACAACATCCTCGATGCCGACGCGGCCTTGAGCACGGTGTTGGAATTCTCCGATATCGCCACCGTCGCCATCAAGCACAACAATCCTTGCGGCGTCGCCCTGTCGACAAAATCCCTCGCCGACTCGTTTCGCAAAGCCAAGGCCTGCGATCCGGTTTCGATCTTTGGCGGCGTCTTGGCGTTTAATCGGCCGGTGGACGAAGAGACCGCGCTGGAACTCAAGGATATTTTTCTCGAAATCGTCATCGCGCCGAGCTTTACGCCGGAAGCCAAAGCCGTGCTGTCGTCGCAAAAGCGGCTGCTCAACATCCGCTTGCTCGAATGCGACATGAGCCAGCCGCAGACCGGCGGTTACGATCTGCGGCGCGTGCGCGGCGGCATGCTGATCCAAGATTGGGACACCGGCAAGATCGACGTGCGCGCCTGCAAAGTCGTCACCGAACGCAAGCCCACGGACGACGAGTATCGCGCCCTCGATTTCGCCTGGCGGGTCTGCCGCCATGTGAAATCGAACACCATCGTGTTCGCCTCGCCCGACCAAGTGCTCGGCGTCGGCGCCGGCCAGATGAGCCGCATCGACTCGACCAAGATCGCCGTGCTGCGCGCGGCGACTCACGGTCTCGATCTGAAAGGCTCCGCGGTCGCTTCCGACGCCTTTTATCCATTCCGCGACGGCCTCGACGAAGCCGCCAATGGCGGCGCCAAGTCGATCATCCAACCCGGCGGCTCGATCAAGGACGAAGAAGTCATCGCCGCCGCCAACGAACATGGCATCGCCATGATCTTCACCGGCATGAGGCATTTTAGACATTAAGTCGAGGATAGAGAATGGAGGATAGAAGATCGCGATCCTCCATCCTCCATTCTCCATATTCGACCCTTCATGAAACTACTAATCATCGGCAGCGGCGGCCGCGAACACGCGCTGGTCTGGAAGCTTCAGCCAAAGCCCGCGCGTGACGAAAATCTTCTGCGCGCCGGGCAGCGCGGCCATCGGCGAGTTAGCCGAATGCGTGGCGATCAACCCCGAGCAACTCGATCGACTGGCCGACTTCGCCGAAAAGAGAACATATCGATCTCACCGTCGTCGGCCCGGAGTTGCCGCTGACCCTCGGCATCGTCGATCTATTCGAATCCCGTCGATCTGAGAATTTTCGGACCAAACCAAGCCGCCGCCCAACTCGAAGGCAGCAAAGCCTTCACCAAGGAAATCCTCCGCGCCAACGGAATTCCCACGGCGGCATTCGCCACTTGCACCGACGCCGCTACAGCCAAGCAGTATTTGGCGCGGCAAAAATCACCGTATGTGATCAAAGCCGACGGCCTCGCCGCCGGCAAGGGCGTGCTGATCTGCGCGACCTTGGCGGAAGCCGAAGCCGCCATCGAGGAAATCCTCGTCGCAAAAGGCGTTTGGCGCCGCCGGCGACAAAGTCGTCATCGAAGAATTTCTCGACGGTGAAGAGGCCTCGTTCATGGTCTTGACCGACGGCGAACATGTGCTGCCGCTGGCTTCGTCCCAGGACCATAAGCGCGATCTTCGACAACGACCAGGGCCCCAACACCGGCGGCATGGGCGCCTACTCGCCCGCGCCGGTGGTGACGCCCGAGGTCCATGAGCGAGTTCTGCGCGAAGTACTGACGCCGCTGCTTGACGGATCTGCAGCGGAAAAACATCCGCTACCGCGGCCTGCTCTACGTCGGCTTGATGATTACCAAGGAGCGGACCGAAGGTCATAGAATTCAACGCCCGCTTCGGCGATCCCGAATGCCAGCCGATCATGATGCGGCTCAAGAGCGATTTGCTGCCGCTGCTCGAAGCCACCATCGACGGCAAACTCGATCAAGTCGAAGCCGAATGGCACGAAGACCCCGCCGTCTGCGTCGTCCTCACCGCCAATGGTTATCCCGGCGCCTATGACAAAGGCAAAGAAATTTCCGGCCTGGACAAACTAGCCGACTGGCAACGAGGCTTCGTCTTTCACGCCGGCACCGCCAAAGAAAACAACCGCTGGCTCACCACCGGCGGCCGGGTCCTGGGCGTCACCGCCCGCGGCAAATCGATGGCCGAAGCGGTAAAAGAAGTCTATCGCGCGGTCGGCGAAATCTCTTGGGCCGGCATGCACTATCGCAAAGACATCGCCCGCCGGGCTGTTGCCGACATAGCTAGCCGCGACCAATGAAGGAAGGATTTCACCGCAGAGACACGGAGTGCGCAGAGTTCGGAATATATTTAATCAACCCAATCTTTACTCCGCGTCCTCAGCGTCTCTGCGGTGAGTAGTCCGAAAGTTTGCGCGCACCGCATGAATCAGCCATTCCACAGTGGAACCGAACCGTGAAGAAAATTTGGCGAGTGCGCTGGCCGCGCTCAAACGCGGCGAAGTAATCGTCTTTCCCACCGAAACGCTCTACGGTCTCGGCGCCGACGCGCTGAATTTCTCCGCCGTCGAAAACATCTTTCAACTCAAGGGCCGCGATCCCGACAATCCATTTCCCGTGCTAGTCGCCGACCGGGCGATGCTCGATTCTCTGGTGGCGAAAGTTTCCCCGCTGGCGGAAAAGTTGATGGCGCATTTCTGGCCGGGGCCGCTGACGCTGGTACTGCCTGCGCGCGACCGATATTCCGCGCCCGCTGGTCAACCGCCAGGGCGGCATCGGCGTGCGCCTGTCGAGCCAGCCCATCGCCACGGAACTGGTGCGCTTACTCGGCCATCCGCTGACGGCCACCAGCGCCAATCCTTCCGGGCAACCTGGCGCGCACACCGTCCTGGAAGCGAAAAACTATTTCTCCGCTAAGATCACCATCTACGTTGACGGCGGCGAATTGACTTCGCCAACCGGCTCCACCGTCGCAGCGGTTGAAAAAAATAAGCTGAGAATCATTCGCGCCGGCGAGATCAGCCGGGAAGCTCTCGAAGTTGTCGTGGGCAAAGGAGTCATTGAAGCATGAAACTAAAAATTCGCAGAATGGCACCGCTGGCGATTGCGATCTGCCTGCTTGGCGGTTGCGACGCGAAAAAAGCTCCCGTCGAAAAGGGCCGCGAAGCGGTGAAGGAAGTGGTCACCCAACCGTTCAACGCCTTGGACAGCGCCAAGGACTCGCTCAAGCAGAGCGAGGACAAACAAAAGGCCGCCCTCGAAGAAGCCAACAAGGAAATCAAGTAGCAGGCGCCGATTTTTCAGCGCACCGACAAATCGATCGCTGCGCTCGTTATATTCAGCGCGCGCTTTATGCTATCAAAATGAATCATGCTGGTTTTGTCCGAGAAACAAGTTCAGAGTTTGATCGACATCGACGAACTGATCGCCGCACTGGAACAAGCGCATATCCAATATTCCACCGGCAAGGCGGTCATGCCGGTGCGCTTGGTCGTGCCGCTGCCGCAAATCCAAGGACGGATCACCAGCATGCCGGGATATTTGAACGAGGATAAAGCCCTCGGCATGAAAGTCGTGACCTACTTTCAAGACAATCCCAAGCAAAATCTGCCGGCGATCCTCGCCACCATCATGTTGTTCAGCAGCGACACCGGCAAAATGATCGCCGCCATGGACGGCGGCTACATCACCGCGATCAGAACCGCCTGCGCCTCGGCGCTGGCGACGAGGGCCTTAGCGAACCCCGACACGCCGGTGCTGGGAATCCTGGGCGCCGGCGTGCAGGCGCGCGCCCATATTCAAGCCCTCACCCGGGTGCGCCAGTTGAGCCGTATCAAGCTCTACAGTCCGTCGGGAAAGAGCGCGCGCAGTATTAAACAAGACTTGGAAAAGCCCTGCGCCATCCCAATCGAAGTCGTCGATTCGGCGCAAGACTGCGGTACGCGACAGCGATCTCCTGGTGACGGTAACCACCGCCAAAGAGCCAATCGTCCAGGCCGAATGGCTCAAGCCTGGCGTCCACATCAACGCCGTCGGCTCGCACCGTCCCGATCTGCGCGAGATCGACGGCGCGACATTGAAACGCGCCAAGGTCGTCGTCGACTCGCGCGAAGCGATCATGGCCGAGTGTGGCGACATCCTGCTCGCGCTCAAAGAACAGTCCATCGGCGCAGCCGATATCCATGGCGAGATCGGCGAAGTCCTCGCCGGCGCCAAGACGGGACGAAGCAGCCCGAGTGAAGTCACACTCTACAAATCCGTCGGCATCGCCATTCAAGATGTCGCCACGGCGCAATTAGTTTATCGCAAGGCACTGGAACGGAACGTCGGCACCGATGTGGAAATTTGAGTAGTGATCGCAGGTTGCAGTCTCGACGGATTCGGTGCCGGGACTCGGAACCCGCAACCCGAAACCGCGCGGAGGCGCCATGACCTGGGACCTGACGAGTTACTTTCCTGAATTTAACGGCGCCGAAATGGTTCAATTCAAAGACAGCCATCCGCGCCGATGTCGCTGCGCTGCAGCAACCGCCGCTGGTTTACCGGCCCTTACTGCGCAATCGGCACCAGACTGGGAAGATATTCTCCTGCGCAACGAAGACCTGTCGCGCCGCATGTCGCACCTCGGTTCCTACATCGGTTGCCTGGCTTCATCCGACGCGCGCAACGAGGGTTATCAGAAAGAAGAAGCCGAGCTCAGCCGCACCCGCGCCGAGCTCGCTAAAGTGCAGAATCGAACTGCTGCGCGCCTGCAAGAGCGCCGATGACAAAGTCTTTGCGGCATTCTGCGCCCGTCCCGCACTGGCTGGGGCGCAGAACTATCTGACCCGCCTGCGCGAAGAAGCGCGCCGCGCCATGACGGCGGAAAAAGAAATCCTCGCCACCGACTTGGGCATCGACGGCATCCAGGCCTGGGGCCGGCTCTACGATACGGTGTCTGCCAAACTAGAATTCGACATGGTCTATCCCGACGGCAAGCGCGCGCGTTTGCCGATGTCGCAACGCCGCTCGTTGATGGACGATCCCGACCGGCGTGTGCGCCAAGCCGCCTTCGAAGGCGGCAACGCGGCTTGGCAAAGCGTCGAAGACACCGCCGCCGCCGCCCTCAACGCCATCGCCGGCACACGGCTGACACTGAATCGCCACCGCGGCGTCGATCACTTTCTCGACATCGCGCTTTTTCAAGCCGCGATCGGGCGCAAGACCCTCGACGCCATGTTCGAGGCGCTGATGGCGAACCTGGAAATACCGCGGCGTATTCTCCAACTAAAAGCCAAATCGATGGCGCGCCAGCAGGTCGCCTGGTTCGATCTCGGCGCGCCCCTCGATCTGCCGGATCACGGGAAACTGTCTTGGGACAAAGCCCAAGCCACCGTCGCCGCAGTCGTTTAGCCGCGCCTACCCGCGCTGGGAAGATTCTTCACCGAGCAGGTCATCGGCAAGAACTGGGTCGATTGGGAGCCGCGCCCGGGCAAACGGCCCGGCGGTTTTTGCACCAGCTCCATGCTCAGCAAAGAATCGCGCATCTTCATGACCTACAACGAATCCCTCGGCGATGTGCTGACCCTCGCCCATGAATCGGGCCACGCCTATCACGGCGCCATGATGCGCGACGTCCGTCCCTACGCCCGCGGCTATCCGATGACGCTGGCGGAAACCGCGTCGACCTTCGGCGAAAATGTCTTGATGAACGGCATCCTCGACGACCCGACGGTCAGCGACAGTGACAAAGCGCGTATCCTCGACATCGAAGTCGGCCATGGCGCGGTCTACTTGTTGGACATTCCCGTGCGCTATCGAGTTTGAAAAATCTTTTTACGAAGAACGAGCCAAAGGGCCGCTCAGCGTGTCGCGACTGAAAGAACTGATGGTGGCAGACGCAACGACGCGTTATTGGGCGACGTGCTCGAAACCGGCGGCGAAGATCCCTACTTCTGGGCGTCAAAGCTGCACTTCTACATCACCGGCATCACCTTCTACAATTTCCCCTACACCTTCGGCTATCTGCTCAGCCGCGGCCTCTACGCCATGTTCAAAAACGAAGGCGATGTTTTCTGCCTAAATACGAAGAATTCCTGCGCCGCGCCGGCAGCGACACGGCGGAGAATGTCGTGCGACAAACCGTCGGCAGAGATATCGAGAAAACTGAATTCTGGAGCGAAGCGATCCAGAGCTTGGAAGAGCCACTCAGCCGACTGCAAGCGCTGTTACCGAAACTGACTATGCAAAACTAGTGGACAAGAGTTTTTCACCACCAAGGACCGAGAGCGACACAGCCGAAAACCGAAAACTCGGAATTATCTCCCGCAAAGACGCAAAGCTCGCAAAGGTGACGGCCTATGCCCGTCACCCCGAGGGAGCACGAGGGATCGAAGATAGATTCCTCCCAAGGGTCGAAATGACAACGATTCCGAACATTGCGACCTTGGCGTCCTTGGCGCGAGGAATACCCGACTCCGAGATGTTCGGGGCTAAGAAAATTTGCGCACGCAACTATTTCTGATTCATCCCTTCCAACAACGCCGTTCTGAGCAAATCGATGGCGCTGAGCGTCATGCGCGAGCGGTCGTAGGCGCCGCGGCCGGCGCTGGTGCTTTCACGCCTGAGAAAAGTCTTGCCGTCGGTAAGCGAAACATAGGTCTGCCCGCGCGCGAGATTTTGAATCTTGCTGTCGGGATCGGCGATGGCGTGCAGCGCCAAGCCGAAATCGCAGCCGGACTGTTGGCGCGCCGCCCAAGCCATTTCGTCGGTAAGCGCGGTTGGATCTTTTAAAGTCGCGTCGAGATTTATGCCGCTGCGCGCGTTTTTCAGTAATGAGCGCAGGGCATTTTCGTTATTGCAAATAAAGCCGGCGCCGAAGTTCTCATTGCCGGCGGTCTGCAGGCGCTCCGCCAATTGACCGCAGGTGAGATCCTCGCACGCCGCCACGGTGTGGTTTTTTTCGCGCAGCAATTGGCCGGTGACAACCTCCATGGTTTCTTCGTCGGCGGCGAAGATCGCCGTGCCCAACAGCTCGCGCACCTCGGCTTCCACCGGTGCGATCATCTTCATCGCCTCGGCGCGATTGGCCGCCTTGGCGGCGATGCGCACGTCGACTTGGCCGGGTAACGCCAGCACGCCGACGGTTGGATTGCTTGAGTTGGCGATCAAGTGGCCGACCTTATCGTCCACCGCGCTCTCGCCGATGCCGACGATCTTGAGCACGCGGTAGTGAATCACCTCGGCGAGATTGAACTTCTTTCTGAGATAGGGCTCGACTTCGTTTTCGAACAACCATTTCATCTCCACCGGCACGCCGGGCAACGAGAAAACCACGGCGCGCGGATCTTCGACGACAAAGGACGGTGCCGTGCCGTTGGGGTTTTTCACCGGGATCGCTCCCTCCGGCATATAGGATTGGCGCAGATTGTTGGGCGTCATCGGCCGGCCGCGCCGGCGAAAGTGGCCTTCGACCTGCTCCAGCATGCCGGCGTCTTGAACCAGTTTGCGACCGGTGACTTCGGCGACGATGTCGCGAGTCAAATCGTCCTGGGTCGGCCCGATGCCGCCGCTGGTGATAACGATGTCGGCGCGCTCCACCGCCCGCGCGATCACTTCCTTCATGCGCTCAGGATTATCGCCCGACCACCGATTTGAAATATAAATTCACCCCCAGCGCAGTGAGCCGCTGGGCCATCCAGGCCGAATTGGTATCGACGATCTGACCGAGCAGCAATTCCGAACCGATCGCGACGATTTCCGCGTTTGCCATGGCAAGCATTCTCCTTCAATCGAGTAAAATTTATACCTTAGGCGCCGTGGCCGACACAAGAACGCCCCTCGCGCCAGTGCGCCAACCAGTGATACGATGCGATATGCGCGAATTTTCAGACAGGATCGAGATTCGGATGTTCCTCTCGCCAAGGCGCAAAGACGCCAAGGTCGGAAGGGATGTCATTGCGACCGAAGGGAGAAATCTCTCTTAGATCCCTCGCGTTCGCTCCGGATGACGGGCATCCGCCCGTCAACTTCGCGCCTTGGCGCCTTTGCGAGAGATAATCCGACCCATGGTAAATTCACCGCGCGACAACCCCCGATTGCAGTTCACTCTGGAAGCCGGTTCGCCTGGCTCCCGGGCCCGCGCGGCAACCTTTCAAACGCTGCACGGCGCCGTCGAAACGCCGATCTTCATGCCGGTGGGCACCCAGGCGACGGTCAAAGCGCAGACCGTGGAAAGTTTGCAAGCAACCGGCGCGCGCTTGTTATTGGCGAATACCTATCATCTCCTGCTTCGTCCCGGCGCCGCAGTCTTCAAGAAATTCGGCGGCATTCACCGCTTCATGAATTGGCCTGGCCCGGTGCTGACGGACTCCGGCGGCTTTCAGATTTTCTCGCTGCCCCATTCGCGAGCCATGAATGAAGCCGGCGCAAACTTCAAAAGCTACGTCGATGGCAAGAGCTACTTGCTGTCGCCAGAGTCGAGCATTGAAATGCAGCAAGCCATCGGCAGCGATATCATGATGGTGCTCGATCAATGCATCCCCGCCACCGCGGCGTATCCTCAAGCGCAGGCAGCCATGGAGCTGACCCATCGTTGGGCGCAACGTTCGCTGCAGGCGCGCGGCGATGCCCCGGCCGCACTCTTCGCTATCGTTCAGGGCGCCTGTCATGCGCAGCTGCGAAAAATCAGCGCCGCATTCCTGCGCGAACTGCCCTTCGACGGTTTCGCCATCGGCGGTCTCGCGGTCGGCGAAACTCACGCCGAGCGTTACGATCTCACCGCGCTGGTCACCGAGCAGCTGCCGGCGCAGCTGCCGCGCTATCTCATGGGCGTGGGCACGCCCAGCGATCTTCTCGAGGCGGTGCATCGCGGCGTCGACATGTTCGACTGCATTATCCCGACCCAACTGGCGCAACGCGGCGTCGCCTTTACCTCCCACGGCAAACTGCAGTTGCGCCGCACGGTTCATAAACTCGCCGACGACCCTGTCGACGCCCTTTGCGATTGCCAATGCTGCCGAGATTACTCGCGCGCCTACCTGCACCACCTGATCAAATCGGCTGAAGCGCTCGGCTGGCATCTCTTGGGCATGCACAACCTGGCGTTCTACCATCGCCTGATGAAGGAAATGCGCGAGCGAATTTTAGCCGGCAACTTTGCCGCGTACTACCGCGAGAAACGCGCCGAGCTGATGCGCGCCGATGAAGACAATCCGATCCGGCCGCCGAAGAAAACCAAAGTCGTCCAGCCGGCCCGCCTGGGCGATTATGAGCTGCACCGCTCGGTTCATGGTTTTTACAGCATTCGTCAAATCAGCTCCGGCGAAATCATGCACTCGGTGAGCGCGCCGAGCGAAGAAGCCAACCAGCTTTACATCGAGCAGTCGGCTCTCGCCGCGCGCTTAGTCAATAAACGAAGTCACTTCGCGGCCGGGGTATTGACCCCGGCGCTAATTAAATATCGCAAAGGGGATGTTCAACCCCCTTTGGAAACCCCATTTAGTGGTTCCACGCTGGAATCAGCGTGGTCAAAAACAAGTCACGGCAACTCCGACGAATTGGTCATCTGGGATGTCGGCCTGGGCGCCGCCAGCAATGCCATGGCGGCGATTCACTGCTTCGAGCGCTGCCACGGGGGAAATAACCGCGCCGGCCTGCGCCCCCTGCGTCTGCTCAGTTTTGAGCAGGATCTCGATGCGCTCACCCTCGCCGCCAAACATTCCGGCTACTTCCCGCACCTGCACCACAGCGCGCCGTCGAAGATTCTCTCCCAGGGGAGCTGGCAACACCCATCGGAAATGCTGCATTGGCAACTTCTCCAAGGAGACTTTCGTGACTTAATCGAAACCGCAGCGATCCCCGACCTGATTTTTTACGATCCTTTCTCATTTAAAACCGACGCTGCACTGTGGACCGGGGAAATCTTCGCGAGAATATTTGCCCGCTGCCTGGCCAAACCGGCTGAACTCTATACTTACTCCGCAGCCACCGCCGTGCGCGTGGCATTGCTGAGCGCCGGCTTCTGGGTCGCCCAAGGGGTCGGCACCGGCCCGAAGAGCGAGACCACGATCGCGTTCAACCGAGCTGAAAGCGCCGCCCAGCATCCGTTGGCGCCGCCACTGCTCGACCACAAGTGGCTAGCGCGCTGGCGCCGCAGCAGCGCTAAATTTCCCGCAACCATTTCAGTAAACGGAGCAAGCACAGTTTGCCGCCATGATCGAAGGCCATCGGCAATTTTTAGACCCGGCTTAATTTAGCAACGCCTGAATCGTTGTCACAAAGTGGAAATTATTGACTAGCTGGACGAACTCGAACGTGGAGAAATTCGGAAAACAAAAGTTACAATCTATGCCGAGGCAAGCACGACTGGATAGTCCCGGGACATTGCACAACGGTCCGCGGGATCGGGCGGCGGCGAAACTTCGCTGACCAACAGGATCGACGAGATCATGCGGCAGCTCGGGCGATTGACCGGAGAAACCGGGACACCGGTTTACGCCTGGGCGTTGACCCACATTAAGCGAAGTTGTCCAAGATATTGAAAAGAAGTTTGTCCAGCTAGTTGACAACGTCCCCTTTGACCTTCACGCCGCCAAATGTTGCTCGCGCTATCGGCTCAGAGTGGGTTAACTCGGCAGTATCCTTGGACGGCCTTCCTTCCGCGCCGTGTAGTTCTTAACCATGTAGCGCGGTAATCTGTTGCTCGAACATAAATCGTATGCACGAGTCGCGACGGACACCAAAGGAGTGAGATCGATCTTATTTGAAGCATTGAGAGCGTGATTGGGCGGAAGATCATTGAGTTTCAGAAAGTGTTGAATCGATTGCCCTTCTAACTCTTCCACACTCCCAGCTTCATGCGGGAAAGATAGCAGATCCCCGGTTGAAACCATTCGCTCGACTTCCAGCAGGTCTGCATCGGACTCTAGGTAAAGAGCATTGAGCGGCTGTCGACTTAAAGCTGACGCTAAGGCCCGGTGATTGCCATCGAGGATGTAATACGGAATCTCCCGCAATTTCGCAAACAAAATCCTATATTCTCGACGCCGCTGTCGAACTAGATCCGGGTCCCTATGCTCGCGGTGCGAATATCCACTCTCCAGCCGAGCAATCCAGTCGCTCGGTGATTTAATCGAGCCGACGATAATGGGCGGCAATGATACGCCACCGCCTTTGGCAAACACCCGATAGTAAATCTGAAACGCCAGATCGTCTTCTGGAAACGAAGTATCCGTGGCCAGGACTTGTTCCGGTGCAAGAGTTAGTTTTTTCATTTTGTAAGACAGCTCGCTTCACCATTTACAGGTCAAGGAATAAGTCATCGCCGGAGAAGTCAACCCCCACCCCGTGACGACATCTGTGCTGATCTCCTGTGCCGTCTAAGGTTATTCCCGCCACCCGATTTCGGACCCGGCTAGGAGCACCGCTCCGCGCTCATGCAACTCGTTTAACCTTGATGTTGCCCACTTCCTTCTCGACTCGCGCGAGGTCGTATTCCATCTGCATGCCGAGCCACACCTCGGGGCTTGATCCAAAGGCTTTAGAAAGGCGCACCGCCATCTCGGCCGAGACACAGCCCTTGCCGTTGACCAGATTGTTCAAGGTCTGCCGCGATTACTCCGAGACGCTTGGCGGCTTCAGTTACGGTCAGTCCCAGAGGCTCGATACACTCTTGGCGAACAATGCGCCCAGGATGGGGCGGGTTCTTCATACGCATGGCGGTATTTCCTCGCTCGATCGATCTTTCGCGGCATCTGTCGGAGAGAAGGCATTGGAGATTGTTCTGCGTATCTTAATCGGTTAGCAGCGCTTACGCTAGTTTGTGTTGCCGATAGCGTTCCCAAGCGCGCAAGGAAAAAAGCTCGGACTAGAATAGGAGAACTCAGGCGTATCGTAGACTGCGCTTAGTTCTCAATGAAAGCTGCACTCGGCTTTAGCCAGGTACACGAAACCGAAAAAAACCAGTGCCCTCTTCGACCTGATCGTGTACACTGACAATTATTTTCCCCCCTTTGTTATTTCAGAGCTGTTTCTTGATCAACTTTTTTCCAAGAAAGGCTCACGACGCTTCGCGAAATTGCAATGGCATCAATTTGTCTTGGAATTCCCTGCGATCTCAATAATAGATTAAGGTCGACGTGCAAGATTTCTGGATAACCGCGCAGCAGGTGACCGCTATAAAAGATAGTTTCCTAAAAGATTTCTATGAAGCGGCACACAACGCAAAGCGCGGTGTGTTCCAACAGGCGGTTAATCAATTAATCGAGGCGGGTGCGGATCAGCGTCGGATTGAATATCTCGTCATGCCAAATAGATCCGAGCGCATCCAATACGGTCGGATTTATTTCGAGTTGCACACCAGCTTCAATAACTACTTCATCCGATACGAGATGCGTCCAGGATTCGCGATCGAATCCAGTTTGGTGTCAGACCGTCAGTCCTAGCACATTCGCTTCTCCGATTTTTTGCCTAAGAAGTTTATTAGGAGCATTCAGCGTAGGTCAGTGACATGAATGCCTACCAAACTGGTTGTACATCTCGCCACTGATCCCAGCCCCCCCTCATCCATAAAGTAATGTTTATTTGTAGATATCAACTCCATTGAGTAAATCCGTGATGTCACTTTGATAGTGAGAAAATAATTTGCCTGCCGTCGTGGCAACAATACGGGGACGCCGGTTTTACGTCTGGGCGTTGATGGACAATCACGCGCACATGCTGCTGAGCAGTGGGAGTCTGCGCAGAATTAAGGGATGTTGTCGAAGATGAAGATAGTGAAAAGAGTTTGTCCAGCCAGTCAACAACGTTCCTTTGACATCCCCTTTGCCAAAATATAAGCGGAACCCGAGCGTGAAATAAAAAAGGCGCCCCGGGGTGACAGGGCGCCTGAGTCGGCGGTAGGTTGCAGTAGCACGTAAGCTGTAATCGCACCCACTGCTCTGCTTAGGGAGGCAATGCCAAGAAGCAGAGTATCTCGATCGAGTCGCCAACTTCTGATTTCAGCATAGCGCTGGAAAAGCGGAAGTGAAGACCTTGCGAGAAAAAAAACCTAAAAGCGGTCCACTGGACCTCCGCACCTGTCACCCATCAGGTTCAAGGCATGGGAGCGATCCTATAGGGATCATCGCCGGCTGCCCCTTGCGCTTGTCCGTTCATGACTTCTTTGCCAGTATGGCTGCATGATCATCTTGCTTTCCAACGATGACGGCATCCAATCCGAAGGACTCACCGCTCTGGAACAGAGCCTCGCTCACCTCGGCGAACTCTACACCGTGGCGCCGGACCGGGCGCAGAGTTCCACGAGCCACTCGTTGACACTGCACCGGCCGCTACGCGTCCACGAGCTCGGGCCGCGGCGCATGGCGGTCAATGGCACGCCGGTGGATTGCGTCAAACTCGCGCTCACCGGTCTGCTGCCGGCAAAACCCGACCTGGTCGTCTCCGGCATCAACAAAGGGCCCAATCTCGGCGACGATATTATTTATTCAGGCACGGTGTCCGCAGCCATCGAGGGCACGCTCCTGGGCATTCCCGCCATCGCCGTATCGCTTGTCACTTTCGTGAATTTTGATTTTCGCGCCGCGGCGGAGTTCACCGCGAGGTTGATCGAGAGCATCCAAAAGCCGGGCATTCCGGCGGGCACCCTGCTCAACGTCAACGTGCCCAATTTACCGAGAGAACAACTCAAGGGCTGGAAATTCACCCGCATGGGCAAGCGCCATTACAGCGAAACCATCGTCGAGCGGGTCGACCCGCGCGGCGGCAAGTATTATTGGATCGGCGGCGACGACATGGGTTTCGCCAATGACGACGGCACCGATTGTGTCGCCGTGCACGAAGGCTATGTCTCGGTCACGCCGCTGCAATGCGATATGACCGACCACCGGCTGCTCAACGACACGCCGGTGGCGCAGTTTACCTGGCCCTGAATTGAGCCGCGCCATGGCGGCGGACGAAGCGCGATCGACTGGCGATTTCACGATTCAGCAAACGCCGCGGGTAGCTGGGTCGTCACGACAAATCTACTTGAATTAACCGATCTGCATGGTAGACAACTACAACGTCAATTTCCCAGAGGGCATCATGAAACAAATGATCTGGTTAACGGCAGTCGTCATGCTGTTTGTCGCGCTCGGCAGCGCGCCACTTTTCGGCCAATCCGACGCCCTACTTCCAAGGCAAGACCATCTTGCTGGTGCAAGGGCGCGAACCCGGCGGCACCGGCGCCCTGCGCGCGCAGGCGGCGCTGCCCTTTCTGAAGAAATACCTTCCCGGCGAGCCGGTCATCGTCACCCAGTTCATGCCGGGCGGCGGCGGCCGTAAGGCGTCGAACTTTGTCGCGCGCAACGCCAAACCCGACGGGCTGACCCTGGGCAACGTCGGTTCCGGGCCTGGTCGCCAACGCCGTGCTCGGCTCAACCGGTGTCGAGTACGATATCGATAAACTGATTTATCTCGGCGCCGCCAACAGCACGGCGCAATATGTTTTCGGCTCGGTGGCGCGGCTGGGGCTCGATAGCTTGGATAAACTCCGCGCCCATCCCGGTCTCCGCGTCGGCGCGCAAACCGTCGGCCACGACATTTATATAAACGGCCGGCTGTTCTCCTGGATCCTCGGACTCAAAGATCCGAAATTTATCACCGGCTATTCGGGACCCGAGCTCGACCTCGCCATGGACCGCGGCGAACTCGATGCCCGCGCCAACATCCCTGACACGATTTTGCAACGCAACGCCGAGCAGATCGAGAAACGTTACCTCAATTTTCATGCGATCATTCAGATTCCCAAGGACGACCGCCATCCCCACGCCCTGTTCAACAAACTGCCTGAGTTGGAAAGCTTCGCCAAAAGCGAGCGCGAGCGGAAGATCATGACCATGTTCCGCACCTTCCGCCTGGTCGGCTCGCCCTACATTCTGCCGCCAGGGACGCCCGCCTGAAGCGGTGGCGCACTGGCGCGAGGCGATGCGCAAGACTTTCCGCGATCCGGCGTTCTTGAAGGAGTTCAAACGGCTCTCCGCCGACGACGCCACGCCGCTGTTGCCGGAAGCTCAGGAGAAAGCGATCAAGGACATTCCGCGCGACGCCGATGTCATCGCGCTGTTCAACAAGATCGCCGGCAACGAGCCGCTGCCGCAGCGCTAGACGCGACCGTCGACGGCATCAGCGATTCTGCGTTGCTAAAGCCCCTTCCGATTAATTTGCAAGTTAGAAGTGAGACTTCTATTTTGCACGCGTGATCGAGCGCGACTCCGGTCCGATCCTGCGTCGCCCGCTGCGCCGCTTCCCATGCGTGAACCTGTTGGGGCCGCCAATGCGGTAACACGACCTTTATCCCTTTGATCCGAATATAGGGGTAACTTATGAATTGCCCCTACGTCTCATCTTATGGGCTTTCGCAATCTCCATCTCAAATTTCTGTCTCTTCTCTCTGTCGCCTCAGTGCATATTCATGCCGCCGTCGACGCCGATGGACTGGCCGGTCATGAAGTCGCTGTCGTCGGAGGCGAGAAAGATCACCGTGCCGACCAGATCCGCCGGATATTGATCGCGCTGGAGGGCGCGGCGTTTTCTGCGGTCAGCCAGTTGCTCGGGGCTGGTGACGCCTTCCTGGTTTGGGCTGGAGATGGTCAGGCCGGGCATGATCGAGTTGACGCAGATATTGTCGCCGCCGACTTCCCGCGCCAGCGCTCGGGTGAAGCCGAGGACGCCGGCTTTCGAGGACACATAATGCAGGAAAAACGGCGTGCCGGTCTGGGTCGTGCCCGATGAGATATTGATGATCTTGCCTTTTTGCTGCTGCTTCATCGCCGGGTAGACGGCTTTCACACAGAGAAAAAGTCCCTTGACGTTGACCGCCATGACCCGGTCCCATTCGTCGGTGTCGATTTCCATGAACGCTTTTTTCTTTAACGCCGAGTAGAGACCGGCGTTGTTGACCAGGATGTCGATGCGGCCGTAGGTTTTCAACGCTGCCGCGGCCATCGCCTGGGTTTTCTCCGCCGAGGTCACGTCGACGGCCACGGCGATGGCTTCGCCACCCGCTGCTGTGATGTCGGCGGCAACCTTTTGCGCTTCGACGTCTTGAATATCGGCGACGACAACTTTCGCGCCTTCTTTTGCCAAACCGTGGGCGTAAGCTTTGCCAATTCCCACCCCGCCGCCGGTGACGATGGCTACTTTATCTTTCAAACGCATGGTGTGCCTCCTTAGAATTCAATAAGAACATTTTCCCGCAAAGGCGCAAAGACGCCAAGTGACGGGCAGTGGCCCGACATCCCGAACGCAGGTGAGGGATCTAAGAAAGATTTGTCCCTTCGGTCGAAATGACATGCCGTGATTCTTTGCGTCTTTGCGCCTTTGCGGGAGATAATCTTCCCTCTTCAAATCTTTAGCCGGTAAAAATCTACCGGGTTGTCGTGCAGGATCGCTTTCTTGCTCTCGTCGCTGATGTCGTCGCGCTCGAGAAATTCCGGGATGTCGCGTTTGAACATATCGGGCAGCCGCTCGTGCGGATAGTCCGACGGCCACATCAGGCATTTCGCATTGAATTGCTGGATCACGAAGGGCAACGCCTTTTCTTCCACTTCGCAGGTGGTCCAGATCTGGCCGTTGCGGATCAGCTCGCTGGGCTTTTGCTTCAACAGCGGCGCTTGCACGCGGTAGGGCTTTTCCATTTCCTCGTCCATGCGATCCATCATGTACGGCAGCCAGCCGCAGCCGGCTTCGAGAAAGGCCACGCGCAATTTGGGATAGCGCACGAACACGCCCTCGAAAACCATGTGGGTGAACTGGGTCAAGATCGCGAACGGATGTTCGAGGGTATGGACGTGCAAAAATTTATTGAAAAAATCGAAACCCATGCCGCGGCTCGGCGCGCCGTGGATGGTCAGCGGCATGTCGAGCCGCTCGGCCGCTTGATAAATCGGATCGAAGTCGCTGTGACCGTAGCCTTTATGCAGCCAGGTCACCGCCGGCAGTAATCCGGCGACATGGCCCAAGGATTTGGCGCGCTCCAGTTCTTTCGCCGCTTCGAGCGGTTCATGCACCGGCAGGAGCGCCACGCCTTTGAGACGGGGACTTTGCTTGACGAAGCGATCGGCGAGCCAGGAATTGTAGGCGCGCGCCAGCACACAGGCCCATTCGGGATTCTGCACCAACCCCAAACCGAGTCCGCCGGTCGGATAGAGCACGGTCGTATGAACGCCCAGCTCGTCGAGAAATTGCAACCAGCGCGGCGCGGGAGTTTCCGGATCCTTGCCGGGCACTCCGGTGCCGCGGTTCCAACCGTCGAGGGATGGAAAGTAAGCGTAGGTTTCAAAGCGCGGCGCGCTGCTGTAACGGCCGCCGAGGTAATCGTGCAGCTCGCGGTCTTTTTCCAACACGTGACCGTCGGCGTCGATGATCGGATAACTAGTGCTCATAAAACTCTCCGTTCCAAATCGTTCCAGTCGTTCCAACGTGGTTCCAATCGTGGTGACATCATAGAAACGAAATACCGCCATCCACATTCACCGTCTGGCCGGTCATGAAATCGCTCAGCGGCGATGCCAGGAACAGCATGGCGCCAACCACGTCTTGCGGCACTTGGACACGCTTGAGCGCGCGCAGACCGGCGGAGGACTCGCGCAGGCGAATGGTTTCCGCGCTGGGATTCTCTTCCGACAGCGTGTTGCCGGGGGCCAGACAGTTGACGTTGATATTGTCGCCGCCGACTTCGCGCGCCAGCGTGCGGGTAAAACCGATGGTGGCGGTCTTCGACGTAACGTAATGAATCCGCCCTGGGCTGCCGGCGAAGACGGTGCCCGATGCGATGTTGATAATCTTGCCGGACTTCTGCGCGCGCATGGCCGGCAGCACGGCGCGGCAGCAGAAAAACAGCCCGCGCAGATTCACCGCCATCAGCTTATCCCATTCCGCCGGATCGATGGTTTCAATCCGGCCCCGGTTCATCGGCACCACGGAAAATACCGCGGCGTTGTTGATGAGAACGTCGATGCGGCCGAAGCTATCGAGGGCCTGCGCCGCCATTTTCTTGGTGGCGTCTTCGTTCGACACGTCGACCTGAATTGGCAACGCCTGTCCGCCGATTTCATTGGCTGCCGCTGCCGCGCTTGGCAGGTCTATGTCAGCGATGACGACGCAGGCGCCGGCACCGGCGAAGCCTTTGCAGTAAGCTTTGCCGATGCCATGGGCGCCGCCGGTAACGATGACGACTTTATCTGTGAGGCCTTCGATCATTCCGATTGATTTAATGCAAGGGCGATTCATGAATCGCCCCTACCACGGACCGCGCCGTCGCCTATCGCCTACCCGATCGCCGGATTGATCAACGCCTTGGTCGGGAAGGTGCCCGGCACCTCGCCGCCGATGGAGCGGATGCAGTGTTCGATGTCTTTCAAGGGAAAGACATGGCTGACCATCTGTTCGACCGGAAACTTGGTTTCCTCAATGATGCGCAACGCGGCTTCGGTGGCGTCGTTGTCGGCGGTGAAGCAGCCTTGCAGTTTGATCTCGTTCCACACCAGCTTGTCCATCAACATCGGCGTCACCGTGGTGTCGCCGGTCAAGCCGCCCAGCACCATGGTCGATTGGCGGTGCAGACAGTCCACCGATTTCAAGATCGCGTTGGGATTGCCTGACACGTCGATGACGACGTCGCACAACTCACCGTTGGTTTCCTTGCGGATCACTTCGACGACATCTTCTTCCTCGACATTGATCGTGCGGGTGGCGCCGAATTTTTTCGCCAATTCCAACCTCGGCTTGTCGCGGCCGATGCCGGTGACGAAGATTTTCGCCGCGCCGGCATGCTTGGAGGCGAAGGTGCACGACAATCCTTGCTGTCCCGGTCCCTGGATGAGCACAAAGTCACCCATCTTGACGCCGCCGCGGCGGATCGCCCATTGAAAACCGTTGGCCATCACCGAGCCGACCAGCGCCGCCGCTTCAGCAGACAGCGACTCGCTCACTTTGGTGCAAAGAACATCGGGTGCCAAGTAGAGATAATCGGCAAAGCCGCCGAACAGATGCGGCGGCAGGTCGCATTTGGTGCGGCCGCCGTAGTTGGTGCGTTGGCGGCAGAATCGTTGATTATTGCGCCGGCAGTCGGCGCAGCGGCCGCAGCCGAGCGCGCCTTTGAGAATAACCCGGTCGCCTTCTTTGACATGGTGAATCGCCGCGGCGTTCTTGCCGAGCTTCTCGACCCGGCCAAGAATTTCATGGCCGAGAATGATCGGATAGTCGACCTTGAGCTTGCCGTGGAGATATTTAACATCGGTGCCGCATACGCCGCCCATTTCAATTTTAAGTCAAGCCGCCGTCCGCGGGAATATCCGGCATGGGATATTCGCGCAGTTCCAATTTATCCGGCCCTAGTAGTGTTGCGCCTCTTACGCTTGCCATGGATTGTCCTCCTTAAATGTTGATCATTCAGATCTTTTTGGACGAGATCCCTCGCTTTCGCTCGGGATGACACGACCTCTGATCTTAAATCAGAGGTCGTGTCACTTCACGCGGTATTCTTGGGAAATTTTATCGATGAAGCCGCTGCTCTCGATTCCTTCACCAGGGACAAATCGGTGAAACGCTCGGGATTTTCTTTGAGTACCTTGGGGTCTTTCTTGCCGACTTCCTGGAGCGGCAGGTCGAAATATTCTTTCGACGGGTAGGGCTTAAGAGGAAAATCGTATTCGCGGAAGTTCTCTTCGAGGATCTCGCGGTCTTGCACTTTCATATATTTTGACAAGACTTTCATGGCGAATTCTTTATTTGACTTGTACAGCGCCACACCTTCGATCATCGCCTTGGTGAAGTTGACCAGTTCCGCCCGCATTTTTGACAGGTACGGTCTGCGCGACACGAACATCAAGCTGGAATAGGGAATATTCAATTTTGACGCATCGAGCAGCAATGTCATTCCAAGTTTGCGTGCTTGCAGCGTCATCGGCGGCGTGAGCATGGCGGCGTCCGCGTTATTGGTCTCGACTGCGGCGATGCGGTTCACTTGATTGCCGACCTGCAGGAGCGCGACATCGATGTCCGGCCGGAGTCCCTCACGCTGGAGCAGGAAGCGGGCGGCGAAATCGGCGTTGCTGCCAAAGCGGCTGATGGCGATGCGCTTTACTTCCTTGATACTTTTGATGCCTTTCCTGGCATAAATGCGATTGTCCATGGTATTGCCCAGGCGGCCGAACATGACCAGCTCCAATCCCAGCGTTTGAAATCACCACCTGGGGTGAGAACATGCCGACTTGAGCGTCGCCCGATGTCAAAGCCGCGGCGGCCAAAGTTGCGCCTTGGATAAAAATCAACTCAACGTTGTTGCCGTATTTTTCAAAAAACTTCGCTTCCTTGGTCACCCAGAGCGGTGCGAATTGGCCGACCTCACTGGTCCAGACGACGTTGATGTTGGCGGCGCCAACCGTCGTTGTTTGACTGAACATAAGTGCGAAAACACTTAGCCGAATAATTTGACGAACAATGGCCATGGACTGCTCCTTAGAAATGAATATGCCGATAGTTGACCTTGCATTCCGCTTATCCCTATACTTCCGAACCGACCTTGGAATCAAGTTAGTGGAGGACAAATGATTCGAACGATTGTTGCGTTGTTGGCTATTGCTCGGCGCCAGCGAAATGGCGTCGGCGCAGACGCCGGTGCGGGTGATGACGGGCTATGCCGCTACTTCCGGTCCCCATGCGGTGCTGTGGATCGCGCGCGAGGCGGGACTGTTCGATAAGAACGGCATCAAAGCCGAAGTCGCTTACATCCGCAGCGGCTCGACGATGGCGCAGACTCTGGTGTCGGGGGAAATTCAACTCGCGCAGATGGGCGGGCCGGCGATGCTTGCGGCCGGCGTTGCCGGGATGGACGTCACCTTCGTCGCCGTCGCGCTCAATACCACACCGATCGTGATCATGGGCACGGTTGCGAAAATGGAAGATCTCAAAGGCAAGGCGGTCGGCGTCACCCGCTACGGTTCGAATACCGATATCTCGGCGCGCTTCGCGATCCGCAAAGCCGGACTGCAACCGGAAAAGGATGTCGCGCTGGTCCAGTTGGAAGATTACCCAGGAATTTTTAACAGCATTCAATCGGGCCGTATCGCCGCCGGCGCTCTCGCCGATCCGTTCACCGATCACGGCAAGCGCATCGGATTCAAAGAGCTCGCCGATCTCGCGGCGCTCGGCCTGGAATTTCCCTTCGTCGGCATCGTCGCCAAGAAGTCCTACATTAAAGACAACCTGGACACGGTGCAGCGCTTTGTGCGCGCTTACACGGAGGCGATCGCGATTTACAAAAACAACCGCGAGCTGGCGATGAAGGTGACGAGCAAATACACCGGCATCAAAGATCCGGCGATTCTGGCGTCCACCGTCGATTTCTACGCGCCGAAGCTGCAACGCGTGCCTTATCCGACGGTGGGCGGTCTGCGTTTCGTTCTCGACCAAGTCGCCATACGCGAACCGAAAGCGAAAAACTTCGCGCCGGAGACGTTCATGGACATGCGCTTCGTCAAGCAGTTAGACGATAGCGGCTTTATCAAGTCGCTTTATCCGAAGGGTTAGGGGCGCTACTTAACGTTGCCAACGAGCCGATCGCTCTCGTAAGCAGAAAAACAGGCTGCCGGCGAATAGCATCACCAGAGCGATGGCCATGATCGCTGGCACCAGGGAGTTCAGCGCGGGGAGAATCGCCAGGATCACCAAACCGATTCCGATGGCGAGCGGCACTTGCGCTTTGACCTTGCTGAGCAGCAGCGCACAGGGAACGATCAGCAGGGTGAGATCGTGAGTGAACAGATGCGGCAGCACAATCAGCAGGCCAAGACAATTGACGATCCAGCGGCTCGCGTGATTCTCGGTATGCTTTGCCGCCGGCCAATTGACCCAAGCTAAAATGGCGACGACGACGGCGCTCAAGAGCCACCAAGCGCACGGCGTGCCAACCTTCGGCAAGCCATAAATCACCAACACCCGCAGGTTGTGCATGCCACGCCATTGATTCCACCAGTCGCTGTCGGCGCTCACCATCCGGCGTGCGAGTTGAAAATACTGCGCCGAGGCATCGGAGCCGATCCACAGAAACATGCCGATAATCAGCAGGCTGCCGATGGCGGCGCCGACGACAAACTCGCGCCAGCGGCGGCGCACCAGCAGAATCAAATGAGGCACCGCTAAATATTGCGGTTTGACGCACAGCAGACCAGCCCAAACTCCCGCCACGGCGCGCTCCGCTTGTCTCTGGGCGAGTACATGAAGGGTCAGGAAAAACAGCACAATCGCCGAGGTTTGGCCGTAAAATACCACGCCGTGCACGGCAAAATTGCACAGTGTGAATAACATTAACCAATGCGCTTGGTCGGTGGACAAATGCAAATAACGCATGAGCAGCCGTAAACTCTGGCCAATCAGCAGTAAGTTGACTATCGTCAGGAGCAAAAACGCGGTCGAGAAACGGAACCAAGCCAACGGCGCGAGGAACGCCGCGGTAATCGGCGGGTAAACGAAGGGTAAAACCTTTTCCACCGGGGCGATGCGGTTTTGATAAGTTTGCTGGTGATCGAGATCGTAAAGCGCTTGACGATCGTCCCAGATCATTTGCGCGGCAGCGTAGAAGGTGACGAAATCCGCCACACAGTTTTTCTCGCTGGGGCATTTGGGCACATGATGAGTGTAAATATTCCACCAGTTGCCGCTCATCAGAACGGCTAGCCCGATCCCGACACCCACCAGGGTTGCCTTGATGCGGTTTGTCCAGCTAGAGCTCGCCATCAGCACTGGTCCAATTTTGCCGGACTTTTAAAAGAGGATTAGCATGACGGCCTTTAGGCTTTAACTAAGGCCAAGCCGAGCAGCACCGCCACCGGGCCGAGGCCGGCGTTGAGTTTGAGCAGCATGAACCAGCGGCGCCAGTCGCCGAGCAATGTTTCGGGCCAGACCGTCGCAGCGAGATTTATCGCCGCGGTTTGTTGAGCGATGCGCGGGGCGTATTTGAAGACCTGGAGACAATGGTGCACCGTCATGGCGACGAAGATGAAAAGCTTGGCGCTGAGCATGATCATGTACGCCGTGCCCGGCGCGGCGCTGGTAGGTTGACGCAGCGCCAGGTTGGCGACACCGGTGGCGAAGAGCAACCCAATGGCGATCCAGGAGATCGATTCCAGACCGATACGGCCACGGTTCATGGTGCGAATCGCGATACTCGGTTCGAGTTCCTGCACCGCCGGTCCCATGACGATGAGAAAAAACACCATGGCGCCGATCCACATCGCGAAGGCGACCAGATGCAAAAGCAAACTCACGGTATGCCAAGTAGTCATGCTGGAAGTGTCGAGAAGCGCTGCATTGTCAGTATCATCGGCGCCAAACCATTGCAAATCTCGGGCGTTTCTTCTTGAAATGGCAGTATCGCTATGTTAGCAAGAACCTAGTTTTTTTCTTACAACTTCCACAAAATATAAGGATGGTTGGATAAATGTTGCGTTGGTTGCCGGAAGATGTCTCTACCTATGGTCATGAGATCGATTCGTTATTTTATCTGATTTATTACATCACGGCGGCGACATTCGTGCTCGTCACTGTCTTGATGATTTGGTTCTTGATCAAGTACCGCGAGCAGCCGGGACGGCGGGCGGTCTATAATCACGGCAATACTACGCTGGAGATAATCTGGACGATGATTCCCGCGGCGATATTGATCGTGCTTGTCGTTCATGAGCGTCAACACCTGGGCCAAGATCAAACGCAATATTCCGGCCAGCGATTTTGAAATTCAGGTCACCGCCAAGCAGTTCAACTGGGACGTGGTTTATCCCGGCGCCGACGGCAAATTCGGCACCGACGACGACGTCAAGTTCGACAACGACCTGCATGTGCCGGTGAACAAAGTCGTTCGCGTTCATCTGACGTCGAGCGATGTCATCCACAGTTTTTTCATTCCTAACCTGCGTTTCAAACAAGACGCCGTGCCCGGCCGCACGATTCTGACCTGGTTCGAAGCCAAGAAGCCCGGCAAGATACGAGCTGCCTTGCGCCGAGCTCTGCGGCTTTGGCCATTCCGGCATGAAGGGGTGGCTCAACGTTTACACCCCGGAAGACTATCAAAAATGGGCGGCGGAAAAGTTAGCGCCCAAGCCGCAGTAGCCAGTCTTAGTTCCGATTTAACCGAGCATCACTACGGAGGTTTTTAACCGATGAGCGAGTCAGCAGTGGCGCATGGAGCGCATGGACACCACCCAAAGCCGAGTTTTATCAGCCATTATATTTTCTCGCTCGATCACAAGATGATCGGCCGGCAATTCCTGTTCGTGGGCCTGCTGATGCTCATGATCGGCGGCATTCTCGCCATGCTGGTGCGCTGGCAGCTGGCCTGGCCGGAAACCCCGGTGCCGGGGCTTAGGCTTCATCTCCGAACCTTATATTTATCCCGGTCCCAACGGCGGCGGCATCATTCCGCCGCAGACCTATAACGCGCTGTTCACCATGCACGCGACGATCATGATCTTCTTCGTGGTCATGCCGATCATGGTCGGCACCTTCGGCAATTTTCTCATTCCGCTGATGATCGGCGCCGGCGACATGGCTTTCCCGAAGCTCAACATGCTGTCGTTTTGGGTCGGTGCGGTTTCCGGTGTGATCATGCTGTCAAGTTTCTTCGTCCCCGGCGGCCCGGCGGCGGGCGGTTGGACCGGTTACGCGACGCTCTCCGCCAAGGCGCAGTACACCGGCGTCGAGTGGGGCCAGCATCTGTGGATCATCGCCTTGATGGTCATCGGCGTTTCGTCGTTGATGGGCTCGATCAACTACATCACCACGATCGTCAACATGCGCGCGCCGGGCATGGGCTATTTCCGCATGCCGCTGACGGTCTGGTCGCTGTTCATCACCGCGATTCTTGTTGCTGCTGGCGCTGCCGGTGTTGACCGCGGCGCTTGGCGATGTTGCTCTTCGACCGCATGGCGGGCACGAGTTTTTTCCTGCCGGAAGGCGGCGGCGAGCCGCTGCTCTGGCAGCATATGTTCTGGTTCTTCGGCCATCCGGAGGTTTACATTCTGGTGCTGCCGGCCATGGGCATCACCTCCGATTTACTGTCGACTTTCTCGCGCAAACCGATCTTCGGCTACCACGCCATGGCCTTTTCGATGATCGCCATCGCGTTTCTGTCGTGGATCGTCTGGGGCCATCATATGTTCGTCAGCGGCATGAATCCGCTGCTCGGCACCGCCTTCATGATGACGACGATGGTCATCGCGGTGCCCTCGGCGATCAAAGTATTTAACTGGCTCGGCACGCTGTGGGGCGGTTCGATTCGCCTGACCGTGCCGATGCTGTTCGCTTTGGGATTCGTCTCGAACTTCTTGATCGGCGGTTTGAGCGGCATCTTCATGGCGTCGACGCCGGTCGATATCTTCATCCACGATACCTACTTCATCGTCGCCCACTTTCACTACGTCGTCGCCGGCATCATCTTCGCGCTGTTCGCCGGCGGTTTATTACTGGTTCCCGAAAATGTTTGACCGGCAAATGAACCAGACCGTTGGGCAAGATTCATTTTGTCCTCACCTATATTTTCTTCAACGGCGCGTTTTTTCCGATGCACTTTCTTGGGCGTCGGCGGCCATATGCGGCGCATCTACAACCCGACTGCAGTATGAATTCCTGACCGCCGATGCAGGACTGGAACGTTTTCATCACCTGGAGCGCGCTTGATTCTCGGCGCGTCGCAGATATTCTTTCTTGTTTAATTTCTTCTGGAGTCTGTTCGCCGGCAAGAAGGCCGAACGCAATCCCTGGCAGGCCAACACCCTGGAGTGGTCGGCGCCGACGCCGCCGCCCCATGGCAACTTCGAAGTCATCCCGACGGTCTATCGCGGTGCCTACGAATACAGCTCGCCGGAAGTGAAGGAAGACTGGCTGCCGCAGGACAAGAACATCGGCAGCAGAGCCGCGGCGCGGGCGCACTAAGCGAAAGTCGGAACGATGAACCTGGAATCCACGAAGGATGGCGGCAGAGACTGCCCGCCATCCTTCGTCATTTTCACCCTGGCCGCATCGCCTTGCGGTGATCCTGGCCTGCGCGACGTTTCCGTTGCTATTTATCGGCGGTTTGGTCACCAGTTTAGGCGCCGGACTGGCCGTCCCCGACTGGCCGACGACCTTCGGCTACAACATGTTTCTCTACCCCTGGTCGAAGATGATCGGTGGGATCTTTTACGAACATAGCCATCGGCTGGTCGCTTCCTGCGTCGGACTACTGACCATCGCGCTCACGCTGACGTTATGGCTAAAAGAGCAGCGCCGCTGGCTGCGCTGGCTCGGCGTCGCGGCGCTCGGCTTTGGTCATCTTTCAAGGCATCCTCGGCGGCCTGCGGGTGGTGTTGCTGCAACACACCCTGGCGATTATTCACGCTTGCTTTGCCCAGGCATTTTTTGCCTTGACCGTGAGTCTGGCGCTGTTCACAGCAACAGAGTGGCGTAACTCACCCCAGTCGACGCCGCTAACGGACGGCGGGCGACTGCGCCGGCTGGCGCTGATCACCACGGTGCTGATCTATGTGCAAATCGTCTTTGGCGCTTTGCTGCGCCACACCGGCGAGCGTCTCGATGGCCATCTGTTGTTCGCCGCGCTGGTGGCAGTGCATGTGATCTTGTTCCTGCTCCGGATCACCAGGCATCATGGCACGGAATCGGCGCTGGTTGCGACCGGCCTACTTGCTTGGCGGGCTCTTGCTCGTGCAGTTGTTGCTCGGCACGGCTATCCTATCTGGCGAAGTTTACCACGGTGTTGCCACTGCCGGCCGTGGTCTTGGTCTTGACCACGACGACCCATTTGATAATCGGTGCATTGATGCTGGTCACGAGCCTGACGATCGCGTTGCGGGCCTATTCGCTTGTCGCAACCCGCGGCAGTCAGCGCCACGGGCCGGCCGGTATTGACGGAACAGTATTCACGTATGAACTCGAACACCGACACCGCGACTCTGACCGGCACCAGCGCACTGCGCCGGGCCGCCGATTTTGTCGAGTTGGCCAAACCGCGCGTCGTGCTCATGGTGCTGATCACGACCTTCGTCGGTTTCTACCTCGGCTCGGAGCAAGTGCCCGACTATCTGGTGCTGGTGCAAACCTTGATCGGCACCGCGCTGGCGGCGGGCGGCACCCTGGCGCTCAATCAATATATGGAGCGGGATACCGACGCGGTCATGCAGCGTACCCAACGCCGGCCGCTGCCGGATGGCCGGTTGCAACCGCGTGAAGCGGTATGGTTCGGTATCGCCGTCACCATTTTGGGGCTCGTCTATCTAGCGCTGACGGTGAATCTGTTGAGCGCTTGCGTCACCGCGTTCATCACGATCAGCTATTTGCTCTTTTACACGCCGCTGAAACGGCGTAGCTCGCTGTGCATGCTGGTCGGCGCCGTGCCCGGAGCCTTGCCGCCGGTCATCGGCTGGGTGGCGACGCGCGGCATCGTTGGAAGTCGATGCCTGGGTGCTGTTCGCGATCATGTTTCTCTGGCAGGTGCCGCATACCCTGGCGATCGCCCGGCTTTACCGCGACGACTACGCCAAGGCCGGCATCATGTTTCTGCCGGTGATCGAGCCGGAAGGCGGCAGCACCAATCGCCAGATCATCAGTCATAGCGCCGCGCTGTTGGCCGTGAGTCTATTGCCGACCCTGCTCGGACTCGCTGGCGGGATTTATTTCGCCGCGGCGTTTGTGTTGGGCGTCGGTTTCATCGCCGCTGGCATCGCCTTGGCGCTGAACTCGACCTTGGCCAACGCGCGGCGGCTGCTGTTTGTTTCCTTGGTTTATCTACCGGTGCTCTTGCTGGTAATGGCTTTAGATCGAGTCCCGTTATGAATCAAACCATGACAGAACCGGGCCGAGCAAAAGCTGCGAAGCGCGGGCGCTTCGGCGCGCTCTTGGCGGCTGCCGTGATTCTCTATATCGCGGCGATCATGGTGTTCATCGTCGTCTACTGAACCATTGACTACGGCGAAAATCATGACAACCAGTTCGGCGGCACGCAAGCTCGATGACGCGGCACCGGTGGCACGCTGCACCGCGTCGAGAATTCGCCGGCGGCGGCGGTCCGCCGGTGCGGCCCAATGTGCCGATCCTTAACAATGCCGGCTCGGCGTGATCATGCTGCTTGGCGCCGAATTGATGTTCTTCGCCGGTCTGATCGGCGCGTTCTTGGTTTTTCGTCTGAGCGCCACAGTCTGGCCGCCGCCGTTTCAACCGCGCTTGCCCATCGGTGTGACCGGCGTGAATACGGTCATCTTGCTCGTCAGCGCCCTGACCGTGCATTGGGCGGTTGGCGCGGCGCGCGCCGGCGCCGCGTATCGCGCGCTATTTGGCCTGGACCGCACTTTTAGGTGCGCTGTTCTTGCTGATCCAGGGCTATGAGTGGCTGCGCATGATCCATTTCGGCCTGACCACGTCGAGCAGCGTCTATGGCGGATTGTTTTACACCCTCATCGGCGCCCATGGCGTCCATGTCATCGGCGGACTGATTTGGCTGACGATCGTCTGCTGGCAGGCCACGCGCGGGCGCTTTACCAAGAAAGATTTTGTCGGCGTGCAAACCGCGCGCATGTATTGGACCTTTGTCGTGGCGCTTTGGCCGGTGCTGTACGGCTTGGTTTATCTTTACTAGCGCAGTTTGGTTGACAGGGCAGAGCCGTTAAGTTATTTTTTTGCCTGTTTATGTGTGTTAAAGCGAGAATTTTGGTTGCGTTTCTGATCGGTACTTTTTTAATCTTGCCGACGCTGGCCAAGGCCTGTTCTGTGTGTTTTTCCGGCGACGATGACGCTGTGACCCACGCCTTCAACTGGAGCGTCGGTTTCCTGCTCGCCGCGCCCTACGCCATCGCCGGAACCATTGCCGGATGTTTAGTGATTGCGTACCGCAGAGCGGCGGCGAGGCAAGCAAGGTCGGCAGAGCTGGAAGTGCAGGAAGCGATTAATCCGTTGATTTGGACCCAGGAGGAAAGCGCGAAATGAGTGAAGCGGTAGCGGTGCATGGTGCGGTGGAGCCCGCCGAAACCCCCTTGACCCCGGAGAGCTGGGGCAAGCTCGGCATGTGGTTGTTTCTCGCCGGCGACGCGATGTCGTTCGGCGGCCTGATTGTCGCCTATGGCGCCTTGCGTTACCACAGCAAGAGCTGGCCGGTTCCCGCCGAGGTGCTGGGCATCAACCTGACGGCGTTGATGACATTCTTGCTGATCGTCAGCAGCGTGACCATGGTATTGGGCTTGGCCGGCGTTGCAGGACGGCGATAAGCCGCGCTTCAAAAAGTTCATGAGCCTGACCATCCTTGGCGGCGCGATCTTTCTCGGCCTGCAAGCCTATGAGTGGACGCATCTGATCGGCCACACCCTGCCGCAGTACAAATTGGCCTTTAGCAACGATTTATTCGCGACGACCTTCTTTGTGCTGACCGGCTTTCACGGCATGCATGTTACCGGCGGCGTGATCTACAATATCTGCGTGCTGGCGGCGGTCAATCGCGGCCGGTACCAGGCCAAGCATGTCGAGATCGCCGGCCTCTATTGGCACTTCGTCGATCTCGTCTGGATCTTGATCTTTACGTTCGTCTATCTGTTATAGTCAAACATTAGAGGAGTCATCATGTCATCGACCGCTCACTCGCATCACAACTACATCAAGATTTTCATCATTCTCTCGGTGCTGACCGCCGTCGAGATCGGCATGACGTTTCTGGGTCTGCCGAGAACGCTGCTGGTCGCGCTTGCTGGTCGGTCTGGCGGTGTGGAAAGCCGCGCTGGTGGCGCTCCACTTCATGCACCTCAAGATCGAGAAGAAGACGCTGACGATCGTCGCGCTTGTGCCGTTTATTCTGTGCATTTTCCTGAGTCTTAATGTTGCTGCCGGATATCTTACCCGCGGTGATGACCGCTGTCGCAACTTCCGACTCTGAACGCGGCGCTGAATACCCTCAGCGCCGTTTTTCTTTGCGCCGGCTATTTCTTCATTCGCAGCAAGAACCGCGATGCCCACCGGCGCTGCATGCTGGCGGCGCTCGCGTGCTCGATGCTGTTTCTGATCTCCTACCTGGTGTACCACTTTCAAGTCGGCTCGGTGGGGTTCAAGGGCCAAGGCTGGATTCGTCCGGTCTACTTCACGATCCTGATCACCCACACCATTCTCGCGGCGGCGGTGGTGCCGCTGGTGCTGATAACCCTGATCCGCGCACTGCGCGAGCGCTTCGACGCGCACCGGCGCATCGCCCGCTGGACGTTTCCTATCTGGCTGTACGTTTCGGTGACCGGCGTGGTGATTTATCTGATGCTGTACGGCATCTGAGACCCTGAGAGCTAACGCGCCGCGCTGCCTGCCTTGGCGCGCGCCATACCTACGGCGTCAATCGGTTTTCGGGATCAACTGTGGTTGGCGCGGCGGCGAGCTGATCGCGCCGATGGCGGCACCAGCAGGATTTGCTCGTCTTTGTCGAGTTTGAAGCGCCGGCCGGTTTTTAGACAGAACGCGTTATGGCCTTGCAACGACGAGACCTGTGGCGGCATCGAACGGCCGACGAAGAATTCGGCAAGACTTTGCTTGCGATCCGGTCCTTCGGTGAAGTGGATCTTCATGTGGATCGTATGTTCGCGTTTGCAGTCGTCGCAACGGAAGTAAATTTCGTACGCCGGCATAGATCTCATCTACCACCATGCGAAGGATTTGCCAATCTTTTCCATGTGAATTTTAATTCGGTCGCGTCATTTGACTTTTGACTCGCTTGGCGTGGCTATGAGCTGGATATCGCTTGGTTTGCCGTTTCCGCCAGATATCGCGTTGATCGTCTTAACCCGCTGGCGTCGATTGACAGGGCAAAACGCTTCAAGCTAGATAGACGAGCGCTAAAACTTTCTGATGAGGTTGACGGCGATTTATGGCGATCAAGTCGATTGGCATTGTCGGTTGCGGGGCGATTGGCAAGGCGCTGGTGCGCGCCGTGGAAGATGGCAAACTGTCGGTGCGCATCGCCGGCGTGACCAGCCGAAGGTCGCAGAAGCGCCCGGGAGTTTCTCGCGGCGTTTAAAAACCCGCCGCGGTATCTTTCCTTGGACGAATTGATCGCGGCGTCCGACCTGATGGTCGAAGCGGCGGGCGGTCAGGTGGTGGCGGAGTTAGCCCAAAAGGCCTTTGCCGCCGGCAAAGATCTGATGGTCATCAGCGTCGGCGCGCTCCTCGAACATCCCGAGGTCATGGCGGAGTCGCGCCGCACCGGTTGCCGCTTGTACGTCCCGTCGGGCGCCATCGCCGGCTTGGATGGCATCAAGTCGGCCTGCGTCGGCGCTATCACCCATGTCACGCACACGACGCGCAAGCCGCCGTTGGGCCTCGAAGGCGCGCCGTACCTGGTCGAGCGTGGTATCTCCCTGGTTGGCTTGCAGGAAGAGCAAGAAGTTTTCTCCGGCTCGGCGCGCGAAGCCTGCCGCGGCTTTCCGGCAAACGTTAACGTTACCGGCGCGGTAAGCTTGGCGGGGATCGGTCCGGACCAGACCCGCGTGCGCATCCTCGCCGTGCCCGGCCTGTTGCGCAACTGCCACGACATCGATATCGAAGGCGAGTTCGGCAAGCTGCATGTGCATATCGAAAATATCCCGAGCGAAAATCCCAAGACCGGGAAGTTGACCGCGCTGTCGATTATTCGCGCCGTGCAAGACGTCGTCGACCCGGTGCGGATTGGCAATTAGCGGCCTGGGTCGAGGATTGACGATGGAGGATCGAGGGCTGAAAAGCGCCATCTTCTAGCCTCCATCCTCGACGAGAGCGTCGGCGATGGCCCGCGCTAATACGGCAAGGTTGAATCAAATACATGAACAACAGCGATCTAATCGTTCGCACACTGGAACAGGCCGGAGTGCGCTGGGTATTCGGCATTCCGAGCGGGCCGGTGTTGCCGTTGATCGAAGCGCTGCGCGGCAGTTCGGTTGAGTTCGTGCTCACCGCCAGCGAAACTTCGGCGGCGTTCATGGCTTCGGCGGTGGGTTATCTGACCGGGGTTCCCGGCGTATGTGCGTCGACGGTCGGTCCCGGCGCGACCAATTTAACCACCGGCGTCGGTTGCGCCTGGCTGGACCGCGCGCCGCTGTTGGCGATCACTTGCAATGTCGCCACGCCTTGGCTCGAGCGGCGTATTCAGATGCGCATCGATCATCACAAGCTATTCGAGCCGCTGACCAAGGCGACCTTCGCTTGCCGCCATGGCAATGTCGGCGAGATCTTCGCTCAAGCGCTTGGCCTCGCGACGCAAGAACCGCCGGGGCCGGTGCATCTCGACTTGCCCGAGGATGTCGCCCAGGCGGTGGCGCTGGAAACCCGGGGCGCGCCGACGGCGCCGGCGCTTGCTGCCGGATTTATCGAATGAAATTGCCGCGGCGATTGCGCAGGCGTTGCAGCAGTTCCAAGCGGCCGTTGCTCATTAGCGGTTTGTCGTTCACCCGCTGCGCGGCCAGTCAGAATTTATTAGCATTCGTCGAGCGGCAAAATATTCCATTCGTCACGACCCTGCATGGCAAAGGGTTTTTGCCGGAGAGCCATGCAAACTCGGCCGGCGTCATCGGCCGGGCGCGACGCAGCGATATTAAAAAATTCACCGACCGGGCCGATCTCATCATTGCCGTCGGCTACGATCCCATCGAGATCAATTACGAAGAGTGGGTGAAGCCCGGGACGCCGATCATTCACATCAGCACCGAAGCGGCTGAGAGCGGCAACGGTGTGAATCTGATTTGGAACAGGGCGTGCAACTTGGACGCGGCGATTGGCGCTATGAGCGCCACTCCGGCCATGGCGAACGACTGGTCGATCGACGGGATTTCCACGCGCATCGCGAGGCTTTGGACCAAGCGCTCCGTCCAGCCAGCGCGAACTTTGCGCCGCTATCAAGTTTTGGATATTTTGCGCGAGAGGCTTCCGGCCGACGGCATCCTGGCCTACGACGTCGGCGCGCACACCCATCAAATCGCGTCGCAGTGGCGCACCGATGTGGCCAGGACTCTGCTCGCGACCAACGGTTGGTCGTCGATGGGCTACGGCATGCCGGCGGCGTACGCGGCGAAACTCGTTCACCCCGATCGCGCCGTTGTCTGCGTGGTCGGCGACGGCGGCTTTCAGATGACCGCCGGCGAATTGGCGTTGGCGCGCCGGCTGAATCTCGCCGTGCCGGTGATCGTGCTCAACGACGGCTGGCTTGGCTTGATGAAAGTCAAACAAGAAAAACGCAACTATGCGCTTTCCGGCGTGCGTCTCGGCGCGCCGCCGGAATCGCCGGCGCATTATTTCGGCGTGCCCTGCCGCGCCGCCAAGACGCCGGATGAATTTCGCAACGCCCTCGATTGGGCATTCGCCCTCGATGGACCGAGCGTCATTGAAGCCTTTGTCGACGCCGACAGCTATAGCACAACCGTCTTCGACTAATCCCCGTTTATCGCCATGGCTGCTGACATCACAGTGAAGCGGGACCCTGTCCGCTGGAAGATCCTCGCGCTGATCAGCGTGTCGCATATCATCGGCGCCGCGGCGCAGTACGGTATCAACACTTTGGCGCCGTTTTACAAGGACGAGCTCGGACTATCGCGCGCCCAAGTGGGATTGTTTTTTTCGTCATTTTATCTGGCCATGACCGGCGCGTCGTTTGGCACCGGTTGGCTGGCGGATCGCCTGGGTGTGCGCAAAACCACCCTGCAAGGTCATGTGCTCTTGGGTCTATGCACCGTGGCGGCGGCATTTTCGCAGTCCTTCGAGTTTGGCTGCCTGAGCTTTTTCCTGGCCGGGTTTGGCTACAGCTTTCTCAATCCGGCGTCGACCATAGGCGTAATGTACTGGTTTCACCGCGACGAGCGCGCGACCGCCATGGGCGCCAAGCAGACCGGCGTGCCGGGCGGCGGCGTGCTCGCGGCGATCGTCGCACCGTCACTGGTACTGTTGATCGGTTGGCGCGGCTCGTTAGCCGCCTTGGGCGTGGTCAATTTGCTTTTCGGTTTCATTTTCTCATGGCTGTGGCGCGAACCGGCGGCTGAAAACATCGCGGTCGCCGAAGCTAACCGCGGCGCCGCAACCACCGACGGACCGCTGAATGTTTGGGCGCTGTTGCCGATTAGCTGCGCGACGGCGATTTATCTTGATTGGGCAGATGGCGCTGATCACTTACGTGCCGTTGTATCTGAAAGACGCCATGGGGTTTTCGTCCTACTGGGCGAGCCAGGCGCTCGCCCTCACCCAGGCGGGGGCGATGATCGGACGGGTCGGTTGGGGCGTCGTCAGCGACCGGATCTTCGCCGGCCGACGTAAGATCGTGCTGATATTGATCGGCGTATTGTCGGTGATTCTCTTCACGGCGTTAAGTTTGATGGGACGGGACTCCTCCTACTTTCTCCTCATGGCGATCTTGTTTCTCTCCGGTGTCTGCATCGTCGGCTACCAAGGCGTTTCCTACGCGCTCATCGGCGAGATCGCCGGCAAGGCCAAGACCGGCGCCGGGCTCGGCATGATGATCACGATCAACGCCGGCGCGGCGACGTTGGGCACGCCGCTTTTCGGTTACATCGTCGATCGCACCGGCTCCTATCCGATCGCCTGGCAAGTCCTCGCCGCCGCGATCGCCGTCGGCATGCTCGCCATGGCGACCCTGCTCAAAGAGACGGCGCGCACCGCTAGCGCGTCGTGGATTTTCCGAGCCAGTTGCTTGATATCGGCGTCGGCAATTTTCTAGTAACCGCACTTGTCAACTGGTCATTCCGAGGCTGGACGGCAGCGTCGTGAGATCCGCCTGCACCTGCTTGATGCCAGGAATCGCTTCGATGTGGGTGACGACTTGCCGTGCGGTAATCCATTCCGGCACAGTGCCGCTGACGAGAATATCGCCCTCATTGGCATCGACCTCGACCCGCACCTGGGACAGGTCTTCAGCGAGCGCTAAGGTGGCGCGAACTCGCGATGCCAGCGCAAAGTTTTCAAACGCCTGCTTCGATGCTCGGGTCATCTGATAGTCCGGCGCGTGGGCCGCAGCCACGATCAACTGCTTTGCCGTCGCCACGCTCATATGGCCAAGATTGACCACCAAATCGTAGCGGCTGGCATCGCGCCAATCGGTGCCGAACATGCCTTGCAGCCGGCGCGTGCGCGCCTTGTCGACTTCGTCGACGTAACGCCGCGCGGCTATTTCATTGAGCTTGTGGCGCGCGCGCACTTGCTCGACGCGCATTTCCATCGGTGCCGTGAGCAAAACTTTGAGAACATGCTGAAATTTCGGGATGAGTTCATGGCCCAGATGACCGTGATAGACGATGCCATGATCGCGGGCGATCTCGCAGAACGCCGCCTGTAACGCGATTCGATAAGGATCGAGATTGCGCGTGAAGGTCGCCCACCAGCTCGGTTCGCGCTCGACGATTTCATTGAGTTTGGATTCCGGGATGCCGTACTGCAAACTTGCCTGAACCAGCACTTCGCGGTCGACGCGGCCGTAACCCAACGCCTGCGCCACGCTCTCGGCCAACTCTTCGCCGCTGCCTGAAGCGCCCTGGTAGATCGTGATGATTTGCATGGTTCCCTCCCTGTGATTGCGCGAACCGTCAACGCCTGTCGTTGCGCTAAGCCGACTATGGATCCGTGGCTCCCTGCCCGGTGAACAAAATCACTGTGCCAGAACTGTTGGCAAGACGAGCCCTTCTCTAAACGCCTGGGCCGCTTCTTCTTCGAACAAGGGTCCCACCACTTCGACGTGTGCGTGCCTCGGCGAGCACCTCGGCGCAATGTTCGAATAGTTGCTCCGAACGCTGTCCGACCAGCTGTCTCAGGCGGGCGTTGCTGAGACCGAAGACGACGCGGCCCACACCGCTCCAGAATATCGCCCCGGCGCACATTGGGCAGGGCTCGGCATTTACGTAAAGCGTGCAATGGACCAGCAGGTGGCGGGGAAACTGCCGCGACGCCTGGGCGAGCAGCCTGGTTTCGGCGTGGCTCGTGCAATCATGAGTGGCGTGTTTGGCGTTTTCCGCCTCGATCAAAATTCTGCCGCGATTGCTCACCAGCACCGCGCCAAACGGGCGGTCGCCATGGTCGCGGGCACGTTCGGCGACCATCAAGGCATAGCGTAGATAACGATGATCCGCTTCTATCATGATCTTCTCCCCAAACGTTTGCTAGTTTAACCCGTTCCATTGCCGGACCGAAACTGAATGGCGCGCTAAGAATGACAAGGGCGTCCTTCACGGAAGGACGCCCTTGCGGCGCGTTTCGCGCGCTTAACTGCGCTATTTAATTTGCCCTTACTCCCGCTGCCAACGGTTCGATGGGCTTGATCCGGAACGCACTCACGTGAGTGACCTCCGCGTGTCATACTACCTACGACCTTCCTCACTATGTCGCTAGAGCGACGATTTGCCTTCAGGCAATTTAGTTGAGGTCCGGTTAGTTAACGCCGCTGCGTGAGACGGGTAGATGTCCGGGTCGGGAGCCGCCCGCAAACAGCGGGCATACGTGGTTCGGTGGATTTCCGTCTTGCATAGCAAAGACCTCCTTTCACACCTTGGGGCTTCACTGCATTATGCGACTCACTCGCCCCTACGCCTGGCGGCGTTCAGTGAATCTGCTACCGCTCTACGACTGCGCGGTGCCAATGTCAAGAGCGAAATTATTGCTATGACAACTCGCCTCATCGTTGGCCCGCCGTGCCATGACCCACTGCGTTGACTTCGAGACGTGGCGGAGCTTTACTTTTTGCCAGTCCCTGCTGAATTGGCTCACTGGAGGCGTTATGCAACGTAGGTTTTTTTTATGTTCGTTTGCCTTGCTGTTGATCGTCACCATCCCCGCTTTGAGCGCCGAACCGGAACGGTCGAAGCCGCCGGTGCCGGAAGAACTGTCCGATGCCTGGGAGCGCTTTCAACGCGCGTTGCACGAGTGGGGCGGGCGGCTGTGGGAGCGCGTCGGGCCGCGCGGCGCGCGCGAAGACCGCCCGGTGATCAGCCAGATGCTCAACAACAAAGAGGCGCTGGGATTGTCCGCGGATCAAGTGCGCCGGTTGGAGCAGCAGCGCGATAATTTCCAGCGCTTGACCATCCGCAATGAGGCGGACTTGCGCATCCTGGAGCTTGATATCGCCACCTTGCTCGACAGCGAGCCAGTGGAAATGGCCAAGCTTGAAGCGAAAATACGCGAGGAAGAAAAGCTCCGCAGCGACCTGCGCATCGCCCGCATCCGCGCCATCGAGCAGGGCAAGGCGCTGCTCAACGCCGAACAAAAGAAAAAATTGACCGAGCTGCTGAATCAATCACTGACACTGCGATGGCCGCCGACGAGTCAAAATCCGCCCGCTACGGAACGAGGACAACCTTCCCGGTAAGTTCTCCAACGAACACCTCCGCGTAGCCCTGCGCTCACCGAAGTTAAGTCAGTTTCATCATATCGATAGCATTGACGACGCTATCTCCTGCCAACCCGAAGGCTAGTCGTGTCTGTAGTGCATTGAAACCGGTGCGCTAGCAACTGTCACTGGAGATATACGGCACAAAGCCGCCACTTTACAATCAAACCCGCAAGCGGCTAGATGGCATCTATGGAGAACAACAAACAATCCTACTTGCGGCTGACCTTGCTTGCTTTCATCGCATTTATCATCGGCGTAACGATTGCGGACGATATTAAGAAGACGCTCCATTATCCCTTATTACGCTTTGGCAATTCACAAGCCATTGACCAGTACCTTAAGGCTCACTCTGTGCGCAAGTTACAATTGGGGGCAGGCAGTAATAATCCGCAAGGATGGTTAAACTCCGATCTCGAACCCAGCAACAATCAGGTCTATATCGATGCCACTACTACATTTCCTCTTCCCGATCAGTCATTCCAATATGTTTTTAACGAGCATTTGATCGAGCATTTGCCCTGGGAACTGGGGATGGTCATGTTGCGCGAGTCCTACCGGATACTTGCGAATGGCGGCAAAATAAGAATCGTAACACCGAATCTTACAAAATTTGTACAACTTCTCGGTGCCGCTCCCGATGCAGAGGCACAGAGATTTATCGACGCGAAGTTTCGCCTAGGCGGAGTGCCAATTAACGCGGTGCCGGCAACATATATCCTTAACCGTCAAATGCGCGAATGGGGACATCAATTTGTCTACGATCCGGCAACTCTTCGGAAGAGTCTCGAGTTGGTTGGGTTTAAGCAGATCACCCAATACGAAATCACGCAAAAGACCGACCCGGTATTTCAAGAGGTGGAATTTCGTACGCACCATTCCAACCCAGATCTCACGATCATCAACAATTGGGAAGCGATGGCCTTTGAGGCGGTGCGATAATGCGTCCAATGCCGACCTAGACGGGCCCAATCCAGTACGGATCAATCTGAGAGACACTTCGGGTGAAGGGGTAATGATTTTTCAAAGGACAGCGCGGCTCGGTTAGCATTTGTTTTTTCTGCGTCGATCCAATAGCCTGCCGTCAATGAATTCCGCAGTTCGGACGATTTCCCGTCGTATTTGAGAGATTCATGAAGCGCTTTGGACAAAGTAGAACTCTACGGTTCATCCTTGGCTCCGCTATTGGTTATCAGCGTACTGCTGTCCTCGATTCCATTCTGCCCACGCCTCCTGCCGTGATCCCGATGTCGCGCGCGGGTTTGGATCGCTTGCCTACGCGGCCAATGTCGACGCGACGATTCAATACTTCGGCCACAATTTCTTTCTGATCACGACGAGCAAAGGCACGCGTATCGTCGCCGATCCTTTGGGACCTGGATGGTATCCCAATCCCAACGTCGCCGCCGATGTCGTCACCGTCGGCAAGGAAATGCGCAACCACAATGCCGTGCAGATCGTCCTGGGCAATCCGCTGGTCCTGCGCGGGCTGAAAAACTACGGCGCCGACTGGAACATGGTCAGCACCAGTGTCAAGGATACTTTCATTTACAGCGTGCCGATTCACCAAAACGCCGAGTCTATCCAGGGGATTCACGGCGCCGCATTCGTCTTCGACCTCGGCGTCTTGTGCATCGCCCACCTGGGCGACTTGAGCCAAAAGTTGAACGATCAACAGATCAAAGCTTTCGGCAAAGTCGATATCGCGCTCACGCCCATCGGCGGCGGCCGTACCATGGCTCCGGACTTGGCGAGAGAAGTTCTTACCCAGCTCAAGCCCAAAATCGCCATTCCCGATGCACCATCGCGATAATCCGTATCTGATCAAGCAATTCACCGCCGGTATGAAGACGCAGCTGTTGAACACCGATACCTTGGCGGTGAGCAAAGACGCGCTGCCGTCGCCGACGGAGATCCGCGTGCTCGCAGCCGCGCGGCGTGATGAATTATCGGTGAACAGGTTTTATTTCGAGCGATTTTGTTGGAGCGGAACAGCTCTGGGCTTTTGTCTCACGACATTCGTGCGCGCTCAGTGATCTCCCTCAAAGTGGATGAGTTTGCGCCATCCGTGGTTTCGGATGCTGCCGGGCACCTCTTGTTCTCTTGGAGCTTGTTACTAAACTCACGACCGAAATCCTACCTTTGCCCCCAAGGCATGACGATGGTCTCGATCGGCTGCGGCAACTCCGGCTTGGATATTTTCAACACCGGCGTGCTGAGCATTTTCACCCGCGTCAGGCCTTGGGTGTATTCCTGGACGGCTTGTTCCCACCAGAAGTGTTTGGGGATGGCGATTTTCGGATTGACTAGCTTGGTGAGTTCGCGCGCTTCGCTCGGCGTGACGGTGTAATAGCCGCCGGCGATGGGCACCAGCAGGATGTCGATCTTGCCCATCATCTTGAGTTGGTCGGGGGTCAGCACATGGCCCAAGTCGCCCAAATGGGCGATGCAGATGTCGTCGACTTTGAAAACGAAGATGGCGTTCTTGCCGCGCTGCATGCCGCGGCTTTTGTCGTGATAGGCGGGAACGACGTAAACCGACACGTCGCGGATGGTTGTCGAGATCTTTTGCCAGTCTTCCCCGCTCGGCGTGAGGCCGTGGAAAATTACCGGCGTGCCGGGCGCCATGTGGACGCTGCTATGCGGACCGTGGCGGTGGCTGCTGGTGACGATATGTTGCGGCAAAGTCGGGCGCGGCAGATCGAAAGCGCCATGCGGATCGGTGAGGACTCGGGTGCCTTTCGATGAGGTGATTTGAAATGTCGAATGGCCCAGCCATTCGATGGTGACCTGCGGCGCGCTGCCCAGCGCGGCGCGAATGAATCCGCCCTGCTGGACGACTTCGAGCTCATGGCAGAATGCGAGTACGCGAGCTGGCGCCACCAGCAGCGCGAACATCACAGTAATTATTCGCAGGATTCGCATCATTGTGCGCATTCCACGGCGCGTTCGACGGTTGTAGGGGCGACCCCCTGTCGGTTGCCCGAACCCAGGATAGGCACGTACCTACCCGTACCTAAATTAATCCCCACTTCCTTCTCATCCACCATTCGACGCTGAGCAGCGCCAGCACGATGGCGAAGGGCCATAGCGTGCTCCATAGCTGGGTTTGGCGCTGCTCGACCAGCTGCGACGGCGCGATGGTTTCGAGCTTGGCGGCGATCTTTTCCAGCGCTTTGTCGTTCCAGTCGCTGATCGAAAAGTATTCGCCTTTGCTGTTCTCGGCGATCTGTTTCAGCAGATCGAGGCGCGGCAGGCCGTCGTCGGTTTCGCCGTAGGCGAACGCGGCGGTGAAACTGCCGCGATCTTTGCCCAGCACTTTGCCGCCCAAGCTTGCTTCCGCTTCGACGCGATGGGTGCCTTCTTTGGTCGGAATGAATTCGCCGGTGTATTCGCCTTCCTCGCTGTCGGCGCTGGCGGCGACGACCGTCGGTTCGCCTTCGGGGCCGAAGACGCGCAGTTGCACGGACGCTTGGCGCGTCGGCGTGAAGTCATCTTTCAGCACTTTCAATTTGATCTGGCTTTTTTCGCCCGGTTGCACCGCCGCGATCGGACGCAGCTGCACCTGTTCGAAGGACGGCTCCTGGGCGAGCCAGCGCACCGCTTGGCGGACAAGTTTTAAATGATTTTGCGGTGTTTCTTTATTGCCGACGGCGATGAAGTTCCAGCGCCACGCGTCGTCGCTCATGAGCGCCAGGGTGCGCCCCTTGCCGAAGCGGCCGATGGTCAGGAGCGGCGCGCCGCCGCTCTCGGCGCTACTGGCGATTAAAGTCTCGCCGCGGGCGGCGCGCACCTGGTTCATGCCGGTAAGCGCCGGCATCTTGCTCCAGGCTTCTTCGTTGGTTTTGGGATCAGGCAGCAAGCGGGTGATCGGATGGGCTTTGCCCGCGGCGGTAAGCGCGATGTTGACCCCGGCCGGCGTTTGAAAACTGCCTTTGCCGTCCAACTCCACCGGCAAGGCTTCTTTCAACGCGCTCTCGCCGTAACCGCCGGCGTCGAAGGAGCGCGGGCCGCCGAACATCGCCAGGCCGCCGCCGTCGCGAACGAAATCGCGCACCCGTTCCAAATAAGACGGGTTGAAGTAAGCGCGATGGGAGAAGTCGTCGAAGAAAATCACATCGAAGTTCTTCAGCTCTTCGAGAAAAATATCGTCGATGGGAAACGGAATTAGGCTCAGCTGGCTCTCCGGCACGTCGACGCTGTCGGTCGGCGTGCGCAGAAACACGAAGGAGACCAGTTCGATCAACGGATCTTGCTTCATCGCCATGCGCAGAAACCGATAATTCCACGCCGGCGAGCCGGACAACGTCAGGACGCGAATCTTGTCGCGCTGGACATCGACTTTGAACTCTTTGCTGTTGTTCTGGGTGATCTGTTCGCCGGCCTGGGCCGGGATGTTGACGGAAAATCCATGGGTGCCAAGATCCTTGGGCGTAAAGGCGAGGGTGATTTTTTGCTCGAAGGGATCGGCATCGACGGCTAGGGTGCGGGTGGTGACGATATTTTTGCCGCGGTTGAAGAACAGCGGCACCGACTTGCCTTTCAGGCCCGAGGCCTGGATCGTCAGATCGATCTTGAACTCGCGGCCGCGAAAGGCGAACTCCGGCGCGCCGACCTTGGCGATGCGCACGTCGGTGAAGCCTTCGGCCTCGCCGACGCCGACGGCGAACACCGGCACGGTCAGCGCCGGTCCGCCGTCCAAGTTTTTCTTGTCGCCGTTGGTGATGCCGTCGGTGAAAACGATGATGCCGGCCGCTGGCCGCGGCGCTATCGCGCGCGCTGGTTTGCAGCAGTTCCAACAATCGCGTGCCGGGATCCTGCGGTTGCAAACCGGCCAGGCTGGCGGTCGAGATCGGTTCGAGGCTGGTGCCGAGGCGAATCAGTTTGAGATCGTAGTCGCGATTGAGTTTTTGCAGAATCGAATCGGTTGCGCCCGTAGTCGAGTTTCTCGCGCACGAGATCGAGGCGGCTCTTGGCGTTCTTGTCCCCCGGCGCGCTCTTGGAGCTGGCCGGAAAGCCCATGCTCTGGGAGCTATCGATCAGCACCGTCAGCGGCCGGCGCAACTTGGTCACGCGCTTGTCGATCAGCGCCGGGCCGAGGAGAAAAAAGATCAGCACGGCGTAGACCAGGGCGCGCAGCGCGGTGAGAAATACCGCTCTGACCGACGGGCAGCCGCTTCTTCAAGCCGAAAAATTGTTGCAGCAGCAGCGCCGCGGCAGCGACGCCGATGAGCGCCACCAGCCAGCCCGGCAAAGAACCGATGAGATAAAGATCTTTCATGGTTTACCGGGTGAGCCGTTTGCGGATGAACGGCACATGGATGAGATCGTCTTTGTAGTTCTCGGTCATGGCGTAGAGAATCAGATTGATGCCCAGGTGAAAGGCATCGCGCCGCTGCGGCTCGCCGCCGGGCGTGCAGGCGTTGGTCCACTTGCCGACTTGATCGCGCTCCCAGGCGGCGCACAGGCCGTTCTGGCAGTAGACCACCGGCGTCGAGTTGCCGATGGTGATGCCTTCGAGAGCTGGGCTGACGATGCGCACGCCGCCGATGCGGCGCAATAGATAGTAGCTGCGCAGCGCGGCGTGGCCGGCCGGCATGCGTTTGAACTCGTTGCCGGGAAACACCCGCAGCATCTCGCGGCGCACCGCTTTATCGAAACCGTAACCCTGCTGGCCGAGGGCGTCGTCGATCAGCATGAAGCCGCCGTAGGTGAGAAAGCGGCGCAGGACATCGATCTCTTCCTGGCGTGAAGGGCTCGAATTCATATTTGCCGGTGAGATAGAGAAACGGGTAGTTGAACAGATCGCGGTCGGTCAAGCTGACTTCATGGCGCACCGTCGCCGCCTCGACGCTGGTGCGCGCCATCAGTTCTTCCATCAGCGGCGTCACCGACAGCGGATGCGGATTCCAATCACCGCCGCGATATTTGAACTGGGCGAAGACGAACTGCAGCCGGCGCTTGTCGACGGGATGGTCTCCGGCATGGCCGAGCCCTGGCAGTAGTGCCGACGCCAAGCAGCCCTTGCGATAGAAGTCGGATGAAGTTGCGGCGGTTCATAAAGATTACAAATGGATAATGAAAATGGATAATTGATAATTGAAGACCGGTTCCGGAATTTTGCCATTTTACATTTTCCATTCTCCATCTTTCTCAAAATCGTTGTCCCAGCCATCCCTCGAATAGCAAGGTTACAATCAGCAATGCCAGTAACGGCAGCGCCAGGTCGACGCGTTTGCCGCCTTCCTTGAGCGCGTCGATGTCGAGCACCTCGGTGCGGATCGGTTTCAGTTTGCCGGCGAGCTCGGCGGCGCTGATCTCGTCCAGGCGCGATTCCAAGAATGGCGCATTGACGGCGTAGAGTTGCGGCGCGCCGCTGTCCTTATCGCCGCCCGCCGGCAGCGACAGGCGGTAGATGCCGGCCTGGTCGTTGTCTTCGACCGTCGCCGTGGCGCGGTCTTTTGCGCCGACGATGGCGACTTCGGCTGTTTTGCTTGTCGGGTTTGGTGACGCGCAGATTGCGGCCGACGAAGTTGGCCGGAAAGGACAGCTCTTTGGTGGCGCCGACGGCGATGCCGGCGTCCAGGTTGCCGCGTTTGCCGCCGGCGAGATATTGGGTCAGCGATTGAATCAACGGCAGAAAGACCGTTTTGACCGGCAGGTCGCTCCAATCGCGGTCGGCGCTGGTGGTCATCAACATCACTTTGCCGGCGCCGACCTTCTGTTCGAGCAGCAGCGGTTCGCCATTGGCGAGCGAGATGAGCGGTTTGCCGGCGGCGCGCTGGTAACCCCACACGCGCACGGTTTTGATCGATTCCTGCAAGATGCTGTCGGCGAGATTTTGCAGCGCCGGATGAGTGAGATCGATCTTGTCGATTTTTTCGCCGCCGGACTCCGGACCGGTTTTCTTGTCGCGCAACTGCGCCGGCAACGCCGCGCCAAGTTTTTGATTGTAACTGTCGGCCTGAGAATTTATCGCCGGCGAAAATCAACAGGCCGCCGCCTTGGCGCAGATAGTTTTGCAATTTGGCGACGAAGCCGTCGGGTAGGTCGGCGAGATTGGCACAGCATCACGACCTGATAGTTGTCGAGATTCACGGCGTTGAGACCGTCCGGCAAAACCACGGTCGGCAGGAACAGCGACGCTATCGCGCTCGCCGGATGGGTTCAAGCGCGCGGCTGAGGAAAAACGTTTCGCTTTGCACCAGAGAAGTCTGCGGATCGCCGTCGACCAGCAGTACTTTGCAGCTTGTCCTGGGCGTCGAGAGCGAAATTGGCGACCGGATTGCCGGCGAAGCCGTCTTTCTTGAGCGTGATCTGACCGGTATGGGCGCCCGGCTGGCCGATGCGGGTTTGAAACGTGACCGAGGTTTCGCCCTTTGGCGGAAGTGTCGTGAGCTTCTGCTCTTTGCTTTGGCCGTCGATGGACAGCTGCACCAGCAGGTCCTTGATTTCCATCGCCGCCGAAGTTGGCCACCGTCGCTTCGATCTGCAGCGGCAGGTTGACGCCGACGCCTTGGCCGCCGAGGCGGATTTCTTTGACGGCGCCGTTGAGCGGCTGCTGTTTTCTGCCGATGCGGATGATTTTCAACGGGATCGACGGATCGGCCTGCTTGAGCGCGGCGACCGAGAACTGATCCCATCCGGTGAGCGCCATGTCGGTGATGATGCGAATCTCTTTCTGCCCCGCCGGTTGGTTGAGCAGCTCATAGGCTTTGCTCAACGCGGCCGGGAGATTGGCCGTGCCGTCGGCGATCTCACTGCCGGCAATTTCCTTTTGCAGCACGTCTTTTTGGTCTTTCAGGCGAAAGGCTTCCTTGCCGTTGATGTTGGTTGGAATCACCGCGGCGCGGTCGCCGTCGCTCAAATTCGCCGATGAGCAGACTCGCCGCCTCTTTCGCTTGTTTGAAACCGTTGCCGTCGCCGGACCAGGTCATGCTCAGCGAATTGTCCAGTATGACGACCAGCGACACCGGACCGCCGCCGGCGAACAGGCCGGCGCCGGTTTGAAAAATCGGATTGGCGAGCAGGAGCGCCAGACAGATCACCGCCAGAGTCCGCAGCGCCAACAGCAGCCAGTGGCGCAGGCGGTAGCTGCGCGAGATGCGTTTCTGCGACAGCAGGATGAAGCGGACGGCGGGGAAGCGGATGCGCTTCAAGCGGCGCCGATTGAGCAGATGAATCAACATCGGCAGCGACGCCGCGGCCAGGCCGAAGAGAAACAGCGGGTAGAGAAAAAAAACCGACATGCCAGCGCTTACCCTCGCCAGCTCAGATAGCTCGCCAGCGCCTGGTCCAGCGGCGTGGCGGTGGAGATCAATTGATAGTCGATGGCGCTGTCGTGGCACTGCTTGCGCATGTCGGCTGACGAACTCTTGGACGACTTCTTTGTAGGTGGCGCGAATGGCGCGCGGGTCGGCGATCACTTGCAGATTGGCCGCTTCCAGATCTTCAAACAAGATATTGCCGTCGAAGGGCAGATCGAGCTCGGCCTGGTCGAGCAGGTGAAAGACGATGACATCGTTGCCCTTGAAGCGGAACTGGCGCAGTCCTTTGATAATCGGCTCGGGCTCGTCGAGCAAATCGGAGATTAACACGATCAAACCGCGCCGGCGGATCTGCCCGGCCAACTCGTCAAGGATTTTCGCGACATTGGTTTCGCCCGCCGGGCCGCGATTCTCCAGGGCGTGGATGATTTGCAAGAGATAGTCGCGCTTGGAGCGCGGCGGGACGAACGACTCGATCTTGTTCGAAAAAGTGACGACGCCGGCGGCGTCCTGCTGCTTCAAAATCAAGATACGCCAGCGACGCGGTGAGCGTGCAGGCGTAGTCGAATTTGCTGATGCCGTCCGAGGCGTAGTTCATCGAGGCGCTGCCGTCGACCAGCAAGTAGGCGCGCAGATTGGTCTCGTCCTCGTACTCCTTGATCATGTAGCGGTCGAATTTGCCGAGCGCCTTCCAATCGATGCGGCGGATCTCGTCCCCCGGCGAATACTCGCGATGCTCTTCGAACTCGACGCTGAAGCCTTTGGCGCGGCTCTTATGCACGCCGGACAGCAGCCCTTCGACCACCCAACGCGCGCGCAGGGCGAGATTGGCAATGCCCGCCAGGACTTTGGGGTCGAAGTAGTTTTTTCGCTGTCCATGTGGCAGATTACTCGTCGAGGACCGTGAATGGCAAATTGCCACGGCCATTTTCAATTCTCGAGTTCTCTACCACGGCAATTCCAAATTACAGATTCCATATTCCAGATTCAAAGAATTCGGCCAATTTGGAATCTTGAATCTGTAATTTGCAATTGGCGGCGCGCGCTAGCGCCGCGCCTTGCCGTCTGTCGAGGCTTTTACGTCGGCCAGGAGCCGGTTGACGATGTCGAGGGAAGAGATGCCTTCGCCTTGGGCTTTGAAATTGGGCACGATGCGGTGGCGCAGCACCGATGGCGCGATGGCTTGGATATCTTCGATGGACACGGCGTAGCGGCCCTTGCAAGATCGTCCGCGCCTTGGCGCCGAGGATCAAAAACTGCGACGCGCGCGGCCCGGCGCCCCACTCGACGTAAGTCTTTGACGAACTGCGCCGCGTCGGCGCTTTGCGGCCGGGAGCGCTGCGCCAGGGCGACCGCATAGGACACCACGAAGGGCGAGACCGGCACTTTGCGCACCAGTTCCTGGTAGCGCAGGATCGCCGGTGCCGTCCATGATTTTCTGTCGGCGCCGGCTTGGCGTTGGAAGTGGTCTGCATGACGATCTGCACTTCGTCGTCGAAGTCGGGATAGCGGATTTCGATATTAAGCATGAAGCGGTCGAGCTGGGCTTCGGGCAGCGGATAGGTGCCTTCCTGCTCGATGGGGTTCTGCGTCGCCAGGACGAAGAACGGCAAGTCGAGCGGATAGGTGCGGCCGCTGGCGGTGACCTTATACTCCTGCATCGATTGCAGCAGCGCCGCCTGGGTCTTGGGCGGCGTGCGGTTGATCTCGTCGGCGAGCAGGATGTTGGTGAAAATCGGTCCCTGCAAAAACTGAAACTGCCGGCGCCCGGTGGCGGCGTCTTCCTGCAGAATATCGGTGCCGGTGATGTCCGACGGCATCAGGTCCGGCGTGAACTGAATTCGGTTGAAGTCCAGGTCCAAAATTTCGGCGAGGGTGCTGATCAACAAAGTCTTCGCCAGCCCCGGCACGCCGACCAGCAAACAATGGCCGCGGGCGAACAGCGCGATCAGAACTTCTTCGATGACCCGGTCCTGGCCGACGATGACCTTGCCGATCTCGCCGAGCATGGCGTCGCGTTTGTCGGCAAACTCTTCGATCTCGGCGATCTCATGTTGCTGTATCTGGGTGGCTTCCATGATGGGCTGCGATGCTTCCTTTGCAAATTAATTGGCGCGCCGCGAGGCTCTCCAATGTGATTTTCGCCTGGCGCGCCTTTTCGGCGTCGCCGAGGGCGGCGTAGACTTCGGTGAGTAAACGATAGATCAGCGGATGAAACGGATTCAATTGGATCGCTTCTTCGAGGACGGTGCGAGCTTCCGTGAAGTTTTTCGTCGCGTGATAGCCGCGTCCCAATTGCACGTAGGTGCTGGAGCTGTCCGGATCGATGTCGAGGGCTTTCTTCAACAGGCTCGACGGCTTCATCGGCGCGATTTTGTTCGATCATGACGCGGCCGAGTTTGTTCAGGATCACCGGCGACTGCGGGCTCGCTTGCAAGGCGCGCTGGTATTCGTTGAGCAGCCGCCACCGGGCGGCCCTTGGCGAGCATCTGGTCGGCCAGATGGGTGCGGTTGCGCGCGATGGCGGATTGAATCTCGCGCAGCTCGACGACTTCTTCATCTTCGCGCTGGTCTTTCTTGACCCTAAGCCTGCGCACGCGCGTGCCTTCGATCGGCTTCAATCCCTTGGCTTTGAGAAATGCCTTCCACTTGGTTTCGAAGGCGTCGAAGGCCATGCCGTAGACTTTTTCCACCGCTTCGGGCGTCGGTTTGTCTTTGAGCGTGGCGAGCAGTTCGCGCACGCCGGCTTTGCCCTTGCTCTGATTGATAAAGTCGACCGCGGAAGCGGCTTCGGCGTAGGCCAGCTGCACCTGTTCCGGCGTGTCCAAGTGGATCAGCGACGGCTCCATTTTCTTGAAACCGACGAATTGATTTTTCTCCAGCGCCTGCACCAGCAAGGTTTGATTGGCCGGAGTCAGATAATCCTCATGCGGCCTCTTTGGCCGGCGCCGGCTTGCGCCAGCGGGTTTCGTAAAAGCGCGCCATGCCCTCGTGCAGCCAGATCGGCGCTTGGTTGTTCGACAAGGAGACGATGGCGTAGTGCAGATACTCGTGGCTCAGCGAATCGACCCAGCGGTAGCCGAAGCTCAGCGCCCGCGGCGAGATGATCATCAGTTTGTTGAACTTGCAGATGCCGACGGCGCCGGTCTCTTCGATGTCGCGCAAGCGACAGCGTCGAGATGGCGTTGAAACTGGTCGCGTCCGGCGCAACCTCGACGCGGACCTTTTCCTTGGGAAAGTAGCCCAGTTCGGCGCCGATCGCTTCGTAGGTTTTTTCCAGGGCGTCCAGGGCGTGGGGCACCAGGATGCCGTCGCGCTTGTCGTCGACGAACAGAATGAAATGGGCGCTCTCGTGACGTTTGAACGACTTATGAACGTCGAGGGTCAGCTGGGTGAGCAGCTTCATCGCCTGGCGCCGCGGATCCTTCGAATCAACCGCCAGGGCGCGGTCGAGAACGGTCAGCGCTTCTTGGTAGCGGCCTTGGTAAAACTTGATCCGGCCGTCGAACTCCAGGGCGGCGGCGGACTTGGGATTGTCCTTGAGCGCCTTGGCGGCGATCGCTTCGGCGTCGGCGAAGCGCCAGGCTTCAAGGATCTCTTCGCCGGCTTTGAATTCGCGTTCGGCTTCGGCGCCGTAGAGCTGGCCCGGCCAATAAACAGGCGAAGATGAGAAACGGCGCGATTCGGTACATCAAGCGGCGATCACTCGGAAAGATTTTTGAAATAGCGCTCGATCTGCTCTTTCATCTGCCGAGGCACGCCCTGCTTGAGAGAGTCGAGAATCTCTTCGCGGAAGTTGCGCGGTGCTTTGTATTCTTCTTTGCCGGGCAGGCGGAACTTTTCCGTGTCGAGCCCGGTGAAGCCCTGTTCAAAGTCGAACTCGGGGAATTGCGGCATGCCCGGCAGCGGCGTCAGGCTGCCGAACGGCAAGAAGCGGCCCGGCCCACCCTGGCGGAACAAGCGGGTCATCGGCATATTGCCCATCTGCCCGCGCTGGGCCATTTGCTGCATCGACTGCTGCATCTGCTGCTGTGACTGGGCCAACCGTTCCAATGCCGGCGCTCCGGCGGCACCGCGCCGCGGGAGTCGAGCTGGCCTAAGCGGCCCTGGGCGCTGCCCATCGCCTTGCCGGCTTCGCCGATGCCCTGGACGATCTTGGGATCGAGTTGGGGGAAGAGCTGAAACAGCGATTCCAGCTTTTCATGCAGCGTCTCGGTCCGTTCCTTCAAAACGTCCTCGCGTTGGGCCAGTTCGCGCAACGCGCGTTTATCGGCGTCGCTCAAGGCTTGCGCCGGTTCGTTGAGCAGTTTGTCCAGCTCATTCTTGATGTCGCCGATGCTTTTGTCCGCCCGCTGCGCTTTGGGCTCCTGCACCGGCGTGCGCTTTTTCGCCAGCTCCTTGCGGATATAGCCGTCGCCTTCGTTGAAGCCGGGGAAATCCTTCTGGCTCAACTTGGCGATCAAGTTGCGCAACAGCGCGTTCATGGTGGCGTCGTCCAAATTGGTCAGCAGGTTGGGATCGTCGGGCCCCTCGCGGTCGGGAAACAGCTCGGTGAGTTTGCCCAACTCGGCGATGGAGCGCGCCAGGAACTGTTCCAGCTTCGATTTTAGCGCGGCGTCGCGTTCGGTGAGGCCGGCGCTATTAAGATTCTCGGTCTTGACCAAAATCTCCTGCTGCTCGCGGGCGATCTCTTGGAGCTCGTTGGTCTGGCGCTGCATTTCGCCCTGCATGCGCCCCATGCTCGAGGCCATCTGCGAGCGCTGCATGTTCTGCATCGCCGCGACCATTTGCGCCATTTGATTGAACAGCTCGCGCGCCAACTGGCGCGCGCCCTCGATGTCGCCGGCCTGGAGTTTTTTGCGGATCTCGTCGAGGGCCTTGAACATCTCGTCCATGCCGAGCCCCTGCATCTGCTCGGCATTCATGAAATCGTCGGGCATCTGCTGCGCCAGCTGCGCCATCGCCTGCTGCAACTCCATCAGCGATTTCGCCAGATCGGCGATCTGCTTCATGATCGCGTCGAGATTCTTGTCGCCGCTTTGCAGCTTGTCGAGGGAATCCATCAGCCGCTCTTGGTTGCGCGCCAGATCCTGCGCCGTCGAAGCGAGCTCTTGGGCTTTCATGCGCTTGCCGATGTCCTCGGACAACAGCGACATGCGCTCGAGCTCGGACGATATCTCGTCGCGCGCTCTTGAGCTTGTCGTCGGCGTTGGCGGCTTGCTCTTGCTTGCGCAAAAGATCGTCCTTGGTGAAGTCGAGATTGCGCTTGAGCGCCTGGAGATCGGAATAGGTGGCGAAGTCCGTCATGCGGTCTTTTTCCGTGCGGCGCATGATCTCTTCGGTGCGCTTGGCGGCGTCGGCCAAGTTTTGCTCGAAGCGTTGTTCCATTTCTTTCGACTGCGCCGTCGGCTTGTCACCCGGATTGGGCGTTTCTAGATGATCGGCCAGGAGATTCATCATGCGCGTGTTCAAGTCTTTGACCATCTCGGCGATCTGCTGATGTTCGCCTTTCAGATTCTTGAGCTTCAAGCGGATCGACTTCGAGGTGCCCAGTTTGGGGCCGGAGATGGTGTCGTTGTCGAAAACTTGCAGGAAAAACAGCGCGTCGTCTTGGTCGCGCAGGCCGAGTCGGCCCAAATCCATCTTATATTGATCGCGCAGGATCAGCCGCTTGGAATCGTCCCTGGCGAGACGGATCTTATCTTCGCGTTCGCCGATCTTGACGATCAGATTGATCTCGCCGATGCCGAAATCGTCGCGCGCGCTGTATTCTAAATTCAAAACCTCGTCGCCGTTGATTTCCAAATCTTCCGTCGGCCGGAGCAGGTCGACGGTAGGAAAACCATCGGGCTTGACGCGCAGTTCGTAGCTGATCGGCGAATTCTTAAAGCCATGACTGTCCTCGACCTGAATGCGGTAGGACTGGGACTGAAACAGCACCAGATTCGCTTGCAGCTTCCGGCCATCGATCTTGAGCGGGATCTTCTTGCCGTCGTCCATGACGATCTCGGCCTTGACGACATCCTTGGTGGTGACCGCATCGAGGCGCAGCGACGAGCCCTTGAGTCCTTCGATGCTGCCTTCCGGCGACGAGATCGACGCCAGACCGGTGTAGGCCGGCGGATAGAGCATGAGCTGAACATTGGCGATCTCCGGCGTGTCCACCGCTTCGGCGGTGAAGGTGGCCGAAGTGAACGCGCCGGTCACCGCGCGGTAGCGCAGGGTTTTGTCGAGGCGGGCGATTTTCCAGCTGAACTTGCCGCCGCCAAGATTTTCCATGGCGGTCTTTTCCTGGCCGATGAGCTCGCCTTTGGCATTGCTGCCTTGCCAGGTGATCAGTTCCAGAGACTGCGGCAGCGCGCCGCCGGTGGCGGCCTGGATCGTCACCGGGCTGCCGCGCACGACACGCATGCCCTTGGGTTCAACTTCAATAGTTGTCTGACTCGGTGGCAGATGGTCGAGCGGGTTCGCCAACATATTCAATGTCCCGCCGACCCAGGACGGATTGAGAAATACCGTCGCCAACACCGGCAGAATGAGAAACACCAGCAGCCTGGCGCTGGAGCGAATCCGGCGGTGATCGAGCAGTTCGTCGATTTTCAGCGCCGCCACCTGCTTGCGGGTCGCGCGCAAGAGCGCAAACACCATCGTCGACGAGAAGCCGGGAGTATTCTTCGCCTCGGCGACCTGGGGATAGAGTTGCAGCGAGTTAATTAGATTGTTGCGCAGTTTGGGCTGCTGCTGTTCGATATAGAGCGCCGCTCGCTCCTGCGATAAGCGGCCGAGAAAGCGAAAGAGGGTCCAACCGATGGCAGCGAGAAGAACAATTCCAGTTAAAATGGAGTAGGCCAGCGGCGCATAGGGCAAGAGCTGCCGCAGTTGGTAGATGCCGAGACCGGCGCCGAACAGCAGCACGGCGCAAATCGCCGTGAGGCAGATACCCTCGATCCCTCGGAGCAGCTTGAAGCGCCGGCTGAAGCGCTTCAGGAACGAGGAGAGCTCTTGATATTCTTCCTGTCCCATAACTTTGAAACCGAAAGGCATCTTATCGCCGTTTAGGGGGCATTGTCTAGGTCCCGCGGAGGAACATTTGTGCGGCGGAATCTCTGCGAAACTTACAATCGCCCCAGAGCCATATTTCACGCAAAAAAGATTGCTCACTAACGAGCGATTTGCTGTGGTTACGGAGCGAATTCACCGTCCCTAGCCCGGACCAACGGTTCAGTTATCTTCATGACGGACGATCGCCGATCATCTACTCCGTATCCTAACTACTTCACAAAGATTTTATTTGCCAACGTTGCGCCGATTGAACTCCGTGCCGGGCTACGTGAACGACGTTCCATGCAACGCTCGATGCCCGCAGAGACTCCCTCACCTACGGCAACGGCCTGATGACCAGATCGGCGCCCAAATACAACGCCAGCAACTTCAGAGTCACCAACCGGACGAATGGGAATCGGCGCAACGCCTCGACCCATCCTACGGTGAAGAGAGACCAGAGAGTTGAGACAAAAAAGACATGATGCGAAATCACTGTCTCTATCTCAGTTCTCTGTCTCGTCTGCTCCCTTGAAGATCAGACTGGTAAACGTCACCGCCGAACCGGTCTCCGGCGTGAACGCCTGCCCGTAGTGGAGATGATGACCGCGCTCGCCGTCGAGCAGATGAATCAGTGAATAGAGCGGAGAGAAGCCGCAGATCTTGCGTTTGTCCTCGTCTTTGGCAATCTCGTGGAAAAAACCCGGCGCATCCAAGGCGCTTAAACGATCGACCAGCTGGCGATCTTCCGCCTCGACCCATTTGAGAAAGTCATCCGTGACCGGCTCCTCGTCGCCAAACTGTTTGCCGACATGAGCGAGATCGACGCCGGCGACGAAACAAACTTGCCGCGCCTCTTGTTGGGCTAACTGGCGCAGCGCGCGCAAGAAATCGCCCACCGCCGGGGTCTCTTCCGGCGGCGTCAGACTTACCATCATCGGGTGAAATGACGAAACCAAGATCGGCACGATCTTAAACGGCTTTTCCGGTTCGCCCGTGAGCGCCGCGCGTTTCTGCGCGATGTATTTCAAGAAGAGTACCTGGAACTCGATGGAATGCTCGCCGCGATGAAGAAACTCGTCGGTGAAACAGTCCTCGGCGCACTGCGACTGTAACTGCTCGACGAACTCGCCGTCAGTTTCGACCAAGCCGAGCGGCGTTTCAAAACTTTTACGGGTGAGAATGTAAGGCGTCTGGCCGCCACAATGGGACGTGCCGAGGATAATATAGAGATCGGCGCCGGGACTTTCAGCCAACGGCTTGTAAGCCCATGCGTAGGCCGGGCCGCCACGGTGAAAATCGATGTGCGGCGCGACAATTGCTTTGGGCGCTTTGGGCGTCTCGCATGGACGCGCCGCTAGATACCGACGGCAGTCCAGGACCGCTGGGCGCGACAAAATAACTATCGAGCTGCGCTGTCAGTCCTACCGGATCGCTCTTGTAACCACCGCCGACATGGGCCGGCGCGCGCCTGGGCCGAGCGCGAAACTCGGCGATCACAGATTGCTGGAATTGCTCAAAGCGCGCGCTTTTTAAATAATAGTGTTGATCGAGCATGGCGACGAATTGATCGAACTCCGCGTGCGCCAGCGGCGCGCGAAATCGTTGCTCGAATACCTCGCAAAGATCGCTATAAGCATGGCGGCCATCGAAATGGGCTAAAAGAAAATAACCTACCGGGGATATTCCCAGGGGCGTGGCAAAATTGAGCGGGTCTTTGAGATAGATGAGAGTCTTGCCGTCTTGTTGGACGGGAAACGCTTCGATGGCGCGAACTCGTGGTTTGTCGTCCATGGACAAAATCAGCTGCTAACGCGAGTCACTACCGATGATTCAGACGATGCCGAGACGCTGCTTGGCTTCCTCGGCGATCATGCTCGGATTCCACGCCGGCTCCCAGACCAGATCGACTGTGGCATCGCTGACCCCTTCGAGGGCCATGATTTTCTCCTTGGCGTCCGCCGCGATCATCCCGCCCATGCCGCAACCCGGCGCGGTCAGCGTCATCTTGACGGCGACCTTGTCATCAGTCACCTCGACATCGTAGACCAATCCGAAATCGACAATGTTGACGGGAATCTCCGGGTCGAAACATTCATGCAAGGCTTCGTAAACCTGTTCTTTGGTAATCATGCTAGTTCTCCTCTTGGCGAGCGGTTGCCAATACCTCCTAACCACGCTTCAATGCGTGGTAATGATCGTCGGTCCCTGACCCTTGTTGCCGCGTTCGGCGGCGATCGACAGTTGCCCGGCCAATTTGCCGGCGATATCGAGAAAACTCTTGCTCACCGGCGAGTTTGGATCCTGAATCAAGATCGGCACGCCTTCGTCGCCGCCCTGGCGCAGCGCCGGCGTGATCGGAATCTCGCCGAGAAAGGGAATATGAAAGCGTTCGGCCGCCTGTTTGGCGCCGCCGCGGGAAAAAATATCATGTTCCTTGTTACAGCCATCGCAGATGAAATAGCTCATATTCTCGACCAGTCCGACGATCGGAATCATCACCTTGTCGAACATCGATTTCGCCCGCACGACATCGGCCAGGGCGACATGTTGCGGCGTCGCCACCAACAGGGCGCCGCTCACCTTGAGCTGTTGCGAAAAAGTAATTTGCACATCGCCGGTGCCTGGAGGCATATCGACGACCAGATAATCCAACTCGCCCCAATGCACGTCGCCCATCAGTTGGTGCAACGCCTTGCCGAGCATCGGCCCGCGCCAAATCACCGCCTGATCGGCATCGAGAAAAAAGCCGATGGACATCACCGGGACGCCATGGGCCATCGTCGGTTCGATTTTTTGGACACCGCCAACTTCGATTTTTTTCGGCTCGCCTTTGACGCCCATGATGATCGGCACCGATGGCCCGTAAATGTCGGCGTCGAGCAGCCCGGCCTTGGCGCCGAGCATATGTAGCGCCACAGCCAGATTAGCCGCAACCGTCGATTTGCCGACACCGCCCTTTCCCGCCGCCACCAGGACGACATTTTTAACCGTCGGCAGTAAATCGGTTTGCCCGGCGCCGGCCTTGCTGCCGCGCACTTGGGCACCGAAGTTTATCTCCAGGCCGGTGATGCCGGGGATCGCGCTCAAAGCCTTTTTACAATCGGTTTCAATGGTTTCGCGCAGCGGACAGGCCGGCGTGGTCAATTCCACGGTAAAACGCACTCGGCCGTTGTCGATGGCGAGTTCTTTGACCATCCCCAGGCTGACGATATCGCGGTGAAGTTCGGGGTCTTGGACGTTGCGCAACGCTTCAATGATTTGTTCTTGCGAAATATTTTCCACGAGGTTCCTCTCGACGCGAAGGAACTATAGACCTATAAGGTCTATGAGGTCAATAACGTGACCTTAATCCAGCCAATCGCGCCGTCAACTGCCGACGAATTCTCTGAAAGTCCCGTGAATCGCTCACTGTTCGCTTGCTGCATTTGCGGCTGTTTGCTAATATTTACCGGTAGTTACTGCCAATACACCCGATCCGTCCAGGCAGGAGGTTCAATAAACCGGTTGGCATATTGTTTATTGCAGCTATGCTGCTCAATTCCCGGCGCGGCGGTCGGCGGCGCTTTAGGGCTGGGCGCCGCTACCTTGATCGGCAATCAGCTCCAAGGCCCAGAGGCCAAACAAGCGCGATGCGCAGCGCCCAATCGACGCCACGGCAATAGCGCGGCAAAAACGCGACGAGCGAAAAATACCGCCGCCAGGGCAAATACTGAGTTAGCGCTAAAGCGTATATCGAGGACAATCGTAGAAAGTTGCCGACCGCCGCTTATCTATTTATCGTTTCAGTACGTCTAACCAGAGACGGCCGAAGGCTACATAGCAGAAGGCCGAGGAGGAATTATGAAAAATACCAATCGACTATCCACAAACGCACTACTATTGGTCGCCGCAGTCCTGTCGGGCTGTGCCGGCGGTGAAATCACCACCCGTGAAAAAGGCGCCGGCATTGGCGCACTTGGCGGTGCCGCCGCAGGTGGCTTGATTGGCGCTGCAATCGGCCATCCAGGCGTCGGTGCGGCTGTCGGCGGCGTGTTAGGCTTGGGCACTGGTGCATTGATCGGCGACCAGCTGCAGGGCCAGGAAAATCGCCAAAAGGAACAACAGAAATCCATTGACCAGCAAAGAGCCGAACTCGAGAAAAATCGCGTGCTGATCGAAGAACTGAAAAAAAATAAGATCGAAGCGAAGGAAACCAGCCGCGGCGTCATGGTCAATTTGCCGAGCGTCAATTTTGAATTTGACAGCGCCGATCTCTCGCGCGACGGTCGCGAGCGAGTCAATCAGATCGCCAACATCATACGCCGCGATGCGCCCAATCGCCGCATCACCGTCGAAGGCCACGCCAGCCGGGAGAGCGCCGCCGCCGAAGCCTACAACCAGCGCTTATCGGAACGGCGCGCCGCCACCGTGGCCGATAGCTTGGAGAGAAGCGGTGTCAACGGCAGAAACATTTCGTCCCAGGGGGTCGGCACCCGCGCGCCGGTGGCGAGCAACGACAGCGAAAGCGGACGGCAGCAGAATCGCCGCGTCGAAGTGATTATCGAAAATTAATCAGAACTTGAATGCGCGTCAAAGCGCGGCTCGGTACCGGCTCGTAAACGCTGAATATTGCCGCGATGACGCCAGACGATCATCGCGGCAAGAAAAGCCCCCAGCAGGACGATCGCTCGGGGCTGTAAAAACAGCCAGAGCGCGAACGGGGCCGAGGCGGCTGCGACGATCGAGCTCAACGACACCAGGCGGGTAGGAAAAACCACCGCAGCGAAGATTGCCACCAACAGTAACACCGGCCAGCGGCGCAATGACCAAGAGCGCTCCTAGTGCCGTCGCCACCCCTTTGCCGCCGCGAAAGTTCAAAAAGATCGGATAGAGATGACCGAGAAAGGCCGCGGCGGAGAGTGCCGCGATCGCCGCCGATGGTAGCATCATCGCAAGACCGATCGCTGCCGGCAGCATGCCTTTCATTGCATCCGCCAGCAAAGTTAAAACGCCCTGCCATTTGCCGACCGCCCGCGCGACATTGGTCGCGCCGACATTACCGCTGCCCACTTGGCGCACATCAACCCCGGCAATCTTGCCCAGAATATAGCCTGTCGGGATCGAACCGAGTAGATAGGCAAAAACAATTAGCGCGATGATTTCCATGCGTCAGAGGCGACCGCGCGCTAGCCTAGAGACGCAGGCGCCGCCGGTACTTGCGCTCGCGCCGGACGGAGTAGAGACCGCCACAAACCCAGCCCAAGACGAAAGCGACCACCGCCAACCAGCTAAGGCGATCTTGACTTCCGTTTCATGGGCTTCAAGCAATTGTAATAAGGAAGGCGATTTCCCATCCGTCGGAGTGGTTCGGGCCACTTCCACCGGCGCGGCGGTTGCCGTTGCCGGCGGCGATTTTTCGCTTTTGGCAACGGCTGGTGCGGCGGTTTTGGCGGCACCGTTTCCCTGGGTCGCCGGCGTTCCGGACACCGTGGCTTTTTGTCCAACCGCTTCAGCCGCACTGGCGCGATTGGCGCTCACCAAGAATCCAATGACCATCAAGCAGCGGGAAAAATGGCGACAGCGACCAGTCATTGGCTCAATCTAACACAACCGTCGATTGCGGCTCAACGAATTTTCTTCAATTGCGCGCCCAATGCAAAAAGCCCCGCAGGGCATCACCCTGCGGGGCTGATAAACCAAAATAAACGATGACGATTAAGGCCTCTTGTAGAAATTCGGATCCATCTTGGTCGTCGTGCCGGACTTGGCGAGCTCTTCCTCGAACATCTTGCGGATGTTGGGGTCCTCGTCGAAGTACTCGATTTGATTGCCGCCGGCTTTGACGTCCTTGTCAACTTTAGTGATATCGCCAAAGCCCTCACCCAGGCTGTACTTGATCCCGCCCAAACGCGGCGGCAAGTAGCGCGCCCCGGTGGCGCCGGTGTTGAAGTGCTGGTGCCACATCATCGCCGGCGGTGTGAAAACGCTGCCATCCTGCCAATCGTAACGTTTCGGCTCCTCGCCCTGGCGCCAGAACATCGAGAAACCTTTGCCCTTGATGATGATGACGTTGAAGCCAGGACCATGGCGATGGGCTTTCTTGTAGGTGCCAACCGGAAATTCCGAGATATGCGCGGCCATGGAACCGTTGGCCATTTCCAACATGACGTTTTTGCCACCGCCGCCGCGCTCGACCCAATCTTCCAGCGCAAAGCTGCGCGCGTCGGCGATGAAGTTGGTATCCCAGACCCGGCCCGGATAGGCTTTGCCCTTGCCGCTAAAATATTCCGGGTCGCCATCGAAACGATCAGTGAAATCCCGCGGCGTGTTGAAGACAAAGTCCTCATGGTGAAACAGGTTGAAGACGATGGGCGCGCTGTTGACCGAGAAAAATCGCGCCGGCTCGTCGCCCGAACCATTGAAGTGCTGATAGGTACAATTGAGCGGCAACGCGAACAGGCTGCCATCGTGCCATTCGAATTGCGTCTTGACGCCCTTGTCGTTCCAGATCGTCGTCGCGCCGCGGCCCTTGAGGACGAAATGCAAATCTTCGTAGAGATGGCGCATCGGGTTCAATTTTTTGCCGGCGGGAATTTCGCTGACATAGGCGCCGGTGGCGCCTTCCGCGCCTTCCATGTTGATAAACGCGCCGCTGCCGCCGATCCGCGCCCAGGGTTTGAGTTCGACTTTCTTTAGATCTTGGACGAAAAAGGTTTTCATGATCGGAATCCCCTCGCCCAACTGCCACTTATCGTAAAAGGGGATATTATCCATCACGTTATCGGACTGCATCTGCTGGTTTCGACATAAATTTCCTCCGCAAAAACTTGCCAGAGTTAATATCGTATCGACCGGGCGAAAGCAAGGTGACGGCCGGCGCGTCGCGGCGATGACGTGCCACCCAGAGCGCGTCGCCAGACGCTACGGCGAATCTGTTTATAGCATTGACTTTGAAGGTGAAACTCTACTAAATGGCGGCTACGGTCGGCGCCCCATTACGCCGACTAGAGACTGCGTACGAATCAATTTACGAATCAATAAAGGAGATCTCGCTTGGCAACAACGATTGAAGCCCCGATGGTGGGCAAGGTCCTTAAGATAGAAAAGCAAGTCGGCGACCGCGTCGAAGAAGACGATATCGTCATCGTCATGGAAGCCATGAAGATGGAAATTCCCGTCGTGGCTCCCGCTGGTGGCGTCGTCAAAGAAATCAAAGTTTCTCCCGGCCAAGCCGTCGAAGCCGAGCAAGTTCTCGCGGTCATCGAATAATCGCAGATTGCATCCCGTTAGCTCAGCGATCTAATCCCACAAGGAGATTTCATGGATACCTGGACGTTCGGCTGGACGCTGGCGTTGATCGGTATGGGCGGGACCATGTTGGTCCTCTGGCTCATCAGCGTCATGATCCTGCTCATTAGAAAAATTTTCCCGTATCAAGCCGAGCCATCGGCAGCGAAGAAAGGTTAGCACAGTCAATGGAATCTGCGCTAGTTTCCGGCATCCAGGGTCTATTTGCCGGTGTCGTGAGCATCACGATTTGGCAAATCGTCATGCTCGTCATCGCTTCGGTGCTGCTCTACCTCGGCATTAAAAAAGGCTATGAACCGCTTCTACTCGTGCCCATCGGCTTCGGGGCTATCCTGGTCAATATCCCGCTCGCCGACATGATGGGCAAAGATGGTTTTCTCCGCTTCTTCTACGATGCCGGCGTGCTCACAGAAGTATTTCCGTTGCTGATTTTTATCGGAATCGGCTCCATGACCGATTTTCAGCCTTTGCTGCAGAATCCCAAAATTATTCTGCTCGGTGCTGCCGGCCAGTTCGGCATCTTTTTAACCCTGCTGCTCGCTCTGGCTCTGGGGTTCGACAAACTCGATGCCGTCGCCGTTGCCATTATCGGCGCATGCGACGGACCGACGGCGATTTACGTTAGCTCAAAGTTCGCCCCGCACATGCTCGGCGCAGTATCGGTCGCCGCATATTCGTACATGGCTTTGGTGCCTTTGATCCAGCCGCCGATCATGCGCGCCCTCACCACTGAGAAGGAACGGCAGATCGTCATGGGCGCGGCCAAATTGGAACCGATCTCGAAGACCACCAAAATCGTCTTTCCCATCGCCGTAACCATTTTCGCTTCGATCTTGGCGCCCAAAGGTGCGCCACTCATCGGTACGATCATGCTCGGCAACCTATTGCGCGAAAGCGGTGTGGTTGAGCGGCTCAAGAGCGCCTCGGAGAACGAGATCGCCAATATCGTTACCTTGCTCCTCGGGCTGTGCATCGGCGCCACCATGGAAGCGGATAAATTTTTGAAAGCACAAACGCTGTTGATCTTGGGCCTCGGGTTTATCGCCATCAGCTTGGACACCGTTGTCGGACTCCTGTTCGGCAAGTTGATGTGCTCAATGACCGGCGGCAAAGTTAACCCGCTGATCGGCGCCGCGGGCATTTCAGCATTTCCGATGGCGGCCCGCGTCGTCCAAGCCGAAGGTCAGAAATATAATAAGAAAAGTTATCTGTTGATGCATGCCATGAGTGCCAACGCCGGCGGCCAGATTGGCTCGGTAATCGCCGCGGCGGTCATGCTCTCGGTATTGCAAGGAATGGGAATTGTCGGTGGATGATTAGGCGGCGCCCATGGCAAAATCACGCGCAGAGCTAGAAAAAAAACTCGCCGGTCTGGAACAAAAGGTTGCCGCCGGCGATCCCAAGACCACGGCCAAGTTACACGAGCAAGGCAATCTCACCGCCCGTGAGCGCATCGACAAACTGTTGGACCCCGGCACCTTCGTCGAAGAATTCATGCTCGCGGAGACGCCGTGCCTGGACTTCGGCATGGCCGAGCGCAAGCAACCCTCCGACGGTGTCGTCACCGGTTTCGGCAAGATCGACGGCCGGCCGGTTTATGTTTATTCCCAGGATCGCTCGATAATGGCGGGCAGCGTGGGCGCCGCCCACGCGGAGAAAATCGCTTACGTGATTCAGACCGCGCGCAAAGTCGGCGTGCCGGTGATCGGCCTCAACGACTCCGCCGGCGCGCGCATTCAGGAAGGGCTTAGCGTCACCTCCGCCATCGGCAAAATATTTTTTGAGAACAGCATCGCCTCCGGCTGCATCCCGCAGATCTCCGCGATCATGGGTCCCTGCATCGGTGTCGGCTCCTATTCGCCGGCGCTCACCGATGTGATTTTGCAAGTGCAAAACTCCGGTCAAATGTTCATTACCGGCCCGGCGGTGATCAAGGAGGTGTTGGGCGAAACCGTCACCATGGAAGAGTTGGGCGGCGCCAAAATTCACTCGGAGATTTCCGGCGTCACCGACTTGGTGGCGAAAAACGATGAGGAATGTTTGGCGATGATTCGCCGGCTGGTCGGTTTCCTGCCGCCGAGTTTCGAGGAAAAACCACCGCGCAAAATAACCACCGACGATCCCGGCCGCATGCTCGATAACTTAGAAAAGCTCGTGCCCGAAGACATGAAGCGCGCCTACAACATCGTCCAGGTGATCAAAGCCATCGTCGATGACGGCGATTTTTTCGAATTGAAAGCCAAGTTCGCGCGCAATCTGGTCATCGGCTTCGGCCGCCTCGACGGCTATCCGGCGGGCTTCGTCGCCAATCAACCGATGTTTCTCGCCGGCAGCCTGGATGTCGACGCCTCGGACAAGGCGGCGCGCTTTATCCGCTTCTGCGATGCCTTCAATATCCCGGTGATTACCTTGATGGATGTCCCGGGTTTCTTTCCCGGCAAACAGCAGGAAGAAAAAGGCATCATTCGCCACGGCGCCAAGATGCTTTACGCCTACGCCGAAGCGACCGTGCCGAAAATCACCATCGTGCTGCGCAAAGGCTACGGCGGCGCCAAACAGGCGCTGTGTACGCGGGAGATGGGTGCCGATCAATTATTCGTTTGGCCCGGCGTGGAACTCGCGGTCATGGGCGGCGGCGGTGCGGTGAACGTGCTCTACAAGAAAGAAATCGACCAGTCGGCCGATCCGGCAAAAACCCGGACGGAAAAACTCGCTGAATATCTGGAGCGCTTCAGCGGCCCCTTCGAAGCGCTGTCCAAACAGTTCGCCCAGGCCGCGATCAGGCCTGCCGATACCCGCAAGCGGCTGATTCAATCGCTGGAAATCTTACGTCATAAAAAAGAACAGCGGCCACGTAAAAAACATGGGCTCATGCCGGTATAAGCTACTCATCTTTTTCGCCCTGTGCCGGCAAGGAAAAATAAAAGCTGCTGCCCCTGCCGACTTCGCTCTCGACCCAGATGCGCCCGCCATGGGCTTCGATAATCTTCTTGCAAATCACCAGCCCGATACCGGTGCTGCGACGCTGGCTCTTGTCACTGCTCGCCCCCTGGCCATACATTTGAAATATATCACCGAGATCATCGGCCGCTATGCCGACGCCGGTGTCGCGCACCGAGACGACGATCGCAGTATCGCTCGCCCATGCGGACACCTCGACGGCTCCACCGTTGTCAGTAAACTTGAGGGCGTTGCTCATTAAGTTCGTCAGCACTTGTCCGACACGGCGCGAATCCGCCCAGAGTACCGGCAGGCGCTCGTCGATCCGCGCGGTTAGTGTAATATCGCGCTTCTTGGCTTCGATGGAGTGTTGCGCCAAGATCTCGTGAATTTGCGAACCGATACTTGCCCGTTCGCGTTTGAGCACCAGTTTGCCGGCATCGATGCGCGAAAAATCCAGAAAATCGCTCACCTGATCGATCAGGCCGCGGCAGTTGTTTTCGATCTTACCTAGCCAATTCCGTTGCAACTCGTTGACGTCGCCGAACAACCCTTCCTTCACCGACTCCGCCATCGAGACGATGTTGGCAAGCGGCGAACGGAGATCGTGAACCACCATGGCATTGAAGTCGGCCAGCTGCTTTTCGGCCTTTTTACGCTCTTCGATTTCGCCCGCCAAGTTGTCAATCAGGGTGAGTGAAGACTTGTAGAGCTGGCCATTCTCGACGCCGAGGGCGATCTGCCGGGCCAACGCCTTGAGAAATTGGGTATCGTCGACACCGAACGAATGGGCGGAACTGTCGAGCACAACCAAGGTGGTCCGGCCCCCGTCTTTGCGCGTCATCGGTAAAATCGCCGTCGCTCTAACTCCATATTGCGGCCACAAGGCTGCGAGTTCCGGCACCGTAGTCACATCTTCGACGAACCACTCGCCGGTGCATTGGGTTGCGGCCGCTGCCATATCATCGGCCAATCCACCATGGAGCGCTTTAGCCCCAGCCCCGCGGCTCGCCGAGAACGAATTAACCGCGCCATCGGCGCCGATCAAATAAACTATCGCATGATCGCAGGGCACCAGCGCGACCAGCGTCTCAAGCGTCTGCGGCATGGTTTCCGCCAAGGACAGGGATTCGGTGATTTCTTGAGCCACCGTCTGAAGGGTTTCCAACTGGCGGTTGTGTATCGCCATTTGTTCTTCACCTTTGCGCAGCAGCGTAATGTCGCGGGTGATGGTCGCGGCGCCGCGTATACTTCCCTGCGAATCGCGTATCGGTGATAGGGAAGCGGACACGGCAATGCGCCGGCCATCCTTACAGATGCGTTCGCTTTCGTAACGATTGATGCCCTTACCCAAGCTCACGATCTGCATCAGTTCAGGGATCTCGTCACGGTGCTCCAGCGGTGTCAGCACCGCGATATTCTGGCCGATGATGCTCGCGGCATCGTAGCCATACATCTGTTCGGCGCCGCTGTTCCAAGTGGTGATCTCGCCATCGAGGGTCATGCCGACGATGCCGTCTTCAGAAGACTCGACGATGGCGCCCAACCTGGCTCGGGCGTCTTCGATGTCGCCGCGGTTTTTCAGGTATTCAACGACCGATCTACTACCGACGAGCCAGGCCACCCCGCTAGCGATTCCGGTGAGCATCGCGATCCCAATCAGGTTCCACAGCAGCGTCTGGTCAGCTTCCCGGTAGGCGATCGCCTTCGGCACGCCGACGATGACATGGAGCTGGCCGCGTTCGCGGCTGTCGCCGACGGTTTTGAACGCATAGAGCCGTGTGATCCCATCCAGACCGGCGATCTCTTTGGTGGTTTGATGGCGCAGCTGCATCAGCTCCAAGAGCGGCGCATCGGGCAGTTGCCTGCCGGCCCATTCTTCATGATCGGGAACTCGCGTCAGGATCGTTCCATTACTATCGAGGATCGTCAGCGCCATGCCCGCCGGCAGGTTACTCTCGGCGGTTAACTGGTCGATCTGTTTCATGTCTAACGCCGCGAATAGGACATCCCTGACCGCGCTCGTTTTCATCTAGAATCGGATAGGCGAACGTGAGCGTCCGGCGCTGCCAGTTGCCGAGCACGTGATGATCGCCGATGACAAAGTCTTTAGTTGCCAAGACTCGCCGCAGCAGCGAACTGCGCGCCAAGGTCATTCGCGGAACCGGAGTCACGTGCGCGACAGCGCGTCGCTCCCGCTGGCTCAAATACGCCAATATCCAAGTAGGCTCGGTTTTGCGCTAAGAATCCGCGCACAACCTCGCCACAGCGCACCCTGGTCGCCTCTGGCGATCACCGGTACCTGAGCCAACAGAATCAGTAACTGCTTAGCCGCATCGACGACTTGCGACTGACGCAGCGCAATGACATTGGTAAGCCGCCAGGCCGCCTCATGGACCTCAAGAATTTGCACATCGCGGTGAACTTTCGCCTGGTACAAGATAACCGCAAGAACCGGCACCACGGCGATGGCGATCATCAGCAACAAACGCCGGCGCAGCCGGCGCAAATACGTCCCAGTTGCCAACTGTACGATTTTTTCAATCTGGAGCTTCGCCAACTTTTGTCCTGCTGCCGATCGGGTCGCTAGTGGTCTACTTTGGCGGCACCCATGGCGCTCTAACTGTTAGATGGTGTCGCGGGTCAAGACTGTGACTTACCTTCGCGGCTTTGGATCCAACTGATTAGCTGGCATTCCCGCAGGCGCCATTGGCCGCCGACTTTGAGTGCCGGCAAATCGCCGCTGCGAATCATGCGTTGCAAAGTCTTGGTTGAGACATGGAGTAACTGAGCCGCTTCGGTAAGGGTCAGTAGCTGCAGGGATTCGTTAGTTCTTTCCATAGCTTTCGCGTTGGTCTATAAACGCAATGGCAATGCCAGGCGACGAAACGCTAAGCTCGTCGTAATTTAAGCTATTTTATTGCGCAGCGATGGTGCGATTTAGCACCCTTGGCAACAAATTTGAACAAATCGATACTGCGAGGTCCAATAGCGGGCGGCGCGGTCAAATCTGCGCCGCGGCGAAGCACATTGCCGGCCAAGAACGAGGTCAATGTCACCCCATCGGCGATGTACGCCGGATGAGTCAAGCGGAAAACCCGAGCAACGATGACAACGGCGATGTCGCGAAAAGAGCTTTAAAGCGATGGAGGAAGCATCACTGGCGGTAGAGTAGCGCACCAGCGTTGGTGGTGTCGTAGCCGCCCAAAGCGCAGACCGCGCCCTTGAAGCCGCCAGAAGCAGATCGTCGCCAGCAGCAACTCACCGCGCGGCAGATTCGAAAAATCGCCGCTCGATGAGCAAATCATATTGTTCGTTGGCGACTGGAATGAAGTCGAGGCCCAACGCCTGGGCCGCGGCGCGCACGCCCAGACCGGCATCGGCTAGGCCGCTCGCCACCGCCACGCCGACCGCCATATGGGTGAACTCTTCGCGCTCGTAACCGGCGATCGCCGCGCCATCGAGCCCTAGTTTCTTGAGCTGGTAATCCAACAAAACTCGCGTGCCCGAGCCCGGCTGGCGATTGACGAAGCGTATATCGTGACGCGCAAGATCCTCCAGGCCGCGCAGCGCTTTCGGATTGCCGCGGCTGACGAGATGCCCTGCTCGCGCTGCGCCAGATGAACCAGGACGACCGGAACATTGGGAATCGCCCGCTGAATATCCGGAATGTTGTAGACGCCACTGGCGGGATCGAGCAGATGAGTGCCGGCGATATGGGTCTCACCGCGCTGCATGGCGAGCAGGCCGCCCAAGCTGCCAACGTTAGTCGGCGGCAATTTTCAACTCCGCATGGCGCAGTTTAAGTTGGTCTTCGAGCACGCCAATCGCCAAGTCATGGCTGCCGGTGCAGAGTATGGTATTTTCGATATCCACCATCGGCCGCAACAGTTCCACCTCGGCATTTTCACCGGCGTTGAGCCCTTCGACCAAACTGGCGATGCGCATCAAACCGTCGGCATGCACCATGGTTGTGATCACCCCGGCGCCGCGCGCCAAAGGCACGGCGACCAGTTTCTCGCCGACCCGGCCCAACGTCACGCGAATGAACTCTTCCAAACCTAAATGAGAGGCGATTTTTTTCGGCACGATGGCGCGCACCGTCGGCAACATCGACGGGACATTGCTAAGAAACTTTTCCAAGGCCGGACGGAGAATTTCGCGGGCAATGACGATCGCCGACACCGGGTAACCCGGCACGCCGAGCACCGGCTTGCCATTGAGAGAACCGAGCACGGCCGGCTTGCCCGGCATCACGTCGATGCCATGGGCGAGCAATTCGCCGGCGGCGGCCACCACATCGGCAGTGAGATCATGCTCCCCCGCCGAGGAGCCGGCGATGATCGTCACCAGATCGCACTCTGCGACCGGCGCGCTCGAGCGCCGCCCGCAGCAACTGCTCATCGTCGCGGGCGCGCGAATACCGGACCGGCATACCGCCCCATTCGCGGACGAAAGCCGCCAGCACCGTCGAATTGAAATCGATCACCGCGCCTGGCGTGGCTTCCTCGCCAGGTTGAATCAGTTCATCCCCGGTGGGAATGATGCCAACCCGAGGCCGCGCCTTGACCCGCACCGTCGTATGACCAGCCGCCAACAACGCGCCCAAATCGTAGGGGCGCAGCCGATGGGAACGGGGCAACAGCAGCTCGGTGGCGACGACATCTTCACCGACCAAGCGCACATGATTCCACGGCGCCACCGATTCGAAAATCTCGATGGTGTGTCGCATCGACCTGGTGCACTTTCTCGATCATGATGACGGCGTTGGCCCAGGCCGGCAGCGCGTTACCGGTATCGACGTAGCGAAAAGCATCGGCGCGAGGAGAATCGGAATCGGTCAGTGTGAGTTTCTTGCCGACGAACTCCGTCGCGCCGAAGGTCTCTTCCGCGCGCACGCAGATCCCATCCATCGCCGAGGCATGATAATGCGGCGAGGAGATCTTGGCGAACACTGGCTCGGCGGTAATCCGGTCGAGAGCGTCGTCGATGGCAATCTCTTCGATCGCTAACGCCGCCGGGTTGACCGTCGACAAAAATAGCTCGCGCGCTTCGCTGAGCGGCGTTTTCTTTAAATATCTCTTACGCGCCATATGCCCATTTGTTAGTTCGCAGTCTCTATTCTCGGTGCTGGCGCCGATCGTTAGAACAGGATCACATCCACTTCTTCGCCCTGTTCGAGGCCATCTTGATTCATGCCGATGCGCACCATGCCGTCGGCCTTGACCAGAGTGAAAATCGCGCCGGATTTACTTGGTAACGGCGTCGCGACAAAGCCCGTACCTTCGCCTTGCATAACCACACGGACGTAGTCTTCGCGCCCTAATTGCGACGAGATGTTGGTTGTCAATTTTGCCCGCACGGTTCGGCTAAAACGCTGCAGCGCGTCGAGGCTTTCGCCGCCCAAGCGGCGCAGCATCGGTGCGCCGAACAGATCGAAGATCACCAGAGCGGAAACCGGATAGCCCGGCAATCCGAGGATCGGCTTGCCGCATGCTTTGGCGAAGATCGTCGGCTTGCCTGGCGCGATGGAGATGCCATGGAAAATAAATTGCGAATCGGGAAACGACAGGATCGTTTCCAAGGCGATGTCCTTGGCGCCCATGGAGCTGCCGCCCGAAAGCAGCACGACGTCCGCCCAATCGAGTGCTGCACCGATCGCCGCGGTCAACTGCGCGCGATCGTCGCGGATCACGCCCCAATCTTTGAGTTCGCCACCAGCTTCTTCGATCAAACCGGCCAACGAATGCTGGTTGATGTTACGCACCTGCCCCGGCTGCGGGTCAATTTCCGCATCGACAATCTCGTCGCCGGTGGAGATCAGCGCGACACGCGGCCGCCGATAAACTGCAATCGATGCAATGCCGACGCCGGTAAGCGCGCCCAAATCATGGCCGCGCAGCCGCCGTCCTTGAGAAAACACCGGCTCGCCTTTTTTGATATCGTCGCCGATTTGAATGACGTTTTGCCCAGGCGACACGGCGCGATGAATTTCCACCAAGCCGCCGTCGGTCTCGTCGGTATACTCAACCATCACCACGGCGTCGGCGTCCGGCGGCATCATGCCACCAGTGGAAATGCGCATCGCTTCGCCTTTGTTGAGCGCCTGAGTCGCCTCTTTGCCCATCTCGACGACGCCGGCCAATTTTAAATAAGCCGGTAGGCTTTGACTCGCGCCAAAAGTATCTTTCGCTTTAACCGCGTAACCGTCCATCGCCGCGCGGTGGAAATGCGGCAGATCCACCTGAGAGAAGAGATCTTCGGCCAGAACCCGACTCCTGGCGCGAACGGTCGCCACTGTTTCCGTCCCCACTGGACGCACCTCGAGAAGAATGCGTCGCGCCTCCTGCGGCGTCTCAACTTTAAAAAAATCTTTCAGATACCCTCCACATGGCGGCTTATATAGAAACACTTTTGTGAACGCAAGTTAAAGCGCTGCTGCTCGCTACTTCCTGCGCACAAGAGTGTTCACCACGAAGGACACGAAGATCACGAAGTTCGGAGTCTTGGTCATCTGAATCCTTCGTGTCCTTCGTGCCTTCGTGGTGAAAAACTCTTTCCCCTTTGGTTGCGGCTGCGCCGGGATAGTACCCTAGTGTCTTCGATTCGGCGCTGATTGCGTGAAATGAATATATCTTTAAATCTTACCGTGCCTGGGATAGATGTGTCGTTAATGAACCAGACGCGGGCAGAAGAAGCGACAGCGGTCATCCTGGCCGGCGGCAAAAGCTCGCGCATGGGTCAACCGAAAGCGCTTTTGCGCTTTGCCGGCGAGCCGTTGATCGTTCACATGGTTCGCCGACTTGGCCGATTGTTTAGCGACACCGTAGTGGTCGCCGCTGCCGACCAGGAGCTGCCGGCGCTGCCATCGACGATCGTGCGCGACGATGTCGCGTATCAGGGCCCCGTCGGCGGTATCTATTATGGCCTTAAAGCCGCGCGCCGAGAAATTTGTTTTGTCACTTCCTGCGACGCTCCATTCCTGAATCTGCGCTTGATCGCTCATCTCGTGGCGCAGATCTCAGACTACGATGTGGTGGTTCCCTTCACCCAGGAGCGCTTTCAGCCGCTCCACGCGGTCTATCGCAAACAGGTGGCGCCACTTTTAAAAGAACAACTGGAGCGCGGTGAGCTGCGGCCGATTTTTCTCTACGACAAAGTCCGTACCCGCAAGATCACCGAAGCTGAAATGCACCCATTCGATCCGGAGAACTTGAGCTTTCTCAACATGAATACACCGGAAGACTATCAAGCCGCCTTGGCAAGCTGGAACGAGAGGCAGATATTCGAGATAGAGACCGGTCAAGACAGACGGAGAATTGAGATAGAGACCGGTCGCGGCGGACAGAGACTTGAGACAGAGACCGCCCCCCCTTCGGTCTCCGACTCCGACTCTGTCTCTACCTCTGTCTCTGTCCCTGTCTCTAACTCTATCGCTGTCACCGTGGAGCTTTTCGGCGTGGCCCAGCTCTTGGCGAAAACCAAAGAAGTTTCATTGTCGTTACCGCAAGTGGCGACGTTGTCTCATGTTTGTGCGGCGCTTGCGACCGAGCACCCAGTGCTGCTGGGCCGAGTCATCAACCGTGACAGGAGCAGCCTATCGAGCGGTTATGCCTGCAACATTAACGGGCTGGAGTTTGTCAAAAATCCCAACGCCAAGGTCAATCCAGGAGATAAGATCTTCATTCTTTCGGCGGATGCCGGAGGCTGAGTCATGCATGGCTTTCACGGACGACTGCTCCATATCGATCTGACTTGCGGAAAGGTCTCGTGGCGCGCGCTTGAAGCGTCGCGTCTACGCGCATTCCTTGGCGGCATCGGACTAGGCACGAGCCTGCTCTACGAATTCGCGCCGGCGGGAGTCGATCCGTATGCGCCGGCCAACCCGCTGATTTTCACGAGCGCGCCATTGGTCGGCACCGGTCTGACGACCACGGCGAAATTCGCCGTGGTGACGAAATCCCCGCTCACCGGCTTTATCGCCGACTCGCTGTCGTCGAGCCACTTCGCCCTCGAGCTCAAGCGCGTCGGCATCGACGCTCTGGTGATCACCGGCCGGGCATCGTCGATGGTGTACATCTCGATCCAAAATGATCGAGTCGAGATTAGCCAAGCTGAGAACCTGAGAGGACACAGCCCGAGCGAAACCGAAACCATGATTCGCGCGGAGCTGAGCTCTCAGTCAATGCGTGTGGCCGCCATCGGTAAAGCCGGCGAGAACCTGGTGCGCTTCGCCACCATCAGCAACGAAGGGCGCCACGCCGGGCGCGGCGGGGTCGGCGCGGTGATGGGGTCGAAGAATCTCAAAGCCATCGCTCTGCGCGGCAACCGAGAGATTTCGGTGGCCGATCCAAGCGGCGTCGACGCGATCGCCGGCTCTCTGCGCCGCCAGAGTCTGGGCTCGCTCACCGACAAGTACCGAAATATCGGCACCGTGGCCAACCTGGCGGTATTCAACCGGCTGGGAACTTTGCCGACGCGCAATTTTCAGCAGTCGACCTTTGACCACGCCGAGGCGTTGAGCGGGGAAACTCTCACCATCAACAACTTCAGCCGCCGGCATGGATGCGCATCCTGCACGATCCAATGTGAGCGGCTGTTCAAAGCTCTCAACGGCGAGGAGCAGCGGCTCGAATACGAAACCTTATTCGCGCTCGGGCCGCTCTGCGGCATTAAAGATCCGCAGGCGGTGCTCCACGCCGCGCAGCTCTGCGACCAATTTGGCATTGACACCATCAGCACCGGCGGCACCCTCGCCTGGGCGATGGAGTGCAGCGAGAGAGGATTGTTGCCCGAAGCGGCAGAGCTCGGCTTGCGCTTCGGTCAGTGCGACGCTCTTTTCGCCGCCATCGGTGCTATCGCTGAGCGCCAAGGCGTCGGTGCCTTGCTCGCCGAAGGCTCGCGCCGCGCCGCCATCGAAACCGGTCCAGATACTCAGCGTTGGGCGATGCATGTCAAAGGATTGGAGCTTCCCGGCTATGAACCGCGCAGCTTGAAAACCATGGCTCTGGGTCTCGCGGTTAGCCCGCGCGGCGCCTGCCACAATCGCTCCGGTGCCTACGAGGCCGACTTTTCCGGCGATGTCGATCGTTTACGATCCGACCCCGGCAGGGGCTCCATTGTCGCCGCCTCCGAGGATTTCGCCGCCGTGCTCGATTCGCTGATCGTCTGTAAATTCCTGCGCAAGTGCTTCAGCGACTTTTACCGTGAAGGCGCCGAACTGCTCAGCAAAGTCACCGGCTGGGATTATTCCAGCGACGAGCTCAAGCGCACCGGCGAACGCATTCACAACTTAAAAAAGCTTTTCAACCAGCGCGAGGGCTGGCGCGCCGAAGACGACTGGCTGCCAGAGCGGCTGCTCCGCGAGACCCTGCCTACCGGCGTCGCCCAGGGTGTCGGCCTAAGCGTCAACGATCTCCGCGAGATGATTGGCGGCTATTACCAAGCAAGGGGCTGGGATGAGAACGGCTTCATTCCTCAGAGCAAGCTAAGAGAGCTTGGAATTGAAGCTCCGGTTTCGAGTCTCGAGTCTCGGCTTTCGGGTCAACCCAAAACTCGGAACTCGAATCTCTAAACCGCGGCGATGAAGGAGGAGCTATGCCCAGCGATGAAACGCGACGCGTACTGAAAGTGTTCGGCGTTGCCGTGACCGCATTCGACGATGCGGTCGATAAAGGTGCAGCGCCCGAGGAGCTAAACAAGGCTGACGCCGAGCTGAAGCTTCGGCTCGAAGAAGTTACCGCCCTCATTGAGCGCCTGCGCGCGCGGTTGAAGTAATCGAGGATCTCCAACTGTAATCCTGCCACAGTTGTCCCCGTCTTGCGGTCTCATAGCGCGGACTGAAGCCGTGACACCCATATCCGCGTTATTTATTGTCAGTAAAAGTTATTTTTTGTAATTTTAGTTGCATTTTTTCCCAATCGGCAATAAAGAAGAGCCGCATCTCTCGGCGGTCGTAATGAACGAATTCTTAAATACCAAGGAACTGGCGAAGTACATCGGGATCAATGAGAAGAAGGTCTATTTCATGGCCAAGGCCGGCAAGCTCCCATGTACGCGGGTCACCGGAAAGTGGGTTTTCCCCAAGCGGCTGATCGATGAATGGATCGAAGAAAATAGCCGGGGCATCACCAGCAGCAAAAAAACCGAGCAATTTCTTCTCGCGGCGGGCAGCGATGACCCGAGCCTCGGGATTCTGCGCGAACTCTACGCGGCTCGCGAGACATCTGCATCGATCTTTTTCGCGACTTCCGGAAGCAGCGGCGGATTGGCCGCGCTCCGCGACGGCGTCGCGGACATCGCCCTATCTCATCTGCTCGATCCGGAGACCGGCGAGTACAATCTCCCCTTCGTCCGCAGAACGATTGCCTCAGGTGTCGCGCTAGTCCCGCTATTCCATCGCGAACTCGGCCTATTGCTCGGAGCGGGAAATCCTCTCGGTCTGCGAACGCTTGCCGACCTTGGACGACCCGGCGTCCGGATGATCAACCGGCAAGCAGGCTCTGGGACGCGCCACTACATCGACCAACAATTTTCCAACCTCGGCATCGCCGCGAAAAGGATCAAGGGATACGACGTGGCGGTCGCCACACACCTCGAAGTCGGGTTGAAAATCCTCCGAGCGGAGGCCGACGTGGGAATCGCCTCGGGCACGGCCGCTCAGCTGCTGGGCCTCGACTTCATTCCTCTCACCCGGGAGCGATTCGACATCGTGATCCCCAAAGCGCGATTCTTCTCTCCGGGCGTTCAGGCCCTGCTCGAGATCGTCGGATCGCGGGATTTCCGCAGCCGCGTGGAGGCGTTGGGCGGCTATGACACTTCCGACTCCGGCCGGATGATCGCGTCAAGCTAAGCTAGATTGAGGAGTTGGTTATGCAAAAGAAATTCTCTTCCCCGACCTTGCTCGCTGCCCTGGCATTCGTTCTGGCTATCCCATCCCATCTTCCCGCCGGAGAAGCGGCCAGCAAAAACATCATCCTGTCAACCACCACCAGCACACAGGACTCGGGTCTGCTGGATGTTCTGGTGCCGCTGTTCGAGAAAAAGAGCGGCCACAGCGTAAAGACCGTCTCGGTCGGCACCGGCCAAGCTCTCGAGTTGGCGGCCAAGGGAGAGGCGGATGTGGCGTTGGTCCATGCGCCGAGCCTGGAGAAAAAATACGTCGCCGACGGCAAGCTGCTCAACCGCCGCCTCGTCATGTACAACGACTTTATCCTGCTCGGTCCGGCGAGCGATCCCGCCCAGGTCAAATCGACCAAAAGCAGCCCCAAGAGCAGCATTGACGCGATGAAGCGGATCGCGGCGAGCGCGAGCCGGTTCGTCTCTCGTGGAGACAACTCCGGCACCCACAACCTTGAAAAGTCGCTTTGGAAACAGGCGGGAATTGAGCCCAAGGGTGCTTGGTACATCGAATCGGGCCAAGGCATGGGCGCGACGCTAGGCATCGCTAATGACCGCAACGGCTACACGATCACCGACCGCGCGACCTATCTGGCCTTTCGTAAGCGGGTAACTCTGGCGATCCTACTGGAGGGCGACAGGCCGCTCTTGAACATCTATTCGGTGATGGAAGTGAATCCCGCCAACGGCCCGCGAATCAACGTCGCCGGTGGAAAAACCTTCGCCGATTTCATGGTCGCGCCGGAGACCCAGGCCGTGATCAAGAGCTTCGGCGTCGAAAAGTTCGGCCAGCCGCTGTTCATTCCGGTCGCGGGAATGCGCGAAGACCAAGTGGGAGAATAGCGTGGAACTCGTCTGGCAAGGGATCAAGCACGCCTGTTGGCTTCTGTTCACCGGCGATGCCGAGGTGCTCGGGATTACCCTTTTCTCGTTGCAGGTTTCCGGCGCCGCCACCGGACTATCCCTCGTCGTCGGAATTCCCCTGGGAATTTTACTCGCCATGAAGCGCTTCCCAGGCCACAGCCTCGCCGTCAGCCTGATTAATACCGGCATGGGACTTCCGCCCGTGGTCGTCGGATTGTTCGTCACGATCTTTCTCTGGCGCAGCGGCCCGCTCGGTTATATGGAATTGCTCTACACGCCGACGGCGATGATCATCGCTCAGGTGGTGATCGCATTTCCCATCGTCGCCGGCCTGACCATGGCTGCGTTCCAAAGCCTCAATCCCAATTTGTCGCTTCAGCTACTGGGAATCGGCGCATCGACACCGCAACTCCTCTGGTTGCTCTGCAAGGAAGCCCGGCTGCCTTTGCTCGCGGCGATCATGGCCGGTTTCGGCGGTGTCATCTCCGAAGTCGGCGCCTCGATGATGGTCGGCGGCAACATTCGCGGCCAGACCCGCGTGCTGACGACCGCGACCGTTTTGGAAACCGGCAAAGGCAACTTTGAAATCGCCATCGCCCTCGGTTTGATTCTCCTCCTTCTCACCTTTGCGGTGAATCTTCTCCTCACCCACATTCAGCAGCGCGAGCAGATCCGATGGCCGAAGCCCTCCTAACTCTTCGCGACATCCTGGTTCGTTACGGTCCGTCCACCATCCTTGAATTTTCTTCTCTGGCCATTCACACCGGTGAAAATCTCGCCGTCATCGGACCCAATGGCGCGGGAAAATCGACGCTGCTCCGCCTGATGGGACAACTGCAGCAACCGACCCGGGGCAAGATCTACTTTCATGACCGCGAAGTAATCCCATCCGATGGCCTCGCCATCCGGCGCCGCATGGCGAGCGTTTTTCAGGAGCCGCTGCTGTTAAATGCCTCGGTCTATGACAACGCGGCGTTGGGCTTAAGACTGCGCGGTTTGGACCGCCGCTCCATCGAACGGCGGGTTCAACCCTGGCTCGAGCGGCTCGGCATCGGCCATCTTATGCGCCGCCGGGCTCGAAGCCTCTCCGGCGGCGAGGCCCAGCGCGCCAGCTTGGCTCGCGCCCTGGCGCTCGACCCCGAGATGCTCTTTTTAGACGAACCCTTTTCTCCCCTCGACCCGCCAACGCGCGAGGGCCTGCTGCTTGATCTGGAGCGCATACTGCGCGAAACGGGTATCACCACCGTGTTCGTCACCCACGATCGTGACGAAGCTTTCATGTTCGGCGACCGAATTGCGGTGCTCATAGGCGGCAAGCTGCTCCAGACCGGGTCGACGACGGAAGTCTTCGCTCATCCGGAGAACCTGGAGGTCGCTCACTTCGTCGGGTTCGACACCAAAATCCCTGGAGTCGTGGAGAGCGCGAGCGACGAATCGGCCCAAGTCCGCGTTAATGGCGGCTGTGCCCAGGTGGTCGGCAATTTTCACCCCGGCGAGCAGCTGTTTCTTTGCCTTCGACCGGAGGATATCACTGTGAGTCTGCCGGGAGTGGAGGCCGCCAAATCGAGCGCGTGCAACCGGCTTCAGGGCAAGGCGCTGAAAGTCACTCCTTGGGGCGCTCACTACCGGGTGACGCTGTCATGCGGGGAAAACCGTCTCGTCGCCTTCATCACCAGACCGTCATTCCTCGAACTTAAGATAGCAGAGGGAGACGAGGTCGTTGCTTCGTTCAACGCATCGGCGGTTCATGTGATCAAACGAAAATGAAGTGTTGAAGCATAGCCTCAACACCGACTCCATTTTTCACGACTCCATTTTTCCCTTGACATTGATTCTCCCGGCGATAGGATGCCCGTCGTTTCACCGTTGTCGTGCATCGAGCTTCGTCCGGCAATAAAGATATCGGCTCACCGATTGTGAAATCATGTCGCTTCCCAGTGTCTGCTGTTTTTCACTCCATCCTTTCGCTTCAGAAAAAGGAGTCAAAACATGGAAGTTTCACGACGAGATTTTCTCCGGCTTTCAGTCGCTGCGGGCACCGGCACGGCGCTCAGCGGTCTGATCGGTTCGGGAGTTAACCTAGGGCCGGCGGTCGCGCGCGCGCAGGAACTCAGAATCAAAGACGCCAAGGTCACCCCGAGCGTCTGCCCCTATTGCTCCGTCGGCTGCGGCACGCTGGTTCATACGGTCAATGGGCAGATCGTCAACATCGAAGGCGATCCGCGCAGTCCGCACAACGAGGGCACGCTCTGTCCCAAAGGGCGCGGCGATCTTCCAACTCCACGTCAATCCCAATCGACCGACGCAGGTGCTTGCATCGCAACGCCGGCGCCACCGACTGGGAGGTATGGGACCTCGAGCGCGCGATGAACCGCATCGCCGAGCTGGTGAAGAAGACCCGCGACGAGACGTTCATCGAAAAGCTGCCCAACGGCAAGCACGTCAATATGACGCCAGCCATCTTCTCCCTCGGCGGCGCCACCCTCGAGGTCGAGTTCAACCATGTGCACCAAAAGCTGATGCGCGGCCTGGGCATCGTCGCCATCGAGAACCAGGCGCGGATATGACACAGCTCTAGCGTCCCCGGTCTGGGGACCCGATTCGGCCGCGGCGCGGCCACCCTCTATCCCGCGCAGCATGTACGACTCCGACTGCGTCATCGTCATGGGCTCCAACATGGCGGAGAACCATCCCGTCGCCTTCCGCTGGCCGATGAAGGCCAAGGTCGAGCATGGCGCCAAGATCATCCACGTCGATCCGCGCTTCACCCGCACCAGCGCCGTCGCCGATATTTACGCGCCGGTGCGCGCCGGCTCGGACATCGCCTTTCTCGGCGGCGTCATCAACTACGTTCTCGACAGCGAGAAGTGGAACAAGGATCCGTTCTTCAAGACATTCGTCGCCAACTACACCAACGCCGCGACGATCATCAACGAGGACTTCAAGGACACCGAAGATCTCGACGGAGTGTTCTCCGGCCTTGCGCCGGCCAAAGGCGGCGATGCGCCGAATGGCCGTTCAACGGTTTCACCGATCAGTACGACGGCGCGACCTGGCAATACGCCGCACCAGTCGGCGCTCAGGGCGAAGAGGCCGCGCGACGCGCGGTCCGGCGAGAGCAACAGCCTCGGGACCGACCGGAGAAAGCGGCGACACCGGCGCCGAGCGCGCCGGCAGCCGCCAAGCCCCGCATGGCCCACCATTCGAGCCACTGGTAGCGTCGTTGTGCGGCCGGCGCATGAAAGACGAGACGCTGCAGAATCCCGCGCTGCGTGTTCCAGATCGTCAAACGGCATTTCGCCCGCTACACGCCGGAGATGGTCGAGAAGGCCACCGGCTGCCCCAAAGAAACTTTTCTCCAGGTCGCCGAGACCATTCTGGCCAATTCCGGCGCGGAGCGAGACGACTTCGTTCGCCTACGCCGTCGCCTGGACGCAGCACACCTACGGCGTCCAGATCATCGGCGCCTGCGCGCTGCTGCAACTTCTGCTCGGCAACATCGGCCGTCCCGGCGCGGGCGTCATGGCGCTGCGCGGCCACGCCTCGATCCAGGGCTCGACCGACATTCCCACGCTTTACCACTCGATCCACGGTTACATCTGGCGGCACCGACCGGCGCTGAAGCAACACGACACGCTGCAAGATTACATCGCGGCCGAGACGCATACCGACCGGCTACTGGGCCAACATGCCGAAGTTCATGGTCTCCTACCTGAAGTCGATGTACGGCGACGCGGCGACCAAGGAGAACGACTTCGGCTACGACTGGCACCCGAAGATCCTCGGCGACCACTCGCACATGGCCGATGTTCGCGGCGATGAACGCCGGCAACGTGAAGGGCATGATCTGCATCGGCCAGAACCCCGCCACCTCGATCAACGCCAAGCTCGAACGCTCCGGACTGAGGAAGCTCGAATGGCTGGTGGTGAAGGACAACTGGCTCACGGAGACGGCGACCTTCTGGAAGAACGCGCCCGAAGTCAAGAACGGCGAGGTCAAGACCGCGGACATCAAAACCGAGGTTTTCTTCTTGCCGGCCACCCAGGTCGCCGAGCTCGAAGGCACCTTCACCAACACCCAGCGGCTGTTACAGTTCCATCACAAGGCGGCCGAGGCGCCCGGCGATTGCCGATCGGACACGTTGTTCACCTACGATCTCGGCAAGCGGCTGAAGAAACTCTACGCCGACTCGACCGCTGCCGCGCGACGAGGGCTTCAAAAACCTCGTCTGGGACTACGAGCACGAGAACGAAGCCGAGCGCAAGAAGGGCGAGCCTTCGGCGCTGAAAATTCTCAAAGAGATCAACGGCTTTTTCACCGACGATCCCGGCGCGCCATTGCGTCGGTTTCGGCGAGCTCAAGGACGACGGCTCGACGACCTGCGCCTCGTGGATCTACTCGGGCGTCTATCCCGCGCCGTGGGCAAGCTGCTCGCCGACCGGCGCACTCCCGACCCGCCCGGCAAACCCGGCGCGCAACTCGACTGGGGCTGGGCGTGGCCGGCCAACCGGCGGGTGATGTACAACCGCGCCTCGGCCGACCCCGACGGCAAGCCCTGGAGCGAAAAAAAGAAGTGGGTCTGGTGGGACGCGGAGGCAAAAAAATGGGTCGGTTACGACGTGCCTGACTATATCGCCGCGAAACCGCCCACCGACAAGGCGAAGCCGGGCGCGGCCGGCATGGACGCGCTCCCCGGCACCGCGCCGTTTATCATGCGGCCGACGGAGTGGGCTGGCTGTTCGTGCCGAGGGCCTGGTCGACGGGCCGCTGCCGACCCACTACGAGCCGGTCGAATCGCCGGTCGCCAACTCGCTCTACAAACAGCAGACCAGCCCGGTCTACAAACATTGGAAGGCTGACGGCAACGTCTTGGCGAAGATGGGCGATCCCGAAGTTCCCCTACGTGCTGACGACCTACCGGCTGACCGAGCACTATCTGGCGGGCGGCATGAGCCGCTGGCTGCCCTGGCTCGCCGAGCTGCAGCCTGAGCTGTTCGTCGAGATCAGTCCCGAGCTGGCCAAGGAGAAAGGCATCAAGAACCTCGACTGGTGCGAGATCACCAGCCCGCGGACGCAGATCCGCGCCAAGGCGCTGGTCACGCGCCGCATGCGCCCCTTCAAGATCGACGGCAAAGTCATCCATCAGGTGGGCATGCCTTGGCACTGGGGCTATGAAGGTCTGTCCACCGGAGATGTCGTCAACGAGCTGACGTCGCTGATAGCCGATCCGAACGTGTCGATGCACGAGGGCAAGGCGTTCGTGTGCAACGTCGAGAAGGCGTGAGCGCTATGGCGCATTCGAAGATCGAGATTGCACGATAGAAGATAGCGATCCTCGAATCTGCAATTTGTCGACTCTGCGGTTAATGATGGAGCGATCCATGGCTGAGGCAATGGGTTTCTACACCGACACGACCGTCTGCATCGGCTGCAAGGCGTGCGAGGTCGCCTGCAAAGAGTGGAACCAGCTCCCCAGCACCAACGGCGGCGTCAACACGTTGAGCGGCGATAGCTACGACAACACGCGCGCGCTCGACGGCATCCACTGGCGTCACGTGAAATTCATCGAGCAGTTCACCGAGGACCGCAAGGACGGCCGCTGGCTGCTGATGAGCGACGTGTGCAAGCACTGCGTCAACGCGCCGTGCCTGGAAGTCTGCCCGACCGGCGCGATCGTGCGCACCGAGTTCGATACGGTGGTCATCCAATCGGACGCCTGCAACGGCTGCCGCGACTGTATCTCGGCCTGTCCTTTCGGCGTCATCGAAGTCAATCCGGCCTCGGGCACCGCCCAGAAGTGCACGCTTTGTTACGACCGCCTCCAGGGCGGCTTGGAGCCGGCCTGCTCGAAGGCCTGTCCGACACAGTCGATCCAGTTCGGCACCATAAACGAGTTGAAGGGACGGGCGCAGAAACGCGTGGACCAGCTCCAGCAGATGGGCGAGAAGAGAGCCTATCTTTACGGCGCGGATGAAAAAATGCTCGGCGGGCTGAATTCGTTCTACCTGCTGGTCGACAAACCGGAAGTCTACGGCTTGCCCCCCGATCCGAAAATGCCCACGCGCAATCTCAAATCCGGCACCTGGTTCTCCGCCCTTGGCGCGATACTGGTCGGTTTGATGGGCATCATCAATTTCCGCAACCGCGGCGCCCGCGTGAACGCTCGGGAGGATCAACCATGAACCAATTCCCCTCCAGCACTTTTTTCAGCGCGCCGCCGGACTGGGGTTGGTACATTGTCTTTTACTTTTTTTTCGGCGGCCTCGCCGGCGGAAGCTATTTTCTCGCCGTCCTGATCGATTTGTTCGGCAGACCGGAAGACCGTCCGCTGGCACGGCTGGGATACTACATCTCGTTTCCTTGCATCGTTATCAGCGGGCTGCTGCTGACTCTCGACCTCAGCCGACCCGAACGGTTTTGGCATATGCTGATCGAGTCGAACACCTATCGACCCATCTTCAAACCCTGGTCGCCGATGTCGGTGGGATCGTGGGCGCTGACGATCTTCGGGATTTTTTCGTTCCTCGCTTTCTTGAGCGCGCTTGCCGAAGACGGTCGTTGGCAACGGCCGGCGGCCCGCCGCCTGCGGCCTCCCGGCCTGCTCGGCTCGGTGATCGCCGTGATCGGCGGACTCTTCGGTTTCTACGTCGCCGGTTATACCGGAGTTCTTCTCGCCGTCACCAACCGACCGATCTGGTCCGACACGCCGCTGCTTGGCATGCTGTTCGTGATTTCGGCGGCGTCGATATCGGCGGCATTGATGATACTGTTGGCGCAACGGTCCGAGTCGCGCGCTGCCCGGCGTTAATGCGCTGCATCGTTTGGACAGCTGGGTGGTCGCGTTGGAATTGATCGTTCTCATCGCCGTCATGATCTCCCTCGGACCGGTATTTCGCGCCTGGCTGAACGCTTGGGGTCTGCTGCTCTTTTTTGGCGTGATCGTTGTTGGCATGCTGCTTCCCTTGGCTCTCTACTGGCGCAGACAATGGTTCGGCCATCTCAACGTCACTGCGGCCGCCGCAGCGGTCCTGGCCGGCGGTTTCATTCTGCGCCTGGTCATCGTCTTTTCGGCTCAAGGAGTTTGACGTGGGGCACACTTCACTTATCTTTCTAGCCGTTATTTGCGTTCTTGCCGCCTGCGCGAGTCCGGAAACCGGCCGAGCGCGCGGCGGCGGTCCGGGCGCCGACGTCGGCAACCGGACCAAAGTCGTGCGCATGCATGAAGGCGCAGACCCTTTTTACAAAACCCCAAAACTCATTCCTGTTCAACCGCCGCCGTTGGCTCCGGCGCGCCAGGCCGACACGCTTAGCCGCTGATGACGGCTTCCATCGATACCGATGTCCACGATCTCGGCCGCCAACAGCCGGAGTGGCAGCCCTGGCTCGCTGTCGTTCAGGAGGTCCTCAACGAAGCCGCCGACGCTCAATGGGACGCCGTTTATCCCGGACCGCGCCGAGCCGCTGGAAAACAAGGTGCCGCTTCTCGCCGGCGCATCGATCGCGCTCGAAGTCAATTCGCTGCGCCGTTGGACGCAACAGCTGACTCGACACCGCCAGCCGCTAGCGGCACCGAAAAAATGGCGACGCTCAAGGATGTACTGCAAGAGACCACCGATGACCTCTTTTCCTGTTCAAAGCTGCGCTTTGCCTGGATGAAAGCGCGCTAAAACAGATCGCAGTGAACTGCCACGCCGACCCGGAAGCATTCCAAGCGGTTACAGCGCTGCTACCAGTGCCCTTCCTCCACGCCTGCAATCGCCGCTGGGCGAATTCTCTGCCTCAAGGCTGGGTTGAAGGCTATTGTCCCGTATGCGGTGGCTGGCCTGCCATCGCCGAAGTGCGCGGCATCGAGCGCAGCCGTTATTTTCGCTGCGGCCGCTGCGCCGGCGAGTGGCAAGGCAACTGTTTGGTTTGTGCGTACTGCGGCATGACCGACCATGAACAGTTGCTTTCGCTGGTGCCGGAGCAGGGTGGCAACACACGCGTGATCGAAGCCTGCAAGCGCTGTCTCGGCTATGTCAAAACTTTCACCACCCTCCAGGCCACTCCGGCGGCCAGAGTTATGCTCGACGATCTCGGCAGCGTGGATCTCGATATCGCGGCGGTGGAGCATGGTTACAAGCGTCCCCCTGGACCCGGTTACCGCTTCAGCGTCACGGTCGTCGATAAAATAACTGACAAATTTTCTTTTTGGAGAGCATGAGTGGCACCGGCAGTTCGCCCAGCGCAGGTTTGCCAGGCGTTGCTCGCTGCGCTCGAAGCGTCCGAAGGGCAACGGAAAAGACGCAAGCGCGATCAAACCCCCGACGCCATCGGGCTAGCGGTAAAACGAGAGCTGCTGGATCGCGCCGTCGAAGCCGACCCTGAGCCGGAAGCCTTCGAAGCATGGCTGCTCAATTATTCTCAGACTTGCGTCGCCGGTGAATTAGCCGGCCCGGCTTCCGCCATGGCTCGGTCCGTGTTCGACGAGTGGCGGTTGGCTCATTCGTTGAAAGAATTTAGTGTTTGGTTGAATCAGGGCGCCCCGTCGGCGGATGTTGCCGACGGGAACCAAGAAAGCTCCCATACGAACGTTAGAGAGACCAAGTAAATCACCGGGGGACGCTTCCCGCAGGCGTTGCGGGTTGCGGACCACGGGACAAGGTTCGTAACCACGCTCAACCTGCCGTTTCTTAACACGCCACAATTGGTCCATGAGAACTCAAGTCGGAATCATCGGTTCAGGACCAGCGGGCCTGCTGCTTGCAAGATTGCTGCATCTGCAAGGGATTGACACGGTGATCGTCGAGAATCGCAGCCGCGACTATGTGCTAGGTCGCATTCGCGCTGGTGTGATTGAACAAGGCATGGCGGATTTGCTGCGGGAAGCCAAAGCGGGCGAACGTATGGATCGCGAGGGTTTGATCCACGAGGGCATTAATATTGCCTTTGACGGCCGGCTGGAACGGCTTGATTTTCCCAAACATACGAATGGAAAAGTTGTGATGGTCTACGGCCAGACCGAAATCACTCACGACCTGATGAAAGCGCACATCGATGAGGCAGGGGGAACGGTCCACTACGACGCGCCAGTCATCAACGTGGAAGGATGCGATACGGATTCCCCGCGAATCCTATACCAGCAAAACGGCCAACGCGGGGAACTCGTCTGCGATTTTGTCGCAGGATGTGACGGCTATCATGGCGTTGCACGTCAAAGCCTTCCAGCAGATAAAATCAAAACTTTTGAAAAAACCTATCCGTTCAGCTGGCTGGGAATTCTCTCCGATGTGCCGCCTGTCATGGATGAGCTGCTCTATGCCAACCATGAACGCGGCTTTGCGTTGTGCAGTATGCGTTCCCACACCCGCAGTCGCTACTATGTGCAATGTGACACCGAAGATAAAGTGAATAATTGGAGCGACGATGCCTTTTGGGATGAACTGCGCCGCCGCCTTCCTCCCGATGCGGCTGATTCTGTTACAACGGGTCCCCGTCTCGAAATGAGCATCACGCCCCTGCATAGTTTTGTCGCTGAACCCATGCGCTTTGGTCGGCTCTTCCTGGCAGGCGATGCCGCGCACATTGTCCCGCCCACAGGCGCCAAAGGACTGAACCTTGCGGCTTCGGATATTTATTATCTCTCCCGCGCCTTGACCGCCTATTATAAAGAAAAACGAACTGACTTGCTCGATCGTTATTCTGAAACAGCCCTGCGCCGCGTTTGGAAGGCGATCCGCTTTTCGTGGTGGTATACATCCCTTCTGCATAAATTCGACGATGATCCCATGAGCAGGCGTTTACAAATTTCCGAGCTTGATTACCTGCTCGCATCCGATGCCGGGCGAACTGTGTTTGCCGAAAACTATGTCGGCCTGCCATTTGAGAAGTTTGAATAAAGCGACGGTGAGCCGCGCAGCGAGACGAGCCATCAGCGCACCGCTTCATCCATGCAACTGACGATACTGCTGAATCTATATCCATGCTGCGGCGGAATCCCGATTACAATTGTCTTCTAATGACAATGGAAAAGTTATGAGGGTTTAATACCATCCTGCAACAACCACCAGTGGAATGATCACATTGTTTGCTTCGGCAAGTGCTCGAACTCGATCAACCATTATCATCATTTGATCGGAGGCCATCCGAGTTGAGCGATGACCCGCGCAAAAATCGATCGTGAATACCGGCTGGGAACCGGGTCAACCTTTGATTTACGGACTTTCTCTTTAGACCGACGTGATATTAACACCTGCCCTTTTTTCTTAACTAGCCAAATTTCTCAAAATTCGACTCGACGACCATCACTTAGACCCGCAGAGCGGGTAGTCTGCACTGAGCCGAGCTGAACAATCGCAGTTTGCAGATTCCTCGGTTTGTTATATAAATCGCAGATTGGCATGTCCGCCCGCCGATCACGGCGCACGTTTTGAGCCAGCGACCTTGATAAGGACAAACGTAATGAAACTCACCAAGGTTTACCACATGGGCATCCCGGTCGACGATTTGGATCGCGCCAAAGAGTTTTACACCAACGTATTGGGCATGGACTATCTCGGCCGGGTCGGCGGCAATCCGAGCAACCCGGATTCATTTCCCGTTCATGGCGTGGCGCAAAAACTCGACCGTCTGCGCTGCGGCGAATATGACGTCGTGCTGTTTGCCCGACCGCGACCGCTCAACCGCGACGCCGTCGACCAAGATGGCATTACCCACCAAGCCTTCAGTTTGGCCTGGGAAGACTATGACGCAGCGATGAAACAAGCCAAGGAGCTCGGCAAATTCCACCGCAGCGTCGAACGTGACAGCGGCAACACGATCTACATGTTCGACTCCGAAGGCAACTATCTCGAACTGCACTTTGCCCGCCCCGGCGGCCGGCGCACACGGCAGGCGGTTTAAATCGCGAGATCGATGATGGAGGATAGAGGATCGAATAGTGCCATCATCCATCCTCGATCGTCCATCCTCGACCCGTTCAAGCAACAACCCTCAAGAGAACAAAAAACAATGGACAAACCGATTAAACTCTCCATCGCCGCAACCTCCAAGCGCGTCGATATCGCCAACGTCGTCGGCTATACATTTTTCAATAGCATCGAGCTGCCGCGCCAATCGCAACTCGACATCGCCATGGGCTGGCGCGACTCCGAGTTGGGCGGCACCGGGCCGGCGATCCTGGTCGGCAAGAAGAAATACTCTTTCGGCTTCGGCAATCCGGTGGGCCTGTCGGCGATGGCTTATCTCGGCTGCGGTTTTTACAAGAAGAAAATCCCGCTGCGCGCCATCGGCGTCTTTCCGACCTGGGACCGCTTGATCTTCGCCGTGCGCACGGACACCGGCATCCAGTCGCTCGAAGACATCAAGAAGCAGAAATATCCCCTGCGCATCTCGACGCGCCGGCGCGGCAAGCTGGCCACGACAATCTATGCCATCGAAGAAGTGCTCAAAGCCTACGGCATGAGTTACAAAGACATTGAGAAATGGGGCGGCAAGATCATGGAAGCGCCCAACCCGAGCGGACCGGAGCGGCGCGACGCGATTCTATCCGGCAACGCTGACGCAGTCTTTGACGAAGGCGTGAAGAGCTGGGGACCGACGGCGCTCAAAGCCGGCATGCGCTTTTTGCCGATCAACGACAACGCGGTCAAACATATGGCCAAGCTCGGCTTTCCCAGCGCCATGCTGACGCGCAAGCATTATCCCAAGTTGGACAAGCCGATTCGCTGCGTCGATTTCAGCGGCTGGACATTTTTTTGCCACGCCGATTTGTCGGACAAGGTCGCCTACCACATGGCCAGAGCCGTCGACCTTTGCCACAAACATATCCCCGTCGATCATTTCGACAAACGGCCCATGACCATTCGCGAGTTTTGCCGCGGCGGCGAAGCTGGACAATTAAACATCCCGCTCCATCCGGGAGCGAAAAAATACTTCCGCGAGAAGGGATACATTGATTAAGACACTCCCGCGAAAGCACGCCAAGGATCGCTAAGTTCGGAATCGTAATTCTTGCCTTTGCGTTCTTTGCGACTTGGCGCGAGACAATCCGATCCAACATCCCCCAAAGCGCTATGAAACAACAGTCACCGCTATCTCATAACATTGTCATTATCGCGTGGCTCGCAACGCTTCTCGTCGGCTCGCAAGCAACAGCCACGCCGAGCAGTTCCGCGTCGCTTTGTCGACCAAAGATTTCGGCTACCTGCCGTTGTTCGTCGGCATACGCGCCGGTCTGTTCGCCCAGGAGAATTTGGAAATCCAGTGGATCGTGGTCAATAGCAACGTCGTCGTCACCGCACTTCTAGCCGGCGAGATCGATGTCGCCGGCATCGCCGGTTCGTCCATGCGCGCGGCGGCGCGCGGCGCGCCCTTGAAGGCGAACTTTTTCCCCTATGACAAATCGCTGTTCGTCTTGATGGGCGCGCCCAACATCAAGCGCGTGCAAGATCTAAAAGGCAAAGTCATCGGCACCACCGGCCCCGGCGCCACCACCGAAGTCGCCGCCTCGATGGTCTTGCAGCATCACGGCATGGACCCGAAAAAAGACGTGACGTTCATGACCATCGGCGGCGCCGAGACTTCCATCGTCGCCATGCGCAATGGCATCATCCAGGCGCGCGCCTTCAATCCCGACGCGGCGTACATCATGAAGAAGCAGGGCTTCACCGAACTCGGCGTGCTGGCCGACATGGGCGCCCTGGCCCTGGGCGGGTTACTCGACCTCTGACGCGCTTCTGGCGAATCGGCGCGATAAACTCAAACGCTGGACCCGCGCCATGGTCAAGAGCCTGCAATTGATGCTCACGCGCAAAGAAGAAACCTATAAGTTTGCCCAGGCCGATTTCGCCCATCGCGCGCGACGTCATCGAGGGCGCGGCGAATGTTTGCATCAAAGCCATCGACGCCCAGAACCCCGGCGGCGCCACCGACGACGCCATGCGCAAGAATATTGATCTAACCATCACCCAGCCGTTGAAGCTGCCGGCTAGCCCGCCATTGGCGCAGCTCGTCGACTTTTCCTTGCTGCGGGAAGTTCACAAAGAACTCGGCATTGCGGGGCGAAAATGAACTGCGAATTCTTTCCGGTGATACTCGCTGGTTGCGGCACTTTTACTGACACCACTGGAATCAAACGCGCAGAGCGTCGATGCCAAGCTCGCCGTGTTGGAGAAACTGCCGGCGGCGGAACGCCAGCAGAAATTGCTGGAGGGCGCCAAGGCCGAAGGTGAAGCGGTCATCTACGCCAACATGGATGTCAGCGCCATGAAGCCGCTCACCGACGGCTTCATGAAACGCATATCCCGGCGTTAAAGCCACCAGCGTGCATATTTCCGGCGCCGCGATCATCACCCGGGTCGAAGCGGAAGCCCGCGCGGGAAGCCGCTCTCCGATGTCGTCCTCAGCGGCCAACTCGGCGTGCTCGCCTTGCTCGAAAGAACACATCTTCGGCCGCTACCGCTCGCCGGAACGCGAACCATTACCGCGACGGCTTCAAGGACAAAGACGGCCTGTGGACCGCCTACATGAACAACGTCATGGTCAGCGTCTACAACACCCGTCAGGTAAAAAAAGACGAAGCGCCGCGCAGCGTCGAAGATCTGCTTGAAGCCCCGCTGGAAAAACAAACTGGCGATGGACAGCCAGTCCTACGTCTGGTTCGGCACCATGTTGCAATACCTCGGCGAAGACAGCCGGTCTAGCGCTTTATGAAGCGCTTAAACGAGCAAAACCTGCGCACCGCGCGGCCGCCGGCTGATGACGCCAACTGGTCGCCGCCGGCGAATTCGACATGGCCGTCGAAACCAATTTGAACTCGGTTCTGAGCCTGAGCCGTCAAGGCGCGCCGCTCTGGTTCGCCCCGGCGCCGCCCTACTTTCTCGACGCCGAGCCTGGTGTTCGTGAACGCCAGCGCGCCCCATCCCTTCGCCGGCGCTTTGTTCACCGACTATTTGCTCTCGGAAGAAGGCCAAAAAATTATCGTCAGCACCAATCGCATGCCCGCGCACACCAAAGTTAAGTCTCCCGAGAGCCAGCTGACTCGAAGGCCAGGACGTGCGCATGCCGGATATTTTCGATATAGGAAGACGCTATCAAGCGATCGGCAACCGGTATCGGGAAATGTTCCCCGGCGCTCGTTAGCGCCGGGGAGTTCCAATCGTTCCAACAGTTCCAATCGTTCCAGGATGTCCGAAAACGATTGGAACATTTGGAACCTTTGGAACGACTGGAACCATAAATCTTGAAGGAGTAACCGAATGGCCAACAAACCAAAATTACCCTAGGCCTCCCCGACCACCCACGCTGCCAGGCGATCATCGACGGCAAAGTCGGCATCGAAGGCTACGAGCTCGACGTCGATCCCAACTTCGTCTCATCCGGCGAGCGCCATTACAAATATCTCCACGGCGAATGGGATGTCGGCGAAGTCTCGGCGGCGAGCTTGATGCGCGCCATCGAAAAGGGTCAAGAGCTGCTGGCGATACCGGTATTCTTCGAGCGCGGCCCGCGCCAGCGCAATATTTATCACTGCGAGCAACATCTGAAGCATCCGTCGGAACTCAAGGGCAAAAAATTCGGCTGCTTCCGTTACGGCGCCACCGCGGTGGTCTGGGCGCGCGGCTATCTACTCGACGCCCATGGCATCAAGACCACCGACATGCAGTGGTTCGTCTCCGGCCGCGAAGTGTTCATCGGCCATGAGCTGCCGGTCAAAGTCCAGCGCATCGATCCGCCGCCGCCCTTCGGCGGCGAGAAGCTGGTGCTGTCGAAAATGTTAAATGAAGGCGAACTGCACGGCGCAGTTGTGCCGGGCGACAATGGTTATGCCGGATTCTTCGGCGGCGGCGAGACCCCGCCGATGATGGCCGCCTACGCTGGCGTGAAACCGCTGTTCGATAACAATCAAGAGATTCATCGACTACGTCAAAAAGACCGGCATCAACCCGATCATGCATGTGCTGTCGATCCGCAAGGAAGTCGTCGCGCGCCACCCCGATCTTCCGGCGAAGCTGACCCGCGCCTTCATGGAAGCGCGCGATGTCTCGACCCAGTACATGCCGGCGGAAGAAATCGCCGGATATCAAAGAGAACGCGACGTGCTCGGCGAAGATCCCTACGACTACGTCATGGGCGAGAACGAAAAGCGCACCCTCGCGGCCATGAACCGCTACCAGATCGAGCAGGGCTTGATGAAAACCATGCTGCCGATGGACGATCTTTTCATCGGCCATGTGTGAGCGACGCGAAAGCTAATGATGCTGCGATCGCTATTTGTCCGTATTTGTCGTATCCGTCCTATTTTCTCGCGAGCCCACGCCGCCACACTCGATGACGGCGCGCGCGCCGAAGGCGAAGTCGTGCTCTACAGCTCGCTCAATAACGAGCAGATCGTCACCCTGGTCGATGCTTTCAAGAAAAAATATCCGGCGATCAAACCGTCCTTCTACCGCGGCACCAGCGAGCGCGTCCTGCAACGGGCCAACACCGAAGCGAAAGCCGGCCGCTTCGCCGTCGACGTCATAACTTCGGCGGGGTTTCAAGTGCAGCTCATGAAAGAGTCGGGGCTCACCCAGCGCTTCGTGCCGCCGGAAGCCGCGGCCTATGACGAAGGGTTCAAAGATCCCGACGGCCATTGGGTCAACGTCCACTCGCTGCTCAACTCCATGGCCTACAACACCCAGCTGGTGAAACCCAATGAAGCGCCAAAGAAATATGAAGACCTGTTGGCGCCCCGTTGGAAGGGACGCATCGGCGTCAATCTGCAGGACCCGGAGTGGTACGTCAGCCTGCAACGGCGCTGGGGCAAGGATAAGGCGCGCAATTTTTTGAAGGCGCTCGCCGCCCAACAACCGGCAGTGCGCGACGGTCACAACATCACAGCGCAACTTCTGGCTGCCGGCGAATATCACGTCGTCACCAACACCTACGCCCACATCGCCGCGCGCATCAAAGGCCAAGGCGGCCCGGTGCAATATGTTTTCGACGAGCCGGTAATTACCTATGTCCATCCGATGGTCTTGGCCAAGGGCGCGCCCCACCCCAATGCCGGCAAACTGCTGATCGGTTTTATTCTCTCCATCGAAGGCCAGCGCATGTTGCGCGATCAGGGACGAATTCCCGCCCATCGCGACGTCGATCCCCAAGTGTTTTCCCTGCGCAACGTGAAACTGCAAGCCAGCGATCCGCGCCAGGCGAAGGAATATGGTCCAGCCGGCGAAGAGATGCGTGGGATCTTCGGCGCGAGATAGAGTCCAACGAATCGAACGATTCGAAAATCCCCCCTTTGAAAAAGGGGGCAAGGGGGATTTTTCAATCGTCCAAGAAGTAAATCCCCCTCGGTCCCCCTTTTTCAAAGGGGGATGTGATGATCACAGAAGGCAATACGAAGATGAATCTATTTCCGGCACAGCGCACCACTCCCCTCCCCGGCGGCTATATGGGCAAGATTCTCCGCGTCAATCTGACCACCGGCAAACTGACGGACGAGAATCTGCCCGAAGAGCCGATCTTGAAAAAATTCATCGGCGGCCAGGCGCTGGCGCTGTATATTTTGATGAACGAATTGCCGCTCGACGCCACGCCCTTCGGCCCGGAAAACAAAGTGGTCATGATGACCGGCCCGCTCACCGGCAACGGCTTCACGCCGGGCGGCACGAAGATGACCGCGGTCTACTTGAGTCCGTTAACCAACAAGACGCTCGGCCGCGGCGCCACCAGCGGCTATTGGGCGACCTATCTCAAAGCCGCCGGCTACGATGGCGTGATCGTCGAAGGCGTGTCAGCGCAACCGGTTTATCTTTACGTCAAAGACGGCCAGGCGGAATTGCGCGACGGCGCGAAAGTCTGGGGCCTCGGCACCCGCGACACCGAAGACCGCCTGCGCGAGATCGTCGGCAACCGCGACGCCAGAGTGCTGTGCATCGGCCCCGCCGGTGAGAACCTGAACCGCGGCGCCATGCTCGCCAACGACTACAACCATTTCGCCGCCCATAGCGGCGGCGCCGTGCTCGGTTCGAAAAAACTCAAAGCCATCGTCGTCAGCGGCTCGCTGCGGCCGAGCCATCGCGACAAAGCCAAGCTCGCCGACGCCGGCCTGCGCTGGCGCAACGTCTTGCAGCAACACGACGTCAAGAAAAAGAAAACCAAGTACGGCCACGGCGACGCCTGGGGCGCGCTGAATAATTTGAACTGGCGCAGCACCGACATTCAACCGGCGCATATCGCCGGCTTCGCCGACAATGACGTCGTGCTCCGTCCCTGCTTTCAGTGCGCCCGCATGTGTCCCTGGGACGCCAAGTTGGGCGAGGGCGAATTCAAAGGCACGGTGGTTCACTTCAACGCCGGCGGCGAGTGGCTCGATACCTTTTTCAATCTCGGCATCAAAGGCAATGCCGTGCTCTATCTCGCCGAGAAGATCAATAATCTCGGCATCGAGTGCAGCCACTTTTCCTGCGGCGCCGGAGTAGCGTTCGAAGCGTGGGAGAAAGGCCTGCTCGGTCCGGACCGCACCAACGGCGTGAAACTCGAATGGGGCAACGTCGAGGCCGTCAGTAAATTGCTCGACATGGCGGCGCGCCGCGAAGGCTGGCTCGGCAATCTGCTCGCCGAAGGACCGAAGCAATTGGCCGAAGCCCTCGGCGGCGACGCGCCCAACTGGGCGGTCCACACCAAAGGCGGCACGCCGGCGATGCACGAATGGCGCCCGCTGCTCGGTCAAATGTTACGAGAGCTGGTCGCCAGCGGCGGCATGAAGCCGCAAGGCGGCGGTTCGAAGAATCCGCCGCCGGATCTGCGCGACAACGAACATTGGGGTCCGCTGGAAATGGACAACCCGGAAGGCTGGGTCTGGTCCCATGTGCTTTCCGAACAGTACCGGCAATTCACCGGCATCTTCGGCGGCTGCTGGTTCGCCCAGGAGAGCCACAAAAAAGACGGCTTGAATTCCATCGTCGACGCCTTCAACGCCATCACCGGCTGGAATTTTTCCATGGACGAAGCGCTACAAGCCGGCCACCGCAGCATGATCCTGCAAAGCCTGTTCGGCACCCAGCGCGGCTGGATCGCCGACTTCGACTGGCAAGACGTCGGCCCAAGATTTTTAGAACCGATCCCCGACGGCAAATACAAAGGCTTCACCATCGCCAAGTGGCTGCCGGACATGATCTGGGACTACTACAAACAATCCGGCCGGCACGAGCGCACCGGCAGACCGTTCAAAGACACGCTGGAGAAACTGGGCCTCCAAGAATTCCAAGAGTGGAGCCAACTCGACTGAGCGCATATCGCTAGCCAGCGACTGATGGCAACTCCTCCAACAACCGGCTCGCGCCCTTCAACGGATTGTTAATTCTTCAACAACTTCTGCACATACCAAACCCGCGCGGCGACCGGATGAACCACCGGCACGCCGAGATCGTTCTCCGCGGCGATGATGTCCTTCATCCCCCAGGCGCCGGAGCCGAGCAGATAAATTCCCTGCGCCGTCGGATGTTTGTTGAACGACGCTTTGAGATGCTGGTAAATCGTCTCGTTGGAAATTCCATCCGCTTCGCTGGGCGAGGTGTCCATGCCTTCCATGCCCAACACTTCGAAGCCGCAGTCGGTGAAGTAGCGCGTGAAGACATCGTTCATCTTCTGATCACGGAAATAAGTGCAGCCGACAAACTTCTTGATCCCTAAAGCGCGCAGCGCCTGGGCCTGCGACATCCCTGACGTGAAGATCGGCACTTTATACTTGGCCTCCCAGGCGCTGACGATCTCCTGCTCCGCCTTATGGCCGCGCACCATGAACGGCGGCCCGCCCTCGGGATGCATAAGATCGACGCCGATCTCCGCCAGCTCCGCGACCTTTGCATGATAATTTTCCATGGCGCCGAGATAGCCGCGTTCCGAATGTTCCTTGATGCCGGCGTACATTGGAATGCAGCCAACCCCTTCCGGCAGGAGTCGAATAAATTCCACCAACGATCCCGAGCCATAAGTCGGTTTCACCACACCGACAATCCCTCGCCATGTTCCAGAAGCCATGTGACATCCCCTTCCCGATCCGAAGCAATAGTTAACGGCATGCTAGTCGGGACAGCTAGCAAAACACAAGCGTCCAATCGGCAGGTCAATCTTCCATTTTCCATTCTCCATTATCAATTATCCATTGCTCACTGCCATTCTGTTGACGGCGCCAAAAGGTTAAGTGATACACCCACGCTGAAAGTAAGCGCGAAAGGACCCGCATGGCGAACAAACCGACGGACACTCTGACTCAAGAATACGGCAACCTGGTGCCCACTGGCCGGCTGCTCGATGGCAAGCCGCGCAGCATTTTATTCGACGCGACCAAATGCATCGGCTGCCGTCACTGCGTGCAGGCGTGCAAGGATTGGAACGACCACGACCGCACCAGCGCCTACGAACTCTCCAGCACCAACTGGATCACCATGGAACCGCCGGTGCTCGAGGGGTTGTCGCCGATCTGGGCGCGAAACAGCTGCATGCACTGCGATTTCGCCGCCTGCGCCGCGGTTTGTCCCGGTCGAGGCGATTACCAAGTACGAAGAAGGCCCGGTGGTCATCAACAAGGATGTCTGCATCGGCTGCGAATACTGCATCCACGCCTGTCCCTGGGAAGTCATCACCAAGAACGAGATCACCGGCAAGGCGAGCAAGTGCACCATGTGCAGCGACCGCATCAGCGAGGACAAGCAGCCCTTCTGCGTTCAGGCCTGTCCGGTGAACGCTTTCGACTTCGGCTTCACCGAAGAGATCGCCGACAAAGCCAAGAAGCAGGCCGAAGCGGTGGGCGGCTACACCTACGGCGACAAAGAAGCCGGTGGCGGCAGCGTCGTCTATGTCTTGAAGGAAGGCAAAGACAAATACGGCGTGCGCGACATCGCCGCCGGCAGATTTCCCAAGCATAAAATCCCGCTCGGCTTGATGTTGAAGGACCTGTTCACGCCGCGCTGCGGCATCGCCGGCAAGATGCGTGCTCTGTGGCTCGCGATCACTCACCCGAAGCGGCTGCTCTATCGGTATTTCTCTTAACGTCGAATTCAGCTGCGCAATGGCACCTCAAAGCGACCGACTCCTTGGTTCGGCGTTCCCGCGTAGGCGGGAATCCAGACCCAGCTCCGAGTGGAACCTGGGTTGTTCCGTCTCTGGCAATTTTCGTCGCGGCAATCACGCTTTCGTCCGCCAATCATCGCCCACGCCGAAAAAATTCGCACCGCAATTCCTCAGGCGAATCTAAACTACCTCTCCATCCACGTCGCCGACGCCCGCGGCTTTTTCAAAGACGAAGGCTTGGAGAACGAAACCGTGGTCATCTCCGGTCCCCTCGCCACCGCCGCATTGCTTAGCGGCGACGTCGATTTTAGCGGCGGTGGCGGCAGCGGCATGCGCGCCGCACTGAAAGGCGCGCCGGTGAAGGGCATCTATTTTCAGACCGAGAAGGTCACCTTCTACCTGGTCGCGGACCCGAGCATCAGGACCGCTGCCGATTTGAAGGGCAAAAGAATCGCCGTCGGCAGCCCCGGCGACACCCAGGATCGCATGATGACCATGTTCGCCGAGCGCGGCGGCGTGGCGTCGCGCGAGATGATTCGCATCTCCATGGGCTCGGACACCAATACTCGGATCACCGCGATCAAAACCGGCGCGGCGCACGCCGCCATCGTCGATCCCGGCGGCCTGGTCTTCGCGCAAAAAGAAGGCCTCGTGTCGTTGGGTTTTCTCGGCGACTTGTTTCCCATGCCCTTCCAAGGCTTCGTCACCACCGATCGCAAGCTGCGCGACAATCCCGCGCAGGTGAAACGCTGGCTGCGCGCGGCGATACGTGCGTTGATGTTCGTGCGCGACCGGCCCGAAGAGGCCGTCGATTTGGCCATGAAGAAACTTCAACTGGGCAGAGCCTCGAAAGCGATGATCGTCGAAGGCACGAAGAACTACGTGCGCGCCCTGCCCCAAGGCGTGCCAGGCATGCCGTCGGCCGAAGGGATCAAGAACTTTCTCGAATACGATATTAAGATCCCCCTCGGCTTCAAAGAAGATATTGCGCCGGAACGGCTGCTGCACTTACAGCTGGTCAAGGAAGTCAAAGAGGAACTGGAAGCCGCACAAAGGAGAACCAAGTAGATGGCATCGGAACAGCAACTACGCGAGCAGCTCGCAACGTGCACGAGAATCTTCGCCATGCAGGGGCTCATCGGCCTGTTCGGCCATGTCAGCGTGTTTCAGCCGGAAACTAAGACGATCTTCGTCACTCCCGGTTCGGGCTCGGACAAGGCGAACTTCACGGCATCGGACATGATCCCCATCGATCTGAGCGGCAAGCCGACCACCGGCACGATTCCGCCGCCGGTGGAGTGGCCGATTCACACGGCGCTGCACGGGGCGCGCTCGGATGCTCTCGCCGTCGCTCACCTGCACACGCCCTACGCGACACTGTTCGCCATCGCCAAGCGCGAGTTTCACCCGGTGACGCTGCAAGGCACGGTCTTCGGCGAAGGCGTGCCGCTCTACAAGGAAGCCCATCTGGTCACCACGCCGCAACGCGGCGACGCCATGCTGAAAACCATCGGCGACCACCGCGCCCTGCTCATGCGCGGCCACGGCATCGTCGTCGCCGGCAAGAGTTTGGCGGAAGTCTTGTTCGCGTCGTTGATCTTGGAAGACGACGCCAAGAAAACCATGCAAGCCGCAGCGCTCGGCCCGGTGGAGCATTTTAGCGCCGATGAATGCAAAACTTTCAATGCCGAGATCGACTTCGAGCGCCGCGCCAACCGGGCTTGGGAATTTTTCTCGCGCATCGAATCGCAGTGGGATCAATCAAGGCGGCACGGGGAGAATAGAACTGTTTCCGTAGGAACGGAAAGAGCGTTCCAATCGTTCCAAGCTGTTCGCAGTCGGTTCCACTCGTTGCACTCGGTACACTTCCGAATCCTTCCCCCGCGTTCGCGGGGGAGGACACAGGTGGGGGTTGAACGGAGCGTAGCGGTTGAACGGAACGAAGTGATTGAACCATTGGAACCCCAGGAGGTTTAATATGAGCGAAGGCGTACGATTATACGCAGGCACCCAACATGGCTTGATCGCCTGGAAGTCTACGGACTCCGGCTGGCAGGAAGTCGCGCGTCACTTCGAAGACGGCATCATCGATTCGATTCACGGCTGCAAGCAGTCGCCGGAGACCGTGTTCGTCGGCGTCACCCATGACGGTCTCTATCGCACGACCAATGGCGGCAAGAGCTGGGCGAAGGTATTCGAAGGCGATATCCGCTCGGTCACCGTCGATGCCAGCGACGACAAAGTCGTCTACACCGGCATCGAGCCGGTGGGTCTGTTTCGCAGCGAAGACGGCGGCAACAGTTGGCAAGAAATCACCGCGTTGAAAAAGCTGCCGCAGTCGGTGCGCAAGAACTGGTGGTATCCGCAAGCGCCGCACCATGGCCATGTGCGCAACATTCATATTCATCCGGACGATCCGCAAACAATTTACTTATGCCTCGAGCATGGCGGCATCGTGCGCAGCTTCGACCGCGGCGCCACCTGGGAAGATGTCAGCAAAGGCATCGACTATCTCGACATCCATGTGATCGCCAACTTTCCCAAACGTGCCGACCGCTACTATGTCGCCAGCGCGCGCGGCTTCTTCACCAGCGACAAACCGGAAGTCGGTTGGACTCGCGCGGAAAACGGCATGACCCGCGACTATTTCCACGATTTTCTATTTCTCGAATCCGCAGGGCAACGGTGAGCCAGCGACCATGCTGATCGGCGCCGCCGACGCCTCTCCGGGCTTCTGGCGTCGAGAAAATCGCGGTGCCAGAGCGGCGATCTTCAAAAGCACCGATGGCGCGCAATCCTGGAGCCGCGTTACCAACGGCCTCGCCGAAGAACTCGACTCCATGGTCTGGGCGCTGGTGCATCATCCGACCGATCACAAATCGGTCTTCGCCGGCTTCGGCAATGTCGCCCGCGGCCACGCGTCAGGTGCCGGCGGCGCCGGCGATCTAATGATCAGCCGCGACCAGGGCGACAGCTGGGAGAGATTAGATATAGACCTGCCGGCGGATCGAGTGTTATGGGCAGCGGCGGATTAGCGAACGCTGCGCGTTCGCGTTCCATGCCGTTCCAAAAGTTCCAGTCGTTTAAGGACTACGGAATAGCGGAGCGACAGCATCCGAAACATTTGGAACATCTGGAACGATTGGAACTATTGGAACGAGTCTTAACTTAATCGAGGCACACGATGGCAAACCCCGAATACGTCAACTTCTTTCCGAGCGTACGCAAAACCCGTTTGCCCGGCGGCTACATGGGAAAGATCCTGCGCGTCGACATGACGGCGGGAAAACTCACCGACATCAATCTTCCCGAAGAACCGCTGCTAAGAAAATATTGGGGCGGCCAACTCTTTGCCGAGTATGTCTTGCTCAACGAACTGCCCCTCGGCATCGATCCCTACGATGCCCGCAATGTCATCGTCGGCATGACCGGCCCGATCACCGGCACTGGGTTCACTCCCGGCGGCACCAAGATGTGTTTCGTCTATTTGAGTCCGGCGACCAAGTACACCCTCGGCCGCGGCGCCACCAGCGGCTATTTCGGCACGTCGTTAAAATGCGCCGGCTACGACGGCATCATCGTCACCGGCGCGGCGCAGACACCCAAGTATCTTTACATCGGCGAGGACAAAGTCGAGCTGCGCGACGCGAGCGGGGTTTGGGGAAAGGGCATTCGCGAAACTGAAGACACCCTGCGCAGAGAATCCGGCCATCAAGACGCGCGCGTCGGCGCCATCGGTCCCGCCGGTGAAAACCTGGTGCGCGCCGCCATGCTGGTCAACGACTACAATCACACCGCGGCGCACGGTCTGGGCGCGGTGATGGGCTCGAAGAAACTCAAAGCCTTGGTCGCCTGGGGCACCAAGCGGCCGCGCTTGCATGACAAAAACAGATTAATCGACGCCGGCGTGCGCTGGTCCAAAGCGATCGCGTCGCGCAAGACCACCGTGAAGAAACGGCTCACCAGCGTCGGCCATGGCGAGGACTGGGGCGCGATTACGAAGTTGAACTGGCGCAGCACGATCATCACCGACGAAGCCAAGGGGCTCGATCAGAATCGCGTCACGCTGCGTCCCTGCTTTCAATGCCCGCGCATGTGCCCATGGGATGTCGAGATCGGCGAAGGCCGCTTCAAAGGCAAGATCGGCCACTTCAACGCCGGCAGCGAGTGGATGGACACGTTTTACAACCTTGGCTTCAAAGGCAACGACGTGCTCTATCTCTCCGAACGCATCAACGATCTCGGCATCGAGTGCAGCCACTTCGCCTGCGGCGCCGGGCTCGCCTTCGAAGCCTGGGAGAAAGGCGTGCTCGGCCCCGACAAGACCGACGGCTTGAAGTTGGAATGGGGCGACATGGACGCGGTCGAGACGTTGCTCGAACGCTGCGCCCGGCGCGAAACCTGGCTCGGCAACATTCTCGCCGACGGTCCCAAAGAGCTGGCGGAAGAGCTGGGCGGCGAAGCCAAGAACTGGGTGGTGCACACCAAAGGCGGCACGCCGGCCCAGCATGAGTGGCGGCCGATGCTTGAGCCAAATGCTCCGCGAACTGGTCGCCAGCGGCGGCATGAAGCCCCAGGGCGCCGGCGGCACCGAACCGCCCGCCGATTTGAAATACCGGGAAAAATGGGGCCCGCTCGATCCCAATCAACCGGACGGTTGGACCAGTTCGCATTTAATTACCGAGAAGGTCCGCCAGGCCTGCGGCATCATGGGCGGCTGCTGGTTCGCGTTAAACGACAAACCGCCTGACGGCGTGCAGAGCATGCTCGATGCGCTCAACGCGACCACCGGTTGGGACGTGAATTTGGACGAACTCGTCGACGCCGGCCACCGCGCGATTATTTTACAAAGCGTCTTCGGCACCCAGCGCGGCTGGATCGCCGAACATGACTGGCAAGACGTCGGTCCGCGCTTTTTGGAACCGATCCCCGACGGCAAGTACAAAGGCTTCACCATCGCCAAGTGGCTGCCTGAGTTGGTTTACGAATATTACAAAATCTCCGGCCGCCACGAACACACCGGCCGGCCATACATGGACACGCTGCAAAAGTTGGGGCTCGAAGAATTCAAAGAGTGGAGCCAGCTCGATTGAGAAATCGATCCAACACTGAGGAACTCGCGCTTTATCCGTCATTCCCGCGAACGCGGGAATCCAGGTTAATTTGACGCCTAGACCGATGGAGACAGAAATCATGAAAAAAAGCGTTGATCATTGGCATTCTCGTCTTTCTGCCGCAGTGCTGGCTACTCGTGCCGTCCATGACGCCCAGACCCTCAAAAAAGTCCGCATGGCCAGCTCGTCGACCAATGTCTCATTCCTCGCGCTCTACACGGCGCTCCATCGCGGCTTTTTCAAAGACGAAGGCATCGACCTGGAGATCATTTTCATGCCGGCCAACTTGGCCAGCACGGCGGTGTTGAACGGCGACGTCGACTTCAACGGCGCCGTCACCGGCACCATCGGCGCCGCAGTCCAAGGCCGGCCGATGAAAGTCTTGCTCTTCACCGTGTCGAAACCGCTGCTATTTTTGATCGGCCAGAAAAACATCAAAGACTTGAAGCAGCTCAAAGGCAAAAAAATCGCCGGCAGTTCGCCCGGCGGCTCGGCGACGCTACTCGCCAATCAAGCGCTCAAACAAATCGGCCTGGAGCCCGGCAAGGACGTTTCGGTCCTGCAAATGTCCGGCAACGCCGCGAGCCGGCTCGCCGTATTGGAATCCGGCGTCGTCGAAGCATCGCTGATTTCCGTGCCGGAAAACATCATCGCCCAGGAAAAGGGTTATAACGAACTGCTTTTTCTCGGCGACGTCATCGAATTTCCCCAGAACGGCTTCGGCACTTCGGACAAACGCATCCGCGAAAACCCTGACGAAGTCTACCGCATGGTACGCGCCACCCTGCGCGGCCTGCAATTCGTCTGGGATAAGAACAACCAGGAAGCCGTGACCAACATCTTGATGAAACAATGGAAAGTGAATGACCGCAAGATGGCCGCCGAAATGTCGCGCCAAGTCGGTCGCGTGCTGACCAAAGACGCCTACGTCAAACCGGAATCGGTCCAAGTCCTCATCGACCTCGCCCGCGACAGCGCCAAGGTCACCAAGCCGGTGACCGTCGCTGATGTCGTCGACTACAGTTTCTTGGACAAGGCGAGAAAAGAATTGGGAATCGGGAAATAACCGGCAGGGGCGCGGCACGCTGCGCCCGGTCAAAGCAACGGATCGATAATCACCTTGATCGAATCCTGCCCGCTCGCCGTCAATTGAAAACCCACACCCGTCTCCGCCAGCGGCAATCGGTGCGTCACCATGTCGGCAACCCGCACCTTGCGATCACTGATTAGTTCCAAGCGATTCTTTCAAATCGTCGCCGCTGCCGGCGTACGAGGTGACCACGGTGATTTCATCGCGCCAGAAATCGAACAGCGGAATTGGCACATCGACGCCCGCCGCGGTGGGCGCAAAGAAAAGCAACGTCCCGCCGCGATCGATCGATTTCGTCGCCTGCTGAATCGCCGGCATGGCGCCGGTGCAAACGATCACCAGGTCGGCCAGGCGGCCGTCGTTGAATTCTTTTAGCCGCGCCGGCACGTCTTCCGCGCCGTGAATCGTCGCATCGGCGCCGAACTGTTTGGCCGCATTCAATCGATAGTCGCTGATATCGGTGGCGATAACGCGAGCCGCGCCGCGCGCCTTGGCGAGCTGAACGTGCAGCAAGCCGGAAATACCGCTGCCGATCACCAAAACCGTCTGCCCAGCGCGCGAGCTTGGCGAATCGCTGCGCCCGCACGACGCACGCCAACGGCTCGATAAACGAGCCTTCATCGAAGGTCATCGAATCGGGAATGCGCAACGTCCCCAACTCGACGTTAATCTTCGGCACGCGAATGTACTCGGCAAAGCCGCCAGGCTCGAAATGCGTCGTGCGCAACAGGTCGCAAACCGATTGATGCCCGGCCAAGCAATAGCGGCACTGTGCCGCACGGCACATGGTGAGTGGAGAAAACCCGATCGCCGACCTTAAACGTATCGACGCCCGCGCCCAGTTTTACGACTTCGGCGGTAATCTCATGGCCCAGGACCAGCGGTGCCTTCTTGATGCGATACCACTCCATCAAGTCGCTGCCGCAAACCCCGCTCGCTCGCGTACGCAACAGCAATTCGCCGGGACCAATCTTCGGAACCGGCAGTTCTTCGAGACGAACGTCCCGGTTGTTGTAGTACATCGCGACGCGCATCATTCATCGTGTTCGCGAACGTAGGAGATGGTCGCGACAGTCCCCTTCCTCTGACGTCAGCTCGCTCTTACGCAGCCTTTCGCGCCTTACTGTCTTCTCACTCTCATAAATCTTGAACGCCTCTTTGACCGAAACATTCTCATGGACAATCGCGCGCACGGCTTTGATCATTCCGACGGGCGAATCGGACTGGAAGATATTGCGGCCCATGTCGACGCCGACCGCGCCGCCTTTGACGGCGTTGTAAGTTAGCTCTAAGGCTTCCATCTCCGGCGTCTTCTTGCCGCCGGCGACGATGACCGGGATCGGGCAGCTGCCGATCAGCTCTTCGAAGTTGTCGCAGTGGTAGGTTTTGACGATGTGCGCGCCCATCTCGGCGGCGATGCGGCAGGACAGGCCGAGATAGCGCACGTCGCGCGCCATGTCCTTGCCCACTGCGGTAACGGCGAGCACGGGGATGCCGTACTTCTCGCCTTCGTCGACCAGCTTGGCCAAGCTGACCAAAGTCTCTTTCTCGAACTCCGAGCCGACGAAAATCGACAACGCGATCGCCGAGACATTGAGCCGAATGCACTCTTCGATCGACACGGTAATATCTTCGTTGGACAATTCTTTCAGAATGCTCGTGCCGCCCGAGACGCGAAGCACGATCGGCTTGTCGGCTTTGGCGTCCACCGAGGTACGCAACACGCCGCGCGTCAGCATGATCGAGTCGGCATGCGGCATCAACGGTTCGATGGTTTTGCGCGGCTCTTCCAAACCGCTCGTCGGTCCGAGAAAGTAGCCGTGGTCGACGGCGAGCATCACCGCCCGGCCGTCCGATTTGATAATTCGCGCCAAACGATTCGCCATTCCCCAGTTCATCGACATACTTGCCTCCTAAGCTCTGAAATTGAATGGCCAAAAACTATCACAAATCGATTTTGAATGTGAATCCTGGCCTATGCGGAATTTGACAGCATAGCCGGAGAGCGATAATTTGACAGGAACAATTACCGAGGAGGAATTATGCCCATCGAAATCGTGGATATGGTTAAGAAGGCGGGCGAAGGCAAACGCCAAGTCATCTTCAACACCAATAAGTTTCACGCCTGGGTGCATGTTTACCCCAAGCCCGGCGACGCCGACGACATGCACTGCCACAACGCCGATCAAACGTTCTACGTCATCGACGGTGAATGCACCATGCACTTTCCCGACGGCGGCAAGGTGGTCATGACACCCGGCAAGGTGGCAACCATCACCGGCGGCTCGTTCTATCAGTTAGAGAATACCGGCAGCGGTCCGATGGTGCTCATGGGCAACCGCTCCGGGCCGTCGGAAGCGATCCAGCATATCAATTACGAGCTGCGCAAGGACATCAAGACGCTACCTAAAGAGGAAATGGACAAGATCCGTCATCCCGGCAACGTGCGCGTTGCCGGATGAGGAAACGAAATCACTTCTCTGATTCGTAGCGCTCGTCTTCGGTGTGCGTTATGACCAACGGCCAAACATAGCGCACGCCGAGACCGAACAAGATCAACGCGCCGCCCCGAACGGTGGCGGTTGACGGCAACTCGCCGACGATCAATGCGACCCACAGCGGATTGAGCACTGGCTCGATCAACGCGATCAGCGATGCTTCCGGCAACGACACCGTCTGCAGTCCCTTGGAAAAGAGATAATAAGGCGCACCGAGTTGCACCGCCCCCATGACGGCGAGAATCATCGCCTGATTCACCGTCAACGCCAGCTGGGCTTGAACAAACCAGAAGAGCAACAACGCGCAGAAGAGATTGTTGACCCAGGTCAAATACACCGGAGCGATACCTTTCGTGCGTTGCAGGTTGATCATATAAGCCGCGAACAGCACGCCGCTCACCAGCGCAAGCGCGACCCCCGCCATCTCGGGCTCACCGGCGCTGTCGAGTGAAATGATGCCGATACCGAGCATCGCCACCGCCAGGGCAAATAGATTGGCCTTGGCGATTTTTTCCCGCATAACCAGCCACGAAAACAAAAACACGAAGATCGGCGCCGTATACTGGAGCACGATGGCATTAGCGGCACTGGTCAGTTTATTGGCGGAGACGAACGCGCTGATCGCCGCGGTGTAACTCAAGACCGAAACCACAATCGTGCCACTGCAGCGAAAATCACGCCGCTTCAAAAACGGCATGAATACCAGCGCAGCGAACAAACTGCGGTAAAATACGATAGCCAGCGCATGGATATCGAGGAATTTGATAAACACGCCGGCGAGACTCCAGAGAATCGCGGCCGCCAGGATAAGTAGCCGGCCGCGCTCGATGCCAAATAGCGCAGGCGAGGTGGCTGCTGTGGATCTCATTGGTAATACTTCGTCTGCGCAGGCTTCACCCGGCGAGGTTACCGCAATTCGATTGCCACCGGCGCACCAGGGAACCGCCACAAATAAAAATGGGATGGGACACTGACGCGCCCACCCCATCGTGATCGGACCGATGATTGGACTCTATGAATACGCCTAGCTTTAGCTGTCCGCCACCACCGACACTTTGAGCGTTACCGTCAGATCCGCCGACAACCTGACCGGCACGTCGTAGTCGCCGACGACCTTGATCGTTTCGTTCAAATGAATCTTGCGCCGGTCGACGACGAGTCCTTTGGCCTTGAGCGCCTTTTCGATCTGCATGTTAGTCACCGAACCGAACAGCTTGCCTTCTTCGCCGACCTTCATCGGAATGATCAATGACACGCCGGCCAATTGATCGCCCACGGCTTGAGCTTGGCGCAGCACCTTGGTTTTCTGATCGGCGATGATTTTTTTTGAATGCTCGAAGGTCTTCAAATTTTTCTTGTTGGCCTCCAGCACCAGCCCGCGCGGCAGTAAGAAATTCCGCGCATAACCGTCGCGCACGCGCACGACTTCGCCGATCTTGCCGACATTGGCGATATCTTCTTTGAGAATAACTTCCATGGTTCCTCCACTAGGACGCTTGGCTCGGAGTCAGGTTGTCTTTACCCAAGCGGCGAAAATCGCCCCATAGGTCGAACAGCCCCAGCCCAACAACCATCAGCGTAAAGATTTGTTGAAACACGATCAAGATATAGGTAATGCCGCGCAGGAACCGCGGCACGTTGTTTTTGTGAAAAAAAAACGCGATCACCGCCAACCCCTGGGCAAAGTAAAAAGCACCGACGATCAGCAACAGATTCATGGCGATCAGACGCGCGAGGTCGGCAAGCGGGAAAAACAAGCTAAAGCCGCTCGCGATCAGCCCCCAGACCAGCGGTTCCGGCGCTTTCCAGTTGCGGAAATTTTCGATCGCGAACCATGCGCTTCGGCGCTCGGGGAAACGGCGCCGCAGCGAAAGAAGATTGATCAAGGCGACAATCGCAAAGGTCAAAAACAGCAAACCCGGGAGGAGCTGTAAAGTCATATCGATCAGCTGTGGCATTCTTTCTTTTACCAGTTCCAAGCTTTCCTTGGAGAAACCTAGCTGTTCCTGCATGCGCGTCGCTGCCGCGAACTGTTGGGACACACCGGCGCGGAAGTCTCCCGCCAGCGCCGCCCAAGAGCCGAAAAAGTAGCGGGCCACACCGAGCGCCCAAGCAAACATCGCCGTGGCCGCGGCGACAACAAGATACTCAACCCTGCGCAGCCGGCCGACCAGCGCCAACAGCGCTCCCGCCAGGACGGCGAATACGCCGTACAGCAAGCTCAGTTCGGTGCCGCCAAAGATCGCCAACAGCAAGAGCGCGACGAGTACCACGCCGAGGCCATGGCCAATACCGTATTTGACGCCAAACAACAGCACCGGCTGGGCGACAAACGGCAGCAGTAGCGCGCCGATGGGCGGCAAACTGATCCCGCTCATGAACAAAAACACGCTCAAGGCTAGAGCCAATAGAAACCGGGTAATGACTTCTAGCCGCTGCATGGATGTTGGCCAGAGAAACGAATTTAGGTGTTGGCGGTAGTAAACGGCAGCAAGGCAATGCTGCGCGCGCGCTTGACCGCGGTCGTCAGCAGCCGCTGATGGCGCGCGCAATTGCCGGTGATCCGGCTCGGCGTCATCTTGCCGCGCTCGCTGACGAAGGAAGAAATCGTCCGCAGATCCTTATAATCGATCCGCAGGCTCTTATCGGCGCAAAAACGACAAACCTTGCGCCGGAACATCGGCCGGCGACGCTGGCCGCCCTTGTCTTCATCGGACCGCTCGCGGCTAGGTCTCGGGCTCCGTTCGTACTGTGCCATAAATTACGCTACCTCTTGTTTCGTCTTGCTCTTCCTAGCCGTGGATCTATTCGTGCGACTGGAAGTACAACCATTTTGGGGAACCGGGCGATTATCCGGAACTCGAGTGATCGGCAAATCAAAGCCAACCTCACGCGACCCGAAGGATACCACGCCGATCTAGGCAGAAGGTTCGCGGTCGCCCCCACGCGACCTATTATCGTCGTAGTTCCGTCTGTCGTCGTAGTTTCTTCTGTCGTCGTAGTTTCGCCGCGGCGGTTCATCACTATACACCCGTGGCGCCGACGGACTGGTCATCGGGCTATCCTCTACCGCTCGCGTTGTCAGGTAGCGCAGAATGCCGTCGGTGAGCTTAAGATTACGCTCGAGCTCGGCAACCGCCTTGCCGGTGGCCTTGTAGCGCATCAAGGTATAGAAACCCTTGGCTTGTTTCTCGATGCGATAGGCGAGATCGCGCAGTCCCCATTCTTCGACCTGCACGATGGTGCCCTCTTGAGCTTCGACGACCTTGTTGAATCGTTCGATAAATTCTTTATTTCTCGGCCCTTTTTCCGGATGAACAACAAAAAGAGTTTCGTATAATGTTACCGTGTTACTACCCTCCACAGGAAAATTGTCTTTCTAACATACACACTTGGCGTTTACAATGTGTCGTTTTCGTCAAGCGCGCGATTATAAACACCCATGGCCGCCGCCGCGCCCTGATGGATCAGACAGCCAAGCGCGGCCGCGGAGCGTTCGACGGCCGTGGACAAATCAGCCATTTCAGCTGCACCGAAGGGCGCGAGCACATAGTCGATGGCAACTGTCCCTTCGGGCGGACGGCCAATACCGATGCGGATGCGGTTAAACGGCACGCCGCCTAAATGCTCGATAATCGAACTGACACCGCGATGGCCGCCGGCGCTACCCTTGGTGCGAATCCTGATCCGGCCCAGCGGCAAATCCAGGTCATCGTAGATGACCACCAAATCCGCCGCCGTTACTCCATACTGATGGAGCAGCGCCGCCACCGCCACGCCGCTGCGGTTCATGAAAGTCTCCGGCTTGGCCAATAACAAAGGCTCTTCGTGACTTATCCCCAGTCCAATCAGAGCATCGCATCGATGCTGATCCAGAGCGATATTGTGCTGCCGCGCCAAGTTGTCGATAACCAGGAAACCGATATTATGCCGCGTGCCGTCGTACTTGCTTCCTGGATTCCCTAGACCAACGACGATTTTCACACTGCCAATCTCGATGAAAGCGCAAGACCTGCCGCCTAGGGGTTATCCTTATTTGGCGTCCGCTTTAGCGTCCACCGGCGCAACAGCGGCGCCTTCCACGGGTTCAGCCGTCGTCGTTGCAACGGCTTCAACAGTCGGCGGCACGACTGCCACCAGCGCCAGGTTGTCTTCGGCAACCGACACGACCCCGTCAGGCATCTGCAAATCTTCAATATGAACCGAATCGCCGATGTCCAGAGCGGTTACGTCAACGTTGAAAAATTCCGGAATATCGAGCGGCAAACACTCGACTTCGATCTCGCGCAAGATCGGCTGAAGAATACCGCCGTTTACGATACCAACCGCCTTGCCGACAAAGTGGAGCGGCACATGCACCTGAATCTTCGCGGAAAGATCGACTTCGTAGAAATCGGCATGGATCACGTCGCCGCTGATCGGATGAAATTGCATGTCCTTCACCAGGGCAACCTTTTCGGCGAGCGTCGCCGACGCCGATTTCAACCGGACCAGGTGGGAACCTTGCAGGCCCGCGACGCGCCGAGAGAATTGTTTCTTGTCGAGCGCCAAGGTGACCGCCGTCAGTTTTCGGACCGTACAGAATCGCCGGAATCTTACCGTCGCGGAGCAACCGTCTGGCGTCACGTTTACGCTGCTTATCGCGTGCTTCAACCTGTATTTCCAGAGTATCCAAGGGAACTACCTCCTCTGACTAAACGAATAGAGAGCTGATCGATTCCTCTTCATGGGTGCGGCGAATCGCCTCACCGATCAAGTGAGCGACCGACAATGTCTTAATCTTGCCGCATCCCTGGGCCTGCGGCCCAAGGGGAATCGTGTTGGTGACAATCAGTTGTTCGATCGGGCATTCTTCGATGCGCTTGATCGCCGGCCCGGACAATATCGCGTGCGAGCAGCAACCGATGATTTTCTTGCGCGCCCGCTTTCTTAAGCGCTTCGGCAGCCATGGTCAATGTCCCGGCGGTATCGACCATATCGTCGATCAATATCGCAATCCGATCCTTGACCTCACCGATAATATTCATCTCGGCAACGACATTGGGACCGATCCGGCGTTTATCGATAATCGCCAACGATGCATCCAAGCGCGTGGCGATCGCGCGCGCCCGTTCCACGCCGCCAGCGTCCGGCGAAACGATAGTAACCTCGGTATGATCGACTTGCTTGCGCAGAAAATCCAACAGCACCGGCGTGGCGTAAACGTTATCGACGGGAATGTCAAAGAAACCTTGAATCTGCCCCGAGTGAAGGTCAATCGGTCAACATGCGCGACGCGCCGGCTCGAGTAATCAAATCGGCGACTAACTTAGCGCTGATCGGCACCCGCGGCATGACTTTACGGTCCTGGCGCGCATAGCCGTAGTAGGGCATGACCGCAGTGATGCGTTGAGCTGAAGCGCGCTTGAAGGCGTCGAGCATCAGCAAAAGCTCCATCAAGTTGTCATTGCCGGGCGTCGAGGTAGATTGCAAAACAAACACATCCGCGCCGCGGACGTTCTCCTTGATTTCGACCTTGCTCTCGCCGTCGCTAAATTTGTCCACCATCGCCTTGCCCAACGGCACTTTGAGATACTGGCTGATCTCTGCGGCCAGCGGCGGATTGGAGTTTCCCGCGAATATTTTCAAATCGGCTGTGCGACCCATCGTTTTCTCACTACCCGTGCCAGGCAAATCCGTCAATTCGTAGCCCGATCACCTCTGCCACCAAAAAACAGCAGCGCCGTCCCTCTGTGAACGGCGCCACTCAAGTTCTACTAAATCTATGTCGCAAAGGCCAGCCGGGCAATCTTCGCAGGAGAAACTGGCTGGGCGGGAAGGATTCGAACCTTCGAATACCGGCTCCAAAGGCCGGGGCCTTACCACTTGGCGACCGCCCATCCGTGAACTTCCTCCGGGAAGCTCATCCGGTCGCGCCGGAGAGCCGATCAATCGTCATGGACCGGTGTCGGCGCCCCGCCGTCGGCGAGCACTTTTTGATATTCCGCGATTATCTTTTCCTCGATCATCCGGCGCGTCTCATTATTGATCGGATGCGCGATATCTTTATAGGTTCCGTCCTTGCGCTTCTTGCTGGGCATCGAGACAAACAGCCCGGTGGCGCCATGTATGATTTTTAAGTCCCGGATCACAAAGCAGTGATCGAGTGTGATAGTGACATAAGCCCTGAGCTTATCTTCCTCGACAGGAAAGACCCTAACCTCGGTAACTTGCATAGGGACCCCCTTCTGGACGAGCCAGATGTTGCGCCGGTAGAGTTCTTTTTATGGGCTTTTGACTAACTTTAATTCAAAACATGCACCAGGAACGCTTGGATCCCCTCCTCATGCCGCATCCGACGAAAGCCTCGCTCAGCCAATCGTTTCGACTTGAAAACGCCAAATACCGAAGAGCCGCTTCCCGACATCAGAACCGCCACGGCACCTGCCAGAGACAGTTTCGTTTTCACTCGACCGATTTCAGGATATCTCCTTATGGTGACCTGCTCGAGATCGTTGACGAGCAGTTTTTCGAGCGTATCCAGGCTCTCCAGCGGCGTCGCAATGCTAGTATTTACCCTAACTTTTGTCAACTTTAGAGTAAAATTTCCGTACACCCACGCAGTCGCTACCGGGAATCCTGGGTAGGCCAGTACCAGCCAGCGGCGCCGCAGCTTCGGCAGCAAGCGGAGTTTTTCGCCGATCCCACGCGCCCGCGCCGGCTTGGCGCGAATAAAGAACGGCACGTCAGCGCCAAGTTGCAGCGCCAGCCGCTCCAATTGGCGCACCGACAAGCGCAGTTTCCACATGCGGTTAAGACCGACCAACACCGCGGCAGCGTCGGTACTACCGCCGCCCAGCCCGGCACCGATGGGAATATTTTTTCGAATGCGAATGCAAACAGGTCGATTAATCTTGGTTTTTTGCATCAATAATTCTGCGGCGCGATAGGCGACATTGTCCCGACCCAACGGTACTTGCGGATGGTTGCAGCGAATTTCTACCGGCGCACGCGGCGCCGCGCGGCGCGCGCCGGTGCGCTGCTGAATGTCGATCTCATCATAGAGCGACACCGGCACCATGACCGTATCGAGCAGGTGATAGCCATCGGCGCGTTTGCCGACCACCCGCAAGCACAAATTGATTTTTGCCGGCGCGCGAATCTTCACGCGCCATTAGCTAACATAGCCGCTGGATAATTGCGAAAGTCCAGCAACCCATGACGCAAGACCCAGCGCATTTCTCATGCGAACCATTATCTAAGCTGCCTCGAAGCTTTCTTGACCTGCAGCCAGGGCATCAGGCGCAATGGCGCAGCCGCCCTGGACCTATGCTACGTCGCATGTCGCCGCATCGACGGCTATGGGGAGCTGAAACTGAAACCCTGGGAGGTTGCGGCGGCAAGTTTGATCGTCGCCGAGGCGGGCGGCGAACTCAGCGACTTTCGCAGCGAGCCATTCGACATCAGAGGCCGAGGAACTTTAGCGGGCAATCCGCTGATTGATGAGCCAATGCATCCCATCACCGCGGCCATAGAGACCAAGCACGTTGACTGATCGCCAACCCGGTGATAGAAAATTTGCCACGCGCCCGTAGTGAAATGGATATCACGAGGGTCTCCGAAACCCTAAGTACAGGTTCAATTCCTGTCGGGCGCACCACGCTGATTGATAAAGACAATCTCTTAAAACCTCCAGGCGGTCTAAAATCATCAGGCTGCATGTTCCTTGCCTGCGTGACCCTCGCGTGCAACGAATCCTTGCGTCCGCGGTTAGCTGATCGAGCCGCTTATAAAATGCGCACACACACCGCAAGACGCGCACAAATGATCAGACACCCCGGTCATTAAACGCGTTCTGCGCGCGAGCCTGCAGGAGGGGAAAGTGTGGCGGGTTCTTCACCTGGGGGCAGAAAGTTGAAATGTTACAAAGATATCCAGCGGTAAACGACGATCAAAGAAGGCTTGGCGAGGCATGCGCTGACCCAATCGCTGTATCACAAGTGAAACCGATGATGACAGGTGGGAGTGCCGGAATCGTTGAGAACTAGCCGGCCATTTAGTCGTGAGCTAATGGCGGAAATGGGGGTTTGTTGCGCTGACCTTGTTTTCAATCACAGAACTCACCTCCGGCGGCAAGGAAATTTCCGGCGCCTGGGGTCGAAACTGTTTTTTATCAAGACCGTAAAGACGCATTTTGCGAAAAAGCGTTCTCACACAAATGCCGGAGTTAGCCGCCGCCCGATCAATGCTCCCGTGAAAAGCCTCGAGTTGTTTGACTAAGTATGCCTTTTCTTGTTCTCTGATCCACTGCGCGAAGGTTATGCCGGTTGATTTGCTTGCTCGATTTATCCCAGGCGGTGGAGGCTCATCCAAAATATCAACCTTGTCTATTACCGGTAAAACAGCCAGGACCACGGCTTTCTCGAGCACGTTCTGCAGTTCGCGAACATTGCCGGGCCACGAATGATGCATGAGCTGGCTCATTGCTTGCCGAGAGATTTCCGTAATTCCTTTTTGCGCCGCAAAGGGGTGCTTTCGTAGGAAATTCTGCACCAGCAACGGGATGTCGGCTCGCCGCTGTCGCAGCGGCATGAGCTGAATCGAAACCACATTGATGCGATAATAAAAATCATTCCGCATCTTTCGTTCGGCAACAAGCTCCTTGGCTGGAACATTGGTTGCGGCAATCACCCGCATATCGATATCATACTTCCGATTCCCACCCAGCCGTTGGACCTTCCGATCCTCGAGGACGTGGAGAAGCTTTGCCTGCATCGATAGCGACATGCTTTCTATTTCATCCAGGAAAAGAGTGCCCCCATGGGCCAACTCGATCATTCCCTCCCTCGAGTGGTCTGCGCCGGTGAAGGCTCCTCTCTCGAACCCGAAAAGTTCGCTCTCGAGAAGCGCGTCGGGCACACCCGCACAATTGATCGTCACGAATTTCCCCTCGCGCCGCGCGCTTCGATCATGAATCGCCTTTGCGACAAGCTCCTTTCCAGTTCCGGTTTCACCCTCCACGAGCACCGTCACATCCATGTTTGAAACCATCCGGATGGTTTCAAAGACACGGTACATTTCAGGAGTTTTGCTGAGCATACCGACGAATTCGAAGCTTTCTGCGAAACCGCGCCGCATATGTCTGAGCTCAGTGAATACATGAGCTTTCTCCAATGCTGAACGCGTAGACTCTTGCACCGCATCAGCGCTAAACGGCATGCTGATGTAATCGCTGACGCCGAGCTTTAGTGCCTTGACCGCCAATTCAATATCTTTCTCCCGGGTAAGCACGATTACTGGAACGTCAGCGTGCAACCTTCGTATCCGCTCGACGAATTTCATTCCATCGAGGTCTGGCACATGAAGGTCCGTCACCACAAGATCCGTTGAGCCATCGGCTATTTTCTCGAGCGCGTCTTGACCCGACTGCATCACAGATACCGAATACGCGCATTGAGAATAAAAGGCGCTGTAGTTGCTGCACAAACCATTGTGTCAGAATTGATGAGTAGAATTCGCGGCGAGCACGGCTCATCGAGGGGCATTTGCGTAGTGTTTTGTTGAGTCAATTTAGTCATTGATGGGTGGAATCATGATAGCGACGCATATGCGCTGAAAGTTCAAAATGATCAAATATTGTCGACACCGTTAAATCCTGACTATCCTTCGAAGCAACGCAGCTCCGCTTGTGAAGATTTAACTTAAAACCGTAGAAACTCAATCAAAAAACAAAAACGTATGCCAGTTATGCGATACTAGGCACTTAGTACTGGATCTGGGAAATTACGTATTCGAATGACGATCGGTTGTCAACAACCGACACGGACTGGCCGATCGTATCTGGGGGAGGGGTGGCGGGGACGAGAGAAATAGAGCAAGTGGGATTGGAAAAAAAAGCACGACAATATGCAGCGACGGCGCGAATGCAATTTATTGGGCAACTTCAAATGAACGCTTCCATGTTTAACCTCCTACTAGAAATCATATGAAAATCACCAGCTTGATCTGCCGAGTGGGACAAGGGCCGACTCATCTAACAACTACTTTCAGCCTTTCGCTAATGCGACTATTTGGTTCCGATTGACATTCACAAAATAAAAATCCCTTAGCTGAGTAGGAGAACTTATACGTTTACGGGCTTGCCCGGATGGCCCGAGAGCCGTCGACCCAGATATCTATTGGTCGGATCGCAGCGTTGGACAACCTACGGATTTGCAAAGACGCGTGCCAACTGACAGTGGAGGTTGTGGTAAAACCAATGCATATTTATGTGGCCAAGTATTGCACCGGCTGTAAAGAGAAACACGCCAATCTCATTGCCGGAAAATTTATATGCTTTGGTAAAAAAGAGACCGATTTGGCCGCAAGGAGAGATCCGCCGACGACTATCACACTGAATTTTCGATATCCCACAGTATGCGATTCCCGGCCCTAAGTTCTAAGGCAACGTCTGGGGCAAAGAGATCAGGCCCAAAGATACCGATATCCAGGGCCCAGGCGCCGTTGGCTACCTCTTGATTATAGAGCTCACGGGCAACATGGTTTACAAGTGAACTCAAAGAAGTCGTGCTTCCTTGCCTCAGCGCCGCCACGGCCAAGCGCTCTGCAGCCGTGGCTGGTGGCCTGAGTGAAGGTTCCATGAGCCGGACATTGGGATCGCGAGGATTTGTGTTGGTTAAGCTCCCGGTATCGGTCCTTTTCTTGAGCATGATAGCAACTCCTATCGTTTGAAAACATAAAAGAGAACAATGGAGCAGAGGCGGTCGAGTGGCAGGCCAGCCGGCGATCGACGCGCGCTGGCATTGCGCATCTTTACACTTACAAAGATTCGCAAAATTCGCACCTCGTGTCGGTAAATTAAATTTCGCGGAGCCGGAAGAGCATCATCCGAACTGGGCGATGACCACTTTCACGTTAAGACTGATCAAAGCTAGCCCAACTCCGACCTGCAGCGCCCTGGAAGGAAGCCGCGTGCAAGCATAAGCTGCCAGTGGGGCGGTCAACGCCCCGCCCAAATCCAAGGCAATGGCCAAATCCCAGGATACGGTTTGCAGCCCTCGCGCGGAAAGAAAGCTGGAAATCACGGCTCCTGCCACAAATATCTCCGCCATGTTGGCTGTGCCAATGGCGCGTGCGGGCTTTGCTTTGCCGATCAGCATCACGCCCGAAGTGGCGAAGGGGCCATAAGCGCCGCTGATGGCATTGAGCGCCCCTGCGGCGAAACCTACTAGACCGAGATAAAAGCGGCGGGATAAGCGTCTGGGAGACTCACCAGCCGAAGCGGATCCGACCGAAAAGATGGCGGGGAAAAGAGTCCGGCATAGAATGAGAATGCCCATACCCAACAACACCACAGCCATCCAGAAACGAAATTTCTCCTGCGGCAAAGAACCCAGCAGATACGCACCTAACACCCCTCCCACGACTCCAGGTATGATAAGAGGCAGCAGCCAATCCCGGCGGACGTTGCCGGCCTTCCAGTGGGCGATGCCGGAAAAGATGCCGGTCAAAAGCTTCGCTGCGTTTACTGTGGCGACCACCGTAACCGGCGGGTACCCGGCCGCGAGCAGTGCGGAGGCGGAGAAAACTCCGAATCCCATTCCCAGCGTGCCGTCGAGAAGTTGTCCCCCTGCGCCGACAAGAAGAACAATAAAAAGAAGCCCTGCTTCTTCCATGATACTTTTCCTACGTCCTTAATGAATCGTAACAGATTGAATCGCCGCCGGCGCCGATGAAAGAATGCTTAGCCAATCGAATGGCCGGTCACCTTGGCTCGCAAAGCGGTAGGAGAGGCTAAGAAGTTTTGAGAGGACGAGCACCGGGTCCCAACCATCTTGGTGGCCCGGATTATTCGCGGTAAGATTGGGATAGAGCTACCAACCTTCCGGAACGAAGGCAAAACAGTTCCGCCTTGAAGATGTAATCGGGACGGGTTGCTGACGAGATCACCAGCGAAAAGGTCAAACATCGCGCCGAGCGCCGCGTACAAAATGAAACATTTGCGCCGGTGCCTTCGTTCGACGTTTTAGTTCTATGGGGCCACACCTCGATCAACAGAGTGTCGTCAGGTTTCCTCGTAGCATCCTAATCCGGCCTAGTCTATGTAGATGCGTGATTTCTTTCGTCGATGTGATCTAACAGATAGCCGCGTTCTATTAGCTGTTTGATAATTTGGCGGGAATTGTCCTCGGCCGAACACCCAGTCGTATTCAAGATGATATCGGGATTGAGCGGCTCCTCGTAAGGATCGTCAATCCCGGTAAAGCCTTTGATCTCACCGCGGCGCGCCTTCGCATACATGCCTTTGATATCCCGCTGTTCGCAAACTTCCAGAGGAGTGTCGACGAAAATTTCGATAAAGCGATTTTCTCCCACCAAACCGCGACATTCATTACGCGCCGCACGATAGGGGCTCACCGCCGCGCAGATGACGACTCCGTGATGACGAACAATCTCGGCGGCGACAAAACCAATACGAAGGATGTTTGTGTCCCGGTCTTCCTTGCTGAAACCCAACCCCTTGGAAAGATGGGTACGGACAACGTCGCCATCGAGCAGGGTGACCGGTTTTCCCCGCTCCCTCAGCAGGATCGCAAGGACTTCCGCTATCGTGGACTTTCCCGCACCGCTGAGCCCCGTAAACCAGAGACAAAATCCTTGCTGATGGGTTGGTCGTGAGATCTCTGACAGGATGGCCGCAGTTTCCGGCCGCGTGAACCACTCAGGCAAGCTCTTCCCCTTGCTGAGATAGTCATCCCGCACTTGCGTTCCAGAAAGGGTGGCAACTCGAGCACCGGTTTCGACTCGATGTTTTTCCTCATAGCGCTTTTCATCGGGCAAATAGACGATCTCTTGAAACGGCATCATTTTTACACCGATCTCGGACTCGAATTTCTGCACGAGTTCCTGAGCGTCGTACGCACCGTAGAATGGACGATCTGAGGAATCTTTGCCGGGACCCGCATGATCCCTGCCCACGATAAAATGGTTGGCTCCGTAGTTACGGCGAATGATGGCATGCCATAACGCCTCCCGCGGACCAGCCATGCGCATGGCCAGGGGGAAAACGCTTAGGAGGGTGTTGCTGCTATCGTAGTACCGTTCGACCAAAGTTTTGTAAGCGCGGGCACGGGTATAATGATCCACGTCGCCAGGCTTGGTCATACCGACGACAGGATGGATCAACAGCGTGCCTCCTATCTGTGCGGCGGCACGCTTGGTAAGTTCTTCATGGGCGCGATGAATCGGGTTCCGTGTTTGAAACGCGACGACATTGCCACTTCCCAAAGTTTCCAGAGTCTCGCGAACCTGGATCGGGGTCTTACGAAGCTCGACGAAATCGTAATGCTTCGGCAAATCAAGGACCCTTAGCGGACCAGAGACATAGACCCGTCCCCATGACGCCATCTCAGCCACTAGGGGGTGGCGCACATCTTTAGTTCCAAGCACGAGCTGGGCTTCCTCGTCGGCATCCCATTCGAATACTTCTTCGACCGTCATGATAGCGAGGAGATTATTATGACGATTTCTCAAGGCAACTTCTTCCCCTAACCGCACGGTCTTGGGATCAGTGATGGGAAAAGTAATGGGAATGGGAAACAAGGTGTCGTTCACCAAGCGCATTTCCTGAAGGACCCTTGTGTAGTCGGCTTTTCCCATAAAACCATTCAGCGGCGAGAACCCTCCTACGGCTAGGAGTTCGAGATCACACAACGAGCGGTGAGATAGCTGTACGGACGAGAGTTTATTCGCGCGATCGACCAATTCTGCCCGCTCTTCGCCCTCTACAAGTAAATTGACCAGCTCGCCGTGATACGGTCGGATGACCTCGTCAATAAATTCATGGCTGTTTACTACATTAGACTTCATGATACTTACCTTCAGTGGTTGATTGTTTAGAATGTCACGATGTTAAGCGATACATTTCTGAGCCGGCTGGCATTCTTCCAGGAGATAGCCAACAGTTCTAACGATGCCCCTTCAAATAAAACCTCAGGCCGATTGGAGCTACCCCTCATGAAGAGAGAAAACTGAAGCCCAGACCGCAAAGACAAACCACCCGCCGTAGAGCCACGCTCGTCGTCCTGGCCAAGCGGCTTGAGAATGCTTCAATGCGCGGATGAATCCAATTAGAGGAAGAAAGATTATACCCTCTCGGACCATCAGCAAAAGGTTGTGCGCGCTGAAAAGAGGGGCGCGCGTGTGTTGCACATGCGGCAGCAAAGGCCAGGGCGACTGGTAGGTCTCGTGAGATACCGGCCAGTAGAGTGGAATTCCATACGGAGCCCCCTTATCCACAGTGAAATAGTCCAGGACGACATGGGACGCGTAAAGAAAAAAGACGAGAATACCTAGCTTCAGAGACCTTTCGCCGCGAGGCCTGAACAAGAGCCATGTGAACACCGAAAATATCACCGCGGCAGCGAAGCTGTGGGTGATGCCATGATGGAACTGGCCCAGTTTGCCGACAAAGAGGCCCGGAATGACATCGAGATCAGGCACGCAAGCAATCAAGGCCAACCACGGCCCCCTGCTTTTTTCCGCATTGTCAGAAGCCGAACCCTGCGTGATCGAAAGGCCCAACAGGTAATGCCCCAATGAAGTAGCCATTTGCGTCAACTCGAGGTGCGAAGCAAATTCGACTTTAAAACCGCGCAAGAACTTTTATTAGAAACCGGACCGCAAAGATTTTTCATGGACTCGATGAAGGATACTAGAAATAATGAAGGACTCAAAATCTTTAGCGCCTCTTTGATCTCCCATGAGCTAGTAGCAAAAACTCCAGCCCACGATAAGACACCGAGGCAAAATAACCATCGACTTGAACGATTGACCCTGATGCCGGCAACAGCAAGAAAAGCAGCTAAACCCATAGCAACGATAGTTACCGAAAGTAATGTCTCTCCGCCTCGAGCCGAGACAAAAAAAGATCTGAAATAGATTTTATAGCGGTATAGATCCTGGTGTTAATGCCAGATTCAAAGTCGACCGAGAACCATAAACAAACTACGCCCACAAGCACCCACGTCCATTTGAACGAGTACCCACGCAGCCTGTTTTTGTTCCTACATTCCAACGAAAAATTGATGAAGGCTACAACGCCGGCAACAAATAAGGCTAGGCTGGGGTGCCATACACTTGGATTGCCTCGGTGATGTAAATCTCTTAAATGCGGAACTAAAAACCATGCCATGGCTAGAGATGTTATAGCCGACAACATAACTAAGGAATATGTCAGTTTAACGAATTGATCGCTGATTCTAATCTGAATCAAGTTACCTGGAACCGGAGAAACAGATCCTTTCGCGGATGCCAGGCGGCTGCTCATAATGGCGAACTCCAAGAAGGATATAAGAATAAGTGTAGTACCAATGATCTCTGACCCTTCTTCTAACACACCCAGAAGAGTTCCCCGCGTTTGCCCTCCCAATCGCATTTTTGATTCCAAAAACTCCTGAACTGGAACGGATATTAGAAGCCCACCGCCTATTAGGGCCATAACCTGAGAAATCCTTGAACGAGAAAGATAAAAATAAAAGAATAGGACATAATAGGAAAAAACGAGCGCCATGAGTGGCCACAGCACACCAACCCATCCGGCTAGTCCCAGAGTGTACGATGCTCCAGACACTATCAAGTCCGAGCGCTCATGTATCGAACCGATCTCGTCAAATGAGAATCCCGCGAACGTGAGCGCGATGACAAGCCAACCGTAACGCAACATGTTTCCGAATTTCAGGGACGACCCGCTTCTAGAATCTACATGAAAACAGAGAAGCGAGGCGATACTGGTTAAAAATAAAATTACGCCTGAGTACCATACGGCTGCAACATTCTCATGTCTGAGGTCCAGCTGCACCCGAATGAAATCGAGAGGCCTAAACGACTGGGTTCGAAGCAAGAAGTAGGCGGCGAAAAGAGCAATATCCGCAGTCGCTACACTGACGTAAAGCAGCCTAAAGTGAACTCTTGTGAAACTTTAGCGTCAAAGACAAAGCCCCAGATATTGCCGTTCATGTTGCTGTTATTGTCGCCGCAGGCCGCGCGCGTATCGATGCTCACGCCCAAAATCGTGCCAATTGCGTTGGCGATGACGTCGGTCATTGAAGAATATCTAGTCTGGGAAAAATACTGCAATGATTCCATGACGATCGTGAACAGAATTCGGCTGCGATAGCTGACGGTATTCCTTGACGCGGTGACCGGCGGCACCCTCTTAGCGCCTCATATAGGAAGTAGTCCCAACGGGATGAAAACAAGTATGTTCCCGATAATGTCGATGGCCCGGTGATGTTAGAGATTCCGAGCGAAATTCGGCGTAAGGACTCGTCAAATATGATCGGCCGCTAGTTTCAATTAGTGCGGGGATGTCGAGATCAGCTGACGGCAGTTGCCCGCCGCGGTTAAATACTTGCTTTCCCTTTCCCTCGGTGAATATGTAATGCGCAAGCAGTCCGCGCTCAACGCGTTGACCGGCGCCGTTCGATTGCGGTGCAAACAGTCTGCCGGCTGCATAATTTCTCCGGATCTCGTCATCCGATAAGGCCCTATTGTAGACTGCCAGTAAAGTAGCTCTACCAACGAAGGACGGTTCCCGGTAGCTTCATTGCCGACTACGAAAGAATACGACGGATCCCATGTTGTGAATCTGCCCCGACGGCATCGTCGTGCGCAAGCGCATGTCGCCATCGACATAGACTTGTTGTTGAGAGAAATCATAGGTGACCGTGACATGCTGAGGCTCGTTTGGTCGGAACAAGCCTTTGCCGATTAGAACGCGATCTGTTCCGTTTACGTCGCTCTCGGATGTTCGCATGCGCATGACAAGATCACCGTGCGCCTGGCCAAGGCTGAAATTTCTTAACCGCGTATTCTTGGAATAAGACACGATCCTCGCGGGACCCTCTTGGTCATTGGTCATGGTAGCCGCCCAGACCTCAACAGTCAGGCCATTGCCTGAAAGCAATGGCGCTGTGCAGAGCGTTGGCGAATGACGAAAACTGAATGGATCCAGGTCCGACGAACTCTATGCCGTTCATTCCCTCGATCCATCTGACGTCATTCTTTGAAAAAGGCATATGGAAGTCAAACGGCCACAATAACAGGATCGACAACATCAGCGCATATGCGACTGCGGTCGTGCGTGGACTTGGGCAGTGTGAGTTTCACCGGCTCGAATTAGGCTAGGCAAAGAAATAAACAAAAGTGCCCTGAGAATCGGCTTTAGCTTTCTTGATACTTAAAGCAAAGTTTTTCTAGCATTGGTAAGGACGATGAATCAGGACTCTCCATGGAGATCGATTCTTTCATCAAGCACTTTTTATAACTCTGTATTCTTTGCTTTCTCTAGTTTGGCAGTCGCATTCGCAAATCTTTTGTTAGCGCGTTACTCCGCCGATCCTCGAGTATGCGCGGGCCCACTCCGCGATCACCTTATTGAACTTGGGCGCGAAGTTGCCCCGGCAGGCATAGATGGAGTGGTCAACCGCAAGTCCGTCGTTTCCGGACCATGGCTTTTAACCCGGACCCTTGTTACATCGGCCGCGGTCGGGTTGGGCATGGTAATTTTCGCTGCTCTCATTTATGACCTGAGTGCGGCGATTGTGCTGTGGCTTCTTACAGGCACCATCGCCGGAGGTGCCACGACTGTTGCGGCTGCAAAGTTTCAAAACGCCCAACGTTTCATGTGGTCGCTGTCAATTGCACATATCTGCAATGCCTTTTTGTTGCTTGCCTCGCTAACTGTGGCGTTTCTTCGTCATCAAAGCCCCCAATTGCCCATCGGCCTCATGGTTGTAGGTTACGGCTGGCGGCAAGCTTGGGCTGGTGGCGGGCTGTTCAAGCAGAGCGCTTTCGCTGACAATTCGTGTGCTCCGTTTTTCCTGGGACGAGGGTTTGCCGTATGCGGGAATCAATGCATCAGCGTTGCTCCTATTGCAGTTGGAAAGGCTCCTCATCCCGAAACTTCTTCCGCTCGAAGACTTGGCCGTATTCGGAATTTTAGCCGCGGTGGTCATCGGACCATTTCGAGTTCTCCAATTGGGCGTTGGGTACACGCTTTTTCCGAAGCTTTGCACGACAATGTTAGCAAGCGAGCGGCGCCGGCTCGTCACCCAAGAGCTGATGAGCTGCACTCTTACTCATTTTGCTTGTAAGTGGCTGCGATTCTTTACCTTCGCGCCGCTTGTTGTTCATGCATTTCTTTCTGAACAGTACGAACTTTCTTCCGACAGTGCCATGGCCGGGATTGTTACAGGAGTCTTAAAGGTACTCGGCGGTATCGGCAAAGCGACGGCTACAGCGCTCGGCGGTGAACGCGAATTAATGTACCTAAATCTGACCAATGTGGATATCGGTGCTTGTGGGCGCCGCCGGCGCCATTTTTGGCGCCACCTGGGGACTTACCGGAGTGATCTATGGCGTCGGGCTTGGTTGGATCGGCCGGATCTATGTCTGCTCTACATTGCCAGGCCCTCTACTGAAGAACAACCGGCAAACTTGCAGCTGACCGTCATCTCAGCCGAAACGCCCCGATGGTCCAGATATATGCGACACCATATCTCGGTTAGGATTATCGACCATAGACGGTATCCCTGCTCGGTGGAGTAGGGGTGGCGTCTTTTTCGGCGCAGTTGCTCGATGTAGCTGCGCTCAAAAAGCCCCCTGGAGGACACGACGTCGAGCGAGAGAAAACGTTCTGCCAAGGAATCCAGAATGCGAGAAAAACGCTCATCGTGCTTTAGTCGTAGAAAGCGTTTTTCTCTGCCTTAAAATAGATTCCGGAAGCAGTCCGGAAAATGCCTTGCGAAGGATGTACTTGCCGTTAAAAGCGGGCATCTTCAGGCAATCGGGAATTTCGAACGCGGCTCGGATGACAGAGGGATCCATAAACGGGGAATTGTAGGAAAGGCCAAATGCAGCGTATAGAGATTCTCCCGAGGAAAAGCCCGGATTCGAAAAAATCTGACTCCGCAGGTGCGTGTTTAAGGGCTGCCCATTGCTGCAACGCAGGGGATCCAGCGCAGGAAAGCCGTTCGCGCCGATGACAGTCGGGGGAGGATAGTCCTTGCCGCGGAAATACAGTCTCACCAGGGAGCGGCCGAGCAATGAATCGGGCATCTCTCCGGTTTGAGTAAAAACCGGTAAAAGCTCCTCAATCGGATGCGATAACAACGGCATCGCGGCGGCTTTTACAAGTTTGTGACGGGGCATGCCACCAAAGAGATAATCGGAATAATATCCGGTCAGTAACAGTTTGACATACTTTGCCGCCTCACGATTAGTGACGAAAAGATAAAGGGCTTGTCTTCCCTTCCCGACCGGATCTCCCGATGAGCCAAACCAAATAAGGTAAGATCTCCTCCAAGATCGTCGGGCCGGAGCACAATTTCGTGATGAATGGTTCTGAAATGACGCGCCAACTCTGCGCAGAGGACCAAGTCCATATCGTCCGTCCCGAAACCTGCCGTAAAGGTATGGACAACTCGCGATGGTGCGGTTTGCCGCAACCCTGCAAGGGTCGCTGCGGAATCGAGGCCACTAAGCGCAACACCGATCTCATCATAGCCTGTGGTTTGTTTCTGGAACGGCCCTGGTCAAAAGCTTTCCGGAAAGCCACTACCTGCATGCGTTCCGATGCTTTCGCCACCGGCAGGGCGATATCCCAATATCTGCTGCGTTCTAAACGGCTACCATCGACTTTCAGCCAATGTCCGGGGGGAACTTGATAGACTCCTTCCAGACAGCACGTGTGGACATGCGCAGTCTTCGTACATTGCACATATTGAATGGCATCCCGGTTGGCGCGCGCGGGCAATTCATCGATAGCCAACAGCGCCTTGTAACCTCGCTTGCGAATAGAAAGCAATGCGGCAGTTGCGCATAAACCAGCGGCGCTTCTCCCACCCGGTCGCGCGCCAGAATGAGGCAGTGATTTTTTTCGTCCCATAGCGCCACTGCAAAATGCCCTTGTAGGAGCTGAAACCCCTTGACCCCAAACTTGCAAACGATATCAAAGACAATCTCGTACGGGATCCGCCTCCACAGCGGGATGGGTCTCGACCCAGAAGCTTGATAAGCTCGTTAAGGTTATTGATAAAGCCGTCGAAAACTATGCAGTGGTGCTTCAATGAAACTATCTGATCGTCCTCGAACCGCTGCCCCAGATGAACCGTTGGCGAGAGCGTCCACTCCGCTGCTGCCGCGCCGCGATGCGTGAGGCGTTCGCCCATGGAACGAACCGCGGAGCGACTCGTCTCCCCGACAATGCCATATATGGCTCCCATTCGATTAACCGGTGATTGCTAACCGCTCGGCTAGTAAGTGGGTTGAAGGCCGCCCACGGATCGCCTGTCTGGGATCAAAGAATCTAGCGATAGAGCCGAATTCCTGACTACAAAGTTGCCCATCGCCAAATAATCCAGCTGGCCGAGCTTGAATGCGCGGATGGCATCGCGTGGACTACAGACGATAGGCTCTTCATGCATGTTGAAGCTGGTATTGATAACGCAGGGTAAAGACGTAAGTTTCCGAAATTCGTCGATGATTGTGTAAAAACTCGGGCTGGTCTGTTGATCTACCATTTGCGGCCTAGCGGTGCCGTCGACATGGACAACCGCGGGGCAATTTCGTTTCATCCAATCAGTGCAATTAAGAGTCATCGTCATGAATCGAGTAGCGTGAGATCCCGTTTTGCTGGTATTGAAACACTGGTCGGCATACTCCGCCAGAACAGAAGGCGCAAAGGGCATGAACTCTGTTCGCTTCAGTTGCTTATTCAACCAGTCGTTGATCGTCGGATCCGTCGGCCCGTATAAAATCGAGCGATTTCCTAAAGCCCTCGGGCCAAACTCCATCTTGCCTTCGAACCTAGCTACAACCTTTCCCGCCGCAAGAAGTTTGGCGATTTGCCTTTCCACGTCATGGTGGTGCGCATAGAGGAGACCAGCCGCATCCAATTCGCCGCGCATTTCCGTGTCAGTATAAGCCGGCCCAAGATACACGTTTTCGAGGCGGCGGGTGAACATTTCGCCGCGCCCGTTCGGCGCTGGGAAAGCATAAGCCGCGCCGACGGCCAACCCTCCGTCTCCCATTTGAGGAAATACATGGAGCGCGTCGACCTCAGGGAGCTCGGCGATCATCTGATTCAACTTGACATTGGAGAATACTCCTCCCGCGAGCGCGACATTCCTCGCTCCGGATCGTCCGATCCAATGCCGGACATAGTCCAGGGTAGTCTTTTCGAGAACCGTCTGAATACTCGCGGCAAGATCTTCCAATTTGAAAGATGCCGGCAGCGTCCGTTTAATCTCACGAATGGCGCTCCAACGATAAACATTTCCGGTATTGATGATCTGTCCATCGCGGTAGCCTATTAAGCGGCTGAAGAGGTCCTCATATTCAGGCCGCCCGTAGGCGGCCAGTCCGGTAATTTTCCCTTCATGAATGGCAGGCTTGAACCCGCACAGATAAGTAACATAAGCGTAGAAGTTTCCGATGGAATGAAAACTGTCCAGAGTCGACAGGCGCCGAAATGACCGCCCGTCGGCTAGATACGTATGGGAGCATGAGCCGTCTCCCCCGCCGTCCAGTGTCAAAGTGAGCGCCGAATCGAAGCCGCTCGTGTGATAAGCGGAAAGCGCATGGCACAGGTGATGATTGTAATAACGAATCGGAGCCTGAACGCCGAGGTCCCGCAGCAGCCTAGGAATACCTGCTCGCCGTTCGTGGCTAATTCTGACCCGCATCTGATGATAGATCTTTTTGGCCAACCCGTAGTCTCCCACATATGGAGCTAGAGCTGAGGAGACGTCGTCGCGAAAGCGCTTTGCGAAACCCTCCTTCGTTCTAAACCATCCGTTGTTTTCTAAGGGTTGCGGATTGAACTTTTCGCTTATTGCGGCCACACCCACGGTTTCTACGTCCGCGGCTTGTATGCCACTCAGTCGAATGACTTCTCCAATCGAAAGCGATGGAAAGCCAATCACCTGCTTCTTACGGTTCAAGCGTTCCTCATTCACCGCGGCAAGTACAACTCCGTCGCATATAATACACGCTCCACTATCGTCGCCGTCGGTAATGCCTAATACCATCATTGGCTGCTTCTCAGGCCAAGTAACCTTGCGTCTCGTACCAGCGAGCCGTTAAGGCCAAACCTTCTCTTAAGCCCAACTTCGGCTCGTATCCCAGCTCGCGCTTGGCCTTGTCGATGCTAAAGGCACGGACCTGCCGAAACCAGTCGACACGGCGGCGGAAAAGCGGCGGTCTAAGGCGGAGGGGTTTACAGGCCATCTCGCATAACCACGGCGGCAGTCCACAGTGGCAGAAATGGAAGATGCCGGATTTGGACCGAGACTCCTAAGGCGTCAGCAACATGCTGAACTAGGTCGTTCAAAGAGTAATAGTGCTCATCCGCCAATAATATACGTTTGCCGCGAATGCCTATCCTTGCGCGGCGGCGTGCTCAAATGCATCGACCAAGTTGTCGATGTACACCGGATGATAGAAGGTTTCACCATCACCGAACATCAAGAAACGACTGCCGTTTCACCATGCGGAACAGCATACAGAAAGCGTTCCGGATCGCCGGGACCATAAATGGCGGTAGGACGAAGCGTCACTGCATCGAGCCCCTTGTTGAAATATTCCTGCACGACCTTTTCCCCTTCGTACTTGGTCGACTGATAGTAATCCTCGGGGGCGATCGGTGACCGTTCATTACCCGGTGGGTTCTTGATATGGCCATGAACGCCCTGGCGTGCTGCAGTAGACGAATCTGCGCACCTGAAAGCGATGAGCCGCATCGAGCAAGAGCCGAGTGCCGTCAACGTTCACACTCCAGTAGTAACGCTGAGGCACGTTAAGCTGTCGAAAGGCTGCGGCGAGGTGGTGTATCACTTCTTGTCCTTTCACCATTCTGTCCACCAGGCTCTTGTCCGTAATCGTTGCCAGTTCAATCTTTGCTCCTGCATCCCTGAGCTCCTCGTAAAATAGGCCCTTCTGATTATCGAGGACGGAGACTTCGTGACCCTTGTCCAGCAGCCGCTTAACCAGGTGGCTGCCGGTGAATCCTGTGCCACCGGTGACTAAGACTCTCATGTTCCCACCTTCGCGCGTGGCCGCGATAGTGATTGTTGCCAGCTGGCCGGCATGTTTTTGGCAATCTCGATCTCGCCAAAAAATTTGCTTTCCCGGGACCCGACCTGCCGGGCCCAACTAGCCATGTTCGCCAAGCCGGCTTCCAGCGTGAAGTTAGGCTTGTGACCGAAAACCTCCTCTACCCGCTTGTGGCTGCTAAAGGCGTGCTTGAGTTCGCTCCGCGCGTCCAGATACTTCACTTTCGGGGGAACGCCCATGGCCTTGGCCACCTGTTTGGCGAGCTCATTCACCGTGTAGGGCGTTTCCGCCCCGAGGTTAAATATTTGGTTGCGGGCCAGGCGATTGAGAGGAGCATCGGCCATCACCGGTACAACATCTCGAACGTATGTGAAAGCCCGAGTCTGCTCACCGTCGCCGAAAATCGTCATCGGCTCGCCCCGCATGATCTGGTTCATGAAGATTCCCACGACGTTGCGATAACGATCGCCGATATTCTGCTGCTCGCCGTACACGTTGTGCGGCCTGAAGATGATGTAATCAAGCCCGAACATCTCATGGCTCACCTGCAGCTCGCGCTCCACAGCCAGTTTGGCAATGCCGTATGGGTCCTCCGGCACCGGAACCATTTCTTCGGTCATCGGAAGCTGGTTTTTCCCGTAAACCGCGATGGAAGAAGTAAAGACAAAGCACTCCACCTCGTGGTTGATCGACGCATTGATGAGATTAATGCTCCCGATAAGATTATTTTCATAGTTGAACTTCTTAATAAAATGACTGAGCCCCTCCGCAGCATATGCAGCCAGGTGAAAGACATAATCGAACTTTTCCCTTGAGAAGATAACTTTGATTAGATTTTCGTCGGATACGCTACCTTGGATCAACCGGGCTTTCTGCTGGACATTCTCCGCAAATCCGCCGCTGAGATCATCTAAGACCGTGACACGGTAGCCGCGCCTAACTAATTCGTTTGCTAAATGGGAACCGACGAAACCGGCTCCCCCAGTAACCAGCACCTTTTCGTTGGCCATCGGCTTGCTCCTTTGAACCCGAGCCCGTGTAAGGGGCTATCGAATTGTAGATGTCTCCCAATCGCTTGCCCACTTGCAGCCACGAATGAAGTGCGGCGGCCTTTTGATGACTTAGCTTGCCAAGCTGTTGAGCCCATGCTCTGTCTTGAAGAACACTGGATCAATGCGGCTGCCAGCGATTCTACATCCCCATTTTTGGCATACACTCCGAGATCGTCGAGAATTTCACGGTTGATAGGGTTGTCAAAAACCACGGTCGGAAGTCCCATAGCCATGTACGTAAACAGTTTTAAATTTGCCTCGCGTGGCGGAAATTTTCGGAGAAACCGCAATGTCGGCCAACGAGAGATAACGCGGCACCTCTTCGTAAGGAATCCTGCCGGTGAAGTGGGTCCATCTCTCCACACCCAGCGCGCGCGCCCTTCCCGATAAACTTGTTCCCCGGGATATCCGACAATTAAAAACTTCACCTCAGGCACTTCTCGAACGACCAGAGGAATGGCTTCCAGCAGCAAGTCAATTCCCTGATACTCAGAGAGCACGCCAACGAAAATGACCACCCTATCATTCATCGTTCCCACCGCCTTTGTGAATGCCTAAAGCCGCCTGCAGAACCAAATCTTTTTCGCGCGGTGAAAAAATATCGAGATCGACGCCGTCGGTCACCGAACTGACCCGGTTTCCAGAGATACCATAAGTGTCGACGCAACTCTGGGCAGTCTGCTTGGAGCTGACGATCAGGTGTATTGGCATCTGGTTGATCTTTTTCTCAATCCAGCGGACGAGTTTTACCAAGATGCGAACCTCCGGGATAAACCTGTGAGCCAGGAGTTCATCGGTAAGACTGCCCTGAAGATCCGCGACCAGCGGAATCCCAAAAAGCCGACTCGCGATCTTGCCGATAACGACTCCCTCATGTAGATGCGCGTGAATGACATCGGGCCGAAATGTACGGCACACCGAGACGACTTTCCCCAACAGTAACAGATCGATGTAGAACTTGTGCCACGATGGTCCGGCAGACAGCTTGTTGTACCACGGAACGGACAAGGTACGCACAACCGGGACACCTTCGATATCCCGGCCGAGAAAATACGTACATAGGATCAATTCGTGGCCTAAGTTAATCAGCGCCTTGGCTTCGCCTAGAATACGGATGTGGCATCCACGGTCCGCAAAAAACGGCGTCGGTGCGATCATCAGAATTTTCAGATTATCAGCTTGCACGGGCTTATTGTCGTTCGTACGAAAACGCCTGCTGAACGTCGTCCAACTCTCGAAACATCGTCGCTTTGTTCCAGTCCAATTCCGCGCGCATGATTTCCGCGCAGGCGTGAAGGCAAGCGTCTCCTGGATGTCCCGCAGTCCCTAATTCCGTGCGTCGGAAAATGACGTCGCTCAGCTTGCGGGCCATCTCGGACCGTATGCCATGGAGCACTTCAGCCCGTATCGTCGGCGCGTCACCGCTGATTGACCGGCTCCAGCTTGAATCTTCGTCGCAATAGCGCAGAATTGTGCGGTATTCAGATCCGTAGCACTGCAACAAATGCCTTAGCGTCTCGGTGCTGATCTGCCGAGTGCGTTCTTTCGCCGCTTGATCGGCAAATTCGTCCCAGCCATTGATGACGGCCCCGGCTACTGGAGTTTCCGCAGTTCGAGATCGTACAAACTTGCGGCCAAGTTTCGTTAAAACCAGGTTGACGGTTCTCTCGGCAATGCCTCTCGCCGTCGTATATTTCACTCCGACAACAGATAGCAGCCCTGATATACCGTCTTCGGCTCCGTGATCTCGTATGATCCAGTGATTCTGGCGTTGCACGTGACCATTTGGCCCGCTCGCGTCCGCAGCGGGCAAAAGGCCGCTCAAAACCCCAACCACATCCTCCCGTTGAAGGCGGGCACCCGAGAAAGCATCGTTGATTTGTCGGAGGAAATCCGTAATCTCGTTTTCACTTACATCCCGGCCGTCGCGATCCGCTTTGTACGGGGTTTCAAACGTGCCGACCAGCGACGTATGTCGCCAGGGTGTGATAAAAAAGAACCTGTACCCCTTTTGAACAACGGCGTCTCGATCGGTATACGGCGCTCTACTGCGTATGCCAACGGCTGTGTTGCCCACTACAGGCCGCGTTACCAGCACTATCGCTTTCAACAGCTTAGTAGGTATTTCGATCGGCGGCCGTCCGAGCAAGTGGAGAATCTGATCCGGCCTAGGACCGGTGCAATTGACAACAACCCGAGCGCGAATCGCAAACTCCGCTCCCGAAAGCGTATCCCTAACGCGTACGCCTGAAACCGCAGGACCGTCTCGCAGGAATTCAGTCATCTCCACGTAATTTGCGAAGTCCGCCCCGGCTTCTGCGGCGGAAAACAAAACCGATAAGTTGAGACGGTCCGGGTTGTCGACCTGGGCGTCGAAAAAAAGTGCGCCTCCGTTCAACCCGCGTTGATCGATATTGGGGCAAAGCTGTAGACACTGCGCCGTTGATAAAATGCGGCCAGCGGGGATTTTTTGGCTCCTCTCGCAGCTTTCGATTCCGATCAAAGCTGATCAAATCATTTATCTTCAGCGCCACCGCGAGCATGAGTTTTTCTTTTAGACGGTGACCGTAAGTCGGTATGACACACGGCAATGGGTGGACGAGATGCGGAGCGATTCGCATAAGAACGTTGCGCTCCCTAATTGATTCGCGCATCCTTGAAAAGTCCGCGTGTTGCAGATACCGAAAACCGCCATGGATGATCTTGTGATGATTCGAGGAAGCGGCGTTGCCGAAGTCGCCTTGCTCGACTAAGCCTACCGTCAATCCTCGTAAAGCGGCATCCCTCGCCACGCTAATCCCATAGATTCCGCCGCCGACGACAGCAATATCGAAAATCCGATCAGCCAATCGAGAAGGATCTCTTTTCATGTCTGCGCTGTGTTCGAACAACGGAAGGAGATGGATTAGGACCGCGAGCTGACGCGATGAGGCATGTCACGCCTGTCATTCGTACCGGCCTGCCGGACCAAACCAGCGATACGAAAGGGGTCGCTCGATTAATAAGCGCTAACACGGGGTACCGCGCGCGACTCGCGGCTTCTCACGATTCTCACTGCTCGCTTTTATTGGCTACGAGCCTTTTTATGAGTTCAAGTAGCGAGCTGCGCGGTTCCCGCCGCGAGACATTGCGGTGGTCTACACGGGCTTTCTCGCGCTTTGACTGAAATCCGAGCGCCTTAGAACCGTAGCTCTAGCCCTATAGTGCGACCGTCGGTCGGCAGCCGCCCGACATCCCTTGAAACCCTTAACTTGACTGGGTTTGACCAAGCCCGTGGAGATCTTAATAATTGTAGTGGCCAGTCTTTTAGCCGGCGGGCTGTGGTCATTTTCCCCGGAAGTAGCCGCTAGCTACCTATTGATGACTTCTCTTTCTGTATTCTATAAACGCTATAGTGATCATCTTTATATAATTTCGCCAAATTCCCGCACTGTGCGCCGGGATGGGCGCCTTTGACGACAACGTGCGTTAGCTTGTACCTATCGAGCAACCGTTGAAGAATGTCGCAAGCGGCCTCGTCCCGGGCATTGTAAAAATCGCTAGCTCCGATGAAGCGCTGATACCACTCCATGTATTCAGTATCCTTGTACGGCCCTGACTTGAAATTTACCAAGATAGGCGCGCCTGTATAAAGTCGAAAGTCTTCCAATTCGACGGGTATGAGAAAGTTGTCACCGAAAGATTTCGCTTCCCTTACATAGTTCATCATCGGCATCGCTTCGCCGCCGTAGTAATTCGCAAATCGTTTCATCTGCGTATTCGCGCCATAGAGAACCAGCACCAGCAGTACCGTAAAATTTACCAGAGTCGCTACGGCATATCGTTCTCCGGTCGGATTGAAGAACTTTCTCGAAAAATCGCGAAACGAGATGTCCGACAATAATCGCGAGCGCCACCGGCACTAAGACAATGAACATACGCCAGGGCGTAAGAGCCGCAAGGCCGTTATTTCCCCATATTACCTGTGTAATGCTCAGAATCACGGCAATCGCAAAAGGTAATAACATGATCGGGAAAAGCCGCGTGTTTCTGACCAGATAAATAGCCACTGCCGTAATGCCTAGTTTCATACACACAGCCCGCCAAGCCAAACTTCCGGGTTGAAGTGATGCGGGCTCCTGATATTGATCAACACCGCTTTCGATTTGCTCCATAACTCAGGCGACGTTGGGCTAAAGTAGATGAAGAGATAGCCCAAGACCGGCAGTATCAACGTGAGATTGAAAAGCCCTAGAGAGAGCGACTTTTTTGCGTTTTTTCCTCTCGCGTAAACAACTAACATATATGAGACTGTCAGTACCGCAGAAATTAAAAGGTAAGTGGGATGAACTATTGCCGCGAAAACCAACAGGAAAGCAGCCGAAAAGAACCGTTTATTAAGAAACGCGTAGATTGACAAGAGTATGAAAACGCCAAATACGCTAGGCTGAAATATTCGCCCGATGATATGATATTCGGCCAATCCATAGTGGAGCTGTGCCAATTCAAAACCAAAGATTCTCAGAGAGAGAGAGTCTAAAGCGTAAGAATGAAGTGCAATAGTAGCGACCAGGAACGTAAGGTATTTAGGTCGTGGTTCCTTGATGTTGCAGATCTTCGCCACGATCCCCGACACGCTATAAAGATAAACTCCGAAGATAACAATATTGTAGAAGTAGAACGCGTTGGCGTGAAGGTAGCGGTAAGTCGCATGGACTAAGAAGCTAAAGAGCGGAAAAGGGTCCAAGGTATTGGCCAGCCAGTCCTCGTTCAGAAATCCCAAACCACCGTCTGCCAAACCAATAAGAAATTTGGTGTTTTGATTTGACGTGTAAAGCGGTGCTTGCGTGTAGGCAACACCGAATCCTCGCCACCAGAACAAGAATTTTCCGACCGATGCAAATCCTAGGGCGCCAAGGGCATGCGCAACGCGTTCGCCGCATAGGGAGAGACGCGCAGGCTCGTATATTCTTTCATCGGTTGCACCGAGTGTATTAGGTCACGGCGGAGCTAACTACTGATTCTGCTCGACTGCGGGGAAAAACTATTTCTGCAGGCCACGTCTCAGTTCCGGGTTTTTGGTAGTAGTTTCGCGTGGTTAGTATTCAAGCGCTTCAGCCAGCCTTGGTACCCGCCGTGTCTATTCCGCCGAAGCCCCAAGGCTCTGGCTAGCCAACGAAAAAGAGCGGGGGAGGATTATAAAGCAGATTCCTGATCAATGCGCTTCGCGCACGTTGCCTGGGATTGATGATGGGGAAGTCGGGTAGAAAACGGTGATCGACGCCAAAAAACTCGCAGCGATGTTTGTAAACGCCGGCGACATCTTTCTGCAAATCCTCCAAAATAATGACGTGCTCACATTCTCCCGACCGAAGGTCATAAAATTTCGCCGTATATGGCGCGTAAATTTGACCGACTCTCGATAGAAGCATCCCACGAGATTCGACGGGTTCGGCGGCAGAGACTTGCGCGCTGCAGTTATGCTCGGCAGCCAACGCCATTTCGAAATTCTGGAGACTTCATTGCCGCTGTACACGCGGTGACAATAAAGAGGGAGTACATCGCGTCGACGGGGTTGCGTAACATGATGATGACGCGCGCGGAGAGACAGAAATCTCTTATTTCTGCGGAAGCCCGCTTCGAATAGAGATACCACACAGCGCCTTCGCCGCGTTCTTTTCTGCGGTCGCCGACAAGAAAGCAAGCAAATAGTTCTCTCTTTGAAGGCGAGGCGCGGCAAAAACCAGGTCACTGCCGAAGAACTGCAGCTCCTTTTCGGACATGAAGATCTCTGGATGCTCGTTGAGATAATGATGCATCGCCGTCATGCGACACTTTGGCGCTCCGCCTTTTAAAAATCAGGAGATCTCATCGTCCGGTCGTATGATAACGCTTGGTTTGGCGAATTTTTGTCGTCGCCGGGGTTGCAGTGGATGGCCTGAAGGGTGGGATTCGGATTATGATCTGCTCCAACCGTTCATGGCAATCGTGAGTTTCGGTGCAAGGAACTCAGTCCGCCACCACAGTTGCAGAGCGGATCACGCCAAGTCTTCCCATGGCTCTCAAAGAATTACTTCGGAGCGGCGCTGTACTGAAAATCGGCGAACTGCCAATTCGCGTCGATCTTGAAACGAAGTTGCACCCAGATTGTGCGTCCATCGACCGGCAACCCGGATACAGTTTTAGAGGTGGTGGAACTTCCGCCAAACTTGCCACTGTCGTGAAGGTCCTTCGCGCCTTGACTGGACCCGACATACAGTTGCCACTTGTCTACATTCGCCCCGTTGGTGGCCCAGCCGAAGGTGACGCTTGAACCCGGAAGTGCTGAACCCGGTATCGGAGTAGTGATCTGGGGTAACGTCGTAACAGTGGGGGACACTGTCAGAGTCACCGGGATCGACAACGGAGAATTTTCTGCGCCCGGAGCGATAATGCTAATCGTCGTTAGATGGGAGCCTACCGGCAAACCAAACGAGTTTGCGGTGACAGTCACGTTCGATGGAGTTGTCCCGCCCATAGGGGAAACTGCGAGCCACGCCGCACTGGTAGTCGCATTCCAAGACACGCCATTACTCGAGTCGGTGATCGTCAGTGGCTTCGGGGATGGGTTTGGTGCCCCGATAGTGGCAGAAAAATCAAGCCCATTCGGGCTAACCGCGATAGTCGGGTTAGGCGCGCTACATGACGGTAGCGACACGGCCGACAGATTCTGCTGATCGACAACATCCCGCGGACTTACTCCCGCCTCGGCAAGTACCTGGTGAGCAGCGGTGCAGGCGTCGGTGATGTCCACCGCAACTGCAGGGAAAGGAGCCTGCTGGTTTCCCTCCCCATCAACGTTCGCACCGTTATGACTGTAGTTGCCTGCGGCATAGACCTGGCTACCATCAGTCACATAGAGTGCTCTTTTAGCTTTCGGATTAAGCGAGGAATAGTAAAAGTTGTTCACTACATTAGCTTTCGTCTTCTTAGTAGCCACGGTCCCGTAAGCAGAGAAATCCCAAATCAGGTTGTTGCGGATATCAGTGACAATCTCGGGCGCGGTTGTGGCTAAAGTAGTATCCCAGCCGGACTGCGGGTTTCGACTCTGCCCTTTCACAAACAGGTTGTGATGAAAGGTGACACGCAGGGCTTGAAACTCGACCAATGCCAAGAAGTTATGCTCCGGCCCGTTCTCAGCGAGGATACTCCACTGGACAGTCACGTCATGCGCGCCCCTGGTGATGTCGATGGCTCCATCGGTCGCCCCCTGGGAGGAGATATGGTCGATGAGAACGTTATACGCCCCGTCACGGATCGTGATGCTATCCCCTATAGCATTCCGCACCCGTATGCCCCGGACGATGATGTCATGCGCGCCGATATTCCCGACGATTCTCAGGCCATCGTTAACCAGGGTTATGGGCGAGGGTGCGCTAAAGCCATCAATGGTGATGAAAGCGCCTTTCACGTAGATCTCACTTGAAAGCACAATCTCCCCGGCCACATCGAACACGACGGTCCGATCGCCCTGAGATACGGCGTCACGCAGGCTTCCAGGTCCGGAATCGTTGAGGTTTGTCACATGGTAAATTGGCTGCCCCGACCCACCTGGCGTATTCGCTCCAAATCCTTGATACGGTTGCGCCAGGCATGGAATAGCTGGATAGAGCGCGAAGAGAATTGTCACAGCAAGACCGAGCCTCGCTGCGCCGATTCTCTTAAAGCCTTTATTCACCGTTTCTAGAATCGCCATAATTGTGCCCTTTCAGGCCGGGACGGACGTTCTCGCGGACGCCACGACGCTGCCCGACTTTTACATCAGAGAGCGAAACTTAGTCAATTGAGCCGACGGGTCGGTAAAGCCCGTTGCAACTTTAATAATGATAATGAGCCCGACGGGATAGTTTATATTGAATCCATTATGCGAGAGCGCCGGATTACGGCGCGCGATCCTGAAATAGAAAATGCTAATTTAGCAGATCCGCAACTGCAACTTCCCTGAGCCAGTCAGGTAAAGATTGTTACCGGAGCGTGAGGAACCAATATCGTCCGGCAAGCTCGCAATAAACGAGGGTCGCCGATCGCCCCTGTTACCCGCAGATCCGCTAAGGCCGCAGTCAAACCCTTCTGAAACGACGGCATGATGATTCCGTGTTCAATGCGGCAAATAACAAAATCTTGTTGCCGATGGCAATTTGTTTGCCGACGCTAACTAGGCTGAGCAGCCGTAGTCATTTGGGTGCTGAAAAAGAGTCACGACACTCGCGTTTATGTAACCGGCGCTGCGTTCACCGGAGCAAAGCCGCGCCAAGCGATCGACTGATGCGTTAGTTCCGTCTCGCCGATATCGGGAATGTGTAGATGAAATGCCACGCCATTTAGCAATTGATTCTCACTCTGCCGACCGCAGCTTGATCAATGTCGTCGCGAATAGGATGGCCAGCCGTGGCTAGAACGATTTGCGCAGCGCCACATGCGTTCTGCTCTGTGATCGGCGGTGCGGCAAACGGGATGGTTTCTTTGGGCACGCGAATATAAGGCGTGTTGTCTATATCCGGGACATCTGCACTCTCGTTGCCCTCCACGTATGCAAAACCTTGGAGGCAAGTTTCGGATGCACTGGACACGACGATTCCCTGCTTCTGATCGGTCACCGATGCACCAGAATTGGAAAAGTAATTTCCTACTATATTGGCTTTAGCGCCGCAGGATGCATCCGTGCCGATTCCTCCCCTCCAATTGGCGATCACGTTGTTGCGCAAGTCGACGGTAATTTCATTCGCTGGCAACCCGCCGCTCTGGTTATAGGCAATGCGCGGGCTCCGATCAGTCGAATCAGCAAATAAATTGTGATGTAAACTAACCCGTTTAACATCAAAATATTTCACCAACATGATCTTACGTGGCTGAGTCATTAACGAACGCTGGACAGTTATATCGTGCGTATGCTTTCCGTTCCAACTACCAATGTCGATAGCTCCGTCAGCAGCATTAGCAACGCTTACCCGATCCAGGACAATGTTAAAAGCTCCTTCGCTAATAGTGAAACCATCATCAATAGAATCTCGGCTACGAATACACTGAACGATAACATCGTGCGCACCGTAGTTGCCGCGAATATCTACCGGACGACCAACAAGAGTAATTCCTGGTGCAGGGGCACTGCAACCGTCAAGCGTGATATTTGCTCCATTAACGCGCAGAGTACTGGCAAGCGGGATCAAACCACCCACCAAGAATTGAATCGTCCTATCTCCACCAGACAGCGCAGCCCGGAGAGAGCCCGGACCGGAATCGTTCAGATTGCTAACAAAGACAATAGGCTTCCCCGCACCACCCGATGTTTGAGAGCCAAATCCTTCCAGTACCCCGCTCGCCGGCGGCGGTGGTGGTGGCGGCGGCGGTGGTGGTGGCGGTGGTGGTGGCGGTGCGGAACTATTTTGTACTGTGATCCCGTCCGAGTAACCCACGTCGGACGTCTTGCCTTCGCTATTTATCGCCTTCACCCCAATATAATAGGTCTTCCCGTTGAAAAGACTTAACCCAAGATGGGTGATTTCGGTTGCCAGACCAACCGACTGCCAGCCAACTATGATAGGGCCTGAAGTTGACCCCTCGCGGATTTGATATCTAAATTTGACGATTCCCGATTCGGGACTAGGGCTAGTCCACTTCGCATGTAGCTTTACAAAAGAGCTAGTGTAGGCCCCGTCGTCGATCACTACGGGTTTGGTCGGGGGTTTGTACTTTCGCAAAGCAGGTAAACTCAAAAATAGATTGGCCACAGCAAACATGACAATGAATATTGGGAATTTCATAGTTCCCAACGCCCAGTGCAAGGGCAATGCCAGTCAAGCCTGGCATGTAAACCATTGAGAAACCGGGACTGAATCGATCTGCGCGCCAGATCATTTTATCAAAGCCGTCCTCTGCCGCGGCCTTTGCACAAATTGGGACGATTCTAGGTTGTGCTCCCAGAGTCATTGGGTGATGAAAAGAAATGACGAGACTCGCCCTGACATAACCAGCGCTGCCGATGGGTTGACTGACATTTCATACACAATAAACAGTTACGGTGAATGAAATTCATTACACCCATGAAGCTCAAAAATGTCAGGTCGGGGCCTCTTTAATAATCGAGCAACGGAGCGATTTGTGTCGATTCTGTAGACGCGATAATGGTCATCCTTATATAGCTCGTAGGCATTTTCGCAAGGCCTGTCCGGCGCATGGCCCGGTACGACGACATGCGTGATTTTGTAATCGTCCTCGAACGTTTTCAGCATCTTGCAGGCCCCGGCGTCCTTAGCTAGATAGAACTCGCTTGCGGCGACAAGCCGTTTATACCACTCTAAATATTCCGCATCTTTAAACGCCCCCGACTTGAACGTTATAAATGTGGGAGCTCCCGTGTACAACCGAAAATCTTCCAACTCGACAGGTACAAGATAAGTTTCGCCCGAAGATTTCGTTTCCCTCACGAAGTTCATCATCGGAATGCTGTCGCCACGGTAGTACTTGACGTGGCGTTTCACCTGGGTCATCACCCCATAGAGTACGAGCATCAAAACCGCTGCGAAGCTTAAGACGGTGATGGTTTTGTGATTCTTAGAAATTGGCTCACGAAATTTTTCAAATACATAAGACACCAAATGAGCAACGATGATCCCGACCGAGAGCGGAACTAAGAAGACGGAAATACGCCACGGAGTAGCGGCCGCTAACGTGTTATTGCCGGTCAGCAACTGTGCGACGATGGAAAGTAAAAAGACCAAAAACGGCAAGAGCATGAACGGCAGAAGCTGCGTTTTTCTGACCAGGTACAAAGCCGTGGTCACGAGGAGGACTTTCCCATAGGCAGACGCGTTCAACCAGACGTCCGCATTCATGTGATGCGGGCTCCGGAAATTGACCAGAATATCTTGCGCCCTACTCCAGATTTCTGGCGACGTCGGACTAAACTGAACATAGAAATACGCCAAGTAGGGCAAAGTCAAAATGAGAACGAAGAATCCGACAGCCAAAGATTTTTTTATGCTGTTCTTCTCCCTATATACGATCCACATATAGGCGCAGGTGTAAACCGCCGCAGTCAGGAAATAAGCCGGATGAATGGTCGCCGAGAAGGCTAGAAGAAAAACGGCGGCAACCGTCTTTCGGCGGAGAAAAGCATAAATCGATAAAACAATAAGGACGCCAAAGACACTGGGCTGAAAGATCCGTCCGATCGCGTGTTGTTCGGCAACTCCGTAGTGGAGGAATTGTCCCAGTTCGAACCCCAAGAGCCTCAATGAGAGCGAGTCGAAGGCATAGGAATGTATCGCGGTAATGACGGTCAGGAATGTAAGGTGTCTGAGTCGGTCGCTATTGATATTGTAGACGGTCGAAACGATGCCCGACACACTGTAGAGATAAACACCAAAGATTAGAATATTGTAGAAGTAGAACATGGATTCATGCAGGTACTTGTACGTCAGATAAACCAAATAGCTAAAAACTGGAAGTACGTCTGTCGTCTTGGCCAACCAATCTTCGGTCAGGAAACCCAACCCGGCGTCTGCCAGGCCATGAATGAATTTGGTATTTTGATTCGAGGTATAAAGGGGCGATTGAGTATAGGAGATACCAAAAGCGAACGACCACAACAAAAATCGGCCGGCCCAGGCAAACCATGTGCGGGCAACGGTCTGCGAGATTCCTCCAACGAGAGGGAGCGGCGCCGAATCAGTATTAGTTCTCATCAGTTGCACCAGGTAGTTAGATCGCGGCCGAGCAACTCGCTTAACTGCTCCACTTCTGGCCGGAACTCTTCCTTCAGTGCCCGCCTCAATTCTGGTTGCATCGGCGGTATGTTCGCGTGAGTGGTGTTTAAACGCTTAAGCCAGCCTTTGTATCCTCCCTGGCGGTTCCGCCGAAGCATCAACGCCTTGGCAAACCAGTGAAAGGATCGGGGAGGATCGTGCAATAGATCCCGTATAAACTCGCTCCGGGCACGTTGCCTAGCATTTATGACGGGGAAGCTTGGCCGAAAACGATTATCTACATCGAGGAAATCACAGCATTGGCTGTAGACCAGAGCTGCATCTTTCTGGAAATCGTCAAAAATAATGACATGCACATTCTGCCGATCGAACCGATCGAAATAGCGCCGGACTTGACTCGTGAATTTCACGCTCGCCCGGTAAAAGCACCCCATGAGATTCGACGGCCGTCTCGGCATCCGTTTCCCCAACTCTCGACTCTCCTCGGCATCCAACGCCGCTTCGAAGTCTTCGATATCTTCGTTGCCGTTATACAGACGTTGCCGGTAGAGCGAATACATGACGTCGACGGGGTTGCGAAGCATAATAATGATCCGCGCCGAAGGAGAGAATTCCTTTATTTCGTGCGCAGCCTGCCGCGAGTACAGGTACCACACCGCGGCCTCACCAGCTCTTTTGACCTCAGTCGCGGCGGAGAAAGCGGAGAGATATTGCTGCCTCGTCACTCTGGGGACGGCGAAGCGCAGATCCTCGCCGAAAAAATGAATTTCTTTCTCAGACATGAAGATGTCCGGATGTTGCTTGAGATAGAAATTCATCGCGGTGGTGCCGCATTTCGGCGCTCCGACGATAAAAAAATCAGGCGATCTCATCGTCCGGTCGTATAATCCCAATGGGTCCGGCGAATTCTCGCGGCAGGTTCGGACTTCTCTAGTAAGCTGAAGAGTATACTCAAAGAAAAGGCATAGACTCTAGCGGCGGACAGTTCACGAGTAGCCTCTCGATCTTTCCTCAGGAAAGATCTTCTTTAACGCGTCAAGACTTCTCACCTTCGTTGCAAGGCGGGCCGACCAGTATTCCGTTGGCTGTTAGCTTTGAAATCAGTCGCTTTGCGTTCGGTCTCTAAAAGCTCCTGCGCTTTTTCTCTGACCTCTTTGTCTGGATCCGAGAGCGCGTTTCTCACCAACTGGAGTTCCCCTTTATCACTTAGGGCGTCGAGAACTTCTACACGGATTGAAGGGTCTGGATCTTTGAGTCCGGCGGCGAGAAGGGGAATCACCGCTACCCCTTCCTTTATCCACCAAAGCCTCAAGCGCGGATTTCTTTACCGCCTTGTCGGAATCGGCCAGCGCTTCTCCGAGAAGCCGGATGATTTCCGGGTCGTCAGCGGATCCGAAGCTCTCAAGCGCATCCACAGCCTCAAGCTTATCTCTCCGGTTACTTCCCTTCAGAGCTAGCGAAATAGCTTGCATGCCTTCGTCCCGGTTGCGCTTTAGCAGCGCTTCGAAATCCGGGCCGGGGACTGAAGGTATTCTCACAGGCTGCAGCGGCCGGGGTGGTGGGGGCTTGGATTGAGCGACCTGCGGAGGAGGAACTACGGGCGCCAAGACCACGGCTTCGGAAAGATGGGCCCTATTGTTATAGAGCAAGGCAAAACTGAAGCCTCTGAGAATCTCTTCGAGTGCGAGTGCGGGTGAGAGATTGACAAGATCGACGGTAATCCGCTTCTCCGCAGCTTTGAGATCTCTGATCTCGACAACAATGCCGCTTTTCTTGCGAATTTCCTGGACCAATTCCTTGAGAGGGATATTCACAGCACGGATGCTTAACCGTCCCTCGAAAAATTTGACCAAAGGGTTTACAGCATCGGTATTGGGTGATGCTGGCGCCGCCAGCAGTATCACGAATAGCGCGACAAAATAGATCGTCACATTCTTCATGTGCTTTTGCCTTCCCAGAAATATCTCAATTCCTAAAAGTGAAATTCGCGCGCGAACGTAGCTCCAAAATCAAATGGGGCGTAGGCCAGGCAAGATTTTTGCGAACGTGCGCTGATTTACCGCTTATCCCTCATCGTACCTAGCGGGAAACCAATAGCATTCCAGAGATCGCTAGCCAGCAACCCCCAGCGATTACTGCCCGTCAGCCGGCTGGACCGAAAATTTGGACCTCGCAGGTGGACTTCCCGCAGCAGCCCTTGCCACTATGTCGGCCACCTGTACGCTGAATCTGTCCCAACTGAACCTGCGGGCTTGTTCGCTGGCGTGCATCCCCATTCGACCAACTTCCTCCGGACGATTGTAAAAGTACCGCATCTTTTCTTTCAAATCCGCTACGTCGCGGGGAGAGATATAAAATCCGTCGATGCCATCCCGGACCACCGGTTTTGGGATCGAGGTAGTGATAACAGGGCGGCCGCTGGCCATGGCTTCAAGAACGACCTTCCCGAATCCCTCCGCAAGTGAGGGGAATACAAAGACGGATGCTCTTTGATAATACTGCACAGGATCACTGACGCTACCGGTAAACTCCACATTGGTGAATTTATTTCTATATCTGGCAACCAAGTCTTGAACCTCCTGGCCGATATGCCCACATATTAGAAGCCGAGCGTGCTGCAGGCTCATCTCATCCCATGCCTGTAAAAGGTACGGAAGGCCCTTCAATATACCCGTACTGCCGCTCGCATGAGCCATGAACAGATACGTGAAGTCGTTGCCGGAAGGCGGCGGCGTGGCGGAAAACTTGGCGAGATCCACCCCGAGCGGGACGATAAAGATTCTTTCCGGTGGAAATCCCTGCTGCACGTAAGTGTTGGCGGCAAACTCCGAAATAGCAAGGATGTAATCTGAGGTATCGATGTGCGCCGCGAAGCGTGCCATTTCCCAAGAGCGACCTTTGTTCTGATTAGTGGTTTTTAGGCCGAAGGCGCTCCGCTCGATCTGTATTTGTTGCAACAGAAACGCAGGGTCAGAATGGCCGCCGTAAAGGAGAGTCGTATAGCCAAGATTCTTGGCTTTGCGCGCAGTCCGAACCAGCCCCGGAGTCGCGATAAATATCCCGCCTGAGCCGCTCAGCCGGGACGCAGCGTACTGATCAAAGATCGTCTCATTCAGCCAGCGGGATGGAAACCCCCGCCATAGCTTTTCTTTAACCTGGCCGAGACCGTGGATCAGGCGTGATCCACCGGGAAGTGTATCCACCAGACGAAGATCGAAGTCATATTGGCAACGGCTCTTTGACACTGCAATTACTTTCTCTACCCACCCTCTCCTCCACGCTTCTTTCACAATGTGGTACATACCAACGCCCTTGAGCCCCCTAGCACCGAAATGGGTGTAGGCAGCGAGAGTCACGCGAGGCGAATGAAGACCCATGATCATCCAGGAAAAAGAGCTCAACAAATTACGGTTCAGGAACTCGAAGCTTAGGCAGCCAGAACGGCCCGGTAGATGGCTCTCGAAGAATCGTCGAAAATAACTTTGAAGATAATGTTGTTACCGCTAAGGCCGTCCGGTCGAAAAATTATTTCCGTCACTGTCTTTCCAGCAAGCGGATCGCCCAATGAGAGGACCTTCGTAAGCGAGCCACCGAGGGTCGTGTATAGACCTCCTTGGTTATCGCTGTTGGCTGTAAAGGCCACGTGCCCGCTATCGATAGAAGGGATCCCGAATAAATCAAAATTTCCCGCTCCGTCCGGAATAGCCGTATTGTGATCCGCCACGACAGCGAGATTACCCCCGATGTCGATATAAATACCGCGCTGATCGGATTTTCCTTTTGCCTTAAACGCGATCTCCGCCTCAGCGTCAATGGAAGCTTTGCGGAACGCTTTAAAAGTTTTACTTCCATCAGGAAGGGGCGTGTTGCGGTCTGCTACAACCACCAGACGGTCGCCCATGTGGATATAAATGCCGCGCTGCTCAGAGTGGCCCTTGCCGTTAAACACCACCTGCCCCGCCCTATTTATCGAAAGATGACGGAAATTAACGAAGAATTTTTTTCCGGCCGGAATAGCAGTTTTAGTGTCGGCGACAATTGCCAGTATGCCTCCTCTATAACTGTAGATACCATGCTGATCGTTCTCGCCGTCTCCCTTAAAAAGAACCTCCCCCTGGTCACTGATAAAAGGAGCGCTGAGACTGGTGAAATTTCCGCTTCCGCCGGGAATGGGCGTTTTGCGGTCTGCCACAACCGCGAGACTTCCGCCCGCTTTGAGATAAATGCCCTGCTGGCCGGAACTGCCTGTTGCCTCAAACACTACTTGGCCGCTGTTATTCATTGATAGATCGCGAACGCCTGTTAAAACCCCTGCCTCACCAGGGAGAACAGTATTGGCGTCTGCGACCACCGCCAGAATACCGCCCTGATAGACATAAATGCCACGCTGACCGGACTTTCCTCTTGCCCTGAACAGCATTTGCCCCTGATCATTGATAGAAGGATCGTGAAGGCCGGTAAAAGTCTTCTTTCCACCAGGAATGACAGTGTTAAAATCGGCGATTTTCTCGAAGTTAAAAGAGCCGGCGCGCGCGTGTAATGGTATACCGATCAGCAGCCCGATAAACGCCGCTGCGACAGCGAAGCATGCGGAGAGTGACGTTTGTTGCATTGTTTTTTCCTCCTTTGAAAGACAACCTGAAGTTCAGCTCGATGTGTGAATGCCCTAGAAAGCGGAAAACTCATGGTCTGCGACCACCCTTTCACTCCTTCCTTAGTATTAATACGGGACTGCGGGCTTGAAACCGGCGCGATCACGGCAAAGTCTTTTGTGCTTGTTCCAACTCCACTGGTTGTTCGACAACTGCACCGGACCAGATTTCTGTTGGGTAGGTCGACATTGCCGGACATCCGCTACCTGGTTCGAAGCGCTGCCATGCACCGGCTGCCGGCGACGTTGGCTCGGCAGACAAAACAAGCGTTATAAAAATTGCGCGTCGTTGATGCTGTCTGCATCGAAAGCCACGCTAGCGGCGCTTCATCAGCGCGAACCAATGAGTTGGCGTAGGGCTGAGCGGGAAGATCTGAAGTGGGAAATAAGGGACGGGCAATATTCAAGCAAGCCGCCCACAGCCCGGAGCACCCGGTATTGGTCTTGACTGCGAATCTGGGTCCAGGACGGTTACGCTGTAGTCTTACGTGCCGGTTCCAATTCCACCTGTCGGTCGATGTCCGCGCCGGACCAGATTTCCGTTGGGTTGGTCGACAGCAGCGGCCATCCTCTGCCTAACACGAAGCGCAGCCATGCTCCCGCTGCCTGCGACGTCACCACAGCCGTCAAAACCAGCGTTGTATAAAATTGCGCGTTGATGATGCCCGCATCGAAGGCCACGCTCGCTAGGATAATGCCAGGGCCGCCGCGAGCATTGGTGGTGATAGCTAGATTCATGATGTCTAGCTTACGAAATCCGGCCAGTTTGGCGGCAAAGCTAGTTGAGAGCATGGATATCAAAGACGAACCGATCAAAAAGACCACAACCATCGCAAGCGAAAAGCCTCTGCCTAACACCAATTTGTACCCGACGATCGCAAAGTAGATTGGAATAAATACGGCGAACGCGACTTTTCCGATAGAATCAAGCGATTCAGAGAAGCGCGCCCTTTCAGCGCCACTAGCGCCGTTGACGATAGCAAACCCAGCTAAAAAAGAAGCAAATACTAGGTTGACTCCAAACAGGGAAGCCAAGGCAGCGTAGAAAAACAGGATGACAAACAAATAGCCTACAGAAGATGCTCGCACCAATATATTCCAACGCGCACTATTCACAAACTTGAGCGCCCGTGGAGCTACTACGAGACCGACGGTCAGGTATATTAGAGTCGCAACAATTTCTGCAGCGATATCGTTAATCACATACCCGTTCGCTAGCGACGCGCCCTTGGGACCGTTGGTCGCGATCGCCAGCATGCCCCAAAGAACAATATCTTCGACAACCGCAAAACCAAGGATAAGACTGGCAAAACGCGTATGGAGAATCTTCAAGTCGTAGAAGATCCGAGAGATAACCGGGATCGAGGTCACCACCACCGCGATAGCCAGCACCAGCAGCGCGGGTGTGGCGTGACCCGAATCTCCGGTGATCCGATCCAGCGGAAGAAACGAAGCAAACCCTAAACCTAAAACTAATAGGAGAGGCACTGCCTTGCCAATCCCTAGGAGCCATGCCGTTTCACGCTGATTCTCCCTTGCCATCAAGCGGCGGGTCTCGCTGCCGGAGATGAACATCAACAAGAACAAACCGATCCAGTAAATGAAATTCAAAACAACTTCGGTTTTACCGGTGCCGAGTGCAAGGTCGCCGAAAATCTTCGTCGAAAGAGATGGCGCAACATGCCCAAGCACGAATGGACCCAGCAGGATGCCCGCGAGAATCTCGCCTACCAGACGAGGCTGGCGCAGGCGCTCGAATAGGTATCCCAGCACGTGGGTGAAAGCGATCAGTATACCGAGCGCCAGCACCAGTGAACCCATCTCATTGCTGGACATTAACGGACCTCTATGAGTGGAATAAACAACCCGAGAAGATTATCTAACGAGCTACGCATTGAATTGACAAAGATCAGTTTTCGGGTCGGGTTCTTTATCGGGGCGGAGAACCAAGCTAATTTTTCTCGATCAGCTAACAATTTAACCCGTCGATCTGACATTGGACCGCACCGTCGTTTTTCTTTCCGGAATTTCCACCACCGTTGATATTACCCCCACCCGTGACGATGAGCCCATCATCGCCGTTGTCGATAGCCTTGTTTGTGATTAGACGGTTTCCCGTGCCGGTAACCGCAATGCCATCCTCGCCATTCAGAGTCGCCTGGTTTTCCTGGATGACGTGATTATCGACCGGTCACGATTATCCCGTGGCCGTCATTTTCCGCAGCTTTGTTCTTCCATAACTCAAGGGTGGCCGAGTTTCCGTCACCGTCTCCGACTACCACTATCCCATCGAAATTTCGCGTTGCCAGATTGTGATCCAAGAGGCTGCCATTGCCGGTCAGTTGCATCCCGTTTCCGACATTTCTATTGACTTGACCTGAGCGGAGCACCGTGCCATCGCCAATCACCTCTATTCCGTGGTTGCCGTTCTGGCTCGATCGGACGATAAGCAACGTGGTGCCATTGCCCTGCACCATTACCCCGGTGTCGCCGTTTGTCAGTGAGTCGACGGTATCCAGCGTGTTGGTATCGCCCACCAGGCTTATCCCCAAAAGTAAGTTGTCGCTGACCGCGACCTTGCGAATCGTGGACCTATTGGTACTGCTGCCGGGGGTGGTAGCGATTCCTGTCTCGAAGGCTTTAATTCCACCGTTCCTGACTTGGACCTTGTCAACGTCAATGCCGTCAATTTTAATACCCACACCGACACCAACAAGGCCCGAACCCCGGATTATTTGACCGCCAAGGTTCAGGTTGACGTTGGCGGTATTAATAATGAGCCCGTCGCCAGGGCAGATATCATTGTCATTTGTCGAAACTACAGCGTCCACGACGGGGTCTAACGTAGTGCTCGCCACCAACGTATCTCCGCACAAACAGGGAACCTTCGCGGTTCCAGCACCTCCGCAATCGGCTGACCAGGCGGCACCAGTGAGCGCCCAGAAGATAGCGAAACCGACAAAGGCGTTAATGGGTAAATGGATATTTTTCATAGAATCCTCCTTCGGATGTTTCATTGATTTGCACGATAGTTATTGTGGATAGCGTCAGGTTTGATGAACTGCGAATCCTGGTTCGCACCAGAACAAAGTCTAGCGGATCTTGCCCTCGACGAACGGCACCTCGTAGGCCTTTTCATGATAAATGGGACCGTGGCCAAAATACCCTTGCTCGCCGAACAACTCGCCATGATCGGCGGTCACCGTGATATAGGTGTTGGGCGGCACCGATGTCAAAAAGGCGGGCAAAGATCCCGTCCAGATAGCGCACTGTGCCAATCTGCCGGGCACGCAGGTCATCCAGTTTCTCCTGGTCGAAGAACTTGTCCTGTGCTCCTTCGTCCTCGATCAGCTTTCCGCCCACTACCAGGTCGTCCAAGTGTTTAAAAACGCCGTGCACTCCATGAATTTTCGGCCAGCAGTCCTCGGGCTCATCCGGCAACGCATAAGGGTAGTGAGTCTCGCCCACGTTCAAAATATAAAAAGACGGCCGGTCGGGGGAGAACGTCATGCGATCGATCATCGCCGCCATGTCGTTGTGCTTGGGCATTAGCGTAAAACTATCAAAGTCCTTGTTAATAAGGGTCGCGGGATTGAGCACCGGCAACGACACCAGCGCGTGCGTTTGATAGCCCAACTTTTGTTTAAGAAACGTGGGCAAAAAGAGGTGCGGCACCAGGCTCTTAAACTCGACCTGCTCGGCGCCCAACCGTTCTCGATACTTGAGGAAGTCGTGTTTGTAATACTCCGAGGCATAGACATGAGGCGGGCTCGAGTGTGGGAGCAACCCCATCAGCAGATTAAAATGCGATGGAGCGGTCCACGACGCATAGCTCCAACGTCGCTCGATTGCACCGAGCCGGCTCAAGGTGGAAGGCGCCGCGGCCATGAAGCTATCGTAGCGACAGCTATCCAGAACCACCATGATGTAATTGTTTGACGCCTGCGGTGAGGGTCGTGCTGCCTCGACCTGATCCTTCTGGACGGCGCTTGTGGATTGAGGAGCAGATTGAACGGCCTGGACCGCGGTCTCGGACCGGCGCTGTGGTAGTATGCGTTTAAGGATATTCATGAAAACTCTTCTCCTTGTGAATTCTTTTCCTAGACCTTGCTAATTTTCCTATACGGTTCTTCTGCGCTGGAGCTCTTATACCACTGTTTTCTCGTCGTATACCGGCCCATCCGCCCGCGGTATCCGCTTGCCCGCCTCTATCGAGTGAAGCGACGGAACGCAGGTCGCGACGAGAAACATTCCAGGAAGGTGGAATCTACTCCATTGCATCAATCACCGGCATCGCCGAACCGCCAGATCAGATTGGAGCGCCGGTATCCATTAAGATGCACCACGGTGCCGAGCCCAATACCGATCAAACTCCAGAAAAAGATCTGCAGCGGGAGATTGTGAAAAACGTTCATGGCATTCATGGAAACCAGAAAACCGACCAGAGACGATACGATCGCCCATAAAATAGACTTGAGCTCGTGGTCTCTTGTACTTCGATGAGCCTGAGTCATAGTCCGCACAGCAGTCAGGATGAGCCAGACGATAACACACCACCCGACTATTCCATGCTCGAGAGCTAATGTGACATGCATGTTCGGAATCTCGCGGGCCTCCTCTTCTTCAGGGGACTGAGCGGTCTCCGCTATGGGTTCCGTGACGAGCGGGTAGGGTGTGACCACTCCGCCGCCGATGACCCAGGTCTTAACCGGGATCTCCCGGAGAATGTACAATTGTTTTGCCACCCAAGCGGTCACCTCGCCCCGTATCCCAGCGGCTGAGAAGCGAGCGCCGCCAAGCGCGATCAGAGACAGCAACCAGACTAAACAGATCGTGACAAAGAAAATCGCGTGGCTCCGGCGTCGCGATAGAAAGGCGGTTCCGGTCACGAGGAGAGCTAAGAGTCCGATCCGTGTCTGAGTGAAAAAGATGCCGACAAAAGAAAGGGTGGCGCAGACGAGCCAGAAGTCCCGCTCCCTCTGCCGCGAAGCGCGGGTCACCTCCGACAGCAAGAGAGGCAGTCCCAAAACGAGGTATACCGCCAGAACCACCGGATTGCCAAGAAAGGACGAGGCCCGGATATAACCGGCCAGTTGTTCGCCGGAAAAAGGCGCGGCCATGGCGACGGTATAATTGAAGAGAAAGATCTGGAAAAGCCCAAACACCGACATCACCACCGAGGTCAGCGCGATGACCCGGGCCGTCAAAATAATAAACCCCTTGGTGGCGAGGCTGTTCACAATCAGAAAGGCAACCATGAACCCTGTGACGATATAGTAACCGGCCCGCAAAAGGGCCTGATGCAAATCCTCGGCGAAAAGCGCCGAGACGGCGCTGAGGGCGAAAAACAAAACCAGCGGAAAGTTCAGCGGGCCACGATGCAGGCAAACCTGAGTCGGCCCCTTCTTAAAGAAAAGCCCGGCCGCCACAACGATAATGAATAGGTAAAGGAGACTGACCCTGGTGCCGAAGAACGTTACGTATAAAGAAGGTTGCAGGCCCGCCGGAAGAAAGGACACAAAGAGAAATAGGAAAAGAACGAAAAACCCTCTGTTGAACCATCGATTGAGTATTTTAGCGAATGTGAAAAAGACGACTGCAAAATCGAGAAGCAGGGACCGCCGCTTGATGTAGATGAGATCGTAACGAAGTTTGTTCCGTGGTGAAGTGTAGTACCCGCCGCGAAGTTGGGCAATCCCTGTGATACCCGGGGGCACCAAGAAACGATCAGGGTAATTTGCGATGCTGCGCTCGAACTGATCGAGGAAAATTGGACGCACCGGTCGAGGACCGGTAAGCCGCATCTCACCTCGAATAACGTTCAGGAGCTGGGGTAATTCATCAAGCTTGCTTCGCTTTAGAAATCTCCCGATTCTGGTGTAATAGATGCCCTGGTCTTCGGTGCGCAATAGCCGGGCGCCGATCTTTTTTTCCGCACCCTCGACGAGCGTCCGGAATTTGTAGATCTTGAAGATACGCTTTCCCTGGCCGACCCGTTCGCCGCGGTAAAATATAGCCCCGCCATCAGTAAGCTTGATTGTAAAAGCAATCAGAAGCAGAAGCGGGCTGAAAACAATTAGCCCCAGAACGCCGATACACGCTTGGACTGCCCAAATGAGCCATTCAGACTCATAGATTTTACCATGACGAGATCCGACGCCGCTTGGATAAACTCCCTCGCTAACCACCGTGTCAGCCGTTGAAAAACTGCGCTGTTTCATACGATCGCCCCTATAAGAAATAGAAATGGTGAAGTCAGTGGAAATACTCGAAAGACAGAACTGCACAGCGGGCCGAAGCCTGCTGATTCAGTGCCGAGGAAAACACACGAGAGCGCGTCGACGAGGAGCAAGCCTCGTAGAACGGGCAAAGGAGAGCAAAACTATCCCAACGAATCGCGCGCTTGGCAGTGGCTGTGCGTTCTCCTCGCTGCTCGGAGCAACATTTAAGAATGCCGGCCAAATAGTATTTAGCCGGCTGACGAAAACTTTTTAACCACTCAGTGGCGCGGGAGCCGCGCAGAGAGCGTTGCCACATCGTTAGAGGGATATGAGCGATCGGAACGGCTGCGGCGCAGAAATCCTAATCCCGTCTCGCCACCTGAACGCGCTGGGTTAATGCCTGCGGTCTATTCGTTCCCTTCCTGAGTCAGTTTGACGAGCTCGCCTGGGCAGGTGAACTCGGCGGAGTAGACGTCATCACAGTCGGACACGCTCTCGTCACAGAAAATGAAGACAGTGGCTCTCTGGGAGTTCGACACACAAGCGGTCGCGCAGCCTCCTACAGGGGCGAATACCGAGGCCTTAGCGCCGGTTTTGCTTTTGATCGTGACGCCGAAGGAGGTGTCGAAAATCGGACCGGCATTGCAGATTTGGACGCAGATATCTCCAGTCTGGCTGCTTCTCAAAGCAAACTTGTCGCTTGCCTTGGGCTCCTGCACAAGTGTGCCTTCAATCGTTCGCGAGCCCGCGTCAGCGGATGCTATCCCGAAGACCAGGCTCGCGGCGAACATCACTGCGTGTATCGTTGTTTTCATAACCATTCTCCTTTGACAGATTGTAATGCATGTTGACAAAATCCGCTGACCACTAGCCGCGAAGTTTTCACCAAGGGCCGCGGACCAATCGGTAAACGTTGCATGCGCCTACTGTCTGACCCTTGCCATAACCTTCCTTTAGACCGAACTTATCGGAAGTATTCAGAGAAGCGGACAATCCGAGTGGGCAGGAACGGTTACCTCATGAGAGCAAGCTCGGCGCTAGTTTTTCCACGTTGATAAGTCGTGTTCTAGGAGTTCTTCGAGAGTGTGAATTTCTTGCAAATAGACGCCGTTCAGTCGCTTTCGAGTTTTTTCATCCATCTTGGGGAGCTCAGATCTGGGTCCGCGAAATCGAACGATCTGTCGCGCAGCATGAATCACTCCGAGCTTTTCGGCAGCCGTAAGAACTCGTCCCAGGTTTTTCTTCACCAGAGATTGCCGCATCTTTACCGCTGATGAGTAGAGGCTCGGCATTCTAGGAAGATAAGAGGGATTAACTTTTTGCTGCATTCGGCGCAGATCAAACCCATTCGGATCGATCTGCAAAAACGTTGATAATTTTTGCGTCGTCGCTTGATGATTGCCGACTGTTTCCTCAAAAATGAGGATGAGAAATCTATCCCGCGAAAAGAGTTGAAAATAGTTTTCAAGTTGCTTCGTGTAGTAGCCTCGAGCAAGCACTTCGTGGAACCGCTCGACGAACTCATCGAACGTTCCGTTAAAATTGAAATCCCGGAGCCTCTTGGTGTATTCGGAGTACGCCCGATGGACCGGATTTCTAAGAATCGCGATAAACCGACAATCGGGTATGTGAGAATGGATTCTCGATGGAGCATCCGGATCCGTTATATACGTCGGGGTGATTTCTCCGACTGCTTTGTAGTTCGTGGCTTCTTTTTCTGACGGAAAATGTCCACGGTACCACTCTATGCCGTTGCTATAGAAATCATTGAAGAAGTTGAGTTCCTTTTGCTCCGACATGTAGACATCCTTATGGCTTCGTAACTGCACATAAAGCCAGGAAGTGCCTGATCGCATAGCCCCAATACCCAAAAAATTTGGCAAGCTCATAAAGTCAAATCTCGATCAATTTATTTTTGCAGAGATTCAAAGGCCTGAATCCCGCTTACCTCTGAGAACTAGCTCGCGAGGGTAACCGACTGTTGATTGGAAGCGAGCAGTTTTCGTACAGAACTTCGGGCCTGGAGAGCCAACAGGCAGCCGCGCGAGAACAGCGCATCAGAAAGGTTGCGCTTGCGGGTGCGATATAATGTGAGAACACGACGCAATCCCGTGATTTGGTGCTTATAGTGTTCAATATCCGATCGGAATCGTTCGACATCGCTGCTGGTCCAGTTGTTGTGATGGTAACAAACAGTCCAGAGTCCAAAGGACATGGGCCTAAGTCTCCAAAGCTGTTGCGGTATATGGATGATCCCAAGAGAATCGGTGTTCGGCGAAAGATAAAACCCATCGCTGACCACCTCTATTTTCAGTTTTTTCAGAACGCGAAGCGTTATGGCATCGAAAGAATGTCCAGGCGCGATCCAAACCGCGGGAATGATCTCTTCCCGTTGGAATAGGTTCAGTGCTTTGATCAGCTTGGATTCCTGCTCATGCTCGCCAAGACCGGCAAACTCGCTTCGGTTGTTGAGGCCGACAAGTCCCGCTCGATCGGTCACGTAGGTATGTTGATAGCCATGAATGCCGATTGCCCACCCGCGAGCCTGCCATGAGCGGACCACATCCCAAAATCTCAACTCAGCTTCCCCGACCATCAGATTTTTGTCCTTGTTATCCGGCACAACGGCCAAGATTGGATCTACCTTCTGATGAATCAGGATTTGCTCAATTTCTTTCCATATATCCCAGTTCATCGTGGGACAGATGTCATCAAAACGAATTAGGTATTTAGCGGCCATTATTGCTTTCATCGATGCACCCGTTCCGCCCGGCTTTATTCGGTGACAGGTTGTGGCTAATGACCTTGGGCGCATCGGCCGCAATCGCTTCGTATAATTCCTCATAGCGCTGAGCAATTGCCTGTAAGCTGAACCGCTCTCCAATGCGGCGGCGTGCTGCTGCGCCTAGTAGAGATCTTTTTTCCGGACACATCTTGATTAATTCGCACCACGCATCGGCCAAAGCTCGCGGATTTCTGGGTGGTACAACCCTGCCCGTGTCGCCCACGATCAACGCCGAATCCCCGACATCCGTCACGGCACAAGGCACACCACAGGCCATTGCTTCGCCGATGACATTGGAAAACCCTTCCGTGTAAGAAGAAGAGCACGCGATGTCGAGCGCGGCGGTGATTCTCGGAATATCATCTCGTGGCCCTAAAAGATGACAGCGCTCGCCGATGCCGCGCGCTGCAATCCATTGGCCGAGCTCCGTGTTTTCAGGCGTCACATCGTCGCCGCAGAGTAAGAAGTGGATCTTCGGATATTCGCTGTGGAGCCGGGCAGCGGCATCAATGAAGTTTCGGTGATCCTTTTGTGGGTGAAAGCGACCCACGAGTCCAATGATTAATGCCTCCTGCGGGATGCCCAGCTCCTGGCGCACGGACAGCCGCGCCGCAGGGTCCGGTCTGAAGTCCGTCAGGTCAAAACCGTTGGGAATGACGACAATTTTCTCCCCTATGTAGCCGAATTCGGTATGCACTCGGCGAGCGAGTTCCGCGCAACAGACAATCCGGGTTGGTAGCCAGCCGGACAACCTGGCACAGGTCCTAACGGTCCAAAAAGGTACTTCGCTTTTTGCCTTTGGCGTCGAGATTACTGTTACGAATGTTCCACGCCACCGGGATGCCGCCGGCTAACTTGGCCGCGAGGCCGCCAATGAGGTCGGCGTGGTACATCCAGGTTTGAACCATATCGGGTGGATCGCGTCGCAGCCAGCGGGCGAGTCTGTGCACTCCGCAGTGGATTCGGTACTCCCGCGCGCATTCCCAGTACCCGAACCGGCACCCCCAAGGCGCGAATCTTTTTATCAAGGGGACCGACATCCGCTAGCGAAATGACCTCAGACGCAAAGGCCGCCTGGTCCATCTGCGAGAGCAGCTTATAGAGCATCGTCTGCGCGCCGCCCGCGGTGAGTCCGCTGATCACGTGGGTGATTTTCATAGTGCAGTCCGCGCCCTACGCCTTCTCCCCAGCGGCTATCCATCCTGCGCCGTTTTTGCTGAGAACCATGACATTTCTCAGCCCCGCCTCCTTGAACCAGCCACCTAGCTCTTCTGCTGTGGGATAATGGGTCACCGGCGGTTGGACCCGATCGAAGACGCTTCTGATCTTTGCTCTGAAGGATCTTCGGCAAGCATCACCGAAGGGAACCCGGCTGACCAAAGAATGCCCGCCAGGGAAAAGCGACAGTATACGACAAGGCAGCCAGATCCCAAGTTCCAAAGCGCTCGCCACTAAAAAGCTGACCAGGTATTGTCCCCACCTGGGAAGGCGAGGGGCAATACCCCGCAGCCACGTCATATGAGATAACCGGTACCACCAGCGCATCCCCTGCAGCCCATACACCCAGATGGAGACTTTGCCGCCTTGTTTGACCGCCGGCAGGATGCGCCGGAAGCCATTCTGAGGGTTGGGCAGGTGGTGCAGTACACCAATGCTAAAAGCGAAGTCAAAGACACCCGGCTTGAACGGCAGGTGATGAATATCGCCCTGGACGACGTGGCAAGATTTAGATTTGATCGTGTTGCTTCTCGCTACCTCGATCCCCTCGCTGAGGTCGAGACCCACCATTTCTGCCCCAGACTCTTGCGCACAGTAAAGAAATCGCCCCTCGCCACAACCGATGTCGGCGCCCACTTTGCCCTTGAAAAAATCTCTTTTTCTCCATTCCACAGGAATAGAATCGTAAAAAATTTGTCTCCAGCGCGGGAATTCTTTGCCGTGATCATCCAATTTCACGTGCTGATAGCTGTAGCCATCCAGGGTCCGCGCCACCCGCTCATCGGGTGCCGTGGCGGCATTTTGCGGAATAAGGTCGGGATGCCGCTCGAAGAAATCACGGTGAAACGGGACAAGCGACCGTCGCAGCGCCGCCGGCAGCATCCGGGGAATGCCATTGACCACAGGGAATCGGCTCCCACAGCCAAGACAGCGAACCTCTCCCTCGACAATTTCCTGCGTGCCGTTCTCCCGGTCCCGCAAAGACGCTGAGATCGAGTTTTTCCCGCCGACAGTCAGGGCAACAAAGAAAATCCAGTACGCGTTTTTTCATGACCACTCCTCAGGGCGCAAATTTTAATATTACCAACCTATAGAGCCATTTGTTCTTGGCACGCGGCAACCTGTGGATGCCGTACGTACTCGTCATGCCAGAGCATGAAGACCAAGAGGCACCAAATATTGCGGCTATAATCGATGCGCATGCTCTCATGATCGCGGATCATCGCGGCAACAGCCTCAGAGCGGAAAAACCCGGCCTCTTTAAGCCGCCGTGGACCGAGAACTTCGTGCACCACGTCGCGCAACTCGTGGCGCAGCCAGCTTGGCATGGGAACGTTAAAGCCGCGCTTTTTTCCGTTCAGGACCTTGGCCGGAAGGTCACGCGACATCGTCCGCTTGAGAATATATTTTTTAGTTAAGCCTCGAAGTTTGAGCCGCGCCGGCAGCGCGGCGGCGAATTCGACGACACGGTGATCGAGGAACGGCACCCGAGCCTCTAAAGAATTAGCCATGCTCATTCGATCGGCCTTGACGAGAATATCGTCCGGCAGGTAGACCTTGAGGTCGATGTGCTGAAGCCTGGTCAGTACGTCGGCGGTGGCGCAGTCGTCATAGACGCTATGATAGAGTCGGAGGGGATCTTCAAACTTCTCCCGGTTACTTGCGTAAAGCGCGGCTTTGGCCTCCTCGGTAAAAATCACCTTCCACGAATAGTGGCCCTGCGCCGGCGGCAATAGCGCTCCCTCGATAAATCGTTTCGCCTTATAATCGAAACTGACCTTTTTGTGAGAAACCGGCAGTCGCCTGACAATCGCCGGAATAACTTCGGCTGCAAGCTTGCGCGGCAGGCGTTTGTACAGTTCGGCAATTTTATATGCGGCGTAGGTGTGATACCCAGCGAACACCTCGTCGCCTCCCTCGCCGCTCAGAGCGACTTTGACGTGTTGCCTGGCGAGCTTTGCGACACAATAAACCGGGATCGCCGAGCTGTCCGCAAAAGGCTCATCGAAGTAACGCACCAGCTCGGGTAACAGATCCACGATGTTGGGACTGACAACCAGCTCGTGGTGCTCCGTGCCAAACTCTCGCGCCACAATCCTGGCATAGTCGAGCTCATTGTAAGACTTCTCTTCAAAACCAATGGAAAAAGTCCGGATCGTTTGCGAGGAAACTTTGCTCATCAGCGCAACCAAAGCGCTGGAATCCACCCCCCCGCTCAAAAAAACCCCGAGCGGAACGTCGCTGATCAGGTGCTGTTTGACGGTGCTGCACAGGAGTTCGTACAGTTCTTCGCAGTAGCTTTCTGCGGAGCGGCGGTTGCCGTTAGCCGAGCCCAGCGGGTATTGAATCTGCCAATAAGGCGCAATCGCCACACTCTTTCCCGAGCACGTCAAGACATGTCCCGGGGGAAGCGAGCGGACATGCTTGAAGATCGAACGCGGCCCCGGCACATAGTTGAACGAGAGATAATCGTGGAGCGCCTGCAAGTCGACGTCTCTCTCTATGCCGTCCTGTAAAATAGCCTTGGTTTCCGATCCGAAAAGCAATCCGTTCGGGCCTTCCGAGTAGTAAAGCGGCTTGATCCCTAGCCGGTCCCGCGCCAGGATCAACTTCTCTTGGCGCTTGTCCCAGACCGCGACGGCAAACATGCCAGTCAGATGTTCGGCGAACTTTTCTCCGTATTCCTCGTAGGAATGAACGATCACCTCGGTGTCGGTATGGGTATAAAACTTGTGGCCTTTCTGCTCGAGAAGTTCGCGCAGCTCCAAAAAGTTGTAGATTTCCCCGTTCAATACCGTCCAGATCGACCCGTCCTCGTTGCTGATCGGCTGTTTGCCGGTAGCTAGATCGATAATACTGAGCCGCCTCATGCCCATGCCGAAATACCTGTCCAGGTAGATCCCCTCGTCGTCGGGACCTCGGTGCCGCATCACCGCGCACATCCGCGCAATAGTGGCGTGCATGACGGGACGAGCGTTTTGAAAATTGATTTTACCGGCGATACCGCACATAAAGTATAAACTTTCTTTTGTTATTGCCCGACGAGGCCGGGCTTATCGGAAAAATGCCGCATCAGAGTGAGCCCTATCATGGCGCCGAACTGATCGAACGACTAAATCGCGCACCGCGGGAGTCCGCGTCGGCACAAAGAACTGGATGAATTCGGAACCGAGGGAAACGAGACAGCACCCGAGAAATGCGAAGATTGCGAGCTTATAACCACCCGGACGGTTGGCCGATCCCCGAGAGGAATCGGCGGAAAAGAAGCGCCAAAATAAAGAAAACTCCGAAATGATAAGGATACTGGAGCCACTCTCGCGGCATGCCCAGAAAAGTCTTCACATCCGATGGGAAAAAGCTCGTCTTGGGTTGAGAAGCGATCCACAGAATCACCCCGATCCATAGCAGCAGGGGCAGCAACCGCGTCCACCACCAATCCCATCGGCTCGTTGTTGGAGAAGACATTTATTTTGTCGAATGGCGAAAGCCGAGCGGAGCGGCTATCGATCTTACGATCTCGTTTTGAAATTTGCCCGACGCCCGAGGTCAGGGGATTTTGACTTGCGAAAAGTTGCTTAGAGGCGACGCCGGCCGCTCGCTTAGTTTCTCGTAGAGTTCCTCGATGGCACGGACCATCTGCTGGCCGTCCATGAGATCTTTCACTCTCTGGCGTGCGCTTGAGCCCAAGCTTTTTGCCAGCTCACGATCCACAGACAGCCGATCGATGGCGGCAGCCAATGACCGAGGATTCTGCGGCGGAACGAGCAGACCGGTTTTTTCATCAGAGATGAGTTCTGTAACCCCGTCGACCGAGGTCGCTACGACCGGAAGGCCCATATGCATCGCTTCCGTCAAAGCCCGCCCGACGCCTTCCCAACTGGAGGACATCGCGTAAACGTCGAAGACGTTGAGGAGATCGGCGATATCGTCGCGCTCCCCGAGCAGCGCAACATTGGACGAGAGGCCGAGGTCTTGGATTTGTTTTTCCAAGAAAGACCGCAGCCCGCCTTCGCCCACCAGCAGCAATTTGATCTGCGGATATTTGTCCGTCAAAAGCGCCACGGCTTCGACCAGGTAGTGTTGCGCTTTCTGTTCAGAGAGGCGGCCGATGCAGCCGACGATCGGCCAGGCCCCTTCCGCGCCGAGCTTTTGCTTCGTCTCCAAAGCCGTGTGCTGCGGCACATAAGAGGTAAAATCAATGCCGCTGTATATCGTCGTCAGCTTTTTCTCCGGCGCTATCTTCCAGGCCGATATTTCTTGGCGAAGAACTTCGCCGACACAAACAAAACAGCGCGTGATGAGCCCCAGGAGCCGTTCGTAAACGATGTAAAACCGCGATTTGAAGTCGCCGCTAATCCGGAAGGGCACGCCATGGAGCGTGTGAATAATCACAGGAACCCGCGCGCACCAAGCAGCCAGTCGGCCAAGCAGTCCGGCCTTGACCGAATGGGTGTGGACGATGTGATAGCGCCTGGATCGCAACAGCCGATACAATTGGACAAGGGCGCGGCAATCCTTGACTGGATGCACCGGACGAACCAGGTCCGCCATCACGTAAACCGGAACACCGGCCGCCCTCGCCTCTTGAATCAGCGGTCCTCCCGGTCCGCAGATCAGCTCAGTGTCATAGCCATCCTCGATCAGCCCCCTCACCGTGAGAAAGGTGTTGCGCTGGGCACCGCCGTAGGGTCCGGACTCGGTGATGACGTGGAGAATCCTATTTTGTCTCTTGGCCATGGTATCAGCCCCGACCGACGCCGTAGTATTCGAAGCCGCGAGCTTAGAGTGATTGTTTAACGGCATGTTCCGTGTCGGTCGTGAAGTGAACCCGTCCTTGTTGAAGATTGCGCTGGAGCAGCTCGGGCCAATCGCGGCTCATCAATCGGACTTTCCCCTTCGGGTAACTGCGCGATCCTCTGTTTTGCCTTGTCCGCACAGATGACATTCATGCCGAACTCGGCGAAACACACTCCCGGTGACAAGACCACATTACCCGTTCCCACAACAGCGATATTCAAATGTGTCCTGCTCGTTAAGCGTTCAACCATCACAGGCCCCGATTTGGCGACTTAGGAATACTATCCATCGAAAACCCGTCGTCATACTCCAAGATCGGTACCGTTACGGCACGCTCTCCTGCTTTTTGTCGGGCCGGATAGGATTTTCGACCGGCTTTACCATTGAGTCCGGTATCGGCACCGAGAGTGTTAACGGCCTTGTTCAATTGCTCGCCGATGATCTTGTGGCCCAAACGATTTGGGTGGTTCCAATCGATCGATCCACCGTAAATTCGAAAAAATGTCTGCTCGTGCGGATCCTTTCGAAACGACGGAAGCAAGTCGACGCAAGCGATGCCGTGGCCCCGGGCAAAATCGGCGATTATTTTCTGCGGCAGGCCGTTGACCAGGCTATCGTCGAAAACAAATCCGTATTCACGCCGGTAGATATCCGCGATCTCGGGACTCAACTGCATATCCACCGGCAAGACGGCGAGCAAAAACTTGACCTTGTCGCGATCCAATTGATCGGCGATTTCAAGCAACGCCAGGCTCGTGTCCCGCCAAGCGGCGCGGCCAGAATCGCTTTCCATGTCAAACGCCGCTAGCGGAACCATAGTGGGGGAAGCGATTCCGAATTGCCGCAGCACGACTTTCATTCTCTCCCTAAAGAGAAAATATAGGTGCGAACGGCTGCGGAACCCTGTGTCCAGCTTCTTCCGTAGATCGAGGCTAGTCCGCGAGATTGACCGCGAGATCGACCGGTCGCCATCAGCTGAACGCGCCGTTTTTGTCCCGAAGATCTTCGGCAATATGTCGTTTAAATTGAAAACGAGAATTACCAGGTCCGGATTATAGATCGCGACATTCTCTTTAATAATCCGACTTTGAGAATAAGTATTGCCGCCAGCGCCGCCCATGCTGATGACCTCGTAACGTCCCGGCCCCCGGCTGTTCAATCCTCGTTCGAGCACTTTCGCGAACATTTCCTCAAGCTTGACTCCGTAACCAAAGGTGACCGAATCTCCGACGACCATAATTCTGCTAACGCCCTCGGGCTTTTTCAGAGAATACTCGTCGTCTCTCCAGCCGTGTGAATTGATAGTCACCGGGACGCCGCCAAAATTCGTCGACAGTTTGGGAACGTAGGGGCCTAAACCCCTCGTTCTTTGCTCGACCGCCGACATGTTCGACCCCAGGACCATTGCGCCGCCACCCTCTGCCTGAATGAGCGTGAAATTGTAATGGTTGAGCGGCTGTGGGAAAAACAGGCGGACAGCAAACTCCAGCAGCACGACGGTAATGGCGATGGAAAGGACCACCAGCGCTAATTTACTCGTCCCCGTCTTGATAGCGGTTAATATTCTCATGGTTCCAGCCAAATGTTTTTCATCACTGTGTGAAATCGATGTCGTAAATTTCGCTATTGATCATAATTGCCGACGACCCGAAGTTATCAGCCCATAGCCGGCGGTCATACCGGGTCCGCAGGCGCCGCCATCATGGTGAGGTCCGGCCCGACCGAGCCGTGCGGCATCGATAGCCATCCCAGGCTCTCGCGCAGATCGGCAATGTTATGCGTTTGAATCAGGTTCATGCGATTGCCCGACCTGGGGTAGCCGACCGACGTCACCAGCACGAGATCCTCGTCCAGTAATTTTCCGCTGCGCCACAATTCCTCCAAGCATTTGGGAATATGGTCGGTGCTGGTGCGCACGAACGGAATATCCACGTAGATGCCTTCCGTGCCGGGCAGCATGTGAAAACTGCGAGCTGCGATGGGATCATTGCTGACGGCGAGGATAGGTTGACGCGGCATGTGCATGGCCACCGTGCGCGCGGCGTAGCCGGCGATCGTAATGGCGACGATCTTGGTCACGGGCAGCCGGCGGCATATGAGAGCGATCGCATCGCCGACCGCTTGCGGCACGCTGAACTCTTCGCGGCTGCCATTCTGGTCCAACATCGATTGGAAATGGGCCGAAGCTCGGTCGGCTATCTGACGCATGGTCGCCACCGCTGCAGCCGGGAACTGCCCGACAGCGGTTTCGCCTGAAAGCATCACCGCCGCGGCGCCATCGAGGACCGCATTGGTGATGTCGGTGACTTCGGCTTTTGTCGGCACCGGGCTCGTGATCATGGAATGCAGCATCTCAGTGGCTACGATAGCCGGCTTGTTTGCCTGGCGGGCGGCGGTCAAAATCCGCTTCTGCAGCAGCGCGATACCATACAGATTAGTTTCCACTGCCAGGTCGCCGCGATCGATCATGATCGCGTCGGATACGGCGATGATATCTGCCAAGTGTTCCAACGCGTCCGGGGTTTCGATCTTGGCGACGATTCGCGGGCTCGCATCACCGATCTCGGCGCGAATCGCATGCACGTGCTCGGGGCTTTCGACGAAACTGATGCCGACAAAGTCGACGCCGTGTTCTTTGGCGAAGGCCAGCATGCCCCGGTCATGTTCCGTCACCATCGCCGTCCGCAGCGTGACCCCGGGGCAGTTGATGCCCTTTCTGCTGCGCAGCGTTCCAGCCGCCTCGGCTCTGCAAACGATATCGCGATCCATCACCGATTCGACGGTGAAACGCAACTGGCCATCGTCAGCCAGGATCGTGTCTCCCGGCGAGAGGTCTTCATGCAGGTTGGGATAGGACACCGGCACCTTAAATTGGCCGTTGTGATCAGGGGACGTGGTCAGCACTAGAAAATCGCCTGCTTGGAAGCAGGGCTCGTGCTCCAAAGCGCCGGTGCGGATCTTGCGCCCCGGAATATCGAGCAGGATCGGCATCTGCGGCACCACCTCGCGCAGCAATTTGATCGTGGCGGCGTGCCATGCCAAATCGGCATGCGAGCCGTTGAGGCGCGCCACGCTGGCTCCGGCCTCGAGCAGGGCCTTGAGTGCCGCCGCTGTGTTGGTGCCCGGTCCGATCGTAGCGATAATTTTCACCTGACTCTTCGAACTCATTGCAAAATCTCCCGTGGTAGACTTATAGATAACTAGAGGTTCAAGATGCAAATTTTCAAATTCAGCAGCCCAAAATGGGCTGGATCGACATTTTTTCTGCTTGCGAGTTGCGCCATTGTGCTGGCGACTTCTGTCGGCGTGGAAACCCAGGGAACCGACCCGATTCCTTCATCGTCGGCCGGTGCGAAAGATGCCGATCCGGCGTATCAGGGTTTTGGCGCGAAGACGCCAGGAGGATCTGCTAAGGCCATCGTCCGTGTTGCCAACCTCAATGACTCAGGGCCGGGCAGCTTTCGTGATGCCGTGTCTCAGGGAAATCGAACGGTCGTCTTCGATGTAGCGGGGGAGATTATTCTCACCAAGACCGTCTACATCAGGGGTGCCTTCATAACCGTTGATGGCTTTACTGCGCCAGGTCCCGGCATCACGCTCAAGAACTATGGCCTCAGCATTAGTGGAAACCGCGGAGCCCACGATATTATCGTGCGCGGCATACGGGTGCGCGATGCTGGGATCAAAGGCGACAAAGAACAAAGCGACGGCATGAACGTTGTCAAAGGCGCATACAATGTGGTGATCGATCACGTTTCGATTCACGGCTCGGAAGACGGCAATATGGACATCGGGACCGATTCACGCGACGTGACCGTATCCTGGAGTATCTTCGCGGAACCTCGCGCGACTCAGAAAAATATGCTGATCAAATATAATCCCTCGCGGATCAGCCTGCATCACAACATCTTCGTGCACGCGCAGCAGAGAAACCCGCAAGTCGCCATCGACAACACCGGGACGGCCGCCACCGACACCACTCTCGATATGAGAAACAACCTGGTGTGGGACTGGGCCGGCGGGTACGGGACGTTGATCTGGTCCGGCTCAAGGGCCAATGTCGTAAACAACTTTTATTCCTCTCCCCGAAGTTTCCCCAAGAACCAAAAACAGGCGCTGGTCGTCGGCGCAATCCAGGGTAGCGGGGAAAAAATTTGCCGCTGTGGCCAGAGTCTATACAAGTGGGAATTACAGCGCCGACAAGCTGGAACAGGACATCAATAAAGTCGGCAACGAAAAGAGTCCTTTCCCGGCACCCCCGGTCGATACCCAGGACGCCTGCACGGCGGCCCGTGCGCTACTGGCGGGCGCGGGCGTGCGGCCGCTCGACGCGATCGACCAGAAATATCTCTCCGCAATCTCGCTGCCGGTATGCCCGTGACATTCCACTACGATTCTCTCCCCTTACTGCACCTTAGCGCAATCCTCTTTGCACGCATCGTGCATGACGCATTTATCGCCAAGGTTATCTTAGAGCAGCTACCCGAAACCTTAACAAACTGATTCGCGTTGGCGCCCCCCAGGGGTGATCGCACCGATAGTGAGATTTGGCGTCCTGTCGTTATTCATTGCGACGATCTTGTCCGCAGACTACTTGTCAACCGCTATGCTGCCTAAGTCGAGGGAACCGGCTAGGCAACGCGACCCCCAGCCCTTAATCGGGCATCCTATTGCCGCCCCAATACTTGATTCACCGAGCAGAACTCAGCACCCAGTTGCGTGGCGCGGTTCACCAGGCGCTCCAGGGCATCGCGCAAAGTAAGGCCGTCCTTGGTTTTCCGCTCAAGCTCCCAATAATGGGTCGCGAGGACGAACACGCCGCGGCGGCGGTGGCAGAACTCCAGCTCCGCGAGGCGCTGCTTGAAAAAAACCGATGGCGTGAGCGAGTGGTACGCAACTTCGCGATGCTCGCCAAAATCGAGCACTTGAGGATAGTAAGGATACGGATGCTTCCACATGAACTTCGACCAGACCAAACGGGCCAGCTGGGAAAAATAGCGCAGCGCCATTGGTCGAACGCCATGCCCGAAACGAACGATCTGGACGATATCCAAACCGGCGCGGATCACCGCCCGGTACCCGGCGGCCGAGAGCGCGTTATGGGGCGGGACGAAGGCATGGATTGGTACTCCAAACACCTCTTCCAAATAGCGCTTACCCTCGCGCGCCTTGCGCTCCAAATCAGTTGCGGTTTCAAACTCGTAGCCATCCGGCTCATCGACGTGGCTGTAACCGTGCATCATGATCGATACTCGCTTCTTCGCGGTTTGCTCGCGTAAGAATGCGATCAAATCACTGTTATCGGCCACCGGGTATAATTCATTGCCGCCAGACCAATACTCAACCGGGATGCCCTCGGTGTGAGTGCGGCCATGAAAAGGCACGACGGACAGAGAGACCGGCGCCCTATCCCAGATACCCTCATACACGCGCAGCAATTGCTCGGGTCGGGTGAAGAACGATGTGTCATCGTCGCGAATGGCAAACTTCATAGCGCGTGGCGCTTATCGGTTCCAAGCGAAATTGCGGCCGACCAGTTGCCGTAAGCGGCGATTATGCGGTTCGAAGTACTTAATTAACCGTGCCCTGGTTGCGCCATCCATGGTTGAGTAGTCCCGCGCGTTGTATTGCTTGTATTCGCCGAGCTCGCATAGCGGCAGATCAAGGAACCGTAGGACCTTCTGAAAGATCTTCGGTGGTTCGGCAAAGAAATCCTCGCTCCGCAAAATGAGCATCTGATCTTTGGGAAAGAATTTCATCCAGAGTGCCAGCTGGTCGGCATATGCGCCCCTCGAGAGGTAAGAATAGTGTCGGTACTTGTAACTGTCATAGCTTTGATCGGCGAGCATTTTTCTCTCTCGCCACGAAGCCGTTCCGGCTCCTGCTCGATCGCCTCGTCAAACGGCAAAGTTTCATGCTTTAAGCTTACTTCGTGCTGGTAATGAGAGTACGCCCTATCCACCGGGTTCCGTAACAGAACGATCAGCTTGGCGCGGGGCACCGTTTCAAGGACCTTTTTCGGCGCATGCGGATAGAACAGGTACGCGGCGCTCGCTTCACCGGTCAAAAACTGACGGCGGAGGACTTTGGTTACGAAGTGCTTGTAGGGCGCCGATGGGAAATGCGTTCGGTACCAGGTAACCCCCTTCTTCAGATTCTTGTCGAAATAATGCACCTCTTTCCTGAAAGCAGGCGCTATCGAGGGATGTTGTATCAAATACCTTTGCAGCGAAGTGGTGCCGCACCGCTGCGCCCCGATGATGAGAAAATCCGGCAGGAGTCGAACTCTGGCCGTCAGCGCCCGAGGAGCCTTGACTAAGCGCTTCAGAAAAGGCGGCAGCGGCTTCGGATCAATGAGTCGTTTCATGACTTGCACCAATGGGTTAGGTCACGTTCGAGTAATGCGCTCAGCTGCCGCACTTCAGGAGCAAACTCCCGTTGCAGTTGTTTTCTCAATACCGGATTCATTGGGCGGAGAGAATTGTCACTACTGTTTAACCGCCTGAGCCAGCCCTTGTATCCCCCGTTGCGGTCCGGGCGGAGTCCTATGGCTCGAAAAAGCCAGCCCGAAGCAGGGTGTGGGCGTCGCAGGAATTCTCGCAACGCCTTACTACGTACCTGCTTCCTGGTGTTGATCATCCGGAGATCCGGTTGAAAGTCCGAGTCTATGTCGAGGAATTGGCAGGTTTCTCGATACGCGAGACCGGCATCCTTGGCGAAATCGTCGTAAATAATGACGCGGACATCTTCCTTGCCGAAGGCGTTAAAATATCTTTGGACCTGTTTGGTATAGGTCGCCACCTCGCGGTAACACCAACCGAAAACATCCGACGCGCCCTTGGGCAGGCGCGATCCTCGTCTCCGCTCGGCCTCGGCATCCAATGCCGCTGAAAAATTTTCGATATCCTCGTTGCCGTTATAAAGACGCTGGCTATGGAACGAATACATCATGTCGAGAGGATTGCGCAGCATGATTATAATCCGCGCATTGGGGGAAAAATCCTTGATCTCTAACGCCGCGGTTTTTGAGTGCAGATACCATACCGAGCCTTCGCCGGCGCGCTTTTCCGCCGTCGCCCGGGAAAAAAAACCCAGATACTCTTCTTCGGTGAGTCGATGGCCTTTAAACACAAGGTCCCTGCCAAAGAAGTCAAGCTCTTTGCGGTCCGGGACAAAGACCTCCGGGTGTTGTTTCAGGTAATCGATCATTGCGGTCGTGCCGCACTTGGGTGCGCCGACGATGAAAAAATCCGGTCGCCTCATTTTTGTAACTCCTGAAGAATCAAGGAGCGCGGCGGCGAGCCACCGCGCGCTCCATGGATCACCGGTTCCAGCCGAAATCCCGACCTAAGAACTCATGCAAACGCCGGTTGTGCGGTTGGAAGTATTCGATGAGACGTGCCCTCACGGCAGCGCCCATCTTCGGATACTCGGCTTGACCATAATTGTTCTGCGCCTGCGGTTGCCACGCCGGCAGGCTCGAGGAACTGTAGAACCTCTTGCAAAACCCTGCTCGGATCCCTGCGTAAGTCTTCGCTGCACAGGACCAGCAGCCGTTCTTTGGGAAACAGATTCATCCAGTGCGTGAGTTGATCCACATAGACGCCCCTGGTGAGATAGGAATAGTGACGGTAGTTGAAGCTGTTATAGGTTTCATTGGCGAGCATTTTTTCCTTCTCGCCTCTGAGCCGCTCCGGCTCCGCGTCAATAGCATCTTCAAACGAGAGCGGCTCGTAACCCCTCCTGATCTTTTGATGATACTGCGCGTAGGCGCGGTCGACGGGGTTGCGTAAGAGCGCGATGAGCTTGATCTTCGGAACCGTTGCCAGAATCCGCCGGGGGGCATGGGGATGGAAGATGTAATACGTCGTGGCCTCGCCGGTGACAAAACTTTTCCTACCTGATTTTGTGATGTAGTATTTGTAAATCGCCGAAGGAAAATGCTTTTGATACCAGTTCACGCCTTTTTCAAAGTGCCGCTCGAAGAAATGCACTTCTCGATGGAGCGACGGCGCGAAGCAGGGATGGCCGCACAGGTATTCATAGAGCGCGGCCGTGCCGCATCGGTTGCCCCCAATAATGAGAAAATCAGGCATGAGCCGGAGCGGCGCGGTCGCCATTCGGTAAGCCTCTATGGAGCGCTTCTGCAAGGTAGGAAGCAGTTTAGGGTTGATATAGGATTTCACGTCTCGCATCCATGAACAGCGCGATCACAACACATGTTTATCACCGTCCGGCTCCACACTCCCCGTTCTCAAAATACCGCTGCCAGGGAAAGTCGGGAGTGCCGCTAACGATAAAGTGGGGATTGTGCAAATCGGGCTTGTTGTATCTCAAAGTTTGCCCCGTCAGATCGGTGATCGCCCCACCCGCCATTTCAACCACGCACTGGGCGGCTGCGGTGTCCCACTCCATGGTAGGTCCGAGGCGCGGGTACAGATGCGCTTCGCCCTCCGCGACCAGACAGATTTTTAGCGAGCTACCGATACTGAGGCACTCGAGAGGAGCGATTTTATCGAGAAACCTTTCGACCTCATCGCCCGCATGGGAACGGCTGACCACCACCTTAAGCCGCGTCAGCTCGCATTGCGCGACCTGAATCCGTTGCATTCGACGCTGAGCGGTTTGCTTGAACGCGCCCATTCCGCGAGCGCCGAGATAGGTCACACTCAAGGCCGGAGCATGCACGATACCAAAAACCGGCCGCCCGTCCTCGATGAGCGCGATGTTGACGGTAAATTCGCCATTGCGTTTGATGAATTCTTTGGTCCCATCCAGTGGGTCTACTAGCCAGAATGTCCGCCATGCCTGTCGCACATGATAGGGAACCTCCTTGGACTCTTCTGACAATACCGGCACGCTTGGAGTCAGCGCTTGCAATTGTTCAACAATTAAATCATGAGATGCAATGTCCGCGCAGGTCAGCGGCGAGTCGAATTCTTTATAGGTTGTCCCCAACTCTTCTTGACAATAAAACTTCATTACTGCTTCGCCCGCTTGGTGAGCGAGGGTAACGAGCTGAGGCACCAGCGTCGGGATCGGAAGTGTTGTATGCATCATGTTGTTTTGGCAGCTCCTCTGAGATATTTCCCGCCCAACTCCGTCACCGTCTTTAGGATCGAGTGGCTCACCTCCGCCTGAAAGAGAAGCGCGGTAGCGCCATAAGTCGCTGCACCCAGCAGGACCAAGGAAACGAGCTCCAGCGGTAGACTGATCATTCCGTTAAGTTTCTCCTGCACGAAGTACACCACGGATCCCATGACGACGCAGCCTGCCAGAGTCTGCGCGAACGCCGCCAGAGTCTTCCAGCCCTCTTGGCCCTTCAGTTCCCTTGGCAGAAAGCAGAAGAGAAAAAAGGCGTTGGCAATCAGCGAGAGAGACTCGGCCAGGGCGATACCCCGATGGGCCAACGGTTGGACCAGAATCCAAGAGAGGATGATTTTGAGCGCGATACGACCAAGGGCTATTTTCGTCGGCGTCCAGGTATCTTTCAGGTTAAAAAAAGCGTTTCTGAAGATCCTCATTATCGCCTGGGCCGGCACTCCGATCGCATAGAAGAACAGCGCTTGACCGGTTAAGCGGACCGAGGCTTCATCAAAGGCCCCCCGTCCATAGAGCGCTCTCACGGCGTCCTCTGCCAGCAGCATGAGGCCGACGGCGATGGGAAGCGTAAAGAAAGCAATAAGGCGAACATAGTAGAAGAGCTGGCGGGACAGCGTGCGAAAATCTCCTTCGGCACTGAGCTTGGCGAAGTGAGGCAAAGTCGCCGTATTAAGCGGATGGATAAGAAATTCGATCAGCACCGTGATTGGCCTATGGGCAAACGCAAGGGCCGAGAGGCTTCCGGCAGCCAAAAGCGAGGCAAAGATCCGATCGGTAACTCTCGCCAGCTCATTGCCGCCAGTGGAAATCAGCAGCGGCAAGCTGAGCTTGCCGGTCTCGACCATGTGCGGGTGGCGAAAGTCCACCGTGGCAGAATAAAATTTCCGCTTCTCCCACAGAATCGGCAACTGCAGCACGAAGTGAAAACCTCCGCCTATCACGACGGCGACGGCCAGACCATAGATGCCGTACGTGCCACCTAAAGCGAGCAGTGCCAACATCGTCACGACGTTATTCACGCTGCCCGCGATGCCGGGCTGTAAGAACCTTTCGTAAGAAAAAAATATCTGGGACAACACGTTTCCCATGCCGACAAAGACCACACTGGCCATGGTGATCCGGGCCAATGAAGTGGCCAAGGATAACGCGGACTCGTCGAAACCGGGAGCCAGGATGCTCACCAGGTAAGGGGCTAATAACGATCCCAAGAGAACGATACCGATAAGAGCCAGCAGTAGGTTATTGAAGAGAACGCTGGCGTTGGCCCAAGCCGCTCGTTCGCCCCGCTTCGCGAGATCGTGGCGGAACATGGGGATCAGAGTCTGGCGGATCGGCAGGCCGACCCAGAGAAGAATGAGCCCGACAATGGTCGTCGCTATCAGATAGCCGTCCATCGTTTCCGAAGTTCCGAACTGGGCGGCGATCACCATCTGTTTGAGCAGTCCGGTGGCCTGCTCAAAGACTTGCAACACTAGAAGCAGGCCGGCTGCCTTAGCGATCTTGCCTCGGACCGATTTCATCGTTTCTCGACCTCTGCCTTATTGCAGACTGGAGGTCCGACGATGACATCAGCGATCTGCCGACTAAATCTCTCCCAGGTAAACCTCTGAGCCCATTCACTGGCGGCGGCGCCCATCCTCGCGATCTCTTCGCGATGGTTGTAAAAATAGAGCATTCTATCCTTCAAGGCCTCCACATCTCGCGCTGGGACATAGAAACCATCAACGCCATCGCGCGCCACGGCGCCGCAGTTCGGAGTGACAATGACAGGGCGTCCGGTGGCCATAGCCTCGATTGTTACCTTGGCCATCCCTTCGGCAACCGATGGCAAGACAAACACCGCCGCTTTGCGATAATACTCCGCCGGGTCACTAACTTGCCCAGTGAACTCGACGTTGTGCAGCCTTCCGTCATATCTCCGAATCACTTCCCGTCCCTCGGCGCCTATTTTCCCGCAGACCAGCAACCTAGCGTCTTTCAATCTAAGCTCAGACCATGCCGGCAAGAGATATTGCAGCCCTTTGACGATTCCAGTGGTTCCATTCACGTGACCAACGAAGAGGTAGGTGAAACAGCTATCCGTGGGAGGGGCTGTTAGCGGGAAACGTTGCAGAGCGACCCCAAGTGGAGCTACGGATACCTTTTCCTGCGGAAAACCGTACTTGACGTACGTGTCCTTGGAAAACTCCGAGACGGCGAGGAGGTGGTCTGTTAATGCCAGGCTGGCCGTCCATCGTGCCACCATCCGGGAGCGATCTTTATCATCTTCCCCGCCTTTAAAGCCGAGGGCCGCCCGTTCGGTCTGGATTTGCTCCATAAGATATCTAGGGTCAGGAGTGGCACCGTACAGTAAGATCGTATACCCGAGGGCTTTAGCTTTCCGCGCTGTGTGGATCATTCCTGGGGTCAGGATCAGGATGCCACCTGAGCGCTTCAACCGTGAAGCCGCATAACGGTCGAAGATCATCTCGCCGAACCACCTCGATGGGAACGCCTGCCAGGCCTTTTCCTTGATCTGGACCAGTCCGGAAATTAGGCGTGACTCTCCCGGAAGGGTGTCGACAAGGTCGAGGTCGAACTCAAAACGGCAACGCTTTTTCGATACGGCAATCACCTTTTCTAGATATCCTCTCCTCCAGGCCTCTTGCGCCAGGTAATACGTCTCGACCCCTTTCAAGCCTCTCGCGCCGAAATGGCTGTAGGCCGCAACGGTCAGCTTAGCCGCGCGCATTACATTTTCCTCTGTTCATGTTGTGTGATCCCGATGTGACTCTCCTTGCAGGCCCTTTGAAGGTTATTTTACGATACAAGTTTTTGGCAATGTCACTCCGTAAATGCTGCACTGAGGATTCTGCCGGTTACCGCTGACAATATTTCCCGTACTGGCGGCGGGGTCGGAGCTGGGGACGCCGTCATCCTCCTCAACGCTAATGCCAACGCCCTTGGAACTCTGCGACTTGTTGTCCGTCAGCACGTTGCCATCCCCATGCACTATTATCCCATCGATGTCCTGCTTTGTGACCGAGTTCTGAGTCAAGGTGTTGCTATCGCCCTGGACGACAATCCCCCAGGTGTTCATCTTGGTGATCCTGCTTCGTTCGATCGTATTGCCGTCGCCGGTCACCATGATCCCCGCGCCGGGGGACTTCTTCCGATTCTCGCTTGCCAGGTTGGCAATCAGCTCGTTGCCATTACCATCGACAAATATCCCATGGACCCCATTGTATTCATCATTGTGCCCTTCGAGCCTGTTGCTATTGCCGATCACCGTGACTCCATTGTTGCCGTTGTTTTTTGCCAGGATGCCAATCAACACGTTCCCATCGCCATTCAGGAATATCCCATCGCCTCGTGGTATTGTCCCTAATCCGTTCGCATGGGGCCTGACCGCGCTAATTCTTGAGCCACTGGTCTGGCCAGCGGTGGCGATGCCGACGCCAAAGTTATCAGGCCCCGCCCCCCCTCCGCCCGTGTTCTCGATGGTGACGTTATTAACCCCGTCGCCAATGAGAATACCCACACCGCTACCTGAACCAAAGATTTTGTTGCCGTTAAGATTTAAGACGACCCCTGGGGTGTTCATAATTAGCCCATCGCCCGGGCACACGGCTCTTACGATAGGATCTTGACCGGAAACCAATGTCCGGTTGGCCACCACGTTATTCCCGCATTCACATGGGATGTTGCCGCCGCAGGTTTGCGCTAGGGTCGGCGAAGAAAACCCTAGGCCCATGAAGATTGCGCTGACGATCATGAGAAAACCGTACGTCCACTTCTGATTTTGAAACATGGTTGCCTCCTGATTGTAAATCTAAATTCAGGTAGATTTTGACTCGAGCCCGTGAGAGGAGAGACTTTAGAATTTCTTTGAAACCGGAGTCTCCAGACAGAGGGGCAAGGGATGATCGCAAACTATTGCGGCTTGCGTGCCACGGCGACAAACATGCCACCCCGGCCGGGGGCGATGCGCCGGCCAAGTTGGTCGACCTGGCGGAGAGCGGCGGCACAACGCCGTTCTCCGAACAAGTCCAACAGTCGGTTAAAAGCCTTGCTTTTCAGCGGGCCTGAAAAGTAGAGCAAGTCATAGAGTTCGACATCCTGAAAGCCAACAGATTCGAGGCGGCGGCGCAAATCGCTTGGCGACATTTCCGCGCCGCGCCTCGTCTCTTCGGGTGACAAGCGTTGGGCCAATATCCCGCGCAAGCGATTGGACAGCGCTCCATACCAGATATTTTTATTGACCAGGCTGATCAGGATGTGGCCTCCAGGCCGTATAGCTGCTGCCATGTTGGCCAGTGTGCGGTCCGGATCCGCGCATCGATCAAGTGCCCTGAATGACATTGCCATGTCGACAACTCGATCTTTCAACACGCGGAGCTCTCCGCTGGCTCGAACCAGCCCGACCGATGGAAGAGGCTGGACGCGGCACGCAAGCGGCAGAGAGGGTTCTACCCCAAGGTACAACCTAGCGAGCGGGAAGAGTTGTGCATGATAGGTGGTATTGGAGCGAGTCGGATTCCCACAGCCCACATCAAGCATATCGATCGATCTACCGAGCCGATCAGCTTCACGCTTGATCAATTGAAGTTCCAGCGACCGGCAGAACCGGTTGTATAAACCGCGCAGGGAGCCGTGACGGCGGCGCAGGTGATAGTCATAATCAAGCTCAATCCCCGGGGCGGCCGTGTCGCCTTCTTTAGCGAGAAAGTCAGGCACGTGCCCCGCAGCCGGAAAGCTGACATTGCAGCCACTGCAGCGGAACATTCCTTCGCCATCGTCGCGAATGGGCCCGGAACATGTCGGGCACCGGATAAGATTCAACCATTCCATGGTTTCACTACCTTCTCTAAAAAATTTTGACTGGGTTGGACGACAGGCGAGTAAAGCGCCGGCAATCATCGAGCACTGTTAGAAATATCCCAGTTTCTCCAGGGACCGTCTTACGGATTCATTTTCTTCTGGTTCTTTGGCAACTGGGCTAGAGTTTTTCGTCGAGCCGCTCCAGTTGGCGAGGGTAGCGCGGAGCTCTGCGGCAACGTTTGGCTGCTTGCTGGAGAGATTGCAGATCTCCTCGGGATCGGTCGCTAAATCGTAAAACTCCTCACTCCCGTCTGAACCAACGATCAACTTGAACTGCTCCGTTCGGATGCAGCGAAGCCCTTTGTCGAACAGCGAGAAATCGTCGCCCGGAAACCGGGATTGCAGCCGCTTCAGCATATAGTGGGGACGGCCAAATTCAGCGAACACATGGTCGTGGTACTGCCGGCTATCAAAGGTAACCAAGCTGGTTCCCTGGAGATCGTCCCCTGCCCCTTCGAGCTGCAACAGCTCTACAAGAGTCGGCACCACATCGGTGAGGGATACCAATCCCGGGACGCGCCGTCCGTGCGGCAGGCCTGCCGGCCAGCTCATAATCAAGGGGACGTGGATCAGACTCTCGTAGAGACAGAACATGTGATAGGCGAGATGGTGCTCGCCAAAATTTTCGCCGTGATCAGCCGTAACGATGATCAGCGTATCCTCATACGCCCTGGCATCTTTAAGAGACTGAATCAGTTCCCCGAGCCGAAAGTCCATGTAAGCGATGGCGCCCGCATACCACGACTTCAGGATGGCCAATTCCTCTTCTGACATCTCGAAACGCCGGGCCATGTACGGATAGCCGCCCTCGCGGGAATAGAACTTCACCTTGCGCATGTCCACGCCCGCTCCCGGTTTACTCTCAAACCGGCGCCTGAACGCGCGCGGGGGCTGATACTGGTTGTGAGCCGTTTTGTAATTCAAGAAGATGAAAAAGGGGTCAGTGCCTCGCCAGTTCGCTCTTAACCAGCGCTGAATCAGCCGATTGGTATAGTATGTCCGCTTATCACGCCCGAACAGGAGGTTGCGCAACAAGCACTCATTCCAGTCGTATTCCGGATAAAGGTAGGGAATCCGCCATAGCTCGATATAATCCTGGAATCCCTTATGGAACCCTCGATCACTGCTCAGGTGAGCATCGGGCAGGACCCCGAAAGTCCGGTATCCATTCTCGGACAAAATTTCTGCTACGGTTCGATTTTCCTTGCTCAAGTAAAGGTTTTCGTTCACGTCGACACCGTGCCGCGACGGGTAGTTGCCCGTGAACAGAGACGCGTGGGATGGCGGGGTCCAGGGCGCAGAGGCAAATGCTCTTTCAAACAGGACCCCGTCTTGCGCCAAGCGGTTGAGGTTCGGGGTCGTATTGGAAGACCCGTAAGCGGACAGGTAATCAAAACGTGTGGCATCCAAGACGATAAGCAAGATGTTAGGGCGCCGTATCATATATGCTCTTTCTTATTGATTTCCATTTGCAGGCTGTTCACCGGCGGCGACCTCGAGAAAAACCTTGGCATAGCCGGAAGCCATCTGATCCCAATTGAAACGCCGTCGGATCCATTCCTGGGCCGCTCTACCCATATCAAGCCGTAACTGCGGATTGTCCATCAGCAGCAAAACTTTTTCCGCCATCGCGGCGGCTTCATACGGGACAACGAAGCCGGTTCTTCCGTCACGAACAATCTCCGGGCACCCGCTGGTGTCGGTTGTAACGACCGGCAGACCCGCCGATTGAGCTTCCAACAATGCTCTGGGAAGGCTGTCGTTGGAGTTGTTGGGGGTGGCGTATACAAAAATATCGCCGCTCGCCAACAGGTCTGGGATATCGCTATGGTTATACATCAGCGTGACCGACTCCCTCCACGGCTTCGACCGCAAATAACTTTCCGCGTCCTTTTGATAGAGAGGGTTGGAGGTCTTGGCGGAGATAACCAGTTTGACGTCTGTTCTTTTAGCTCTGACATGATCGAAGGCGTCCATAACGATTTGCAGCCCCTTCGATTTATTCTTGAAATTAAGCGCCGTCACGCAGAGAAGAGTCAAGTCTCCATGATTAACGCGGGGAAGGGCTTGACGCCGCCCCGATGAGTACCGGTCAAACTCAATACCGTTGTAAATCGTCAGCAATCGCTCTTTATATTTTGGATAGTGGATGCTGATCATCCGTTCGAGGAAGTGGCTGTTACAGACGATCCTGCTCGCTCCGGCGAAAGTACAGTCCAATAAATAAGGATAGAACCGGTGCGAAAAAAAGCTTGAGAAAGGCCTTCGAGACGACCTGTCGTCGAACGTCTCCCACCTCAGGCCGGTAGCATTGAAGACGTAGGGTTTTCCGCGCAAGCACTTGTTCAGATACAACCAAGTGGAAGGTACGAAACCTAGAGAAGTAAAGTATATGTCGTTCTTTGTCCGGAGCAAAAGATACGCTAATGCCGCTAGCGGCCCGCCGCGCACTTTGACATAAGAATCATCTTTATATCCAACCCTGTTGTAATGAATGATATCGAAACCCTTCTCACGGAGTTTCCTGGCCATGTGAAAGCTACGATCCGGCCTGGCCAAAAAAATTCCTACGGATGGTTTTTGGCCAGCCATGGGTCGGGCGTGGAGCGTGGATAATTCACTATAGATACGGCAATACCCATTGACGACGCTATCCATGGAAAATCTTTGCTCGATTTTTTGCTTTGCCTTTCGTCCCATGTCGTTTCGCAGTTCTGCATCTCGAAGAAGTCTAACCAGAATTTCGCCAAAGGACCTGTCATCACCGATCTTCACGATGTGGCCGTCAATGCAATCATCGACCACTTCCCGATTCCCACCCAGCTCGTCGTCCGCGACGATTACCGGCAATCCCTGAGACATTGCTTCTAAAAGGGCATTTGAAACGCCTTCCAACCGTGACGGAAGCACAAAGACATCGGTGATGGCTAAGAATTTAAAAACATCTTCTTGCCTCCCCACCAATGCTACAGAGTCTGTAAGGCCGGAAGAGCGAATTTGATCTTCCAGGGCGGATCGCTCCGGCCCATCTCCGATGATCAAGAGACGCCCCAGGGTTTCCTGCTGAATCACATCCCGCCAAATTCGAAGCAGCCAGTCGACGCCTTTCACCGCGATGAGTCTTCCGACAAAAGTCGCCACTTTAGTTTCCGGTCCCCAACCCAATTCTGACTTGACTTTCTCGCGGTCATAGCATTTTGAAAAATCTTTAATTTCGATTCCGTTGGGGATCCTGGCAAGTTTCTTTGCCGGAATACCCAGCCGTCGAAGGTCTTCCTCAATCCCCTTGGTTATTGCAACGAACTTACCAACGGTATGTTTCAAGCACTGCACTTTGAATCGGCCTAGCAAAGTAGTCCGGAAACCCTTCACATCGATCTCGTCTCCGCGAGTCAATTTGTATAGAACAGGTTTCCGAAGCACGAACCCGATCATACCGGCCACCAGGCCGGAAGATGAGCGGTTCGCATGGATGATTTGAAAGCGCGATCGGTTCTGCAGCATCCACAAGAACGCTGAAACCAGATAAGACCAGGCGGCCAAATGGCCTGACGGAAACGCAAAAACCCGATGAATGGGAATGCCCTGATGAACTTCATAGGGCGGAAGCGTCCCATGACGCTGGGTGACCACATGAACTGTGAAGCCATTCTTCCTCAGTTCCGTCGCGAGCCGTAATGCTTGGTTCTGATATCCGCCAGTGAGCGGATAGAATTTGCGCATGAGCATGGCGACGCCCAGCGATTCGCTCGCCGTACCGGCCGCCGAAAGGGCGGAATCCGACGTACTAAAAGATGGCAATGTGAATTGCGTCATGGTCTAAAGATAGCCGAGCTGCTTCAAGCGCTCTTCCATGGTCTTCTTTTCTTGCGCCGACATCTCCTCGCCGGCCGTAGCGCCGGTCATATAGTAAGTTCCGGAAATGATGTCGAGCAGCTCTCGTTTTAACTCCTCTGCCTTTGGCCGCTGAGTCTTGGACAGATTCCGCCACTCCTGGGGGTCGGTTCGAAGGTGGTAAACCTCTTCCGGAATAGTCGGATTCTGAGGCGCGAATACATACTTCCACTCGCGCGTCCGTATACCTACACGCCAATTCTTTGAGCCCTGAAGCGGACCACCCACCGCCGCTACGTGCGCGGGCACCTCCGGCAATGGCTCGCCTTTTATCAGAGGCACCAGGCTACGGCCGTGTACGGGTAGTGGCATCGGCAGGCCTAGCGCTTCAACCAACGTGGGAAAGAAATCGATCTGGCGGACCTGATCGGTTATGGTTTTCCCGCTGGGGAAAACCCCCGGGCCGTAGAACAGCAACGGAACCCGAACGATAAAATCGTAAACATGAAATCCATGGCCGACTTTGTAATATCTCGGGTCGACGGGATAGGAGAATCGTCTCTTCAAGCGGTAAAACCGGGCGAGGAGATTCCGTCGGGCGACTTCCCGGTTCTCGCCATGGTCTCCGTGGAGAATAATGATCGTGTCGTCACCCAGTAGGTTGATCAGTTTTTCCAGCTCCGGATCAAGGCTGGAAACTGCGCGCTCGTATTTGTCGGCGCCAAATTGCTTGGAGTCGAACTGTGGCAGCACTTTTCTGGGTTTATGTACTTCCCATAGGTGGAGAAAGGCGAACCACGGCTGTCGAAGCTGTTTTTGTTGAAACCGCCTCCTCAGATCTTCACCCCAGTCGTCGGAGAGGTAGACACCGTCCGTGCGGTACTCGTACTCATCGAAGCCGCGGTCCAGGCCGGTGATAGGCGATAACGGACCGCTCACCATCGCGTACGTGTGGTAGCCATGGTGCTTCAGCACCTGGGGAAGGGTCACGCACTCGCTGTTCAATTTATACCCGCTCAGAGTGCGGATGCCGTGGGCGAAAGGGTAATTCCCGGTCAGCATGCTAGCCACGCAGGTTGTCGTAGTCCCTGCTGTTGAGATCGCCTGGTTGAAGTACGTCCCACGGGTCATGAGCTTATCTATAGCTGGTGTCACGGTGCCGCGATCTTTGCCGCTTACGGCATCGGCTCTGAGACAATCGACCAAAATGAACAGGATATTGCGCATGAACATCTCCTACTGCTGTCTATAAAGGATATATTTCCACATGCTCGGATCGAATGACCGCGCAAGAGAAAAACGCAGCAGACCGAGCATCGGCCTGATATCATCCTTAGCGACGACGTCGTAATAGGTTCTCTCGTCAAAAAAGTTAAAAAACTCGGGAATGAGCTGTAGTCGATTGGGGGCGAACAAGAAGTGCAGAAAATCCCCGGGAAGCCAGCGGCATCGGACTCCGACTCGATAATCGCGCACGGGCTCGACCACGCCTTCGACGGCGAGTTGGTATAACAGATACGGGAAATCCACTCCCGCGTGGATCGCCAGCTCAAGAGATCCCCAGAATTTCCCGTTTACTTCCATGAGCTTAGGTTGTTGGTCCCTGGGATCGGTTTTGAACTCCACCATGGCGACGCCGTACCACTTGAGGGCCTTCAGCAGCCGTACGCCCAAAGCGGCAAGCTGAGGATCGCACACGCTTTCGCGCAAAGTGCTGGGCCCCCCCGACACCGGATATTCCCGGAGACGTTTATGAACAAAAACTGCCACCGGCTCGGAGTGCCGGTCGAAGAGAGCTGAGACCCCACAGGCTGCGCCACCCGGCGGGATATACTCTTGAATCAACGGTTTGGGATATTGCCGGTCGATTCTGAGATAGCTCGCCTTGAAGTCTGCTCTTCGCTTGACATAGGTGACGCCACTCGACCCGGATCCCTCGCGGGGTTTGATCACCACTGGGAAATCTAAATTCTTCTCCAGCGCGTCGAGGGAATCGGTGTCGTCCACCGTGTACGTTCGCGGGCATGGGATGCCGTGCTCGGCGGCGATTCGCATAGTTTGGGCTTTGTCCCGAACCGTCATGTACGTTTGAAAGTCCGCGATCGGAACGACAGTGTACTTGGATAATTCCTCGAGATGTTGGGCGATCGGTGTAAGGGTTTGCTCATTGGTGGGGATCACCGCTGTGTATCGGTGCCGGCGCACGTGATCGATGAGCCACTCGATGAAGAGCTCCGGCGTGCGCGTCGGCGATGGATAGACGACGGCTTGGTCACAGTACCGCGAGTAAGAGGCGACGCCGTTGCTCGTCTCCTCGCCCACCGTCACGCGAATGCCGTGGCGGCCCAGGGACCTGACAACCGCGAGCGATTTTCTCCGTTGAGCGTCGGTAACAAAAACATGCGCCATTTAGTCTCGAAACCTCAAGATTCAGTCGTGCTGAGTCCACCGTAACGCCTTGCGCGCGAAGCGGTTCATGGTCACCCGGAGCAGATAAGGCGTGCGCTGGGCGCGCAGCCGTGCCCCTCGCAGACTATCGAGAAACTCATTCGCAGTGTTAAACTCGGCCATCTCCACATAGGTCCTGCCGATCTCAAATGGAGTATGCGCATCGCTTCCGGCGCCTTGGATGAGTCCTCCACCACGGGCGGCCTCCAATGCCAAAGCGTTGGCTCGAGGGTTAAGGGTTCTGCCATTAAAGACCTCGAGGACATCCACCTGCGGCAGGATCTCTTCGACATAGGACCTGGAGAAGTTTTCACTTCGGTCGTCGGCGAATGGATGGGGGAGGTACACAATTCCACCCTGTGAACGAATTTCAGCGATGGTCTCGGCGGGAGAAAGGCCGGGAGGTATCCTCGAGCGCAGGTAGAGACCTATGACGTCGCCCTGAATCGTCCGGACCTCCTCTCCGATGATAACTTTGAAGGGGGCAATAGCCTGGAGGGCGAGCGCCCCTTCGATCTCGTTGTGGTCGGTGATGGCAACGCAGGTGATCCCCGACTTCTGGCACTTGTCCACGATGGCGCGGAGGGAGGACGAGGCGTCGTAGGAATATCGAGTGTGGAGGTGGAGGTCAGCACGCAACATGGTCTAATAGCCCTCGCAGAGACGTGAACTTGAAATCCTTACACAATGCGTCAAGCCGACTTTCGGTCTTTTCCAGATTTATGTAGTGACGGAAATGGTTGAGCGGCGAAGTCTTGATCCTGGGATGGCCGGGATCCAATTCCCAGGGGTGTAGATAGACGACGGCCGACTCGCCCGCGGAGTTCGCCCGATCGATTCCCCAACGCGTCAACCAATAAGGGAATATCCGCAAATACCCGCCGCCGCCGATCGGAATATTCTTCCCAAAGAGCTGAACCGTGGTCATGGGAAATTCCCAGAACCCGTCAGCGATCTGATAGGGATGTCGCGGCGCATCGGGAATACCGTAGATGTCGTGCACTATAGGAAATACACTCGAATCGTAGGCAAGCCCAAAGGATTGCATGATTTCGATCGCCCACAGAGAGCGATTGGTTATGGAGAAAGAAGGAGCGCGGAACCCTAATACTTGCTCGCCGGTGATCCCTTCGATTATTGCCAACGATCGCCGCAGGTCCTCGGCAAATTCGTCCGGAGTCTGCTGGTAAATTACCTGATGGGCGTAGCCGTGGCTGCCGATCTCGTGTCCGGCGGCCTGGATTTCCTTGACAATGCCGGGCGTCTGCTCGGCGACCCAACCCAGGATAAAGAAAGTCGCTTGGATCCCGTGCCGCGCTAACAGTTCGAGGATCTTCACCGTGTTGCGATAAATCCGCGGCTCGTAGCGATGCCAATCCTCGCGACGAATGACCGCCTGAAAGGCCTCGACGTGGTAATAATCCTCGACATCGATCGTCAGTGCGTTACACACCTGACTGGTACAGTCGAGATGTGTGGAGCGCCAGGTCGGTAAAATCATCGCGGCCTGCGCGACACTCGAGGCGTCATTCACTGTCATAATTCCAGCTTTTGAAAGACAGAGAAGAGAGAGAGAAGAGAGAGATTATCCCCGAGGGGGAGCGGCGGCTAACTGACCGATAGAGTTGAACTCCATCGAGCGAACTGAAACCGGATCGGAACTACTCTGCTGCTGGCGCCGCCATAGATGATTCATGGCGACAGTGAGACCGACGATTAAATACAAAAAGTCGCTGAGCCAAAAGTCTGTGGATATGGAACAGATGAGAAACAGGAGTATATTCACTTTTGTCGCCTTGACCAACCATAGCAGCTCGCGCGGGCCAGCTCGCTCCAGTCGTTTCAGCATGCGATAGGTCACATAGAACAGGAACAGATATGAGGCAAAGACTCCTATTCCGCCTGAGGTAAAGGCCCATAGATAAGAATTATGAGTGGCCCCGCTGACGTTGAAATACGCGCGAGCGACCCAAGGATAGTTGCCGAAACCGGCGCCAAAGATCGGATCGGTGGCAATCATTTTCAGTGCGCCGACGGCCACCCGAGCACGATTTTGCAGTGATTCCTGCCCGGCGCCATCCGCCGCAGGGTCGAAAGTAGTGGCTCGCTCGATGTAAGCTGCTGGCACAAGAGCCACCATCAAGAGTCCGACAAACCCCATCGAGAAAATGCAATACATTCGTTTCGCCACCGACCAGCCCTTCTGGTCCTTGACGATCGACGCCGCCAGAGCTGCCATCTGCAAGAGACCGCCGCGTGAGCCGGTTGCCAGCGTCGCAATGGGTAGCACAAAAAGCAGCGGTAGAGTCAAAATCTTCCAGCTACGCGTCTGCGCATAGGAGCGGTAGAACCAGATGAGAGAGATTGCAAAGACACAGAGGAAGGCAAGGCGGTTCGAATTCTTCGCCATACTAAAATTGGCTGCGGCACGGCCAGCCCCGCCACCCCCGCTGCCTGTCACAAAGAGAAACAATCCGCTGATGGCTGCGGCAGCGATCAGCCCCACGGTCAGCTTGGCAGTCAGCTCAATCTTTTGCCGGGTGTTTATAAAGTAAAGAAAAAACACCAGCCAACCGAGATGAGTGATAAACTCTCGCGCCTGCTTTGCCGTCTGATCTTTATCAGGATTCAAGGTTACTGGATACTTAAATTCGCTCCACAACGTGGAGACGATGAAAAGAAACCCGATGATTAACAGAATTTGAATCTGCGGCACTCCCAGAAGCCAAGTTCCACGATCGCGCAGGATCGCCCAAGCGAAAGGTATCAGTAAAATGGCGGTCAATGCGTAGTTGACGCCGAATAGAAAGTCGAGTTCTACGAACATTATGGCTTGGATTAGGAGTACTCCCCAGTGAGGTCTCCGTACCACCAATAAGGCGCCAATCCCGCCCAACAGGGCCAGCAGGAAGAGCATCCCCTTACCCCCGGAAACTAGGGGGACTAATAGGGAGATAACCAAGAGCAGCGTCGCCGCTTGGACGGCGAGCCATGCTCTCGGATGGGCTGGGAGAGAATGTTGATTCTCAATCATGAAATAGGAAAAACCGGAGCGGTGGCAATCCGGTTAGGCTGTTTGCAGGAAGAAAAACCTTTTCAGGAAAGACGGCGTATAATCTTTCTGGCCATTTAAGACGACGCCGAGGATTCGTCCCCCGGCCTGTTCGATATTCAATTTGGCCCTTTGGGCATCCTCAATCGAAGTCTTTTCGGATCGGGCCACCAAGATGACGCTATCGACCTTGGAGGCGAGCGCGAAGGAATCTGGGAACTCCATCACGGGGGCGGCGTCGAAAACAATGAAGTCAAACCTTTCCTTAAGCTTGGCCATGAGCCGATCGACCGCATCTCCTTCGAAAACTTCTGCCGGGCTGATCGAAATCTGCCCGCTGGTTAAAACAAAAAGATTGGGGCGGTTGGTGGCTTGAATATGCGCGTCAAACGACAAGTCATCGGATGCAACCTCAATGAACCCGCCATCGTTTTTTACCTGAAAAACCATATTCAGCGCGGGCGTGCGAAAATTACTATCGATGATCAGCACGCGTCTTTTCTTGACGTTCGCAAGGGTTTCGGCGAGTAAAGCTGCGGTAGTGGTATTGCCTGTGCCTGACCGGGGAGCCACAACCATGACGGTTTGAAGCCGCTTGCCCCGGAGCGCCGGATTGGTTAGCCAAGCGCCGATTTTTTCGTACTCCAAAACAGATCCTTGTGGATCTCGAAGATAGCTCGTCGGCGCGGGATGACCATTTGACGAGAAGTTTTTCTCGTTAAACTGAGCGCCGTCTTCTCCGCGAGTCGCTTTGCCGTTCTCTTTAGCAGTGCCATTGCTCTTTTCTCTCTCGGCTTTTTTTAACGCTTCATGTGTTCTACCCATGGCGATCTCCCGTGTTACTCATTCAACATCAATGGCCGTGCAGACAACTCTGGAACCGTTGCCAACACGGGTAGGCCGAGATAGTACTCAACGTCTTGTCGCGTGCGGATCGCACTATTCATAAACTCAAGTCCGAAAGCAAGGGCCATTCCCAGCGCCAAACCGACGAAAGCAGCTAGAAAAATCATGGTAAGTCGTTTAGTAAGATCCGTGCCGGTGGTCGCGCGAGCCGGCCCGATGAGCGCAACATTGGCTAACTGCTCCTTGCCCAGGCCGGTGGCAATCCGACCTTCTTCCAACTTCTTCCCATAAAGCATGAAAGCGTCTTTGTGGAGTTCCACCAGGCGGGACAGTTCATCGATCTTTACCTTCTTTTCGCGCATACCGGCAAGCACGCTCGAGGCCTCGTCGACCTGTTTTTGCAGAGTTTCCTTCTGCGACGTTAGAGAACTCAAATGGGCTTGAGCATCTGAGAACTGTTGTTTGAGATTCTCTTTGAGCGGATTTAAGGCGGTTGTTTCCCGCCCTATGATGTTTTCCTGTACCGCCGCCAATTCCTTTTTGAGCAGGGCGATCTGCTCCCTTTTCTCGACAACAGTACGGTGCTTCTCGGTAAAGCGCCCGAGCAGGTCTTGAAGCGCAACTTCAGCCGTAACGAGTTGTTCTTTCAGTTTGACAGCCAACGGATTACTCACCTGATCTTGTCCCGTCAACAAGCGCTCCGGTTGTACGTTAAGTTGGCTCCGCACCATAGCCATTTTTGCTTTTGTCCCTTGAAGCGAGGCGTCCGCTTGCTGCAGCTCTTTTGTTCGATGCTCCAGTAAATCTATCTGAGTAGTGATCTCTTGAACGATTGAAACGGTTTGGTTCTTCCCCTGCCATTGATTCAATTGGTCTTCTGCCTGCCGGAGTTCGGTTTCGACTCTCTGTTTCTCCTGCTCGTAGAATTTCAGCAGTCTATTTGAACCGCTTTGAATCGCAGCTTGCGCCTCTATGTATTCTTCAATGATCAGGCCGAGAGTCTTCGCGGCTTCCTCGCCGGTCTTCGCCAAATACGTGACCTGCAGGACATTGGAATCCGGTAGGGGAACCGGAAATACACTGCCCGCAAGGGAACTGATCTTATCTTCAAGTTCGTCCTTATCGATCTTCTCGCCCGGACGGGACAAAAGCTTGATAGCGACGGCTTCCAAGACTTGCCGGCTTTCAATCAACTGTACTTCCGAGTTCATGATTTGGACAACCTGGCTCTTATCAGCTCTTCCTGCCAGACCTGAAATCTGCATCGGCGCTCGATCCACCTTAATCAAGATCTCCGCGGTCGCCGTTCTAACCGGTGGTTTCAGCCACATGGCAATTGCGGCTGCGATGGTGAAAACAAGAAAAACGCCGACGATTACACGGTTCCATTTAAACGCCACGAAGCAAACCTGTTTCGTGATCTCGCCTATCCCGGCAGCCTCTGGGCGGGAGGGAGATAGGTTGGATAGAAAGAGCCAACGGGTGTGATTTCTTGGGCCATGGCGATCTCCGCATTCAATTAGTAAGAATTATCAAAATCCAGGGAGGTTTGGTGACAACTTCATGTCCAGTTTACCTATTTGAGCAAGGAAGGACTGCCACAGGATAATGGCTTATTTTTCTTGTCTTCGGTTGATTTTTCGTTCTTCTACGCTTCGTCCAGGGCACACGCCGTGATCAATTCTGATCGAGACGCATCATCGCGGCCTTCAAGCTCGCCCTCATGCGCTCGAGAGAATGGGTCAATTCTCCGAACTCGTCCTGTGATTCCGCTCTAACCGGCGTATCGAGGTCTCCCGTGCTCATCCTTCCGGCAATTTCCATCAACCGGCGAAGGCGTCTAATTAATCGTCCTGCCATGAGGACAGCGACGGCTGCCGCGGCGATGAGAACTAATGCGATAGGACCCAGCAAAAGCAGAAACCCTTGGTAAATCCCGCTTTGGACCGTATCCGCCCAGATTCCTAGACGTACGCTTCCCAATTGCCCCTCGAGAATCGGCCCCCGAGACTCGTAGACGATTTTCTCTTGTAGGGTCAGCGTTCGTCGGATGACTTCCCGCTGCTGACCGGAGGGAAAGTCTTCGTGGAGTCCCGGTGGCATAACTCCCAGACTGTTCGCTAGCACATTTCCTTCACGGTCTTGAATAAGGGCATATGCGACTCCATCGAGACGGCCGTACTTCGCCACTAAAGTGCGCAGCTGCAAAACATCTCTGCTAACGACATAACCCGCCGCAGAATCAGCCAAGTTAATCGCGACAACCGACGCCTGTTGTTCGAATCGTTCGCGCAGGATACGACCCAAAAAATGGTATATGATGCCTGGGATGATAAGCCCAAGGATCGCAATCAAAACAACAAGGTTACGCCTGACCGTTCCGATTAGATTCATACCCCCCCGGCTCTCGAGCCATGATCCCGCACTTCTCAGGCGTTAGCATTCCTACCGTTCCCGTTTAGGGTGCCCACCAAGGTGGAGATTTTTTTTTGAAAACCTGCTCGTAGCACATCATCAAGAATTTCCGCGCTAACTGACTCGACAAGCCTTTTGATCGATCCCTTCGGCAAAGTCGCAGAAGAAGTACCAAGGGTAGTAAGTTGATCCCGAATGACCCGCGGGGCCATCGGCCCCATGGCCTCGATCAGTGCGCTAGTCAGCAAATCCAGAAAGGCTTGCGAGATATCTTCGGTTTCTGATTTCGCCTGTGCCGGCGCCTCTTTTGCCAGTGAAACTGTGGCATCCTGCGTTTCCGGCGCCGCGGTCAGAGGCCTTGCTGGGTCCGGCGATTCGCGCCGAAGGGTCGCGGGATGATTACTGAGTTCGTTGATTTTTTTAGACGGGATTTGGAGATTCGCTGCTTGAGCCCTGGAACCCACCTTAACTCCCGTATCCAATCGCATGTCACGAGCGACCTCTTTTATGATGTCGGCAGTCACTTTCGTTTCGGACGCGGCATAGGCTATGAGCAATGCGTTATCGCAGATGATGTTGATGAGGCGCGGGATCCCCTTTGAATACAGCGCAATCTCCCTGACCGCATCGCGCGGGAAAAGGTCATTTCGACGACAACCAACTGCCTTGAGTCGATAATCGATAAAGGACGCCACCTCTTCCTCGCTCAATGAGCCAAGCCGCGATTGAGAGAAGATTCGCTGTTTCAGCTGTCGCAAGTCGGTTCGATCGAGTTTTGCTTCAAGCTCGGGTTGGCCGACCAGGACAATCTGCAAAAGCTTCTCCCTGGGCGTTTCGAGATTCGAGAGTAAGCGTAGATTCTCAAAGACCTCCGCTTTGAGATTCTGCGCCTCGTCAATGAATAAAACCGTCGTCGATCCGTTCCTTAATTGATTTAGCAGAAATTCATTAAGGGCGCCGATTTTTTCAAGTCGGCCGCCTTCCTTAACCGGCAACCCAAGCTCTTGGCAAATGAAGGTCAAGAGCTCTTCGAAAGACAAGTTGGTGTTGTAAAAGAAGACGAAGCGAACCGTAGACTCCAGTTCCTCCATCAATCTTTGCAGGATGGTAGTCTTTCCCGTGCCCACTTCGCCGGTCAACAGCAAAAAGCCTTTACGTTCACGAACGCCGTAAAGTAGGTTTGCGTAGGCCTCCTGGTACCCGGGATTGGTATAGAAAAACCGTGGGTCAGGGGTGACATTGAACGGCTTTTCGTCAAAACCAAAGTAGGATTTATACATTTCGATCGATGCCGAGGATTACACGATATCGGCTTGGAAACGGTTTATACGCTTATCGGTTATTGTCCCAGTCGATAGCTCGCACCGGCGGACCCTTTCAAAAAAGGGAATAACTCTGTGATGTGTTGTTTCACCCATAGATTTGCTTCCGCGATCGAAGTCCTGGGTACGTAAACAACATCGTGCGGGGCAAGAAAGAGTGGCTCCTTGATGCCGTCGGCGACTGTTTCCCTAAGATTCAATCTGCGGCTGATGGACTCATTAAGGGAATCTCCCGTGCGTGTCAACACCACATTATCGGTGCTCGCCGATTCAAGGAAACCACCCGCGGCGATGACCGCCTGAAGTGGGGTCAGTCCCTGTCGATAGCGAACCAGCCCCGGTTTGCCGACCTCTCCTCCGATATAAACATTTCTTTCGGCAAATTTAGTAATGCCGACTACCACCTCTGGTCTCCGGAGTTGGTCCGATGTTTTTTCTACAAGCAATTCTTCGAGCCTTGCCGTCGTCATCCCCGTGACGATGATTGGTCCCACAAGGGTCGCGGTAATTTTACCGTCCGGTTGAACAACCACTTCCTGGCTCATTTCAGGATGATAAGTGTAACGAATCTGGATTGTATCGTCGGGCACGATTACGTACTTTTCATGGGGAAAATTTCCCGCACCGTGCAATACTGGAATATCTGCGGGCGTTAACGGCTGGACGTTGGTTGGAGCCCCGCAACCCGACAAAGAGAATGTTTGCGAGATCAGAAGCGTTGCCACGGCCAAAACTTTTCGAAAGGGAACCGTTGCACGCTTCCCCGCCAGAGACGATTTGTTTAGTAACCGCATAATCAATGGAGCCATCCTTCCTTATTTTAATGTTATAGCTCCGCCCCTCAAGGCCACTTGGCTTTGCACACTAAAAAAAAACCAAAAAAATATCAACTTCCGAAGCATGTGCTTCGGAGAACAAAATGCAATCGGGTCTGCTTACCTAGTAAGCCCTAAATCAGCCAACTACTCTCGATATGCTCTAAACGCGCCTCCGCTTCGATATCGCGCTTGAAGAGGCTCAAGAGCAATGTAACCCGCCCTTTTGCGTCAGGAGGATTTCTAATAATTCCATCAAGCCCAGCCAGTGAACTACCGCAAAGTCTCACCTCTTGGCCTTTTCTTAGGTTAGGTCGCGCGGCGATGATCCCGTTTGGATCCGCCCGACTTAAAAGATGTTCCACTACACCGTCTTCCACAGGATTGGGCGTGTCCTTAAAACAAACGAAACATTTTACACCGGGCGACCAACGCACAAAGTCATATTCTTTCGCAAAATCCATACGAACAAAAAGATAGTTGGGGAACAGCGGAACAACTCTCTTTTGCCTGCGCGAAAATACCGGTAACAATAGTCTAGGAAAAACCGATTCGAGGTTTTTTAACTTCAAATGGAATTGCGCAAACTCTTCCTTCTGCGCTTTTGTATAAATAACGTACCAAGCTTGCATCGTGATGTGGATTCAATTGTTGAAGTTGACTTGAGCAAGGTAAATGCCAACTCCGAAACAAAATTAATTGAAAACTGCAATGAAAAAGAACTTGATGACGGGATAGCAACAGCAGTGTTAAATAAATCGGACATTGGTGTCAGTAATGATCACGTAGCCAGTGCAAACGTTTGATGAGCTTGAACTTTATCGTTATTACTTTACTGACATTAAAGTCCGATAAGCTAGGGTTGGCAAAGTCACCGCGGACTACCATCAGAATTTGGTCTGGTTGTGGATAGATTTCTTAGTGGTTACACCCGCGGCATTGGGATTAGCAACGCCCGATTGGAATGTAAATCCAACTGGGTTCATCATTTTGCCCGGTTTCTCCGACCTACTTAAAATTGACATTTGTTTTTAAATACTTCTGTTGATGCCGGGGGTCGATGAAATCCTATCCGGGAGTCCAAAAGTCCCTGCCGATGTACACGTCAAATTGCCTTTCGGCCGTGCACTTGCAGCTATGCCCAATGAACTTTGGGTTATTCTTGGGTAGAATGCTCTGCTTGTACTTGATCCCCTCTGCCGCCGCCGCAAGCTCTAGCTAGTCTACCGGTCTATGTGATGACCTCAGCCGCAGGGAAACTGACCAGCGCGTGGTCCGGCATACCGCCAATCTCATTCGGACTGACGATTCCGTAAGAGACCGCTTGGCGAGGCCTTGGCGGCGGACCGTTGAATCCCAGCAAAGAAAAATTCCGCTCCGAGGGCGCGCCAAAAGCGGTGGTGATTCTGGGCGACGGCCGTGCTGGGAGTCCGAGCTTGAGTTTAGCCAGCAGGAGTTGGAGTTCGAGCTCGGGCGGTTTGGTGCGGGTCAGGATCAGCTCGCGACCGGCGGTCGTCGGCAAGTGCACGTCGATCATCGGAGTGGCAGCGAAACTCGCCAGGGCTCTGCGTGCCGCAGGACCCGGTGCCAGCGAGCGCACTCATTCGCAGAGCGTGATGTGGCGCACAGAGAAGCGCCGGACGCGCTCAAAGCGCTGCGCTCGGGTTCAATTCAATGGCGAGGTACGGAAGCCCCAACCCGCCGCCGACTTGGGACAGGCGAGCCGAACAACTTTGCTGGGCGACCGTTACCCGAGCCCAGCCATCTGCGAAAGCGTGATCAACGCAGCGTTAACCTTGCGCTGGGAAAGTCGATCCCTTCCGAGTAGTCGCGGGCCGCGCAATGGACCGGGAGATTTCAAGCTAATGACCTAACAGAATTGAAGAATCCGTGCGAATCGTGAAACTTGATGCGCCCGACCGGAGGCAACACAGCGGCGCGCCGGGCAAAGCGCGACGCTATTGGTTGACGGCGAGCGGCGAGCGATCGTAGTCACCCAGTAAAATGGATTCCGAGAGATGGGTATCGATGAACGGATTGTTCGCCGGATCGCGGACAACGCCCATGGGATCTAGACCCTGTTGCACTTTTTTCATCTCGCGAAACATGACCTCGCGCAAGAGAATCACGCCGCGGTCCGAGCTGGTGAGCCGCTCCTCAGTCCGGTCGCAAATCGGTCCCTGAGTTTCCCACGCCATATGGTCCTGCGCCTGCACCGCATCCATGCGAAAGCGCGTAAACGGATGGAGCGCGTCGGGCGGGTTCTTGTAAGGCTTGAGGTACTCCACCGGCGGCTCGTCGTTCTCGACAATCTCACCGCTCTCGGTGGGGTAAAAGCGCACAAAATAGATTTTGGTATGGGTGTCGTCCATCGGCACACGGATCTGTCCGACGTTGCCCTGGCGCAATACGTTCGGGAAGATCACCGGATGCTCGTCGATCATGCCGTTTTTGTAGGTGCGCCGTTTCATCAAACCGTAAGGCACTTCATAGAAGTCAAACTCAGCAACATCGTCGGTGAGTCCGCGCGTGCTGTCCTGAATTTCCCGACCGCGATTGGCGGTATCCTGATGGAGAATTTGCAAATGCGCCGGGTCCATGGAGTTCTCCATGGGCTGGAACCAGTTGGCGTCGAGCTGCGGTTGGATGAAGACCTTACGGCGGCCGTCTTTGCGAAACCACACGTCGAAATTGGCGATCAGCGGCGCCGGCAATGGACCGAGATAAGCCCAGTAAAGCCCAACCAGTTTTTGCACCGGATAGGATTTCTGTTTGACGGTGCGATAAAATTTGCTATCGCAGGGCTCCGCCGGCGTCTCCAGACAGTTCCCTTTGGTATCGTACAGCCAGCCATGATACGCGCAGGCGATACCGCGCGCTTCGACCCGGCCATAAGACAGGGACACGCCGCGATGGGGGCAACGGTCGTCGAGCAAGCCGACATTGCCGCTCTTATCGCGAAACAACACCAAGGTCTCGCCCAGGATACGCACCACTTGGGTTGGGTTCTCCGCGGTGAGTTCGCTCGCCACGCCGACCGGCAACCAATAGCGGCGCAGCAACTCGCCCGCCGGCGTGCCCGGCCCGACTCGTGTCAACATTTCGTTTTCTGCTCTCGTCAGCATGACCTTACTCCTACGATTAACGATTCGAGTTACTTTTTACCCGCTTTGTTCAGTGCATCGTCGACGATCTTCAATGCCGCGTCCATTTTTTGGTACTGCAGCAGACTGGTGTTGAAGTATTTGCCTTTTTCGTTCGGGATCGAGCTCGGACGCTAGAATATTAGCCAAGGAACCGTCCTACTAGCGCAAGACTTTTTGATAAAAAAGCTTGCAAAATCAATAAGTTATCTTAGGTATGGAATTTTAATGTATTAACGATCGGGTGGCAGAGGCGAGCTGCCGATCAAGCGGTGCCGTGCGCTAATTGCCAACGCACCAGCCACGCCAGGAATGACCGGAAGCGAGTGAAGGATCGACGTTAGGATACCGCGCGCGCTGGCGGCGCGGCTGCTTGAGCGAACAGACCGATGCGTTCATTGATCACGCCAAGATCAATCAGCTGGTTCTTCGCCGGGTCGCGGATCACGCCGAGTGGGTCGAAACCCTGCTGCACTCGTTCGATCTGCTCTCTGAGAAGCTTGCGCAACTCGATGACCCCCTCATCACCGATGCCGAGATGCTCGGTGGCACGATCGGTAAGCCCACCTTGAGTTTCCCACGCCATGGAATCCTGCGCCGACACCATGTCCATGCGGTATTCGCGCGGCGCGGTTTTAAGCGGCGTGAACCGATACGGCACCGGCGCGTCGGCGCGGCGAGCGCTCAGTCTCGGATGGCACGAAGTTGGCGCGAAACACCTGCGTATGAAGATCGTCCACCGGCACGCGAATCTGTAGATTATGCCGTACCGACTTGCCTTCGTTGAACGGCGCGACATGGCGCAGCACCGACGGAAACAACAACGGATGCTCGTCGACCTCCGGCTCGCTGCCGGTGGCGAGAGATAACGTCGTGCGGCGTTTTTTGATGCCATATTCGAAACGGATGAATTCATGCCGCTCGGAATATTTTTTCACCCGCGGCGCCAAGTGCGCCGTGTCGCCATGAAGCCAGAACAGGTGCGAAGGATCGACGGAGTTTTCCATCGGTTGCAGCCAGTTGCATTCGATGACCGATTCTTTGACGATCCACCGCCTGCCATGTTCCCAGACCAAAACATCCCAGCGCGGCAAAAGCGGCGCCGGCGCGGGACCAAGGTAAGCGTAAATCAGCCCGCCCAAGTATTGCACCGGATAGGCGACCTGTTTGATGCGGTCTTTGAAGGTACTGTCGGCCGGTTCCGCCGGCTGCTCCAGACATTTCCCCGCGCCGTCGAACTTCCAGCCATGATAGGGGCAGCGAATGCCTTGTTCATCGACTCGGCCGTAGGCGAGAGATGCCAAACGATGCGGACAATGCTCGCCGACCAATCCGTAGTTGCCCGACCTGTCGCGGTAGACCACCAACTCTTCGCCGAGAATCTTGACGGCGCGAATCGGCTTTTCATCGGTCAATTCGGCGGCCGCGGCTACCGGATGCCAATAACGCCGCAACAATTCTCCGCACGGCGTGCCCCGGCCAACTTGCGTCAACAATAAATTTTCTTCATGCGTCAGCATACTAGGCTCTCACCAGGGCAAAACAGGTTCGCCGATCCGCTCTCCTCGATTTTCGCTCCTCGACAAGATTCTAAGCTAAGCCTTGCGCTGCAACTCATGATACTGGTGAATCTTGCGCGCTTCGTCCAAGCGCAGCGGAAACATCTGCCAGCGAAAGTGTTTTGAAAGCTTCGACGACTGCGTCCATTTAACTTCTACTCCTGCTTCTTGTTGAGCATCTGCTCGTATCCGAGCCTCTCCAACATTTCGCGGCCCGAATAACCCTTGCGGATACCGGCGGCCATTTCCTGTTCCTTGGCGTAAATCCCCTCGGCGGCAGCGACCACTTCTTGCTCTTTTTCCCTGGGAATAATGATGATGCCGCTGCCGTCGGCGAGAACCAGATCGCCGGGACGGCATTGCACGCCGGCGAACTGAATTTCTTGATTGTAAGATTCCTGGACCACGCGATTGCGCGCCGTCATCGGCACCACGCCGCGGGCGTACACTGGAAACTCCAAATCGCGCGCCTCGTCGATGTCGCGCGACGCGCCGTCGATGACCACGCCGCTTAGGCCCTTGAGCTTGGCCGACAGCGCCAGCAGACCACCCCAACAGGAGAACTCCAGCTTGCCGCCGTTATCGATGACGATAACATCGCCCGGCTGCGCCGCTTCAATCGGCGCCGTGCCCAAATGCTGCGTCGGCTGCTGCAAGCCTGCCGGCTTGATCTTCATCGTCACCGCCCGGCCGGCGATCTTCGGGCAAGGCCACTGCGGCCGCACGCCCCAGGTCGCCCCCTTGAGACTCAAACTGTCCAACGCATCCGACACCGCGCAGGTGTCGAGTTTGATCAGTCTGTCGATTATCGGCTCACGTGCCATTACAACTCCACTAGCCAATTTCTGCCAATGACGCGTTTTAGCGTCTTGAATCCGATTTAACTTTGAACTTTTGAACCTGGAACCTTGAACCAATCTTTTACTGCCAGTAGGCGAAGCCCATGCCGCAGCCGGTCGCCGCCGGCGAGCGATAGGTCGTGACATATTCGAGATATTTCAGATCGCGATGCTCCATCGCGCCGGCGAGCGCCACCCAGTTGAGAATCTCCGACGTGCCGCCGGTCAATTTTTTCCGCGGCAACTGAAACAGCACTTCCGGCTTCTTATTTTTCAGTCCATCGATCACCATGGCGTCGATTTCCTCGTCGATCACCACATGGCTCAGCCCGCCCGACGCCAACAGCGCCACGCGCTTGGTGCTATCCCAAGACTCGATGGCTTTGCGCACCGCCTGGCCGAAGGCGTAACAGCGCTTCGGTGTCGGCTGGTTCGGCGGATAGTAAGTGTTCACCATCACCGGCACCATCGGCAACTTGGTTCCAGGTAAAATGCGCCGATAGAGAAAACTGAACGCATGGCCGACACCGATCTCGGCGCGCAGTTTGTTGCAGCGCGTGATGTCGAACTCCGCGTCGGTGAGGGCGCGAATCAAATGATCCGCCAAGTCGGATGCGGTCTCGTATTCCGGCGCGGTTTCCGCCCAGCCCTGCTCTTCGGCATTTTTCCATGCCGCCGGCCGCAGGTTGTTATGCTTCACCACCGGCAAACCCTTGCCGTGGTAGATGGCGAACATCGGCATGTTGTCGTCGTGAAACTGTTCCTGCTGATCGTCGCCGAAAACCACCACCACATCGGCGTTGGCCTTTTGCAATGCGTCGCCTAGGTTTTTAATCGCCTTCAGACAAGCTTCATCGCGCTCGTGAAATTTCTCCGGCGTGAGCTGCGCCGCCAATCCGGGCTTCGCCTTGGCCAGCAAACCTTGGTAGTCGAGCCGCGGATCGGTCTGATCCTTTTTAAGCAGATGATCCCAGTCCTTGGCCCGGATGCTCAACTGCGGACTATGCGATGTGCCGATACCGATAACGATCTCTGCCATAAATTTTCTCCTCCTTGGCCATTGGGCCATCGAACCGGTCGCGCAGCTTGGAATGTGTAATTGATCTACAAGCAAACTTCCGTCCCTGTCAAGCAAGTCGCACGTTGCGCGACGACCCGTAACCGAAGTAATTAAGAGATTTCACCGCAGAGACGCTGAGTTCGCAGAGATTCAAAAACTTTCCTTCTCGGCGTGCTCTGCGCTCTTCGTGGTGAAACGTTACTTTTCCCGTCGTAGGCAGTCACTTTCATCTGCCCACTTGACGCGAATACCTGCGTTGCCGTAACAATTACCCAAAAGCTTGGAGGTGACCCATGGCGGCAACCAGCCGAGGCGCGACATTACTTGGACCGGACAAACTGGAAATCAGGGAATATCCCATCCCTGACATTGGCGCCGACGGCGGCCTGGTCAAAGTCGAAATGGGCGGCGTCTGCGGTTCCGATTTCAAATATCTCCACGGCGGCAAGAACGGCTTGCCCTACCCGCTTATCCTCGGCCATGAGATTTTGGGCCGTGTCGAAAAACTCGGCAAGGAAGCGGCAGCGATCCACGGCATCAAAGAAGGCGACCGCATCATCATGAAAGGCGCCAAGGGCTGCGGCCGCTGCGCCCACTGCCGGCGCGGCGCGGCGCGCTTTTGCAAAGCGCGTATCGGCTACGGCGGCCAGACCACCTGCGCCAACCCGCCCCATCTATTCGGCGGCTTCGCCGACTATCTTTATCTTGTGCCCGACATTCTCGTCACCAAAGTCAGTAACGACCTCCCCGCCGAAGCGGCGGTGCTCATCGGCGCCGTCATGGCCAACGGCTATCAATGGGCGGTGCGCCAAGGCGGCGTCAAGATGGGCGACAGCGTGCTGATTCAGGGGCCGGGCCAGCAAGGCCTCGCCTGCACCTTCGCGGCGAAGATGGCTGGCGCGGCAAAGATTATCATCACCGGATTAAGCCGTGACGCCGAACGCTTGGAAGTCGCCAAAAAATTTGGCGCCACGCGCACGATCGACGTCGAAAAAGAAAATGTCCTTGAAGTCGATCCGCGCAGAAACCGACGGCGAACTGGTCGACGTCGCGGTCGATGTTTCCGGCAACGTCCAAGCGATCCGCACTTCGGTCGAATGCGTCCGCACCCTAGGCACGCTCGTCGTCGGCGGCCTGACGCGAGACGGCATCGACGTGCCGTTGAACGTGAATCTAATCGTCCGCCGGCAAATCCGTTTTCAAGGCGCCTTCACCACCGACAACGACGCCACCGAGATCGCCATGAACGCCATCCAAGCGAGCAAGTTTCCCGTCCAGCAAATGGTCACTCACACTTTTCCGCTCGATGAAACCGAAAAATGCATCCGCGCCGTCGGCGGCGAGATCGAAGGGCTGTATCCGGTGAAGGCGTTGATTAAGCCGTAACGCTACTGCGGTGGGTGCGGCGGTGCGCGCGGGAAATTTCAGAGCTATCGTTCGAGTATGGATGTGTCGACGCCCTCGTTTGAGTTTGCTTCCGATACTGCGGCCAGGGCGGAGGGATGCGCAAGCTCGGACTTTGCTGAGTTCGTTGCCGGCGGCGCGAACGCAGCCATGCGACTATTCGCCGCGAGGTGTCCGCCTAACGCTTGGGCTTGCTGATTAAAGACCGACACCATTCCCCGTATGCCGTCGCGCAAGCGATTCACTTCGGCGGTAAGCGCGTTTACTTCGGAAACCCGGCTTGCCAAAGTTTCGTCCTTGGTTTTTACCTCGGTCTTCAGTTCACTGACTGTCGCGGTCAATTCCCGTTCGAGTGCTTGACTGGCCAACTCCTTTCTCTCAAGGAGATCCGTTGTCTCTTTTAACTTGGTGTCAAGCGCGCTGATTTCACCGTTGAGTTTCTCGATGGTTCGGACGGCCTGCTGGCTGTCAGTGGCCGCTGCCGTGTCAGCCTCTGTCGGCGGCTAACCTTAATCTACCGACGCGCTCGCCAAGTAGTTTTTCAAACTCCACTAACTCCTTGCGCAGGCCGGTAGCGGTACTGCGAATTATCCCATCGGGTAGAGGGGCGTTACTCGGCTCGAAAGGGTTCGCTCCCACCTCGTTAAGGGCATCATAGATTTTGCTCATATTGCCTCCGGTGTGGCCATGCTTTTGTCACAACTCGTCTGGTTAGTTTGCTTGCGTTTGGCCAGATTAGCCGGAGAGAGCATATCCTATGCCGACGCCAGAGCCCGGGATTAACCTATCGAAAACTAACGATCTTATTAGCGAAGGTTGATTTGTGAGATAACAATTTTGGACAAACCTCGACTTGAATGCAGTGCCGCTAGCGCGCGCAGCGATAGCGGTGTTGGCCAATCTCAGTGGCGGCGGCGGCCGTGAATACGGCGAGGGATGCAACCCAGAGCGTCAGAGCGTGGCAGTCCGTTTGTGCGGACCTGACGCAACTTCTCTTCGGCTCAAATGCTAAACATCAAGGTGAACCAACCGCGATGTAGCAGTGATCCGAGCGTAGCGTTTTACACTGCGAGACAAACATCGACAGGGTTTTTTTGGCCGGCGGATCCTGATAGAACTAGTGTTGGCCATTGATCGACGAGCGCACCAACGGAATCGCTACGGTATCAACCTCGCGTCGTACATCGATCATTTACGATTAACCGTCCGCGGTGAGTGAGAGGGCAAGCCGATGAAAACCAAACTTTTCGATGCGCTAAAGTTGGCATTTTCTCGATTTCTTCTGGGAGCCTTAGGAATATGGTGCACCCTCGGCCCAATCCTGCTCATGACTGCCTCCGATTCAGCGAGTCAGGAACTAAAGGTTCTCATGGTTCTTTTACTTGCCCCATGTTACGCAATCGTGCTCGTCATCTGCTGGCGTGCCAGATGGGACGCCCTTAGAGAGCTTGCGTCGGAAACCAGGCTCGCCATGTGCTTCATGCTCGCCGGCTTATTGCTAAGCGAAATGACCGGGATCTTCCTGGCAGCCAAGCATAAGCTCGTGCCCGTGTATGTCTACATCGGTTTTTTACTCACCGAACTGGCAAAATCACAACGATTAATCAAAGCGTGCAGCGAATATTTACGCGCGCACACGACCCGTTCCGATAGAGCGCCCATCAAGAACGTTCTCGCTGAACAGCAGTCGCCGGGAGAGCTGCCCGCTCACATCGACGAACTCGCGCACCAGGGCGCCGACCATTCCGACCGGCCGGTGGAAAGCCCAAGAACGTTAGCCGAATACGAGCAGCAGGAGGGTAGTTTGATGAGTGCGCAAATGGAGATCCGCCAGCTGCGCGAAATCATCGACAATCTGGGAAACCAGCTCGAAACAAGCCAGGGCGATTTCAAACAAGCGACGGCCAGATCTCACGAAGCCGATGCTGTCAATGAGAGGTTGCATAGCACCGTTGCGGCGTTGACTCGAAATCTCGCGGAACGAGATCACAGGGTAGAAATACTCCAGAGCGCCGCACAAGACGCGGCGAGAAGACAAATTGAGATTCAAGAACTCCGCGTTGAAAACCAGGGATTGCGCGATGAAGCGACTAGCCAACGACTCCAACTCAATGCGCGAGACACGCAGTTGCGGGAATTGGCCCGCCAGAATCTCGAGGGCGCCGATCGTTACGAGCGTCTTGCAACGGAAGTTAACGACCTTCACCGGCGGCTCAACGAGAACCAGTCAAGGGAACAAGAATTAGCAACCGCGCGCCAACAACTAGCCGATCTCGAAGATCGCGAAAAGTATCGTAGCAAGCAACTACCGCAGTTGGAGGCGCGACTCGCAGACAAGGAGCGCGAAATCACCGACGCAAAAAACCAAGCTCAAGTGCTCGATGATACGCGTCGGCGCTTGCTCGACACCCAGAAAATCTGTCAGGAACTGGCCGATGAGAATCGCCGGCTAGGGCAAGAAGTTTCGCGATGGCAGGAAAGCTTCGCTGTTAGCCTGGCAACTCGCATGGCATCTGACTCCAATGACATAAAGGTTGTTCAAACCAGAGCAAATGGCGGCGCCGAATTGTCCGTGGATTGGCACAGTTTGTTGCCCGCCAATAGCGACGAATCTAAGCCAGCCGTAATTTCCGGCTGGGAAGCAAAATCGCCGAATAAGCTCTATCAGAGAACCGGGCGCCAACACCCGCAACTCAGTTCAGGAGATTCGCCTTTGGGAGGCTCCATGGAAACAGAAGAAGATGCGAATTGGCGGGCCTCGAAGTCAGGCAAGCAACAATGGCACTTCGGAGCCCTCGCCGCCTCAGTGGTTGCGGTCGCTAGCGCAGTCGCCCTGGGAATGTTGGGAAACCGAATTTCACCGCCAAAAGAGGCGACGGTGGCGATCACACGCAGCTCTCAGGAATATCCAGCTGAAGCCGCCTCGAAACCCCAAAGCGAACCTGAGCCGCAACTGCGAGACACCTCTTCGCCAAAAAGCACCGCGCCGGAATATCGGGCGCAAGCTGTCGCAAAGCCCGAGAGCAAATCAGCGCCGCAACAACGTGGCGTCGTTCAAACCGTTCGTCCAACGCCAAGACGCGGGACATTTGAAACCGTCCTTGCAACCCAAGTTTACGACGGACCAAGTGAGAACGCAGCGCTGGTCGCCTCGATCCAGGCCGGGATGAAAGTCAATGTTGTAAACTCTAGCCGCGGTTGGTTAGAGATTCGCTCCAGATACGGACGCCCGCCCGGCTTCATTCGTCAAGACACAGCGGTCATGGTTGCCCAGAACTAACATGCGCACGGCAACAAGACACCAACGTCGGGCGTCGCCGACGATTGCTTGGCCGGCAATCATGTAATGATCATGATCTTCGCCCTCACCGATCAACCGCGAAACAGTCAGAAGAACTCTAGCAGGCACAGAGCATACTTTAGTGTCATCGGGGCATCCGCTGCAGTTACTGTATCACCGCAAACTTGATTAGGCCGTTAATATTCAAGAATCGCCACCTGATCGAAATCTTTCCCGGCCGTAGAGGCGCAGCACGCTGCGCCCGTCCAAATACGATCCCGTATTTGAAACGATCACGAACCACTAAAACCATTCCTATTTCTTCTTCGGCAAGAGAATATCCTTTAACCGCGCCACCGTCGCCGGTTTGAGATCGTAGAGGCCGGATAAGGTCTTCGCGATCGTCGGTCCATCCACCGGACCGATATCGAGCTGGGATCGTTTTGCTTCGGCGACAAGATCTGGATCTTTGAAGCTTTGGATAAACGCCCGTTGCAATAGCTCCAGCCGGTCCTTGGCCATTCCGGGCGGCACCGAGAAGGGAAACTGCGCGCCATGGACATCGTCGGCGATCTTCAGCAGCTCGCGCGACTCTTCGGTCTTGGCGAAACTCATCGCCACCGGAATTTGTTTGTACTTGGGATTGGGTTTCAGCGTCGCCTGTAGCACCGGAATGATTTTCTTGCTGTCGTAGGCGCTGCGCCATACCGTCTCCACCGTTCCCCAGGAGCCGCAGTAACCGTCGACTTCACCCGACTCCACGGCGAGGCGCGCGTCCGCGCCGCCCTTGTAACCGTCGATCACGTCCATCGGCAGGTTGAGCGCGACTTTAAGCAATTTGGGAATGTCGGAGGTACTGGTCCCGGGACCGATGGTGGAAATTTTTTGCGGCCGTTTGGCGTTGACCCAATCGTCCATCTTGGTAATGCCGCTCTTCTGGTTGAAGGTGCACACGGTATCGTACTCGGATGGAATGCCGAGATAGCCGAAGCGTCTGCCGTCGAACTGCGCCGCGTCATTGCCCATGATATGCTGCAACACCAGCGGCGACGCCCAGGCGCCGATGGTCAAACCGTCGGGCTTGACGCGATTGTACAGATGATTGGCCGCGATCATGCCGCCGGCGCCGGTCATGTTCTCGACGATGCGCGTCGGATTGCCCGGCAAGTAGCGGCCGATGTAACGCGCCAGCACCCGCGCATAAAGATCGAACGAACCGCCCGGCGAGTAGCCGACGATGATCGTCAACGTCTTGTCCTTGTACTCCTGCGCTCCGACGGCTGACTGACTCGCAATGATAACGACGCCGGCCAGCGCCAGCGCGCGCAAACACTTGTTCATAAAATCTCCTCGTGATTAGAAACTTGGTGCTTCAGGTTCGTATGTGGATAAAGCCAAGAGGGCGGGTTTAAAACCCGCCCCGACATTTCGGAATTCTTTCTTTGTGTTCATTGCATTCCGATCGCCCTGAGCGCGGTCGAAGGGTGCGGCCATTCTTCTTCAAGAGCGAGCAACTTTAGCCGCGGCCGACGAACGGCATCGCTCTTTCCTCGGTGCGCTCCAAATATCTGACGAAGGTGTACTTATTTTCGGCGAGATCGGTGTTGGGACGGGGAATCTCGCGATGCAGCAAGCTCTCTTCGACCTTGCAGACAAAGAAGCCCAACTCGCTTTTGCTCAATGCGTCGATACCCGATTGCTTGAATTCCTCGAAGTCACGGATCGTTTGCGCGCTCTCGATCCCCGCGCCCTGGGCCATGGCGGCCAAATCCGTGTTGCCGGAGGTCGCGGTGGGGTAGCTGATGCGGCTGCCGCTGTAAACGCCGTTGTCGAACACATAGACGACCAAGTTTTTCGGCCGCAAGTTGCCCAGCGTGGCCAAGTTGAACAGGGAAAGCAGCACGCTGCCGTCGGAGTCGAGGGCGATCACTTTTCGCTGCGGCAGCGCCAACGCCAACCCGGTGGCCACGCCGATGGCACAGCCCATCATGCCGACCAGCAAATTGCCTTCATGGCGCGATAGATGCGACCACTCGATGCGCTGGCCGCTTTGCGAGGTCACGACCAATTGATCGGTCATCTTAGTGGCCAAGAGCTGCAAACATTCATAGCGAATCATTCGGAAAACTCCCCGGCGAACAACAGCGCGTAGGGACCGCGCAAGGAATTTGCCGCCCGCACCGCGTCTTTGATTTTGATCTCAAGCTTCGCGCCATCCTCGATGTAGCATATGGTCGATGCCTAAACCGTCGAGCACGGGGATCGAATGCTTGCCGATGGTGGCGTAGAGAAAACTGTTGCGCCAATCCGGCACGCCGCCGAGGTAAGCGATCACCAGCAACAGCGGCACGCCCAATTGCTTGCCCACCGTTACCAATGGGTAACAGGACGTATAGATGCCGGTGTTTTCCATATACACCGCGGCCTGCTTGCCGCCGAGCGTCGCTCCGGCAGCGATGGTGATCGCCTCTGATTCGTTGGCCACCGCGATCAGTTCCATGTCCGGGTCATCGCGAATCAGCGGCACGATCTGGCTCAAACGAGTCTCCGGCAAATAGGTTACGAAATTAATCCCAGCGTCTTTGAGACTCTGAACCAGTCTTTTGGCAAGTTCGTCTTTCATAGATGGTAGTCTGAATTAGCAGGGAAAATCATCCGGCGCAATGGAGCCGAATCGAAAGGGCGACAAGCGGAGTTGCCCTGCGAGTCCCGGAATGCGTTGCGTACTTTGCGTTCATTGCGGTTAACACTCGGAACCCAATCATCTCCAATGATCCTTGCCATTACTCCATCATCCGAAGATTCTTTCAGCGCCGTCAGCACCTTCTCCGCCGTGATCGGCAGATCGTAAATCCGCACACCGACCGCATCGTGAACCGCATTGGCGATCGCCGCCGCCGCCACCAGCACCGGCGGCTCGCCGATGCTCATGCCGCCATAGGGGCCGTTGCCGACGGGAAATTCTTGGATGACCGTTTTCAGCGGCGGGATGTCGCGGATCGACGGAATCTTATTCTCGCCGAAGTTGGTCGTGATTACTTTGCCTTGCTCAATGACCAGCTGCTCCATCAGCGCATAACCGATCGCGGTTACGACGCCGCCGTCGATCTGCCCTTGGTGCATCAACGGATTGATGATCGTGCCGGTGCTATGCGCGGTGGTAAAGTGTTTCACTGCCACCTGGCCGGTCTCACGGTCGACCTCGACTTCGGCAACTTGCACGACCAGAGCGGCTTCGGGACCGTTAGCGAAATTTTTGTACGCGCCTTCGCAGCGAATCGAACCGCCGAGCCGTTCGACGATGGCGGCGTAAGAAACCGGCTTGCCGCTGCGGCTGCGTATCGATCCGCCGCCGGTGAAGGAAAGCGTCATCCGTCGGCACCCCGAGAATTTCGCTCGCGCCCTGCAACAATTTCTGCTTTGACTTGAAGCGCCGCGGCCTGCGTCGCATTGCCGAATATCCGCGTCGCCCTGCTGGCGCCGACACCGGTATCCGCGGCGGCGCCGCTGGTGTCGAGAATTTGACAACGAACTTGCTCTACCGGCACTTGCAGCTCATTGGCGGCGATCTGCCGCATCGCCGTGTAGGTGCCCGCGCCCTGATCGACCATGGCGGTCGACACGGTGATGACGCCGCCCCCATCCACGGTCACGAACGCATGCCCTTCACCGCCCAGCGGCAGCCATTGCGCCAGCGCCAAGCCGCGGCCGACATATTTTCGTTTTGGCTTACCGTAACCCGACGCCGCCAGCGCCTGCGCCAAAGTCTCCTCGCTCTTGATATGCGGCAGCGCATGGCCGATGGGCGAAACATCGCCGTCGTGCATGAGATTTTTCCGTCGAAATGCGATCGGGTCCATGCCCAGCCGCCGCGCCACCAGGTCCATTTGCGATTCGTTGGCGAAAAAGCCCTGCGGCTCGCCCGGCGCGCGCATATGGCCGCAGGGGATTTTATTGGTGTAAACGATTTTCTCGTTGATATGGACGTTGGGGATCTTGTACGGCCCGGCCGCTTCCTTGGGTCCGACTAAATATCCTTGCGGTTTGAACGCGCCGTAGGCGCCGCTGTCGTAGACATAAGTCCATGCGGTGCGCGATCAGCCGGCCGTCTTTCTTCACGCCGGTCTTCACTTTGATCACCGCGGCGTGGCGCGGGTTGCCGGCGATAAATTCTTCCGCATAATCCATCACCATCTTCACCGGCCGGCCGCTCTTGAGCGATAGCAAATAGCACACCGGCACGTCCATGAAGTCGCCCTTGCCGCCGAAGCAGCCGCCGATGTAACTGGGGTGCATGAGAAAATCGCCCACCGGCCGGCGCAACGCCGTCGCGACCTGCTCGCGCAGGGCAAATGGCACTTTGGAACAAGCCCAGACATCGGCGCCGCCCGCGCTATGCGCCTGCACGACGCAAGAATGGGGCTCGATGTAAGCCTGATGCATCGGTTGGGTGGTGAAAGTGTTTTCGATGATCAAGTCAGCGTCGCGGAACCCCGCTTCGACATCGCCCTTGGTCCAAGTCAGATCGACGAAGACATTGCTCGGCGTTTTGATTTCGTGCAGCAAGCCGCGGTAGCTTTGCACGTTGGGATGCAGCACCGTCGCGCCCGGCTGCACCGCTTCCAGCGGATCGAGCAGCGCGTCTAGCTCTTCATAATGCAACATCGATCAATTCGGTCGCCGCCTCGGCGATCTCCTCAGTCTCCGCCGCGACCACCGCGACTTTCTCGCCGATGAAGCGCACGACCTCATCGGGCAGAACCGGCATGTCGTAGATTTTGCGCCCGATGAGTTGGCCTTTGACATCGGCGCCGGTCACCACGCCGTGAACACCCGGCAGCGCCAGCGCTTTGCTGACATCGATTTTTTTGATTCGCCCGTAAGCGATTGGACTGCGCAGCGCTTTCGCCCAGAGCATGTTGGGGAGGACTACGTCCGTGGCATAGATCGCCGCACCGGAAACTTTCTCGCGGCCTTCGGATCTTGGCGTCGGCACGCCAATGATCTTGCGCGGGTTCACTGCCACGAAAAACTAACCCCTTCCCCTGAAGATCGCCTTGCCTTCGGTGCGCTCCAGGTAGCGAACGAACTGATACTTATTTTCCAGCAGATCGACGTTGGTTCTCTCGATCTTGCGATGACCGCGGCTCTCTTCGACCTTGGCGACGACAAATCTGAGCCCAGCTTCGCCGATCGCTCCGGCTGCTTCGTTCTTGAACGCACACGACATCGCGCACGGTCGACCGCGTGTTCGATGCCGGCGCTGCGCGCCATGCCGGCTAGATCGGTCTTGCCCGCCGTGGCCGTGGGTTCGCTAATCTTGGTGCCGCTGTAGGCCTGGTTGTCGAAGACAAAAACCGCCAGATTCGCCGGATTCATGTTGGCGACCGTGGGCAAGTTGAACAGCGACAACAGCAGGCTGCCGTCGGATTCGAGCACGATCACTTTTCTTTTCGGCAGCGCCAGCGCCAGCCCCAATCCGACCGCCAGCGCGTTGCCCATGGAGCCGAGCAGCAGATTGCCGTCATGCTTGGACAGATGTCCCCACTCAACCCGCTGGCCGCTCAGAGACGTGACGACGAGTTGGTCGGTGATCAACGGAGCCAACTGCTCGAGACATTCGTAACGCTGCATGGTCCATTCATTGAAATTCCGGCAGCACGAACACGATCCACGATCACGCCTCACCCCGGCGTCTCGCCCATTTCCTTGAGAATCTCCCGGACAAGGCTGAATCGAACACCTCGTCCAACGACACGTCGCGTTTCAGATCGATGTTAAGCTTGGTGCTGTCGAATGACTTTCTCCAAGGCATCGCGCGGCGCCAGCAAGTTACGGGTGAAATTGTGCCGACGACGATAGATAGCCCTGTTCCGCCACCGCCGGACGTGCGTCCCCACTGCTGCAGAATATCGACGGCGCCCTTCTTGATCGTCGAGAATGAACCGATTCGCCTTGAGCAGGGCGCGCAGCACGCGCTTCACTTCGCCGCGATGATTCTTCAACTTCTGCTCGTGCAGGCCGACGCCGTTGACCGGGAACAGCAGAATATCGCGAGTCCGCACCAAGCTCTTGAAACCGCGCGACTCGGCGACTCGCATCCGACGGCGGCGCCACCACCGCGGCGTCGACCAGGCCCGACTCCAACTGGGCCAGCCGTCCGGAACCGCCGCCTGCGGCGATGAACTGGACATCTTTGCTGGGATTGAGCTTGAAATGTTCCACCGTCAGGCGCGCCAAGATATCCGTCGCCGAGCCAAAGGAACTCACCGCGATCTTTTTCCCTTTGAGATCGGCAAACCGGGTGATTTTCGGATTGACGACAAACGACATGATTGGGCCGCTCGATCAAAATCCCCGCGACTTTGATCGGCAATCCGCGCAGGTTTCCCGTAACCACCGATTGCAGGATCAGATTGTAATCGACGTTGCCGCTGGCCAGCGCGGCAATCGAAACATTGGCGGTGATCTGCACCAGCTCCGCGTCCAAACCTTCCTCTTTGAAAAAGCCTTTGAACTTGGCCACGCCGCCGCTGAGAAACGACATATCGGGGTTGGAGACGGCGATGTTGATCTTCTGCGCCTGCGCCGAAGAGATAAGCAGCGACAAAGAAAATCATCGCAACGGCGATTACGAATCGCATCTTGTCAAGTTCGTCATCTTCATCTTGCCCCTAACTCCTTACCCTTCACCCCTTACCTGCATCAAATCGTAAACTCACCGGTAAACAGCAGCGCCACCGGCTGCTTCAGTCCATGCATCAGCCGCACCGCGTTCTTGATATGAGTTTCAATGTCCGTGGCTTCCTTGACGATTTCGTACTGGATACCCAACGCCTCGAGTTGCGGCACCATATGCGTGCCGTAATGCGAGTAAAGAAACGTGCTGCGCCGGTCGTCCATGCCGCCGATATAGCTGATCAGCAACAGCATCGGCACGCCGTAACGCTCACCGAGAGTGAGCAAATTGTACGACGAGACGAACAGGCCGGTGCCTTCCATGTACAGCGCCGGCTGCTTGCCGCCGAGGGAAGCGCCCGCGGCGATGCCGACCGCTTCCGCTTCGCTGGCCACCGGCACGAGCATGAACGAATTGTCCGCCTTCAAGCACCGGCAGGATCTCGCTCAACCGCGTCTCGGGAAGATACGCGACGAAGTCGATGCCGGCTTGCTTGAGCCCGGCGACAACTTTGTTGGCAGCTTCAGGCGTCAAATTCGCCTCGCTTCACTGACCGAGAATGCCGTTGTCGCGCAGCTCGCGCTCCAGTTTGGCGATCTCATCCTTGGGCATCTGCTCGGTTTCCCACTTGGGGAAACGCTTCACCGCGAAACCGCGCATGCGATAGACCTCTTGCAGCGGCACCCGGCCCCATTTGCGCAAGCGCGCGGCGACGATGCGCGCCGCGGTATCGACTTTCTGCTGCGCTTCGACAGCGCCGGCGTAGTCCTGGCTATCGAGTTTCTTGAACAAGTCGACGCAGATTTCCGGCGCGAAACTGGTCGGTGGGTTGATCATGCCGGCGACGCCAAACGGAACCAGGCCGAACAAATCGGCATTGCCGGTGAAGACCGAAACGTCCGGCATCAAGCGCACGTATTCGAGCAGCGCGCCTTGGCCGTAGGCGACTTTGATGCCCTGCAACGCCGGCACCTGCTCTTTCATGCGCACGGCGAAGCCCGGCGGGATCGAGATGCCGGAGTATTTCGGATTCTCGTAAATATAGATCGGCAGCGGCATCGCTTTATGCACCGCTTTGTAGTGCGCCATGATTTCGAACTCGGTGTGATCGGAATAATAATACGGCGGCACGATCGCCACCGCATCGGCGCCATGCGCCGCCGCATGCTCGGCCAGCTCCACCGCGCTGCCGGCGTCGGCGGTGCCGACATGAATCACCACCGGCACGCGCTTCTTGGCCTGATCCAACGCGATCGCCGCGGTCTGCTTGCGCTCCTCCGTGGTCATCGCCGGCCCCTGACCGGTGGAACCGAGCACGAACAGCCCCTGAACTCCGGCCTTGATATGAAAATCGACCAACTGGCGCATCATCTGCTCATCGACTTGAACCTTGTCATCGAACGGCGTGATGATCGGCAATAAAACCCCACGAATCATGTTTTCCTCCTAGTGCAACGAAGCAACTCTTAGTGAGTCTCCCGAGTCTCTTACCCCCTCGCCCTCTGGGAGAGGGCTGGGGTGAGGGCAAAGGCGACCGCCGGTCGCCCCTAGAAGACGCCCTCATCCTAACCTTCTCCCTGAGGGCGAAGGAACTGGAAATCACAAATAACCACTTCAATGGCTGTTGTAGCAATGCGATTTTTTAATTTTGAATTTGAATTTTTTAATTGACCTTCTGCCGCACTCCCACCGCCGTATCCAAATGAATCGTTTCTTGCGCCCGTTCCTGCGCCAGCACACCCTTCGGCGTGCCACCCTTCATCGCCGTGGCAATCGCGTCCATCACAATCTTGCGAAACTTGATAACCCCACGGTCCGATCGGCCGAGCTGCTCCTGACGCTCTCCCAAGAGTCCCTGGGTTCCCTGGGTCATGATGTCTTCTTTGCGCACGTTGCCTTTGTACGGCATGTATTTGCGTTTGTCGTAGGGCTTTACTTCCTGGATCGGCGTTTCCTTGGCGCGCATCTCCCGCAATTTGTCGAAGAAATTCGCCACCGGCCCGAGATAATTATCGGCGGTGAACAACATGAAGTGGTCATCGTCGTTGGGCGTGACGAACATCCAGTGCTCGCAGCGCGAGCCTTCGTTGATCAACGCCGCCGCATCCATCTTGGCATGGACGAACTCGGTGTCGCCCACCTGCACGATACCCGGCAAGGCCAAGCTCATCTCGTCGACGAACTCCGTCCCTGGCTGCGGCCCAGGCTTGGTCATCACCACTTTCATGCCGTAGTCCATCTCGACGAACTCGAAGTCCGGCATATCGGTGTAACTAAAAAAATGATCGCCCCAGGACTGCTGGCCGTAGCCGGCGTGGCGATGAAGCACGCAAACATGCGCCGGGTCGGCGGAGTTTTCAAAAAAATTGAACCAATTGTAATCGGCCTGGCGCACCGGCTCGACCTGGCGCTGGCCGCCGCGCTCGAGCAGCGGCGCGTATTGCGGCAGCGGCGGTGGATTCGCTTGGTCCGGTCCCATGTAGGCGAAGATCAGCCCGCCCAGCTCGCGCACCGGATAGGACAGCTGCTTAACCTTCTCGCAGAATTTGCTGTCCTTGGGTTCCGCCGGCATTTCCAAACAGCGGCCGTGCACGTCGAACAGCCAGCCATGATAAGGACAGCGCAATCCGCCGTCTTCGATATCGCCATACTCAAGCGAGGTGCCGCGGTGCGGACAATGCTCGCCGAGCAAACCCAGTTGGCCGTTGCTATCGCGAAACAGTACCAGCTCCTCGCCGAGGACTTTCACGGCCTGGGGAATGTCGTGCAGTTCATGCACCGTGCCGACCACCAGCCAGTAGCGGCGAAACCATTCCCCGGCCGGCGTGCCGGCACCGACGTGGGGAATATCGGCAACAGTCAGTTTATTCTTTGTCGCTTTCTTAGATTTATTCACGGTCAGACTTCCATAGTTCTTGCTTGTTCAAGGTTCAAGGGTTCAAAGTTCAACGAGTCGGAAATCAGTTCAGTCCATGCTCCGATGTCATGCTCCGAACCTTGAACCTTTGAACTTTTGAACGGCTTGAACCGGCGCGCTTAGCGCTCTTATTTGAATCCATACTCCTGCCACTTCTGCAAAACCATTTCGCGCATCCCCTCCGTCGGCTCGGCGACTTCGCCGCGAAAGTTGGCTTTACGGGTCAAGTCGAGCATCAGCTTTGACGTTAGCCCATCGACTGTCGCCGACGGTTCCAGCGAACTGGTGATGCCGCGCGGGATGATAAACATATCCGTCGCCGGTTGAAACCGGGTCGTCAGCGCCCACAAGACTTCATTGGGATCTTCCATGACGATATCTTCGTCGACGACGAACACATGTTTCCATTTGCCGCTGCGGGTATAAAGCGAAGCGGCCAGGATATTGTCGACAATGCCGGGACGCATGAGACGTTTTTCCAGTTGCAACAGCAACACGATCGACACGCCCCAGGGCGGCGCATAGGCTTTTTTCAACGCCGGATAGGCCGGTTTCAACTCTTGATAGGCGGCCACCGCATAGGTCAAGGCATCGACGTAAAGATGTTCATGCGGCGGCTTGCCGAGCCAGATATTATGATAGACCGGATTGCGCCGATGGGTGATCGCTTTGATCGTCATGATCCGCTCGCCCGGCACCTGCTGGGTGGTGTAGCCGCAGAACTCGCCGAAGGGACCTTCGTCACCGGTTTTCGCCGGAATCGTCAGCTCGCCTTCGAGCACGTATTCCGTCAGCGCCGGCACTTCGAGATCCAGGGTCCGGCATTTGACCACATCCACCGCTTCCCCGGCCAAGCCGCCGGCAATTTCCAATTCATAGACGCCGATGCGCGGTTCGAACTGCGAAGCGACGTAAACCGCCGGCGGCACGCCGACGCAGACAGCGACTTCGAATTTTTTCTGGCCGCGCTTCTCGGCGTTTTTCATGAAGTCATAACCGTCGTGCCCCGGAGTAAAACGAATCGTCACTTCGTTTTTCGACACCAACATCATCCGGTAGATCGACAGATTCATGCCGTACTCGGGATCCGGAGAATCACATGGCCGGCGGTGATATACGGTCCGCCGTCGCGCGGATTGTTGGTGCACAGCGGCAACTTGGTAACGTCGACGTCGTCCCCTTCCATGACCACTTCCTGGCATGGCCCGCTCGGCACCAGTCGCGTCGGCAACGGTTTGTTGGCCCGCCGCACGGTCTCGTCGAAGACGTTTTCCTGCGATAAACCTAAGGCCAACGCGACGCGCCGGTCGCTCGCCAGCAACTGACCGACGACTGGAGCGCTGTGGCCTTTAACGTTTTCGAACAACAGCGCCGGGCTGTTGGCGCGCTCGTTGTGGATCTTGCAAATCGCGCCGAGCTCGTGCTTGGCATCGACCTCGGCTTTGATCTTCTGCAGTTCATGCTCTTCTTCTAAAACTTTGAGAAATTCCCGTAGATCCATCATGTTACGTTTTTAACTCCTGCTGCGAGTTCCTCTGCTGATCAGACCTCATCGTTCGCGTCTTCGTTCGTCATGCCGGCGAAGGCCGGCATCCAGGTGACGGACCAGGTCCGTCATACCCGCGCAGGCGGGTATCCAGGTTCTAATGACCAGCCAATTCAATCAATCCACCAGCGACAGGTTCGCTTCGAACCCTAAAACTTTTTTCGCTTTGCTCACACTATACCCACTGCAAGCGCCGTCCAAGCCGGTGCGCAAATCGCCGACCTGCGGCAGATACCGTCCGATCAGCTCACGGGTGGGGATATCCACCAGGTTGTGCGGCGCGGCAATATTGAAAATCTGATGGCCGGATAAATCAGCTTCCAACGCCACCCGGCAGGCGCGCGCGGCATCGCGGGCATCGATGTAACTCCACAACGCGCCGGTGCCGCGCGCCAGCGGATTTTTCTTGCGCTCAAGCAGCATCGGCCGGTGCGCTTCGGTATAGATCCCGGAAAAACGCAGGCTCGTCACCGCGACACCGCTCCTTTGGCTCAACGCATCGCAGAGTTTTTCGCCCAGCAGTTTGGTCAGTCCATAAGGATCTTGCGGCCGCAGCGGATGAGCTTCGTCAATCGGCAAGTAGTCCGGCAGTAGTTCCGTGGACGGATAGTAAAGTCCGTAGACCGCCAGACTCGAGCCGCAGATGATTTTCTTTACGCCGACGATTTCAGCGGCCGTCAGGACATTATTGGTCATCGCCAGGTTTTGATTGAAGCGCTCGGCATCGCCGGCGAGATCGGCAAAGCGCCATTTCTGCGTCGCGGCATCGAAGCCGGTTTCGGTGTAGGGAAAGCGAATGCGCGCCAGGTGAATCACCGCATCGGCATTTTTGAAATGATCGAGCAGTGAATTCAATTTCCCTAGATCGACGGCGTAAGTCGGCGCCGGGCACTCCCTCGGCTTGACGCTGTCGAGCGACGATACTTGATGGGCATGGGTAAACAGCTCGCGAACGACATACTGCCCTAACCGCCCCGACCCGCCTGTGACCACCACGCGCATCAAGTCACCGTCCCAACCCTTTGAACCAGCCGGACTTTTCCAACTCTTGCAGCAATCCGTTATCGATGAAGTCCGCCGCTTTGGCTTCGCGCGCTTCCTTGCCGGGCGTGCGCCGGAGAATCTCGTCGATACTTTCGGCCCGCACATAGGGAATCCGGTCGCCGCTGTAGCGCACACCGAAAGTTTGATGGAGCTGGGCCAGGGTCTCCGTGTCGGTGACCTTGGTGTATTTGGACAGGACTTTCATGCTGAACTCCTTGTCCGTGCGCAACCGCTGCAACCCCTGGGCGAAGCCGCGCATGAAGCGCAGGCTGGTGTCGCGGTTGGCGCGCATGTAAGAACGCGTCGTCGACAGCGGCGTGTTGGGGAAGACGATTTTCAACTGACCGACATCTTCCAACTCATGCATGCCGGCTTTGGCGGCGCGAAAGTTACTCGGCGGCGACAACACCACGGCGTCCAAGGCGCCAGCGGTGAGAGCCGCCAAGCCTTCCGGCATGCCGCCGGTTTGAATGACGGTGATCTGATTGCGCTCGATACCCCACTGTTTGAGGGCCGCATCCAAAGCCCAATCGGTGGAACCGCCGAGGCGAGTCACGCCGACTTTCTTGCCGCGCAACTGCGCCGGCTGCTTGAACTCCGGCCGCGACATGATCGAAAACACCAAACTATTGCCGGTGTTGCCGATCAGCACCAAGTCCGAACCGCGTAGCGTTGCATTGATCACCGGCACCGACGGGCCATAGGCAAAGGGCACGTCGCCGCTCAGCATCGACTGGATTAAAAGCGTTCCGCCGCCGATGTAAAGCAGCTCCGTGTCCAATCCCTCGCGCTTAAAATACCCGCCTTCCTGCGCCACCCACAAGGTCGACATGGCGCCGCTGATGGCGCTGTAGGCGATGCGCAGCGGCGCTGCGGCAAGCGAATCCACCGTGGCGATCAGCACGGCAAAAGCGAACGAAGCAATCTGCAACATGATTTAGCTCATCCCTTTTCTGCGCAGGCCGGTGTAGGAATCTATCCTCACGGCTCCATCCTGCTCTTGAGCGTGCGCCAGGGCGCGCGGCGGTTTGCCGCTGCGCACCGATTCAATATCGTTAAGAATTAACTTGCGCAACATAATCACGCCGCGATCCGACGCCGCCAATTGCTCGCGCCGCTCGCCCAAAACTTTTTGCGTCGACTGACAGGCGATGTCTTCAGTGCGCACGCTGCCGCGGAACGGCGCGAACTTGCGCCGGTCGTAGACGGGCCGCTGCTCCGCTTGAGCTTCAACTTTGCGACTGGGCGCCAGCTTGTCGAAAAACTCGTGATCGGGACCGGTGTAATGGTTCACCGTGTACAAGGTAAAACTGCTGTCGTCGTTGGGCGTCACGAACATCAGGTGCGCGTTATGCGAACCGGCGGCGAGCGCTTCGTGGGTTGCTTTGAAATGGGTGAACTCGGTGTCGCCGATCTGCAAAATCGCCGGCAGCGCGAAGCTTTTCTCGTCGACATATTCACAATCCGGTGTCGGTCCCGGTTTGCGTGAGATCACCTTCATGCCGTAAGGCATCTCGACGGCATCGAACGGCGGAATGTCGCGAAAGTTGAAAAACCAACTGCGCCAGGTGCCGTCGTTCGGGTCGGCGCGGTGCAGGATCGAAAAATGCGCCGGATCGGCGCCGTTCTCGATGAAGTTGAACCAGTTGTAACTGTACAGACGCGTCGCTTCGAGGGAGCGCTGCCCCTCCTCGCTGACGAGCGGCAAGTACTGCGGCAATGGCGGCGGACTTTCTGATTCTGCGCCGAGATAGGCGAAGAGCAAACCGCCCTGCTCCCGAACCGGATAGGACAAATGGCGCACCTTCTGGGTAAAGCCGCGTTCCACTGGTTCAGTCGGCATGGCCAAACAGCGACCGCCGACGTCGAACAGCCAACCATGGTAGGGACAGCGAATCCCGCCGTCTTCGATGTCGCCATATTCCAGCGACGCACCGCGATGCGGGCAATTTAAGCCGAGCAAACCGATGCCGCCAGTATCGTCGCGAAACAGCACCAGCTCTTCGCCGAGCACATTGACGGCTTGAGGAATGTCGCGCAGCTCGCGTGTCGTGCCCACCACCAGCCAATGACGCCGGAACCATGCGCCGACAGGAGTGCCGCGACCGACATGAGGGAGATCTGCGAGCGAGAGCTTCATCGGCCGTTTGGTCGCTGCCATAGGTGAATCGATGAGGGAATTGGCTGGGGTTAGGCGCCTTCGCGATTCGCTAGACCGGCTCGTCGTCAGGCCCCAACTTTTCGCGCGAGCAACTCTACTCGCAGTCGAAGCTGACACGCTGACGGTTTGAAATGGTGGTCGCAGTAGGACTTGAACCTACGACCTCGCGCATGTGAGGCGCGCGCTCTAACCAACTGAGCTATGCGACCACTAGGAAATCTTATCTAACACCTGGAACCCAAAGCTTCAACTGCGGCCGTCTTGTGACCAATAATATATTAATGGAGGACGAAAAATGAAAACGCAACGTGGCATGGGAACAGTCTATCAGTCGGGGCCAATCCTGGTTGGTGGATTACTATAATATCGGGCAAGCGAGTACGCCGGACAGTTGAGGGTGCCGAGACCGAATCCCAGCCACGCCAGAAGCACCGGCCCATAGCGGAATTGGGATCTTAGTTGGCATTAAAATAATTGCGACTAATTTTTCAGCTAGTTCCTCCTATGGTTCGATGGGTCTGCGGTTCCTCGCGTTCTTCGTCAGCCAAGCGTCAATCAATTCTCGCTTAAATCGCCATTGGTTGCCGACTTTAAACGCTGGGAGACCCTTTCGCGCCAGCAGCCGATAGACGGTGAATTTGTTGACGTTGAGGTATTCGGCAACTTGCTCAAGGGTAAGCAAGGGTTGCGAGGGGTGGTCAATTTTTTTCATACCTTGGCCAATGACAAGGCAAGGAGTGCGCCATTAATGAAAGATCCTGAAAAGGCTCAATAGTTGCATTGAATAACCCAGAAAACGAATTCGACTGGTGAGAACTAACCTGATTCGCTTTTGCAGTTATGGAAAGAGGGCAATAAAGCCCCTTAAATTAGATAGGTCGAATGTGAATAAATCTCGTCCCCGGTGTACACGAAGACCTTACACCCCCCCCCTATGGTTCCCCTTTGCCAAAGGGGAGACTCGGAACATGTTCGCCAATCAATATCATCCGGGGCAACGGATCACTTAGTCTGCAACGCTCTATACGCCGCCTCGACATTGGTTGGAAAGCGCTCCTTGCTCGCCCAGTGATCGTATTCCGGCATCTTCACTTCCTTCTGAATCTCGTCCAGCGACTTGCCGGCTTTCATCAGCTTGCCGACGCGCTCCAGCAAGAGCGCGTAATATTTCTCCGTGTCGTCGAAAATTTTCACCGTGCCGGGGTTGCCGTGGCCGGGAATCACATGCTCGGGATTCAACGCTTTCATCATTTTGGCCGCCGCCAAGATGTCGGGAATGGTCACGAAAGGACGAAAAATATTGATCTGATTGACGACGATGCCCGAGGCCGAGAAAAGCACGCGCTCCTTCGGCAGCCACACCGCCGTGTCGGCTTCGCTGTGAACATTTTTCTGGTGGAACAGCTCGAAAGTCCGCTCGCCGACGTTGAGCGTCATCTTTTGCGCGGTACTCGATCTGCGGCACAACCAAACGAAACCCGTCGAAGGCCGCGCGCATCTCCGGCGACTCGGCCATGAGTTTTTCATTTCGCTTCGGATTGCAAGCTCGCCTTCATCGATTCCGTCGCTCCTTCATGCGCCACGATCATCGCCGGCGGCGAGAAAACAAAATGGCCGGTCGTGTGATCGCCATGGGGCTCGGTGTCGATCAGGTAGCGAATTGGCAGCGGCGTGAGTTTCTTCACGGCTGCAAGAATCGCGATCGAATCTGTCGGATTGTGCCCGCTATCGATCAACACCACGCCATCTTGGGTAATGACGATGCCGCAATTGGAATTGAAATTGGTGCCGACGTAGACGTAGATCCCGTCCGAGATCTTGCGGATGTTTGGACCGAGATCCTGGGCCTGTGCCAGACTGGTTAATAGAACCAACACGAGCATCGTGAACAGCGGCCCGAAGCGAACGGTCTTCATGGGATCCTCCTTGGTCACTTCCCTGGTTTCAATCCTCTGACAACGGCAACCGCTTCAACTTCCACCAAGGCGCCCGCCGGACGCAAGTTTTTCGCTTCGACGAAGGCGGTCGCCGGGCCCCAATCGCTGAACGCCTCGCGGGCGCTTTTTTCCAACACTTCGCGCAACGAGCTATCGGCGCCATACGAGAGTCAACGTCACGAAATGGGCCGGCGCGACGCCTACTCTCGATGCCATCAGCCGCAGGTTCACCAGCGCTTGTCTTACTTGCCCGGTCAAATCCGCCGCGGCGACCAACTCACCCTTCTTGTCCACCGGTCCGACCCTGGGAAACACGAACACGGTCTCCAGCGCGTTCCTGAACACTTGAACGTCGCCCGTCGGCGCCACCTGTGCTTGCGCGAATGTCCACGCGGCACCGAGCATTAACAGCAAACCGGCGGCGAGCCAAGCTGAAATTCTAATGATTCGAATCATCGCCAAGTAAAATCGCACCGCCAGCTCAACGTGGCGGATAGAGCCCGGTAAAAAAACCTTCCTGCTCGAGTTCGCGCACCAGGGTCGAGTCGGTCAGCGTTTCGGCTGATTTTCCTTTAAGGCCCGGCTTGGCTGCGAACTCCGCGATACCCAGCGCGACGTTATCCAACTTCGGGTAAGGCTTTTCGGGGATCGCGTGCTGGACATAGGTCCGGTACATGAATTCGAGCAACCCCGAGTCGCTCACTTTCAAATAACGGGTGTAAATGCCATTCGCCGCCGCGCGGTCGCGCCGCGCCAGCGCGATCGCTTCGCTGAGCGCCTGGACGAATTTCTTCACCGTGTCGCGCGAGCTAACCAGCAGACTTACGCGTGACCGCGAAGTCGACACCGGCGCCGATGAACAGTTTCAAGACTGTCGTTGTCGGCGAGCACGCGAACCTTGTCGATCTCGCCGCGCCGTTCCAGGTCGAAGATATTGTCTTCGTTGCTGGTGGTCGCATCGATCTCGCCTTTGACCAGCGCGTTGAGCCGCAGAACGCTCCGGCTGCCGAACGGCACCAGCGTAACGTCTTTGTCGGCATCGAGACCGAGACGGCGCAAGGTCTCGCGCGTAATCCGGTCCTGCGAGCTGCCCGCTTCGCCGGTGCCGACCCGCTTGCCGCGTAGTTGCTCGGGCCGAGTGATCGATGGCTGCGCTAACAGCTTGAGCACGCTGTAACCGGTATTGGCGAAGAACACCAAATCCGCCCCGTCGCCGATGGCCGACACCATCCAGTTGGCGGTGGCGACATAAATATCCGCGGCATTATTGCGCGCGCCGTCAGCGATCGCCTCGCCCGAGTTGGGCGTTTTGATTTCAACGTTGAGTCCGTACTTCTTGAAAATCCCCGCGTCCTGCGCCAGCCACAACGGCAACTTCGCCGGCCGGTCCGGATAGGAAAGCACAGTGACAGTTCGCAGCTCCGCGGCAATCACGGCAGGAACTGTAAACGCAACAAGCAGCAACTGTGCACCGATCAAGGCTCGCCCGCATAATCCGATCCCCTCGCCCACAAAGTGGGAGAGGGCAGGGTGAGGGCTCTTCGAAGATTAACCACCCTCACCTTCATCCTCTCCCTGCTCTGGAGACTTTGGCGCAACCTGTGATTCCGACGCGAGCTGAGCAATCTCTTCTTCGTACCGTGGCTGCGTAACACGAGATCCCTCGCTGCGCTCGCGGATGACAGATGGTGGCATTTGCAGCCTTCGATTCAGCATCCCGCGACGGCGAATCAGAAAAGCGCCCAAAGCTTGGACTCCGTCGCTGGTCTTCATTCAAGGCTCCTGGCTTACCGTCACAGGTGTTTCAAGCACGAACGCGCGAAGGTTTCGGAGATCAAAATTCCGAACTTCGTGATCTTCGCGTCTTCGTGGTGCACATCCCAACTGAACGTCGCACATCGTTCACCCAAGAATCTGAAAAATCCCATTCACTACTCACTTCATGGCTCCGGCCGGTCTTCGATGGGCCGCGGCATTCGGATTCTTATAATCCGCGTGAAACGAAGTATCGACCTGCTTGCCTTCGCTGAATACCATCTGAACATTTTGCGTGTCCGAAATATTCTTCAGCGGATCGCCGCCGACAATGAATCAGATCCGCCACCTTGCCGCGTTTCGACGCTGCCAAAATCTTTCTGCTTGCCCCACGCCTCGGCGACATTGAGCGCCGCGGTGCGAATCGCTTGCACCGGCGTCAGTCCGGCTTCGACGAACATCTCCAGCTCGGCATGCAGCGCGTAACCGGGCACGACGTGATTGGGATCGGAGCCGGAGTGGATCTTGCCGCCGGCGGCGACGAACCTGCGCACGAACTCCTGCAGCATCTTGAAGCCGCCCACCACTTCCTGGCGCTTTGCCGGCGCCATCTTTTCGTACTTGGCGAAGAAGCTTTCGGTGTCTTTGAGAATGTACGGCGGCAAATATTTCAGCTGCGGATTTCTCAGCAACGTCAACTCGCGCTTCTTCATGCTCTCCGCATAGCTCGACAGCGGCCGAAACCAAGTCGCCCAGGTGGTGCTCCAGTGAACGTTTTTGTCGATCATCACCTTGATGATCTTGTCGAACATCGCCGGTTCCATGTGCGCGTGCACTTCGGCGGTGTCGATTTTGCCGAGCATGCGGCCGATATCGAGATCGTTTTTCTTTTTCGGATCTTGAATCGACGTATAGACCACCGACCAGGAATGCTCCACCGACTGATAGCCGTTGGCCGCCGCGGTGAAAATATCGAGAGAGTGGCCGAACACCGGCCGGCCGAGCCTATGCGCCTCGTCCGCCGCCGCCTTGGCGACATGCGGTTTGAGCCGCTCGAATAGCTTGATGCCGTCGACGCCCTGAGCGACCAAATCGCGCACCGCTTTGCGCGCCTCTTCTTCGCTGTCGACGATGATGCTGGTGCGCTGGCGCCGGAGCATACCGGTGCCGCCCGGCGGCGGCCCGTCGATGATGTTGGCCGACGCCCACACCCGCGGCCCGCGTATCGCTGCCGTTCTTCACGCCCTCGCGCTGCGCCGTGATCCATTCCACCGGATTATTCGAGATATTCGGGCAGGTGACCACGCCGTAGGCGAGATAAAGTTCGCCCATCCAATCGCGGTAGTGGCAATGGCCGTCGATCAAGCCTGGCAGAAGCGTTTTGCCCTTGGCGTCGATCAGCTTCGGCGCCTTGCGGAATCGCCACCTCGCCGCGCTTGCCGACCGCCGCGAACTTGCCATCGCGAATCACGACGACCGAATCGGCGATCGCCGCGCGCCCCGTGCCGTCGATCAACGTGGCGCCTTGAATGACGATCGACCGGCTCGAGCCGACCATGGAACAGGCAGAGAATAGCAGGCTCAGCACCAGCAATGAGCAGCGAAACAAAGAGCCAGTCATAGTCATAAGTGATTGTTTCCTCCGGGTTTGATGTGAAGAAGTATTTACCGCGGCGGCCAGAGGTGCCGTTAGACGTTCAGCGAGCGAATACTTTATGCAGGATCCGACTTGCGTGTCGCGTCCTCAGCGTCTCTGCGGTGCAATCTCCGATCCTTGAGTCATAGCGAAAGCTGAACGACCTAATTTTCTGCTACTTGAATGAAACCACCAGATAGACGGCGTTGGACTCCGAAGCGGCAACGCCCGGATCGATCACGGTAATTTTATGCGTGCCCGCCGCCAGCGCCGGCACCTGAACTTCCAACTCCCTGCCGTTGACGAATTTGCTCGCGGCTTTTTTGCCGTTCACCAGCACCTGATGCGACGGGCGGAAGTTGGCGCCGGCTAACTTCACCTGGCCGGCCGCGCCCTCAGTCAACGCCGCGGGGGAAACTTGCGATAAACTGGTGATAAAACGATCCGACATCGGCCGCGGAATCGGATTGCGATAATTGGCGATGGAACGACGTGTCCACCGCTTTGCCGTCGCTGAATACTTTTTCAATATTCTGGGTCGCCGAGATATCTTTCATCACGTCGCCGCGCACGATCACCAAGTCGGCGACTTTGCCTTTCTCGACGCTGCCAAAGTCTTTGTCTTTGCCCCAGGCTTGGGCGACGTTAAGACTCGCCGATTGGATCGCCACCAGCGGACTCAAGCCGGCGTCGATGGCGAGTTCAAGCTCGGCGTGCAGGCCATATGCCGGCAAGAGCGTGCCCGGATCCGACCCGGAATGCATCTTGCCGCCGGCGGCGACGTAACGGCGGGCAAAGTCCTGGACCATTTTGTAAGCCGCGTCCAGCGGCGCGCGTCTTTCCGGCGTCATCTTTTCGAAGCCGGCGAAGTAGTCCTCCACGGCTTCCAGATTGTAAGCCGGCAAATAGGACTCAGATTGGGAATCTTCAGCGTCGCCAACTCGCGTTTCTTCATCTCCGCCGCGCGCGGCGACAGCGCGCGAAACTGCGTCGCCCAGGCCGGGCTCCAGTGAATGTCCTTGGCGATCATCGCTTTGATGATCTCGTCGAACTGCTCCGGCACCATGTTGACATGGGCCTCCACCGTGCCGACCTTGCCGACCATGCGGTTCATGTCGATTTCGGCGCGCTTCTTCGGGTCCTTGATGGTCGTGAACATCACCGCCCAGGTATGTTCGATGGACGTGTAGCCGGCGTCGATGGTCTCCCACATATTGACCGAGTGGCCGATCACCGGCTTGCCCAACTTGCGCGCCTCGTCGGCGATCGCCTTGGCGACTTCCGGTGACACCCGTTCGAGAACTTTGAAACCGTCCATGCCCTTCTCGACATGGGCGCGCACCGCCGCGCGCGCTTCTTCGTCGGTGCGCACGATGATACTGCCGCGCTGCCAGCGCTGCTCCGGCATCCCCTGCGGCCGCGGCCCATCGAGCGCATGGCCGGAGATCCACAGCCGCGGACCGCGAATCTTGCCTTTTTGAATGCCGTCCTTCTGCGCGATGATCCATTCCGTCGGGCTATTATTGATATCGGGGCAGGTGGTCACGCCGTAGGCGAGATAAAGTTCGCCGAGCCACTCCCAATAGTGGCAGTGGCCGTCGATCAGCCCCGGCAAAATCGTTTTGCCCTTGGCGTCGATCACCTGCGCGCCGCGCGGAATCGTCACCTCGCCGCGCTTGCCGACCTCTTGAATGCGCCCGCCGGAGAAGACAACGACGGCGTCCTCCACCGCCGGCCGCCCGGTGCCGTCGATCAATATCCCGCCGACAACGGCGACCGGCCGCGTCTGCGCAACCAAGTCGGTCCGAACGCCAATCAAAAGCACAGCCCCAAACATCAACCATTGCCACATAGGACGACTCCTAAACGGTTTGAACGACTGGAACGGTTTGAACGGCTTGAACCGCTTCAGTAATCCGACAATCATTTGTACAACTGATCGATAAAGCCGCTCTGGTCGAGCTGGCGCAAGAACGTCAGGTTGAATAGCTCCTCGCTTCAAGTTTCTCACGCCGGTTCGCGCAGCACCCATAATATCGAGGGTCGCTTTGACCGCGTTCATATCGGGATAGGGCTTTCGGCCCATCTGATGCTGCGGGTGGTTCTTGTACGCGAGATCGATCATATCGCGGTCTTTGGTGCGCAACAGATCGTGCGAAATATTGGCTGCTCGCTCTGTTTCGCTCAGGAAGAAGTCGCACCGCCTTCGAGATAGCCGCGCATTGATCGCTGCATCACTCAGCTTCTTCCCGCGATGGCGGGCGCGGTGACGATGGCTGTCTGCCGAAAAACGTGCAGAGTCGCGCATATCGAGCACGCGAAACCCGCTGCGTTTGGCAAAGGCGGATTCCGCGGAGGCAAAAACCGTCGCGTCGATGACGCCCTTTTCCATTGCCGACGAAGCGGGCCTGGCCGACCTGGACGATGGCGATGTCTTTGTCCGCGTCCAATCCCAGCTTTTGAACACAGGTAGACTTGCACCATCAGTTCGCTGAAATCCCGCCGAAGCGGATGATGCCGACCTTTTTGCCTTTAAGCTGCTTGATGTCTTTGATCTCGGGCCGCGTCACCACGTCGTATTCGAGGGTATTGGATTGGGAAAGCAGGAAAGTCAGCTTGACCCCATGAGCCATCGCCTGCAGCGCCGCCACCGGCGCGCGCATGTCCAGGTCGACGTCGTTATTGAGCAGCGCACTGATCGACGCCGGCCCGCCGGTGATAAGAATCAACTCGACGTCGAGCCCCTGTTTCTCGAACAGCCCGGCGCGCTGGGCGATATAGGTAATCCCAGCAGTGTTGCCGGTGACGGAGGCGTAAGAAATGCGCAGTTTATCGGCGGCGGACGCTTCCGCGGCGGTCAAGAATAAGGCGATGAACGCATAGCTGGCAATGAGAAAGCTCCGAATACACGCCCATAACTCTCTCACACCCGCACTCCAATGGTTGTGGAATGAGCGAAGCGCTATCATTTCTGAGCTAGAGTAGGACGTCATGCCGCCAGCAGAGGCGCAATATCCGCTCGCTTCGCGGCCGGGAGCCCAAGCTCACGCAGGACTCTATTTAACTTCGCCAATGATACCTTTTCTGTGCAGTCATCTCGATGCCGATTGGTTTCCCGTCGCGCCGAAAGTCGACCAGCAGTCCCGGGCCAAGCCTCGCGAACGCGCGCGCTGCGATCCCCGGCGCGCCGCGGCAAGTAAAAGTACGCCGCGAACGGCTTTCCATGTCTATACGTCACTTCTAAGTACGGCTCTTTCATCTTGTACCTCGCGTAACCGGATAAGCTGCCGACCACGACTGTCCGCGCCATCGGGGAACAGCGTGAGTCCGCACGGCCGATGTCTCCCGCTCTGAGTTCTGTTAGCGATAATGAACCTGTCCGCCTCGCACGCCTCCGCAGATAATCCGATCATCAGAATCGTGATTCGTCGCAGACTAGCCGTTTTAGCCTTTCTGTGACGCTCCGATCCTGAGGCGAGTCGATTCTTGATAGCTTTATCAGCTAGTCGACAACGTGCCTAGTCTCCCCGACGCAGGCGAAATGCCCGGATTTATTTGACATCCTCGACGGTAGGATATACTTTTCGTGATACCCTATTTTGCTGGAGGTCTTTCAATGGCAAAGGCTCTATCTTTGAAGCTCGATGAGCCGACGTATTTGGCCGCGGAAAAGATTCGTAAACGGCTCAAGGTGCCCCGCAACACCTACTTGCGCAAAGCCGTAAGCCACTACAACGCGCTCTATTCCCGCAAGCTGTTGGAGGGAGAATATCGCAAGGCTTCTCGGCGCCTCGGCGCTTCTCACCTGGAATATCTTAAGGAGACCGAGCTCCTCGAAGATCTTCCCGACGAGCAATGACACCGCAATATGGTTATCTTTATGTGGCCGACTTAAATCCTCGTTTCGGCACAGAACCCGGTAAGGTGCGCCCGGTTGTGGTCGTGCAAACTGACGCCTTGAATCGCTTCCATCCTTCGACCATCGTTTGTCCATTGACGACCCAGACTGCCGGATTTGACAATCCGTTGCGAGTGGCTTTGCCGAAAGGAGTGTCGGGACTGAGTCGAGCGTCGGATGTGTTAGTGGATCAGATCAAGTCGATCGACAATCGGCGTCTGCGGCGCAAGCTCGGCGCTCTCCCCGATCCCTATTTAAGTGAACTAAGAACCAAAGTTTTGTTGATCTTGGACTTTGTCGAGGAGGCGCATTAGCCACCTATAATATTAATAGTCTAGTCAGAAGCATCGTCAAACTTTTCGCATCCAACTCGATCGGAGCGTACACTTGATTTTGGCTGCTCCTGCTCGGTTGATATGCGTCGAATCAGGAATGCGACACGCCGAGAAATCGACATGCTAACGTATAGGTCCTGCTGCAGCGGATGGTTGGAGGTGATTCAACTTCAGCTCGGCATGAGCTTCGCGCGCGACAAGGAACGCCGAGCGCAAGAAAATGGCGCAGATAAACGCGCCGACCGCGATGTCCGGCCAAGGCGAAAGCGTGATCCGCACGGCCAATGCCGCTAACAACACCGCAGCGTTTGCGATGAGATCATTTCGAGAGCAGAGCCAGACCGACCGCATGTTGATGTCCTCGGCACGGTGGCGCCAGAGCAAGGCGAAGCAGACGCCGTTCGCGGCCAGCGCAAGAGCGCCTATCGCACCCATTGTCTCTACCACCGGGAGCTGAGGGAAAAGCAGCTTGTACGCGACCTGCCCAAAGACGAAAAGTCCAAACAGCCCCATCACCGCTGCCTTCGCAAGAGAGGCGCGCGCTTTCCATACGGGACCGCGCGCGACGACGTAAAGACTAAAGCCATAAACAAGCGCGTCGCCGAGCATGTCGAGGGAGTCGGCGAGCAGAGCCACGGACCCAGCGAGCAAGCCCGACACAAGTTCCACGACAAACATCGCAGCGTTCACGAGCAAAACGAGGCGAAGTGTCGCCGTTTGCCGCCCGCGCAGCCCGTCGATAGCGCAACTCTTATCGATACAGCAATCGTCCATATTCCAAACACTAACTATCAATAATATAGACCGACGTTCGCCTATATCAATGTCACAAAGGCCACCGGCCAGAGTAACGCCGTTGTTACAAGTCGCTATGAAATCCGACTATCAGCGTTGAGCGTCTACCATCGCTCTGTGCTGACCCCTCGCACTGTAATGCATACCAGCAAGCAGTTGGAAACTAGCTGCACACAACTGCGACACGAGGAGGAAGCGCAAATATCAAATAATCAAAGCCTGAACACCTATTCGAGCACGCTGATTGAGCGACTGCAGAACTCCCACATCCACCGGCTATGATCGCATTACAACAGCGTCGAGTTCTTGGTGGTCATACCGGCATCCTGGCGTTTGGGTACAACAGCCCGGCAATTCACCATGCAGTATAAAAGGCAGTAAACCGTGACAGCACCAGACAAATCGTAACTTTTCGTGCTGATAAGCGTTACCGGGCGGCCGCCATCCTTCTCGAACAGAGTCCAAACGATAACTGTTCCGGCAAGGGCTTTCTCCGTAAACCAAATCACGCGCTGAGTCTCGGAAACCTTTAATAGCTGGACTGGTTCTTGCGCGTGAAGGACCGTTGCATCGCGGATTACGCCAGAAAGTTGCACGGTGTACGGGTTTTTCACTTTACCGGCGTTAGCTTCGACTTCGTTGGAGCGCCGGAGCGTAACCCACCGTTGTCTCAGTCACAGCGGTGCACTGATACACGTTATTAAAGGCATAGGCAGTTGATGTAACTAAAAGAAACATGGCAAGAAAAAGTAAACGTCTTACTCAGTCCATGCGTCCTCACGCCTTCCACGCACTGCTGGCCACATTCCACAATTGGATATGAGACCCAACTATGATGAAAAAACAGGAAAGATTCCACAGGTAGTAGCAGTTGGGGCAAAGGAAGTGTTTGGCAACGTTCTTCAACTCCCAAGTGGACGTGGTGAAAGGAATCCGCTTGCAAAAATGAGCCTGCCTATGAAGCCAAGAATCGTTAAGATGTGCGGCAGTACGCAAGCTGAAAAATATCCTTCGCCCCTTCTTTCAGATTGGCATTTTATTTGTGGTTAAATCCTTAGACGAGTACGAATAGATTTCAAAACTAGCGTAAAAGATGGCGGCGCAAGCAAACCCTTCATCAGCACCATCTTCATCGTATCGGATTTGATACTGGAACACGTCAGGATTCTCGCTAAGATATGGCTCATTACTAAGGAACTGTCTGGATGCTTCGATAGCCTTCATTGATTGCTGGTCCGGAACTATTTCATTCGAGCTAGTCCCGCTGAAAAAGTTAGGCGAAAAGGTGACTATGGGCAACTGCCATTTACGTTTGTAGCTGTGGAAGAACAACGCTCGCACTAAATGGTCGATGCAGCCATCAAAGCGATCTCGATCAATCTGAGACGCGTGGCCTTCTCCGTGTGCGACTGTTCCCTTATCTTTGAAGAATGTTCGGTAAGTATGGGGCTTTCGAGACGTGGCGGGGAGCATCTTCCAATGGAATTGGTGTTGCCCTGCTTCGTTGTTTCCTGCTGCCATCAAAACGATGGACCGTAGGATTCGTCGTCCTTCGATTTCTGTGAGTTGTGCTGGTCACAGGAAGGCACGGTGATGAGATTGCGCCGTAAATCTCGACCGAACTCTTTAGCTTCTGGAAAGAAACATAACGGGGGAGCATGTTCCCGCGAAGTTTCAACCGAATCACACATATAACAAGTCGCGCTTCTTCTCACTCCGAAATCACCGTATTTCGTAATTGAAGGCCAGCTTCTCTGCCGATCCGCGTTCGAAACTCTTCTTATGCGCCCTTCAGGCGCGTACATTCACTGACCGCTGGTGGGCTGGTAGCGCTATCCGTTGTCCCAGCGTTCCCGCGGCCCTCGTGATTAGCCCCTCGCTCTTGCCTTCACCCGCTGATTGAGCGACTGCAACACTCCCGCGTCCACCGCCGAGATTACGTCAACTGCCGCGTCCAGTTCCTCCTCCGTCATCCCCGCTTTCCTTGCGTCCGCAAGGCGCCGATCCACTCACGGATCGCACAGCCGCATCATCGCCACGGCCAGCCCCATGAGCATCTTCTCGCGCTCGGTCAGGCACTCGACGGCGTGGGCGTCTTTGTAGAATGTCCGAAAGTCAGCTTTCTTCACGTTACTGCTCCTTGGTTTTCATGCACTGGAGGTCAGATGTCAGAGGTCGGCTTTCTGACTTCTGACTTCTGATTGCTGACTTCCGGGTACTGTCCTCTAAGCCGGCTTCACGCCGGTGATCAGCGCGTAGGAAAAACTTCCCTTCACATGGGCGTGGTCGCCGTGGGAGTGCCAGGTAAAATAGTTTTTCTTCATGCGCTCGGCCAACTCCGGCGCTTCCTTTTCCAACTCCAGCGCGGCTTCGAGCCAGTGGCGGCCGGTGGGGATGCCGTCCATGCCTTCTTGATTGAACGGATAGGAAATCACGCTCTTGCGCGGCACGCGGTAGCCGGCCTTGGTCAGCAAGCGCTCGATGCTGCTGACCGTGTGAAAGCGAAAGCCCTCGCCGTGGGTGCGGCGAAACACTTGATTGACCTTTGCCTCTAGCGCCACGTCGATGGCGTCTTTGGATTCTTCCATGACCGGATCGAGGACGACAAAGCGGCCGCTTGGTTTGAGCACGCGCTGGACTTCGCCAACGACGCCGGGGGGATTGCCGAAATGATGCAAGCTGAACGATACGAAGGCGCGGTCGAAGATGCCGGACTTGAACGGCAGCTTGTCGGCCTCGCCGGCGCTCAATTCATAGCGCGCGATCGGATCTTTATGATGATGGCCGACGTCGAGCATCGCCAGCGCCTCGTCGACGCCGACAATGCGCCCGGATTGCATCTGCTTCGACAACGGCCGGGCGACACGCCCGGTGCCGGTGGCCAAGTCCAGGATCGCTTCGCCGCCCTTGAGCGTCAGCGCCTCGATCAACTTGGTCGTCAGCTGGCTGCGCATGTCCGACAGGCCGCGCTGGTCGAACTCGGCGGCATGGGCGGGATCTTTGAAGCGCGATTTGTGATCGTGGGAATGGCCGTGTTCGTGATCGTGCCCGTGATCGTCGGCATGCCCATGATCATGTTTATGACCATGCTCCGAACCGTGCGCGTGATCTTGCCCGTGCGCTTCATGCTCATGCTCGTGACCATGCGCTTCATGAGAATGGCTGTGGCCATGTTTGTCGTCATGATGGGCGTCACCATGATCGTGCGAATGCTCACCCTTATGCTCGTGTTTATGTTCGTCAGCCATCTTGGTATCCCTTTTCTACTTTGCCTTTGAAATTGGGCCTTCCAGGTTTCCTGTGCAGAAATATTCACCACAGAGACACAGAGTCCGCTGAGTTCGGAGAATATCTTAATCAAAAACTCTTTACTCCGCGTCCTCCGCCGCCTCCGCGGTGCAAATTTCCGAGCCCCGGTTCACGGGTAAGCCTGAAGCCCCTTTAATTTTTACTTTCTTTTTGACATTTCCATCATCGCGTCCCACTGCTCGTCGGTCAGCTTCATGATCGACAGCCGCGAATTGCGCACGAGGTCGAATTTGGCCAGCTTCTTGTCCGCTTTGACTTCCGCCAGGGTCACCGGCTTGGCCAAGGCTTTCACCGGCTCGATGTCGACCACCAGCATGCGCGGATTGTCCTTGCCGGGATCGGAATAGGCGCCGCCCAAAGCCCGCGCGATGCCCACCGCCTGGCGCTCATCGCCGGTATGATAAATAAAAATCTGATCGCCCTTTTTGATATCCTTCAAATGCATCAGCGCGAGATTATTCGCCACCCCGTCCCACATGGTCGATTTGTCTTTGACCAGCTGCTGGTATGAATAAACACTCGGTTCGGTCTTGAATAACCAACGGGTTGCCATGAAACTTCTCCTCCTACACGAGCGTTATAAATCACCAGCGCGTACTAATACAAACTCTTGACGATAGGTGCCTTTGTGGCGATTTGCCGGCGAGAGAGGGGCTTGATTCAACTCGCGCTCGTTCATCCACGCGAGCTGGGGACAAACACCAGCAAGCAAATCGGATTTAACAGCGCGTTTGGCTTTATCGAAACCGCGATTGGGAGATCCGCGACCAATGGAGATAGCCGCGCGACTGAATCGCGCGGCGTAAGAACCGCAGAAAACTAACCGACCGACCTATATCATAACGGCAATGCGGCTCTATCGTCGCCAAGCCGCTGTGAAAACGTAATTAACGTTACCTCAAGCTGAAAATCTGCTTCCAAATCTTTTCGTATCTGGCGAACTCCCGGTACTCTTTCTCGCCCAAGCCATAGACCGTCGTGAGGCCAATGGGCTCGGCCGGTTCGACTTTCGGATTCGCAGGCACGCGGCCCTCGATGCCGAACGCCTTTTGCCCTTCGTCCGAGGCGGCCCAGCGGTGAAACAACCAGGCCGTGTTCGGGTGAGGCGCGTTCTTGAACACCGCCGTTGCACTGATCAAACCGACGCCGAGGGAGCGCAGGTAATTGAGCGGCGCCGCTTTGTGCATTCGCGGCAACAAATGATGCGTGTAGCAGGTCAGGCAGACCGAGCCCTGCCCGGCCATCAGCAGTTCAACCAACTGCGGATGGCCGCGTGAAACTCCACATTGTTGGCGGCGATTCTTTTGAACAAAGCGATGGCTTTGTCGGCACTCTTATATCTTTGTTCGGCAAAAGCGATGAGGAACTCGGCGTCGCGCGGCTCGGCCAAGAGCTTGCCTTTCCATTTTGGTTCGGCAAGCTCTTCAAAGCTCTTCGGCTCGTCCGCTTTACTGACCAACTGCGTATTCCACGCCGCTACCAAGGTATTGAAACGCGTCGCGACCCAGTAAGTTCCTTTGAGGTGGCTGGCAAAAACGTCAGCCTCCGGCGGCAGCTTTTCGAGCACCAGACCCTGTTCATGAACCTGCATGATGTTTTCGAGGTTCATGTGGAACACATCGCCAATAGTCCGGCCGCCGCGCGCTTCGGAGATCGCCCGGGCGACGATTTTATCGGAGCTCGCTCCGGTGTTGACTGTCTTGATGCCGGAAAAGCGTTTTTCGAAGATCGGCAAAAACTTTCTCCGCGGTATCCGGCGTCAAAGTGCCGTAGACGTTCAACACGCCGCCTTCCTTCAGTGCTTGTTTGTAAGTCTCGTCGATGCTCTGGGCACGACCGGAAAAAGCAGAGAAAAAAGCCGCCGCACATAAGATCATGAAGCAACAAATGCTTCGCATCGATGCTTCGCCGTTTAGCTGCATTGGACCTCCCTACTGGAACGGCCTGTCCTAACAGACCGTCTTTCGAGTTGTCCAAGAAATTCCGTTCTGTCACAGCTGTACATGCCCTTGACCGCGGTGGCTGAATCGCTGTATCCACAGTCCCATGAAAAACCCCAAACTCCTGTTTCCGAAGCTTGTCGCCCTGGTGTTGGTCGGCTTCTTTGCGCTCGCCACTGAGAATTTCGCCGCCGACAAGCTGCGGATATCCTACTCGGCGGTTAACGCCACCCAGGCCTTTCTGGGTCGCCCAGGACCGCGGCATCTTCGCCAAGCATGGTCTCGAAGGCGAGCTCCTTTACATCAACAGCGGCACCATGAACATCGCCGCGCTGCTCGGCGGCAGCGTGCAGATCGCCGGCGGCGGCCCGGTGTCCATCGAAGCGCGGCTGCGTGGCATCAAGCTGACGATCCTGGGCAATCCGCTGCCCTGGCTGGCGTCGAATCTGGTCGTTCATCCCGACATCAAATCCATCCCCGACATGGCCGGCAAGCTCGCCGGCATCTCGCGCTTCGGCTCCTCCACCGACCAGGGTTTCCGCTATCTGTTTCGAAAAATGGCTTGAACGTCGACCGCGATTTGAGGATGCTGCAGATGGGCGGCGACTCCAGCCGCGTCGCAGCCCTGAAAACCGGCACGATCCAATTCACCTTCCTCGGCGCCGCCGCCACCGACAACGCGCGCGCACTGGGTTTCCGCGTCCTGTCTACTGCCCAGCAGATGGCGATCCCTTTCCCGTGGACTTCAGTGGTGGTCGAAGAAGGCTGGTTGCTGAAAAATCGCGAGCTCGCCTACCGCTACATGAAATGCGCCACCGAGGCGGTCGTCACGTTGAAACGCAACCGCGCCGACAGCGAACGCACCATCGCCAAGTACATGAAGATCAGCGATCCCAAACTGATCGCGACAGAATTCGACTTCGTCTCCTCGCTGATGCCCGACTACATGGCGCCGACGTTGGAGGGACTCAAAGTCATCCTAGAAAACTTCGGCAAAGAATACCCCGACGCGCCAAAGCGCGACCCCAAAGAGTTCGCCGACGGGTCCATCATCGAGAGATTGAAGCAGGAGAAATT
>CAWJZV010000033.1:0-133484 GCA_963847445.1 uncultured delta proteobacterium | reverse complement strand
CGAGGCATCAGGCAACTCATAAGAAACGTTCAATCGTTGCACTCAGTTCAAGCCGTTCAACCGCTGCGCTCCGTTCAAATCGTTCAAAGCCGAACTCGTTTCGAGGAGGAAAGACCATGGCAGAACTAAAGCAAGACCCGATGCATCCGTTAAAGCACGAGCAGTGCTACCTTTGTTTCACGACGCTGGTTGAACCCGCGCCGCCGAACGCGCCATCCCGTGAGGCAGTCCGCCGAGCGCACAAGGAGTACATGGCGAAACTCGAAAGCGAGGGGCGGCTGTTTGGCGCGGGGCTGCTCAAGAACGATAAAGACAATGAAACACTCTGCGATCTCGGTTACGGCATGTTCATCCTGCGCGCTGAGACTCGGGCGGAGGCCGAAGCGATCGCGTTTCAAGAGCCCAATACCAAAGCGGGTCTGCGAACCATGAAGATAGTGCCGTGGCTCCGAGGGGAAGGAGACATCAATATTTCGATCAGCTTTACCAACGGTACCGTAAAGATCGATCGGCGCAGTTATCTGCTCGAAAACGGTTGACGCTCCGGTCACCGACGCAGCTGAAGTATACCTTTCTCTCCAGGACCACATCCTGGGGATATATTTACGCTCTGTCAAACCAGTTTTTTTAACCTTTGCGAGACCTCTGACTGATGCGAAATTGCATCGGCGCTCAGTTTATATGGTTCCGTGTGCCGATCGCGGCTGATCTCATGTTTTGCAAAGAGTGCCTGCCGCTGATCACCTGGCGATGGTCGCCACAGATCCGGCGACGAATATAAAAATGCCCTTTCCGTTCTTTAGACCGCGTTTGTCGGGCATTCTTAATCTTCCCCTCCGCTATCTCCAAATCTAGTGCACGACGCCGCAGACCTTTCTCCTCCACTAATAACTTTGCTCGTTTGCTACTCTTAGTTGACGCTGCTGACAACTAAGCAGTCAACAACGTTTACGCTTCACTCGATCTGCACGGTCATGGATCTACGCTTAATTTGGGTAAACCCGGTTAACTTAACAGTTAGCCGCGCCAATTCCGTCCATCCCGGTTTGGCATTCTGGTTGCTCTCAAACAGTACGAGTTTAGGATGCAGCAACGAAAGCAGGTTCGATAGGGAGACGGTAGACCCGAACGAAACATCGCCCATGTCGCTGCCGCCGAATACAGCCGCTGTTCCATGCCCTATTGAAGCTCAGCAGGGACAATTGCATGGATGCAAAAAACTGATTTTATTTCTCGCAACTATGCCAAGGATGCCAAAGGGAAGATCGAAAAAAGCTAAAGAAATTGTATCGTTATTTGACACTCTTTCGGCATCCGTGTTGCTCTTGATTCAAGCGTAGGTCGAGCGTACTGTGCCGCTTCTCTGGTTGCTGGCATCTTGAAAATCGGCACCCGCGTTTCAAACCGGTTGGCCAGCGAAAGTCATAAACCTCTGGGCTGCTGATGGCTTTCGACCAAGGCAATAGACGGAGGTTCGAAATGGAAGAGCAAGCGAAGAAAACAGTTCATATCACGTGGCAGGACGCCCTTCGGGCAGAGGCGGAGCAAGACAAAGCGAGGCAGGCCCGCTGCCGATCATTGCCGCCAAGTCGGATGAAAGTTATCACCGAGGACGTTTCTAGAGACCTCCGCAAACTAAAAGCGTCGGCGCTGTGTCTCTGGGACGTGAACTTTAACCACAGGCTTAGAACCTGGACGGAAACGGCGGGGGCAAATTTTCGAACAGCGAAGAACCGACATGAAGCTCAGGCGGAGGAATCCCGACGCGGGCAATTCGGAGATCTCGATGTTGGCTTAGAGAATGACCCTTCAGCGATCTATTTTACGCGAGGCCCAACAAAATCGGCAATGGCATCGGCCATGGCAATAGTCCTGGGGATCATTTTACTGGCCGGTGCCGGGACGATGCCCTATTGGCAGCGGAGCAAAAACTATTTGTCCCGATCTAACGGTTCAAGATGGGGAGCCATCGCTCAGCAAGGCCCAGGTCATACTTCTGAGCCAGAGGTGACGGTTGAAGGCTCGAAAGTGCCACCCGCCACGCCTCAACTCTCTTCAACAAATCATGAACCTGTTCAACCTGACGGTGGAGAAATCACAGCGAAAAGAGCGCCGGCCTATTTGGGGAAGCTTTGAGGTCGTCGACAATTCCTTCGTCCGCGATAGACCCGCGGCGAATGCCAACGTAATCACGACCCTCCGGCGCGGCGCGCAGGTGGTGGTGGAAAGCAAAACGGGGGACTATCTCCATATCCGCTCATTGAACGATGCGCGGGTTATCGGCTATGTCCATCAAGAAGACGCCTTCTTTCAAGCGCATTAAATGGAAACCCCAACAGTTTTATGCCTGCAGCAAGCTGCGGGGAATTTTAGATTCACTGCCCGTGAGATGCCAGGCAACTTTTGATTTCGTCGCTCGTCAGCGGCGCCTTGAACATCTCATTGCGCATGTGGACTCGTTGCAGGCTTACCTCCCGCACCGCCTTTTTCATTCGCGCCAGGTCCTGCTTGGTCCGGACTGCGCGGGCCGCTTCCCTGGCGGCGTCCTTATAGTGGTTCTTCTCGTCGCGATAGACGATCTCCATCGCGGCGGCGATCATTCTTTCGAGCCGGCCGCCTTTTAGCTTTCTTCCTTCGCGAAACATCCGCGCGCCGCCGCCTTCGGTGACGAGCACGGCGGCCCGATCGACGGCCGATCCCGAGTTTGCGTAAGCTCGGCGCAGATCGCCGAGTTTTTTCTCCTGCGGCAGTTGCAACGTATCCGCGGCGGAAACCGCATGGCCCAGAAGATATTCGAGAACGTCAGCCATGAGCACGTAGTGATTGAACTCTTGAGTGAGTTGTTCCAGGAGCGAGTGATATTGGCGGCGCCCGATGGTTTTGTCGATCTCGGGAAAACTCGCCGCCAGATTGTTCAGTTCTTTCTGCAGCCCGGTGAAATAACCGTCCACCGGATGGAGCTCCTTCCAGAGCTGCGCCTTGAGCCAAAAAATATGATCCTGCCGCGTCGGCTTGCTCTGGAAAAATCGCCGAACGATCGCCGCCTCGGTTTCCCAATAGGGCAGCGCAGTCGCTATGAGATCCTGTTCGACGTCTTTCATACCGCGATTCTCCTTGCTTGAGCCGGCATTATGAACTCCCGGAATCCTAAAACAAACGAGTCGATCAAAGCATGTGGCAGGGAGTCGAAGATTCTCGGATTCGGAAATTCCTCTCGCCAAGGCGCAAAGACGCCAAGTCCGGAACCGTTGTCATTTCGACCCTGGGAGAAATCTTTCTGAGATCCCTCGCGTTCCCTCGGGATGACGGGCATCGCCCGTCACCTTTGCGAGCTTAGCGCCTATGCGCGAAATATTCCGAGTTTCGATTGCGGCTGTTCGCCGGCAGGCGAACCTCTTTTCCCCAGCGAAGTCCGGCTAACCATGAACGATCGAGGCTAAGCCAGTGTTACGGTCAATGAGGCTGGTCACGGAGTGCTTTTAAATTTCTCCAACTGAGATTTGAACTTTTCACAGCTGTCCTCATTGTCCACCCGCGGGGTAAACCAGAGATAGTCAAAGGGCGCCCGTGCCGTAGCGTTTGCCAGGAGATACTTATGCGGCTCGGGCTCCGGCTCGTCGACTTCGACGAAAGCGATGCTGACAACCTGCCGGCCCGGCGCCTTTGCCGTCAGATAAACCGGAATCCCGTAATCGCTGCGCACATGGCCGGCTCCGGCCACCAGTACTGCGCCGTCGGCGCTAGCTGCGGCGATCAGGCTCTGCGCCATCTGCGCGTCTCTGGCGCGCTGGACCTGCACCATGGTTTGGACGCTTGCCGCGGAGCCATAGCCGCAGTGCGACTTGCGAATGTCGGCGGCCATGGTCGCCAACATCGCGTCGGCGAGCGGCCGATCCAGACCCAGGTCGCGTCGCACGGACGGCTCGAGAGCCCAGCCGTCACGGCTCATTCGCCGCGCGCTGGCGAGCGGCAGATTGGTTGCGACAATCGCCAGCTTTGCCGCAAGCGCGACCTCGGCGATGGGCTGATACATCGCCCAGTCAGGCCAACCGCTCTTTTGCCAATTCACCGCCGGACCCAGGCCCGCGGCATCGCTGGGCGCGCGCGCCAGGTGGTTGGCGATGGCGCCGGCGTCGTCGAGGCTGAACATCTCGAAACCGACGGCGGGACGGCGGCCGGCGGCGATCAAGCCGCGCAGCACCTGCGCCTGCAACCTGTGGTGGTCCGGATTGTCGTGCTTCTCGCCGAGGAGCACGAACTCGGCGCGAGCCAATCGCATCATGAGGCTCCGGTGATCGATGAATTGGCCAGACGCCACGTCCCAGATGCGGCCGGTGAGCGGATGGTTGCGGCCGTAATGAGACTGCCAGGAGGTTACCGAGCACGCCGACAGCACTGCCATCAGCACGAACCAGAACCAATAGAGCCAATGCGAGTTTGCGGTCAACGTCCCAGATAATCTCATTCGCATGGTTCGCAAAGGCGGATTCATGTCAGCACTTTGATGATCGCCAGCACGGCTCCTGCGAATCCGCCCACGATCGCGCCATTCAATCGAATATATTGAAGATCCTGACCGACCTTGGTTTCGATCTGCCTGACTAAATCAAGATCCGATAGTTTTTCCAGGCTGCCGCGGACCATCTGTCCGATCATGTCGTGACGCTGCTCGACCAACTCCAGCGCCAGGTTTTTCACCCAGCCATCGAGTTGTTCTTGCGCCGCGATATTCACCCGGAAAAGATCGAGGCGCCTGTGCAGCTCTTGACGCAGCAGCCGATTGAGGTCCGAATCGACGTTTTTAAACCCTTCTTCCATCGTTGCACCGAGTCGCCGCAACGCGCGCTGGAGTATCGCGCCAGAGTCCGCCGCTTCGATAAGCGCGATCCGCACGCTCTCGACAATCGCCAAGGCATCCTGGTCGCCGCCGGCAAGCTTGTCGGCGAATTCGATGACCATGCCGTCGACCCAGGATCGCAGTGGATGGCCCGGATCGGATCGGGCTTCGCGCACGGCCTCGGTTAATTTGCTTATGAGCATCGCAGCGAGCTGCTCTTCGTTCACCAGGTTCAAGCGTCGAGCCATTTGGATGCCGAGCTGTTTCAAGAAACCTGCCGCCTGGTATTCGTCCAGTGCGCGGCCGATCATCGCTTGGAAGAGTCGCTGCAAGTCGGATCTTTGCGCCGCATTTCCCACGGCGGAGAGTAGAGCGTCCCAGACGCCGTGGTGATCGCCTCGTCGGAGATATTGCCCCAACCATCCGCCCAACGGTTTGACGAATTGGCTGTCGCGCAGTTGATCCCTGACCACGCGTTCGACAAACCCGGCAAATTCCGGCGCTTCCAGACCGCGCCCGACTTGCCCGATGATGCCGCGGATGATTGCCAGGACCTTAGCGAAATTTTCTTCATGCCCGAGATAATGCAAAATATATTGGGAGGCGGAAAAGAGCGACAAATGCTCGCGAATGATATGCGGCGCCAGCCAGCGGTTCTGCACGATGTCGGCTATGCCTTCGACGATGCGCCGGCGGTTTTTGACGATGATATTGGTGTGGCGGCGAATCAAGGGCAGGGGAACTTCGTGAAACAACGCGCTGACGGCGAACCAATCCGCGAAACCGCCGATGGTCGCCGCCTCGAACGCTTGGCGAATGACTTGCCAGCTGGCGCCCGCCACGACACCGTGGCGCAGCGCAATTTCCGTCGCGATCAAACCGGCAATCGCGCCCGCAAGTGAAATGTTTCCCAGTGATGCGCCCCTTGTGGTTGCCATGAAATCTCCTGCGGTAAATGCTCTGCGCCGGCGGCGCGAGATGCGGCAACCTTAGCGCGTTGCCAGGGACGACACAAAGAATTGAGATGGCGCTCCGGATGTGACGACCCGGAATCACCTCATACCTTTCGCGACGCAGCCTGTTAATGCGTTTTCTTTTCCAGGCGGTGCCATCGAGAGTTACCTTGCCGTCACCTATTGCGTCCCGTGACCGCAGAAAGAACGGCGATGACGAGCAGATGAAAAAGATCGTCGAGAGCATGGCAAAGTGATCGGGCGACCGAACAAAAACCGGACAGTGTGGAAATAGGAATTTGCTATGTGATGGAGATTGTTGGTGGTCCCAACGGGAATCGAACCCGTGTTCCCGACGTGAGAGGCCGGTGTCCTAACCGCTAGACGATGGGACCTTGGCTGAGGAGGCAGGACTTGAACCTACAATCGCCTGATTCAGAGTCAGGTGGCTTACCAATTAGCCGACTCCTCAAATTCGCAGCGAGTTCAAAGTAGAAGAATGAATTTACAGAGTCAAGGTGGCGGCTTCAAGCTTTGGCTCGCTCAACGGCATGTTTGAGTCGGGCAACGCTGCGGTCCTTGCCGAGGACCGCGATGACAGCGTGGATGCCGGGACTTACGGTCGATCCGGTTAAGGCGACCCGCACCGGTTGCGCTAGTTCGCCCATCTTCAGGCTATGTTCTTCGAGCGTGCTGGTGAAGGCTTGCTCGATGTTGGCTTCGGTGAATTCACTCGAGCGCCGCTAGTTTGCCGGCCAGGGAGGACATGCTGTCGGCTGCGGCTGGCGGTCAAAAACTTCGCCGCGGCCTTTTCGTCGTAGACGATTTGGTCGTCGAGATAGTACCGCGCCATCTCCACCAGCTCGACCAAGGTCCTGGCGCGCTCGCGCAAAGTCGCGATCATCTTTTCGAGCCACTGGCGATCCTGGGGTACCGGGTAGCCCTTCGCTTGGATATACGGGACGACTTCCTCGGCCAGTTGAGACAGCGGCTTGGATTTCAAATAGTGAAAATTCACCCAGAGAAATTTCTCGGGATTGAAAACGCCGGCAGCCTTGCCGACATGTTCCAAGCTGAACAGGTCGAGCAATTCCTGGCGCGTAAATATCTCCTGATCGCCGTGGGACCAGGCGAGACGGACCAGATAATTTACCACCGCCTCGGCAAAGTAGCCCATGTCGCGATAGGCGGTGACCGAAGTGGCGCCATGGCGCTTGCTCAGCCGCGCCTTATCGGTACCCAAGATGAGCGGCAGGTGAGCGAATTGTGGTAGCGGACTGCCCAAAGCTTGGTAGAAATGAATCTGCCGCGGCGTGTTGGACAGGTGGTCGTCGCCGCGGATGATATGGCTGATCGCCATGTCGATGTCGTCGACGACGACGCAGAAATTATACGTCGGCGTGCCGTCGGTGCGGGCGATGATGAGATCGTCGAGCTCGCGGTTTTCGAAGACGACATCGCCCTTGATCAAATCTTTGACCACGGTCGTGCCCTCGCGCGGTGTGCGGAAGCGGATGGTGTAGGGCGTGTCGGTAGGCAGCGCGTGCAATCACGCCTTCTGCAGGCCGGCAGGTGCCGTCATAGGACGGTTTACGTTTTTCTTTCATCGCCGCCTGGCGTTTGGCGTCGAGTGCCGCGGCGCTGCAAGTGCAGGGATAGGCTTTGCCCATGGCCAAGAGTTCCTGGACCTTTTGCCGGTACAGCGGGTAGCGCTCGGTCTGATAAAACGGCCCCTCGTCGTAGTCGAGTTCGAGCCACTTCATGGCGTCGAGAATCGCCCGGATCGCCTCGGGGGTCGACCGTTCGCGGTCGGTGTCTTCGATGCGCAGGATAAACTTGCCGCCATGATGGCGCGCGAAGAGGAAATTAAACAGCGCGGTGCGCGCGCCGCCGATATGGAGGTAGCCGGTCGGGCTGGGAGCGAATCGGGTTCTGACTTGTGCCATTGCGTGAAGCTAACAGGCGTCTGAAATGGCGTCAACGGCGCGTTATGAAATCGCCGCGGATATGCTAATATCCGCGGAATTAAAGTAATCCTGGGGTAGCTAACATGGCAGAGGGAGACAGTAGCAAAGATGGCACGGCGAATGAGTCGGTGCCATCTCATTTTATTCGTAACATAGTCGTTGAGGATATTCGGCAGAGCAAAAATCACGGCCGAGTCCATACTCGGTTCCCGCCGGAGCCCAACGGTTACCTGCACATCGGTCACGCCAAATCGATCTGTCTCAATTTCGGCTTGGCTGCCGAGTTCGGCGGCAAGTGCAATCTGCGTTTCGACGACACCAATCCGAGCAAGGAAAATGTCGAGTACGTCGATTCGATCAAAGAAGACGTCCGCTGGCTAGGGTTCGCTTGGGACGGAGAATATTACGCTTCGGATTATTTTGAGCAGCTCTACCAGTTCGCCATGCAACTAATTCACGCCGGGCATGGCGTTTGTTTGCGATCTCAACGCCGAGCAGATGCGCCAGTATCGTGGCACGCTGACCGAGCCGGGCAAGCACAGCCCTTATCGCGACCGCTCGGTGGACGAGAATCTCGATCTGTTTCAGCGCATGCGCGCCGGCGAAGTTGCCGGACGGCGGCCGCACGTTGCGCGCCAAGATCGATATGGCGTCGCCCAATATCAATCTGCGCGATCCGGTCATGTACCGGGTGCTGCGCGCGACGCCATCATCGCACCGGCGATAGCTGGTGCATCTATCCGACCTACGATTTCGCCCACGGCCAATCGGATTCCATCGAAGGCATCACGCACTCGATTTGCACGCTGGAGTTCGAGGATCACCGGCCGCTGTACGATTGGTTTTTGGACCGACTGGGCGTGCATCATCCGCAGCAGATCGAATTTGCCCGGCTCAATCTGACTCACACGGTGTTGAGCAAGCGCAAGCTGCTGCAATTGGTCCAGCAAAAGCATGTGGCCGGCTGGGACGATCCGCGCATGCCGACGTTGGCCGGCATACGCCGGCGCGGTTACACGCCGGAAGCGATCCGTAATTTCTGCGAACGGATCGGCGTGGCCAAAGGCAATAGCACCGTCGATATCGCCATGCTTGAACATAGTCTGCGCGAGGATCTCAACAAGCGCGCGCCGCGCGTGATGGCGGTGCTGCGGCCGATCAAAGTCGTCTTGGAAAATTATCCTGAGGGTCAGGTCGAAGAGCTGGAAGCGGTCAACAATCCCGAAGACCCGAGCGCAGGCACGCGCAAAGTTCCGTTCTCCCGCGAGCTTTACATCGAGCAGGACGATTTCCGCGAAGAGCCGCCCAAGGGATTTTTCCGTCTCTCGCCGGGCGTAGAGGTCCGCCTGCGTTACGCCTACATCATCAAGTGCAACGAAGTCGTCAAAGACCCCGACACCGGCGAGGCGCGCGAGCTGCGCTGCACCTACGACCCGGAAACCAAGAGCGGCTCGTCGCAGAGCAAGCGCAAAGTCAAAGCGACCATCCATTGGGTCTCCGCATCTCATGCCGTCGAAGCTGAAGTCCGGCTCTACGATCATCTTTTCGCGGTGGAGGACCCCGATGACGTGCCGGAAGGCGCCGATTGGCTCGCTAACATCAATCCCAGTTCCCTGGAGCGTCTCGTCGCGTGCCGTGTCGAACCCTGTCTCGCTAGCCGCTAAAATCGGCGAGCGCTATCAGTTCGAACGGCTGGGGTATTTCTGCGTCGATCGGGAATCGACGGATCAACGAAATGTGTTCAATCGCTCAGTAACGCTGCGGGATACATGGGTGAAAGCGGGGAGGGGGGGTAAATAATTGATGTACCTCAAGTAAATCGATCGATCGAGTTTTTGAATTTCTCAGCCCGTCAATTTGTCGGTATGGTTGCGGCTCATGTGAAAGCTTTGGTCACAGGTGCTTCCGGTTTCATTGGCGGCTATTTGATCGAGCCATTAATTTCTGACCGTACTCGTGTCTTTCCAATTTTGTGGAAGATTAAAACCGGGCAGCGGCCCGCTCTTAAATGTCGCTTTGAATGTCTTAAATTCGCTCCAACGCGTAAATTCATAGACTAATTCCGCGCCCCAGGCTGGTGTTATTTGCCAGTGTGCACCGGCGTTAATAACGGGTGGTAGCGGTAACGGCTGAACATCCGCTTTCACTTTCTGACCACCCAGCACTCCACCAAGTTTCGCGTCGGCATCATCGAATTGAATATCTGTCCGACCACGATAGCTGAATCCAAACTTCCAGTTATGCAAAGGCTTAATTAATAGACCGACGTTGTATGCGAACGCGTTCGTTGTGTCTGTTACGCGCAGGTGCGCTTCTGCCGCTCCCGGCGCGAACGTACAAGCCAGAGTGTTAAAGCAAAGAGAGCGAGAGAATAACCCTGACGCATGGACGAAACTAGCACCAGCGCCAATCGACAGAATCGGCGAGGGATGCCAAGATACCGATGGAGTGACATACAGTGTTCGAAGCTCCGTACGTTCGGCGGCGAAACGGGTGAAGTCCCGCTCGTATGTCGTCGCTAGTCCAAAAGGCGTGTAGGTTCCGATGCCCATTGTAATGTCCGTGCCGGGGATATGATAGTTGGCGAAGACACTAGCGAGGAAGTTGTCGTCGTGTTTGTTTACTGCCTCTGGACCACTATTCTTACGCTGCTCTGCGTACCAATATACATTCCGCCCAGCAGGTTGATTACCAGTCACTTCTGGAATAGCAGCGGGGTTTACATAGACCGCAGACGCATCATCGACGCCCGCAGTCATTGCATTAGCCATGCCGACGCCTTGGCCGTCTGTTCCGCGATAGCGAATCCGCCAGCGATGCTGTCGGTAGTGCTTCCCACGTTAAGCAAATAACCAATAATAGACCGAAGTATGTTAATCTTTTCCATCTTTACTTAATAATCGTTGACTCTTAGAGCTGGCTTTGTATATCAATGCCAAACAGTGCCAAACATTGCCATAAGAGTATCCAGATGCAAGAAAATTTACTAACCACCGATCAAGTGGCCCAATACCTTAGGGTCGATAAGTTCACAATTTATCGTTTGGTGGGGCGCAAAAAGATCCCGGCTTTTCGTGTTGGAAACCAATGGCGTTTTAAGCAGAGTCTGATCGACGAATGGCTGATGAAAAACTCGAATGGAATTGACGAGAGCGATGGTAAATAAACGATCTAAACGAGATGATTTCGTTTGCAAAATTTAATTGTTTGGCTTCTGATCGGTTACGCAGGAGTACGTTGTTTAGAAACGTGGAGAATGAACGATTGGGTAGCGAGTCCGGCTTCGCTTCGACTAGCGGTTGTTGGGTGCATGATGGTCAGTGTCTCGATATTAGGAAGGCATTGGGCGATCCGATCTCTAGGGCCGTTTCACAGCATTCATATTGAAATCCGGGATCACCATGCGCTGGTTAGCACTGGCGCGTATCAGTTTGTTCGAAATCCCCATTGTCTGTCCAAAATTTTTGAAGCCATTGGCTTACCTCTACTTGCCGGCTCACGCAGTGCCCTGGCGACTTCCCTTTCTGTATACCTTCCCCCGTTTGTGCATCGCACGATACGGGAGGAAGCGGCATTAAGCCGGGAATTAGGAACCCTTTCGCTCGATATAAGTGGGAAGTTGCGATGATCATTCCAACGCGACTTAGTGTAAATAAATCAGCAGCACCCGTTGCCACATTTATTGAACCTTCGGCGGAGCAAGCTAATTAAGCCGTGAAACCTTCGCGCCGAGTTGTCATCACAGGAGTGGGAATTGTGTCCCCCATTGGGGTCGGCAAAAAAGACTTCTGTCTGGGGATTCGTAACGGGCAGTCGGGCACCAAGCGCATTTCCAGCTTTGACGCGTCGAGTTACTCAACCCAAGTCGCCGGAGAAATTACCAATTTTGACCCGCTGGATTTTATCTCGCTGAAGGCAGCCCGGAGAATGGACCGGTCGTCGCAAATGATCGTTGCGGCGGCGCTAATGGCGATAGACGATGCGCGATTACAGCTTACTGGCGATATGTCTCGCTATGCTGTTTTAACGGGTACAGCGGTGGGCGGCCAGGCTTGGGCGTTTCACGAGTACGATGTCTTTAGAGAGAAAGGTCTGAAACGGATCAATCCGTTTACCGCCATTTCGACTTTTCCGAATGCCAGTTCGGCGCAAATTTCTACATTGTTAGGCCTCAAGGGAATAAGCGATACAATTTCCTCCGGATGTGTATCCAGTACCCTCGCGTTGGGGTACGCATTGGACAACATTCGAGCCGGCCGCGCAGATGTGGCACTGTTAGGCGGGACTGAAGCGCCCCTCGATCCGGGGATTTTCGGAGCCTATTGCGCATCGCGAGTTATGACGAGCGAAAGTCTCGTACCGACTTCCGCCCCTCGCCCGTTCGATATTCGACGCGATGGCATCGTGCTCAGCGAAGGTGCCGCTGTTTTGGTTTGCGAGCTGCTAGAACGAGCCCTGAATCGGGGGGCAAGAGTCTATGCCGAAATTGGCGGCTGGTCGCATTGTTCGGATCCTTATAGCTTGATGATGATGAATCCTGATGGACAGCAGGCGACGGCGGTGATGGAGGCGGCTCTCGCTGACGCGGAAATCTTGCCGATCGATGTTGACTATGTGCAGGCTCATGCGTCCGGTTCGGTTGCCGACGATAGAACCGAAGTCCTGGCGTTGCGCAACGTTTTCGAGGAGCGCTTCGCAAGCTTGCCTATCGTAGCCATTAAGTCGATGTTGGGCCACACCCAAGGCGCGTGTGGCGCGATCGAGGCAGTCGCGGCCGCGATATGCATGCATAAACAGACTATCCCTCGTAGCATCAATTGCGAAAACCTCGACCCGGCCTGTGCGGCAAACGTCAATCGATTCGAGCCGATTCATGCTCCCATTAGAAATGCGCTCCTAAATACCTTCGGATTCGGTGGCAAGCTCGCATCGATTGTTCTCAAAGCATCGGGCTAAACGTCATAAGGTTGATTTGTGATACCATTGGGTTTTACCGCTGCCGAACATATTAGTTTCTCCGCTGCTTTAACCGCGCTGACGACGGGAGGACTCGGCTGCTTCGTTCTCTTTCGTAATCATCGGCTAAATCTTTACCGCATATTCGCGATTTACTCCTTCGCGATTTCCTACTGGAGCGCCTTCTTGGCGCTGCATGTATTCACTGATAACAGATCGTTGGCTTTGATTACCGGGAAATACCTGCATCTAGGGGCGGCCCTAATCCCCGTGCTGTTTGTGCATTTTGTGACCGAGTTTTTTGCCAGTCCGAGAGTCAAGCTCACCCGCTGCCTCCTAGGTGTGCTTTACGGTGTCGCGGCGATACTAGCCTACCTGTGTGTTACTGGTGTTCTTGTCTCCGATGTCGGACCCAAATACGACATACCCTACTTAATGATTGCCAATCCAGGCTACGCCTATCTGGTCGCGTATTTCGTATTTTGCGCAATGTGGGGCCTTGCGATGCTACTTCGCGGCTACCAGAGGGCCGAGGGGTCGAGGAAGAATCAGATCAAGTATCTCCTATTCGGCTCATTATTCGGCTACGCCGGTGGTCTCGATAATTTTTTATTCCTTTATGACATTACTATATTCCCATTATTTCCATATGGCACTTACGCCATCCCGGTGTATGTCTCGAGCACCGCTTATGCGATCGTCCATTATCGATTACTAGACATTAGCGTTGTCGTCAAAAAGAGCCTAATTTACGGACTACTTTTATTGCTTCTGCTGGTTCCTTGTTACGTGCTGGTAATTTGGGGACAGCAAATGGCATTTGGTGAAATCAACTATTTGTTTTCACTTTCAGTACTACTGCTATTCCTATTTGTCGGTTTCCTATTCCCAAAGCTACGCTTCAGAACCGAAGATGCGCTAGAACGAGTGCTTTTCAAGAAGGGATTTGACTACCGTGAAACCCTCCTGCGCTCCAGCCAAGACATGGTCACCATCGTCGATCTCAAAGCGCTATCGGTAAAACTCGTTGAGACTATCGGTAAGTCGCTGCGGATTGACAAAGTTTCGCTTTTGCTCAGCAACGAAGGGAAGGGCAGTTACAATTTGGAGGCGAGCGTTGGTCTCGAGTTCGACCATCCGGAACGAATACTCTTGTCGCGCGATGGACCCTTGATCAAGCTCTTGCAGAGCCGCAAAGAGCCGATCGTCAAGGAAGAGCTCGAGTGGGTGCCGGTGGGGCCGGAGACGCCGCAGACGATTGAGACCATGGACAAACTCGGCGCGGAGATCAGTTTGCCGATCATCTCGAAGGAGAAGCTCATCGGTATACTGAATTTGGGCCACAAAGAAGACAAATCTCTTTACTCGGATGAAGATTTGGAATTGCTTTCGACGCTTGGCAATCAGGCGGCGATCGCCATCGAAAACGCCCGGCTATATGAAAATCTCAAACAATCCCAAGTGACTTTGCGACGAGCCGATCGGCTTTCTTCGTTAGGTTTGCTGACCGCCGGTCTGGCCCATGAGATCCGCAATCCCTTGGTGGCGATTCGCACCTTTACGCAACTCTTGCCAGAACGCTACAACGACGCGGAATTCCGCGATGGGTTTCAGGGTTTGGCGCTCAAAGAAGTTGACCGCATTTGTGGTTTGATCAACGATCTGCTCAGTTTCGCACGCCCGTCTAAGCCCAATGTCGCACCGGAGAATATCAACGATGTGGTCGACAACATCGCGCGCATTTTGGAGGCTCAGGCCAAAGAAAAAGGCGTTGTCATCGTTCGCGATTTCGCCACTGAGGTCGCCAAGGCCTGGATCGATAGAGAACAGATGAAGCAGGTATTTATGAACCTGATACTCAATGCGATCCAAGCCATGGACGGGGAGGGTTCTATTACGATATCGAGCCGGGAGGTTACGCGCCGGGGTACGACACCGGTCGGGCAGTTTGTCCAGGTGGAGGTGCGCGATACCGGTATCGGTATTGCGGAGGATAACTTGGAGCACATTTTCGATCCGTTCTTTACCAGCGGTAAGGAAGAAGGCAGCGGCTTGGGGTTGGCCGTGTCTCATCAGATCGTCGAGGAACATGGTGGTTTTCTCACCGTGGAGAGTAAGGTAGGACAGGGAACCGCATTTTTTGTCCATTTGCCTGTTAGCGCTCCGGTACGGGCCGCCGTGAGCAGTGTGGCTCACACTCATGAGCGGTATGGCTCACACTAATGAAGCGAATCTTAGTCATTGATGAGTATGCGGTCGTCCGCGAGTCGCTGGCGATAATCTTGGGGCGCGAGTTCGCAGTGTCGAAACGTCCGCTGGGATCCTTGGACTACCTCAGCCCGATACGGTTGCAAAGGTCGACCTGTTGATACTTGGCGTCTCACCACATTATCGCTGGGAAGCAGGCAGCCTGGTGCAAATGGCGCCGCAGATGCCTTTCGCCGTGCGGTTTCTCGTCGATTCTCGCGCCAAAGCGCGATTGCGCTTCGGGAAAACGACCAAAACCACAGTCGGCGAGTTTCATGCCCAACGCGCTAAACGGCAAAGCCGTTCCAAATGGTAAAAAAACGGACAATTCGGGCCAATCCGCTCGGACAAAAACAGCTGGCGTACATCGAACGATCGGTGTTCGATTGTCATTCTTGTCACTTTTTGCCTATCGTTGACAGTGTCAGTGTTACTGTCCCGTAAGCTAACTGTTTGAAAAATAAACGCCGCGGATTGGCCTGTGGGTTGCTGGTAGACAGCCCCGGGGAGTAGCACGACATGTGGATCACCTGCCCGATATGTTGGCCATTACCTCGGTCCGTGAAGGTGCCCGCATGGAGTCGATTGCTGATTACTTAGCGCCCCTAGCGATCGCCCGAGGATAGCCATTTGCCGCTTCGTGAGCTGTTAGCCAGAACATCTGCTGGAAAAAGCTGGCGGCCGCTTTTAACGCGGACCGAGTCCAACGCGGAAAAAGACACGGTAAGAAATGGAGTTCCCGATTGTTGAGTACGGAAAAGAAAACTGACATGAGTCAGCCCCTCATTATTGGTGGTGGACGACGAAGTCGGCGTGCGCCAATCGCTGCAAATGGTGTTCAACAAGATCTACCGGGTCTTGGAAGCATCGTCCGCCGACGAAGCGATTCAAAAGGTTACCGAGGACAGGCCCGACGCGGTGCTTTTGGACGTCATGATGCCCGGTGCCGACGGTCTCGGTGTGCTCAAGCAAATCAAATCCATCCACCCTGACTGCCAGGTGATCATGCTCACGGGTATCAATACCGCCAGAACGGCTTTTACCGCCAAGGGAACTGGCGCTTTCGATTACGTGACTAAGCCATTTCGACGTGGAAGAACTGCGTCTGCGCGTCGAGCATGCGCTTGAAAAAGTTCAGCTGTCGCGGGAATTGGAGCGCTTGAAGGAAGAGGTTGGCCGCAAGTACGGCATCGACTTCATCATCGGCAAGTCGAAGCAAATCACCGACGTCTTCAAAGCGGTCAGCATGGTGGCGGCGAAAAAAAGCACAGTGCTGATTACCGGTGAAAGCGGCACCGGCAAGGAGCTCATCGCCAGGGCGATTCACTACAATAGCGACCGGCGCTCGAAACCTTTCGTGGTGGTGAACTGCGCGGCCTTGCCGGAAAATTTGATGGAGAGCGAGCTGTTCGGTTATGAGCGTGGCGCTTTCACCAACGCGTCGCAGAAGAAGATCGGCCGCTTCGAACTCGCCCATGGCGGCACATTTTTCCTCGACGAGATCGGCGAACTCGATCATCGGTGTTCAGGCGAAGTTTCTGCGCGCCATCGAACAGGAGACGTTCAGCCGTCTCGGGGGCACGGACGAAATCAAAGTGGACGTGCGCATCATTGCGGCGAGTAACCGCGATCTGGAGCAAATGGCCAAAAACGCCGAGTTTCGGCCGGATCTGTTCTACCGGCTCAATGTGATTTCGTTATTCTTGCCGCCGCTGCGCGAACGCCGTGAAGATATTGTCTTGCTGCTCGACCATTTCTTGCGCCTCAAATCCCAGGAACATTCGATCAGCGCGAAGACGCTATCCCCCGAGGTTGTCGACTTTTTCACGTCTTATCCTTGGCCGGGTAACATTCGCGAGCTGGAGAATTTGATCGAGCGCCTGACGATTTTGACGCCCCAAGAAACCGTGACGCTGCGCGATTTGCCGCCGAGCATGCGCTCGACGGATCAAACCGCCACGCTCAAGGAAGACGTCTTGAGCGGTTCGCGGCCGCTGAGCGACGCGGTCGATGAGTTCGAGCGCGAGCTGATCGTCAAAGCCTTGCAGCGCACCGGCTTCAATCAGACCAAGGCCGCGATCGATTCTCAACACCAGCCGGCGCATCCTCAAGTACCGCATCGAGAAGCTCAAGATCCACAATCCTAACGATGAGGACGAGGATGAAGAGGTGAAATTATCGTCATAATTGGACATTTTTGTTGCCTTCAGCTTCCTTAACGGTCCCTTCTTGCGGAACAACTCCCTCTAAATTCAATCCCTTACCTAAAAACTCTGGTGGCATGCGCCTTGCTGAAATAGGTTCGCCATGGATGCCAGCAAACCCAACATATTAGTCGTCGATGACGAGATGGGACCGCGAGAATCGCTCAAGATGATTCTCAACCCCTATTACAATGTGCTTGTCGCCGACCGGGGCGCCCAGGCGATAGAGATGCTCAAGCGGCATTCGGTGGACCTGGTGACCTTGGATCTCAAGATGCCGGGGCTGACCGGCATCAACGTGCTGGAGAAGGTCAAAGCCCATGATCACGACATCGAGGCGATCATCATCACCGGCTATGGTTCGCTCGACACGGCCATCGAAGGTTTACGCCTGGGCGCGTTCGATTATATCTCTAAGCCCTTCGACGTGAATCACATCCTGTCGCTGGTCCGGCGCGGCTTGGAACGGCGCACCGCCAAAGCCAAGCTGCGCCAGGTCAAGTCCGATTTTCTCTCCAACGTTTCCCATGAACTGCGCACGCCGCTCAGCGTGGTCGTCGGTTTCGTCTATCTGCTGCTAAACCAGGTCATCGGCAAGCTCAGCGAGGAACAACAGAAGGTGCTCGAAACCGTCTATCGCAATTCGGAAGAGCTCTTGGAGTTGATCGATAACGTGCTGTGGATGACTTCGCTCAACGCCGGCGACGCCAATGCCAGTGTCGAGAAGTTCGATGCCCGCGATCTCGTCAAGGAATCGGTCGCTCGGCACGAAAAGATGATCCGCGATAAGGGCTTGCAACTCAACGTGCAGTTCGCCAACGGCGATTTATCGATGGTCAACGACCGCGCCAAAATCGAACGGGTTTTTCAGAATATTTTTAATAACTCGGTCAAGTTCACTGCAGAGGGCGAAATCACGATCAAAGTCGGCGCGTCGGCCGACCGCGCGTCTATGGATTTTGAAATTATAGATACCGGGGTCGGTATCGAGCAGAACAAAATCGACACGATCTTCGAACCATTTCATCAAGCGGACAATTCGTCGCGGCGCGCCTTCTCCGGTCTGGGCATCGGGCTCACGGTGGCGCGGCGCATGGCTGATCTCGTCGGTGGTAAACTAAGCATCACCAGTAGTCCCAACGTCGGGACCCGAGTCCACATGAGCTTCCCGTCCCAGGCTGGTGCTGGCTACGCAACAGCGCAAATATGCTTAACCCAAAGTTTATTCGCTGTCGCAAGTGTGACGCCGTGCATCATGTGACAGCGTTCGACAAAGCGCCCTACTATTCCGTATCGGCGGGCGGAGTCAAGGAAAGGGTGGCCAACGATTGGCATGATTTCATCGCCAGACATGCCGGCCATCGGCTCGAACCGCTTGAGGCCACCGGGCAGAGCTATTTCCCCGACGGCCGGAGCTCGGATCCCATGGCAGCCGGTTATATTGAGACTACCGATGGCAAGGAGACCGTCTTACTGCGGCGGCTTCGGTCGAGTATTCAAGAGCCGCTGCGCTACGAAATAGTGCCGGGACGGCTGGTGCGGCAGGAGTCCACTCTCGACGTTCAGGAAAACTCGCTGCGCAAGGAAATGAAACTGCGCTTTTCCTGGGCGCCTGCAGAGCCTTTGTCCGACCAGAAAATCGATTTGTTCGTGCAACTCTATCGCCGGGTCGTATGCGCTCTCGACGCCCGCTCGGTTTGCGGCCGCGAGTTCAACCTGGTCGATGACAATATCGCTTACGGACGTTTGGATGCGCCTGCTTGGAGCATGCTCCTCGACAATTGCCGAAGTTGCTTTACCACGGACGAGGTGGCGGCACTCCGCCGATTCATCGATTGCCACCGCGACGCGGACGATGTTTTGGCAGTGGTGATCCGCCGTGGCATGGCCGTCGAGCAGAGGCTGTAATCTTACCGCGATAATCTCACGGCAATCCGGCTACCATTTCAGCAGTAACTTCGATAACGCATCGGTTGACGAGTTTCTCACCATTGGTGAATTTTCTCCAATCTGTATCATTCGCGGCGAAATGTTCAGGCTAGTTTGTCGCTTCTTCGGCTAGCTCGCTGTCGCCCGCACGATTTTTTCTTACACTTATTCGTTTGTTTGCATGCTACCGCCCAGTGGTGGCATATCCGTCATGTATAGTCGGAGTTCTCGACTCACGCGACATATAAGCGCTTTCACCGTGCCGACTCCGAGTGAAGCAAACTGGATAACTAATGGAGGCAATGAAGCATGGCGCAAGATTTTGTCGGAACAAAACGCTGGATACGGCCTGCCACTCCCTATGAGCTTTACATGGACGAGCAAAATCTGCCGATCCATCGCGGCACGGTGGGGTTTTACGACATGCGCGAACTGACTTTGGCGTCTTGGAAGCGCATGGGCGCGCAGGGCGCGTTCATCGAGCTCAACGGCTGCGGCGGGCTCCAGGGGATGTATGTCATCGAGGTGCCCAGTGCCGGCGTAATTACTCCGGAAAAGCATATGTACGAGGAGATCTTCTATGTGCTTGAGGGGCGCGGCACGACCGAGATCTGGAGCGATGATGCCAACAGGAAGCAGACCTTCGAGTGGCAGCAGGGTAGCCTCTTTTCTCCACCGCTGAATACCTGGCACCGCATCGTCAACGCCACCTCTAGCCCGGCCTTACTACTCGGCGTGACTAACGCGCCGCCGATTTTTCACCTGTACCGAAGTCAGGACGCGCTGTTCAACAACCCATATCAGTTTAAGGATCGCTACGATGGTAGCGGGGATTATTTCAAGGCGCATACGGAGCTCGGCAAAGACCCGCGCCACGGTCGCGCGCGTAACTACGGTAACATTATTCCAGATGCTGACCGCGTCGAGCTGCCGCTCGATGGCCAGCGCGGCGTTGGCCACCGGACCTTTTTTTGGAACCTGTCCGGCAATTGCTTCCAGGGCTTCATCGCCCAGTATGCGCCCGGCCGCTACTCCCGCTGTCACAACCATGAAGCCGGGCCGGTGCTGTTATGTCTCGGCGGCAAAGGCTACACGATCACCTGGCCGGGCGAAGCGGGGACTACGCCTTGGAAGGATGGCAAGGGCGAGTTGGTGCGGCGCCAAGACTATAAGCCCGGCGGCATCGTCAGCGCCGCCCCCGGCGACGCCGGCTGGTTCCACGGCCACTATGGCGCATCGAAAGAACCTTTGCGTGTGTTGGCCTTTCTCGGCGGCTTTCCCAGGCGCGTCATGGGTGTGCCCGGCGTCGATTGGCGCGGTTTGAACCTCGACGTTAAAGAGGGCGGCAGCACCATCGAATATCGCGACGAGGACCCGTATATCCGCAAGATGTTTGAGGAACAGCTGGCCAAGGAAGGCGCGGAGTTCAATATGCCCGAGGAGGCATATCTGTAAGCTATTCCGAGCGCGAATCGCCGAAGCCTACGTAGGCTAGCTGCTCGATTTGGACTATAAGCATCAGGGCACTTTCCCCTAAGTCCAAGCCAATGGGACTAAACTTTTTTATATTGGCCAGGGAAAGGGTAAGCTGCAATTCCTGCGCAAAGGTGACCGCAAGCCGTGAGTGCGGGCGAAGTGGCAAGAGTATGACTTAGACGCTAAATTCGACCGGACGGGAAAAGAATCTTTCCCTCCGGCAACTGAATTCAAGTGGGATAGGCCATCTCAAGAATTGGGTTCAAACGACCGCCTGGAGAGCGCCGCCGCACTGGTCTTCGTTTCCGTCAAGAGGCCGCCCAATTTGCTAAGCTTGTACTGCGCCAATCCGTACACCAAACCCTCGTCTAAACGGCAGCCCAGGCCAACCGTCAACAAGAGTTGGCTATTGTATTCCATTTCCATCTTGTGCTCGATCTCGATGTGATAGCCGTCGATAAGACCGGCCGGCGTGCTGAACTGTGATGGCGAAATCCGTTTGACTATATGGGTCACACGGCCGGCGCGTCTGAGCTTGCCGGTCTCAACGCTATACATTTTGTACCTCGTCTGCCGCAGAACGGCGCCCGCGGACTCGATCTCGGCTGGTAGCACCCGTAGCGCCGGTTCATAGAGGACGTAGCTCTTGCTCTTATACAGGTCGAGCCGATCCATGATCAGGGCGCCGGAAGTGCTGCGCAGAAAAATGCGCCCGTAATCGCCGAAGCTGAGCTTCCATCTCTTTTCATCCGTAGCATCAGCCTGAAACGTCACCGGCACGAGTCGTCCCTGGTCCTTGCCGTCGATGATCTTGAATTCCTTCCGCGAGCTGGTGAACGGTATCAGTTCAGTGGCAGTGACGCGCTGCGGTAGGGATAGCGGCGATGTCATGCCGGCGAACGTCGCCGTGGTAGCTAAGAGCGCAAAAACAAAAACGATTAGGCGTGAAAAATACATTGGGTGTTGATGCTCCTCCAGCAAAAATTACAAGCACTGGAGCAAGAAGCACCGCTACCGAGTCACCAGTGTTTCCTTTAGTGTATCGGGATAAAAACCAAAAGAAAGTAGCGGATTTGTAACGATAGCGCCTGGCGTCTGATACGCCGTTCGCCCAGTAGCTGCTCCCGTATTCTGGGCGATCCTTTTGTCGGCTGGGGTTTTCTGTTTGGCTCAACCTGGTCGGCGAGAAGTCTATTCCGCTCGAACTGGAATTAATTTTGATCACTTTCTTGCCCTTGTGGCAACGGAACTCGATCTAGTGGTGAATCCCGGTCCGCGAGCGTTTGGAATCACAGCCACTCTCTAATGGGAAAAGAGAAAAGCTCGAAAAACTTTTCCTTAAATCCGCGCGAGTCCCACTCCTGGTAGGTTATTTTTTTGGCATGCTTGAGGTCGTTAGCAAAAATCTCGTCGAGACGATGAGCGAAGGCGCGGTCGTAAACTGTAAGATTCAGTTCTTCGTTGAGCGCGAAGGATCGATTATCGAAGTTGGTGCTGCCGATGGTTGCCCAAATTCCATCCACAACCATGGTTTTAGCGTGCATGAGCGCGGGCAGATATTCGAAGATTTGAACGCCGCCGAGCAGCAGCTTACCGAAGTTGCTGCGGCTGGCTCGATAAACAATCTTGTGGTCAATTTTATCGGGTACCAGCACGGTTACCTGGACACCCCGGGCGACGGCCTCGAGCAGAGCGTTGATCATTCGATCGTCAGGGATGAAGTATGGATTGGTAATCGAGATGGATTTTCGCGCGGAGGCGATCGAGATCAAAAAAAGCATGTAGTTTTGAAAGCTACCGCCAATCGGCGAGCTCTTAACGATCTGCGCTGAAATTTTTCCCCGCGGCTCGAGCCGAGGAAAATAATCATCGCCGCCGAGCAGCGCCCCGGTCGCCTCCAGCCAACTCTCGGCGAACGCGGCTTGGAGGTTTTTTACGAGCGGACCCTCGATCCGCGCATTGGTTTCGCGCCAGTGATTTGCCGTGCGACCGTCTCCGGTCCAGGCATCACTGATTCCATATCCGCCGGTGAACCCGATCCGACCATCGATTACGAGAATACGCCGATGGTTGCGATAGTTGTATCTCAGCAACTTCCAAACGAAGAATACCTGCGGTGCTTCGACCCTGCGGAATAACTCCACCTGACAACCGGCATCGCGCATTATCTCGGGGATCTCGGCGGGCGTATTGGTTCCATGGCTGTCTAAAAGTATGTTGACGACGACCCCTGCCCGGCATCGTTCGGCAAATGCCTTCGCCAATTCGTAAGCGATCGAACCGTCTTCGTAGAGGTACTGGGCGAACGTGATCGAGCGTTTAGCGAGTTTTATGTCGCGTAACATTGGCGGGAAGGTTTCATCGCCATTGAGCAAGATATCGACGCGGTTTTCACCGACGATTGGCGCATCCGTGTGGGCTTCGATGGTTGGGAAAAATGACGGTTCGCCGAGAGTCAATTCCGGGATTTTGTAGACCGGGAGTACTTTGGCGCAACTCGATAACAGAAATACCCCAAGTAACCTGGCGACGAGTTTCATAATCGTGGACTCCACAGAGTTATTTCACCGATATATTAAACAATTTTGAGAAGCTCATTCCAGGGACATGTTGCCGGCGGCGGCATCGGGGTTCAGACTTTTACTTCCTTAATAGTTTTCGCACTGACGACAAAGAAACAAATAAATAGATTCTGACACAATCGATGCTGGCTTCAATGGCCGATCGGCGCGTTCTGAATCTCGACATTGAACCATGTCGGCAACACCACCGAGTAACGCGATGACGACATGCTGATCCACAAAAAGTTCTAAGAGCAATTGGAAAAGGAAGACGCAGAGTTCGATAGGCCTAAATATAAGTATGTGTAAGTTGTTTAAGCGCTCGAGGTTATGTCAGAGCAGCAAAACCCAATAGATCTTATATGAACTATCACGGCCATCGGGTCGATAAGAAGTAGAAGCATTGGGGTATGGTTCCCCTAATTTCCAGCTAGTCGCGCAAAGCGTTTTTTCATTACGTCAATTTGACTGAGATAACGCTGCAGGCTGTGTGTGCCGCAAAGTTCGCCGGGCGTCACGCGAAAGCCGTGGGCAGCGAAAGTTTGTCCTCTTTGCAATCCGCAGAGGTGAATCACCGCAGCCAGTTTTTGTTTTTGGCCGGGGCTGGCTTTGGTTGCGCGGCGAGCGGTCAAAGTATCGACGACGCTCTGGTGCAGATAGGCGGCGGTCAACTCGACCGCATGGCTCGGCAAGGCTCGCGTATACAAGCCATTGAACCAACAGGAACCCTGATCGTGCCGCGGATCTTCGGTGGCAACTTTATGATCACGGATGCAATACTTGCGCGCCTCGGCGAAAGTTCCGTCGGTGAGTTGAAACATGCCGAGCGCGCTCGAGGCAGGCCGATAGATTTCCAAAGGATTCCACGACCATTGCCAGCGCCAGTAGGTGCGCGCAACGGGATTGCCGTCGCTCTCGACTTGCGCCAGCGCGGCGAGCAGTTCCGGCGAGACAATGCTTGTAGAGTATTTCTTAAAAAGCGCGCCGTAAGTTTGCCATGTGGATGGGGGAGTCTTTGAGAAGGAGCCACTGACCGGAGCGAAGAGCTCACCAGGTTTCCGGAACACCTGATAGACCAAGTTAAGCGTGAAGAACCCGGCAAGCCCCAGGATGCACCACCAGACGATGCTGCGATTCCGGACGAGTTTGGCAAACCGTCTCGACTTTCGCCTACGGTATCGGACGCCGCTATGAGCCGTAGCTGTCACGTCAAAAGATTAACCCCTCGGTGATTACGCATCAAGGCTGCATTGTACTTTCAGGATTCTGGATTAGCAGCATCGATCGCTGAAAAGCAAGAACTGATCGGTCAATTCCCAAAACCTGGCGATCTCGGGGTTGTGGTTTTTCTATCTGCAAGTTTTGGGCTGGTCTTGGAGATGCCGCTGAGAAGTGCGGATCCGGTCTTGCGTTCAGTTTCCGCTCGCTCATGTTGACGAAATCAACGCTGCGGTAGTAGAAGAGCAGTGGAGCGCTATTTTGTATTTCTCGCGAAGAAGAATCTCGTCGGAGACGAAGCCATGAAACGATCTTTCCCAGTCATCGATGCCGACGGTCACATTCTGGAAAAGGATCACGAGCTGAGGGAGTTTCTTCCGCCGGAGTTTCGCGCCGTGCCGGGGAAGCGCGAGTATCCGTTGTTTTCCTGGGATGGTTGGGCGCGCGGGGCGTTGTCGCCGACGCAACGCGAGCATCCGAGCGTCGAGTTGTGGCTGCGCTTTCTCGATGCGACGGAGATCGCGCTCACCGTTCTTTATCCCAACGAAGGCCTGAACATCGGCCTGCAGCGCGATCGCGACTGGGCGGTCGGCTTGGCGCGGGCGTACAACGACTGGCTGCATCATGATTTCTTGAGCGTCAGCCCGCGCTTTCAAGGCGTGGCGCTGTTGGCGCCCCAGGAGCCGCAGGAGGCGGCGCAAGGAATTGGAACGTGCGGTGCGCGAGCTCGGCATGGTTGCCGGCATGTTGCCGGGCGTGATGAGCCCGATGAAGGGACTGGGTTTGCCGGAGTTCGATCCGATTTACCAGATGGCTGAGAAGCTCGATGTGCCGCTCGCCGTGCATAGCGGGCCGGCGGTGGAGCTTGGCTTGGAGCATATGCAGTCGTTTGCCGGCGTTTATCCGCTGAGTCACCCGTTTGCGCAGATGCAGCAGTTGACCAGCATGATGATCTACGGCGTGTTCGAACGCTTCCCCAAGCTGCGCGTCGCCTATCTCGAGTCGGGCTGCGGCTGGGTGCCGTATATGGCCGATCGCTTGGACGAGAGCTGGGAGCACCGGCGCAAGCGCTGGCCGCACCCGACCAAGCAATCGCCGAGCGAAATCATGAGCGGCGGCAATCTGTACTACGCCTGCGAACGGGAAGAGCGCACCTTGGCGACGGTGGCCGATATGATCGGCGCGGGGCAATTGCTCTGGGCGTCCGATTTTCCCCACGAGCGCCCCTGGGATGAGTTCAGCGGCGACATCGATACGCTAGTTAACCGCAAAGATTTGCCGGAGGCGCTGCCGAAGCAAATATTATTTGATAATCCCCGGCGGTTTTATAAGTTGAAGGTGGACGGATAACTGACCGTTCAACGGTTCAAGGTTCAAGTGTTCAACGTCAAGTTCAACGTCCGAGTCGGATTCTGACCTTGAACCTTGAACTTTTGAACCTTGAACGGGCTTCAAAATAAATTGGAGGTTAGCGATGCGCGTACTAATAACCGGCGCCGGCCTAATCGGCACCCACACTGCAAAGGAATTAATCGACCGCGGCGATGAGGTGACGTTTTTCGATTTCGCGCCGCGGCCGGATTATATCCGCCAGGTGACCGGCAAGGATCTGCCGGTGCTGCGCGGCGACATCCGCGATCTGGCGGCGCTGGTGGATGCGTTTCAGACCGTGCGGCCGGAGTGCGTGATTCATCTGGCCGCGTCGGTGGGCGAGGCCAATATCAACAACGTCTATACCGGCTTCCAAGTAAATCTAGTCGCCGCGATCAACGTCGCGGAGGCTGTGCGCTTGGCCGGCGTGCGCAGGCTCGTCCATGCCAGCACCCAGGCGGTCTATGCCGGCGAAGATCCAAAAGAGTTGCTGCGCGAGGACTCGCCGATCGATTGCCGCGAGCGGGTTTACAATGCGTCGAAGATCGGCTGCGAACATGTGCTGCGCACCTACTCGGCAAAGCATAAAATCGAGTTGGCGCTGCTGCGCTTCGCCGGCGTCTACGGTTACTATTCGGTCGCCGGTGGTCCGGGCGTGGCGGTGCAGCAGGCGGTGTGGGACGCCATGGCTGGAAAACCGGTGACGCTCAATGTTTATGAGACCGTCGATTTCATTTATGCCAAGGACCTGGCAAACGGCATTGCTTTGGCCGTGCATACTTCGCCGCTGCCGCATAATGTTTTCAACTTGGGCAGCGGCCGGTTGACGACCGTGGAAGACGTGGAAGCCGCGCTCAAAGCGATTTTTCCCGGCGTTAACATGAAGCGCGGCAAGCTGACGCCGGCGCGCCCACGCATGGATATCACAAGAGCGCAGACGGAATTGGGCTACAGTCCCGAGTACAAGTTGGAAGCCGGCCTGCGCGATTACATCGCGGAGTTGAATAGGGGGAGTTAGCCGCAAAGAACGCAAAGAGCACAAAATCCAGAAAAATTACTTCGGTCTTGAGATCAGCGAAGATCGGAAATTCGGCTATAGTCGCGGCAGTCAAACGGCGCCGGAAGATTTGTTCGCCATAAAGTTCCAGACGGTAAAATGGGCTGCGCTCCCAACGATCCTCGCCCTCGTCGCTTCGGCCGAACTCCGAGAGCATTGTCTCCATCTTGTCGCGTTTCCCAGGTGAAAGCACGGCCCTGGTAAACCGGATGCAAAGTGTCGATGACCACGTTGGCGCGAGCGCAGCGGTACGCCGAGAGCCAGCAGGCGCTCGCAAAGTCCGGTCAATATTGCCGATTCGCCCAATCCTGACAGCCCGGCTTCGGTGATCCAGGTCACCAACGAGTCCACTTGAGCGTCTTTCATATGGGATTTTCATATCATAGGCGGTGCCGACCTGCCTCATGCAGCGCTTGCAAGAAAACTGTTTCCCTTTACTAGGCAAATTAGGGTAAAAATTAAACCGGATTCAATAATGAGGAGCCTATGAATGGAAACCAACAAAACCGTAACCGTTCAAGTCGAGACCGTCGGCCAGGCGTACCTGGAAGTTCTGCGCGCGCGCGGCATCAAATATTTCTTCGGCAATAGCGGCACGGACTTTGGGCCGGTCATCGACGCGTTGGCGCGCTTTGGCGCGGAGAAAAAAATCCATCCGATGCCGATTACCGTGCCCCATGAGTTTGTCGCGGTCAGCATGGCCCAGGGTTATGCGATGATCACCGGCGAGCCGCAGGTGGTGATGGTTCATGTCATCGTCGGCACGGGCAACGCTTCGGCGGCGGTGATGAACGCGTCGCGGCTCAATGTGCCGATGCTATTTTCCGCGGGCCGGACGCCGCTGACCGAAGAAGGGTATGCGCGGCAGCCGGAGTAATTTCATTCACTGGGGGCAAGAGTCGTTCGATCAGGGCAGCTTGCTGCGCGAGTTCACCCGCTGGGACTACGAACTGCGCAACGGCGATCAAGTCGAAACCGTCGTCGACCGCGCGCTGGAAATGGCGCTCGGCACGCCGCAGGGGCCGGTCTATTTGACGCTGCCGCGCGAAGTGCTGGCGCAAAAGATGGACTCGATCACGATCCATCCCAATCGCAAAGCCCAAGCCGAAGCGTTGCAGCCGAGCCCGGCGTCGATCAAGCGCACCGCGGAGATATTGCGCGGCGCGGTCAATCCATTGATCATCACCGGCCGGTTAGGTTCCGATCCGACGGCGGTAAGCGCGATGGTTGCATTCGCCGAAGCGTTAGTCGCGCCTGTCGTCACGCCGGCGAGTCCGTTCGTGAGCATGCCCAACACCCACGAGTTTCATCTCGGCGTCAGCTCGCGCCCTATGTCAAAGACGCCGATGTCATCGTCGTGGTCGAGTCGGACGTGCCGTGGTATCCGCAGCAGGCCAAGCCGTCAGAAAGCGCCAAGGTGATTCAGATCGCCCGGGATCCGAACTACGGCGACATTCCAATCCGCAACTTCCCCAAAGACATCTCCATCGGCGGTGATCCCAAGCTCGCGCTGGAATTGCTGGCGCAAGAATTAAACAGCGGCCCGCGCGATGAGAAACTACTCGCCGAGCGCGCCGCAAAGATTCGCGCCAAGCACAAACAATATCGCCAAGGGCTTATAGAAAAAGCCGAGCATGGCGGCAGCCAGAGACCGATCAGCCACGCGTGGCTGGCCTACTGCGTCGATCAAGTGCGCGACGCCGACACCATTGTGATCAGCGATCATGGCATCGGCAACGAAGTTCTCAATATCAGCGAGCCGGCAAGTTACTACGGCGGTTCTCCCGCCGGCGGCCTCGGCTGGGGCATTGGCGGCGGCTTGGGCATGAAGCTCGCGCGCCCTGAGAAAACTTTGATCGTCACCGTCGGCGATGGAACTTATATGTTCAACAATCCCACCGCCTGCCATTTTGTTTCGGAGGCGTACGACCTGCCGCTGCTGACGATCATCTGCAACAATGCGATCTGGCACGCCAGCAAGGCGGCGACCCAGCAGGTGATGCCGGACGGCTGGGCGGCGAGCACGGGAAATTTTCCGTTGACCGAGTTAGCGCCGTCGCCGCGCTACGAAAAAGTCGTCGAGGCCCATGGCGGCTACGGCGAGATGGTCGACGACCCGCAACAAGTGCTGCCGGCGCTCAAGCGCGCCCTCAAAGTCGTCAAAGAGGAGAAGCGCCAAGCGGTGCTGAATGTGATCTGCGGCAGTCATTAGACGAATATTCGATTGCCGATTCGCAGCGCCGTTCGAGACTCGGTCGAATAGCCACATGATGAGATCTGGCAGCCTATGTGTTGCCAGCAGACGCTTGAACCAGTACAATGCGGTTACGACTGCGTCATGTTGATTTAGTCGTTGATTTGCTGACCGGTTGATGTGCGTGGCTATGGAAGCAATGAAGAAATATTTGAGCGGCAATAAGAACATGTATTGATCGCGGCGCCGTTTCTTCTAACCCTCCTCGGTGTCCTCCATTTTCCCTATGACGTTGACGCGCCGCTGACGCAGCAAGAGATCGCGGCGGCGCAAAAATATTATACCGACGCCTATCGAGCGCCGGTAAGCGAAAGCCAGGCAAAAACCGAATACGAAACGAAATATCTTCGCGTCGCCGAGGCGGCCGCCAAAGAGTTTCGAATTGAAGAGCAGGTAACGGCGTTTGTTAAGGAATTCAAACTAGGCGATCGCCCGGTTTTGGAGATCGGCTCTGGAAGAGGGTATTTGCAGGATGTTGCGGAAAACTATACCGGGCTCGATATCTCTCCCAGCGTGGCGCGTTTTTACCACAAGAAATTTGTCCTAGGCTCGGCCACGGCATTGCCGTTTCCCGACGATAGCTTTGACGGAGTGTGGTCCATCTGGGTGTTCGAGCATGTGCCCAATCCCGAACAGGCATTTCGTGAGGCTCGACGGGTTACACGGGATAAGGGCGTGATGTTTCTGTTGCCAGCCTGGAATTGTTCGTCTTGGGCGGCCGAGGGTTATGAAGCTAGACCCTATTCCGATTTCGATCTGACCGGGAAACTCATCAAAGCGAGTCATTCCCGTGCGCTCTGCGCCGGCCTTTAGGATCGCCAGCCTCTTGCCGATTCGCGGGGTACGCACTTTGGCTGCTCGATTCGGTCCAACCGGATTGCGATATCGACGTCTGACGCCGAATTACGAACAAGTATTGGGTGCCCGACAGCGACGCGGTGAATTCGATCGACCGGCACGAAGCCAAGTTGTGGTTTCTGAGTCGGGGCGACGAGTGCCTCAACTGTGAGGACGCGTCTGACTTGATTCTTCCGGCCCGCTGATTATTCGCGTTCACAAGTCGGCCCGCCAACCTGAGCGCTTGTGATGCAGATGCGACAAACCGGTGTCTCCGGCGCAAGCGGGGTTGCATGAGATCTGTGGATTCATTAAATGATCCCATAGGGTAGGCGTATGGGGTTCGGCGTTCGCCCGCTTTCGATCAACCGTGCGAAGCTAATTCGGTTTAGTTGCGTTATGAAAATTGCGCCGCGATTCTTTTTCATTGTTGCGGTCTTGCTTGCAGCAACCATCGACTTTGTTTCCGCCCAGACGAACTGGCAGGCGGAGTGGGACAAGACGTTGCGCGCCGCCGAGTCGGAAGGGCAGTTGACGTTGTACGGTTGCTGCTACGACTACGACCGGGTTATCGAAGGCTTCAAAAAGAAATATCCCAAACTCAAAGTCTCGACGGTGCTTAGCGGAGGCCAATTAGCGGCGCGGATTCTCGCCGAACGGCGTGGCGACAAATATCTCGTCGACGTTGTCAGCTCGGGCGCCAATACCCTGCATGACGCGCTCCACAAGGCGCACGCGCTCGACCCGATCAAGCCGGCGCTGCTGCTTCCCGAGGTTGTCGATCAATCGAAATGGTACGACGGCGAGCACCGTTACATCGATACGGAAAGGCGTTACATATTCGCCTTCAATGCCAACTCGCAGTCCGGCCAAATTACTTACAACCTCAAGCAGGTCAATCCCGGCGAATTCAAATCCCACTGGGATCTGTTGAATCCGAAGTGGAAGGGCAAGCTGCTCTCCCTCGATCCGACGAGCTTCGGTATGGGCACCACGCTGCAATTTTATTACCATCACCCGGAGCTCGGCCCGCCGTTTCTCAAGAAACTTTATGGCGAGATGCAAATCACGACCGGCCGCGACCCGCGCCAGATGACCGACTGGCTATCGACGGGAAAGTTTCCGCTGTGCATCCGGTGCAACGCCGGCAGCGAAGTGGGCAAAGCGGTGCAGCAGCAATTGCCGATCGGCTATTTCGACACAGATGAATGGAAAGAGGGCGGCAGCCTCAGCGCGGCCGGCGGCACACTCGGCATCCCGACGCGCGCGCCGCATCCCAACGCGGCCAAGGTATTTATCAACTGGCTGCTGTCCCGCGAAGGACAGATCGCGTTGCAGAAATTGGGCCGCCCCGACGCGCACAACTCGCGGCGCATCGATATCCCCAAAGACGACGTCGATCCAACCAATCGCTTGGACCCAGGAAAAAAATATTTCGATCTGGCCAAACCCGAGTACCAGGATCTGACGCCGATCTTCAAACTGGTTAAAGAAGTGCTGCCGCAGAAGTAGTTTCACTTTGCTCCGATATTTGCGGCGGCATAGCAATTTTTCGCCGCAACCCGCTCGATTTATCAATCTCTGTGCGTCGATTCCTCGTGGCTTGCAGCGAGGCAGTTCATTGTTCCTGCGCGATTTTGCCCGCAGCGGATCCAACGTGCGCCGTGGAACGAAACCCGTTCTCGATCGTCTAAGGAATATCGTAAGACTTGTGCCGATCGAACTAACGGAGGGGATTTCTATGTCGAATTGTCGTGCTATTAGAACGATTCGCTTGCCGACTGTGCTAGCGAGTCTCGCTCTTGTTCTTCGGCGCCTGTAGCCTAGAGACAGAGATGCGGCCCGTGGAAAAACAGCAAAATGCTTCGACCGGGCAAAGCTACGAGTCCAAGGCGCCGTTGCCGTCACCCGCACCGGGCCGGCCAAGCGCAAGCAGCGACTCGCTACGACGCATGCCAGAATCCGCCCGCATCGGGTGGCGCGATCATGCCTCCATATCCTTACCCCCAGCCGCCGTATTACCCGCGCCCGCCAGTCATTCTTCCGAATACCGACCGTTTCCCCGATAAAGAACCGACGAGCGTGCTCAGCGCCGCGGAGCATCCGGTGTCGACCTTCAGCGTCGATGTCGACACGGCGTCCTACGCCTTTGTTCGCCGCAGTCTCACCGGCGGGCGCATGCCGCCGCGGGAATCCATTCGCGTCGAGGAGATGGTCAACTATTTCCCTTATGCCTATCCCGGCTCCTGAGAATCGCGCGCAACCGTTTCGGGTGACGACGACGGTGATGCCGAGTCCGTGGGCGGCGGAGAATCAGCTGCTGCATATCGCCATTCGCGGTTACGACATCGCGCATACCGAGCGGCCGCGCGCCAACGTGGTGCTCTTGATCGACACCTCGGGTTCGATGCAGCCGAGCGATCGCCTGCCTTTGTTGCAGCAGGGCTTTCGCCTGTTCGTCCAGCAATTGCGCGACGACGACCGGGTCGCCATCGTCACCTACGCGGGCCAGGCGCAAACCTCCCTAGACCCGACCCGAGGGCGGGATAAGCAAAAGATTCTCGACGCCATCGACAGCCTTCGAGCGTCCGGATCGACTGCGGGCGGCGAGGGCTTGCAGCGCGCTTACGCTCTCGCCGAGCGCCACTTCGATAAAGAGGCGGTGAATCGCGTGATCCTCGGCACCGACGGTGACTTCAATGTTGGCATCACCAATCCAAAAGATCTCGAACGCTTCATCGCCGCCAAGCGCAAGACCGGGATCTATTTATCGATCCTCGGTGTCGGCGTTGGCAATCTCAACGACGCGCTCATGCAGCGGCTGGCGCAGGCCGGCAACGGCAACGCGGCCTATATCGATTCCTTGCTCGAAGCACGCAAGGCGATGAGTGAAGAATTGTCGTCGACCCTGTTTCCGATCGCCGATGATGTGAAAATCCAAGTAGAGTTCAACCCAACGCGGGTCGCCGAGTACCGGTTGATCGGCTACGAGACGCGCATGCTGAAGCGCGAGGATTTCAACGATGACAAGGTCGACGCCGGCGACATCGGCGCCGGCCACACGGTGACGGCGATATACGAGATCACCCCGGTGGGCGCGAAACAGCGCCAACTCGATCCGCTGCGTTATCAGCAGGAGAGCGAACGAACAGCGCCGCCCGCCAACGTGCGCTCGGATGAAATGGCATTCGTGAAGCTGCGCTACAAACTTCCCGGCGAAACTGCCAGTCGACTCATCGAGCAGCCGGTGCGCGCGTCCGACGCGCTGGCGAAGATCGACGCCGCGCCGGCGGAGCAGCGCTTTGCCGTCGCTGTTGCCGCCTTCGGTCAACGACTGCGCGGTGAGAATGCGGTGGACAGCTTCAGCTATGGGAAGATCGCCGAACTGGCCAACGGTGCTCGCGGCGCCGACCCGGAAGGCTACCGTGCCGAGTTCGTCCGGCTAGTGCGCATGGCGGAAACTCTGGGTGCGGTGGCACAACGCTGAAGGATGAGGTTCGATTCAAGTTTACGCGATTGAGTCTTGCGTCGACGATCACGCGGCACTAAAGTCGCCCGCGACGACGAAGTAATGTCGAGGAGGATTTATGGAAGCCGCCGGACTGGTTTTGGACGCGTTAGGCCGCGTGCGCGAAATGGTGCGCGAGGCGCTGAAGGATCTCACGCCGGAAGAATTATTATCGCCGCCCAAGCCGCACATTGCCTGGCTGGCCTGGCATATCGCACGGGTGCAGGATGCGAACTTTTCCGGCCTACTCGACCGACCGCAGCTCTGGATCGCCGACGGCTGGCACCAGCGCTTCAATATGCCGCCCGATCCAAGAGACTACGGCTCCGGCCATCGCCAGACCCGTGAACAAGTGGATGCCTTCATCGTCACCGACACGCCACTGCTGCTCGCTTACCACGACGCTGTGTATGCGCAGACCAAAGATTATCTGTCGACGGTGACCAATGCCGACTTGAACCGCGTCCTCAACGAACCGCAGTACTCGCCGCTGCCGACGCTGAGTATCCGGCTCGCCAGCGTGATCAACTGCAACACGCGCCACGCCGGCCAGATCGAGTATCTGCGCGGGCTGGTGAAATTCAAAGGCTGGTTTCCCGGGGCGGAGAGGTGATGCAGCGTCGAGACAACTGAAATCCCTGTAAATCACGGCGGGTTGTGATAAAATTAAACCATGATCGAAAAGGTAGTAACGAAAGTCGGTTTGCGAGACTCAGGTAGCAGTCAGACGGACTTGGCCTATTGGCTTAAGAAGACACCCGAGGAGCGAGTCGCCGCGGTCGATTATTTGCGCCGTCAAGCCCATGGAACTACAGCAAGACTTCAGAGAGTTGCTCGCGTTATTCAACGACCATCACGTTAACTACGTGATCGTCGGTGGATATGCCCTGGCGTTTCACGGCGCTCCTCGTTTCACCGGTGATCTCGATATTTTTGTAAAGCCCGATCATGAAAATGCCGGGCGTATCGTCGCAGCGCTCAATGATTTCGGGTTCGCTTCACTCGGCTTGACGGAAGGCGATTTCGAGCGCCCCGATCAAGTCGTTCAGCTCGGTGTCGCTCCAGTACGTGTGGATCTCATAACATCGATCACCGGCCTATCCTGGGAGGAAGTCTTCGCGAGCCGAGTCCCGTCAGATTACGGGGATGTGCCCGTGCACTACATTGGACGCGAAGAATTGATTTCAAACAAACGCGCTGTAGGTCGGGCCAAAGATCTCGCTGACTTGGAAGCTCTCGGGCAAAAGTAGGCTGGAGTCTGGCGATTCCAGCCCCGCGAGAGCTACCTGACTAGCCAATTATCCCTCCACCATTTGCCGCCGATCGGCGTCCGCCACATCGCTGCCGAGCCCCATGGTATTAAATTCACAATGGGCTCGTCGTTAGTCGCAAAATGTGTAGTAACTCACAGCGGGACCACTGCTATCGCCTTCATTCATGAATCTCGAAATAGAGGAGCGAGTGATCCGAGAACTTGCCGATCCATTCGTCTTTTTTCGCGGCGGTCGGCTCATTGACCCAGCCACGCACGTCGACCACTGCGGCCGCCGAACCAGAGTCGTAGTATTCTGGAGGCCACTACTTGGCGATGCGATCGGTAGCTTGACGTTGCGCGCGGCTCAACCGATATTCTAGCCCGGCCTATAGCTGATGTCTATCTCGCGAAATGATGATGGTGAAACCGAGTTTATCCTGTCGCTTCAACCGTTCGCGGACTTCGGCCTGACTGGCGCTGCAGGTTGCTTGCGGGTTACCGGCGGAAGGCGTTCGCTAAGGCTACGGCTGCACACCTTTTTCACCGACGCCGCCAAGTCACGCAGATATTTTTCCTGTTGCTTCGGTGTGTACATCGCCAATGACCCGTCGGCGTTACTCGGGATGCCGTCGATGAAGTGAAAGGCGTGGCTGTCCCAATCGTAGAACTCATCATAAAGAGTCACGTTAGGTATCGACGGGTGTTCCCCCAACGCGCTGCAACAACGCCTGATAGCTTGCCCGTTCTGAAAAGAGCTTCAGGTCGTACTCTTTCTGCGAAACTAAGCCTTTGTCGATTAGCAGCTTCGCGACAACGTCAGCCGTCGCGAGTGCCGTTATCATAAGCTCTTGAAGCGTGAGGATTCCATCTTTGTCTAATTGACCCATTTTAGAGTTCCTTCCTTTCGGCGCAGCCATTTTCGGCGGTACACCTCATGATCTGAAGTTCCTATAGAACCGCGAAAACGGCCATCCAGAAGCAATCAATTCTCCTGGATTCCGGACCGCGCCGGCCATCGCCAGCTCGCCCGGAACGACGATCGAATCATTTAGCGAGCTGCCGAGACAGAATATTCGCTCTTCGAACATTACGGCTGCACGCCTTTTTTCAGCGACTCGGCCAATTCGCGCAGGTATTCATCCTGTTCCTTCGGTGTGTACATGGTTAACGAGCCGTCGGCGTTTTTCGGGATGCCGCCGATGAAATGGAAGGCGTGGCCGTCCCAGTCGTAGAATTCGTCGCCGCGCTGGTAGATTTCCTTCCATTTGTAGCCGACCGGGCTGCGGTGCAGGCCGGTGCGGGCGGGGAAGTTGTCTTCTTTGTCGCGCGAGTCGTTCAAGTGTTCCTTGGCGCCGGCTTCCTCGGGCAGGCCGTCCCACATGCGCCGGTAGTTAGGCAAGTACTCTTCGTCGCGCACGGTGAATGCCGTGTGCATGTCCCACCACGGGCTGTGGCCGGCGATGCGTTCGTCGAGCTGGTCGACCAGTTTGTAAACCAGCCGGGCGCCGGCGCGCATGCGCAAGACCATCGTGCCCTCGGCGGTCTTGGCGCTGCGTTCGGATTTCATGCCGCAATATTTTTCGAAAAACGCCGCGGTGCGCGCCAGGTCGCGGGAACCGTACACGCAGTGACTGATGCGCCCGACATTTTCCGTGGTGCGCACTTCCATGGCGCCTTGCGGCATGTTTGCCGGCGCCCAGAATTCATACTGGTTGCCGTCGGGGTCGGCGAAGCAGATCACAGTGCCTTCTTCGCCATTGTCCGCAGTCTTCACCGGATCGGTGTGGGGAATCTTATGCTTATCGAGACGGCGCAGGTGTGAATCGATATCTTCCGGCCGGATGTAGAAGCCGCAGCGCGGCATGTCTTTGCCGAGTTCCTTCGCCTTCGGATAATTTTCCGGCTGGAGGAAGGCGCCGATGCGGCAGGACTCGTCGTCCCACCACATGAAGCAAAAGATCGGCGTGTTTTTCTTGCGCATGTTGGTGGTCAGTCCATTGATCGGCCGGATCGGCAGGCCGGTGGCGTTAAGCGCCCAGTAACTCCACCCCGGTAAATCGTTGGTGCCGACGACATAGTGATCGATCCAGTGAACTGCGCCTTTGGGTTCGACGGTTGACATGGGAAATCCTCCAATTAAGTTAGATTTGCAGGTTAGATTTATGGTTGCGGTAACAGACCGTCAACAAGCTGTCAAGCAACGTTTTCGTTCAAAGGTTCAAGCGTTCAACGTTCAATGTTCCGGAACGACGAATGAGCCAACTGCCATGGGTCCAAGCTGTGGAGTTCCTTTGCAGAATGCGGCTGATGTCGATGCCTCCATATGATCTAATGTTGGATCAGACGATCTTCATTTTCCAGCCAAGGAGTTCTTCAACATGAGACAAGTTTATGCGGATTTTGCAGTCGTTGTTTCCTTTGCGATTTTTGCACGAGACCCATTGAAACTGACTGGTGCGCACAGCGCAGCCTACGAAACCTTTCGTGTCCTTCGTGCCTTCGTGATGAATCCTATCTTATTTCAGCGTACCAATGCCGGTATGCGGTCGTGCCAGTCCGTCGCGCTTTGGTACGCGGCGGCGGTATTCAGCACTGTCTGATCGGCGAACCACGCGCCGATCAGTTGCATGCCGATCGGCAAGCCCTCGGACATCGATGCCGCACGGAAGCGAGCAGCCGGGCAGGCCGAGCATACTCGGGAAGCGCAGTAAATTAGACTGATTGTAGCTGGCGTGGCGCGAGTCGTCGCCGTTGCCCTGGACGCCTTGCGCCAGCGGCGGCGCCACGCGCGCGGTGGTCGGCGCGGCGATGATATCGACCTCGTCGTACGCAGCTCTGACCGCTTCGCGGATGCGGTGGCGAGCGCGCTGGGCGGTCAAGTATTCGGACGCGGTGATTGCCATGCCGACGGCGATGCCGCGGGCGACGTGGGGCACGTAGTCCTGGGCGCGTTCGCGAAACCAGCGGCGATTGATGCCGGCGCTCTCGGCCGAGCTGGTGAGCATGGAAGTCATCGCCGCGTAGCTAATTTCCGGAACATCGAGTTCGACTATTTCACAACCGGTATCGGTAAAGACTTTGATCGAAGCAGAAAACGCGTCGCGCACCGCGCCATCGACGCCGTCGAGAAATTTGCCCAAGACGCCGACGCGCAGTCCTTTGACGTTTTCATTCAAGCGCTCGGCGTAGGCCGAAGAATCTTGCCGCACGCTGGCCGGATCGCGCGCGTCGTAGCCGGCGACCGGGTCGAGCGCTAACGCGATATCTTTGACGGTGCGGGCGAACAAACCGACATGATCCTGGCTCCAGGCGCCGCGAAATGAGCCGTGGCGGCTGATGATGCCGAAGGTCGGTTTAAAGCCGACGATGCCGCAGTAGGACGCCGGGCGGCGCACCGATGAACCGGTCTCGGTGCCGAAGGACAGCGGGCCGATGCGCGCGGCGACGGCAGCGGCCGAACCGCCGCTCGATCCGCCGGCGATGCGGTCCAAATTCCACGGGTTATGCACCGGGCCGAAGTGCGACAGTGTCGAAGTGCCGCCATGGCCGAACTCGTCTAAATTGGTCTTGCCGAAGATCACCGCGCCGGCGGCGCGCAGCTTTTCGACCAGCGTCGAGTCGCGCTCGGGCACCCAATCTTGCAAGATTTTCGAGCCGCCGGTGGTGAGCACGCCATTCATCTCGAACATGTCTTTGATGCTCACCGGCACGCCATGGAGCGGACCGCGGTAATTGCCGGCGGCAATCTCTTGATCGGCTCTCTTGGCGTCGGCGAGCGCCGATTCGGCGCAGACGGTGATAAAGGCGTTGAGTTTGTCGTCAAGAGCTTTGAGTCGCGTGAGCGTCGCCTGTAGTGCTTCCACCGCCGAAACCTTGCGTGCGGCGATGAGCCAAGAGAGATCGGTCAAGCTTAGGTCTAGTAACTCGGCATCGTCCATGATCAAGCTTTCCTGCCCGTAGGTTGGGCCTGGTGTGAAATCCACGCCGTGTCGTTGGCAAATTCTTCCAGCTCGGCAACGACTCTCTGGTTGTCCTCGATCTCATTGGCGATGGCTTCGAGATCGGCGGGGGAAAATTCGCCGCCTTCGAGAAGCGCTAAACGCTGCGTAAGTTTGTCAGAATCAGCCATGTTGCAATATCCTTTTGTAAATTTTCGGAAGGTTCACCGCAGAGGCGCTGAGGACTCAGAGAAAAGAGTTTTGATAGGAATTTCGAACTCTGTGTCTCTGTGGTGAGATCCCTGCTTCATCGGTCGCGGCTTTGCCGCGCTCGGCATTCCTTACCTTACATCGCATAATAGCGCGCGCAGTTGTCCCAGAGGATTTTCCGTTTGTCGTCGTCGGAAAACGGCAGCCGGAGAAAATGATTGATCGCTTCGGGATAGCGCGAGTCGACATGGGGATAATCCGTCGAGAACACCAAGTTGCCGTTGCCGACTTGTTGCAGGACGTTGTTGGCGATGACTTCGTCGGGTTCGATGGAGACGACGCAGTGGCGCTTGAAATATACGCTGGGCTTCTCCTTCACGTCGGGCGCCCAGACATCGCCGTCGAGTTCCCAGGCTTCGTCCAAGCGCCACAGGAGCCAGGGCAGCCAGCTGCAATTGGCCTCGAGAAACGCCACGCGCAGTTTCGGATGGCGCGCGAACACGCCGCCGCCGCAGAAGCAGCCGAGCGCGAGCATCTGTTCGATCGGCTGAGCGAACACCCGGCGCAGCATGAAGTTGGGCTCCAAGCGCTCGCCGACCTGATTTCTCCCGGTGCCGGTGGACTCGTGAAAGCCCAGGGACATATTCAAATCTTCCAGGGCGCTCCACAGCGGGTCGTAATAGACGCTTTGCCATTGATGATCGACGAGCGGATTGGCGCGCAAGAATGCCGCGCGAAAGCCCAGCTGTTCGGCGCAGCGGCGCGCTTCGCTGACGGCGTCGTCCATGTTGAACGGCGAGATCATGCCGGCGCCGATCAAGCGTTTGGGATCGCGTTGCGCAAAAGTCATACATCCAGTCGTTGTAGGCGCGCGCCATGGCGGCGGCGAACTCGGCGTCCATGCGGTCGTCGACTAGGGCGCGCAGGCCGCGGGTCGGATAGAGCACGGCGATGTCGATGCCTTCGATATCCATAGCTTCGAGCTGCACTTCCGAGGTCCAGCCGCGGGCGGCGTCGTTGCCGAGGATATGCTGCTTCTCTTCGAAATTCTTGCCCTTGGACGGTATCGTTGGCCGGCGTGGTCTTGCGCGACCATTCGACGCCGTCGGGGTGCACCAGCCGCAGGTCGCGCACGTTGTGGCTGGTCACGCCGCGCGGCGCCCGATCTCGGAACTTTTTGTCGATGTACTTTTCCCACAGCTCCGGCGGCTCCATGACATGCATGTCGCTGTCGATAACCTTGAATCCGTTCTTCGCCATAAATCACCTCACTGGTTTTGAGCTCTATATAAGCTCCACTTCACTGTCAATCCGGTGCGCTAGATCTCTGGATAGGCGACTTGAAACTCGGCGAAGATGCGTGGGTGATAAGGACCGATGGCGGCGTAGATGAAAATCTGCGCCTCTTTTTTGGCCGCTTGGATCGTCGCTTCCCAGTCCGCCTCGGAAGGCTTCTCCGGCCAATCGCCGGGGGAAGACTGGAGGCCGAATAAAGCGCGCCTAGGGCAAACTTAGCGTTGCAACACAAGATCTCCTTGTCGTGATGGGTGAGAACATGCAGCGCACGCCGGCCAAAGGACACAAAGCCAAGAGGGCGGGTTTCAAACCCGCCCCTTGACATTTCGGAATTCTTTCTCTCTTCCATGCGTTCTATGCGGCCAACAGCTCGATTGCGAATTGTATCCTCTGTGATCTATCCGAATCTTAGTTTGCCAGCCCGTACAACGCCGCGGCGTTGTCGCGTAGCACCTTCTTCTTGACGTCGTCTTTCAGGTGCGCCGAATCCTTCTCGATAACGTCCTTGGAGAACGGCCAGGTGCTGTCTGGATGCGGATAGTCCGAGCCCCACATGATATGGCCGTCGCCGAAGAAGTCGACCAGGTGAAGTCCGACCAAGTCGGTTTGATAGGTGGCCCAGACTTGGCGCTTGAAGATTTCGCTCGGCATATTCTTGAGCGGGATCTCGGCGGCCTTGCGACGCTCGAACTGGCGTTTGTAGCGGTAGTCCATTTCCTGGACGACGAAGGGAATCCAGCCGATGGCCGATTCGGCGAGGCAGAATTTTAACTTGGGATGGCGTTCCAGAGTGCCGAAGTTGAACATGTTGACGAAGGGATTGAAGAACGACGTGGCGCCGTTGCTCAGTCCCATGTCGAACACGCCCTGGCGCTCGCCGGGTTTGATCGAGTCGATGGTCGCGCGCACCGTTCCAGACTGCGTGCTGCCGCCAACGTGATACGACACGACGATGCCGGCGTCCTCGGCGGCGGCCCAGAAAATATCCCAGGGCTTTAGGTTCATTTCCAGAGTGACGTCGTTGACTAAGAAGTTAGCTTCTTTGAAACCCAACTTGGCGACCCGGATGACTTCGTCGCGTGCGGCCTCGGCGTCGCAGCTGGACAGCATGGCCACGGGAAAAAAGCGCTTCGGCGCGGTCTTGCCGAAGTCGTGCGCCCAGTCGTTGTAGGCGCGCACGCAGGCGTTGCGCAACTCGGCGCGCCGACTTGCATGGCGATGATCGGTGGAAACATTAACGACGCCTCGACGCCGTCGCGGTCCATGTCGGTGAGCCGCTTCGCGGTTGTCGTCGGACGGTGCGCCTCGCCGACGCCACCGCGGTCGAGGGCGAGTCTGGTGCGATTCTGTCTGGCGAACCAGCGCTCGCCGCGATAATCGGACCAGGTCTCACCGTCGCATACCCAGTACTCGCCCTTATCGCCGCGGTCTTCGACATGGGGCGCGCGGTCGCGCAAGGACGGCGGGCAAACGCTCGGTCCATAAATCGCGCGGCAAATATCCTAAATCGATATGATCGTCGGCGGAAATCATCATGTAAGTCATGTCTTTTCTCCTCTTGGTGATAAGTTAGCGGGTAATGTTAAATTCCTTTTTATCCCGTCGGGCAGTCGAGATTCAACTCAGGGGAGATCAAAACCGTAGAGCGCCGCGGTATTCCGGCAAAGAATTTTTTCGCTGTCCTGGGCGCCGATGTTTCGGAAATCCGCGGCGATTTTCTCCCGCGACTTGGGCCAGAAGGTCGCGCTATGGGGAAAGTCCGAGGACCAGAGAATGTTTTCTACGCCGATGTTTTCCCGCAGGGCGAGGCCGAAGGTGTCGTCGATAAAGGTCGCGTAGAGCTGGCGGCGAAAATAGTCGCTCGGCTTGAGCGTCAGCTTGGTGGCGAAGGGCGTGCCGCGGAAGCGGATGCCGCGGTGATCGAAGCGCTCGTCGATGCGGTGCAGAAAAAAAGGCAGCCAGCCGCAATTCAACTCCGCCGAAACTACCTTGAGCGCGGGAAAGCGCTCGAGCACGCCGGATATGATCAACGTCGAAAAGGTTTGCTCAACTTCATGAGAATTGATCGCTTGGGCAATGGTGCGCTTCTTCGAGTTGGAGTCCCAGTCGACCCACTGGAAGCCGGCGAACTCATGGAGGCTGAGCGGCATCTTGAGTTCCTGCGCCGCGGCCCAAAACGGGTCGTAGCTGTCCGAGTGAAACGGCAGCTCCTCGGGCGGCGAGGCCCAGATGATCGCGCCGGCAAGCCCTTTCTTCGCGCATTCGGCCAGGTCCTTCGCCGCTTGCTGCGGATCGTAGAGCGAGATCAGCGCCAGCCCTTTCAAACGCTTGGGCGAGTGGGCGCAAAACTCGGCTAACCAGTCGTTGTAGACCTGAAAGCAAGCGCGTTGAAAACCGGCGTCCTTGATCCAAAACATGCGAAAGCCCAGAGTCGTGTAGAGCACATCGCCGGTGACGCCGTCCTGGTCCATGTCTTTCAAGCGCTGCGCCGGGTCCCAGCCGCCGCGATGGGCGCCGGCGTAGGAGAAGCCTTCCAGCAGTTTTTGCAGCTCTTCCATCGACTTGTTCGCGCCGAAACCCAAGATCACGTTGTGCGGCTGGCGATCCGGTTCGATATGCCACCAGGCGCCGGGCTGGCCCTGATATTTGGTCTCCATGTGCGGCGCGATGTCGCGATACTTTTGCGGCAGACGTTCCTGCCATAAATTCAACGGTTCGCTGACATGGGAATCGGCATCGAGCAATAATGTTTCGGCCATGGGTTTTTCCTCTGGACTATGATCCGATCAGATTCGCTAACAGTAGACAATCATTCTATCGAAATTTCAAAGACAGCGCGGCGTCATTGACCGGCGACCAATCGACGATCTTGTCGGCCGGAATATTCGCCGGAACGTCGGCCATCGTCAGAGCTGTGGCCAGCCCCTTGTCGGAAGGGATGCCGTTGTCCGGCCAGAGATCTTTGATCACGTCAAAGGTTTTTCTCGTCATGTCGATGTCCGGCAGGCCGACGAACTGTTTGAGCAGCGGCAGGACTTCTTCGCGATGGCTTTTGGTGTAAGCGATGCCTTTGAGCGCGGCGGTCAGAACTCTTTTGACTTCGTCGGGCCGTTCGCGCATGCGTTCGTCGTGGGCGATCAGGCCGAGCAGGGGAAACTCGGCAACGTCTTTCATGTACGCGAGCGGCCGAAAACCGTCCTTTTCCATGAACAGATCGTAGGGCACGCTCAACATCGCCGCGTCGATGGTGCCGGCTTTGAGCGCGAGAGCACGGCTTGGCATCTCGCCCAGGTTGATCATGTTGATGCTTTTGGCGTCGACCCTGTAGTGCTCAAGAATTTTCAAAAACTGCCGGTGCACGGTGCCGCCCGGCTGGCTGATGGCGACGCCGCGGCCGCGCAGCGCGCCGGGCGTGGCGATATCGCGTTTTGCCACCAGCACATGATGCGAGCGCACCGCGAAGATCATGATCACTTTGGCCGGCAGACCATTGGCGATCGCCGTCATCGATGAGCCGAGCGGCGTGATGTAGGAGATATGGCGCGACGCCAGCGCGCCTAGCGAGGCGCGCACCGACATGGTCACGGGCAACAGCTCGATGCCCTGCTCCTGGAAGATGCCTTTCTTCCAAGCGACGTAGAGGGGAAACCAGGTGACGGTGTTGGTCGGCACGCCGATGTGAATCTGCGTCAGCTTTTGCGCCGCCGCCGGGACGGCGTGAATGAACGCGGTGAAGAGAATGAGCGCGACTAGTTTTTCGCTTCGAGGCGTTCGCCTAGGTTTCAAAATCCCGCCAAATCTCCCTTTACAAAGGGAGGTATTCGGAGACTGCCCGTGATCGCTTTTTATTCGCAATGTTGAACCATCGCCGGTCGGCTGTCATCAAGCCTCGGAAAAGTCGAGCACGACGCCGTCGGGGTCTGAGGTCGCGTACTGGCCGATCTTGCAGCCGTCCATGTCGCGCTGGGTGAGGTGGCCGAAGATGCCGCCGGCGATGTCTCTCGGCGCCGACGCCGGCGCTGAAACCGCTAGCGCTGCGAGATCCTTTTTTGTCTGTTCAATGCTCTCGACCTGGTAACCGATGTGATCGAGGCCTTGGCGCATGCTCATGTAGGAATTGTCATTGGTCGGCTGGATCAGCAGGCGCACCTTGCCGTCGCTCAAACAAACCGTTTCGCCCAAGGGCGGTTCTTTGACCTCGAAGAGCTCGAATACTTCTTGGTAGAAATTGGCCACCGCCGCCGGCTCATGGGCGCGGATGACGACATGGTTGAACTGGCGCGCTTGGTCCCAGCCGGCTTCTTTGTAGCCTTCTCTGACCTTGGGGTCGGTGCGCTCGGAAATATCGAACTGGGCGCCGGCCGGATCATGGCTGCGAAACAGCGCGAAGGGAACTTTCTCCAATCCTTTGGTAATGATCGCTTGGGGGTAATGCTTTTTTATGCGCTGGCGGGCGCTGTCGACATCGTCGACTTCGAAGCCGAAATGATCCAGCCCCGCGGGAATCCCGGGACGCCTGGCTAACACAGCGAGGCCGATCAAACCATCGCTGATGTGACCGCGATTGTTTTCGGTCACCGCGCTGGTGATTCGTTTCATGCCGAGGATTTTCTCGTAAAAAGCGATCGCGTTCTGGGGATTCTGGGTGTAAATCGCGGCGTGTTTAATCTGTGCAAACATAGCAAACTCCGTTTTCTCACCGGCCGTAAAAGCGCCGGGCGTTGTCGCCGAGGATCGCGGTCTTGTGTTCTTTCTTGAGATCGTCGCGCTCCAGCACTTCGTCAATTTCCTCCATGCAGTTACTCATGGAGATTTCATGGGGGAAGTCCGAGGCGAACATGAATGGTTTCGAACCGACCCGATCGATGGCATAGGCGAGCGCCTTCTCATTGCCTTCGCAGCCGACGAAGATGCGGTCGTCTTTGAAATAATCGATGGGATGGCGCTTGAGTTTCAAGCCGCCGTATTCGAGCTCGCGCTCGAGCCGGTCGATGACCAGCGGTATCCACGCCGTCCCGCCTTCCATGAAGCCAACGCGCAACTTGGGAAAGCGGTCGAACACGCCGTCGACCATCATGCCGGTCATGGCGATGGCGAGGGGAAAGGGCATGCCCAGCGCGCGGGTCGCGGGAAAAACCGTGTAGCTGTTGAAGCCCAAATTGATGTAGCTGCCGCCATGCACGGCCATGACACAGTTGAGTTTCTCCGCCTCTTGGTAGATCGGCCAGTACTCCTCGTGGCTGACATGGCGGGTGAGACCGTTGGATGGAATCATCGCGCCCATGAAGCCCAACTCTTTGACCGAGCGGCGCAGCTCGCTGACGGCGTCGGGAACATTTTGCATCGGGATCAGCGAAACGGCTTGAAATTTGTCGCTGCGCTTCAGATAGCGCGCGTGAATGTAATCGTTGTACGCCTGGGCATAGGCCAGCGCCCAGGTCGGATAAGCGACGTTGCCGTAGGCCAAGCCCGCGGTGGGGTAGAGCACCGTGTATTCGGTGCCGGTCTTCTCTAAGAATTGCAGCCATTGCTCCGGTCCGGTGTTGGGATCGAAAGTGCCCGGCGTGCGCGGCGTGCCGTCGGCCGGCGTGTGAAAGTTGTCCAGGCTCGGTATCCAATTTCTGGTGCCGCGGTTGTTGTAAGGCGCCTTGACGAAAGTCAGGATGTCTTCGGCATTCTCCATGACATGGCCGTCGGCATCGACGTAGTTATTGGACATAAATCCTCCTTTTTAGAAGCGACTGGAGATAGCGATCTGGGAAACGACCCGCTGCCCTTTAATCGCTAACTCTGTTTATATGGCGACTGAGATCAGGGCGTCAAGTCGAAGACGCGGCGGCGCTATCGAAAAATTCTCATGGACTGCTAAGATGGCTTGTAGCCGGTATTTTCCCCGGCAAGGCGGTTCGATCTTCGAGCGTTTCCGATTAAGGAGGGTTACAGAATGAAAACCTCGTCACTCTATTGCGCCGCGAGTTTGCTTATCGGGCTTCTGGTTGCCGGCTGTTCAACGACGACGCCGATCGTCATGAGTGAATGGCGCAATCCGGCCTATGCTTCGGCTTCGTTCTCAAGGATCATGATCGGCGGTTTGGGTGGAGATGTCAGCACGCGGCGCAACTTCGAAGATGAATTCATATTTCCAGCTGCGTGCTGCCGGCGCTGATGGCGTGGCGAGCTACCGCTACATCCCCGAAGGCAGCGATGCCGATGAGAATAGGCTCAGAGATGCCGCGCGCAAGGCCGGCGTGGATGCGCTGATATTGACGCGCTTGGTCAGGGTCGAGGAGATGACGCAATACAGTGGCTCGTTTGCCCCGCCGATTTCATTCGGTGTCTTCGGTTCCAATGTCGGCGCCAGCTGGTCCGGCCTCGGCGGGGCGCCGAGCGCTTACCGTGTCAATGAGTACACTGCGGAAACGGCGCTGCACGATATCGCCAAGAACGAGGTGGTCTGGAGCGGCACGACCAAAACCAGCGAGACGGACGGCGGGCGAACCGCGATCAAAAGCACCGTCGAAGCGGTGGTAAAGTCGCTCGCCGAGAAAAATCTGTTGCGCAGGCAGCAGTGAGCGAAGCCGTGCCGTCAGTCGTACTGCTTCAGCAGGGCCGGCTCCTCAAACTTGCCGGCAAAAGTATAAAATGCTTTCGTCCACTCGTGCAGAATAACGCACAACTCATGCCTGATAATCATCTTGACTTGCCGGCTAATGGGTGACCTAAACCCTGACCCCAACCCCACTCACGATCACGCTCAGCGCAGGGCGCGCCGTCGCAGCGAATCGATCTATTCCAAACGCTTTAACAACCACGCAAGCGTTCTCTCATGTTTTCAATGCACCTTTTAGTAAAGAACTCAGAGATTGATGCAGCGTGGGGACGACACGCTCGTTAACAGTTCGCTAGTAACGAAAGTTGCGGCAGCGTATCTATTCGTATACAGCCAGAGCCCTGCCCTGCGCGTCATTCAATACACACTCGTCGTTTTTGGTCGATTTTCTTTTCATATTCGCAGGAATTCGGGCGAACTATTTGACGTGAGGCTCATGGCACGGTGGTTGCTGTGTTCAAGAAACAAGAAGGATACTTTCAGCTTGGTGACAAGAGGTTACACACACATGGCGAATTGTTCTTGTCGACAGCAGGGTGGCGGTTATAAATCCCGTCAAAGAAAAGGGTGTTTAGATTTCCTATGCAACATACTTCTTCCTAGGAGGTTACCCATGGGTCGCTTCTTGCCGTCGATTCAATCGTGGAGGGACCTCGGACGGCGTACCGCGTCTACGGTTGTCCTCTTGCCCTTGCTCATGAGCGCCTGCATGACCTATCGAGTGGATAGCCTGTTGGATGCGCCGGATGCGACTCCCGGTGATCGCACGTGCGCGCGGGCGGTCCCACCTGGTACCGAGGCTGGAGCGCCGGGCGGCCTGTGTACGCTCAGGGCTGCTGTCATGGAATCGAATGCCTCGGTGTGGAAAGACACTATCGAAGTCCCTAGTGGACTCTATCAGCTCACCCTGCCTGTGGCAGCGGGTGGAGGGCATCTGGCAATCACGGACGGCGTCAAGATTCAGGGTGCCGGTGCCGCCACCACCATCATCGATGGCAACCATGCCCATATTGTGTTTTACGTCCAAAGCGAGGGCCTCGAACTTAATCACGTCACTGTACAGGGAGGCAACAGTAGCGGCGGAGGAGGGATTCGAATCGATGCCGGTACTTCCGAATTCAGTAACCTGGTTATTCGACAGAACGAGGCCGTTACCGGGGGAGGCGGTCTTTACGTTGTTAATGGTGCGAAGCTCACAATGCGGAAGAGTGCGATTACCGACAATTTCGCCACCGGCGCGTTTGGCGGCGGCATTTGGAATCAGGGTGAACTGTGGGTGTATGACTCTACGATTGCTAATAACAATTCAAATCGGGCTGGAGGGATCCGCAATTCAGGACAGATGAATCTTCGTAATGTGACCGTCAGCGGCAACATTGCCCATTCAGACCAGGCGGGGACCGGGGGAATCTCCCAGGAGGGATTTGCCGTGCTCTATAACGTGACGATCACGAACAATACCGGTGTTGGAGACAATGCGGGAGCCAATCGTGGCGGCGGCATCCAAATCGGCAATGGCAAGACCACCGTTGTGAAAAACAGTATCATTGCCGGAAATCACGGCGGCGTCGGCCCCAATGACTGTGTGGGAGAGTTAAGTGGTGATAGCAAGTATAATCTGATCGGAGACAGCAATGAGTGCACGATTCCTTCCTTCGTGTCGACCTTCCTGCTGAATGTCGATCCTCTGCTCGGACCCTTGGCGAACAATGGCGGCCCCGCGCAGACGCATCTTCCGGCGGCGAATAGTCCCGTCCTTGAGGTGGGCTACCAGTTCCCACCCCCTGCCGCAGACGGCTGTGAGGTACGAGATCAGAGAGGGGTCCCCAGGCCGCAAGGCGGGGGCCGGTGCGATATGGGTGCGGTCGAGGTGACGAGCACGAATGCATTCGTGACAGGTTTTACTCTCGTCAATGCGGCATCGAATACCGACATCCGTCCGGTGCTCCACGGAGACACGCTGGTGCTGTCCGAGCTGCCGGCTGAGTTGTCCATCCGGGCTGTGGTGACGGGCGGAGTCGGAAGCGTGGTCTTCGGGTACGATGACACGCCATCCATCCAAACGGAGAATGTCGCTCCCTACGCTCTCGCTGCGAGATAGTCCTGCGGGTGATTATCTTCCATTCGGCCTCAGTACGGGCAGCCATACGCTTACCGCGACACCATTTGCCGCGATGGACGGCGGCGGGGCCGCCGGTGGGAGTCAGTCGATTACATTCGCCGTGCGAAACTGATGTCGCGGCGCCTATCCGTTCGCCGCTTTGGACGGTCCCTATCCGCTGGGGTCTTCTCGGTATTCTTTAACGCTTCTTGTAGGCTTGCTCGATGAACCCTTCGCGCACGAGTTTGTCGACGATGGAATTATCGGCGAAGGATTCGATGGGCTGGCCTTTCTTGCCCATGAAGTCGAGACTGGCGGCGACCGCCTCCGGCTCCACGCGCGGGACGCGGTCGACGTATTTGGCCGCGTCGGCGTAAATTTCTTCGATCGCTTTGGCTTCTTTGAGCCGGCTATAGAAGGCGATGGCTTTGGTCACGCGATCTTTTTGGCTCGGATCGCGCAGCGCCGCGACACCTTCGATATAGGCCCGCAGAATCCTTTCCAGCGTCTCCGGCGCACGCCGTTGAAACTCCCGCGACACCACCAGTTGGCCCATGGAATACTGAATGCCGGTGTCCGCGAGCTCGAGCAATATTCGATGCGGCACATCGGTGCGCAAGGTCGCCAGCACGGCGGCATCGATCTGGCGGTGGCGAAAGGCCAGGCCGACTTCGAGGGTGCCGCCCAACTGGCGAATTGTGACGGCATTTTCCAGGCCGACGCGGCGCAGCAAGATGCGCGTCAGATTGTCGGTGGTGGCGCCGAAGCGCGACACGCCAAAGGTTTTGCCGCGCAGCTCTTCGACGCGCTGGTACTCCGTCTGTGCCCACAGCCGCAAGTAAGGCCGGTTGGCCAGGCTGGCGATGGCGACAATCGGCGCGCCGCCGAGGGCGGCGGCGATCACCGCGTTGGCGCCGGCGACGGCGCACTGGACGTCGCCGCCGATCAGCGCCGGCACCATCACCGGGCTCGATGAAATAAAAACAAAGTTGGGCTCGACGCCGTATTTGCTGAACGCACCGATCTCCTTGGCGGTCCACAGGCCGACCGCGGTGGGACCGGTGCTGGAATAGCCGATGGTGAGTTTGGCTCTTTCCGCCGGCTGGGCCGGCGCGCTGAGGAGCAGCGTGGCCAATCCCGCCGCGCCCGCCGCTTTAAAAAATTTCCATCGTCGTAACATTGCAGATCCTGGATGGTCTCAACGGTAAACGGTGTCGATGAAGCCGTTGGCTTCCAACTGCCGGACGAAGCGGTCGTCGAAAAATCGGCTTGGATCTTGGTCCTTGGCTTTGGGATTGCGCTCGGCAAGCTCCTCGACCACCGACCTGACGGCGTCCACTGTCGGCAGCGGGATTTTCAGCAGATATTTTATGATCTGCACGTCATAGGTTTCGGTCAACAGATCGGCGTCGTCGGTGCGCAAGTATTTGCGCAAGAACATTGAAGGAAAAGGCGCGGTCTTTCTTCATCAGGGCGCTCGCTTCGATGACGGCGGAGAGATAACGCCGGACCAGGTCGGGATCGTTGCGGATGATTTCGCCGCGGGTCGATACGCCGTTGGCGGCGTAGGCGATGTTGAGCGTCGGCAGATGCAGCATCAGGCGATTGCCGAGCTTGAGCGCGCGTGATGTCGCCGGATAGCCGAACACGCCGCCGTGAATGCGGCCGCCCTGGATCGCACTGACGATCCATTCGCCCGCGCCGATCTCGGCGATGGCGACGTCTTTGCCGCCTTCCATGCCGAAGTGGCGCAGGGCGATGCGCGCGCCGGTATGCAGCGAGGTGCCGTAGCGGCTGATGCCGATGCTTTTGCCGCGCAGCTGCTCCGGCTTTTCGATCTCGGGGCGAACCACCAGATTGAGCACCAGAGTACCGACCAGCGTGGCGATGATTTTTACGTCCAGGCCGCCGACCGCCGCGCCGGCGGTGGTGCCGCCGGCGATGTGGACGAAATCGACTTCGCGCGCCGCCAGTGTATTGATGCCTTGCAAGCCGCTGGGCATGGCGACGACTTCGACCTGCAGGCCATGTTTGGCGAAAATCCCCGACTCGTGCGCCGCCCATGCCGGCGACATGCTGCCGGAGATGCTGGTGATCGCAGAGCGAATTTTGCGCAGTCCGGTTGGTTCGGCGGCGTAGGCTATGCCGCCGTGGACAGCGACGACAGCAATGACAATGCGTAGCAGATTGCGACTCGGCATCGATCACCTCGCGAAAATGTTCATGGACCGGCTCTTTCGCCAGAACTCCGTGAACTCTCCTATAGCTCAGATCGCCAGGATTTACAGCGGCATCTTGGCAAATTTGGGCAAGGCTGGATTCATGTGATCCCAGGGCTGGGCGCTCGAAATGTAAATATCCATCTGAGGCATATATTGGCTCGGATCGTCGAGGCTGGCGGCCGTGATCATCGCGAGATCAGTCATCGCGCTGGTTTTACCGAATAAGCGAGAGCCGCATTCAGGGCAGAAGCCGCGGCTCAGGGTGTTGCCGCTGTCGGCTTTGCTGTCATGGTATTTGACGTTGCCGGTAATCTTGAGCGCAGGCGCCGGGATGCCGATGGCCGCCTCATAGGCGCCGCCGCTGGCTTTTTGGCAATCGCGACAGTGACAATTGCCCATGAAAATCGCGTCCGCGCTGCATTCATAACGCACCGCGCCGCACAGACATCCGCCGGTAAAATTTGTCGCCATAGTTTGTCCTCCTTTTGGTATTTGCCAACTTTATCTAATCGCCGACGGTTAATTCCCCGTAGCCTGCCGCGCTGCGATTCCGACGTAGGATGGGTGGAGCGTTAGCGATACCCATCATCATTCCGAACGGTGGGTATCGGCGCGTTGCGCCTCCACCCACCCTACAACTACTCTTCCTTTCGTCATTCCGGCGCAGGCCGGAATCCAGGCGGAGGGCGGGTCGCGCCCCGCCCCTACAGCAAAATACCTGGATGCCGGCCTTCGCCGGCATGACAAATCTTTTCTCCGCCTACAGGCATGGATTTTGACCGTCCCCGAGAGAGATATTAAGCTCTCCAGTGGGGTGGGTAAGTGCGCTGATAGTTGGGCAAGGCTTCGATGCGTCCGACCCATTTGGCGAGGTTGGGATAATAGGTCGCCAGCGGCAGCCATTGCAGATTGAACGGTTGCGCCGCCTCCTTGGCCGCCGCGCGCAGTATGAGTTGAATCAGCGGAAATATCGCGATGTCGGCGGCGCTGATGGCGTTGCCGACTAACCAGTTGGCGCTTGCCAGCCGTTGATCGAGAGTCTTTAGCTCGTGCCGAATGGTTTCTGCCGCCTGCTGGATTTCATCGACCTTGTCCAAGCCTTTGCCGAAGAACAGCGGCCGAACCACTTTGTCGCCGGCGCTGGTGAAATAAGACTCGCATTCGGAAATCGCCTGCCAAATCGATCCGGTTTCCTCGGCGGTGGTGCCGAACAGCGGCGGAGATGGATATTTGCGATCGAGGTAGCTCATCATCGCCAACGACTCGTAAACCACGAAGCCGTCGTCTTTGAGCGTCGGCACCTTGCCGCGCGGATTGAGTTGCAGATAAGCCGGCGTTTTGTGCTCGCCCTTGGAAAACTCCAAGAGCTTCGACTCGTAAGCCAAGCCTTTCACTTCAAGCGTCAGCATGACGCGCCAGGCGAACGGACTGCCGCTGCCCCAGTAAAGTTCGATGGCCATGTTAAATTATTCCTCCTTTGCCGGCATCAGTTAAACTCCCTTAGACTGCAATGACAACTCCACGGCAGGACAATTCCGGGAACAGGGATACCGTGCTGGTCGCGGGTAAGGTGCCCATCGAAGCGCGCTGGCAAATTGGCTTGGCTTCGACATGAAACATATCGCCGAGCTCGCCGAGTCGCTCGCGCAACTACCATCGTCGGCAAAAGCCCGCTCGCAGGCCCGGTGCTCGATACTCAGCAGAGCCGGGCGGTGATAGTTCTTTGGTTATGTCGGGTTAACTGTGAAGGCTCTTTCACCACGAAGGACACGAAGATCACGAAGCTCGGAGTGTTAATTTTCCGAAACCTTCAGTCCTTCGTAAGCTTCGTGGTGAAAAAAATCAAGGTGATTGTTGCAGGTTAGCCACACGGAAGCCTGAGTAACTCGTTCTTTCGATGGCCATCGCATCCACCTCTCTGGTCCAAGTCCACCGGTTTGGCATTGACCTACTCATCCAGCTCCGGATAGTGACGAAAGATGCCGTTGGTGTTGAACGCCAAACGGCGCGGCGATGCCAGATATTTTTTTATCCGCGGCCGGGCGGCGACCCGGTCGTGCAGGGCGATGGCGCGCGGGATGGTCGGTGCCACTTTCGCCATGGCGCGGGGAAAGGCGTAGCGCAGCCCCTCGACCATTTGAAATAGCGACAGATCGGCGTAGCAAATCTTTTTGCCGAGCAGGTAGGGAGTGGCTTTGCCGTTTTTCTGCAATATCTTTTCGTAGTAGCCGAAAAACTTCGGAATGCGCTGCGAGGTGAAAAAGGATGCGCGCTTTTTCGCTTCGTCTTTTTGTTCTTCGTAGTAAAGCGCGTTGGCGATGGGATGATGGGTGTTGCCGACCTCGGCCACCCAATCGGTCACCGTCAGCTGCAATTGATGCACCCACAGCCGGCTCGCTTGGTCTTTCGGCACCAGTCCCAAGCGTGGGCCAAGGTACTGAAGAATATTGGCCGTCTGACCGATCATAAGCTTGCCGGCTTTCAAGAATGGCGGCGCATAGGATGGATGCTCGACGTTGGGATCTTCGAGAATCTTCATGATGCCGGGACGGCCGAAGGCGGGATCGCGGGCGACGTCGACATAGTCGGCACCGGCGTCTTCCAGCGCCAAGCGAACGAATTCACCGCGGCCTTGAATGGACGGTTGGTAGTAGAGTTCGTAGCGCATATTCAGTCTCCTTTTTCGTCGATGATAGACGATGAGGATGGAGGATGGCGATCGATCAGAATTCCTGCTGGGCTCTATCGATCCTCTATCCTCGATCTTCCATCCTCGACCGTTTTTCTTAGCGCGGCGCCAGCTTATCGATCAAGCCGCTGGTCTCGAAAGACCTGAGCAAGCTGTTATCGACAATTCCTTTCGCGTCGACTTTCGGCAGCGGCGGACCTTGGCTCTGCATGGCGTCAATCGTCGCCCGCGTCGAAGCCTCGTCGACATAGGGAATGCGCGGCAAGTCCGACGCCATCTCGTCGTAGAATTTATTCAAGATTTCGGCGTCGCGTTGGCGCGTGTATTTGGCGATTACGCGGATAGTCGAGTCTCTTTGGCTGCGCACATGGGCGAGCCCTTCAACATAACCGCGCAAAAACGCCTCGGCGCCGTCGCGCCGCTCGCGCAGGTATTTTCGCGTCGTGCCGGTGATCGTAATCAGCTGGCGGATGGCGAGATCACGGATGATCGAAAACTTTCTCAGTCCCTGCTTTTCGGCGGCGTAGGTGTTGGGCGCCGTCAGGATGGTCGCGGCGGCTTGCTTGCGCAGCACCGCGGCAGTGCGCTCCGGTTGGCCGGCGGTGCCGAACTGGACGAACTGGACATCTTCCTTCTTGAGGCCGACCTGTTCCAGGACTTTCAAAAAATAACCGTAGGTCGGGCTGGTCGGGTCGAGGGCGATTCTCTTGCCGCGCAGATCTTCCAACTTGCACGATGCTCGGATCGGTGAGCAAGACGTAATGGGCCACGGTGTTGTACTGGGTAGCGATGAACACGCCGTCGCCGCCGCCGGAAACCAGCCGGATCAATCCTTCGGCGCCGCCCTGGTAGAATTGAATCTCGCCGGCGGTCAGCGCCGACAACATGACGCGGTTGCCCTGAATGTACGCCAGCTTGGTGTCCAGCCCATGTTTGGCGAACAAGCCAAGATCCTGGGCCACCCAAAGCGGCGCGAAGCTGCCGCTGATCGCGGAGTAGCCGATGGTGACGGCGGCGAGTTTTTTGTCTTGCGAATGACCGGCGGAGACCAAGCAAAATAGCCGTGGCAAAAGTGATGAACGATCGATTTCACCACGAAGGCACGAAGATCACGAAGGTTCGGAATCTTGGGATAGAAGTCTTCGTGAACTTCGTGTCCTTCGTGGTGAAGAATCCATCGCTTCCAACTTTCGTAGAGGGCTTTTCTCACCTTATTCGACTACTTTAAAATCTTCCGCGCGAACTCGCCGGCCGGCTCGCGCCAGTTGGCGACCACGTCTTCACCGAAGAAGCGCACTTTCTCGAACTCCTCCGGCGTGGTGACATCTTTGGCCGCCGGGGTGTTGTAGCGGGTCAGCCATTTGGTGTCGACGTCGAAGCGCCGGGTGCCTTGGGTAAGGGCGCGGCCGTAGAGATCTTGGCCTTCCTTGCCGAGCAACCAGTTGATGTAGACTTTCGCCGCGTTCGGATGGGGCGCATTGGCCATGACCGCGACCGTGCCGAAGCCGTTGCTGCCGCCCATGCCTTCTTTGATCGATGTCAGTGCTTTGATCGGCAAGCCGCCTTTGATGTAGGGCTCGACGAAGCGTTGCGCCACGGCGAGGGCCACGGCGAGATTCCCTTTGGCCAGATTGACGGCGATCTGCTGGCCGTCGCGATGAATATAGAGGTTTTGCTCGGCGAGTCTTTGCAAGAATTCTTTGCCCTTGGCGCGCATCAAATATCCCCATAAACCCTGGCCGGCGCTGGCGACGCGCGGCTCGAACATGCCGATCTTGCCTTTCCATTTGGGCTGCAACAGGTCGTCGTAGGAAGTGATCTCGTTGGGCTTGACCAAGTCCGAGTTGTAAAACGGCGGCACGGTGTAGTCGGCGGAGAAAGAATAGATAAAGCGGTTGGTTTTGACGTTGTCCTCCCACATATGGCCGCCCCACCATTGCTTGGCATCGCGAACTTCGGGGAGAACCACATTATCCATAAACGGCGCGAGCATGTTGTCATTGCGCAGCGGCTGCAACGTTCCCGAACCGCCGTGCAGCACGTCGAAATGCTTCACCCCGGCCTTGAATTCAGCGATCGCCCGCTGGGCATTCTGCGGTCCCGGCGCCGAGAGCAATTCCAACTCGATGCCGAAGCGGCTTTCAAAAGTCTCTTTGAATTGCTTGCGCAGCACCGCGGTGGGCGGGCCGCCGGCGACGACTTTGCCTTCTTTCTTCGCCGCTTCGACAATGCGGCGCCATTCGTCTTGGCCATCGGCGGCAAACAGCTGGTGATTAGAAGACGGCACGAAAGCCAATAGCATTCCCAGGATGCAAATTTGCTGGAGTCTTAACGGTGAGAACATTTTACCAGTCTCCGGAACTGACGAGATGCTTCGGCGAATGTCTTAACCCGACAGCGCTTGTGACATCAAGCCGGCAGCATGCTTTTTTTTGGTCATGCCGACCTGCTAGCTTTTTCCAGTATGCCCACTAGACTAGGGTGGAATTGAAACAGCCGTAGGCGGCGTCGGCCCCCAGCAATGCGGTTTCCGAGCGCCGGCCCAGGGTTGCAGTTCGTTTGCGGGGTGATAAATAGGATTCAGCATGCCGTGCCGGGAAAGGGCTTCGCAACAAGCAGGCAACGAGAGCGTTCAGTCGGATGATCGCTGGCTTCGGGGCGATCAGTTTCGAGTGCTTGAGTACATAGCCGTCGCGATCTCCAGGCCTCGGGGCCAGATTTCGTCGCGCCGTTAACGCGGTCAGGGAGCTTTATGTATCGCAATCATTTCGGCCTTGAGGAATTGCCCTTCAGTGTGACACCGGACCCGCGGTTCATTTACAACAGCGCCAACTACGAGGAAGTGCTGGGCAAATTGCGCTACGGGATCGAGGGGAGGAAGGGGTTCATCGTCGTTACCGGTGAGGCGGGTACCGGCAAAACGACACTTCTGCGCCGCTTGATGCGGAGTTTTTCAAATCGTATCGCGTACGCCTACATCTTCAATCCGCGTTTGAAATTCACCTCATTGTTACGTGCGATCCTCAACGACTTGGGCACCCCCGCCAGGACGACGGACAAGGAATCGATGCTGGAGCAACTCAACGACTACGTGCTGCGGCAACATACGCAAGGGCGCATCGTGACCTGGATTTTCGATGAGGCTCAGGGCCTGAGCGACGAAGTGTTGGAGGAACTCAGACTCCTGGGCAATCTCGAGACCGATAGCGAGAAGCTAATTCAGATCATTCTGGTTGGCCAACCGGAGCTTGAGAGTCGGCTGGATCGGCCAAAAATGCGTCAGTTCAAGCAACGGGTCGCTCATCGTCATGTCTTGTATCCGCTTGCTGCCCATGAGGTCGGTCCTTATCTAGCGGCGCGGCTCAATCAAGCAGGTTACAAAGGCGGAGAGCTTTTCAACTTAACGACCGTGAAACTGATCGCCGCATACTCGCGCGGCATTCCCCGTGTGATCAATTCGCTATGCGATAACGCATTGGAACGTGCCTACCAGGCGGGGTGCACGACGATTACACCGGAGGTCATCGACGACGCTGCAGCGGAACTGCGCTTGGACGGGAGGTTGCCGTCGGAGATTAAGCCACCTGTGGAGACAGTCGATGCTCCGAGTGAGTTGGCAAATTGTCGCGCGCCGGCAATTGTCGATACCGGTGATCGACCTGACAATCTCATCGCAGCTGGCGAATATGACACCCCGCCACCGATCGGATCGGTTGCTCGGCCGGTTCGCGCGGAGTTTGCACTAGACAAGAAGCAACTTAAGTTTGCCACCGGTGCCCTGACTGCGATTGTCGTCTTGGCTTGGGGATGGGCGGTCTCGTCGCCTCCAAGAACTGAAGTCACCGTTTCACATACGAATAAGTCCACGATGGAGGTTCGCAATCTTTTGCCAAAGCTCACGGTCACGCGCGCCTCGGTAGGGACCAGTTCGGATCGTCCCGGCACGTCAGGGCTTTCCCCTGAGATTTTGCCGCGGTCGTCGATTGGCGTTCTGCCGGAAAGCGATCCGCAGACCGCAGAGCGACCTCGTAAAACACCGCCGACGCCTGTCGCTACTCGCAAAATCATTAAACCGCCTGCGCACAAGGAATTTCGCGTTAGCGTAGCCACGTTATTACGAAACAAACCAACGGCGAATGCCGACATCATCGATACCCTGCGGCCGGGACTTCGTGTCGAAGTTGCAAGTCACGGCGGTGAATTCCTGCGCGTGCGTTCGCTGGGAGAGGATAGAGTTCACGGTTATGTGCACGTAGACGATGCCTTCTTTGAGCCGCTCCGATAGCATCGCCGGTCGGGAATCGTTAATTCTTGCTGAGTTGCCGATGCCGCAGCGCGCTGATTCCATAGAGCTTACGTCCTGAGGACTGTGTTGCTGGACTGATATGAAGATTCGAGAAGCCGTATTGTCGTTGCTGCTATTCTGCGCTGTGCCAGTTTGGGCCCAGGTTCCTTTCTTTCAAGATAAGACGATTGCCGTGATTCTCGGTGGGCCGCCGGCGGGTTCGGCGGATTTGCGCACCCGCGCGGTGACTAATATTCTCCGCAAACATATTCCCGGCAACCCAACGATTGTGATTCAGCATATGGGCGGTGGCGGCGGCCGGCAGGCGGCCAATCACGTTTACAAAGTCGCCAAGCCCGATGGTTTGACCATCGGCAGCATGGGTGCGGCGCTGGTGACCAACGCAATACTCGGCGAGCCGGGGGTGCAATACGATATCGACAAGTTAATTTATCTGGGCACGCCGGACAGCGCGCAGCACTATATCTTCATCACCCATGGCGAAGCGGGTTTATCCAGCTTGGAAAAACTGCGCGCCGCGAGCAACGTGCGGATCGCCGCCCAGTCGGTGGGCCATCCAATTTACATCACCGGTCGGGTATTCGCTTATCTGCTTGGTTTGAAAGAGCCCAAATTTGTCGTCGGCTTTACCGGCCCTGAGATCGATGTCGCCCTGGCCCAGCGCGAGGCCGATAGTCGGGTCAGCACCGGCGACTCGCTGATCCGGCGCAACCGCGACTGGTTGGACAAGGGACTGGTGGACGTCCATGCCAGCATCGAGATTCCCAAGGGCGAACGCCACCCGCGTTTCGCGCAGGTGCCGGAACTCGGCAACTTCGCGAAATCGGACCGCGAGAAAAAAATGGTCGAAATGTTTCGCGCCTTCCGCATCGCCGGCCAAAACTTTTTCCTGCCGCCGGGCGTGCCCAGAGATCGCGTGCAGATACTTGCCGACGCCATGCGTAAAACTCTCAGCGACCCCGAGTTCTTGAAAGAATACCAAAAGCTCTCCGGCGAAGCGGCATCGCCCCTGGCCGCGGACGCGTTGGACAAAGTGATTCGCGAACTGCCACGAGACGCGGCTGTGATCGAGCTATTCAACAAATTGGCCGGCGCCGATCCGTTGCCGGCCAGGTGAATTTGTACTTTTGATCGCGTTGTTTTTTAAACAACGGAACAGGTATTGACTCGACGAGAGATCTTCGACTAGGGGCGAACGCAAAAACCAACAGGATGGCTATTTGCTGCGGTCAGGTTGTCTTAGCGATTCGACCAACGCAGCCGCTCGGCGCAAAAGCGGCTGACGCGGCGCATGCGGCCGAGATTGAGACTCTTGGCCCAATCCTCGAACATCGAGTAGGCCACTGGGGTGACCAGCAACGTCAGCAGCAAGCATAGAGTTTGCCCGCCGATGACGACAACGGCGACGGCTCGCCGTTCTTCAGCACCGGGGCCGCTGCCGAGGGCAAGCGGCAGCATACCGGCAACCAGCGCCAGTGTAGTCATCAGTATCGGACGCAGCCGGTCGCGATTGGCGCGCATGATGGCGACGAGCCGGTCCGTGCCTTCGCCGCGCAGCCGGTTCATATGATCGATCTGCAAGATAGAGTTCTTCTTGACCACGCCGAAGAGCACGAGTATGCCGAGTGCGGAATAGAGATTGAGTGTATTGCCCGTAAGCCAGAGCGAGAACAGCGCAAATGGAATAGACAGCGGCAAAGAGAGCAATATGGTGAACGGATGGATCGTGCTGTCATACTGCGAAGCGAGAATCATGTACATAAAGATGATGGAAAGCAAAAAAGCCCATATAAACTGTGTAAAGGTGCGTTCCAATTCACGGCCGCGCCCGGATACGGTGGTGGTGTATTCGGCGGGTAGATTCATTTCGCGCACCGCTCCATTGAGCGCCTCCAGACGGTCGGCGAGCGCGAAACCGGGAGCGATTTGAGCGCGCAGGCTCACCTGGCGTTGACGATCCAGCCGGTCGATGCGGGACGCGCTCATGGCCGGCGCGACCAACACCAGATTGTCAAGCCGCACCAGACCGGCTCCCGCGCGCGGAACGTAAAGGTGAGTGATCGTCGCGATATCTTCTCGATCGGGCTGCGACAAACGCAGTTGCACGTCATATTGCTCGTTGACGGACGGATCGATGAAGCGCGACACTTTCTCGTCGCCGCCGACCATTAGCCGCAAGCGCTGAGGCGATGTGCTCCGTGTCCACGTTGAGGTCGGCGGCGCGCTTGCGATCGATCACCACGCGCAATTCCGGATTGTCGAGCTTGAGCGTCGTATCGGCATCGATGATACCGAGCTTTTGCGAACGGAGGCGCAATTCCTCGCCATAAGCCGCCAGGGTTTGAAGATTCGGACCGCGCAGAACGAAATCGATGTCCCAGTTGCCGCCGCCGATGTTGAACGATGGCAGGTTGCGCACTGAAGTCCGGAGATCCGTGAATTTATTCAGGCCCGCGCGGACTTGCTGCATCACGTCGCGCTGCGAAGTGTTGCGCAATGCGACCCAGGGTTGACCGTTAAGGGTCTCGCGCCACAAGGCGGCGTAAACGAAAAAATCTCGCTCATCGTGGGGCGCGATGCGCACGTAACAGCCGCCCGTGCCCACGCCGCTGATGAAGCCTCCGCCGGCATCGCAGAGCATCAGGCGCACTAACGGAATGGCGCGCAGCTCGTTTTCCACGGCGCGCATGATCTCGTCCACCGCCGCCAGACTAACGCCTTGAGGGGCGGTGACGTTGACCTCGAACTCCGCTTCATCCACGTTGCTGGGAATATATTCCTGTTGCACCAGCGTATAGAGAGGAATGGAGGAGAGCACCACGAGTCCCGCGAACATCATGACCGCCACGCGGTGGGCCATGGACCATCGCAGCATGCGCTCGTAGTGACGGTCGATCCAGGCGTAAAATCCCTGCCGTGAATGGGATTCCTCCGCCCTCGGGCGCCGCGTCCTCGGCGCGCAGCATGCGCGCGCTCATCATCGGCGTAAGCGTAAACGAAACCAAAAGACTGACCAGCACGGCCACCGACGCAGTCAGTCCGAATTGATAGAGAAAACGTCCGGAAATGCTGGACATGAAAGCGACGGGAACGAAGATAACGACGAGGCTGAACGTCGTCGCCATGACCGCCAAGCCGATTTCGGCGGTCGCGGCGCGGGCCGCCTCGAAGGAATTCATGCGTTTTTCCTCGACGAATCGGAAGATGTTCTCCAGGACTACGATGGCATCGTCGATGACGATGCCGACCATCAAGACGAGGGCTAGCATGGTCACGCTGTTTAGGGTAAAGCCGAGCGCCCACATCATGCCAAACGTCGAGAGGACCGAAGCCGGAATGGCTACTGCGCTGATCACCGTGGAGCGCCAATTGCGCATGAAAGCCAACACGACTAAGGTCGCCAGGATACTGCCTAAAATCAGGTGCACGTTGATTTCGCGCAGCGCGGCGTAGATGTAGCGCGACTGGTCCCGGATGATTTCGGTTTTCACATCGGCCGGGAGCTGCCGAGTGACGCGCGCGAGGTTTTCTTTTACGGACTCGATGACCGCGACCGTATTCGCGCCTGATTGGCGTCGCACTTGGAGCTGGACCGTCGGCACGCCGTTCAATCGCGACAGAGAGCGCTGTTCCTTGGTGCCGTCTTCGGCGCGGCCGATGTCGCGAACGCGAATAGGCGACCCGTTAACGGTGCTGATTACGAGGTCATTGAAAGCCTCTCGGATCCGTGATCCTTCCCATGGTACGGAGCACCTGCTCGCGCGCGCCGCTGGTCACATTGCCGCCGGGTATGTCGGCATTCTGCCGTTGGATCGCGTCGCGAACCGCGGTGATTGGAATCTGGTAGGCCGCCAAACGGTCCGCGTCGACCCAGACGTTGATGGCGCGTTCCAAACCGCCGACAATGCCGCACCTCTCCCACGCCGACTGAGCGCTCGAGCTGGACCTTGACGATCTTATCGGCAATCTCCGTCAATTCGCGCAGCGATCGGTCGCCGGAAATAGCAATGGTGAGAATCGGCGAGTCTTCGTTGTTAAACTTCGAAATGACCGGAGGATCGACGTCGTTCGGCAAACGATTGAGCACGGTAGCGACCCGATCGCGCACATCCTGGGCGGCGACGTCGATATCGCGGTCGAGGTTGAACGTCGCCATAACGAACGAGGTTCCCCGGCCGGATACGGAACGGAGCTCGTCGATCCCTTCGACCGTGTTGACGACCTCTTCAATCGGCCGTGAAATGATCGTCTCGACTTCTTCAGGGGAGGCGCCTGGCAAAGTAGTGCGGACCGAGACGGTGGGCAGGTCGACGGATGGAAAGCGGTCCACGCCGAGGCGGAAATAACTCGCCGCGCCGACGACCACGAGCGCCAGAATGATCATCGAGGCAAAAACCGGGCGTCGGATGGAAATTTCCGCCAGCTTTTGCATCAGTTCACCACTGTCACAGGCTCGCCGGCGACGAGGTTGCCCGGTTGCACGATGACTTGATTGCCGGCAAAGATACCCTCGGTAACTTCTACCTGCTCGCCGATACGGCGTCCGGTACGCACACGCTTCTCGACAGTTTTTCCCTCGGCCACCATGAGAACCTTTTCGATCCCCGCAAAGGTAATGATCGAGTTGCGCGGCACCGTGACGATCTCCTGCCCAGCTTCGATCACTATGTCCGCCTTGGCGAACGAACCGGGGCGCAACGCGCCCTGGCCGTTGGGCACCTCGGCTTCGATCATCAAAGTTCGGTTGTTCTCGGCGATCGCCGGCGAGAGTCGCGCGACCCTGCCCTGGTATTTGTTGGCATCGCTTTCGACGGTGAGATCCACGGTCTGGCCGACGCGGACCAAGCCCGCTTCGCGCTCGGGAACTGCGAGGCGCAGCCGCAACGGATCAGTGCGCACCAGTGTCACGACGGGCGCGCCGGCCGGCAGGTATTGGCCGACAGCGGCCTGGCGTTCGCTGACGGCGCCGTCGATGGGCGACACGATGACGGTATCGGCAAGCTGCTGGCGGGCGATCTCAAGCTCGGAACGGCGCTGCACCAACACAGCCAGACGATTGCGGACTTCTTCGATTGCATCTTGATAGCGCCCTTCCGCCACCGCGAGTTGGGATACGGCGCTGTCGAGCTCTGCGCGCGCGATTAGCTTTCGATCCCAAAGTTCGACCATCCGGTCGTGACTTAGACGGGCTTCTTTGAATACCGCCGCAGCTTGGCGGACCAGTGATGTTTGTTCGATATCCACCTTGTCGCTGTTCCCCGACGCAGGCAGTCCCAGCCTGACGCGCGATTGCTGGAGCGCGGCGTCCGCTTGTTCGACGCGCAGGCGATAGTCGCTTTGGTCGATGCGCGCGATGGCTTGACCTTTCTTCACGCGGCTGCCGAGATCGACAGCGATCTCGCCTAAGCGTCCGACGACCTTCGTGCCCAAAACAAATTGGTCGTCGGCCGCCAATGTGCCGCTGGCGCTGACGACGCGCGCGGCTTCAGTCTGTGCCGCCGCGACCACTCTTACCTGACGGGACGGCGTCTCGCTTTTGGGCACCGCGGTCGCCGGCCGATCGCCGCCGCAGGCGGCGGCTCCCAGCGCACCGATGACGAACACCGGCGCTAGCGCGCGCCGTTTCGTCAACCATTTGAGCTCAAGGAGTTTCATTGCCTTGCGCCTGCCTTCTCTGCGCTAACTCTCGCAGCGCCGCCAGTGAAAATTCGCTGATATGCTCCACTAGGCGTGCGACATCCTCAGCGTGGTACTTTTGTTCCGGGTAGAGGCGCGCGAGGACGGTGCGGGCGTGATGGTAATAGACGCACTGGCCCATGATGCTGAGCGCGCAGAATCTCACGTCTTCGTCTTTGGCGGTCGCGCCGAGCAGCAAGCGCACGATGCTCGCCAATTCGCGATGCAGCGGGAGCGCGACTTCTTCGAGCAGCGAATCGAGGGCGCGGGTCGGCTCGATCATCTCGCGGGCGATAATCTTGCTGTGCCATCCGGGACGGCCGGCGTCGAAGACGCGATGCAAAAGGGAGTGAACGTAGACGCGCAGTCGTTCCTCCGCCGTGGCATTCGAGCTGAGTCCGGACCGCGATGGATATTTTATCGCCTGGGCATCCGGCACCGAGCGCAGCACGGCCTGGTAGAGCCGCTCTTTATCGCCGTAGTAATAATTGACCGCGGCGATGTTTGCCCCGGCTTTTTCACAGATCTGCCGCACCGTCGCGGCGCGATAGCCGAGGTCAGCAAAAACCTCACCGGCAGCGTCCAGCACTCGCCTTTCGGTATCCGAACTATCCTCAGAATTGACTTTGACTTGTTCTTTAAACATAAGTTTGAAACAATTGTATTAAACCAATGTGCCCATTTGCAATTAAACCCGCATCAATTATTTAACTAGCTGTAAACATTGAGGAAAATTGGAATTGTGTTGACTGCGGAACGGGCCAGCATATCAACCAAAGTGGTCGATTTGTTTAGCAGGCTAGCGAGTGCAATCGAGTGCAATGGCGAACCGGTCCGAAGCGGAATGACGGCTGTAGTCGTTTTCGCGCGGTTCAAAAGCATTGGCTAAGAAATAACCGAGTTCAGGACGAAAGGAGCGGGTAGGGGCGAAACATTTTCGCCCCTACCCGTCAGTTTAACCTTTTAAATTTTTGTTGAAGTGATCGAGGGTGCGCTGCCATGCAAGTTTGGCGGCTGCTTCGTCGTATCGCGGCGTCGTGTCGTTGTGAAAGCCGTGATAGGTTTTGGCATAGATGTACCCTTCATGCTTGATCCCATTGGCCTTTAGGGCTGTGTCGTAAGCTGGCCAAGTGCCGGTGGTGTTGGGATCCAGTTCCGCATCGGCAAAATGAGCGAGCACGGCTGCTTTGATCTTTGGCACGTCAGCAACCGCCGGCGCTCTGCCGTAAAATGGCACCGCCGCGGCTAGCTCTGGCACGCGGACGGCGAGCTGGTTGACTTTGGCGCCGCCATTGCAGAAGCCCACGGCACCGAGCTTACCGGTGGACTGTGGATGCTTGAGCAGAAACTCCGCCGCCGCGATGCAGTCTTCGACGTACTTCCCGTCATCGAGGCTTCTAAACAGCTTAGCCGCTTTCTCGTCCGCTTCAGCGCCATCTTGGCGACGTGGGTATCCGCCCAGCGGCCAGATCGCATCCGGGGCGAACGCCATGAATCCGCTGACCGCCAACCGCCGCGCAACGTCTTCGATGTACGGATTCAGGCCACGGTTTTCGTGGATAACCACGACGACTGGGAATTTGTCGCCGCTAGCCGGGCGTGCGAGCTAGCCGCGCATTTTGCCGTCGGTGGCATTACCCTTCGGCGACGAGTAGAAAGCGTACTCGGCCTTGATGCGTTTGTCGTCTTTGGCTACTTGCTGCGCCCAACGCATAGTTGGGCCGCAGCATCTCCCAGAGACCCATCGCCGTCAGGCCGCCGACGGCGAACTTGGCGGCGCCGTCCAAAAAATCACGCCGGCTAATCGCGCCGTGGACGTACTTATGGAACAGACCTAATAGCTGCGGGATCGAAATCACTGGCCTTCTTTCGATCCATCGAAATATAACCTCCTGGTCACTAGAATTGGATCATTTCGAACTTCGTCAATGTCGACTGCTGGGCAACGCCGGGGGCTTGCGTGAAGTGATATGCGGTATACTGCTCGAAGTAGCTGCTCTCAGACGACATACCGTCTACTGGCACAATAACTTTAAAGCCCCTGAATGCGGCTTGGGTACCCGTGGATATTACGGCACCGTGAGCCGCGGTGCCGATGACAATTACGGTCTTGATGCCCTTATCTTTTAAAATCTTTTCCAAGTCCGTGCCGACAAACTTGTCGGCCGACGCCCGCACTAGAGGTTCACCGGGGAGCGGCGCAAGTTCCGGAAAAATATCCGCTGGCGTTGACGACGAGGTATAGCTGTAAATTACGGATACCCCTTTGCTCCTAGCCTGGGTCAAAAAAGCTTGAACCTTCGGCACGGAGGCGACGCAGCGTGGCCGCCGTTCGTTATTACAAGTCTGCTTCACCATATCTAAAACAAGATAGGCGGTTGATTTTGGATCCTCGATTTTTACCGATTTCAACTCCGGCGGCTTGGGCGCCTGAACGCTGGCCCACTCATCGATTATCGTCTTCGATTGAGCGAACGAGATGCCGGCGCACAATAGAACCACGTAAAAAGACAGGCACATTACCGGACCTAACCCGTTTAAACGATAATCCCCTGAGTGTAGATTGAACACGGTTTCTCCCTTTTTTATTTTTGTCACAATTGTCGACGCTCCCGAACGGTTATCCGATTGAAACACTCGACCCGTTTATGTTTGACAAATTTGCAGAGCAAACTACCGCAATAATGAGTTTAGTCAATACACCTTTTAGGGTGCTTATTTGATTACTCAGTAGGGTTGAGCCGAAGTTTTAATTGGCTATTGTAGAGTTTATGGCTAAGAAACCTCTGCCGCGGCGTGCACCGGATAACGATGTGATCCGCCGCCCCCTGCTCGACCTGCACGACGCGCTGCTGCATTTGCACAAAGTGCTGCTCGACTCGGAGCGCGCGGTTTATGAAGCGACGGTGGGGCCGATTCGCTCGCCGAACCATTTTTTCCAGCTGCTCACCAGCGATCCGTGGTTCGCCTGGCTGCGGCCGATTTCCCAGCTGATCGTGGCTATCGACGAAACTCTCGATGATGATAAGGAAGGGCTCACGAACGCCAGCGTCGACGCGGTCATGCGACAGGCGGTGTTCTTACTGATCCCGGCGGAGAACGGCGGCGAGTTCGGCGAGCGTTACGTCGCGGCGTTGCAGCGCGATCCGCGCGTGGTGCTCAGCCCATGCGCAGGTGGCCAAGCGGATTGGCTCGGGGTCTACGCAAACTTGAAATGTGCCAATCGCCGACTGGCGTCATTGGCGGATTCTTTGACCCCAGAGCACAGGGAGATCACAGCGAAAAATTAGCTCGGCTCCTAACCTCTGTGCTCTCTGCGTGCTCTGGAGTGAGAACTCCCAGTTCGGTAAGGCCGTCAATCCATTTTCACATCGACAATGACAAATTCATCTTTCGCCAATGCTTCTTTGAACACTGGCGCGAGCTGCTCTTTCTTGGTCACGCTGTAGCCTTTGGCGCCGTAGAGTTCGGCGAGCTTGGCCAGGTCGGGGATGAACAGTTCGGTGCCGATGATGCGGCCGCCGTAGTTGTTTTGCTGGTCGCGCTTCATGCCGCCGTAGGCGTTGTTGCGCAGGATCAGCACCATTATTGGAATATTATGATAGCGCGCGGTGGCGAGCTCTTGCTGCTCCATCATGAACGAGCCGTCGCCGGTGACGCAGATGACGCGGGCGTCGGGGCGGCCGATCTTGACGCCGAAGGCGGTTGCCAGCGCGGTGCCGATGGCGCGAAACTCGCCGGCGTGGATGATCGGCACCTTGGAGTCGATGTTACGCAGGGTATCGCCGGTCATGCCGGACGTCGTCAAGATTTCATTGCCGGTGAGCAGTTCGTCGAGGGCTCGCAGCACCGACGCGTAAGTTAAATTGCTCTTGTCGATCTGCGTGTCAACTTCCTTGACGCCAAGCTGCCTTGGCTTTTTGGATCGCCTGGCGTTCGGTCTCTGGGCGGCTTTCGGCTGGCGCGCTTTCACGCCGTCGATGATCGCGCGCAGGGCGCTCTTGGCGTCGGCTTGAATGGCGAGCTCGGCTGGATATATGCGGCCGAATTGTTCCGGGTCGGTGTCGATGTGAATGACCCGAGCTTGCTCCGGGATCGTTTTGTGGCCAAACCCGAGGGTCGTGCCTTCGCTGAAACTGGTGCCGACGGCGAGCACCAGATCGGCTTCCTGAAAAAACGGCCTGGCATACATGCGGCCGCCGTTGCCGAGGCAGCCGAGCGCGAGCGGATGCTTTTCCGAAAACACGCCTTTGGCGGTGTAGCTGCTGGCCACAGGCAGCGCCAACAGCTCTGCCAGATCTTTGACTTCGTCCTGTGCCTGAGCCCAATCGACGCCGGTGCCGGCGAGCAGGACCGGCGCGCGGGCGCTTAGTAATAATTCGACCGCGGCGTTGACCGTGCTCCCGTCCACCGCCGGGGCAGCGGGATTCGCCGAAGCGGCAAAGGAAATCGGCTCGGGCAAATGGGTTTCTTGCAAATCTTCTGGGATGCAGAAAAACACCGGTCCTTGGCGGCCGCGGGTGGTTTGACGAAACAACGAGTCGAGCACCGAACCAAGTTCTTCGATTCGTCCCAAACGTGCGCTCTGCTTGGTGATCGGTTGGAACAAACGCACATGCTCCATACCATGCCACGAAGCCCAGTGGCCTTTGGCGAACGACGCCGTGCCGATGTCCGACGAGATGACAAACAGCGGCACCGCTTCTTTGTACGCCTGGGCGACCGCGGTGACGATATTGGTCGCGCCGCCGCCGGCCGAGACCAGGCACACCGCCGGCTGTTTAGTCACCCGCGCGTAACCTAGCGCCATGTTACCGGCGCCGCCCTCATGTTGGGTATTGATGAAGCGCAATTCCGGCCGCTTGGCGATGGCGTCGCCGAAGGGAAAAAGCGTATGGGCGAGCACGCCGAAAATGTGGCGCACGTTTTGCGAAATTAAGTAGTCGACAACGGTCTCGGCAAGATTAGGTCCAGTCATTTGATTTGCTCCTTTTAATCGCTAGGCCTGCTTAGTTCAGCTACCGCAAAAAAGCAATGGTCGTGGACCCTTAGCCGCCTTTTGACGGTGCCGGTAGCTGGCGACGTTGCAGGATAATTTTACGTTCACGGAGCGTATCCGGTCGTGCTATCATGGGCGCAATCAGAGCGGCGCCGGCAACAGTGCACCGGTTTTTCCAAACGGCGCCTAAACTAATCCCTCAAGGGATGCAGACGAGGTATAGCCATGGAATCGACAGTACAGACATTTTGCTAACGTCGTCATCGTGCAGGTTGAAGGTCGGATCGATCACAGCACGGCACCGGCATTTGGCAGCGTGCTTCTGCCCCATGTCGAAGGATGCGTTGGGGACGACAAAAAACTGCTGGTGGACTTGAGCAAAGTCAACTACATGAGTAGCGCCGGGCTGCGCGTGCTGATGATCGCGGCCAAGGGGTGCCGTAAGCAGGAAGGCAAAGTGGTGCTGGCCGGCTTACAACCGAGTGTCCGGGAAGTTTTCAAGATCGGCCGTTTCGACATGGTGCTTAGATACCTATCCGACCGTGCGCGATGCGCTCGCGGCGATCTCGCCGGCCGCCGCGGCGATCTATATCGACCGTTAATCGGTATGCAGAGTCTAGCTATATCGAAGCGCACCGAAGCGCTCACCATCGATGCGGTGGCGCAGTGCACCGAGTTCGCCGGTGCGCAAGCGCGCCAGGCGGGGTTTGCCGCAGCGCGGGTGGATGAAGTCGAACTGGTGGTCGAAGAAGTGGTGGCGAATATTTGCCACTACAGTTACGGCGATCGCCTGGGCAATGTCGAACTGGTCTGCCGGCTGATCGACGGTCCAATGCTTGGAGTTAGAATTCGTTGACGGCGGACAGCCTTTTGACATCCTCGCCATGCCCGAGCCCGATCTCGCCGTCGATATCGATCAACGCGGTTTGGGCGGCGTCGGCGTGCCGATGATGCGCGCTCTGGTGGACCGGGCGAGTTATCGGCGCGATAGCGAACGCAACGTGCTTTGCCTGGTATTTCACTCGGCCTGTCGTTTGGGCGGCGTCGTCGCAGGTGGCTTGAAGTAAGGGCACGGAAAGAACTTATGCGCATCCGCTTTTGGGGCACCCGCGGTTCGCTGCCGACAGCCACCGAAGGTGCGGTCATCCGCGACAAGATCAAGCGCGCTCTGCTAAAAGCCGCCGGCCGCCAGTTCGCCGACGAAGCGGCCCTTGACCGGTTCATCGATACGGACTTGGAATTCCCCTTGCGCAGCGGCTACGGCGGCAACACATCGAGTGTCGAGAGTCATCGGCGGCGACCACTACACTTTATGCGACATGGGCTCGGGACTGCGCTGTTTTGGTCAACAAGTGCTGGCTCAACATGGATCGGCCCGGCCGCAAGTTTATAATTTCTTCATGTCCCACGTGCATTGGGACCATATCATGGGGTTTCCATTTTTCCCGCCGGCTTACATCCCCGGCAATACCATACGCATACATGGCGGTCATTCGCTGGCTGTGCTCGAGGAAGCTTTTCGGCGCCAGCAATCCGATCCCTGTTTCCCGGTGCATTGGGATCAGTTGCGCGCGAACATCAGCTTTGTTCCGCTGGCAGACGGATCGCTGGTACGAGATCGACGGTCTGCGCGTCAAGGCGAAACTGCAACCCCATCCCGGCGATTCCTACGGTTATCGATTCGAGAAAAACGGCCGGAGCATGGTGTACTCGACCGACGGCGAACATAAGCTCGAGTCGGAGAACGAAACCGCGGCGATGGTGGAATTTTACCGCGACGCCGATCTGGTCGTGTTCGACTCCATGTATTCGTTCAACGAAATGATCGATGCCAAGGCGGACTGGGGACATTCGAGCAATATTGTCGGTGTCGATTTATGTTTGCGCGCCCAGGTCAAGCATTATTGTATGTTCCACCACGAACCGTCGTACAGCGACGACACAATCTATTCGGTCCTCGGCGAAACCCAGCGTTACGCCGAGATCGCCGGTGAAAATAATTCTCTCCAAGTCTCGACCGCTTACGACGGCTTAGTCATCGATCTGTAAATTCGTGGCGACGCCCCAGGAATCATTGCCACGTAGCGGTGGGTTCAGCCAGCCGCTGCTCGATCGTTTGGGCGCCGATAACGGCCGCAAGGCCGCGATTGGGCTCTTGGCGTTGATGGCATTGGCGCAAATCGCCTTTGGCGAGACGGCATGGAGCCCAGTGCGGAACCTTTGGTTCGACGCTTACCAACGGGTGATGCCGCGTCAGGTTACCACGTTGCCGGCGGTGATCGTCGACATCGATGATGAAAGCCTGCAACAGTTCGGCCGCTGGCCCTGGCCGCGCACCCGCTTGGCGCAGCTGGTCAGCGCAAGCCATCGCCTCGGTGCCCTCGCTGTCGGTCTCGACATGATTCTGCCGGAAGCCGATAGCCAATCGCCGCAGCGGCTGTTAGCCGAGCGTGAAGACACATCGCTCGAGTTACGCAAAGCGCTCGCTGCGCTGCCGCCCAACGATGCCATTCTCGCCGATACCTTGCGTCAGGTTCCGTCGGTGCTCGGCCGCGCCGCGCTGGTCGACGCGCCTCCGGGGAAGTCTTCGATACCGAGCCAAACTCCAGCAGTGATTTCCGGCGCAGCGCCACAGCGATTTGCCCCGACCTATGAAGGGCAGATCGTTAATCTGCCGGAGCTTGAAGCGGTTGCCCATGGCCGCGGCTATTTGAACGATAGCCGCGACGGCGACGGGGTTATCCGGAATATGCCATTGGTGCTGAGCGTCAACGGCTTGATCGCGCCGGCTTTCGCCGTCGAACTGTTGCGGGTGGCGACTGGCCAAGCGGCGTATTCCGTGCGCAGTGATCGCAACGGCATACGTCGGAGTGCAGATCGGTACGTCATTCATTCCGACGGACCGCAACGGCAGCCTGCGTTTGTATTACTCGCTCGCTCATCGCTATCGGCGGGTGTCGGCGGCGGCGATTCTCCGCGGTGCTGTGGCGCCCAAGGCGCTTGCGAATCAGGTGGCGATTATCGGGGCCACCGCCGTGGGCATCAGCGACGTCGCGGCAACGCCCGTAGGCTCGCGCATGGACGGCGTCGAGATTCATGCCCAGCTGGTCGAGAATATTCTCTTCGGTGCCCGCTTGATCCGGCCATCGGTGGCGCGCTGGTGGGAACTCCTTGGGCTGGTCACCTTCGGCATCGTCCTGATCGTGGCTCTACCCCGGCGTCGACCGGCCATCGGCGTCGCACTGTACTGGCGCCATAGCGGCAACTCTCGTGATCGCCAGCTTCATCGCTTTTCAAAAGATTCACGTGCTCTACGATCCGACACTGCCGGCGGCGGCCAACGGCGTGATGGTCGGTCTGCTACTTACGGCGGGATTTTCGGCGGCCCTGCGGCGGCGCCGGGAACTCGATGCCGAGTTGGCGGTCGAGCGCAACGAACGGCTCCGTGCCGCCGGCGAGCTCCGTGCGGCGCGGGAAATTCAAATGGGCATGTTGCCCGATCCCAATTCGATCGACGGGAATGCCGGCCAATCTCGATTTCTTTGCGCTATTGGAGCCGGCCCAGGAAGTTGGCGGCGATCTATACGATGCGTTCATGCTCGACGAGCGGCGATTGTTTTTCATGATCGGCGACGTTTCCGGCAAAGGCGTGCCGGCATCGTTGTTCATGGCGCTGACCAAGACGTTGTGCAAGAGCCTGGCGCGGCGCGAGCCATCGAACCTCGGCCAAGTGCTAAGTTCGGTAAACGATGAAATCTCGCGGGAAAATCCGACGGCGATGTTCGTCACGGCCCTTATCGGAGTCATCGATAGCAGTTCGGGTGAGTTGGAGCTCTGCAACGCCGGCCACAACCCAGCGATTCTCTTGCGTCCGCGGGACGCGCCGCGCGAGCTCGATCGCGCTGGCGGACCGCCGCTCTGTCTCGATCATGGGTTCGCCTATCCGACGCAGCGCTTGCGGCTGAGCGACGGCGATATTTTGCTATTGATTACCGACGGTGTAACCGAGGCGGAAGATGGCGGCCAAGCGCAGTTTGGCTTAGGCGCGAACGCTTCAGTGCTTGGCTAAGGATCCACCGAGGAGCGCCGCAGCGGTTTGTCAGATGCTACATACCGAGGTGAAGCACTTTACCGATAAAGCTGCGCCGTCCGACGATCTGACTGCTGCTGGCAGTTGGCTATCGCAAAGCTTCGTCAGGAGCGCCGTCCGCGCTGTGAAGATTGGCTGGCTATCCAAGTCTCGAGACCTAACGAAGAGCCCGCCTCGAAGTCCTTTCCATCGGCAGGCTTATTCATTCGTTCGAAATTAGCGCAATAGGACTTCGACGCGGCGATTGCGCGCTTCGGGTTGCTCGTCGGCGGTGGGAACCAGGGGCTCCCGTTCGCCACGGCCGACGGCTCGGATGAACGTCGCTTTGATGCCGTTCTGGACCAGCATCGTGCGCATTGTTTCGGCGCGCTGCAAAGACAGCCGGTCGTTGTCGGCAGCGTTGCCGACGCGGTCGGTGTGGCCGGTGACTTGAACTTCGACGGCTTGGCGGCGCGCCGCTTCCGCCATCAGCGCGTCGAGTTGCGCCCGCGACGCGGTAGTGATCTGGGTACTGTTGGTGTCGAAGTAAAGCGTGAAGCTGATCGGCTTGGGTGGCTGAGCCGCCAGCGCCGCGGCGAAGGTTTTGTCGGCCTCCGCGGCAGTGGGAGATTTTCGTTCAATCTTTCCCTCGCTGTCGACAGTTGCGCCGCTCAACGGTTGATCCAAAGTCAGCGCATGCGCACCCTCACCGACAATAACCGACGTGGGCGCACCGCCCTCTTCCGGCAGCAGCACGACATAGGTGTTGATCTTGGGCGCGGGCTTGACCGTCGCGCAGCCGGCGAGTACGGCGCACGCTGCATACGCGCAGAAAGCGTGACGCAGTCGCCAATCGAGCCATCGGAAACTCGGCGGGAAATTTTTATTCTTCAACTTGGACTGCGAAGGTGGTGCCGCGCACGCCGAGGATGGTGGTCGGGGTTTTTACTTTCATCGCGTCGGGGGAGCGTTTGGCGATCTGCCCGGAGACCACCGCTAACGTCCCGCGCTGCACGTCGGTGACAAACTCGCCGTCATGGGTGGTCGGATTGAAGCGGAACTGTTTGAGCTCGATGCGGCTATTGGGGCCGGCGGATAGACGCGAGCTGTCGATGAAGGTCAGGCCGACGGCGCCGTTGGCGCCGGTGATGAGTACATCGGACTGTTGCACGAGGTCGCCCGCCTTGGCCGGCTGCTGGACGCTTTGGCGGAGAATGAAAACTGCGCCGCTGACATTCTTGATCTGGCCGATGTCGGCGGAGGCGGATGATGTCGTGGCGACGATCAATCCCAGCAAAATAGGTAAAGCGCGGTAGTAATAAGTCATTAGTTCTCCCATCCCTCGGTTCGTTTCGCGGCCGGGTTCATTCTCATTGGTAACGCAGTGTAGCAAATCCACGCTTGCGCCAGCAACCTCAGCGCGCCGAAACCAAAGCGTGAATAGTGTTCAAGAGAAACATCAAAATGGCGAGGGCACCGAGCACGCCACCCCATTGCTGTCCTCCCGGCAACAACGCGAGATCGCCGGCGATGCGGACTAGCAGTGAGAGATGCAGCAAGCCGGCATGAAGATAAAAACGATAGTGAAACGGCAAAGCCAGTTGGGTGATCGCCGGCAATATGATTGGCCCATGGGCGAAGATCATCGAGAAGACGAAGCCGAGCAACACCGTATGGAGCATGGCGTCGTAAAGCGGTCCGGCGCCGAAGAAACGCGCGAACCAAATCCAGAAAACGCCGCCGACGGCGAGCCAAAAATAACCGGCGATGAGCCCAGCGGCCATGAAGCGCGGTAAGCCGGGTTGTGTAATGCTCTGCCAGGCGAGATCGTAGCGCAGCAGCCACAGCGCCATGGCGATCATGCCGGCGCCGGCGATGCGCACGCCGAGGCGGAACTCCCATGGCGATGTCACCAGGCCGGCAATTAGAATAATCACGGCGAGACGAAACGAGCCACGAACCCATGACTTCGGGCGGCGCAGGCGCGTCAGTTCGAGCCGTTCGCCGGCGATCATTAGAATTAAAAATCCGGCCCACCAAGGAACGACGCGATGCAGGGTCGTTTCGGTGAGCCAGAGCAGATTGCCGCAGGCAAGCACGGCGGCGCTCACCGCCATGACAATGAAATGCTCTTCAGGCTGGCGATTATAAAGCTCGACGAAAAACAAAGTGAGCAGCAGGGCCGAGCCCGCGGCAAGGACCGCTGTGCTGGCGCTGGGCAAGTCGGTGAGCAATGAGAGCATGCTCAAGATGCTCAGCAGCGGCACACCGTAAACCCACCAGCGGTCCAGCGTAGCGGCGCGCTCCAGGCCGATCAGCGTCAGCAAGAAGCCCACGGCCATCAGCGGGCCGTGCAGTGAGATCATGAGCCGGACTCGGGAGCGGCAGAGCAAAGCCAAGCCGGGCCACGCCGATCCAGATGCCGAAAAGCAGCGAGAGGCCGGCGAGAGCGATGAAGAGGAAGCGAAGGGAGCGCGGCGGCGAAGTGATCATGTTTGCCATTTGCCGCTTGTTACTAGAATAGTCAAGAAACTATTTTACCACGAAGTGGTTCATGAGCTTAACGCTCGCCTACAGAGCATAAAAATGGTTGGCATTCCCAGAACATAATCCCCCAAATTCGTCATTCCCGCGCACGCGGGAATCCAGGTTTGTCGCTACGGCCGAGTTGGCCTGGATACCCGCTTTCGCGGGTATGACGGAGCCACGCAGGCTCGTTGTTGTGCATCTCATCCCCTCACATGTATCTCGAAGGAGGACACGAAGATCACGAAGGGTTCGGAAACAATTTCTTCTTCCTACCTTCGTGCTCTTCGTGGTGAGTCTCGTATTTGCCTCTTGCCGGAATGCTCGATTCACACCGCGGCAGGTGTGTTGCCGCTGGGGCCGGCGTGCATATCGTGGCGGACGCCGAAGCGGCGGCCGAAGTAGCGCACCAGCAGTGCGCCGGTGACGGTGAAAGCGATGATGAAGATGCTGATGATGCTGGCGGCTTCGCGGTTGCTGACGGCGTTGGCGGAGAGCTCCAGGGCCATTAACGAGAGCGTCATGGTGTCGCGCGAAGCGAGTAAAATAATGCTGCTGGTGGCGCCGGCGGCGGTGACGAAGTTCATCACCGCCAACAGGACCAAAGTCGGCATCAAGAGCGGCAGCCAGATTTTGCAATAGGTTCTGATCCAGCCGGCGCCGGAGACTCGCGCGGCTTCTTCCATGTCGGCGCCGACCTGCACGAGCACGCCTTTCATGATATTCACGCCGGTGGTTTTGCCTTGCAGGATGACGACGATGATGAGCGCCCAGATGGTGCCGAAGAGCGCATTCAACCCCGGCGTGCCGATGAAACATCCACAAGAGCCCAAGGCCGGCGAGAATGCCGGGGATGGCGCCGGCGCTCCAGATCATCAAATCGAGGGCCGAACGTCCCGGCAGTTTCGTGCGCACGAGAATGTAGGCGAGCACGGAAAAAATCAGCGGGCTCAGCAGCGCCGCGGTGAGCGCCAGCGTCAACGTCGTGCGCAGCGCTTTGACGAAAACCGGATCGGTGAGCACAAAACGCCAGTGTTCGAGAGTGAAGCCCAAAACGAAGTAGCCGATGCGCTGCATAAAACTGCCGAGAACAAGTATCACCATGGGACCGACGGTCGAGCAGCGCCAGGAGCGTGATCGAGGATGCGCGAAGGCGATGTAGTTCCACTTGCCAAGATCGATCAGGCCGGGGCGAAAGCTGCCGGTAATCGTCGTGTAGCGGCGCCGCTCCAGGATCCAGCGCTGCAGCGGAATGATCAAGACGATCATCGCCAGCGTCAGACTCGCCAGCACCGTCGCCTCGCCGTAGTTGGGCACTTGGTTGCGCACTAGAGAGAAGATCTTGGTCGAATAGACGAAAAAGCCGAACGGCATGCCGAGCAGATATTCCGTTTCAAAGGATTGGAATACCCGCAGCAACTGCAAGGCGAACACCATCATCATCGGCGAGATCATCAGCGGCAGGGTGACTTTGAATAGCGTGCGCAGATTGCTCGCGCCGCCGACCCGGGCGGCTTCTTCGAGCGTCGAGTCCATGTTGCGGAAGGCGGGCGTCAACAGCATGACCTTGATCGAGATGCCGTGGCCCATGAGATTCGCCCAGACGATGCCGGGCACGCTGAAAATGTTGAACGGTCCTTGCTCCAGACCGAAGAGATTTTTCAAACCGACGTTTATCATGCCGATGTCAGGATCGAGCAAGGTGATCCAGGCGATTGTCGTCGGCAGGCTCGGCACCATGTAAGAGACCCAGAACAGGAACTCTATCGTATGGCTGAACGGGATCTTGGTGCGCGCCAGCAGCCAAGCGATGGCAACGCCGACCGGAAAGCTGACCGCTACGGTGAGCGACCAAATCAGCACCGAGTTGCCCAGCGAGGCGACCAAGCCGGGGCGCTGAAACGCGTTCTGCCAATGCTGGGTGCCCCAGGTGCGCGGCTCGACGAACCAATCGCTGGCCGCGTTGAAGCTGTTGATCAATAACAGCAGCACCGGCCAGAGCAGAAAATAGCCGAGTCCGATCAACACCGCCGCCATGATGAAATGGCCGCGGGTTAAGCGGGGGGCGGGAATTGTTGGCGCGATACTAAGCTGATCTAGTGTTGGAGATCGTTCCACGTGAACCTATTCGTTCAAGCCGTTCAAATAGTTCAAAACGTTCAAGCCGTCGTCGGAGCTATCCGAGTACCGGCGGTTTCCGACGATTTGAACGGCTTGAACGTTTTGAACGACTTGAACATGTTGGAGATTTATTTTTGCCTTGTCTCCCAGATTTTATAAACCCACTTCTGCGCTTCTTCCTGCTTCGCGCCCATGGTCGGGTCGGCGTCGGGGAAGCCGTACTCTTTCCCAGGTGCGCGGCGCTGATCGACCACGACTTCACCGATCGGGATATCGTTGCGCAGCGACGAACGGTCGATGGCGGGGATCATCGTGTGCGTCAGCGTCTGGCCTTCTTTGGACAGGAACCAGTTGATGAACAGCTTGGCGGCATTGGGATGCTGCGGGTTGGCAAAGGCCGAGATGCAACAGCCGGAGCCGCCCGCTCGGATCAGCGCCGCTTGCTTGGGTAACAGGACTTGTTTGATCGGCAGCCCCTTCTTCGCCAAGATGGCGAGCTCTTCGCTGCCGGTGGAAACCGCGTAGAGCGGAAATCTGCCGCCGACCAGCCAGGTCTCGAGAATTCGCCGGTCGTCGCTGAAAGTCACGCCGGCGTTGAGCAGGTAAGTCTTGATCCATTCCTGGCCGCGGTCCGGTTCGAAATAGCTGTCGATCATTTGCCGGATACCGGATGGATCGCCCATGCCCTGGCCGGCGATTTTGCCTTTCCAGCGCGGATCGAAGTAGTCGGTTTGTTTTTTGATGGTGGCGACTTCCGTGTCTTTGATCTTGTCGGTGTTGTACCAAGTCTCGTACTGGTCTTCCTTGGTGACATGATAAATGAAGGTGAACTTGGAAAACTTGTCGGCGTACCAGTGGTGACCCATGTACCAGGCCGACTTGTCGAGGACTTCGGGATGGATCAGCAAGGGCGCGAACGGGACTAAGGAGTCGGAGGGCACCAACCGCTGGTTGTTCTCGCGAGAACTGATCAAGGCGACATCGACGGTGAACTTGCCGGCTTTACGTTCGGCTAAGACGCGATTGACCGTGTCGGTGGCGTTGCCGGTGGAAACTTCGACTTTAATGCCGAATTTCTTCGAGAACGCGTCCATTACCGGACGGTACTGGCGCGACGGCGCGCCGCCGGAGGCGATCAGGACATTGCCTTCTTGCTTCGCCGCGGCGATGAGTTTGGACCATTCCTGCTCGAAGTTTGCCGGCGCCGCGGCGCCGAAGACGGCGGTGGCGGTGGCAAACAGGAGCAGTAGCGATCCGACCGATCCGACGGATCGGATCGATCGGTCGGATCGCCTTCCGGGGCGCAAGTTCGCGTTGGTGGGCTGTTGTAGAGTCTTCATAACATCCTTTCCTTCAATCTTCTTTAAGCGACCAGTCCGACGACCATGCGCTGTGGCCGTCGGGGCGCAGTTTGAGCCAGACTTTATTGCCTTCATCGATGGGTTGATGGCGTTCGCCGTAAACTAACATTTCGCCCTGGCCTGCGACTTCGACCTGATACTCGATCCGCTCGCCGATAAACAACGCGGCTTGGGCGGTGCCGCCGATCATCCCAGGTGGCGGCGTTGCCCCGTTCGCGGGTAGTATCTCAACGTCTTCCGGGCGCACCCCGATATAAACGGCGGCGCCGGTTTTGATGCCAGCGGGATTATAGGTCCGGCCGAAGACCACACAGTCCGGCGCGCCTTCGAGAGCGATAGCCAATTGTCCCGACGGATTGCCGCTTTGCACCTTGCCTTTGAAGAGCAAAGTTCGGCCGACGAAGTCGCGGACGAATTCATTGGCCGGCTTTTCATAGAGTAAACGGGGATCGCCTTGCTGCTGGACCACGCCGAAATTCATCAGCGCGATGCGATTGGATAAACTCAGCGCTTCGATTTGATCGTGGGTGACGAACAGCATGGCGATGTTCAATCTTTTTTGCAGCAGTTTGACGCCGATGCGCATCTGCTCGCGCAATTTCGCGTCGAGGTTGCTGAACGGCTCGTCGAGCAGCAGGACGCGCGGTTCAGTGACCAGGGCACGGGCGAAGGCGACGCGCTGTTGCTGGCCGCCGCTCAGGAGCGGCCCCGGCCGATCTTCAAAACCGCTCAAGCCGACCAGGTCGAGGGCTTTCAACACGCGTCCTTTGATTTCGCTCTTGGGAAAGTGGCGCGCGTGGAGCGGAAAGGCGACGTTTTCGGCCACCGTCATGTGCGGCCAGATGGCGTAGGACTGAAACACCATGCCGACGTTGCGCTTGTCCGGCGGCATGAACAGCCGTTTGGCGGTCATGACCACGGCTTGCTCGCCGAAAAGAATATCGCCGGCGTCGGGATGTTCCAAACCGGCGACCATTCTCAAAGTCGTGGTCTTGCCGCAGCCGCTGGGGCCGAGCAGGGTGAGGATCTCGCCGTCGCGAATGTCGATGGAGAGGTTTTGCACCGCCGGTTTGCTGCTGCCGGTGTAGGTTTTCCACAGGCCGCGCAGGCTGACGGCGATCTTGGCAGCATCCTCGGCTGCTGCCGTTGTCATGGCGGCTAATGTTGGCGCGGCGCTCGTCATGGTGCTGATTCTCTTACACGAAAGTTACGCAGTACTCTAGAGGGATTCGGCGGGCGGGTTTAAAACCCGCCCGCGACGAAGGCGGTGCGGTCGTGATCGAGAAACAATGACGCAGTTCACCACGAAGGTTCTGGCGCGGCGCGCCGCAAGCGAGACTCGGAACAGCTCGCGCAAAGCACGCAAAGGGCGCAAAGGTAAGGGAAATATGTCATTTCGACCGAAGGGAGAAATCTTTCCGATATCCCTCGCATCCCATCGGCATGACCGGCCTTGGCCTTTCACTTTCCGACCTTGGCGTCCTTGGCGCGAGGAATATCCGAATCCGAGACGTTCCGGGCTAAGAAAATTTGCGCAAGCCGCACGAATTTCTAACTTATGTAATACGAAGGACACGCAGTTAAGAGAAGAAATAGTTTCCGAGACCTTCGTGTTTTTCGTGTCCTTCGTGGTGAACATGGATGTTCACGTCGTGCGCGCCTGGACTGCTGTAGCAAATCTATCAAAATCCCTTGGCGTCTTCTTTCATGTAAAAGCCAAGCTTTTTCATCGCCGGCCAGTCGTCGATGGAGAATAGAATCGTATCGTCGCCGTTGGTATTCTCGTGATGGTGCCAGGTCCAAGCCGGCACGGCGAAGATGTCGCCTTTGTGGTATTCCAACCGTTCGCCGTCGATGACCACCGCGCCGGCGCCTTCAAACGCGAAGTAGAAGGTGGTGCTGTTGTGGCGGTGCGCCATGGTTTTTTGTTTTTTCGCTAGCAGCTGCGCTTGCCAGGCGATGGTCGGCAGCGTCGGGCCGCCGTCCACCGGGCTGGCGAGCATGATCATCACGCCGTCGTAGGGGTCGCTCTCGTTGTTTTCACGCAGCGCCATCAAGGCGGCATGGGTGTCGGCCCAGGGATAACGCATGGGCGGCAGCGGAAACGGTGCTTCGTTCGCGATGGGGCGCGCCAGGCCGAGGGTGCGCTGGCCGTAACCCGCCGGCTTTTTCACTTCTTCGTAGGGACTGTCGTTGGGGAAGCGCTCGTTGATGTTGACGTTCGGGTTATAGCCGTTGTCATAGCCGTCGATCCAGATCGCCGGCGTTTTATCTTTGTTCCAGTGATCGTGGTAGGTCCACGCCGGGCTGATGACGACATCGCCGCGCTCCATCGGGTAGGCTTCGTACTCGCAGACGAATACCGCGTCCTTGGGCGCTTCACAGACCAGCCGCGTCTCACTGCGCAGGTTGCGGTGGCATTGGGTGCGCTCGCCGGGCATGAGAATTTGCGCGTTCATCCAGATCGGGAAGTTCTTCGCTTCGATGCCGACCACCGAGCGCATGCCGGTCATGCCGTTCGGGCCCGACCGTGACGATCTCGCCGGAACGTTGAAGACCGCGGTAAATGCCGTCCCATTTCCAATGCGCCGCGGTCTTGCCCGCGCGTGGCGTTACCCGCTTGTCGCGTTTCAGTCCCGGCGCCGACTAAATAATGATCGCCTAAGAATCGTTCGAGGTCTTCGTGAGTCGTGCCGACGTCACTCATTTTATCTCCTAGCTTCGCTGGGCTTTTAAAGCCTATTGGAACGATTGGAACCGCTGGAACAATTGGAACGCGTTCCAGAAGTTCCAAGGGTTCCAATTGTTCCAGTCGGGTATCGCTCAATCGTTTAGGTGAAAATACCGTACACAATTATCCACCAACATGGCGCGCAGCTCGTTTTCCGGCACGCCGGCAAAGTCTTCTGCCAAGTATTTTTGCGAGTTGGGATAGTCGCTGGCGGCGTGGGCGAAGTCGGTGCCCCACATGAGCTTGTCGTAACCGATGCTATCGCGCCGTTTAATGCCCACCGGATCGCGCAGAAAGCCCCAGTAGTTGCGATCTTTGATGTATTCGCTCGGCATGCGCTCCAACTTCGGCAGTCCCCAGGCGTCGTGGATCATGCCCATGTAGCGTTTGTAATGGTCGTCGACCTGCCACAGGCCGTACTCTAACCAGCCGATCATAGTTTCCGCCCAATAAAATTCGAGTTTGGGAAAGCGATCCCACACGCCGGCAAAGGCCATCTGCAAAGGCGCGGTCATGGCGTCGTTGGTGAAGCGGGTAAAAAACTTGAAGGCATCTTTCTGGTGCACGTCGTGGCCGGGGTCCTTGGCGTAGAGATAGTCGGGCTGGCCTTTGCCCGAACCCAAGTTGCCGTTGTTATGGTTGGTGAGCGCCATGCGCATGTCGATGGCGGCGGCCCAAAACTTGTCGTCTTCGGCGGTAGGATAGCTCTTGCCGCTGGGATAACGGTCGAGCTTGACGCCTTTCATGCCGAGCTTAGCGCAATGCTCCATTTCCTTGATGGCATCGCCGACGCTGGTGGTGGGCAGGGTGCCCATGCAAACCAAACGGTCGGGCGCCGGCGCGCTGTATTCTTCGCCAAGAAATTCATTGTAGGCGCGAATGCAGTCGCGATAGAAATCGTCGTCCGGTGGTTTGCCGCAGGACGAAAGTGATCTGGGAAAATAGAATCTCGCAATCGATGCCGTCCTGCACCTGCTCGTCCAATCGTTGCTGCGATGACCCGGTGCCCGCGCAAGTTTCAAACGTCGGCACTTGCTTGGCTAGATCCGTATGGGCGACGCGCACGCTGCGGGTAATGCCGATGGTGTTCGGTTTACCGCCGTCGATGACCACGGCATCCGAACCGTTGGCCATTTTTACTCGCTTCGGCGCGCGCTCGCGATACTTCGCTTGAACGCGGTCGCGCCAGATGTCGGGATTCAAATCGATATGGCCGTCGCCGGAAATGCATTTGTACTGCCTTGCCATGGGGAGAGTCCTTTCGCGTGCGTACTTAGTGCTTAAATTAACTATGCAGTTTGGCAAAGGGTGTCAAGCAAGTGAAAATGCGAGTGATGGAGTGTTGGAGTAATGGAGTGGTGGTCCGGAAATTCCGAAACCCAATACTCTAGTACTCCACTCTCCAACTTTCCCCCGGCGATTGAACCCTAACCGTTTGTCGGGCTATGTTGCGGCAATCGATCTAATAAGGAGTTTGCCATGGCCAATCCAAAACTGCGCTTTTATTTTCGCGAACCGACCATCGATACCAATATTCCGATCACCGACGGCACCGTGAAGATCGACGGTTTTGACTGGGAATTCGTGCCGACGGAAGAGGAATGCGACGCCTGGGACTGCGGCTTTGCCGCGCGGGTGCGCGCCTACGCGAAAGGCGAGGCGCATATTTCCATCCCGGCGTTTCCCAACCGCAAGTTTCGGCTGGCGTACATTTACGTCAACAGCAAAGCGGGCATCGAGATCGCCGAAGGGGCTGGAAGGCCGGCGCGTCGGCATCATGCAATGGGACAACACCGCCGGCGTGTGGGCGCGCGGCGCGCTGCAACATTATTACGGCGTCGATTTGAAAAAGATCAACTGGTGCTCGCCGCGGGCGAAGAAGATGGCGCTGGCCGAGGGCATTCGCATCGAGCAGATCGATTCCAACGACGATCCGGATCTGTTGCTCGACAACATGCTGCTCGACGGCAAGATCGACGCGGTTATTGGACCTAACGTGCTGCCGTCGATCACGGCGCGCGATCCGCGCATGCGCCGGCTGTTTCGCGACTTCCGCAAGGAGGAGCAGGAGTATTACCGCCAGACGAAAATATTCCCGACCAGCCATATCGTGACCTTGAAACAAGCCTTCGTCGATAAACATCCCAACGCGCCGGTGGCGCTGCTCAAGGCTTTCCGCAAGTCGCGTGACGTCGCCTTCGATCGTCTCGTCGGCCCCGACCCGCAAGTGATCGCCTATTCCTGGATCGCCGCTGCCGTCGCCGAGCAACGCGAACTGATGGGTGACGACTATTGGGCCTACAACGTGCCGAACAACGTGCGCGAGTTGGAAGCGATGACCCAGTATGCCCATGAGCAAGGTCTGACGCCGACGCGCATCGACTACAAGACGTTTTTTCATCCCGACGCGGCGGCGTTGCCGGGGGTGTGAGCGGTAAGTGGGTGTAGCTGCCGATCATGCGGAGTTTTCATCCGTATGTAGGGGCGACCGACGGTCGCCCTCTTCTAAATGCTGATGAACGAATCGTCCCGAATCACGCATCGTCGTTCGATTCGATTGCAAGAACTATGACTACGCCAGGCCGGTGCGTATTTTATAACGATTGTCACGAAAGATCGAAGCTGTTTGTTCGGAGACATTGTTGACGGGGAAATGCGATCAAACGATTGGGGCCGAACAGTTCAAGATGAATGCGGGGAATGTCAGCACGGAGCATTACGCAAAGAAATCGAACTGGATGCCTTTGTTGTAATGCCGAATCATGTTCACGGTGTTTCGTGATTGCCGACGGGTAGGGGAGGGCACCGGCCGGTCGCCCCTACAGGATCCGAGATCGCCAATCCAGGGCGGCATCTTTGGTGCGATTGTTCGATCGTTCAAAGCTGCGGCCACTAAACATATCAATGAACTGCGCGGGGCTCGCCGGGCGAACCGATATGGCAGCGCAACTACTTCGAACATGTCATCCGTAACGAAGATTCCTTGAATCGCATTCGCCAGTATATTCTCGACAATCCTATGCATTGGGAATTTGACCGGGAGAATCCGGCGGCGTTGAAACCGGAAACGGATTACGCTTGGCGTCAATGAATGAAAGGCTTGACGGAGGATTACCGTGCGAAATTCTGATTATCATAGTGATCGGTTTACTTTCTGCTGCTGCCGCTCAGGCTGGCGGCGCAGACCGCCAAACCCGCCACCATCGCCGAACTGGCAATGTACACTGGCCCCGACCGCGAGCAGATGCTTGCCGCTGGGGCGAAAAAGGAAGGCAAGATCATTTGGTACACGGCGTTGGCGGGCAACTCCTATCGTGAGCTGGCCAAGGCGTTCGAGGTGAAATACGGCGTGCAGGTGGAATCCTACCGGGGCACGAGCAAGGATTTGATTTCCAAATTTCTTGCCGAGGCGCAGGCGAAACGCTACTTGATGGATGTGGCGGAAAGCTCGTTGCCGCTGCTCATGTTGATGCAGGCGCTCAAACTGATTCAGCCGTTTACCAACCCGCATATCGCCCGACTCATTCCTGACGCGCGGGAAGAGGCGGGCAAGGGCGCGGTGTATTGGGGGACGGTGCGCGAATCCTACATGGGCTTCGCTTACAACAAGAACAAGCTGCCGGCGAGCGCGGTGCCGAAAAACTACGACGATTTGTTGAAACCGGCGCTCAAGGGGCGGATGTCGTTCGTCACCACCGACACCGGATCGCGCACGGTGGGCGGCATGCTGCTCGCCAAGGGCGAGGAATATCTCAAACGGCTGCGCGGCCAAGACATCACCATGCACTCGGTGTCCGGCCAGGCGATGAACGACTTCATCATCACCGGCGAAGTCGAAGCGTCGCCGACGATCTTTCGCAACCACGCCCTGGTGGCGGCGCAAAAAAAAGCGCCGGTGGTGTGGGTGCCGATGGATATCGTGCCGGCCAGCGCCGGCAGCGCCGCGCTGTCATCGCAAGCGCCCCATCCCCACGCGGCCGCATTATTTGTCGATTTTCTCTTTAGTCCGGATGGCCAGAAAATACTCGAAGCCTATGACTACGGCAGCCCGGCGAAGGAGTATGGCTTTAAACGCTGGTATGCGGAAAAGGGCATGTCGATTCAACAGTTGGAAAAAGAGCTGGACAAGTGGGAGCGCGGGTTGAGGGATCTGGGGCGAAGGCAGGGATAGGTTCAAGACACGGTCGTTCACTTCCAACTGGGCAGCAAGCCGCGCACAAAGTCGAGGTGGGCGATCAGGTAAATCACTACGGAGACCAAGCAGAGCAGCAGATAGGCGATTTGAATCCATTCCGCTTTAGTTAGTGTGTTGGGTCGTAGCAAGCGTCGGTGCAGTTGCGGTGCCAGCGCCAAGGCTTGCTGGCGCAGGGTCGGCATCGCCAACAGATCGGCGACGATGTTGTAGCCGTCCAATTCGAGGAAACTAAACGGATAGAGATTAATCAGCGCGCCTTCCCAGAGCACGACGCCGATGCCGAACAAGAACGCTTGGCCGACACCGGGCTGGACTTGATACGCCACGAGAAAAGCCACGCTGCCCCAAAACAGTTCGACCAACGGGCCGGCGAGATCGACGATCACCCGCGCCCGCCGTGTCGACATGAAGATATCGGTGACATCGGCGTAAAACGTCGGCAAGACTCCTTGCAGCAGAAAGAAACCGATCTCACGGACGCGCCGGCCGTAGGCTTTGCACGCCAGAGCGTGCACCGTCACGTGCATCATCGACACCGCCAACAGTGAGGCCAACATGATCGCGCCGCTGAGCCATGGCGTGGCGGCGAGCAGTTGGGTGAACTGCTTGGCCTGGGGGCTCAAGCGCAAGCGCCGCGATGCCAGCCAGGATTGCGAGAAGAATTGTCAGGCCGAGGCGTGAGCGGGTGGAACAGGAGAAAGCCGCCGTAGCGGTAAATCCCGGCACAAAGCCGGTCGGCGTTGGCCACGGTGAAGGATATTCTGCGCCAGTATTTTGCCGCGGAACTAAATCCCATCGCCCAAAATTTCGCTCTGGCTACGGACTAGACTTTGTTGCAGCGCTAAGTTTTCCCGTTCGATGAGCAAGCCGGCCTGGTAGAGCTTAGCCAGAAATTGGCGGATGATGGCGTAGTCGAAGGCGCCGAAGCTGTGATGATACGATCGCGCGATTTCTTCGAGGGAGAGACTGCCGTCGAAGCGGTCCCAGAGAAAGAACTCCTTACTGTCGAGTAACAGGTAGCGGTCGCGTTGGAGATTTTTGAGCACGTAGGCGCGGCCGCCGTCGGCGCTCCGGGGTTGCGCGGTGATCGCCCAGAACTCCTCGGCGATGCGCCGTGGCCGGTAACCGAGATGGGCTTGGCTGCTGTGGATCTCGTGGAGCTGAAAGCCCGCTTCGCCAGGTTTGCGCGTGAGCAGTTGGAGTTTCGCCGGTTCGGCCATGATCGCGGTTACGTCGACTTGCGACCGAACAGCGATTGGCTGCCGGAGGCATAGCCGGTGGCTTCCAAACCCCAGCGGATGGCGTCGCGGGTCTGCTCGTTGGTGACGCGCAGCCGTTCGATAAAAATCGTCACCAGCCGGTAGCAAATCTTCGCGGCCATCTCCGGGATGATGCGAAAAAATATCGTGAAAAACGCCGCGGTCGAGGCGCCACAGGAGCGAGTCGGTTTCGACATTGGCGGTGGCCGAGCGCGGCGCGTTGTCGAACAATCCCATCTCGCCAAAGAAGTCGCCGCGCGTGAAAGCGCGTCAGCACCATGTCGACATCGTCGCTGACATGTTTGCTGACGACGACCGTGCCTTGATCGACGATATAGAGCGCATCGGAGTCGTCCAGTTCGCGAAAAATCACTGTGCCGGCAGTGAACTTCCTGGCGATCAGCAAGGGCGCAAGAGTGGCTAAGGAATCGGCTTCGAGGTCTTGGAACAGAACGACCTTACTGAAAATATCGGGTATGGGTGGCATATGCTAGCGAAGCTTGTCGCCGATGCTAGCGATCTCGGCGACAAAGCGCAAGTGACTTTGCCGGCCGCAATTCGACTAACGGATGGCGGCGATGAGAACTTCGCCGTGGTAGTGGATTTGGCCGGGGAAGCAGCGGTTCGGCTAGCGCCGATGTCATTTTCTTGACCGGCAGCTGTTCGTTGCGATCGTAGGCTTTGACCGGCACCGGTTTCAAATCCCAGATGATGCCGAACCACGACAACGACTTGAGAATATAGTAGGTAACGTCGATTTCCCACCAATAGAAGCCCTGGCGGACGCAACCCATATGTTGGTGATGGTTGTTGTGCCAGCCTTCACCGAGGGTAATCAGCGCCAGCCAAAAGTTATTTCTGCTTTCGTCGCCGGTGTCATAGCGCTTGCTTGCCGTAAATATGCGACAGCGAATTGATCGTGGCGGTGCCTGAAACAACACCGTGGTGCTGATGACGAAACCCCAAACGAAGAGTTGCAGGCCGGTGACGCCAAGGGACGGCGCGTTATCTCAGGCCGAGGCCGATAAGTAAAGCAACGACGCCAAAGAGAGCGGCACGGCCTTGTCGTAAGCGATTGAGCCAGACGAGCTCAGGGAAGCGGGCAAAGTCTTGGATGCGATTGTACTGGGTGGCGTAAAAACGGTTGCACATGAACCAGCCGCATGAGGGAGCGAAAGAAACCGTAGTGCACCGGCGAATGGGGGTCGTCGGGCGTATCGGAATTGCGATGATGTTCTCGATGATTGGCGGCCCACCAAAGCGGCCCCGCTGGGTCGCCGACGCGCCCAAGAGGGCGAAAGATAAATTGCGCCGGCCGCGAGGTCTTGAAGGTGCGATGGGAAAAATAACGATGGTAAATGCCGGTGATCGCGAACATGCGCACGAAGTAAAGCGCCGCCGCGGTAGCCACCGCGGTCCAGCTCCAGCCGACCAGAAAAACGCCGAGACAACCAAGTGCATGATGATGAACGGAATGCTGCGTACCCAATTGATCCGGTCGACATCCTTGGACTCTGCTAACCTTGGCCGGTGGCATGGAAGTCAGCATTGAACCATTGGACCACTGAGGCGGTCGCAGTTCGAAGGAATGAGTGCTTCATTAATCCCGAGAATATACCATGAGAGAGGGCGCACTTCAATAAATTCAGGAAATTTTTATGATGGCAGACGCGAATGCTGCGATGCACGCCACTTTCTTCCCAAGAGTCGCTTCCGGATTCAGCGATTGTCCGTGCCTTCGGTTAGAGATGATACAGCCGATCAGGGTTTTTGTTGAGGATTTTCTCGATGGTTGTGCTGCTGAGATCGCCCCGTTTTATCAACCCCTGGGCCAATTGGTCTTGCCGAAAAGCGTCGCCATGGGGAAAGTCGGTGGCGGTGACGATGAAGTCATCGCCGAGCTTGCTCGCGACATAGGGCAGATCGTCATCGATGGCGCAAGACACGAATACCTGTTCGGCCAACCAGCGATCGACCTTGGCCCGGCGCTTCTCGCCTAGTCCTTTGACCAAGCGGGGGGTCCACTCGATACCGGCTTCGAGAAAGGCGACGCGCAGTTTGGGGAAGTCGTCGAGCAGCGTCGAGCTGAAGATCTGCGTGAAGCCATAGAGCACATAGGGATTGCTGACGATGCCGCGGCCGAGCGGGTGGATTTGCGGAAATTCATCGTAATAAGGCCGCGGCACGCCTTCGAGCATACGGCTGATGGTCGGGCTCGAACCATTGCCGGTATGCACCGTGACCGGCAGATCCTGGCGCTCGGCCTCCTGGTAGATCGGCCAATGATCCGGGTGGGTCAACGGCCGGTCCCATTCGAGACCGCGGGCGAAGATGCCGGCGGCGGAGCCCAAAGCTTTGACGCGGCGGATTTCCTGGACGGCGAGATCGGGCCGGCGCCAGGGCACGATGGCGACATACCAGATGCGGCCGCCGGACTGAGTTGCATTGCGTCGCCATGAATTGATTGTAGCTGCGCGCCAGAGCCGCTTCGAGCTCGACGTTCTCGGCGAGACAACCGAGCCAGATGATGGGAACACCACCTGGGTGTCGATGGCTAAGTTCATCCATACAGGCGATGCGCTGTTTGACATCGCGCAGCTCTTGCACCGGAATCGACGTGTCTTTGTCATGGGCGCGTTTCATCGAGGTCGGATTGGAGGCGAAGAAACGCAGCTTATAATCGATCACCCATGCAGCATTGTGGGTGCCGAAACAGGTATCTTCGGGGAAAACCACCGGGATCGGCCGGAGCAGATAGAACTCCGGATCGAGATACTGCCAAGTTTCGACGCTCTCTTCGACATGGGCATCGCAGTCAATCACACGCATGAAAATCTCCAAAAATTTATTGGCCGATCGCGCCGTAGAATCGGCAGTCGGATAACGTTAAAACCTTCGTGACCTGCCAAGTTGTGGTATATGACCTTTTGCCTGGCCCGGCAAGTTATCCATGGCCATCGGGAACTTGCCGCGGGGTTTGGCGGTTATGGCTTGCAAGAATGACCCGCGCTCTTGCGAGCGACTGTGCCCGGGATATGTTGTGCCTTGAAAACTAATTTTATCGGAGGTGCCATGAGAACTCGGCAAATATTCATTAGGTTGGTACAGTCTTGCGGGCTCGCCGCGCTGCTGCTATTCGCCGCGCCAGCGCCTGGCAGCGCGCAAACCGCCAAGGCGACCTTTGCCGGCGGCTGCTTCTGGTGCATGGAGCCGCCCTTCGACGAACTCGACGGCGTGATCTCGACGACTTCCGGCTATATCTCCGGCAAGACCAAGAACCCGACCTACGAGCAAGTCAGCACCGGGACCACCGGCCATACCGAAGCCTTGCAGGTCGTCTACGATCCGAAAAAGATTACCTACGATAAGTTGTTAGAGGTGTTTTGGCGCAACATCGATCCGCTCGCCGCCAACGGCCAGTTCTGCGATCTCGGCAGCCAGTACCGCTCGGGAATTTTTTATCACGATGGCAATCAAAAAAGCGCCGCCGAGAAATCGAAGAAGTCGATTCAAGCCCGCTTCAAGCAGCCGGTGGCGACCGAAATCACCGCCGCGACGGTTTTTTACCCGGCCGAGGATTATCACCAGGACTACTACAAGAAAAATCCGGTGCGCTACAAACTCTATTCCCATGGCTGCGGCCGGGCGCAGCGGCTGGAAGAAGTTTGGGGCGCGGCGAAGAAGTAGGCGCGTTGAAGCTGGCCTGCGCAGCTTTCTAAGCCTCAGCTAAGTAGCGCGCCATTTGCGCGCGCATCCGCGCATCAGGCAGCGGGCCAACTCCCGCCTGCAGGTTGTCGATCAGGTGGCTGACTTTGCTGGTCGCGGGAATAGCGCAGGTGACCGCCGGATGGGCGATGATGAACTTCAGAAAAAATTGCGCCCAACTGGCACAGCCGAACTCTTTGGACCAGGGCGGCAAAGTTTTGCCGCGGGTGTGCTTAAACAACGCGCCTTCGGCGAAGGGCCGGTTGACCAGCACCGCGATACGTTTGTCTGCGGCGAGCGGCAACAGCCGCTCTTCGGCGTCGCGTTCCGCCATCGAGTAGTTTAGTTGGACGAAATCCAACTCCTCGGCTGCCAACACCCGAGCCAGTTCGGCATAAGCGCCGGCATGGTAATGGGTCACGCCGAGGTAATCAATCTTGCCCTCGTCTCGCCAACGTTCGCAGCGTCGTCAGATGCGTGCGGTAGTCGAGTAGATTGTGCACCTGCATGAGGTCGAGTTTCTGCACGCGCAAGCCGGCGGAACGATTCCTCCATCTGGCGAATGCCCGCCTCGCGCCCGCTGGTCCACACTTTGGTCGCGACGAAGAGTTGCTTGTGAATGCCAAGTTCGGCGGCGAGATCGCCGCCGACGGTTTCTGACCTGCCATACATTGGCGAAGAGTCGATGACGCTGCCGCCACGCTGAACAAACTCGCGCAGGACCTCTTTCAAGGACGCACGCTCGGTCGAAGCTGCGCCAACGTCGAAGGTTTGCCAGGTGCCGAGGCCGACGACCGGCAATAACTCACCGCTGCGTGGGATCGGTTTACGTAGAATCGATTGCGCCATAGCACGACCTCGCATCAGTGCGAGCGCACCTGCGCCAACTCCGGCGCGCAATACCTGGCGGCGCGACAGCAAAGTTCGCCCATATGAATTATCACAGGCCATCGCCGCTGCACCGATTGTTCTCGGATCGCAAGTCGCTCCAAAGGGTCGCCATGAGTTATTCTCTAGAAATAGAAGTGTTAATTCAACAGGTATTCCCGGCCGTGGCTTCTCTGCTGCGCCTGCACGGGCGCCACGCATTGCGGGCGCGAGCATGGCAATTACCGCCGCCAGCCGTTCCTCTGGAGTGGTCTTTCTAGAATTGTGCAATGCAAGTCTACAAAGTTACGGAGCAAGCACAGCGCTTTAGATCAGCTGAGCTGATTCGCTTTCAAAGAATGCGGCGAAAAGCCCGGGGGCCGATCATGCGCCGTCCGACGTTCATATGCCCATGTTGTCTTCAGGTTTTCGCCGCGGCCCTTTTTCCCGCGGGATGCCGCGCCAGTCTCCCGACATCCAGAATTCCGTGCAGCTGCCGAAGACGCCGAGGGGAATCGCCAGGGCCATGATGAAATACCAAAGTGAGTCGCTGGAGCCGCCGATAAATGCCGTGAAGGTTATGACGATTTTCGCCGTGCCGCCGCCAAAAATCGCGCCCATGGCGAGCCGGGGCCAGCGCTGCACGCCGTACTGAGTCGCGTAGACGCCCCAGAGACCGCCGACGAAGAAAGCCAAGAACGGTCCGATAAACAGCGCAAAGATCGCCCCCGCGCCGCGGCCGCGCAGCGACATCTCTTCGAGATTCTCATCGGCGCTCTGACTGCCGACGCGCACGTCGCCGCGCAGCGCGCGGAACAGATAGTGCACCGCGCCATGGATGCCGAGGTCGGGTCGGAGACCGTTGATGTAGAGTGTCACCTGCTCGCGCAGTTTCTCGCTGGTCGCCGGCTGCGGCAGCAAATGCTGCAACGGCGCGCCGGCATGAAAACCGACCTCCTGCTCGGCGCGGGCAATGACTAACAGCACGGTCTTATTGCGCTCGTTATCGCTCAACGGCAAACGGTTGAAGGCTTGCTGCGCCAGCGCTTCGATCGTGGCGCCATCGAGGCTTTTGACGGTCAAAATCGCGACATGGTTGGCGGTCTCGGTGGCGAACCGGTGCAGGCGATGTTCGAGATCGTCGAGGCTAGCCGGCGGAAACATGCCGGCGAAATCGCTGATGGTGGTTTTGAGCGGCGGCAGATCGACGGCCGTCGGCGTGCGCGACAAAAGCCAATTGCAGCAGCAAAGCTAGAGTGACAGCGGTCATTTCGCACCGTCGAGCGCGGCTTGGGCGCGCCGGTCCAATGCCGCCAGCTGGATCTTGTTTAACGGGAAGCCGAATTGCTCGTTGCGCATGCGCAGACGCTGGCCGCACACGGCACAAATAATCTCGGCGGCGCGTTTGCAGTCGGCGTCGTTCTTGATTTGCCCGTCGAGAGAGCGGGCGCCGCTATCTTTATGCTCGACTTCGTCGAGCAGGATTTCATGGAACGCCTGGGCGATCTTGGCTTCGATGCCGGTCTTTTTAAGTTTGCTGCAAACCCAATAGAGCGCGCCGCCGCCGCCCTCGGTGAGCGTGATGGCGGCGCGCTCGAGATCTTCGTCACGGCGCTTGATTTCTTTCGAACTGACTTTTCCCGAGCCGTGCAACAGGGTGGCGTAGCTCTTGGAGTACTTGGCGCGCACCTTGGCGAGCTTGCGATCCTCCGGCAGCCAGGTGAGATCACGCGGCCCGGTTTTTTTGCCGCTGATTTCTTCCAGCAGATCCAGCACCAAGCGCGCGTGTTTGGTCTCGTCGGCGAGTTTCTCGGTCAGCTCGGCGTAGTCATGCCGGTCGACGCCGCGATCGATTTTCGGATAGAGCGCCGCCAAGGCATCGATGATCGGCCTGATCGCCGAGTATTCTTTGAACCCCTGGGCTTTGAGCCAGCGTAGAGTGGTCGGTGCGCTTGCGCGGCTTCTTGAAAAACGCAGCGATCACGGCGCGTTCCGCGGCGGCGTAGGCCTTGGGCGAGTCGCGTGAGTGTGGTTAACGTAGTCAGTCATCGAATTGGCCTGGGTAGGAGATGATGGACTATGAAATCAATTTCTCCTCGCGCCAAGCACGCTAAGGACGCCAAGTTCGAAATAACGCTCAAGAATTCTTGGTGATCTTCCTCGGCTAGATGTTGCCAATTCTCTCCGACCGAAAACGTTTTGAACGACTTGAACGTTTGGAACGACTGGAACGATCTCAAATGCTACTTCGGCGGCGCCGGAATTATTGTGCCGCAGCTTTTGCACGTGCGCAGTTTCTCGTCGCTGGAGAACGTTTGATAGACCTGACTCACCGGATCGGCGCGGTAGTCGCCGACTTCGGCGGATGGTCTCGTAGACTTTTTCGCCGCATTTGTTGCAGAACCATTTGAAGTAATCGATCTCGCCCGCTTTGCGCTTGCGTTCGAAGACGATGAACCAGGAGTCGGCTTCGAGGCGCGGTGAATGCGGCACGCCGGCGGGACAGAGCAGGATCTGACCGGCTTTGATATCGGCGGTGTGTTCGTTGCCGGCTTCATCACGATAGACCAGATGCTGCACGCCGGTCAACTTGCAGCGTCACTTCGTCCGCCGGATCGATGTGAAAATCCCAGCGCTCTTTACGCCCGCTGCTCAAGAACGCAATCGACTCGGAATCCTGCCAGAGCACCCGGCGGGTTTTGCCTTCGGCTTTCACCTCTGCGATGACTCCAGTGAGATCGATGGGAATGAGCTTTTCCATGGGCCGACTATAGCGCTTTCGAAAGCGGCGGAGCAACAGGCATTGCCTCATTCCTCGCCGCATTTAAGATGCGAGACCGGTCGCCTGGACGCCGCGATATTGAAAAAGCCGAGGGCTGAGCTACTTAATATCCGAGGAGAATGAAAATGCTTGTCACCAATAAACAGTCGGGGACGAATGTCCATGAAGTCGCGGATGGGATTTACCGCATCAATACGCCGGTGATTATGGCCGGCGGGCCTGGCGGGTTTTCGTTCAATCAGTTTCTCATCGCCGATGAAGCGCCGTTGCTGTTCCACACCGGGCCGCGCAAGATGTTTCCGCTGGTGCGCGAAGCGGTGGCGAGTGTGTTGCCCGTGGAACGGTTGCGCTACGTCGGCTTTTCGCACGTCGAGGCGGATGAATGCGGTTCGCTCAACGAATGGCTCGCGGCGGCGCCGCAGTCCGCGCCGCTGTGCGGCAAAGTGGCGGCGTTGGTCTCCATCGATGACATCGCCGACCGGCCGGCCCACGCACTGGCGGACGGCGAAACGCTGGCGCTGGGAAAACATGCCGTGCGCTGGTTCGACACGCCGCACCTGCCGCACGGCTGGGAATGCGGCTTCCTGATGGAAGAGCAGACGCGGACCTTACTCTGCGGCGATCTGTTCACCCAGGGCGGCGCCGAACATCCAGCCACCACCGAGGCGGATATTCTCGGGCCGAGCGAGGCGTTCCGTCAGGCGATGGACTATTACTCGCATACACCGAATGCGCGGGCGATGCTGGAAAGACTGGCCGCGGCCGGACCGACAACGCTCGCGTGCATGCACGGCAGCACATGGAAGGGCGACGGCGCCAAGCTTTTGCTTGCGCTTGCCGACGCGCTGGCGGCATAATCCGACGCGCAACAACCGTGAATTTGCCAGGAGAGGAACGTCGGTGATGAATACTTTATCTCCAGCTCGAATCATGGAAGTCGGCTTGGCCTTTTGGCCGTCCAAGGTTTTGCTCTCGGCGATCGAGCTCGGCCTTTTCACGGCACTTGGCGCGAAATCGATGACCGGCCGCGAACTGCAAGAGGCGCTTGGGCTCCATCCGAGAGCCAATCCTGATTTCTTCGACACGCTGGTGGCGTTGCGTTTCCTCGAACGCGACGGCGACGGCCCGGCAGCGCGCTATCGCAACACCGATGAAACCGCGTTGTTCCTCGACCGGAACAGCCCGCAGTTTATGGCCGGCTTCCTGGAAATGGCCAATGCGCGGCTGTACCGATTCTGGGGCGATCTTTCTGACGGACTTCGCACCGGTGGCGCGCAGAACGAGATCAAACACACCGGCGCGCCGATGTTCGCCGAGCTGTACAGCAAGCCCGAGCGGCTCGAACAATTCATGGACGCGATGAGCGGCATCTCCGCGGCCAATTTTCAGGCGCTGGCCGAGAAGTTTGATTTTTCCCGTTATCGCACGCTCTGTGACGTTGGCGGTGCCACCGGCCAACTGTCGATGCTCGTCGCCAAGCAGCATCCGCACCTGCGCTGCACCTCCACGGATCTCCCCGCCGTCGCCGCGATCGCCGAGCGCAAGATCGCCGCAGCCGGACTTGCGGATCGGGTCACCGCGAAGGCTATCGATATTTTCGCCGATCCGTTGCCGAAGGCGGATGTGATTACGATGGGAATGATCCTGCACGACTGGAATCTCGATAAGAAGCTGCATCTCATCCGGGCAGCCCACGCTGCCTTGCCTCCCGGCGGTGCGTTCATTGTCGTCGAGAACATTATCGACGACGCCAGGCGTGAGAACGCCTTCGGACTCATGATGTCGCTCAATATGCTGATCGAATTCGGCGACGCCTTCGACTTCACGGGCGCTGATTTCTCCCGCTGGTGCCGCGAGGTTGGCTTCAGCAGGACCGAAGTGATTCCGTTGGCTGGGCCGGCGAGTGCTGGCGTAGCTTACAAGTAGCCGAAGCCGTACGACCGCGCCTCTCGAGTTGGCATCGTTCCCTTCGTCGATTCCCTCCTTGCGCCGATTGGCAGTAGTTTTTCCGTGGGCGGAGTAAAACGGTTTCGAAACCGCCGGCGCAACCGAGCACCAGGGTTGAGCTGATAACCAACCATTTTAACTTTGATTTTCCCGACAATGGCGATGTATAAGACGTGAAAATCACTGTTTTACTTTTTCCGATGAGTCGAACCGATATGGACGCATTCACCGATAACGAGTCGAATGCACTGATGTTTGGCGGCTACCGTTCAGCGACCGCATTCGAGCAGGGCAGGCGAACGGCGACCGACCGTCCGGAGGGTTTGCGATCATCGATCCGACGCAGGGTCGTCGCCGACTTCCGTAGCCTCAACGTCGGCTTTCGTCTCGACCAGGACATTGAATAACCGCGGCCCGTTTCAGTCGTTCCAATTGTTTAAGCCGTTCAAAACGTTCAGCCTGTGGATGAGGCGCTCAAGGCAATCTGTCTTGGTCGATGTTCGGAGAGTTTTATTCTTCAGCGACGTCGTAAAGCTCGCGAAACTTTTCCGCGCTGATGGCGTAGGCGTCGGTGCCGTCTTGGTTGTTGGAGACTAGATAATCACCGGCCTCATAGGCCGTTTCACCTTCGCTGGTTTTCACTTTCCCGGGCTTGTCCGCGACCTCGGCCCAGACCGGTGCCGATTTTGTGTAAACGCCGGGGCTGACGAATTCGTACGTCTTGGCGAACGCCTCCTCAGATACCGTGTACTTGTCGCCGTCGTTGTCGACTAGCCAGTCGCCGCGTTTGCAGACTTGCTGGCCGCCCCATTTGTTGTAGACGAAACCTTGGGTGTCGAGATCGAGCTGAACCGCGGTGACGAAGGAGGTCGGCTTCTTTTTGTATTTGCGTCTAATCGCCATCTACGCGTTCCTTTACCGCCCGGTCAATCCTGCCCCGGACGCCGAGGCGGATACTCCCGTCGACGAAATCAAATGTTTTATCCGCCGTTTAACCGCGATATTGGAGTAGCTATATACCAATTGGTTTCGAATGTCACTATACCATTTTCGCCTAGAGTCTCCGCCGCGCGCGCGAAGGCGGCCGGTGCTGGGGGGCCGCGGAATCGGATAAGCTCTCGCGCCAAGACGCCAAGACGCCAAGGGACGGCCGAGGCCCGTCAGCCCGAGGGAACGAGGGATCGCGATAGATTTCTCCCTTCGGTCGAAATGACATGTTTGTCTTCTCCGTTGCGACTTCGCGCCTTTGCGAGAGATAATCTTATTTCCAGTTGCAGCCGCACTAGGCGATCTTGACGATCGAAGCGGCGCGGTGATAAGTCTTGGTCAATTCTATTCGGAGGTGCTGCATGGCTGAGCGTGTTTGGGAGAAATTTCTCACGGAACAAGACAAAGCGACTTTGATTGGCAAGGCGGATCGGCGCATCGGTTTCGGCGAGCGACCGGCGTTGTTGTTGATCGATCTATATCGCTGGGTGTTTGGCGACAAGCCGGAGGCGGTGACCGAGGCGATCAAGACTTGGCCGGGGAGTTGCGGTCTCGCCGGTTGGAACGCTTTGCCGCATATTCAAAAACTGCTCGCCAAGTGCCGCGAAGTTGGCATTCCGATCATTCACGTGACCGGCATGGACGGCGTCGCGGTCGAGCCTTGGGCGTTTCGCCGCGACACCAAGAAGCGCGCGACCATGAGCGCCGAGGAGCTCGACCGTTTTCGCCGCCGCTATGACATCGTCGACGAAGTGAAACCGATCCCGGGCGAAACCGTGTTCAAGAAAGTTTCGCCGAGCGCTTTTTGGGGCACGCCGCTGGTCGGCCACTTAAACTTTCTCGGCGTCGATACCATCATTACCTGCGGCGAGAGCACCAGCGGTTGCGTGCGCGCCAGCGTGGTCGACGGCACGACCAATCGGCTGCGCATGGTGGTCGCCGAAGAGTGCGTGTTCGACCGCCACGAAGCCTGTCACGCGATCAACCTGTTCGACATGAATCAGAAATACGCCGACGTGTTGCCGCTCGACGACATCATCAAGTATCTCGACGGCTGGCGCGCCGAGAAAGCCGGCCAGGTCGGTTACGCCAACAACAGCATGGAGTATCTCAAAGATCTCGCCATCGGCGAGGACTACAAGGGATTGCGCTAGGCGCGCAATCCCGTTCAAGGTTCAAAGGTTCAAGAGTTCAAGGTTCGGAATCCGGATTCTCAACTTTGAACTTTTGAACCTTGAACTGTTGAACGAGTGTTTCGTTTTCTCAGCCCCAGCCACGCGACGACCAGTATCGCCGCCGAGATCGCGGCCATGCCGTGATAGCCAGTCTCATAGCCAAAGTGTTGCACCAATAGGCCAGCCATCAACGGCCCCAAGGTATTGCCCAGGGATGTGCAGGAGCGGGTGAGGCCAAGGCCAGCGCTTTGGCTTTGGGTCCCGCCGATTGCAGGGCGAAGGTGGTGGCGCCGACATTGGAATAGCCGAAGCCCATGGTCATGATCGTCAGCGGGATTACCAGGGACAGGACGCCCGAGCCGTAGGGTTGGATGAGGAACATCGGGATGCCGATGGCGACGCCCAGCAAGATCACCCGCGGCGCGGTGATGCGGTCGCACAGCCAGCCGCCGGTGTAGCGGCCGAAGGTGTCGGTCATGCGCGAGATCGAGACCACGGTGCCGACCCAGTCCAAGGCGTAAGCCGCGTTGATTGACCGCGAGAAACGGAAACGCGATGCGGGTGACGCCGACCAACATGACGAAAGATTGAAACACCGCCAGTGACGAGGCCAGGAACGAAGCTCTCGTTAGCAACGTTTTGCCCTTCGCGCCAGAGTTGCACCGAAGCTTCTTGGGTGATGGCGCGCGAGCGATGGGCGCCGCCGCAAAGAATCAAAATTAGCCCGATGACTTGCGGCAGCGCGTAAAAGGCGAACAGCACTTGCGGTCCGAAGAGTTTGCCGACGAATCCGCCCGCAAGCGGACCGAGGGAAAAGCCGATGCCGAGGGCGGCGGCGACTTGGCCTTGGACTCGGCCTTGTTGGCCGGGTTCGGATTGTTCGAAGGCAATTTTGCGGATCGACAAGGCGAACATCGCTTCGGTGATGCCGAGAAGCGTAAACGCGCCGAGAAATACCACCGGCGATTCGATGAAGAAATGCGCCAAGGCGGCGACGACGATGGAGGCCGCCGAGGCGGCGACGATCAACACGCCGGAGCTGAAATAGCTCGCCAGCACGCCGGAGGTGAGATCGGAACAGACCCGGCCAATGCCGTTGACGACCAGCGGCACGCTCGCCGCGGCGATCGAGTAGCCGTGATCTTTCATGAAAAACGGCGCCAGCATGGCCGCGCCGGAGGAGCCGGCGATCTGGACGATGGCGGCCAGGGAGTAGAGCTGCAGCGGTTTGATTTTCATGAAGGCGAATTGATGTTTGCTGGATCAGCGCGTTTATACGCGATGGCCGGAGGGTTTTCCACTGTGGACAGCGAGAAATAGGCTTGATAGAACCACAGCATTGCGCAGGGCGACCGGAGGGGGTCACCACGAAGGCACCAAGAGCGCGAAGCCGCAAGTCGGATTTCGGAATATTCGCCGCAAAGCACGCAAAGGGCGCAAAGTTTCGAATGAATAAGATTCCGAACTTCGCGTCCTTCGCGACTTCGTGGTGAGTCATCGGGTTAAAACCAAAGACAGCACCTTGCGAAACAGAAGGAGAGAAGGATGGAGATCCCGCAGATCCAAATTCATGAGGCGAAAAAGAAACTCGATGACAAGAACTGTGTGTTCGTCGATATTCGCGATCCCGGCTCGTACCAACAGGCGCATATTCCCGGCGCGATTCATTTGCACGACGGCAACGTTCAAGAGTTTTTGCAGAACACCGACAAGGATCAAGACGTGATTGTCTACTGCTATCACGGCAATAGCAGCATGGGCGCCACCGGATACTTTCTCGAAAATGGTTTTACCAACGTCGCCAGCATGATGGGCGGCTTCGAGGCCTGGCGCCAGGTGTATGAGCATGAGGCGGCAGGATAGTTTGGAGTCACGGGTTGCGGGTTTCGTATTGAACTCGGAACCCGAAACTCCAAACTCGTAACAGCTTAGGCGAAGGGAGATTGTTATGAGCGTCATAATAGGCAGCGGCGATTTTCGTTACGAAGTGGTCGAAGGTTTTGGCAAACTGCCCGATGACTGGACGTTTCACGAAGTGGCGGCGGTGGCGGTCGACAATAAAGACCAGCTCTATTGCTTCACCCGCGGCAAGCATCCGGTGATCGTGTTCGACCGCGACGGCAACTTTCTGCGCTCCTGGGGCGACGGCGTGTTCAAGCGCGCTCATGGCGCCACCATGGGCCTCGACGAGACGATTTTTCTCACCGACGACGGCGATCACACCGTGCGCAAGTGCTCCCTGGACGGCAAAGTTCTCATGACCATCGGCGTGCCGGGAAAAGCCTCGACCTATCAAGGCGGCGAGCCGTTCAATCGCTGCACTCATGTCGCGTTCTCGCCGCAGGGTGATATTTACGTCTCCGACGGCTACGGCAACTCGCGCGTGCACAAGTATTCTCCGGATGGAAAGTTGCTGTTGTCCTGGGGCGAATCGGGTTCCGATCCCGGGCAATTCAACATTGTCCACAATATCGTCACCGACAAAGACGGATGGGTCTATGTCGCCGACCGGGAGAACAACCGGGTGCAGGTATTCGACGGCAACGGCAAATACGAGACCCAATGGAACAACATGCACCGGCCCTGCGCGCTCTATATGGACACGACGAAAAACGATCCGCTGTGCTACGTCGGCGAGTTGGGCCCGGGTCTCGGCGTGAACATGAAGGCGCCCAATCTCGGCAACCGCGTCGATATCTACGACAAGCATGGCAAACGGCTGGCGCGCTTGGGCGATATCTTCGCCGGCGAAAAGCCCGGCCAGTTCATCGCGCCGCATGGTATCGCCATCGACTCGCGCGGCGATATCTACGTCGGCGAGGTCTCCTGGACGATCATGGGCCAGCGCTTGCAACCGCCACGCGAACTGCGCAGCTTGCAGAAATTGAAGAAGTTGAATTGAGAGAGGGCTTGCACCACGAAGCATACAAAGGGTCGGAAATAAAAGTTCCGAATTTCGTGTTTTGCGTGGTGAAAGCGGATTATGGGTTCACTTAGGAGGGACAGAAGTGAAGCGAGAATTTCCAGTCATCGATGCCGACGGTCACGTGATTGAAGACGTTAAGCAGTTGCGGGAGTTTTTGCCGGGGGCGTTTCAGAAGGAAGACGGCAAGCGTGAATATGTGCTGTTTCCGCGCGATGGTTGGATGCGCGGTGCGCTGACGCCGCGCCAGCGCGAGCATCCGGATGCCGAGCGCTGGGTCAAATTTCTCGATCACTGCGGCATTTCGACCACGGTGCTCTATACCAGCGCGGGATTGAGCATCGGCCTGATCCACGATGCCGATTGGGCGGTGATCATGGCGCGGGCTTATAACGATTGGCTGCACCATTATTTTCTTCGCGTCAATGCGCGCTTCAAAGGCGTAGCGCTGTTGGCGATTCAAGAGCCGCAGGAAGCGGCCAACGAACTAGAACGCTGCGTGCGCGACTTGGGTATGGTCGGCGGCATGTTGGCGGCGGTGATGAATCCCATGCGCGGCTACGGATTGCCGCAGTTCGATCCGATCTTCGCCGCGGCCGAGCGCTTGAACGTGCCGCTCGGCGTCCATGCCGGCTCGGCGGCGGAGCTGGGTTTGGATCATTTCACCAGTTTCGCCGGGGTCTACCCGTTGAGCCATCCGTTCGCGCAAATGCAGCAGTTGACCAGCATGATGATTCACGGCGTGTTCGAACGCTTTCCCAAACTGCGCGTGGTGTTTCTCGAGTCCGGCTGCGGCTGGGTGCCCTATTTAATGGACCGCCTCGAAGAGAGTTTCGAGCACCGCACCAATCGCTGGCCGCATAAACCGACGCGCTCGCCCAAGGAAATCATGCGCGGCGGCAATCTCTATTATTCCTGTGAAGTCGGCGAGTCGACGCTGAGTTCGGTGGCTTCGTTGATGGGCAGCACGCAGTTGATCTGGCCGTCGGATTTCCCTCATGAGAAACCTTGGGATCAATTCTCCGGCGATCTCGACAAGTTCATCGGCCGCGAGGATTTATCCGAAGCGACAACCCGGCAGATCCTGTCGGAAAACCCGCGTCGGTTGTATGGTTTAAATGAAAGCGAAATTTGTATAGGTGCTGCATAGAAGGCGCAAGAGTTTACACCACGAAGGCACGAAGGACACGAAGGTTTCGGAGAATGTTTACTCCTAACTTCGTGTCCTTCGTGCCTTCGTGGTAAAAGGGAATTTTCACAGTGCTAATGAGTCAACACTCGTAATATCAAACAGAGGTCAGTAAGAGGAGGAATCCAACCATGAAAATTGCTGTGATCGATGATTATCAGAATGCTTTCAAGACTTTAAAATGTTTTCCCAAGCTGGCCGGACATGACGTGGTGGTATTCTCGGACACCGCCAACGATGTGGCGAGTTTGGCGGAGAAATTGAAAGACGCCGATGCCGTGGTGCTGACCCAGCAGCGTTCTTATTTTCCGCGTGAGTTGATCGAGAAATTACCCAAGCTCAAGCTGATCGGTCAAACCGGCCGGGCGGCGACTCATGTCGATCTCGAAGCGTGCACCGAGAAGGGCATCGTGGTTTCGGCGGGCGGTTCGGGCAATCCTAACGCGACCGCGGAGCTCACTTGGGGATTGATTCTTTCATCTCTGCGTAGTTTGCCGCGTGAGGTAACCGGTTTGAAGAACGGCGGCTGGCAGTCGACGTTGGGTATCGGCGTCAGTGGCAAGACCATCGGCATCTACGCCTACGGTAAGATCGGCAGTATCGTTGCTGGTGTGGGAAAAGCCTTCGGCGCGCGGGTGATTTGCTGGGGGCGCGAAGGTTCGACAGGCCGGGCGAAAGCCGCCGGGTTCGAAGTCGCCAAGAGCCGCGAGGAGTTCTTCGCCGAGGCGGATATCGTGAGCTTTCATCTGCCGCTCAACAAGGACACCCGCGGCATCATTACCAGTAATGATTTGGCGCGCATGAAGCCGAGCGCGTTGCTGGTCAACGCGAGCCGTTCCGGCTTGATCGCCAAGGGCGCGTTGGTCGAGGCGTTGAAGGCCGGGCGGCCGGGCTTTGCCGCTGTCGACGTATACGATAAAGAGCCGGTTGGCGCGGACGAGCCATTGACGAAAATGGCCAATGTCACCTGCACGCCGCATCTCGGTTACGTCACCCGTGAAAGTTATGAAGAGTATTACGCGACGGTCGTTGACGACATCGTCAGCTTCGCCGCCGGCAAGCCGAGCCATGTGTTGAATCCGGAGGCGCTGGGCAAAAAATGATTTCGCCAGCGCCATTGAGTTCTCTATCTGTTTACCCGTTAGTAGATCGGTGAAGAGAATGTCGCGCTAAACCGATGCGCATCCTAGTTGTCGAAGACGACAAGAAAATTGCTTCATTCATTGTCAAAGGCTTGGAAGAAGCGGGCTTCGCAGTCGACCGTGCCGATAATGGCGACGGGGCGCTTCATCTGGCGTTGTCCGAGCCCTATGACGCAGCGGTCATGGATATCATGCTGCCCAAGCTTGACGGCTTGAGCGTGATCGAGCGGCTGCGGCAAGCGAAAATTCCTACGCCGGTGTTGATCTTGAGCGCCAAGCGTAGCGTCGACGATCGAGTTAAAGGCTTGCAGACCGGCGGCGACGATTACCTGACTAAACCGTTTTCCTTCGCTGAGCTGTTGGCCCGCGTGCAAGCATTGATCCGCCGGGCCGGCCACGAGACCGAGCCGACTCGGCTCGCTGCCGGCGAGCTGTCCCTCGACTTGCTCACCCGTGAGGTCAAGCGCGGCGAAACCAAACTCGATTTACAGCCGCGCGAGTTCGCCTTGCTCGAATATCTCATGCGCAATGCCGGCAAGGTGGTGTCGAAAACGATGATTCTCGAGCATGTCTGGGGTTACGATTTCGACCCGATGACCAACGTCGTCGATGTGCTGGTATCGCGCTTGCGCAGCAAACTCGATCGCGATTTCGACGGCAAGCTGATTCAGACGCACCGGGGTGTCGGCTATGCGCTTAAGAGTCAGTAGCTCCTTTCACCGGACCCTCGGTTTTCGCCTGACGGCATGGTACTCGGGAATCTTTATCGTCAGTTCCTTAGTCCTGTTCTCGGTATCCTATTTGTTCTTGTTCTCGTCCATGCGCGACCGACGCGGCGAGACTCAGTCTCAGCTGCGCAAATATGTGGCTTTAGTCGAGGCCGGCGGCGTCTCGGGGCTGGCCAATGAGTTTGGCAAACAGCGCAAACCGAGCCGGCGCAACTCCTATTTTGCGCGCATTACCAATGCGGCGAGCGTGACTATTTTTCTCAGCAATCCGCGCCTTTGGGAGAAGTTCGATTTTACCAATCCGGATAAGCCACCGTTGATCGATCAATGGCAATACTATTCATCGAATAGTGGTGGTGATTTGCTTGAAGTCGCCGCCGCGCGGCTCGCGAATGGCAATGTTTTGCAAGTTGGCAGAGACATTCAGGATCGCGAGGAGGTGCGGGAACGCTTTCACGAGACGATGCTCGCCACTATCATCCCGATGGTGCTGTTCGGTGTTGCCGGTGGCGCCTTCCTGGCCTTTCGCGCGCTCCGGCCGATTCGCCATCTCAGTATAGCGGCGCGGTCGATTATCGATACCGCGCGCTTCGAAGCCCGAGTTCCCGATAGCGAAACCGGCGATGAACTAAACGAGCTGGTGATCTTGTTCAATCAGATGTTGGAGAAGATCGAGAACTTGATCGGCGGCATGAGGGACGCTTTGGATAACGTCGCGCACGATCTGCGCACGCCGGTGACCCGTCTTCGGGGAGTGGCCGAGCAAACTTTGCGATCCGATGCCGGCGCAGATGCCTGCCGCGAAGCATTGGCGGACTGTTTGGAAGAGTCCGATCGCGTCATGGCGATTCTTAATTCTTTGATGGACATCTCGGAAGCTGAGACCGGGACGATGAAGCTTGCGTTTGAAGACGTGAATCTAGCCGAGTTGGTCCATGAAGTGACGGGTCTTTACGAGCATGTCGCAGACGAGGCGCAGGTGCGCATGACGACCGACGTTCCCCGGGTTCTATCTTTGCGAGCCGACCGCACAAGGCTGCGGCAAGTGGTGGCAAACCTCGTTGACAACGCGATCAAATATACCCCGAGCGGTGGGCGAGTCGAGATCGCCGCGACCCGCGCCGAGCGCGAGGTTCTTTTGTCGGTTCGCGATAACGGCATCGGCATACCGGCCGACGAGCTGCCGCGCATTTGGGATCGGCTTTACCGCGGTGATAAAAGCCGCTCGCAGCGCGGTCTCGGCCTCGGCTTGAGTCTAGTCAAAGCGGTTGTCCAAGCGCACCAAGGGCGGGTCGAAGCCTCGTCCGACCCCGGCGGCGGTTCGGTCTTTAGCCTGTCTCTGCCTCTTCCTCCGGCGGCTTAATCACGCCGCCAACCTGTCAAAATTGTAATCTTCCGGCAAGCTCGCGGTAATGCTTTCGCGTTACTTTGCGGATTGTCCAGCATAACTTTAGTTCCATGCATCGCAGCGTCGGAACGGTTGAGCCGCCACTTTCAATTTACAATCAAAATGTACATTCCAGCGATCCCGCCCGATACTGGGATCTCGGTCTGCTGCTTTTCTGTGTATGGGTATTATTTACTAACTTGGGCGGGGCGGCGCTCTTTGAGCCGGACGAGGGGCGAAATGCTGAAATCGCCCGCGAGATATTACTGCTCAAAGACTGGGTCACGCCCCACTATGACTTTATCCCGCGATTAGACAAACCGATATTCTTTTTTGGGCTGGTAGCTCTCTCGTACAAGTTTTTCGGCATCTCGGAATGGGCAGCGCGACTGCCATCCGCTTTGGCGGCATTGGCTTGTCTTTGCATTACCTACCGGTTTGCCGGCTCTCTGTTCGGGCGCCGGGCCGGACTCTGGAGCGCTTTGATTCTTCTGTCCAGCATCGAGTTTTTTGCTCTATCCCGCGCCGTCATCATGGATATGACGCTGACGTTTTGCATTACCCTCGCTCTCTGCAGTTTTTGCCTTGGGCAGCGTGGGGTCGAAAGCGGCGCAGGGAAAAGCCAGTTTCTTCTGATGTATGTTGCCATGGGCATGGCGACGCTGCTCAAGGGGCCTATCGGGTTTCTTCTCCCTGCAGCGGTGATTGGCGTTTACCTGCTGCTGACAAAACGATGGAGTTTGCTCCGTCACATGCAGATTCCCCTCGGCATAGCGCTGCTAATTTTAACGGCGGCGCCATGGTACCTGACCGCCGAGTCGCGCAATCCAGGATACCTGCGTTATTTTCTTTGGGAGGAGAACGTCCACCGTTTTACCTCGACACAATTCAAGCGGAGCGGGCCTTGGTATTACTTCATCGGGGTCCTGGCGGGCGGATTTTTCCCTTGGACGGTTTTGCTGCCCGCTACGATCACCGATCTAGGTAAGCGTGCGCTGAAAGGTGAACATCTCTTTTTGAGTTTGTGGGTTGCCATACCGCTGCTGTTTTTTTCTCTGTCATCATCCAAACTCCCCCATTACATTCTACCGATCTATCCGCCACTCGCGATCATCTTGGCAGCGGTGATTGCCAAAGCCCTGACGGATTCCACGGTGAAAAAGAAGAGGATTCTTTGGGTTCCACTAGCCACTTTCTGCCTGGTATCATTCGCCATTACACTGACAGTCCTTTGGCCTGATTTTTTGCCCGATCGTTTCCAGGCATATATACACGAACATTTATCCCGGCGGCCGGCATTTTCGGGGATTATCGGGCTCCAACTCATCCCGGTACTCGAGCTCCTGATCACTGACGAGGGTTGGGCGAAGCAGCAGTTTCTCTACCCCGCAACGGCTATCGGTTTTGCGCTCTTAGTTCTGTGCGCCAATCCGATTTGGATCGCGGTCTCCTTAGATCGCTCGTCCATACAATTGGCGGAGAGAGTTGCGCCGTTGATCCATGCCGATGACCAACTGGTTCTTTACGGCGGGTATCCCTCAAGCCTGCCATTCTATCTGAATATTCAGCGACCGATATGGGTAATCGCGCCCGCCGATAGCAGCAAGATTTTGGGTAGCGATTATGTTGCCAGGCAGCGGCCCGAGCCGGCCGCCGGTTATGGCAAAGTGCTGTACACGCGTGAGGAATTTGCCGCTCTGTGGAAACATTCGAAACATCGACTGGTGGTTTTTATCAAAAGTAGCGCGGTCGACAGATTGGGCGGCAGCACACCGTCGACCATTGCCCGCGTTGGTGACATCTCGGTCGTCACCAACAAGTAATCGAGGCGCATTGCAGTTTTGTCAGATTGCGGCAAATTTTCTAGAGGTTCGGAACGTGAAAGGAAACATCGATGATGAAATGGCTCATACGCTTTGGTGCCGCGCTGGCGATCGCTCTGTGTGCGGCGCAGTTGGTGCCGCTCGCGCGGAGCAATCCGGCACAGCGCAACTATCCCGAAGCGCCGGTGGAAGTTCAGGCGCTCTTGCGACGATCCTGTAACGCCTGCCATTCCAACGAGACCGTCTGGCCGTGGTATGCACGGGTCGCTCCTGCGTCCTTTCTGATCGCCCGAGATGTTAAAGACGGCCGCAAGAAGTTGAATTTATCCACCTGGGATGGCTACGACGAAACCCGCAAATCGCGTAAGAAAAAGGAAATCGCCAGGGAAGTTGGCAAAGGCGATATGCCGCCCTGGTTCTATGTTTCGTTGCATCCCGAGGCCAAGCTGTCGGCCGCGGAGCGCGCGCTGATAATCCAGTGGGCTAAGCAATTGTAATACGGGGAACTTCCGGAAATGAAACGCAAGTGCAACCCCCGGGCATTGCCTTGCGATAGTTGCGTTGCCAGACCTCGAATAGTTTGTCATTGACTCTTGCATCCAAGGATTGAATTCTACGACGCGGGTGAAGCGAAAGTTACGGTAAAAAGCCCTGCGGCCGCCGAACGGTTTGCTGTCTTTACTCGCTCAGGTGCTCGTTGGCTTCATTTCTTTAGTCCCGTCGGCCACTTTAACCTTTCAAAGATGTAATCTTCCGGAAAGGTGCCAGCAAGACATTCGCGTTACTTTGCCCTCCATACAGCGTAAATGTGCTCAGTGTATTGCTGCGCGTCAAAGATCGCGTGTAACGCATGAGGCGAGACAGGAATCGCATTTCGCTAATGCGCGGTGGTTCGCCCTAGCGTGAATTGAATTGCGCAGCCATCGCAACAAGCAGCGGGTGAATCCGACAAGCCACATTAGAAGAATTTTCTTGGTCAGGGGGCTTTTCGCGCGGCCACTTTTTAGACCACTATCGCGACAAAGGAGCCGGTGACTTATGGCTAAAGACACTTTATTCAGCGAGAGACGAGAGGCTGTAAGCGACTTCGATTTTGGTAAAGACACCGCGGTTGTTTTTGACGACATGCTCAATCGATCGGTTCCCTACTATTCCGAAATGCAGCGAATGATCAGTGAAATTGCTGCAGACTATGCGGTCGAGGGCACACGGATATACGACTTGGGCTGCGCTACGTGCAATGCTTTTTTTGAATTGGACCGAGTGCTATCAAAAAATGTTAAGTTTATCGGCGTGGATTTCTCCAATGAAATGCTTGACCAAGCCCGCCAAAAAATCGCTCAACAGGGAATGGAACGTGACCACGAACTCATCTGCGCAGATCTCAACGATGACATCGAAATTACCAATGCTTCGGTCGTCATTATGAACTTAACCCTGCAATTTATTAGACCGGTGCGCCGGCATCGCATCATGACGAATATCGCCAATGGGATGATTCCTGGCGGCTGCATGGTGGTGGTCGAAAAAGTTCTTAGCAAGGATTCCAAGGTGAATCGCTCATTCATTAAACATTATTACGATTTCAAACAACGCAATGGCTACAGTCAGATGGAAATCGCCCAAAAGCGGGAAGCTCTGGAAAACGTCTTGATTCCTTACCGGCTTGAAGAAGACTACGAACTGTTTCTAAACAGCGGATTCACTTTTTGTGACGTTTTCTTTAAGTGGTATAATTTCTGCGGGATCATAGCCGTCAAGTAAACACCACGGTTGAGTTTTCGGCGCGGACAGAAGCGGAGAGTCTCGCTTGCATTCTTGGAATATCGCAATTGGCAATTTCTTTTTTCATTACCGTAACGCGCTTTTCCCCATAATCTTTGTGCTGGGTGCTCTCACCCTCCGCCCCAAGATCATTTTCGACAGCCTTGTGGTCGATCAATTTTTGACTGTCGTCGGCATAGGAGTCGCTCTGCTCGGGCAAGCCGTTCGGCTCATCACTATCGGTTTTGAATACATTCATCGTGGCGGCAAAGATGGACAGGTTTATGCGGGACGGTTGGTTCGTGGCGGCGTCTACGGGATCACACGAAATCCGATGTATGTCGGAAATGGATTGATAGCGATCGGCATGACCATGCTACTCGGATCGCCGATGGGTTATCTTATTTTGATACCGTTTTTTCTTTTCGTCTATCAGGCTATTGTTTCTTCCGAGGAAGCTTATTTGCGAAATAAATTCGCCAGTGAATATGATGACTATGCAACTTCCGTCAACCGCTACTTGCCGAAATTGTCGCGCGTCGCGCGGTCGTTTGAGGGGATGCGTTTTGACTGGAGACGGAGCATAAAAAAGGACCTCGGTACGGTTGTTGGGCTCACCATTGGCTTTATTTTTATCCCGGTTTGGCGCACCTATCTTCTCCATGGCGCGGTAGGGATCAAGACGGCGGCCATTCGCGCGCTCTGGTTATCACTGGCGGTAGGAGCACTTTATCTTTTCTTGCTCAAGCTCAAGCGCAGCCACCGGTTATTCAAGGACTCGACCCGATCCGAGAAATCATAAAAGGTCGATCGTCGCCGGGAAAGAGAGAACTGTGAGCTCGCTGCTCAACAAACTCGATGAGTTTCTACGGAAATCTCACTGAGGCAAAAGGTTTGTTCGCAAGATGGTTACAGGTATCCTCTACTCGCCAATGGTCGGTCGTAGGACTCGGGGGCCATCTCACCACCGCAACCAATACAGATGATTATTGCGATACCTGATCGATGTCACGCACGGTCAATTGCACGCGCGTGATGTCTACCTTGAACTAGCTGGCCCCCCCAAGAAACATAACACCTCATTGGATTGCGGCAAGTTTGCGCTCGTCAGTGTACTTGATGTAAGTCGTTTCTATGACGGTGAAATTCGTCAGAATCGGACTTCTTTCGTCGCTGATAAAGGAGACAATTGATGCCGACACCGAGCGGGCAGTCGAACACTTCTATGAACCGGACCCAAGCGGACTTGTTGGCTTCATGTGTTTTTGCTGGTGGCGCTCTGCGGCGTCCTTTACTTTCCTTATCTAGGCAGCACGCCGATGTTCGACAAAGGCGAGCCGCGCGAGGCTTTGGCCGTGCAGGATATTGTCCAACGCGGCGAGTGGCTGTTACCGCTCAAGCGCGCCACCGCGATTCCGTCCAAGCCGCCGATGTTTCATTGGTCGGCGGCGCTGACCTATCAGGTTACCGGGGTGCTCGATGAAACGACCATCCGATTTCCCTCGGCGCTGTACGCGACTCTCGGCGTGATTTTTCTCTATCTGCTCGGCGCTAAGCTTTTCGGTGCGCAGGTCGGATTGTTAGGCGGCGCGATCCTGGCGACGACGATGATCTATCAGACCCAGGCGGTCAACGCGCGCGTCGATATGACTCTGTGTTTCTTCGTCACGCTGAGTTTGATCCTGTTCTACGCTATCTACCGCGGTTTCCTGCGCCATCCCATGTGGCCCTATGCGATGTACCTGCTGGTTGGTTTGGCGACGCTTTCCAAAGGGCCGTTGGGGATCGTTTTGCCGGGGTTGGTGATCGCGGTCTTCCTCGCGCTCAAACGTAATTGGAAAATGTTTTTTAAATTCGCCTTTCATCCCGGCGTGCTGCTCGCAGTACTTCTGGTCGCCGGCTGGTATGGCATGGCGATTAGCCGGGGCGGGGAGGGTTTCGTCGATCGCCAACTGCTGTCGGAAAATTTGCGCCGCTTTGTTGGCGGTTCCGGCCACAGCCATCCAGTTTATTATTATTTGTCTTATCTCTTCAGTCTCGCGGCGCCATGGGGATTGTTCTATCCGTTTATGTTTTGGGATTGGGTGAAAGAGCGCGGCAGTTCTGACGGCGATGATCTGCTGTTTCTGCAAACCTGGTTCGGCGTCATGCTGCTGTTTTTCTCGCTGTCGTCGGGGAAACGGGCGGTTTATCTGTTGCCGATCTATCCGGCGTTGGCGCTGCTCTTGGCCGTGTGGGTTCATCGCCAGGCGAGGTTTGATGTGGTTCGAACTTGGTTTCTCCGGCTGATTTCCGGCGTTGCTGCGATCACGGCCTTGATCCTGCTATTAATCGCCCTGGGCGATTTATGGACCCATGATCCAGCATGGTTGTTCGACCCCATCGAAAAATTGCTCAAGCCCAAAGACCGCGCTAATTTTCTCGTCATCGTCAATCAGATCGCCGGCTGGGGTTGGAAATTCGATGCCGTCGCGCTGGCCTGGGCCGCTCTCTGGTCGCTGTTCGGCTATTACCTCTGGCGCGGCCGCATGATCGCGGCCAGCGGCTCGTTGGTGGCGCTATGGATTATTTTCGCGTTTTTAAGCCGAGGCCTGGTGGAAGTGAAAATCGCCGAGACCAAGAGCTACCGGGACTTCATGATTGAAGTCAACCGTCTGGTGCAACCTTCGGACAAGTTGGTTTTGTCCGGCGGCTTCAATGGCGATGCCGTGGTGTTCTATCGCGGCGGGGCGATTGAGGTGGCCGAACGGCCCGTGGATTCCGCCGTGGTGCAGATCGCTGACGGCGACGGCTACATCATCACCACCGAGAAAGTGTGGAATAGGCTCCGGCAAGCTCAACCTCAATTGACGCCCCCGTTGCTACGCAGCCGCGGCAGCGGGCCTGAAGGCGACGCGCCGCTGGTGCTGTTGCGTGCGGTCTTGCCCTAGGCTATTTAAAAAATCCTTCCTTCTCCAGTTCCCGCAGCGCGCGCAGATCGACGAAGTCGTCGAACTTCCACGCTTTGGTTTTGGCATCTTTGCCCAGTTCGTCGAGCACCGTCTGGATGCCGCCCGGCGTTGGAAACGGCCGGCGGTCCAGCACCTGGACGCTACGCGCGAGGGCGTAGTCGACCGTCTCGACATCGTCCGTGCGCAGCGCCGAACGGATCACGGCTCTTCGCCGTGGTCGCGTCGCTCTGCAGCGCGCGGATCGATTCGGACATGCTTTTGATCAGCGCCTTGACCAGTCTTCTGGTTACGATCGAGATAGCTGCCGATGAAGTTGAGCGACAAGAACGGGTATTCGATCTTGGTGTCGGCGAGATCGGCGAGGACGTTGAAACCTTCGCGTTTGGCCCGCGGCACGAAGTCGGCCGCCATGATCGTGCCGTCGACGACGCCGCTCAGGATCGCCGTGATGCGCGCGCCGGAGTTGCCGATCTGCAGAACGGTGACATCTTTTTCCGGATCGAGGCCGCCTTCTTTGAGCGCCAAGTTGGTCTGGAAGTGGGAGCCGGAACCGAAGCGGCTGACCGCGACCTTTTTGCCTTTCAGTTGCTTGATCGAGGTGATCGACGGCGCGGCGAGATAGACATGGTTGAAGCGGTTGGCGACCACGGCGGCGATGCGCACGTCGGCGCCGCGTATCTTCGCCACCATCGCCTCCGAGCCTTGCGAAAAGGATACATCGAAGGTGCCGGCGATAAGCGCCTGGCTGAGCAGCGAACCGCTGTTGACGTAAACGACTTCGATATCGAGGCCGTTCTTTTTGAAGATGCCGGTGCGTTTGCCCATATCGAGAACGTAGTTGTTGATGCCCGTGCCGCTATAACCCAAGCGAATCTTGTCGAGGGTTTGACTCATAACCGGCTGGGATTCCACCAACAAGGTCATACCAAACACGAAACCTGGCGAGCGATTTAATGGCTGTCATTGAATCAATCTCCTCGATGGCGAAGTGAGCGCATCGTAATGCCGGCGGATGGCAAGCACAAGAGAAAAAACCTGAGCGCCAACAGCGCGCCATTGTCTTGCGGGGTCTGACGACTGGTGCTACATCATGCTGTCGAGTGATAAGGAGAAGCTATGGACTTAAGTCGTCGGAACGTCATCAAAGCTGGATTGGGCTTAGGCGCTTCGCTGCTACTTCGGCCGGAGTATCTGGCGGCGCAGAGCCAACCGCTGATTCAGAAAAAGATCCCGTCGTCGGGCGAGGCGATGCCGATTATCGGCATCGGTACCGCGCGCCGTTATGAAGATGTTAAAAACGACAGCGAGAAAGTGCCGCTGCGCGAAACCATCCGCCAGTTCCAAGCGCTGGGCGGGAAGGTGATCGACAGCTCGCCATCCTATGGCACGGCGGAAGCCGTCGTCGGCGAATTGGTCGATGGTCTGAAAGTCCGCGACTCGCTGTTTCTCGCCACCAAGGTGAGCCTGCGCAACGTCGGCCGCGATGAGGGTATCAAACAAATCGAAGAGTCGTTCAAGAAACTGCGCACTAACCGGATCGATTTGCTCGCCGTGCATAATCTGCGCGACACCGACGTGCAGTTGAAAACCCTGCGCGAGATGAAAGCGGCGGGGCGGATTCGCTACGTCGGCATCACCACGTCGTTCGATAACCAATACGGCGAATTCGAGCAGGTGATGAAGAAAGAAACCCTTGATTTCATTCAGGTCGATTACGCTCTCGACAACCGCGATGCCGGCGAGCGGATCATTCCGCTGGCGCCCGACCGCGGCATGGGCGTGATGATCAACTTACCCTTCGGCCGCGGCCGGTCTGTTCAAAGCCGTGCAAGGCAAGAAATTGCCGGAGTGGACGGGCGAGTTCGACTGCGCGACCTGGGCCCAGTTCTTTTTGAAATATATCGTCTCGCATCCCGCCATCACCTGCGCCGTGCCCGGCATGGCGCGCGCCGAGTATGTCGTCGACAATCTCGGCGCGGCGCGCGGTCGCCTGCCGGACGCGGCCATGCGCAAACGCATGGAACAGTTCATCGATAACGTTTAGGGGAAGTTGGGAGCGAGTGGTGAGGGGCGAGGAGTGACGGATTCGGGCGCATCGACGAGTAATGGCGCTGTGCATCGGCTTCTATCGCGGGTGATCGATGTCCGGCCGGCTGAGTTGCGCGCCCTCGGCTGGTCATGGCTTTATATTATTTCAGTTTTCGTCTCCTATTATATTCTCCGGCCGATCCGTGACGAGATGGGCGTGGCCGGCGGGGTGGAAAATCTCCAATGGCTTTTCACTGGTACGCTGATCGGCATGATCGCTGTCAATCCGCCTTTCGCCGCGCTGGTGGCGAAACTGCCGCGGGTCAAATTCATAGCGATTACCTATCGCTTCTTCGCGGCCAATCTTTTGATCTTCATCGTGTTGCTTCAGATGGCGTCGGGGGAACAGAATATCTGGATCGGCCGAGTGTTCTTTATCTGGGCGTCGATGTTTAATCTCTTTGTCGTCTCGGTTTTTTGGGCGCTGATGGTCGACGTGTTCGACACCGAGCAGAGCAAGCGGCTGTTCGGCTTCATCGCCGCCGGCGCGACCCTCGGCGGTATTATTGGTTCGAGCTTAACCGCGGCCCTCGCCAAGCAGGTGCCGGCGACATATCTTTTGTTTGGCTCCGCCGTATTGCTGGAAGTCGCGGTCTTCTGCGTTGGTCGTTTGTCGCGCTTGTCTTCGGCGGTGAGCCAGCGGCCCGCCGGTCAAAGCGACGAGTCGCTCATCGGCGGTTCGGTTCTGAGCGGCCTGTCTCACGCGCTCAAGTCGCCCTATCTGATCAACGTCAGTGTTTTTCTTTTGCTCTTCGCGATCACCTCGACGTTTCTTTATTTCCAGCAAGCCGAGATCGCCAGGAAATATTTCGCCGACCGCGGCGCGCGCACGGCGTTTTTTGCCAGTGTCGATCTTTGGGTAAATATTCTAACTCTCGGGGCGCAGTTGTTCGTTACCGCGAGAACCATCAAACGCATCGGTGTAGCGCTTACCTTAGCGTTGCTGCCGTTGCTCAGCGTCTTCGGTTTCGGCACCCTGGCTTGGGCGCCGACCATCGCGGCGCTGGTGGCTTTTCAAGTGATCCGCCGCGCCGGCAATTTCGCCTTCGCCCGGCCGACCCGCGAGGTGCTGTTCACCGTCGTGCCGCGTGAGGATAAGTACAAGGCCAAGAGCTTCATCGATACCGTGGTGTATCGCTTGGGCGATCAGGTGGGCGCCTGGTCCTATGCCGGCTTGGGCGCGCTCGGTTTGGCGATGACCGGGGTTTCGCTAGTCGCCGTGCCGATTTCAATTGTTTGGCTGGTCAACAGCCTGTGGCTGGGTAGAAAGCAGAAGACGTCTTGAGGCGGTAGCCGTACGCCGGATAGTTCCAACGGTTCCAGTGGTTCCAACCGTTCCAACACGCCGAACGATCTGCGGCTTTCCGAACCGTTTGGAACCACTGGAACGTTTGGAACAATTGGAACTGGCTTTTATTAATTTTTCGCCGCCGTCAGATCGATATCGATATTCTCCTGCCGCTGGATCTCGCCGAAACGCTCGCGCAGCTCGGCGATGTTGGTTCGCGTCGGTACGGCCAGGTCGGCTTCAAGTTGGAAGATCGGAGTGCCGCTGATCGGCGCGGCGTAGGTTTTGGTTTCCATCGATTCGATATTCACGCCCATGCCGCTCAGCACGTTACTAATCTGATAAACGATGCCCGGATGGTCCATGCACGAGGCGGTGAGTTTGTAGGGCAGAAACGACTCGGCGGTGCTGCGCATTGCCGGCGTCTTGATCGAAATGGTCAAGCCGGTTTCGCTTTCGATCTCGCGATAATCGCGGCCGATTTTTACCAGCTTATTGCCGTCGCCGGTGATCAAGACGATGACGGCGAACTCGCCGCAGAATACCGCCATCTTACTGTCCTCGATGTTGCAATCATGGCGGGCGATGAACGCGGCGATCTTTTCCACGAGACCGACCCGGTCCGGGCCGACGGCGGTGAGTATCAGATGATTGGTGTCTGGCATGGATCAAGCCTAATGAATTTGTTCAAACCGTTCAAATCGGTCAAGCGCGTTCAAAATGTCGACGACTAATTCAGTCTCACCACGAAGTCACGAAGGACACGAAGGGTTCGGATAATCTATTATTCCGAACTTCGTGCTCTTCGTGCCTTCGTGGTGAAAGCATCTTTGTATCCTCGCTTGAATCTCGATCGTCTACTAGAGGAAGAATCCATTCATGATCGCGTCGTGCCAGAGCTTGGCCACTGGCGGCACGATGCCCTGCGGGAGCTTATCGTCGCTCCAGCCCCAGGAGTGAACGCCGGCGCCGAGGGAGACGGCGCGGACTTTGGGTGCGGGATTCAAATTGGCGAACAGCGGCAGTGAACGTTCGCAGCGTTTGAGCGTGACGGTGTCGTCGTTGATGCCGTGGATCGACAGAAAGTTCGGCACCGGTTTGACGCCGGGGCCCGACAGTTCCCTGGTGTAGCCGAGATAACGCTGGACCAGGGCGGCGGTGTCTTGGTGCGATAGTTTGAGCCGAGTTGCGGCGGCCCGGGCGGCGGCTTCGAGGGCCTGGGTCGAATTCTTGTGAATAAAGTCTTCGGCTTTGAAGTTGGGCCGCTTCTTGGCGCTCTCCCAGCGTTCGAATGTTAGCTCGATCAGCATCGGCAGGCCGATGTCTTGGTTCTTCATGCCCTCGTACATGTAACGCGCGGTGTCGCGCCAAGTGCGCAGGCGCAATTGGTTGAACGGAAAACTCCAGTCGTCGCCGCTGACTATCGGATACATCCAGCCGAAGGGCGAACTGCCCCAGCCGAGCAGGCCGGCGATATTGGGCACGCGCTGGGAGGCCATCATGGCGAACGGGCCGCCGGTGGAGTGGCCGTGAATATAGATCGAGTATTCGCCCGCGGGAAATTGCCGGCGCGCGGATTCTATGACCGCTTGCTCGAACGCCACCGGCCAGGCGGCCATGCGATGGTAAAACTCCGTGCCTTCTTTTGCTGACAGCGAAACCAGCGTGCCGTAGTCTTCACGTTTCGACGTGTCTTGGACCGTGGTGTACTGATCTTTGGTGATCTTGGTTTCCTTGGTCCACAGCGGCGTGCGTGCTGAACCATCGGTATTCTCGACATCGCCGGGCCAGTCACGGTTGGCGTCAAGGAAGTAAAACCGGCCGGGAAACGTCATGGTCGCCACCGGGATGCCGAACTTCTCCGGTAAAAGTTTGGCGATCCGTTGCACCGATTTGAAGTCGGAAACGCCGCCGTGGAGGAGGAAGATGCCGACCTTCTTGCCATCGGGTCCGGTGGGGATGCGGCTCTTGTCACTCGGCTCGTAGCGCACCACGCCGATGTCCCAGTCCATGGCCAGTTCATGAATGCGAAAAATATCTTCGCTGATGTCGATGGGCGGCATCGGCTTTGGCCGTGACTTCGTCGTTGAGTTTGAGAACTTCGTCGAAGGAAACTACCGCCGGCGGTTCCCAGGATGATTTAACGGTCATGAGCGCAACTCCTTCCGATAGATCAGCTGAGTTTGTTGGTGCATATCAGTAATTCGACGAGAACAGTTTTCACCACGAAGGACCTAGCGCGGCACAGCCGCAACCGAAACTCGGAATATCTCCCGCAAAGGCGCTAAGCTCGCAATGGTCGGAGATTAAGATTATCCCAGACCGTTGGAATCCATTTTATCCTTTAGAACTTCGAGTGTTGTGCGCAGCTTGCGCGAGAGTCGGTCCCTCTTCCGATGCTGCCAGATCTCCCCGAGATTTTGCAGCCGGGTTTCAAACCACAGCAGTACGAAGATCGAGTTTGAATTCCCGAATCTGCCCGAACCCTTGCGTTCTTTGCGGCCGATGGTATCTCTTTCGACTCGTTGCCGCTCTGCCGCGCTCGCCCCTGTGCGGCTAGCTCCTATTCCTTTCAGTGCCGCGGTTCGGTGAAGGCTTCGTAAAGCACTTTTCCCGTGGCGTCTTTGGGCTGGGACAGACCGAGCAGCCAGGCGAGGGTGGGAGCGAAGTCGATAATCCGCACGTTGGAAAGTTTCTGTCCGGCGCGAATGCCGGGACCGTTAAGCACCATAAGTGTGCGCATGGATGGCTGCTCGTGATTGGCGCCATGGTTGCCGTAGGGCTCGGTATTGGCGATTACTTGACCGCCGCTCAGGCGCGGGTCGAAGTCATAGCCGGCGGCTAGTTCGATGTAAAGATCGCCGCCGACCTCGCCACCGATGCCTTTTGTTTCTCCTTCGGTTTCCGCATCGATGATCGACACGATCACTTGAAGATCACCGTCGCGCAACGAGTTTAGAGATTCGCGCAACTTGCGGATTAGCTCATTCCGTTCGTCGCTGCGGACGATGCCGCCCTTGCGGTCGTTCGAGTTAACCAGCAAGTAGCCGTTGTTGACCGCCGGGTAGAGCACTTTGGTTTTCGTGAGATCGACGCGGTTCTGTCCGTCGAGCGCGAGAAAGCCGTTTTGTTGCAGCCAAAGATTGAGCGCGACGCGCTTGTGGATGCCTTGGACGCCATGGTCGGAGATGAACGCAAATAAGGCGTCGTCAGGCCGCTTGGATAACAACAGGCCAAGATGCTCGTCGCTGGAGCGGTAGACCTGTTCGAGAAAAGGCCGGAGCTTGTCGGCGATCTCCGGACGATAGGTCGGCAGCGTGGTGTCGAGATGGCCGCGCCAGGCATGCTCGGCCTCGTCGGGGAACGGCGTGTAGGCGAGAAACAGATCCCAGGGTAAATTCTCAATCGCCCAGCGGTTGGTTTCCATCAACTGGTGCTGCGCGAACATGATGGTCTCCAGATAGCGCGCCTCGGCGCCGCCGCTGCCGCCGTTGGCGATGGTCCGGCCGAGGGCGCCGTTTTGATAGAGGATGCTGGCGCCGTTGCCGATGAAGGTGCGCACGGTGGCGCTGGTCTCGGCTGTCTTTTTTAAACTCAAGATCGCGGCTCGGCCGGGTGTAGTAGAGAAAAAAGTCGCTGCCGTCCGCTTTGAGATCGAACAGACGCAAATAAACTCTCGCGTCAACGCTGCCCGTGCCTTTGACCGCGATGGGGCTGGACCAGAAAAGTTCGCTGCCGGGGCTTGGCGGCGCCGGCTTCAGTCTGGTTTTGATCTCGCGGTTATCGCGGCTGGCGGCGATCACGGCGGTGTCGTAACCGATCTTGAGGGTCGGCGGGATCGTCGATCAGCAGGCCGATAAGCTGGGATTCGCCGACGGTAAATTCAAATTCGATGGGCGGCGCGTCGCTCGCCGGCGGATCTTGCCAAGGTGTGCTGCTCTCGCTCTTAACCGCGCGCCGGGTGACGATACCGTCGCGTCCGGCGATCAGATTGTAGCCGGAGAATCGTACGACGTCCTCGGCCCTCTCCTCGGCGAAGGACGGAATATGCGAAACCACCGACTTCTTGCCGCCGCGCTGGGCGGTGGCCCAGATCGGCTCGGCGCGCAGCGGCGCGCCGGCGAAGCCGGCGAGACTATCGAGAATCGTAAACTGGTCGCGCGGCGCGCGCGGCACGCGATTGCCGCTGATGCCGGTGACCCGCGGCGGCGCACCGGTCATGAGCGAGGCGAAACCCGGCGCGGTCTTCGATGGATATCCGGCCATGACATCGTCGGCAAAGCTGCCGCCGGCGATGAGCTTGGCGAGGTTGGGCAATTTACCTTCGCGGATTAATTCTTTCACGAATGACGGCACGGTGCCGTCCCAGGCCATGACAATGGCTTTTGACGCTGCCTGTGCGTGAGTCTGCGGCGGCAGGACAAACTGGAGTGCAAGCAGAGCGCAAACGGTGACGCGAAGCGCGCGTGAGGGATTAATCATTGAATCTGGGAATCTGGTGATCGATATCGGGAGTTCGCCAACGCTGGTCACGCAGAACTTTATTGTAATGTTCGGCGCGCTTCGGCGAGATAGCTCATGTCGACATACTTGTCGGTCTTGGGCGGCGGTTGAGTCGCGTCATCGGATCTCCAATTGTGAGCTGCATTGGCATCGACAGTAGCCGATCGCGATTCGGCGTGTCAACGCGTGGGCTGCCATTCCGCTTCGCAGCGGTTGCGACTTGCGGCGCGGCGCCGATTCGGTGGCGAGCAAAGATCATAGAATTTCAAAGGTGGTTAGGAATGCTCCAAGGCATGGAGCGCCAACCCCTCGGCCACCGAGGTAAACTCCTGGCCGGCGCGAATGGCGGCCTTGGGGAATTTGCTGTCAAATATTCTTCGGATCGCCGGTACGAACGACGAGCCGCCAGTCATGAAAACCGCGTCGATTTCATGGGCAGCGACGTTGCAATTGGCGAGCAGTCTGTCGACACAGGCTGTGATCGCGCTCACTTCGGCGCCGATCCAATGCTCGAAATCGCCGCGTGCGACGGATTTCTCGATATCGATGGCCGCTTCTTTGAAATGAAATCGGCTGCTCGTCTGTGTCGATAAGCCGCATTTGACCGCCTCGATCGCTTGGTGCAGGCGGTAGCCGAGATCCTGGTCGACCAGCTCGATCAGCGCGTCGAGCTTTTCCGGCGCCAGGGCTTGGAAGCGAATCTGCTTGAGCAGTTCCATGTTTTTCCGGGTCTTGAGAAACGACAGGTAGTGCCAGCGTTCCAAATGCTCGTAGAGCCAGTTGGGCACGGGTAGGACTTTGCCGAACTCAGTCTTGTATTGGCTGCCCAAGCCCAACATCGGTGCCACCAGATGGCGCACAAGTTTACTGTCAAAAGTATCGCCGGCGATGCCGACGCCATCGTTGCCGATCACTTGATCGGCCAATTCGGCTCGTCGAAGCTTGCGCTGGCTGCAATTTGACCAGGGAAAAATCGCTGGTGCCGCCGCCGAAGTCGGCGATCAGCACGAGCTCGTCATGGTCGAGCTGCTGGCGGTACTTGTAGGCGGCGGCGACCGGCTCAGGTAAGAAGTGGACCTCGTCGAAGCCGGCGTTGGCAAACGCTTTGCGCAAGCGCGCAACCGCGAAGTCGTCGTCCTTTGGATCTTTCGTGCCACTGAAGTGAACCGGGCGGCCGACCACCAGCTTGCCGCCGAGATCGCCGAATTGGGCTTCGGCGGATTTGCGCAGATAGCGCAACAAGGTGCCGATCAATTCTTCCAGGGAAAAAGTTTGATTGAATATCTGCGTCCGGCTGAATAACCGGCTGGCGAGATAAGACTTGGTCGATTGAATCAACCGTCCCGGCATGCGCGCATTCAAATACGCCTTGGATCGCGTCCGGCCCGGCGACCACGCGCAGCTTGCCGCTCTTCGAGGCCTCGTCTTGCTCAAAATATAGGATCGAACGAAAGGTCGAGCCGGCGCCAAATCGCGCGAGCTCCACGGCGTGGTCGGCGTGGGCGAGGGCCAGAGCGCTGTTGGTAGTGCCGAAGTCGAGACCGAATGCTTTGGACAAGAAAGTCTCCGTGGAATTGCTGCGAATCTCAACATCGTAACATTCCGCGGGGAATTCCTGAACAGTGAGGCGTATTTAGAGTAAGGAGTAAATGTCCCTTTACTCCTACCCGAGATCATTTTTTTGCCGCCAGTTCTTTGGCCGCGGCGGCGGACAGCGAAAAATCGAAGATCGTCGCCGCCGGCAGGTCGGCGCTCAGGCCTGCGGTGGCGGCGAGCATGGCGATGTAGGCTTTACTTTGTTCGAGCGTTGGCACGCCGTCGCGGGAGTAGGTGTCTTTGACGCTATCGTACGCTTTGGCTGCTTGAGTTGGCGTGAGCGCCATCCATTTGCCGATCAATGCGGTGGCATCTTCCCGCTGATTCGCCGTGTATTCCAAACCGTCGATGGCGGCTTTGAGCACTTCGATGACTTCGCCGCGGTTGGTTTTGATTTTTTCGTCGGTGGCGGCGAGGCCGGCCTGGGGAATTTGCAGCAGCGTGCCCATCTGAATCAAGCGCTTGAGCCCCATCTCTTCGCCTTTGATATCGGCCGGAGCGGCGATGATGGCGGCTTCGGCAAGGCCTTTCTGCACGGCGATCAAGCGGTCGATGGAGGAGGGCGCGTTGATGATGGTGGTCTTGGGACCGAGCTTGTAGCGCTCGATGAGAAACTGGATTTCATAGGCGACCAGATTGCCGAAGCCGCTGCCGGCGATTTTCTTCCCGCCAATTCCGTTACCGCATTGATATCGGCGCGCACCACCAGGGTATGTTGCAGCTTCACCGAGGCAAACATGATGACTTTCGCCGCTGCGCCGCGGGCGGCGGCGGTGGCGATGGTGCTGGGAATGATCGTGTAGTCCACCGCGCGATTGAGCAGCGCCGCCGCGGTTAAACTAGCGGCCATTTGAATCATCTCGACGTCGAAGCCGCGCCGGGCAAAGAAGCCTTTCTGCACCGCGGCGTAGATCGGAAAGTAGCTGAGCGACGGCGCGGCGGTGGCGATGCGGATCTTGGTGCGCGCTGGAGCGTCAGCGGCAAACGCGAACGATCCGGCGAATAGGACCGATATTAAAACAACACCCAGCAGTAGGCGCCAGCGCTGCATCATCGCTACCTCCACAGCTCTTTCAAAAAGCCCGACTGTTTGATCTCGTCGACATAACTATTGTCGTAGAACGATTCCACCGGCGTGTTGGTAACCGCGGCGCGGTCGGCAAGGCCGAGATCGGCCATCAGCCTGGCGGTCGATGCGAGCGCTTCGCGCGGGGTCGCCGGATCGCGGTTGACGATTTCCAGGGCTTGCTTGTAGGTACGATCGAGCAATTCGGGGTCGGTTTGGCGGGTGTATTTGGCAAGAATCTTTTTCGCCAGAATATCCTGGGTCGACATGACTTTAATCGCTTCCATGGTGCCTTTGATCAGCCGGATGGTCATGTCGCGATTCTTGGCGGCGTAGCTGCGCCGCGCGGCAACGCCTTGGGAAACAAACTTGATGCCGAGCCTGTTGTATTCCAGCGCGCCGACCAGTTCACGAAACCCTTCTTTAACCAGCTGAAACGAAGTCGGCGCCGACACCATGGCGGCGTCGACGATACCTTTGCGCAATGCAGTTGCCGCTTCCGGCTGGCCGCCCATTTGAAGGATGGTCGCGTCTTTGATGGTGAAACGTTCTAAAATCAATTGAATGGCGAAATGCGGCACCGTTCCCAAGCGGCTGATGCCGATCTTCTTGCCGCGCAGTTCTTCCGGCCTTATCGATCGAGGCTTTGGTAATCAGCGGAATGTTCATCGGCGTCAACGCCGCCACGGTGATGACATCGCCGCCTTTGAGGACGTTGGAAATGATCGCCGGACCGGCAAAGCCAGCGTAGTTGGCCGAGCCCGAGAGCATGGTCTGAAGGATCAACGATGAGGCGCCGAAGTAGACCAAGTCGACATCGAGGCCATGTTTCTCGAAGAGCTTGGCGTCTTTGGCGATCATCCAGGGCAAACTGTTGGCGTTGATCGGCGAGTAGGGGAAGGGGACTTTGATCAGGGCTTGCGCGCGTAATTCACTGACATTCGCAATCAAAGTCACGAGCACGAGCACGAAGACGAACACGAAATTAGAGTGTTGGAGTAATCGGGTGCTGGGTCGGATCATCATACATATTAGCGAAATAGCTTCTGGAACTCTTTGCGTTTCTCGGCGTAGAAAGACTCGCCGAGATCGTCCATCTCGACGAACTTGATCTTGTCGGCGTCGGGCACCGGCGGGTAGACGCCTTTGCGGTTAACGAACTCGCCGGCCTTGGCCATGATGTTCATGCTCTCGTCGTCGAGGAAAAAGTCGATGAAAGCTTTGGCTGCGCTCGGATGGGGCGCCTTGTGGAAGATCGACATGTAGCTGGCGTCGCCCAAGAGCCGGTAGTCGCCGCGGACGTAGTCGACCGGCGCGCCTTTCTGGCCGTTCAAGAAAACATAATAAACGTAAGTTATGCCGATGGGCGTCTCGCCGGTGGTGACGCGGTCGGCGGAGGGAGCGAAGGATTCCACCAGCACCGGCTTCATCGCGGCCAGGTCGCGGATGAACTTATCCGCTTTGTCTTTGCCCATAAGTTTATGCAAGATTCGCCAGCCACTGCGCTGTCGTGGTGTGCAGCGTCGGGTCGGCCATGACGAGTTTGCCGCGGTATTGCGGCTTGACTAGATCTTCTAAAGTTTTCGGCGCGTCGGCGGGCTTGATGACATTCTTGTTGTACATGACGCCGACGATGTGATTGCGCGCCCGCGGTCCCAACTGCGGGTCGATCGCTTCTTTGGGAAAGTCTTTGATCATCGGCGATTCATATTTCGCCAGGATGCCTTCCTTGAGCATGATCCGGTGCGTGTCTTCCGTCGACATGACCAGATCGAAGAGCGCCTTGCCGGCGCGCGCTTCGCTGAGCGCGCGGTCCATTACTTTGGTCGCCGAAGTGCGCCAGTAGTCGATGGCGATGCCGGTTTTCTTGTGAAACGATTTTTGCAGCAGCTCGAAGATATCCGATTGCATGGTGCCATAGACGATCAGCTTGCCGTCTTTCTTTGCCGCCTCGATGAGCTTGGCGTCCTGGGCGAAGGCAACGTTCGTGAAAAGCAGTAGTAGCGAGATGAATAAGGATTGCTTCATAATGATCTGCACCTCTTATCATTTATCGATGTAGGGGCAACCCCCCTTGGTTGCCCGTCCGAACAGTAAAATTGCGCCGAGGGCAGGCACGGGGCCTGCCCCTACAAACTTCTGTCATTTGATCAGCTTAGTCGCCCGCGCCAACACCTCCGGCGCAATCGTCACGCCGATCTGCTTCGCCGTTGACCGCAGATTGTTTTCTTGGTCCATTGCTTTTAATATATAAATAACTTGTGGCTCAGCAAACTCATTGTTAAAGCCTTCATTGAAGAGAAAGTATGGGCAAAGCATCGAGTCACGCGGTTTGAAATAGAGGAAGCACTGACGCATCGTCGGGCGATCCGGTTGCGGCATAAGCAGGACCCCGTTAGAGTCGTCGTCATGGGTGCGACGCTCACCGACCGGCTCCTCAAAATCGTTTTGCAGTTCCATGGAAACGGGCGCTATTTTTTGGTGACTGCCATGGACATGACAGCCAAGGAGAGAAAGCAGTATGGGAAAAAAATTGCGGGCCATCCCTAAATTTGACTCTTGGGAACAGGAGGATGAGTTTTGGTCCACCCATGATTTGACCGATCTCGACCTGCAAGAGGACTCGACCCCACTCGTGATGGAACGCGGCGCATTAGGGCGCGTAAAAAAGATCGAAGTGGCCAATCCGACATCGATACGCCCATGGAAACGAAAGACGGCATAAGAATTACTTCTAAGGGACTGTTTCTTCCGACGGAATATTTTCGCCATATGGCTAAGCGCCTGGAAGTGATCGTTTCGACCGGGCAAATAGTCATTCGCTCGTCGGCCAAGCAAAGCGCTCAAGTTAAACCTCAGCATAGACGGGTGAAAGAGCGAAAAACCAAGACCTCTTCGCGGCTGTAACGCCTCGTTAAAGCCGCTTTAATGCCCACCTCGAAAACAGCCGAGCCCCGACACTCGACCGCTGTCACTTAATGACCCGATTCGCCCGCGAGAGAAACTCCGGCGAGAGTGTCAGTCCGATCTGCTTCGCCGCTTTCAAGTTGATGACAAACTCAAACTTGGTCGCCTGCTGTACCGGCAAATCAGCCGGCTTGGTGCCTTTCAAGATCTTGTCTACGTAGTGGGCGGCGCGCTGGTACAAATCAGTGGAGTCAAACCCGTAGGACATGAGACCGCCGTCATCGACAAACTCCTTCTGTGGGTAAATAGCCGGCAACCGGTATTTGCCGGCAAGCTCGACGATGCGCTTTCTTTCGGCGAAGCTTAGGCGGGAAGCGGCTGGAGCTGTTCAAAGAAGCCGTTGCCAAACTTGCCCGTGTCGCGGTTCTCTACGAGCCGGCCAGTCCGCCCAGTGTAATCGAGCTAAAAGAATATCTCCCAGCCCGCTGGGTCCGATCCTGTCGCGGTAGGTCTAATTGAAAGCCTTGCCCGTCCCGGCGCCCATCATAACGATGGGAATCGTCTTGGTTGCATTCTTGGCCGCCTGGATCAAGAAGTCCCCCTGCATCGCCATTTGATAGATACCCTATCAGCGGGACTTTCTTCGGCTGCTGCGCCTGAGCAGGAAAGGGAAGAGCCAAGAGCATCGAGCAAAAAGCTCGCCGCGTGATTGTTTTGTGCATATGTTTTCCCGTTTCTGCTTCCTTTCCCTCTGGGATAAGGTGAAGGCGACCGCCGGTCGCCCCTACGACATACCCTCACCCTAGCCCTCACCTCTGTCCTCTCCCAGAGGGAGAGGAAGTAAGAGGGATCAGATCCGGTAAAACTCTTTGGCGTTGTCGTAAAGGATTTTTTGTTTGGCGTCATCGGATAACTCTGGGCGCTTGAGCAGTTCGGGGATGTCTTTCAAAAACTCACCGTAGACTCGTTCGTGGGGATAATCGGAGGGAAACATGATGCGGTCGGCGCCGATGACTTGCGACACATAGGCAAGGGAATGTTCTTCCGGTTCGCAGCTGACGTACACAGGACAGTCTTTGACGTAGTCGCTAGGTTTCTTTTTCATGTTGGGAAACGAGCGGGCGCCGCGGGTTTCGTATTCATAATCCAGGCGATCCATCATGTAGGGCAGCCAGCCGCAGCCGGCTTCGAGGAAGGCGATTTTAAGCTTGGGAAATCTTTCCAACACGCCGTCGCAAATGATGCTGGTGAACTGAATCATCAGCGGGAACGGATGTTCGAGGGCGTGGACTTGGCCCTGGTCTTCGAAAAAGTCGAAACCGAAGCCGCGGCTCGGCGCGCCATGGACGCCCAGAGGGACGCCGAGTTGCTCGGCCTCGCGAAAGATCGGCGCAAAGTCGGCATGGCCGAAGGCTTTGCTCATGACCAATGCCGACGGCAGAAAGGCGCCGACCATGTCGAGCTTCTCGACGGCGTAGCGCAGCTCTTCGGCCGCTTTCTGCGGATCTTGAATCGGCAGCACGGCGACGCCTTTCAGGCGCGAGTCTTTTTTGATGTAGCGGTGGTGGAACCAATTGTTATAGGCCCGCGAAACCGCGCAGGCCCAAGCCGGCTCTTGCACCAAGCCGATGGCGAGCGCCGCGGTTGGATAGAGCACGGTGCTTTCCAACCCCATGTTGTCGACGAACTTGATGACATCTTCCGGTTTGGTCTCCGTGACTTTATCTGGACGTCCGGCGCCGAGGCCGCGCGGCCAGCCGTCGAGGGAAGGAAACAGCGGATAGGCGCGCGCCCGGCGCATGCCGCGGTATTTGCCCTCGAAGTATTCTTCTATTTCCTCGTGGTTCTCGTAAATATGGCCGTCGGCATCGATTACTTTGGTGACTTTGGGATTTTGCATGATGGAAATTCCTTTCTGGTCGCTATCGAATCGGAATGCGGCGAGGTTAGGCTGCGACTTCGTTTGGTGTCAAGGGGATCGGCCAAGCGCGGGCACGCCGCAAGCGAAGCTCGGAATATCTCGCGCAAAGCACGCAAAGTTCGTACGTTGTCATTTCGAACGAAGAGAGAAATCTTTCTGAGATCCTTCGTATCCCCTCGGGATGACAGTGAGCGGTTGAGCCGATGCAATTGCCGCGCTGAGCAAGCAAGTCACGAGCACGAGCACGAAATTGGCGTAATGGAGCGATGGAGTCTTGGGTCGAAAAAACATTTTATTGGAATAGTTGGTTCATTTGGCGGACGGTAGGCCGTGAACTTTTTACTGTCAAGCGACGATTCGGGCATAAAACACTCGGCTAGCCGCGCGTGGGCTCATTGTCGACGGCGGCCGGCGCATTGGCGATTCCCAGGAATTCGCGGGCCGCCTGGAAGCATTCGAGCGTATTCTCCTTCGATCCGTGGTAGTAGTCGCTCCACTTGATACGCTCTCCGTCCGCCGTCACGTAGTAAATATAATAACTCGGGCCGCCGCGCCCGCGGATCTCTTCGAGGACGACGTCCGCGATGCGATCGAGCGGCAACTCGCGCCGGTCCGATCGCAACAGCCCCTTCGAGTCTATCGCAAGCATGCCGCGCCAGCGCTCGAATCGATGCATTCTCGTCCGACCGAACAGGAAAATCTTGAACCCGAAGAGCGCGAAAATAGTGCCTACGATCACAAACAGCCATTTTTCGCTGGTCCATCCGATAATGACGGCAATCGCGCCGACGCCCAGGCAGATCGATCCCAAGAAGATCGCCGTGCCGGCGCCCTCTTCGACGATGAGCGTGTCCGGGTCTCGTTGTGTCACGTGCATGCGTAGAATCCATTTCCTCGCGGCGCGGAAGATAACGATAGGGGTGAAATGGTCATTTCGCTCGAGCCCGTTTCTGGCGCCAGCCCATTATGAAAAGGACGGTGCTCGACACCAACAGCACCAGCGCCATGATTCTCCAGATCCCGAAGCTCGCGCGCTGATCCGGAATTCGGCTGGTGCTCGGCGAATCCGGCAGGTATTCTATGACCACCGGCTCACCTTCCTTGAGTTTCTCCCAGGTTTGGGGCAGGACATCGTATCTGCCTTCGACCGTCCGCCCATCCCGCGTCGTAAACTTGTAGCTCACCGAGCGCCGCGAGGGGGTGCTGCGACTTCCCGACGTGGACTGGGTTTCCCGCGTGTAGGTTTTCTGCAGGACAACCGCTTGAGTTGTCACTCCGCCCTTTTTGAATGCGCCTTCTTCGCAGCTGAGCCGGAAAAATATCAGACCGAAGATAAGGAAGCCCCAGCGGAGAAAAGGCCAGAGGGAGTTTTTTGCTCGCAGTTCGGTTGATTGCGCGGATGCGTCTTTAGCTGGTTGAGTGCCACCGCGACTCGGCTCGCGCCAATCGATGACAACTCTTTTGTGGTCCTGCCGATCGACTCGTACCACGACAACGACCCCCGAGGCGAGTCGCTCGAGCAATTCCGGATCGACGGCTTGCTTGATTTCGACCTGATAAGCCGCGCCGCCCGCGTCAACGTTCAGGTTAAATTTTACAATCGGGTACTGTCGGTTATAGCGCCAGCCGGTAGGCTCTAAAGATGTAATGGTGGCTGAGCCCAAGACGCCGTTGGTGAGGATATCCTCGTCGCCGGTGAAGGACGAAAAAACTTTCACGAGCGCGGGAATTCCGAATAGCGCGACCGCAATCGAGATTGCCGCCACCGCGATAGACTCCCGTCGTGCCTCCGGCACGACAACGGCGACAATGAGGAATATCGCGGCGATTACGTACATGATGCCGCTTGCCACTTTGCCCCAGAGTTTCATGACGAAAAGCCTTAATTACGGTTCACTTTGGCTTGTTTGCGCCGTAAGGCGTTTTCTGCTCGCTTGACGATTTTTGCCCCTCAAGCTTGGGAAACTGTGATGGTTCTTGTGGAACCTGCCCGTCTGGCAATGATCCTTGTTTTGGGAACTGCGAGGGCCCCTGATATGGAAACTGCGATGGTGGGAATTGTGACGGTTGCTGGTGGGGAAACTGCGATGGTTGTTTTGGGAACTGCGACGGCCCGTGCGTCGAGTCGTTAGAAGACTTCGAGTTCTTGCTCGGTTTGGTTTTCCCCGAGTCTGTCGACGTGGAACCCGTTTTCGCAGGTTTCGGTACTTTAGTAGACGGGCTGTCGCTGCAACCCATTCCCGTGCACGGATTTTTTCCGTCGCAATTCCATCCTACACAGCCGCTCTTCATTCCGGCGGAGCCGCTCCAGCCAGCGTGCTGGCCCGAGCTGGACGTCGGAAACGTCAATAAACCAATCGATACCAGGGCGAACGCCGCAGCTACGACAGGAATAAAAAGCTTTTTGTTCGGTAGGCGATCTAAAATCGGATGTTTCATATTATCCTCCAGGCCCTACACAGAAATTTTACTCGGCTTTGATGTCTCGCGCCACCACTGCTGCAGTTGACGAGAGCCCCGTCGAGATTTGCAGCCAATACCGCCGCACGAACGCGTGCCACTCCTGTCTCGCTTTGATAGCGGGCCACCGCGTACGCAAATTGCCGCCGCACACGCTCGCAGGCCCACAACGTACGAAGTTGATCGAGCGACAAACCAGGGCGTGGCAGTTTTGCTGCGGGAAGTTTGCGGTGGCTGAAATGTAACTGCTATAAAACCAAAAAAATCGCCGCAACGACGCCGACAAGGACTAAATTCGCGGTGAACCAGCCGTCGCCATTGACGAAACGCAATGTCGCCCCGTATGAGTCGCGATAGGAGTTGCCAAGGGTTTCGCGCCCCGAACATAAGACCAACGACCGGCTATCATCATAGCTGAGGCCGCGGACGCGCACGCCCGCGTCAACGTTCAGGTTAAATTTTACAATCGGGTACTGTCGGTTATAGCGCCAGCCGGTAGGCTCTAAAGATGTAATGGTGGCTGAGCCCAAGACGCCGTTGGTGAGGATATCCTCGTCGCCGGTGAAGGACGAAAAAACTTTCACGAGCGCGGGAATTCCGAATAGCGCGATCGCAATCGAGATTGCTGCAACCGCGATAGACTCCCGCCGTGCCTCCGGCACGACAACGGAGACAATGAGTAATATCGCGGCGATTACGTACATCATGCCGCATGCCACTTTGCCCCAGAGTCTCAATTCCCCTCCTGGTTTCTTTCGACTTGATTCAGGGCGTGTCGAGTTTCTGCTCGATCATGCGGCTGTCCGATTTCGATCCGCCGCCCCAACTTCGGACGGTCTTTGAAGCTCCCATGTTTGGGGACGCGTTTCGCGATCTCCGCAGCGAGCCGGACGGCAGGTTGAAATCGGATGGCGAACACACGTTCGAAGCCGGGCAGACCTCGGGCACCACTAACTATTCGCTGACGCTGCGACAGGCTCGAACCTGACGGCGCTTGGGGCGCTGATTCCAGACGCGGGCCGCGTTACCGCGCACAAACGAGCTTTATTTTCTCCGTCACGACGCGTGTGGCCTTGGTGACGGCGGCGGCGTCCTTGCCCTTCGCCTCGCCGGTGACCGGCCCGAGCTTCGCGCCGCCCGCAAGCGCGCTCGCTTCGGCCTCGATCCGAACGCGGCCGTCGCCGTGCATGATCCGGCCGCGCACGACGTGTTTCGCCGCTGCCGGCTCGGACGGCTGATTGTTGGCAGCGAGCGGAAGCAGGCACGCGGCACCATCGAGAAAAACCGTAAACGCGGTGACCGGCTTGCCGCCGCCGGGTACCCCCATGATGAGATGAACGAGGCGCGGCGGCGAGAGCTGGCCTGTCGGTGGCCCCGGCGGCGGGCCACCGAAACCATCCGCGAGCCCATCGTGGTCGGGGTCGGTCGGCAGCGAAGCAGCGCCGCCGCTCGCCGGGCCCTGCGCCGCAGTTTTCTCCGACCCACAGTACGGCGCGTAGACAGGGCAGGAGTCTTTAAAGGAGGTGAACCCGACCCGCGCCTTGACCTCCTGGCAGAAGCTCTCGCGCTTCGCTTTTGGCATATTCGCTAAACTCTCCCCACACGCGTCGGCGGCAAGGATGCCGTAACAGTCCTTGTCCTCGAACGTCACGGCAAGGAGCTTACCGCAGACGTAGCAGCCGCACGCGGGTTTGCGCGAGCTCGGCGGAAACTGCTGCCTCTGTTGGGCTAATGAGGCGGGGACGTGACCGGCAAACAGCGCCACCGCCGCGAGCGCCAGGGCGAAGGCGTGAGCCAACCACTTCATTCTCTTCACGGCAGAAGACTCCTTTCGACAGCTAAGGTAAAAAAGCGTGTGAGGCTGCGAGTAACAAAAAAGTCTGCCTCATCAATTAGAAATGATAAGGCCATGCTTCAAAGAATGATTTTCGGACCAGCGCTGAACCTGGAGCTGAGATTCACTTCTTACTTATAACAATCTCCACGCGGCGATTTTTTTGACGGCCTTCGGGATCGTCCGAGCCGTCGGGCTTCGTGTTGGGCGCGACGGGGTTCTTGGCACCGAAGCCCCGCGTGCTGAACTTGACGTTTTTCAGGCCCTCTTTTTTGACGAACCAGTCCTTGACCGAGTTCGCGCGCCGCTCGGAAAGTTTCTGGTTGTATGACTCCGAACCTTTGCCATCGGTATGCCCTTCGACCCGCACCGTGCCCTTGGCCTTGTCTCTGACGATGTCGGCGGCCTGCTTTAATGCGTTCTGCGCATCGGATCGGATGTCCGCTTTGTCGAAATCGAAGAGCACGTCCGCGGCCAGCTCGATGCGAATCTCGAGGTCAGTCTCCTTGATTTGCAAATCCTGAATCTTGCCAGCCAGATTTTCTACTTTAAAGATCAGGTCCAAAATCTGGATCTTAGGATTGGCAACGGGAGGAGGCTCTTCCGCCGCCCACCCGTTCTGGGAAAGTATGCCGACCACGATCAATACAACGTAAACCGGTAGTAGAATCATCATGGTCCTCGTCGTCAACGGCTGAGAGGCACATCGTCCATCGGCGAGAAGTGAGGAATCACGACACCGATCTTCTCGACGTTATCAGGCGGCGCGGGAAACCTCGCCCAGAGATTTGCACGCGATTTGGCAGCAATGTCTTTGACGCCTCTACTGCAGTCGCACTTGTTTTCGCTGTCACGGACGACCAGGTATTTTTTCTTGCCGACGGGCTCGATGAGATGCACGCCGCCGACGGTACCGATATCGCTAGTTGAACCTGCGCCATAGGCATAACCGACGTTGAGGGTCTTATCTGCGTCATTGATCATCATGAACCTGAGCATCACGGTCCCGCCGCTGACACGCCTGAGCTCCTGAACCTCGACGCGCGCTCCAGGGGTCTCGCCGTCGGAGGTCGCGAGCGCGGCTTTCGCCGGCGCGGGCTGAGGCGCGGGCGCGGCCGATGGCGCAGCTTCAGGAGCTGGCGCCGATGCAGGAGTGGGCGCCGAAACAGATTGCGGCGCTTGAGCTGCAGGTGCTGGAGTAGCCGCAGGAGCAGGAGCGGTTGTTTTAGCTTCTTCTTTCTTGTCGCACGCCTGAATTGTTAGAAACACGACAAACAAGAATAAGAGATTGCTGACGATGCGCTGATGCTTGGACATGGACTGTTTCTCCTTTTTCACGACGGTCTTGGTGAATGGCAAATGTATTGCGGAAGCTCGACTCGTAAACTTGCGCAAGATACGCTTTTAGCCGTTCTCCAGTCAAGCTGTTTCGAATTCACTGCAATAGCCATTGATTGCAGTAGTGATCCTGCGATACAGAAAGGTAGATTCTCCATAAACAAAAGGAGGCGT
>CAWJZV010000032.1:0-34527 GCA_963847445.1 uncultured delta proteobacterium | reverse complement strand
AAATGGCTCGCGCGAAAAATACGCCTCGGTGCTGAGCGACCGGCACTGGATCTCGCCCCGCTCCACGCCGAGATCGATCTCGTTACCGCCCTGGTAGCCGGCAACGACGTTGAATTTCGCGCCGACGGTTTCTTCCAACAGTTTCGGCACGAAGTAGCCCATGTTACTCATGCCCGTGGTGCCGCATTTCGGCGGCTCTTTGGCGTTGCGCACGTCTTCGATGGTTTTGAACGGCGTGTCCGCGCGCATGTAGAGCACCTGCGGCGACTTGGTCGCGTTGCCGATCCAATTGTACTTCGTCCAGTCGAACTTGACTTCGGCCCGTCCGATCAGCTGCTCGAAATAAAGTCCCGCGTTGATCGCTCCCATCGTCAAACCATCCGGCTTGGCGACGTTGTAGACATAATTGGCCGCGATCATATGGCCCGCGCCCGGCATGTTTTGCACGATGATGTTGGGATTGCCCGGCAAGTACTTGCCCATAAACAGCGCGATGGCGCGGGCGTAGAGATCGTAAAGATCGCCGGCGACGGTGCCGACGACGATGGTCACGGTCTTTCCCTGGAAGTAGGGAGTTTGGCCGTGGGACGGAGCAGCCACGATAAGTTGACGGCCAACAACAGCAGACAAGTCTGAGCCTCATCGTTTCATCCTCCCAGAGCTTCTTTCGAACTTTGAAACCTAACGATCATTGTCACTCCGATAGGATTTTTTTCATTCGCTCGATGACATCGGGTGGCTGGTCCATGATCTCTTGCAGCAGCGCTTGCAGCTCCTCGCCGCGTTGAAGGATCCATATCCATACGCCCCTTCTTGGCTTCGGCGATCAGCTCGGGGTCCTTCATCGACCTGGCGTAAGCTTCCCGGAGCATCTTTACTCGGTCCGGCGGCGTTCCCGGAGCGACCAGCATAAAGCGGCCAAACTCGGCGCCGCCGAGCAAGACGTTGGCGAGCCGGCGATTCGATTCAGCTGGTTTTGTATTGGTCCATCAGCTCGTAGATCGTCGGCGCCTCGGCGCACAACCGGGTCGCGTTTGCGCGCGGTTTGAATGAAATGGCGATCGAAACCTTTCTTGTGCCAAGTGTCAAACGGCTCGCGGCCGAAATGTGGCAAGATCGTATTGCCGCGGCATTGAATCTCGCCCTTCTCCACCGCCAGATCGATCTCGTTGCCGCCCGGATAACCCATCACCGTGTTGATCTTCGCGCCAAAAGCCACGTCCAAAACCCGGTCGAGAACATAGCCGGCGCTGCCCACGCCAGTGCTGCCGCATTTGGGCGCCTCTTTGGCCTTGATGATGTCGCCGATGGTCTTGTACGGCGCGTCCGCGCGCATATAGAGCAACATATAGTTCTTCTCTTGCGAGCCGATGATCGAGAACTTGCGCAAATCGAAGCGCACTTCTTTATGACCCGATAGCTGCTCCAAATAGACGTTGCTGTTGGGCATGACCGTGGTAAGACCATCGGGCTTAGCCACGCCATAAACATAATTGAGCGCCACCAGCGAGCCCGCGCCCGGCATATTCTGCACGATGATATCGGGCTGTCCCGGGATATACTTGGGCATCGCCCGGGCTAAAAGCCGCGCCCAGCGGTCGTAAAAACCCGCCCGCCGTGGCCCCGGTGATAATGCGAATCTGTTTGCCCTTGTAGAAAGGTTCGGCCTGCGCACGGACCCGAACAGCCCAGAGTGCGCTAACCAGCACCATCGCCAACGCTGACTATTGCCAATCGCCAGCGAATTATATCCGTCAATTTCATCCTTCACCCCTCAACTTTCTTGCTTTTCTCCGAACCTTGAACGCTTGAACCACTTGAACAGTAAATCTTACCACGTCTCCGCCCGCCCGCCTTGCACCCACCAGTTGAGCCGCGGCTCGATGCGCATCTCGTAGCCCTTACCATGTTGCTTCGCCAGATCGTAACACTTTTTCGCCAGCGCGATATCGACGATGCCTTGGCCGCCTTGATTCTTGTAGAGAATGATTTGCTTGTCGTTGGTTCGCCCTTTGACTTTGCCGGCCAGCACGTCGGAGATCTCGACGACTTTGTCCCAGGTGATAACGCCATCCTGCACCGGCCAATAGATATCGCCCTGCTGGGAATCGATGGCCTGAGCTTTCGACAGCGCGACGATGAAGTCGCAGCGTTTGAGCGTGCCGTCGTCGATCTCCCGGCGCGGCGCGGCGAGATTGCCGCTCTTGACCAGCTCGATGTTGCTGCCGATGACCGAAATAATGTACTGCCCGTCCTCCAGCCACGAGCCGTCGAGCACCGGCACGTTGGTGTTGGTCATGCAGAGAATGATGTCGACATCCTTCGCCGCCAACTCCGGCTTGTCCACCGGCTTGACCGCCACGCCAGTCTTGGCGCTGATCTTTCTGGCAAAGCCTTCGCGGTGCGCCGGCGTCGGGCTGAAAACCTTGGCGCTCTCGATCTTGCGCATCTCGCACAAGCCGGCGAATGTCGCCCAAGCCTGCTGTCCTGAGCCATAGATGCCGACCCGCCGCGCGTCCTTGCGCGCGAACAGATCCAATCCCGCCAAGCTCGTCGCCGGCGTGCGCAGATCGGCCACGCCGGTAAAATCCCGCGGCCGATGCGCCATCACGCCAAGCAGCGAACCCGTGTCGGAATCATAAATCAGCGCCAACTCCGTCTGATCTGGATTGAACGGCGGCCGCTTCTGCGTATTGCCGGCGATCGCCTTTCGATGCAGCGCCACCTGCGCCCCGACCGCGCCGTAGTTAGCCGACCCGCCGGCATAAATGTTTAACACCGTGTCGAAACGTCCCTTCGGCCGACGTTGCGATGCAGATTTAACCGTTTGCGCGGCGCGCAGACGCCAGACGGCGATATCATATCGCGCAGCGCACTCTTCCGTGATCTGCACCGCTTCTTTGATCGGAATCAGCTGATCGACATCGTCGGAGTGAAAGAACAAAGCCATTGCGCATCTCCCCAGAGCAAAAACTAACTAGTTCGTTGAAATCCGTCTCCCACAGCTTTCTCATCTTCCCCATCTGCTCATCGGTCAACCCCGCCATTTCCGAACACGCCACCGCCTCATCGACATGGGTCGTATTGGAAAACCCCACCAGCACCGCCGCAGTCGTCTGATGCATCAAGCCGAAACGGATAGCGGCTTGAGTCAAATCTTTTGCCGCGACGCCGAGGGCGGTTTTCACTTTCTCGGTGCGTTGCAGATCGCGCGGATAGTCGGATCCGGGCGAGAGCGTCTGGCCGCTGCCGCCGCCGCCGGCGCTGGGATCAGCGGTCAGCGCGCCGGCGGCTAGTACGCGGATGATGAAGGCGCCCATGCCTTTGGCGGCGGCACGTTCAAGGATCAAACCGTAGTCCTGGGCGCTGAAATTCTTCGGCACCGGTTGGCCGGCGCTGGGATTGAGCAAATTGTAGTAGCATTGAAAGCCGTGAAACTCGCCGCTGTCGACCAACTCGTGCAGCGCCGGGGTCTCGCCGAGACCGCTGAAACCGAAGAAGCCGACCTTGCCGCGCCCGCGCATCGCTTTAAAACCGCAATACAATCGACGCCGCCCGGGCCGAGCACGTCTTGGGGAGTAAGGCTGAAACGCTTCTCCATGCCGCGCGCCTGAGTCACGCGGGTGTGCAACTGGACGAAATCGACACGCTCGCGGCCGAGCCGTTCGAGCCCGGCCTCGACGGCGCGGATGGTCGCCGCTTTGATATCGCTCACACAGTCGGCTTCGAGGCGGATCTTGGTCGAGATCACCGGGTTCACGCCAAGATCTTTGAGGATACGCCCCAAGTTCTCTTCCGACTTGCCCAGGCCGTAGGCGAACGCGGTGTCGAAGAATGTGATACCGGCGTCCAACGCGCGCCTGACGACTTTGACCTGCTCGTCGTAGGGCGCTTTAACCATGAGCACAGCATTGTTGCCGCAGCCAAATCCGATCTCGGATACTTTCACACCGGTGGTGCCAATCGTTCGATAGCGCATGATTACCTCCAATCAATTTTCACAAGTTGGCAAGCAGCCCAACAACTTGCTGTGTGTCGCTCAGGTCCGCCAGACAAGCATCGGGCCGCCAATACTCCAGCTCTTCTACCCGATAACGGCCGGTGCCGACAAGCACGCATTTCATGCCATTGGCGCGGGCGCACTGCAAATCTTTGGGCGTATCGCCGACAATGACGCATTGCGCCGCCGCGATTGCTCCGCGCGGTGGCCAACTCCCATCGCTCCCTGGCGATCGCCGGCAAATCCGGCCGGTGGTCCGAATCGCTGGCGTACGCGCCGCGAGCCAGATAATGCGCTCAGCCCGGCCGCTTCCAGTTTCACTTGCGCCGTCGCTTCGAAATTTCCAGTGACCACGCTGGAGTGAACATCCCCTACGCCGTCCAATTGTTGCAACAGAGCAGCCGCCCCTGGTAGTGGCCGAACGGTTGTCGCACCGCGCGCCACGTGGTCGCGGTAGCTGCTTGCAAGTTGCGCTGTGAATTGCCGCCACTGCTCCGTTCCAACGGCAACCTCCACGCCGGCTTTGGTAAAAATCTCCTGCACGATCAGCGGATCGGTATTGCCATCCGGCACCACAGTGCGGATATCGCCGGCGAAATCAAATGTTTTTAGAATCGCGTCGTTGAACGGCAGATAACCATTCTGCGTCCGCGTCAGCGTGCCGTCGATGTCGAAAAGAATCAGTCGTTCCATGGTGAAGAAGACAGAGATTTGAGACAGCGACCGCCCCACCCCTCCTTCTATCTGAAATCTCTATCTCAATTCTCCGTCTCTGTCTTGCCTTGCTGTCTCTGTCTCACGTCTCTGTCCCAGCGCGACATTGACATTGCCGGCGCTACGAGATAAAAGTTTTTCGTAAGTTTTGCGCGACTGGCGTCAACGTGGAATCGACCACGAGGGAGCGCAAAGCATTAAGACGGCCGAACGCCTGGGTCTCTTAACGATAGAGGTCCAGGTTTTTTTGTGGATCAATGCGCCGTAAGTTTACCGCCGACGCGATAATTTCCACGTCAAATCCTGCCATAGCATGATAGTCCTTCGAGATGGAGTTGAGGCATGATTAAGCAATATCTCCTGTCCCCCGGCCCGACGCCGATCCCGAACGAAGTGGCCCTAGCGATGGCCGAGACGATGATTCATCATCGCACGCCGCAGTTTAACAAAGTCTTCGACGAAGCCCGCGAGGGGCTGAAAAAACTTTTCGGCACCAAGAACGATGTCCTGATGCTGGCCGCTTCCGGCACCGGGGCCATGGAAGCGTCGGTGGCCAATCTGTTTTCCCCAGGCGATAAGGTTCTGGTCATCAACGGCGGCAAATTCGGCGAGCGCTGGTTTAATATTGCCAACGCCTTCGGCTTGAATCCCATCGAGATGAAAGTCGAGTGGGGCCAGGCGGTCAAAGTCGCCGATGTCGAAAAGCAGCTCAAAGCCCATCCCGACATTCAGGGCGTGATGATCCAAGCCAGCGAAACTTCGACCACCGTGCTCCATCCGGTCAAAGAAATCGCCAAGCTGACCCAAAACGGCCCGCTCTTTTTAGTCGACGGCGTCACCGCCGTCGGCGTCGTGCCGCTGCCGCTCGACGAATGGGGCATCGACGTGCTCGTCACCGGCTCGCAAAAGGCGCTCATGCTGCCGCCGGGCTTGGGGTTCATCGCGCTCAGCGACCGCGCCTGGGAGAAAACGAAAACGGCCAAGCTGCCGCGCTTTTATTTCGACTTGAATCTCGAACGCAAGAACCAGCAAAAAGGCTCCGGCGCCTTCACCCCGGCGGTGTCGTTAATCTTTGGCGTGCGCGCTTCGCTGGAAATGATCCAGCGCGAAGGGCTGGTTAATGTCTATGCGCGTCACGACCGACTTGTGCCGCGCCACCCGCGCCGCCGCCAAGGCATTGGGACTAAAACTGCTCGCCCCCGACAGCCCCAGTCCGGCGGCCACGGGAATTTATTTGCCAGAGCGGCATCGACGCCGACGCCGTGCTCGAATACCTGCGCGACAAGATGAACGTCATCCTCGCCGAGGGCCAAGATCAGCTCAAAGGCAAAGCGATCCGCATCGCCCATATCGGCTACATGGGCGGCTTCGACGTGATCACCGCCATCGCCGCGTTGGAGATGGCGCTGAGAAAATTCGGCGCCGAAATCCCGTTGGGCCGGGGCGTCGCAGCGGCGCAAGAAGTGCTGCTGGAGGCGCTGCCCTAGCGAGAGGATCGAAGATCGAAGATAGAGGATAGCGAATTGACGCCATCCTCAATCATCGATCCTCGACCCAAAAACTACACATGGAACGAAAATGAAAATCCTAGTCACCGACTCCCTGGCACCCGAAGGCTTGGCGGTTTTTCACAACGCCGAAGGCTTTGAAGTCGATGTAAAAATCGGCCTCAAGCCTGACGAACTGAAAAAAATCTGCGCAACCTACGACGGCTGGGTGATCCGCAGCGGCACCAAGATCACCGCCGAGCTGATCGAAGCGGCAACCAATCTGAAGGTCATCGGCCGCGCCGGCGTGGGCTATGAAAACATCGACGCCGACGCCGCCACCCAGCGCGGCATCGTCGTCATGAACACCCCCGGCGGCAACAACGTCACCACCGGCGAGCACACCATTGCGCTGATGATGTCCATGGCGCGCCATATTCCCCAGGCCACCGCCTCGCTCAAGAGCGGCAAGTGGGAGCGCAATAAATTCGTCGGCGTCGAGCTGTGCAACAAGACCATCGGCGTCATCGGCCTCGGCAACGTCGGCCGCATCGTCGCCGAACGCGCCGCCGGATTGAGCATGAGAGTGATCGGCTTCGATCCCTTCATCGCGCCGGAAAACGTCGCCCGCATGGGCGTCGAGCCCGGCACATTGGAAGAGATCTTCGCCAAGGCCGATTTCATCACCGTGCATGTGCCGCTGACGCCCGATACCCAAGGGTTAATCAACAAAGCCGCCTTCGCCAAGATGAAGACCGGCGTGCGGATCATCAATTGCGCCCGCGGCGGCATCGTCGACGAGCAGGATCTCGCCGACGCCATCAAAACCGGCAAGGTCGCCGGCGCGGCGCTCGATGTCTACGTCGACGAACCGCCCGCCGCGGATCATCCGTTGGTTAAGCTCGATCAAGTCATCACCACGCCGCATCTGGGCGCCTCCACCGACGAGGCCCAGTTGAACGTCGCCATCGCCGTCGCCGAGCAGATGGTCGACTTTCTCGCCAGAGGCGTGGTCCGCTACGCCGTCAACGTGCCGTCGGTGAGCCCGGAACTGCTCGAAGTCCTGCGCCCCTATCTCACGCTGGCGGAAAAGCTCGGCAGCCTGCACACGCAGATGGCCGGCGCCCTGCCCAAGGAAGTCCAGGTCGAATATCGCGGCGACGTCACCCAGTACAATGTCGCGCCGTTGACCGTGGCCTTGTTGAAGGGGCTTTTGTCACCGGTGATGGAGTCGGCGGTGAACTACGTCAACGCCCCGGTGGTTGCCAAGGAGCGCGGCATCAAGATCGTCGAGTCCAAAGGCGAAGGAGTCGGCGATTTCACCAGCTCCATCGTCGTCAAAGCCAAGAACGGCACGGCAAACCTGGAAGTCGAAGGGGCGATCTTCGGCGCCAAACATCCGCGCATCGTGCGCGTCAACGATTTCTATTTGGAAGCGGTGCCGTCGGGCTATATTCTCATCCTGCAAAACAAAGACGTGCCCGGCGTCGTCGGCGCGGTGGGCACCATCCTCGGCAACAACGGCATCAACATCGCCGGCATGGAGTTGGGCCGCAGCGAACAGGGCGGCAACGCCATATCGTTCACCCATGTCGACGAAATGGTCTCGAAAAAGGCCATAGACGAGCTATTGGCCTTGCCGCAGATCGTCTCGGCGGAGCTGGTGAAACTGTGAAAACCAGGCAACAGGCATCAGGCAATAGGCATCAGGAAAAAATCTTCTTGACTATTGCCTGTTGCCTGATGCCTATTGCCTAAGAAATATGTCAAACGTCGCAATCATCGGTGCCCAATGGGGTGACGAGGGTAAGGGCAAGATCGTCGATCTGTTTACTCACGACGCCGATATCATCGTTCGCTTCCAGGGCGGCAACAACGCCGGCCACACGCTGGTGGTCAACGGCAAGAAGACCGTCCTCCACCTGGTCCCTTCCGGCGCGCTCCACCCGAACAAGCTCTGCGTCATCGGCAACGGCGTGGTCGTCGATCCGGAAATCCTGATCGAGGAAATCGACGCGCTCAAAGCCCAAGGCCATCTCCAGAGCGACGAACAGCTGCGCATCAGCGAGCAGGCCCATGTCATCATGCCCTACCACAAGGCCATCGACCTGGCGCGCGAACGGTTGCGCGGCAAAGGCAAGATCGGCACCACCGGCAGAGGCATCGGCCCGGCCTACGAAGACAAAGTCGCGCGCGTCGGCATCCGCTTCATTGACCTGTTGGAAGAGGACACCTTCCGCGAAAAGCTCGAGCGCAACATCGAAGAGAAGAATTTTTACCTGAAAGCGATCCTCCAGGAAAAAGCCCTCGACTTTAACGAGATGCACGACAGCTACAGCCGCTACCGAGAGAAACTCAAAGGCTACGTCACCAACACCGGCCTGCTGCTCGACCAGCGCATCCGCGCCGGCAAGCGCGTGCTGTTCGAGGGCGCCCAAGGCACTCTTCTCGACGTCGACCATGGCACCTATCCCTACGTCACTTCATCGAGCACGATCACCGGCGGCGCCTGCTCCGGCTCGGGCGTCGGACCGCAGCATATTCAGCAAGTGATCGGCATCTCGAAAGCTTATACGACGAGAGTCGGCAGCGGTCCGTTTCCCACGGAACTCGAAGGTCCCGACGGTGAAACGCTCAGAAGAGAGGGCGCGGAGTTCGGCGCCACCACCGGCCGGTCGCGCCGTTGCGGCTGGTTCGACGCGGTCAGCGTGCGCCACGCCGTGCGCATGAACGGTCTGACCGGCGTCGCCCTAACCAAGCTCGATGTGCTGACCGGTTTTAAAAAAATCCCCATTTGCACCGCCTACAGCTATAACGGCCAGACCGTGAGCGAATTCCCCGCCAGCTCGAAAGTCATGGCGGCAGCGCAACCGATCTATGAAGAAATGAACGGCTGGACCGAGCGCCTCGACGATGTGAGAAAGTTTGCCGACCTGCCGGCCACGGCGCAGAAATATGTCCAGCGCATCGAGGCAGTGATCGGCACCGAGATTATCCTGGTCTCGGTCGGCCCCGGCCGCGAGCAGACCATCGTTCTGAGAAATCCCTTCGATCGGTAAAGACAAGGCGGGCCCTGCCCACGCCGTGTCCACTCGTTTCACCGCAGCAGAAATAATTCTCTGGACTGCCAAGATTGACCTTGAATAGCCCCATCCCGGTGCTTATTATGTCACCCATTAGACATTCACATGGAGGACGCTATGGACGGTGAAGCCAGCAGCACAGAAAGATTGGCCAACGATTTGAAGAATCTGGTCGCCGACGCCGAGGAACTGTTAAAAGCCACGGCCAGCCAGGCCGGCGACAAGATCGGCGTGGCGCGCCAGAAAATCGAGCAGAGCTTGATCGAGGGCAAGAAGGCTTTAGCCGACGCCGAAAAAACCATCGTTGAAAAATCCAAAGAAGCCGCCGAAATCGCCGACGACTATGTCCGCGAGAATCCCTGGAGCGCCATCGGCATCGCCGCCGGAGTTGGCCTCGTCCTCGGGCTCTTGATTCGCGGCAAATAACTCCTGCCCATGCTCGACAGTGGCAGCCGTCCGGGCGAGGGTAACTCGCCCGGCATTATTTACTCGCTGAAAGCGCTCGGCGCGACGTTGGCGTCGGCGTTTCACACCCGCGTCGAACTGTTTGTCACCGAGCTCGAGGAAGAACGCGAGCGGCTCAAGCAGACCCTGATCTTCACACTGCTGCTGGTGTTCGGCCTCAGCATGGGCTTCATTCTCCTGACGATCTTTCTGGTCGCGCTGTTTTGGCAGAACGGCTGGATCGGCGCCATCGGCGTTCTGGCTTTTCTCTACTTGGGCGTCGCGGCATTCGCCGCGGTCAAATTGCGCGACATATTTCTCAATCGTTCCGGACTGTTCGCCGCGACGGTGGCGGAGCTCGGCAAAGATCGCGACCGCCTCAAAGTTTAAGACCATGGCCAACCGCCTCGAAGACATCGCCCGGCGCAAGCACGCCTTGATCGACAAAGCCGCTCACGAGCGCGCCGAGATAGCCCGCAATTACGCCAATCTGAAATCGCCCTTCGATATGAGTTCGACGGTTTTGGGACTCGGCCGCGCGCTCAAAACCCACCCCATCGTCGCCGCCGGCCTGTCCAGTTTTCTCGTCAGCGGCTACGCCGGCAAAGTGCTCCGATCCGCTAGCCGAACTGCTGCAACTCTGGAAGCTCACCCAGCCGATCTGGAGCTGGTGGCGCAAACGCCGCAATAAATAACCCGGCGGGGTAATCATAGCGGTCCTTTCTCGTCTTGCAATTCCGAATTAACGATTGGAACGTTTTGAACGGCTGGAACGATTGGAACCAGCGCGGCGCGAGCCGCGCTATTCCGTCCTCGCCCGCTCGACTTTTCGCGAATCCGCCGCCCCGTTCATCGTCACCCATCCCAGGTGATCGCCTGGACGACGCCGAGAGCGCTTTGAGTGCGCAGCGCGTGGCCGCGTTTTTCTAATTCCTTTTTCGGCTCCGCCGCGACGCCGGCTTCGACTCCCATCCGATCCGGCATCCATTGGTGGTGGATGCGCGCCGACTCGACAGCGGCGGCCACCGGCATCTTGAATTCGAGAATATTGAGGATGGTCTGAAAGGTCGCATTGATGATGCGCGGCCCGCCGGAAGCGCCGACGACGATCTCGGGCCGGCCATTGTTGAGGACAATCGTCGGCGACATGCTGCTAAGCGGCCGCTTGTTGGGCTGGAGCGAGTTGGCCTGATTGCCGATCAAGCCGTAGACATTGCCGGTCTCGCCATGAATGGCGAAATCGTCGATCTCGTTATTGAGCACGATACCCGCCTTGGGCACGAGCAGTTTCGAACCGAAGCGTGTGTTGACAGTCTGCGTGCACGCCACCGCGTTGCCGTCCCGGTCGATGACGCTGAAATGGGTCGTGCTGCCTTTCTCGCCGTTGTAGTTGAAGTAGCCGTAGTAGGTCGGCGCCTGGGTCTTATCCGGTGCAATGCGGCCGCGCACCCAGGTCGCATAGCTCTTGTCCGTCAGTTTGCGGACCGGCACATGGACGAAGTCCGGGATCACCCAAATGCTCAGCCCGGTCGGCGAACGCGTGCTTCATCGATTCGGCGAGCAAGTGCAGATAGGGCGCCGAGTTGTGTTTGAACCCGTCGAACTTGTAGCCTTCCACGACGTTGAGCATCTGCAATAGCGCCACGCCCCCCGAGCTCGGCGGCGGCATGGTGATCACCGTGCGACCCCGGTAGCTGCCGATCAGCGGCTCGCGCCACACCGCTTTGTAGTTTTTCAGATCGTCGAGGGTCATGACGCCGCCCTCTTTCTGGACCATGTCGACGATCGCCTCGGCGATCCAGCCGCGGTAAAACACCTCGCCGCCCTGCTGGGCGATCGCTTTGATCGTCGCCGCCAGTTGCGGTTGGCGGATCGGCTCGCCTTCCTTGGGCACCTCGCCGTTGGGCATGTAAATGCGCGCCGAGATCGGCGAAGCGCTTCATGTTGTTTACGCCGCGCTCGATGGCGACCCGCAACGTCGCATCGAGGGGAAATCCGTCGCTGGCTAACTTGATCGCCGGCGCCGCCAATACCGCCAGCGGCAGCGTGCCGAACTTCTTGTGCGCCTCGATCAATCCCGCCGCTTCGCCGGGTACGCCCACCGCCAGAGGTCCGGTGAGACTCGCCGCCGCCACCGGCTTGCCGTCTTTCATATACAACTCGCGGCGCGACGCCGCCGGCGCGGTCTCGCGAAAATCGAGCGCGAAGGATTTTTTATCTTTGGCGCGGTAGATCACCATGAAGCCGCCGCCGCCCAATCCCGACGACGCCTGATCGACAACCGATAATGCCAGCGCCGTGGCGATCGCCGCGTCTATCGCATTGCCGCCGCGCTTGAGCATCTCCATGCCGGCCTGGCTCGCCAGCTCGCTGTCGGCCACCACAAGTCCAGAGCTGGACTTGCTGCGTCCGCGCCGAGACCTCCGCGGCAACGATGCAAAAGATAGAAAGGAAACAGAAAAAAATCCTCGACCGGAGTAAGAAGCGCATATCAATCGGGTTTAATGCTTTGCCTGGGCGTTTGCAATCAGTGGCCGGCTGAATGAGAAATTCTATCTCACCACGAAGGCACGAAGGACACGAAGGTTTCGGATAAGGGCGCAGCGTGCTGCGCACCTGTGCAGATTCTCGAACCTTCTCGCGCCTTAGCGCCTTTGCGGGAGACAATCCGAAACTAACCGGTGCGAAGAAGCGCACCCTACGAACCTATGTGTTCTTTGCGTATCTTTGCGGCCAATCTCCGATTCCGAGTGGTGAACAACAATCCCTCCCTTGCCAATCGCCAACGGCTATTTCATATTGATTTTGACCCGTGTGCGTTTCGACAGTCGAAACAAATCCATGCAAACCGTCCTCGGTCCATTTCATCCCGATCTTGAAAACGCTCTCGTCGACGCCATTGCCAAGCATAAAGCAACCGACCTGCTCAGCCCGCTGTTGATCCTGGTGCCGTCCGATCTGCTCCGCCGGCGCTTGAAAATACTCTTGAGCCGCGAGCGCGGCTTGGCGCTGCTCAACGTGCAGTTGCTGACGTTTCACCAGTTGTCGTTGAGGCTGAATGCCGAATGCGGCGACACGCCGACGGAGCTGCATAGCGATCTCTTTCTCGAAGAAGCGTTGCGCCAGATCATCCGCACCGGCCAACCCGGCGCCGAGCCCTTTGCCGGCATCGAAGATCGCGCCGGCGGCTGCGCCGCGCTTTGGCAGACGCTGCGCGATCTGCGCGACGGCCTGGTCGATCCGGCGCTGGCGCTGGTGGCGCTCAGCGAGGGACATTTCAGCCAGCCCGCCAGCGAGCGCACGGCGCAGCTGCTGGCGCTGCTGCAAACCTTGCAGCATTTCTGTGACGACCAGGGGATTCGAGATCTTTCCGATCTCGATCGGCGTGCCACCGAACAGGCGCCGGCGTCGCCGTTTCTCCAGCAGTTCAGCGAGATTTTATACTACGGCTTTTACGATTTGACGCAGATTCAACTGGATTTTTTCCTGGCGGTGGCGCGCCACTATCCGACCAAGTTGTTCTTTCCGCTGCTCCCGGTCAAGCCCGGCCATGACGCTTGGACGCTTCGCCGCACGCTTTTACGAGCGCTATGTCCAAGGACACACAAGTGAGTCAGTGGGTGATGCGCAATCGAACGAGCCGCCTGCCCACCAGCGCCCGCCTGTTTGACGGCGACAAGAGCAGAAGCTATGCGAAAGCCAGCAAAAAATGGCACTGCCAGATCGTCAACACCTTCGGCATCCAGGACGAAGTCGCGACGGCGGCCAAAGAAATCCTGCGGCTGGTCGACGACGGCAAGTTGGCATTTCACGAGATCGGCGTGGTTGCGCGCGGTTTGGAATCCTACGGCACGGTCATCCGCGACTGCTTTGCCCAACATCGCATCCCGCTCGCCGGCCGCCTTGAAGAACCGCTGGTGCTGTTTCCCCTGACCAAGGCGGTGATCCTGCTGCTCAATCTGCCGGCCAAAGATTTTCTGCGCAGCCAAGTTATCGACTTGCTGTCGTCGCCCTATTTCCAATTGCCCAAACTCGCCGCTGACCCCGCTCACGCGCGCCCGGATCTCTGGGACTTGGCGACCCGCGAGCTGGCGATCTGCAACGGCGTTGACGAATGGCGCCGGCTGCGCCGCTTCACCCAGCGCGATTTATTGCTACGGCAGATTTCCGACGACGACGAAGCGCGGGTGATCCGCATCGCCGCGGCGCAGCTGCTCTCTCTTGCCGATGTCGTCGATGCGCTGGTCGCCGATCTCGCCGGGCTGCCCAGCACAGCGACTTGGCACGACTACAGCAGCAGATGGAAATCCTTGCTGGAAAAATATCTTGGCATTTCGTCTTTAGACGAGATCGGAACAGCGGAAGCGTCGGCGAATAATGCAATTCTGGAAGTCCTGGGCCAGCTCGCCGGTCTCGATAAGATCCATGACAACGTCAGCCTCGGCGATTTTAGCCATACCTTTGAACACTGGCTCGAACGCACCACTGTGACCGAAGACCGGCGCAACCGCGACGGCGTCATGGTGCTCGGCGCCACCGCCGCCCGCGGCCTCTCGTTCCGCGCTTTGTTCGTGCTCGGCATGAACGAAGGCGTGTTTCCGCGCACCATCCGCGAGGACGCCTTTCTGCGCGATCGCGACCGTGAAATCCTGGAAACCGACCTGGGCTACAAGGTCAACCAGAAACTCACCGGCTACGACGAAGAGAAACTGCTTTTCACGCTGCTCGTCGGCGCCGGCCGCGAACGGCTCTACTGCTCGTACCAACGCGCCGACGACAACGGCCGCGGGCTGGCGCCGTCGTGGTATGTCGAAGAACTGAAGCAAGCCCTCGTCAGCCAAGGCGTTGAGTGTGAAATCGTCACCATCCCGCGCAGCATAAGCGAAAAAGCGGCTGTTTCACCCTTCGACCGCCAAGAGATGCTTTTACCCAATGAACTCGCCATTCGCCTGACCTTGGAAAACCAAGATCCGACCTCGTTGATCGAAGCCACCGGCAATCTGCCGGCGCTCTATCAACAGGGACGCAAGATCGTCAGCGAGCTCGATCGCTCCGGCGATCGCTTGTTGGCCTACGACGGTTTGGTCGGCGAACTCGCCGGCTCACTGGAAACATTTCGCCGAGCGCGGCTTGTCGCCCACGGCGTTGGAAACCTACGCGCGTTGCCCGTTTCAATTTTTTGCCCGCCATGTGCTTGGCTTACAGCCGCTCGAACGTCCCGAAGAAGTCCTCGGTCCCAATGCCGCCGAGTTCGGTGAGTTGGGCCATGAGATTCTCAACGGCTTCTATGCCGCGTTGATGGAGGGCGGCTATTTCACCGGCAAGACGCCAGCGATGGATATCGAAAACACGCTCTCGGCCGTCGCGAACCAGGCTTTCGCCGACTACGAAGCGAACAATCCGGTGGGCTATCCGCTGGCCTGGGAGAACGTTGAAAGAAGATTTAATTCAACTGCTGCGCCAGGTGACCGACGACGATCTCAAAGAACTTTCGAGCTCGGGTTTCGCCCCGGTGAGTCTGGAAACCGACATGACGCGAAGATTGCCAGATGACTGGCCCGATAGTTTGAAGGGCCTGACCATTCGCGGCCGCATGGACCGCATCGATCGTAACTTGCGCAACGAGCGCGACGCGCCTGCGGGTCATCGATTACAAATTCAAGTTCGGCGCCGCACCGGCGACTCAAGACAAAAACCTTGTGCGCGCCGCCCTGCGCGGCGAGAGATTACAGCCGCCCTTCTATTATCTGCTGGCGCAGGCTTGGGCCGAACGCCAAGGCGGCAAATCCGCCCCGGCCATCGAAGCGGATTTTTATTACATCGCCCAGCGCTGGCCCGACGGCCCGCTGTTTCGAGCGCCCTACGATCGCGAAGGCTTGAGCGGCAAACTCGGCGCCGCCACCAAAGAGACCATCGAGTATCTAGCGAATGGCGTGCGCCAGGGTCGGTACTTCATCCACCGCGGCGAGTACTGCGGCCACTGCGATGTCGCCACCATCTGCCGCAAGAATCATCCGCCGAGCTTGTGGCGCGCCGAGAACGATCCGCTGACCGAAGCGCATTACGCTTTGCGCGTCAAAGATCCCGAAGAAACTATGAGCCCAGCGACGGAAAACATCGCACTGCCCGACGCCCGCGACCGCCAAGTCGCGGTGGCCACCTTCGACCGCAATCTGGTGGTCACCGCCGGCGCCGGCACCGGCAAGACAACTCTTGCTGGTGGACCGGCTGGCGCACTTGATCTTGCGCAATCCCGAACCGCTCAAGATCACCGAGATCGTCGCCCTGACCTTCACCAACAAAGCCGCCGATGAAATGAAGTTGCGGCTGCGCGAACGCTTGCAGGCGTATCTGGCCGTCGAACTCGACCGCCAACCCGTCAACGAGACAGACAAGAAAACCTTTCACGCAGTCGAAGAATCTGATCGCGCTCTACCAACTCTCCAAAGATGAAATGGACTGCGCGCATCCACGACGCGCTGCGCAATTTGGAACGTAGCGACATCGGCACGATCCATAGCTTCGCCGCCAATTTGCTGCGCCTCTATCCCATCGAAGCCGGCGTCGACCCGCAATTTCGCGAAGACGACGGCGCGGAATTCGACCGGCTGTTCGACGAGCAATGGGACGCGTGGCTCGATCAGGAACTGGCGCTGGCGAGCCCCCGCGCCGACGATTGGCGCAAGATCCTCGCGCGCTGCCAGCTCGATCAGATCAAAGCCCTCGCTAGATCCCTCGCCGCCGAAACGGTCGAACTCGAACGAGAGCCAGCGCAAGATATCGCCGCGCCGCTGCGCGATTGGCTCGGCAAGTTAGCCGCGCAGGCGGCGGCGTTGGACGCGCGCCACCCCGAAGACCGGATGAACGAAAAACTCGTGCGCGCCGCCCACGCGGTGATCTACGAGTTTGAAAAGTCCGGCCGGCGCTCGGCGGACTTGGCCGAGTGCTACGCGCTCCTGGCGGAGAAATCGGTCAGCCGCAGTCTCAAGGGCTGGTCCGCGGAAGATATCGCCGCGGCGCAAGAGCTAGTCCGCGCCGCCAAAGGGCTGGCCGGCGTCGACGGCGAGTTCACCGCGTTGCTCTGGCGTTTGCTCGTTCCCTACGCCAGCGCCTTTCGCGAGCGCTTCCTGCGCGACGGCCATATCTCATTCGACGGCTTGCTCGTGCGCGCGCGCAACCTGGTGCGCGACCACAAGCGCGTGCGCGCCGACCTGAAGCGCCGTTACCGGACGATCTTGATCGACGAGTTTCAGGACACCGACCCGATCCAGTACGAGATTCTTCTCTATCTGGCCGAACAGCCGAATCAGAGCGTGTCGGAGTGGCGCAAAGTCAAATTGGAACCCGGCAAACTATTCGTCGTCGGCGATCCGAAACAATCGATCTATGCCTTCCGCCGCGCCGACATCGAAGCCTATTTGGAAGTGGTCGAGAAAATTGTCATGGCACAGGACGGCATCGAATGCCGGCTCACCACCAACTTCCGCAGCGACGGCGCGATCCTCGACGTCGTCAACGGCGCCTTTGAACAATTGATCCAAGCCCAAGAGGCGTTACAGCCGCCCTACATCGCCATCCAACCCGCGCCCGGCCGCGCAAGTTTACCAGGCCCGCTGCCCAAACTCTCGGTCAGAAAAATCATCGCCGCCTGACGACGCAGACCGATGCCGAAACCGCCCGGCGCATCGAAGGCGAGAGCTTGGCGCGCTGGTTGAAAGAGTCTGTGTTGGGTAAAGCGCAGATTCTCAACCCGCGCGGCGAGACCGTCTACGCCCAGCCGAAAGACGTCGCCATCCTGATGCGCAAGCTGACCGACATCCACGACTACCTGGAACCGTTTCGCCGCCAGGGCATCCGCTACGTGGTCGAAGGCGAGCGCCACTTCTACGCCGCCAAAGAAATTATCGACGCGGTCAATCTACTGCGCGCGGTGGAGAACCCCTACGACCGCTTGGCCCTCGTCGGCGTGCTGCGTTCGCCCTTGGGCGGGCTCACCGACTTGCAGATTTACCAGCTGCACCGGCAAAACCGGCTCGACTATCGCGACAGCACCAAGCTCGACGACAGATGAATTTCCAGCAACGCTGGTCCAGCTCTATCAGGCGCTGACCCGACTCAACGTGGAAACCCGCACACTCACTATCGGTGACCGCCGTCGATCGAATATTTTCAACCCTGCCGGTGGAACTGCTCGCCGCCTGCCATTTCCACGGCGAACAGGCGGTGGCCAACTTAGCCAAGCTGCGCCGGCAAGCCGAACAGCTCGGCCGCGAGGGATTGACCACGCTCAAACAAGCGATCCGCCAGCTCGAACAGCGCGTCCTCGACGTCAAGGACGAAGGCGAAAGCGTGCTCGCCGAAGAAAACCTCGACGCCGTGCGCATCATGAGCATCCACAAGGCCAAAGGATTGGAGTTCCCCATCGTCATCCTGGCCGGCTGCCAGACCGGCACCGAAGGGCGCCATAGCGCCGAAGCCGAGTCGACCTTCGATTGGTCCACCGGCCTCACCGGCCTGCGCATCGGCCAGACCGCCGATCTCGCCGGCCTCTACATCGCCGAGAAAAACCGCTTGAGAAATGCCGAAGAACAAAAACGGCTGCTCTACGTCGCCATGACGAGAGCGCGAGAACATCTGGTAATCTCCTGCGCCCCCGCCAACCGCCGCTCCGGCGGGAGCTTTCAAGCCATGCTCGACACGACGCTGGGCGACAGCATCGCTGCTGCCGAATCGTCCACTCGCGTCGCCCTCGGCAAAGGCATGGTCGAGATCGAAGTCGTCCATCAGAATTTAATTGCGCCGAGCCACGCGCCGGCCAAAGCCAAACGCTCGAAGAAAAAGCCCAACTGGAAACCCTACGTCGACAACTGGGCGCGCCGGACGGCGATCTATGAAAAGGCGCAACAGACGACGCCGTTTCTCACCCCGACGCTGCTCAAGCGCCAAGAAGAAGCGAGCACCGAAGCCGGCGATAAACTGACCACCCAACCACCGCGCAAAACCCCGGCGCTGATGGTCGGCGATCTGACGCACCGATTTTTGCAGACCTGGCAGTTCGGCGGTGAGACAGCGAATCTCGATGAGCAATTGCGCAGCTTTCATCGACGGCGCTCTGCCCGCCGAGTTCGCTTCCGACCGCGCCGCGATCGAAACCGAGCTGCACGAAATTTTGGCTAATTATTTCCGCTCCAAAGCCTACGGCGAACTCGCCGGCGCCAAGATCCTCGGCCGCGAAGTGCCGCTGCTCATGCCATGGCAGGATCAGATCATGGAAGGCGTCATCGATCTCATCTACGAGAAAAACGGCTTGCTTTACCTGGCCGACTATAAGACAGATAGAATTAAGCGAAATGAATTGCGCATCGGCGCCGAGCGCTATCGCCAGCAGGCGGAGATTTATATCGAGGCGGCAAGAAAAGGCCTCGGGCGCCAAGTGGCGGCGTTTAAATTAATCTTTCTGCGCCTGGGCGAATCGATTGAAGTCGGCACGCAAGCCAATGAAGAATTGACGCTGTTCTAAGTATCGGCGGCGAATCACAGGATAGAGCAAATATGAAAATATTTTACTTCGACATCGAAACCGTGCCGACGGACAAAGCCTTGCAGGAAAACGGCTTGCTCGACGAGCAAATCAAACTTGACGAAGCGGAGATCATCAAAAAACTAAGCCTGTCCGCCGCCACGGCGAAAATTATTTGCCTGTGCTACGCCTTCGAGCCGTCGGTCAGCGGGACTATCGAAGTCTTGCAGGGCGAAGAGACCGACATCATCAAAGGCTTCTGGAAGATCGTCCCCGACTGCAATCTCTTCGTCGGCCATAACATCTTGGACTTCGACATGCGCTTCATCTACCAGCGCTCGGTGATCCACCAGATCAAACCCAGCCGCGACATCCCCTTCACCCGCTTCCGCAACGCGCCGATCTACGACACCATGCAAGAATGGAGCAAATGGGGCCGCGAACACGCCAGCCTCGATTCGCTATCGAAAGCCCTCGGCATCCCCTCGCCCAAAGAAAACCTCGACGGCTCCAAAGTCTACCCCTACTACCGCGCCGGCAAACTCCCCGAGATCATCGAATACTGCAAACGGGATGTCGAATCGGTGCGCGCAGGTTTATAAGCGGCTGACGTTTACGAAATAGCGCCAAGTCCGGTGTAGGGGCGAGCGGCGCTCGCCCATCCGAAAGAAAGATTGTGTCCACCACAGAGGGCACAGAGATCACAGAGTGGAAGATTCGGATTCGAAATGTTGACCGCAAAGAACGCATGGAACGCAAAGTTAATCTCAAGTCGAACTCCGAACGTAGCGTATTGCCATACGCCCTGGAGATGACAACGATTGGCAAGACGGGGTGACTTTCTTTAGCCAAACGCGTGAATCGGATAGTCGACGTAAAGGACTCGGGGAGCTACGGTTATGATCAACACAATGCTATGATTACCAAAAGGCTCAGGATGAGCTGCTCCAGCTTGAAAAGCGACTTTTGCGTCTACAGCAGACGGCACCGCAAGCCAAAGGCATTACCCAAGCAGGAATTCGGAAAATGATAGCCCGACTACACGAGGAGCTGGCGGTATATGAAGGCAGCCAAGAAGCATATCGACAAGTAAATGGGGGCAAGTCTGCTCTTAGCTCTTGAGACAGCAAGACCAGCTAAAATCGATGACCCTCGATACTGAGGGATCCATTCCAGCCGGTGTCGGGCGCGCCAGACAGGTGCTGCTTCCTCCTCCACGTCTTACGTGACGGCTTCATGCGCATCCGTCACTTCGGCTTTTTGGCCAACCGCTCTAAGAAACGGGCCCTGGCTCAGTGCCGCATACTGCTGAAACTGGATCGGGCTTTGCCACAAATCCCCAAGCAATCAGCGTTAGACTTGCTCCGAGAACTCACCAGAGTCGATCTCAACCGTCTCCCCAATGCCACACTATCGCTAACCAAGCCCCACACGCCGCGCAACTCCGCCACTTTCAAATCCCCATAGCCGCAACTGACGCGCTGCTCCGCGGTTTAGTCCAACTTGTTTTATCCCGCCGTTGCCACTTCGCCGATCTCTCCGCGACTTGATTGCTTTCAAGCTTTGGGGGATAAAACGCTATACGTTAGGCGCTTAGCAACGATGTCGCGCGATTTGCCAGAGTCAGACTGGAAGGCGTTCCGTAAGCTGCGTGAGGTTGCACTCGCGCGCTTCTGCGAGCGCGTACTTGGCGAAATCGGAACTATCGCGTCAACCGGCGGAGTCTCCTACCACGACCGCTACTTGAAGATCTATAGACTCATTGGTAACCGAGACGAAGAACTTGCGCGGGCGTTCAACGACCCGCGACGTTCAAATGCAATATTGCAGCTTGCTGCCATCAATTCCTATGGCCTTCTGAGCGCGGAGGAACTGCTGTCCTTTACCCCGGAGACCCGGGAGGCTGTAGCGTTTCTGTCCCAACCTCCAAAGGGGGCACGTGGACGCAATCGCACCTAACTCTAGCTGCCGCGGACCGGCCGGAAGCGCCATGCCATATTCTCTGACCGTGGCGGCCCGCCGCAGAGCAACGTGTTGAACGGCATAGATTGCCAAGCCGACTTACCGTGAGCCTCTCGACGCGAATATTCATGATTGATCAGGGAAACCGTCTTTTCCGCCTCTCGGGGTCAAGATTCGCGGCCATGCTTTCCGATCCATCAGCCCATCCTATCCCGCAGTTCGCAACACAGCGCGTGCGGGGCGCGGAAGCGGTTGTCGAGCAGTCTCACCGGCGTCCTGTCAAAGTTATCCGGATGGTCTTCTTCATGCTCACCTTTAGCGAGACAGGCGTCCTCGATGCGGACGCACTTATGCGGCAAGCCGCAGCGGCACTCGACACCGTCCATCCACAAACGCGATCGAACGGATCTACGGTGCTAGATGCTCAGAGCCGATTTGTAGTAAGTGGAGGTCGGTGGAAACCGACGCCGGTTCTTGAGGCAGAAATACGCGCAGCGGCCTTGGGAAAGCAGAAATGTCCCGTACTCAAATAATGCCGTCTAACCAGCGGTTCAACGCAGATAACCGGGCCAAGTCTTGCAATCACACATTGTCGTAATACAGGACGCGACCCCATATCCGCACCGGCGTTCTTCTTGAATGAATTCACGACGGCCTTGATGAACACTATGCCGCGGCTGCCGTCGGCGATTTTGCGCGGTTACCCACAAGGTCAAAAGTCGTCGGCCATTTCCCCGCGCTTGTGCTCCGGGTTCGGGATGAGCTTGCGTCCCCGCGGGTCCGCCACCCAGTCGAATTGATCCAGCGGTATTTGGCCGATGATATTCGCGGGGCTACTTCCCGGTGTCTCCGCGACTTGATCGCTTCGAAGCTTTGGGGGATAAAACGCTGTACGTTGGGCCTCGGTCGAGGGTATGATTTACCAACACACACGGTATCGGAGGGTATATGTCGCGCCAGCTTGAGGTGATTGAAGAACAAGCACTTAAACTCAGTGCTGAAGAGCGAGCACAGCTAGCTGACCGCTTGATCTCGAGCCTTTTCGGAGACCACGAGGTTGAAGAGGCATGGGCCGCGGAGGTCGAGCGGCGTGTCCGGGAAATTGAGAGCGGTGAAACCCAACTGATCCCTGCTTCCGAAGCGATAGCACGCGCGCGCGCCGCGATTAAATGATTCCCTCGGTAAGTTCCCAAGCGGATCGGGAGCTATTCGATGGCGCCGTTCGCTACGCGCGCGAAGGTGGATCGGAGCTTGGCCTTGCTTTTATCGCCGAGTTTGAGCGGGCGCTCGAATTGCTCTGCGAATTTCCGCAACTCGCAGCGATTTGGAAGGCTGATCGGCGACGGTTTCCGCTACGCCGATTTCCATACAGCATCATCTACTACGTAAAAGGCGAGGAGTTGAGGGTTATCGCGCTTGCGCATCACCGGCGCAAACCTGAATACTGGATCGGTCGAGACGGAGACAAGGCGAGTCGAGGTCCAAGATGGAACTAGTTGACCGACTCCGCCGTGACAAACTGTAGAGCCCCCGTGGCTAGCCGCACGGACGGGGTCCGAGGGTGCATCCACGCGGCTGCATTCGAGAGCGGTCCGGACGCACTCGAATATCGGCGTTGCGATCAATCCTACCGAGATTACCTCCATGAATATCCCGCAGTCAATGCGGGATATTCATGATCGCCAATCGCATGAACGCCGCCGAAGGACAGACCGCGCGGAAGATGCCCACAGAGACAACGCGCGGCGGAATCTGCCGGTTCGTTGCCCCTCATCTCCGACTTGTCGTTTTCCTTGGATGTAGCTATGATTCAGACATGAGCGCAATAGAGCTCCTTCGACATTTCAAAGCTTTGCCCGCCCGCGAGCGGGAAAAATTCGTGCTGGCTGTCCTGACCCTGGTGGAACACGTCCCTGCATGTCCCAAGAAATCAACCCGCCGGGTGAAATGGCCAGACGTGGAAGCGCGGGCCAAACGCATCTTCGGTGACCGTGTGCTGCCCAATCTCATCCTTTTGGAACGTGACGAATCCGCGTTTTGATTGGGATGAACCATTACGCCGACAGCAGCTTTCTGGTTTCGTGCTACGTTCCTGACACAAATACCGCTAAGGCCAAAACGTGGAGTTACTGTCTTTCGACACTCGCCAGCGAACGTTGGCCGCGGCGGCTGGTTTGAGCACATCACCATGAAAGTCAACTACTACGCCGATACGGACTCGCTGTATATCGATCTCTCGGAGCGCCCAAGTGCCGAAAGCCGAGAGATTTCGGAAGGCGTCGTTCTCGACTACGACAGCGCGGGCAATTTGGTAGGAATTGACATCGATAATGCCAGCCTAAAAGTAGATCTCAAAAAGCTCACGCTGAGTAAGTTGCCAGGTATCGTACAAACTGACTCGGCCTAACCGATGGACTTGGGCGACATTTGGAGTCTGCCTGCCATGTAGCTCGCTCTAGTGACAATCGAAAATATGCTTAGCCGCTAAAATTCGAGGTCATTGTCCGGCAGTTTTTTCTGCTCCCAATCCCTCGCCAGATCTATTTGACTCCGATTTCGCTAGACTATAAGTTGATCGAGTAATTCGCCTGGGCTTGCTTGAGCATTTTTTTCTCGTGCCAAGTCGCAGATTCAAACAACCACCCATTTCTAAGGAGGCATTATGGATCATCCCGCTGAGCAAGCATTTCAGGAACCGACGGATAATAAGACCCGGGCAGGGCTATGGGAAATTTCTCCGGCCCAACACGCCTTACGACAACTACATGGAGTCGCAGGGTATTCCGATCTATCGCGACATCGGCGTGCGCCGCGTACAGGATTTACCGCGCAAGCCGTGGAAGCGCATGGGCGGCAACGGCACCTTCATTCAGCTACTCGGCACCGAAGGTTTGTGGGGCTGCTACGTTGTTGAGGTTCCCGGCGCCGGCGCGTTGAATCCCGAAAAGCATTTGTACGAAGAACAATACCTCGTCGTCGACGGCCGCGGCACCACGGAAGTTTGGATCGACGGCAATCCGAAGAAGATCACCTTCGAATGGCAAAAAGGCTCGATGTTTGCCATCCCCATGAATGCCACCCATCGCATCGTCAATGCGACCTCGAGTCCGGCGCTTCTGTTGGCCGGCACTACGGCGCCGAACGTTATGAATAACTTCGGCAACGACGATTTTATTTTCAATTGCCCCTATCACTTCAAAGATCGTTTCGATCCGAGCGACGACTACTACAAGTACAAAGAAGAAGTGACACCCGATCCGCTGCGCGGTCTCGCCATGCGCCAGACCAATATCATTCCGGACGTGATGGCTTGCGAGTTGCCCATGGACAACCGACGCTCGCCGGGTTACCGGCGCATCGAACCGCATATGGCCGGCCAGCAGTTCTACATGTGGATCGGCCAGCATGAAACCGGGCGCTACTCGAAAGCCCACGCCCATGGCTCCGCCGCCGTGCTGATTTGCCTCAGCGGCAAAGGATATACCTACACCTGGCCGTCAGAATTGGGCACCCATCCCTGGGAAAAAGGCACGACGGAAAAAATTAGACGACAGGACTATGAACCGGTGGGCATGGTCAGCGCCGCGCCAATGAGCGGCAATTGGTTCCACGCTCACTTTGGCGCCAGCAAAGAGCCGCTGCGTCTCACCGCTTGGTTCGGCCCCAACGCCCCTGGTCGCGATCGCGGCAAGCCCGGTGAAAAGGGCATCGACTACGGCGCCATCGACATGAAAGACGGCGGCACGGCGATCCCATATAACGAGGAAGATCCGTACCTGCGCAAAGAGTTCGAAGAAACCCTCGCCGCAGTCGGCGCCAAATCGCGCATGGAACCCGACCTTTACAAGAACTCCTACTAAATTCGTCTCGCGTCTACGCGTCTCGAGTCTCGGGTTAACGCCAAACCCGGAACTCGAAACCCGAAACCGTGCATCGCTCCCAACGAAATCCAATTTGACTACCTGTAAGGATTTTATGGCCACCGCACCTAGAGGTTCGTTTTCCAATGCCAACCGCCACATGCAAGACGAGGAAAACCTCAAGCTCACCAGCGTCGGCGTCGACATTGGATCGTCGACATCCCATCTGGTTTTTTCGCGCCTCGAACTAACCCTCGAAGGATCGCGCTACCGGGTGACCAAGCGCGAAGTGATCAACGAATCGCAAATCCTCCTGACGCCCTACGTCGATGACACAAGAATCGATGTCGAAGCCCTGGGCAAGTTTATCAACGACCAATATAAGATCGCCAAAATTGGCCGCGAACAAGTCGACACCGGCGCGTTGATCCTTACCGGCGTCGCCGTGCGCCGGCGCAATGCCCGCGCCATCGGCGAACTGTTCGCTCAAGAAGCCGGTAAGTTCGTCGCGGTCAGCGCCGGCGACGGTCTTGAAGCGACCATGGCCGCCCACGGCTCGGGCGCCGTGGCCCACTCGGCAAAAATGGGCGGCGTGGTTTTGAACATCGACATCGGCGGCGGCACCAGCAAGTTCGCCGTCTGCAACAACGGCAAAGTCCAGGAAGTCTCGGCCATCGACATCGGCGCCCGCCTGCTCGCCTTCGACAAAGACGGCGCCGTCGTGCGCATCGAAGAAGCCGCCCGCAAACACGCTGGCTGGGCCGGCTTCTCGGTGGCCATGGGCGAGAAAATCGCCGAAGAGAATTTACGCAAAATGGTTTCCGGCATGGTCGACAAGCTGTTCGCCATGTTGAAACCAGCCGACATCGACGACGACGTCAAAAACCTTTTGCGCTTGCCGCCGCTAAGCTACACCGGCGAGATCGATTGCGTGATGTTTTCCGGCGGAGTCTCGGAATTTATCTACAATCGCGCCAAGACCAGCTTCGGCGACCTGGGGCCGTTGATCGCCGACGAAGTGCGCAAACGCGCCGGCAACTTGGGCCTGTTCATGATGGAACCCAACGCGCGCATCCGCGCCACCGTCATCGGCGCCTCCCAGTACACCGTGCAAGTGAGCGGCAACACCATCTTCATCATGCCGGACGACGCGGTGCCAGTGCGCAACATCGCCGTGGTCGCGCCGGAGTTCCCTCTCGCTCAGGAGGAATTCAGCAAGGATGCGGTGCGCGACGCATTACTCAGCGCGCTGCGCCGCCTCGATATGCTGCACGGCCGCCAGCCGGTGGCCGTGGCCTTTCATTGGGACGGCTCAGCGACATTTTTTCGCCTGCAAGCGTTTTGCAGCGGCGTGGCCGAAGGTCTCAAAGACATTCTCGCCAAAGGCCATCCACTCGTTTTAGTCAACGACGGCGACATCGGCGGCATCATCGGCCTGCACTGCCAGGAAGAGCTGAAGCTGGACAGCGCGATCATTTCCATCGACGGCATCGCGCTTAGCGACTTCGACTTCATCGACGTCGGCGCGCTCATTCCGTCCTCCGGCGCCGCGCCGGTGGTCATCAAGTCGCTGATTTTCCCGGCATCGCCGGAGCAGTAGCCGACCCTCGACGAAATCACATTGTTGCTGCGACACCTTCCGCTCCAGCGCCGAATTGCGCTAAAAAGGAGCGCGGACATTCCTGTCCGCAAACTCAGAAACACGGGCTAGAAAGCCCGCGCTCCATTTTTCCCCTAACTTTTGCTAAGAGCCGACTCATGCTTCGGCCGCAGCAAGGTTACTGACCAAGCAGCTATTGCTTCGCGGTGCGTATAGGCAACATTTTTTCGCCGTTGCCGGCCGCCCGTTTGGGCATCTTGGTCGTGCATCGCACGGGCAACGTTATGGGCAGTCTTGCATGCACTGAGCTCGCCAAGCGCGGCTACATGGTGCCGTGCTTAGATCCGCGCTCGGACAACTACTCCACCGTCTGCGCGCTGTAAAGCATTTCCGTCCCGGTCCTGTTTGGCGCCATGGGCGGCCACTACTTTATCCGCGACAATGAGATCCACTACGAAGTCGCCAAAAGCAAAGGCAAGGACTTCATCACCGTCGAAGGCGCCACCCACGGCATCACGCCATGCACCGAGTGCGATGAATCTAAGGGGCACTATTCCAATTCGGTGAAAAACTTTTTCGACTACGTCGCAAAGTGGGTCAACGCGCGATTTTAAGAAATACCCTGCTTCCAGTGCGGCACCCGCATCGGGGTGATTCGAACTTCATTGACACCAAGCTTACTGCCGCGATAAACATTGAGCGTGCCGTTTGTCGAAAGGATCGCGCGATGGAACTGGAGCTGCTCGATTATTCAATCGGAGAACTCGGATGGGGCGAGCGCACGCGGCTTGACGGTGCCGCCCTGTCGCTCTGCCGGGCCGAGCTTGAAAAGCAAATCGACGACCTTGGTCACGGCATCGGGGTTGATTTCGAACTCGCTCGTCCCGGCGAAGCCAAGCGCATCGTCCATGTGCTCGACACGGTCCTGCCGATCGCCAAAGTCTCCGGTGGCGGCTCGACTTTTCCAGGATTCGACGGTCCCGCAGCTCTCGTGGGAACGGGACAGACAGTGCGAATTCGCAACCTGCTCATCACCGTCGCCGGCCGCTTCCCTCATGCCGACGAACTGACCCCCATCGAGAAACAGCGCGAGGGCATTCTCGACATGAGCGGCGTCGGCGCACCTTATTCCTACGGCTCGGATTGTTTTCATCTGGTGCTGTCGCTCACTCCCGATGCTTCGGTCTCCAACGCCGGCTTCGATCACGCGCTCCGGCTCATGGCGCTGCGCTGCGCGCGCTTTATTGCCCAAGCGGAGAAGCACCACGCCGCGCCCCAGCACCACAGGGTTGCGCTCACATCGGTAGACGCGAGTCTGCCCAAAGTGGTCTTGATCTACCAAGTGCAAAGCCAAGTGCGCTGCGCCCGGACATTTTACTATGGCGAAGAAATCTCACGGACGCTGCCGACATTCGTCCATCCGGCGGAATTTTTCGACGGCGCGCTGGTCAGCGGCAACTTTAAGAGCGAGCGCAAGCTGCCGACCTCGCTCCACTGCGACAATCCGTTTATATGGGAATTGCTCAACCGCCACGGCAAGAGCGTTAACTTTCGCGGCGTGATTCTTTCTCGCGGGTATAACGACAGCTTCGAGCAGAAAAAGAAAATGGGCCTGTGGGTGGCGCGGCTGGCAAAAAATTTGGACGCTGACGGCGCGCTGGCTTTCATGGAAGGCACCGGCAACGGCACCGTCGATTTCATGCAGACCGTCAAGGCATGCGAAGATGAAGGCATCAAGACCGCCGCAGTGTTGCATGAATCCAATGGCCCCAAGGGCTACGAGCGGCCGCTGGTCGATCATCCAGAAGAGGCCGATGGCATGATCAGCCGCGGCAACGTATCGGAGAAAATTTATATTCCGCCGCTCACCAGCGTCATCGGCGGGCCTGAGATCGACCTCCACTTGAAAGCGCGCCATGACGCGCGTGAACCTTTTCTCTTCGACCCGACGATTTTCTTCGGTTCCTATAGCAAGATGGGCATGAGCGGTTTTCGCGCGGCATACGAAACATAAGGCCACTGAATTGCGAGAAGAATTGCACCACAGAGGCACAGAGGACGCGGAGCTAGGAGCAACATCTATCAACAATACATTTCTCTGCGTCCTTTGCGTCTCCGCGGTGAATGTTCCCAAATCTTGCACCATTCCTGGAGGAGGCATCAGATGATCAAAGTGCTCCATTATCTGAATCAGTTTTTCGCCGGTATCGGCGGCGAAGAGAAGGCCGGACAGGAAGTTATATTTTTACCGCAGGCGGTCGGTATCGGAGTTGAAATCGCAAAGAGCTTGCAGCAGCACGGCGTCGAGTATGCAACGCTGGCCTGCGGCGACAACTACTTTCATGAACAGGAAGAGAAAGCGCTGCAAGCGATGCGCAACGCCGTCGACCAGTTTCAGCCCGATTTCTTCCTCGCCGGCCCAGCCTTCAACGCCGGCCGCTACGGTATCGCCTGCGCCAAGGCGTGCAGCTGGGTGCGCGATAACTGGCGCATTCCGGCAATCACCGGCATGCATGAAAACAATCCGGGCACACAGGAGATCGGCCGCCAAGTATTCGTCGTGCAAACCGGCGCCTCCACGGCGTCCATGGCTGAAGTGGCAAAACGCTTTTCCGCGCTGCTTGAACTATTGATAGCGCAAGACCCCGCGGCCGCGGAAGCCTTTCGCGCCGAGCATTGCTTGCCGATTGCACGCCGCTTTACCGTCAGAACCGGCAAGCCGGATTATGTCCGCGCCGTCGATCTCTTGCTCGCCAAGCTTAACGGCGAAACCTACGAAAGCGAGATTCCGGTCATAGCCACCGCGAAGCACGCGATTCCCAATCTAACCGGCAGCTTGAAGGACGCCACAGTGGCTCTCGTCACCGAAGGCGGTCTCGTGCCCAAGGGTAATCCGGATCGGCTCGAAAGCTCGCGCGGCTCGCGTTATTTCAAATATTCGCTGGCCGGGCTGGACGATTTGAAGTGCGGCGAATTCGCAGCCATGCATACCGGCTACGACACCTCGATGGTGGATCAAGATCCCGACCGCATTCTGCCGCTGGATGCAATGCGCGAGCTGGAGAAGGCCCAACGCTTCAAGAAACTTCACGAGCGCTATTTCGTCACCACCGGCACCGGCGCGATGCCGAGCAAGATGGCTGAGCTCGGTGCCGGCATCGCCGGGGAACTGGCGAACTCCGGTGTCAACGCAGTCATCTTAACTGCGACGTGAGGCACCGGCACGCGTAGCGGCGCTACGATCGCCAAAGAAATTGAAAAACAAGGAATCCCGGTGGTGCTCATCACCTGCCTAGCCAACGTCGCCGCGCAAGTTGGCGTCGGCAGAATCGTCGGCGGTAATAAGTTTCATTATCCCGTCGGCCAGCCGGAGCTGCCCGCCGAGGAAGAACGGCGCTGGCGCATTGCATTGATGGAAAAAGCGCTGGCGTCGTTGGAGAGCAAGGCTGACAAACCGACCGAAGTTTGACGACAACGAGCAAAGCCAGGAGCAGTCTTTCAGCTTTGGCATCTTTGACGGCTAAACCGTTTTAACGGCTTGAACGGCTTAATTATTTTAACCCGGAAAAAAACCTCTTGGCATTGAGTCCCAGCAGATTCGTCGCAATTGTAGCCAAACCATGACAGCGTGAGAAATTAGACCACCCAAATGCGTGAGAACAAAAGCGCGCCTCGATTCTAGCGGTAAAGCCGCGCTGATTTGTTGACTTTCGCCGACGATACGAATAAAAACCGACACCGAAAAGAATATGTTGATGTCTAACTATCGTGCCCGGTCTTGTCCCAAGTGCGGTTACTATCTCGGCTTCTCCATCTCAAAGCGGTTGCCCAAAGCCGTCCGAGTCGCGGTGACTAACTTTTGCCTCAATTGCAACTATAAATTGCCTGTGTTTAGTATCTTGCGAGGGGTTCGGCGCGCGCCGCGGCCATTCAAACGCGGACTCTTGAAATTGATTGTCAGCAGGGACCAGAGTCCGGCGACGACGCCCAATACCCACAAGAACAATAGATTCATGGGCAATAGCGATTACGCGCGCCATTTGCGCGTCATTGGCCACGATCTGGAGAACCTTCAGCTCGACAGATTCAATTTGGAATGCACCAGCGAAAATTATCTGGTTTGGCTGCGCCCAGAGTCGCCGACGACGAGCCAAAATCCGCTGCTGCGAATTAGCCGCAATCGCCTGCAAAAACTTTGGAAGAATCGCGTTGCGCCGCGTGCGATCGGCCAAGAAGAGACCTATACCAATGCCTCGTCGCAGCCCGCCAAGCGATTACGCTATTCGTTCCAGGATCTTGACCGGATCGAGCGCGACCGCCGCCAACTGCGGCGGCGCCACAGCCGTAGCGCCGACGGTCACGGTCTATCTCAGCTCATGCGCACCATCGGGGCATTGGTTGAACAGCGCAACGAACGACTGCTCGGGGTATCCTGGCAGGAGCTATCCGTCAGCATTGTCGTCGAGACCGCCCAGGGCCGCAAACGGATCGACGTCTTTCGGCCCGACAATCTTTACGACCATTGGGTTAAAATGTATTTGAAACGTGGCAACCGGGCGATTTCCGATACGCCGCGCTAAATATTCTGCGCCGCTTCTGGGCGCTGCAACTATCTTAACTCTATACCAACCCTTGGTGTTTCGATTCCGGTAGGCAGCAAAAGCTGTTCGTGCAGCATCGCTTGTTTGTAGAGCGCTATTGGGATGCGCATGGTAAACGTCGAGCCCTTCCCCGGCTCGCTGTCGACGCGAATCTCACCGCCGAGAATGTCCATGTACTTCCTGACGATGTAGAGTCCCAATCCGATGCCGCCATGCTGGGGTACCCGTTGGGAATCGTGTAGCTGGCGGAACTTCTCGAAGATCACGCCGCGCCGTTCGCTCGCCATACCGATTCCGGTATCGGCCACCGTGAGCTCAAGAATTTTGGCCGCTGCCAAATAGTACAGCGAGATCGTCACGGTGCCATGCTCGGTAAACTTGACGGCATTGTTGATCAGATTTTCGGCAATGCGTTTGAGCTTGGGCCGGTCACTTTGGATGGTCGGCAAATCCGCCGGATAATCCCAGATGAGTTTGACGTTTTTCTCCCGAGGGGTATCGTACTGCGAGCGCAGCTCGGACAGAAATTCCCACAGATTGATTTCATTCTCGCTGGCGCACAGAGCCTCCGACTCGATATCGCTCACCCGCAGAACCGTGTTGATAAGACCGCCAAGCTCTTTCGACTGCCGCTCAATGGTTGCGATCGCCTTCTCCTGAATCGGCGTCAGTTGGCCCAACAATCCCTGGTTGAACATGTCGGTGTAACCGGCGATCACGCTGAGCGGCGTTTTCAATTCGTTTGACACCACCTTGAGAAACTCATCTTTGATCTTGTGCGCATGACGCAGTGCTTCGGTCTGCTGTTGGCTTTGGCGGTACAACTGCGAGTGGTGGATCGCCATGGCGGCTTGGCCGGCTAGCGTGTCTAAAAACTCGACTTCTTCAGCGCCAAAGCCATGTTCTTCACGGGCTCCATAGACAAGGCAGCCGAGGGTTTCGTGGTTGGCCACCAGCGGCAGGCCGATGATCGACACCAAACCTTCTTTCTTGAAAAACGCCAAATTCTCGAACCGCGCATCGGCAAAGACGTTGCGCACGATCAATGGCTCGGTGGCTTTCATGATCCCATCGACATAGCTGAGCGTATCCGCGTCCAACCGCTCTTTGGTATCGAAGCCCTTGGCGGCAACCGTCTCGACCAGCTGCGACTGCGGATCACGCAACCGAACCAGCGCCGCGGCATAGGGCAAGTGGCTTAAGGTTTTCTCTAAGAGCGCAGTGAGAATGCTTCGAGTTTCGTTGGTCGATGTCACGGCGACGTTGACTTCATGCATCGCCTCCAAGCGCTCCCGCTGGCGGCGCAGTTCTTCCGCGGCCCGCTGCTCGCGCCGCACCTCTTGCTCTTTTACCTGTGCCAATCGGCGCATTCTGCCGACTTGAGCGAAGTAGCCGTAGAAGAGTGAGATCACAAAAGGAAACGGCAACTGGAGAAAGAGCGCCGGCTTTATGACCGTCGACGAGCTGAATAGCGCGTAACCGTAGAGCAGCGGTGCCAGGAACGTGACGACCAAAAGACCGCGCGCGTCGTTACAAATGACACTCAAGATCAGAGTAACTATACAGGCGATGTAAAAGTCGGGAGTGGCCGCACTGCTGGCACTCAAGACGACGATCAACACCAAACTGTCGAAGATCAACAAAGGCCCGTAAAAATACGGCGAATCGAAGAAATCATCCGCCAAAAAATACAGTGTGGCGTGGCTCAGAAGATAGAGACTCAGAATTGCTTGGACCTGCGTCGGCGTAAACCACTCGACTGGCGCGTAGTAGAGCAGATACGAGGAAAAAATGACCAACGGCCAACGCAAACGGATGACTGTGTCTTTTTTAGCGGCATCAAAAATCCAATCCAAATTCCAAGACCGCTTCTTGTTGCTGGAATCCGCGCTCTGTCTCGTTACCATAGGTTAGCCGTCTACATTCTTCGTTTAAGTCTTCAGCCTCACTCGGGTCAATCAGCACATTGCGTGCCAGCGACGCTAAAGCTTGCTGAGTAGATCCCACCACTAGAAATTGTTTAACTTTGTTAACGACTTAAACGTCGGTGACTTTGACCCACGGCAAATCGATAGCAGCGCAACGGACAAATTACTCTGCAGCGGCACAAAAATGTCGTAAGTTGCCTTCAGACCCCCATAACGACAGAAATGTTCAAATTGTTGAATTGCAGCGAGCGGGAGTGGACGACTGATCAGCAATTGACTGTAGCTTTAAGCTTCACCCGCGCCGCATGGACCGCGCGCAGGATATCGGCATAGCCGGCGCAGCGGCAGAGGTTGCCGGCAAGGTATTCGCGAATCTCGTCATCGCTCGGATCGGTGTTCTCGTCGAACAGGGCTTTGACCGAGAGCACAAAACCAGGCGTGCAGTAGGCGCATTGCAAGGCGCGCTCTTCGACCCAAGCTTGCTGAATCGGATGCAGGGACTCACCTTCGCTCAAGCCTTCGACCGTGAGAATGTCGCAACCGGCGGCACGCGCAGCAAGCAGCAGACACGAGCTCACCGGCTTGCCGTCAAGCAACACCGTGCAAGTGCCACAGGCGCCGACGCCGCAGCCTTCGCGCACACTCCACAACTTGAAGCGCTCGCGCAAGACTTCGAGCAGCGTGTCGGCGTCGTCGATGGCAATGCGCTCGTCGCGCTCATTGATTCTCAGTGCAATCTCGCGCTTCATGAACTTAACCCCGCGCCGCTTGATCTTTTTCTACCAACGCTCTTAACACCCGTTCCGCTGTGATCGGCAAATCGCGAATGCGCACACCGACGGCGTCGTGGATCGCGTTGGCGATAGCCGGCGCTACCGTTAGGGCACCGGTCTCACCGGCCCCTTTGGCGCCGAACGGTCCGTCCTCATGAGGCACCTCAATTACCACCGGACGGACCGCTACCGGCATATCTTTGATCGACGCGATTTGGTAATCGAGCAGTGAACCATTGACCAGCTGTCCGTCTTCGAAAATCATCTCCTCGAACATGGTGAGGCCCAGGTGCATGAGCGCAGCTCCTTGCAGTTGCTGCTCGCAGTGGCGCGGGTTGATCGACGTCCCAGTGTCGCCGACGCTCACCAGTTGAAGCACTTTTACCTGCCCGGTCTCGGTGTCAACCTCGACCTCGGCAGCGGTCGCCGACGGGAACCAGTACTCCGTGCACTTCTCAGATTGGCCGGTTTCGGGATCGATATGGGCCGCGCTCGGCTGGCAAACCGCTTCGGCCGCCAATGTGGTGCCAAGGCTGCCAAACTTGGCCAAAAAAA
>CAWJZV010000031.1:0-22761 GCA_963847445.1 uncultured delta proteobacterium | reverse complement strand
CTTCGATGTTGCAGGCGTGGCCGGTCTTGGGCAGGATTTTGTGCACGGCGCCGGGAATCAATGACGCGGTTTTCTTGCCGCCGGCCAGCGAGTTGTCGTACTCGCCGTTGATCACCAAAGTCGGCACTTTCATGGTCGGCAGACGCGGCGTCATGTCGAGGCCGCCGCGAGCGCGAAAGATCTGGCCGATGGACTCGCCCGACAACCAGGGATCGCGCTCGACAAAGGTGTTGAGCAGATACTTGCCCAACTTGGTTTCGGGGAAATCCGGCGCGACCAACTCGCGCAGATGCTGAATATGATAGCGCTCGATGCCGACCTTGGTGTAGCCGCGGATGCGCTCGTCGATGGAACCGCCGGGACCGCTGCTGCCGCCTACCAGAATAATCGCCTTGAACATCTCGGGATGATCGAGGCCGAGCAAAATCGCCATGCCCGAGCCGACGCTGACGCCGCCGAGGATCGCTTCTTTAATGCCGAGATCGCGGCACACTGCGAGCACGTCGTCGGCCATGTCTTTGAGGCTAAACGGCGTTTCCGGCTTATCCGATCGGCCATAGCCGCGGATGTCGATGCCGACCACTTTGAAGTACGTCGAGAAGTGGGCGATCTGGTACATCCACAAATTATGGTCGAACGGATTGGCATGGACCATGACGAAGGGCAGGCCTTCGCCGGAGACTTCGTAATAAATTTTTATGCCGTTCGATGTGCTGTACATGATTTCAAGAACTTCCGTTCCAAAGGTTCCAAGTGTTCCAGTCGTTCCAATGGTCGGAAGAAACCGAAGTGGGACCTCCGAATGGAACCTTTGGAACGATTGGAACTGCTGGAACGGATGTTTAGTTCGTTTTCCTCGGCCGTTCCTGTTTGATCTTTTCTTTCACTTCTTCGAGCTTCATCACGTCGGTGTACTTGTGATGCATGTCGAAGAGATTCACTTTGTGCGACAGCGGGCTGCGGTCGAAGACGCATTCCTCGACGATCGACACATGATAGCCGAGAGAGTAGCCGTCGACGCAGCTGGCGCGGACGCAGCCGCTGGTGCTTTCGCCGCAGACGATCAGGCTGTCGCAGCCCAGTTGGGTCAAATGCGCGACCAGCGGTGTGCCAAAGAAGCCGCTGGCGCGTTCCTTGAAAATCACCACATCGCCGGGTTGCGGTTTGAACTCGTCCTTGATCTCGAAGGCTTCGGGATCGATTTTCACCCGCTGGCGATTGGTCGCGTAGATATAGTCAGGTTTGGCTTCTTTGCGGGTTTCCGTGGTCGTGTAAAATACCGGGATCTTCAAGCTGCGCGCCAAGGCGAATAATTCTTGGGTCGGCTTGATCGCCTCGTGGGCGTAGATACCGCAAGAACTCTTGTGCGTGTCGACGAGCTCATGCGGATATTTTGCGCCGCCTTCGTAGGCGAGGTTGTAAAGGTCGATGGCGAGCAGCGCCGGCCTCTGGCCGATGTAGGTTTCCCGGTGATAGGGGGTATAGGTTTTGAGAATTTCCGGTGAGACGATATCTTTCCAACAATGATCTTCGAAATCGGCAGCCATGGGAGCCTCCTAAATGAATTATCGTTGTTCATGTAACTGGTGCATTGCCGGCTTGTCAAGGAAGGGTGCTAGGGATTTGAATTGACCCGGCTGGGCCCATTGGTTATACCGGTTGCGTAAATTGCAGCGATCATCTTGGAGGTTCGAATATGAAGGATAGGAAGAAGTCATCTTTAACGCGGAGACAATTCGTCAAACTGAGCGGCGCTACGGCCGCCGGCGTGCTGTTACCCCACCGTTATTCGCGGCTCAGCCCGCGCGCAAGCGCATCGTCATTCACGGCGAGCGGCAAGTGACCAGTCTCGGTTATCACAACCGGCGCGAGACCGAGCATGTTTCGATCGCCGATGCCGGTCTGGTGGGGCAGAATCCGGTGACTTTCGAGCGCGTGCCGGTGCTCGCCGAGGAGCTGCCGTCGATCAAGAAGGGCACCTGGAAGATCGACATGCAGAAGAAGACCATGATCACGGTCTACAAGCTGCGGCCCAACCTCAAATGGCATGACGGCAAGCCCTACACCTCCAAGGACTTCGAGTTCGGCTGGCAGATTGCCAAGCATCCGCAATTTCCCATGCCGGATCGTCTGGTGCCGGAGATGATTTCCAAGATCGAGACTCCGGACGACCGCACCATCGTGATTCACTGGAACGACCTCTACAACGAAGCCTATGCGATTCAGTACACCCATGTGCGCGCCTTCCCGCGCCATCTCCTACTCGACGCTTTTCAAGCCGGCGACATGAAAGCGTTCGCCAATTTGCCGTACTGGAACAAAAATTTTGTCGGCGCTGGAGCGTTCAAAGTCGCCGAGTGGGAGCAGGGCAGCCGCGTGGAATTTGAGGCGTTCAACGATTTCGCCCTCGGACGGCCGAAGATCGACCGCATGACCTACAAGACGGTTGAAGATACCAATACCAATCTGGCGGCGGTGATGGCCGGCGAGGTCGATCTCTGCATGCGCAGCACGATCTCCTTCGACGGCGCGATGATCTTGCGCGAGCAATGGGAAAAGCAGGGTAAGGGCAAGGTGTTGAGCAGCCCGGCTTCGTGGAGCTGGCTAAGTCTCAGCCGCGACAATCCATGGTTCAGCGACGTTAGAGTCCGGCGCGCCTTGCTGCATGCCATCGACCGCGACGCCATGGTGCAGAACCTTTTCAGAGGCGAAAAGGTCGTGTCCCATCTGCCGCTGTCGCGCGCCCGCAAGGTCAATAACAAAGCGCTGGCGGCTTCGACGATCTACAAGTTCGATATTGAGCGCGCCAAGAAACTCATGGCCGAAGCCGGTTGGCAGCCCGGCGCCGACGGAGTCCTCGTCAATGCCAAGGGCGAGAAAATGGAGTTCGAGTTCCGCGTCACCGCCGAGCGGCGCGATCATGAACAGGCGCAGGCGATCATCGCCGACTTTTGGAAAAGCATCGGCGTGCGCACTAACATCAAAAATATGCCCAATCGCCTGCTCAACTCGGCGGACAATCGCAACCGCTGGCCGGGCGCGTATATCGGTTCGCATAACGTGACCGTGGAAGAATGGCCCGAACGGTTTCATTCCAAGAACATCCCAACAGCGGAAAATAAATTCGCGCCGGAGAACGTTTCCGGTTGGAACGACCCGAAGAAGGACGCAATTCTCGACGAAATCAATTCGATCATTACCCCCGAGCAGTCGGAAAAGCTGCAAATCGAGTTCTGTAAGATGTTCAGTTCGGCGTTGCCGCATTTGCCGCTCTATTTCACGCCGGAAATTATCGTCGTGAAAAGGGGCCTGACAGGCATCACGCCGCGCCAGGAGAGCGGCGGGCAGAACTCGAGCTCGTGGAATACCCATAAGTGGGATAAGGTCTAATTGACGCGTTCGTGTTCGTTTGGGAGTTCAAGCTGTTCACGAATCGTACGTATGCACGATTCGAGTCACGATCACGAACGTTTAAGCCATGCTGCTCTACGTTCTCCGCCGGCTGTTTCAGACGCTCCCGCTGCTGCTGGTGATCTCGGCGCTGATCTTTACCTTGCTCTACTTGATGCCGGGGGATCCGCTGTACCGGATGCTCGAAGGGATTCCCAACTTGCGGCCGGAGGATTATGACCGGTTGCGCAAGCTCTACGGTTTTGACGATCCGGTCTACGTTCAGTACGGCAAGTGGCTGTGGCAATTGCTCCAGTTGAATCCCGGCTACTCGCGCGAATACGGCCAGCCGGTGTTCGATATCATTTTGCCGGCGCTGAAAAATACCCTGGTGCTGACCATTGCCGCGGTGGTGTTGGGCAAGTTGATCGCCATCGCTCTGGGAATTTTTTCCGCGGTGCGCCAATATTCCATCGGCGACTACCTCCTGACGGCGACGACTTTTGTCGCCTATTCCGTGCCGGCGTTTTGGCTCGGGCTGATGTTGATCATCCTGTTTTCCGTCAAGCTCGGCTGGCTGCCGACTTCCGGCATCGTCAATAGCGAGCTGGAACCGGGCAGTTGGGCGGCGACGGTGGACTGGCTGAAGCATCTGATCCTGCCGGTGGCGGTTTTAGCGATCTCGGAGATAATTCAGGTCCAGCGCTTCATGCGTTCGAGTCTTCTCGAAGTGCTGCGCCAGGATTATCTCACCACGGCGCGCGCCAAAGGGCTGAGCGAGAGCGTCGTCATCGGCCGCCATGCGCTGAAAAACGCGTTGATTCCTGTGGTGACGATCATCGCCGTGACCATGCCGCGAGTGGTCGGCGGCTCGACCGTCGTAGAAACGGTGTTCGCCTATCCGGGCATGGGCCGGCTGCTCTACACCTCGATCATGGGCAATGACTACGTCGTCGCGATGACCGTGGTGATGATCATCGCCGTGACCGTGGTGTTCTTCAATTTGCTGGCGGACGTGATCTACGGCTGGCTCGACCCGCGCATCCGGTATCAGAGTTGATTGATGACATGCAGTTTCACCACAAAGCGCAGCCCACGAACCTTCATCCAAATTCCCCCGTGATACGCGGGGAGGAAAGAAGAGTGGGGAGACGTGAACAATGGCTGTCGATAATCCAGCGATAGTCCAGCTGAACCCTGTGCGTAGCACCGAGCCGGCCGGCTACTGGCGGGTCGTTTGGCGCCGTTTCAAACAGCACCGAGTCGCTTACGTCGGCTTCTTTTTCTTTGTGACTTTGTTGCTCGCGGTGATTGTCGGTCCTTATCTGGTTCCCTATCGAACTGGATCAAGTGTCGCTGTCGGAGCGCATGCAGATGCCGTCGGCGCGCCACTGGCTCGGCACCGATGAGCTCGGGCGCGATACTTGGGTGCGCATCATGCATGGCGGGCGGGTTTCCTTGACCGTGGGATTGGCGGTGGCGCTGAGCACCGTTCTGATCGGCGGATTGATCGGCATTCTAGCCGGCTACGTCGGCGGCGCGCTGGACAATGCTCTCATGCGCCTGGTGGACGTCATTTACACCATACCGCGCATTGTCCTGCTGTTGGTCCTGTCCAAGCTGGCCGGGCCGGGTCTGCTCAACATCATCATCATTCTCGTCGCTCTGGAATGGACCAACGCGGCGCGCTTGGCGCGCAGCGCGGTGCTGTCTTTTCGCGAGCAAGAGTTTGTCCTGGCGGCGCAATGTCTCGGCGCGTCGCGGTGGCGCGTGATGTTGCGCCATTTGCTGCCCAATGCGCTGGGGCCGCTGATCGTATCGGCGACGCTCGATGCCGGCGCGGCGATTCGCGCCGAAACCACGTTGAGCTTTCTCGGTCTCGGCATCCAGCCGCCGACGCCGAGTTGGGGCAATCTGCTCACCAATGCCGCGACCAATATTTTCATCGCGCCGTTGCAAGTATTTCTGCCGGGACTGTTTATTTTCTTCGCCTTGATGAGCTTCAATCTGCTCGGCGACGCTCTGCGCGACGCCCTCGATCCGAAGATGTCGAAGACGAGGGGATAAAGACAATGGATGAGATGGAGAGATGGAAAATTGACGATCGCGATCCCTCAATTGCGATCTGCATTTTCAATTCTCGATCTTCTACCTCATTCGATCCTGTTTCCTACGGTCTCCCTTCCCAAGGTTTGATCAGCATTGCCGTGAGAATGGTCCCGAGCACCAGCAAGCCGCAAAGTCCCCATAGTGTCGTCACGTAGCTTTGACTGCGGTCGTAGATTGCGCCGGCGACGACCGGGCCGATGACGCCGCCCCAGGTGTAGAAGAACGCCATGGTGCCGCGGATGGTGGCGAAATATTTACGGCCGAAGAAGTCGCCGATGGTGGCCCAGACGACGGGAAAGGATGCATCGATGGCGGTGAAGAGAATCGTGAATAGCCAAAGCGGCCAGAGTCCGTCGCCCCAGATCAGCAACAGTATCGACCCTGCCGCGGCCAACATGCAGCCGGCAAGCAGCTTGGGACGATTCATCATATCCGCCAGAGGGCCGATGACGTAGTGGGCGGCCCAATTCAGAAATGCGAAAGCAGCGAGCAAGTAAGCGCCGTGTTCCTGGGTCAAGCCTTTCCAGACCATGATCGGTATGAAGTGCACGCTGATGGTGCTGTAGGCCGCCACGCGCACGGTCATGCCGATGGTGAATAACCAGAAGACCTTGGTCTTCATCGCTTGACGCACGCTGGGGTCTTGGTCGGCGGCTTTCTCCTCCGAAGCATCTTCCGGCTTGCCGCTGGTGCTTGCTGCCGTTCGCGGCGCGTCGCCGTCGGGCAGGAGTCCCATGCTTTCGGGCGACGGTCGCACGCCGATGCCGATGGGGATGCCGATAACTAAAAATAGCACTCCCGCGATAATCGCGCCCCAACGCCAGCCCCAGTTTTGCACGGCGATGGCGAGCAGCGGCGTCAAGAGCGTGCCGCCGATGGGCACGGCCGAACTGATCACCGTCATGGCGCGGGCCCGGTATCGAATAAACCAGGTGTTGCCCACCGCCATGGAAGCGTGGACGAAGCCGGGCGTGAACGACAGCGAGATGACACCGAGATAGACGATGAGGAAATTTGTGTAGTTGTCGACCCAGGCGAGCATGATGTATCCCAAGCCGCAGAGGATGGTCGCCACCAGGATGATCGGCCGGGGACCGAAGCGGTCGATGAGATAACCGACGAAGGGGCCTTCGAGAGCACCCTCGGCGCGGGCGAGGGAAAATGCCAGCGAGGTCGCGGCGCGGCTCAAGCCCAAGTCCTGGCTGAGCGGCAAAAAGAACACCGTGAAGCCGTAGTTATGCAACCCGCCGCCGAGCACTCGCAGCGCCGAGACCAGGCCGACCATGCGCCAACCGATAAAAGGCCGGGATAAAAATTGCCGAAGAGTTTTCAGGGTGATGCCTCGATGTTGCCTAAGCGCTCTCTCGTTTCTCCCAAAAGCGGCGCGGGAAGGCAAGGCAAATATTTTATAGACAACGATGCGCAGCACTCAGGTTTGCACCGATGGGAAATATCCGTTAGTTTGAAATTCTACCGTTGGCCCATTGGACACCGCATTGGAATCACGCAACCCAAGTACCTCGACAACTGCGAATACGTCGAAGCCGAAAGTCGCCTTTGCGGCGCTCAAGCATAAAGACTACCGTTGGTTTCTTAGCGCCACCATGCTGGCGATGATGGCCGACAACATCGAGCATGTGATCAGCTACTGGGTGTTGTTTCAAAAGTTTCAGTCGCCGGTGCTCGCCGGGTTCGCCGTCATCAGCCATTGGACGCCGTTTCTTTTGCTATCGGTCTATTTCGGCGGCTTGGCCGACCGCTACGACTGCCGCAAGCTGATTCAAATCGCGCAAATCATGTACATGGGCGTGACGGTGGTGTGGGCGATATTGTTTTTGACCGACACGATTCAAATCTGGCACGCCTGCGTTCTTCTCGTCATTCACGGCATCGCCGGGGTGTTCTGGACTCCGGCCGAGATTCTCCTGATTCACGATATCGTCGGCGGCGACGATTTGCCGAGCGCAGTCAGGCTTAACGCCACCGCGCGCCAGCTTGGCATTCTTTTCGGTCCGGCGGTGGGCGGCGCCATGATGCTGTGGTTAGGCGCGCCGGCGGGTCTATTGATCAACGCGCTCATCTACGTGCCGTTTACGATCTGGTTGATGCTCGTCCCTTACACTGGCCACTTGCGCGAGGGCGCGCCGGCGCGCCGCGGGCTGAGATGGCGCGACGCCTTTGGCGTGCTGCGCGAGGTCGCGCAACACCGCTCCATCGTGACGATGATCGTTCTTGGCGGCGCGGCGTCGTTGTTTGTCGGCAATGCGTTCCAAGCGAGCATGCCGGAGTTCGCCCATGATCTCGGCACCGACAAGGCCGACTTCGCCTACAGCGCGCTGCTCGCCGCCAATGCCGCCGGTTCGGTGTTCGGCGGGTTTGTCCTCGACGGCAAGCAGTGGGTGCCGCCGACGGTGAAAGCGGCGATCGGCTGCGCGATTTTTTGGTGTCTGACGATGACGGTGTTCGCCTTTTCCAACAGCTATCCGCTGTCATTGACGTTGCTGTTTATCGCCGGCGCGTTGAATCTCGCTTTCTACTCCATCGCCCAAACCATCGTGCAACTGGAAGCGCCGATGCACTTGCGCGGCCGCTTGATCGGTTTGTTCTCGATGTCGGCGTTCGGTCTGCGTGCCTTTAGCGGTGTCACCGTCGGGGTTATCGGCGGACTGATCGGCGTGCATTGGTCGCTGGCGCTGAGCTCGCTAGTCCTGCTCGCCGTGACCTTGGCGTTGTTCGGCTTCGCCCAGCAGCGCCAGACGGCGGTGGAGCCTGGGTGAATGGGATGTTCAAATTCATCGGCGAATGTTCCAGCAAAAATTGATTAGCGTTCCCCGGTTTTTGACAGTTCGATTCATTTCTCAGGGTTGTAGAAATCGTTCTCTTTCAGGCGAAGAGCCGATATTCGTCATGCCGGTGAAAACCGGCATCCATCTTCGTTTCTTGAATCGCCGTGGCGGCTATATGAAATCTGGATTCCGGCCTCCGCCGGAATGACGGAATAAAAGAGTCGGCGAGTTCAGCCCTTCGATCTCGAATCTAACGTTTGTTTGCGTCGCCATTCGATATTGGCTACTGTCGGAAGATAATCTAAAAAGTCTTGGAGATTGTCTTGGCAACTGCTGAACCGCAAAAAAAGCTTGCCTTCGCGGCGCTGCATCATAAGGACTTTCGCAGTTATTTTTGGACCACGGCGCTGGCCATGATGGCCGACAGTATCGAGCATGTGATCAGCTACTGGCTGCTCTATCAGAAATTTCATTCCCCGGTGCTGGCCGGCTTCGCCGTGCTCAGTCACTGGACGCCGTTCCTGTTATTTGCGGTTTATTTCGGTGCCATGGCCGACCGCTACGATTGCCGCAAGGTCATCCAAGTGGCGCAGATCATGTACATGAGTGTGTCGGCGGCTTGGGCGTTTCTTTTTTGGACCGATACGATTGAGCTTTGGCATGCCTGCGTTTTGCTGATTGTCCACGGTATGGCCGGGGTGCTGTGGGGGCCCGGCAGCCAGCTCTTGATTCACGACATTGTTGGCCGCGAGCAGTTGCAGAGCGCTATCCGTCTCAACTCGACAAGCCGGCAGTTGGGAATTCTCTTCGGTCCCGCAGTGGGCGGCGGGTTGATGTTAATCTTCAGTCCATCGGTCGGCTTGGTGGTGAATACTTTGATTTATTTGCCGCTGACGATCTGGCTCCTGACCGTGCCCTACACCGGTCACAGCCGCGAGGGTGCCGCGCCGGCGCGGCGCGCCATTGGTTGGGGCGATGCGATCCAGGTGCTTCGCGAAGTCGCTAACAACCGGCCGATCGTCACCATGGTGATTCTTGGCGCCTGCGTGTCGTTCTTTGTCGGCACCGCGTTCCAAGCGACCATGCCCGAGTTTGCCCATGACCTCGGCACCGAAAAGGCTGGCCTAGCCTATAGCGCGCTGCTCGGTGCCAACGCCGCGGGCGCGGTGGTCGGCGGCTTTGTCCTCGAAGGCCGAGCGTGGCTGCCGCCCAGCGTCAAGACGGCGTTCATCAGCGCGATCCTCTGGTGCGTCGCCATCGCGTCCTTCGCGCTTTCGGAGAATTATTACATGTCCTTGTTACTGCTCTTTTGTGCCGGCTTGTTGAATCTTACTTTTTCCTCGATGGCCCAGACCATCGTCCAGTTGCGCTCGCCGGCGGCGCTGCGCGGCCGGGTGATCGGCCTGTACTCGATGGCGAGCATGGGGTTCAAGGCGTTTAGCGGACTCACGGTGGGCGTGGTCGGCGGCTTGATCGGCGTGCACTGGTCGTTGGCACTGAGCGCGATGGTGCTCATGACGATAACGCTGGTGCTTTTTGCCTTCGCGATTCCCGGCTTGCGGCAAGGGGAGTCGGGTTAATCTGATGCAAGCCGTGCTCAGAACGATTTCGTCTGCGCTTGCATACGTTTCGCCCTCATCCGTCGTGCAAGTGCCAGCGAGTAATTCGACGAATGACTGTAAAAACTAATTCTCCGAGCGATGCGCCGGCAGCCAGATCCGCCGGCCGTGTCGCTTTCGCCGCGCTGCATCATCCCGACTATCGCAAATATTTCTTCGTCATCATGCTGGCCCAAATGGGCGACAACATCGAGCATGTCATCAGCTATTGGCTGCTCTATCAAAAATTTCACTCGCCGGTGCTGGCCGGCTTTGCCGTCATTAGCCACTGGACGCCGTTTCTATTTTTTGCCGTCTATTTCGGCGCGTTGGCGGATCGCCATGATTGCCGCCGGCTGATCCAAACCGCCCAAGCCATGTACGGCTTGGTATCGCTTGCCTGGGGCATCTTGTTTCTCACCGACACTATCGAAGTGTGGCATGCCTGCGCGCTGCTGGTGCTGCACGGTTTGTCGGGCGTGTTGGGCCAGCCGGCCAGCCAGCTGATCATTCACGACATCGTCGGCCGGGATTATTTGCAGAGCGCGGTGCGGTTGAACTCCACGGGGCGCAACATCGCGATTCTTTTCGGTCCCGCCGTCGGCGGCGCGACGATGCTCTTGTTCGGCGGGCCGGCCGGACTGTTCATCAATGTATTGATGTACCTGCCGGCAATTATCTACCTGTTCATCCTGCCCTACACCGGCCATGGCCGGGATGAGCCGAATGCGCCGAAAGCCGGCCGGGTAAGTCTCGGCAGCGCGTTGCAACTGCTGCGCGAAACCGCGTCTAATCCGACGATCCTATCGATGATCTTGTTGGGCGGCGCGACGTCGTTGCTGGTCGGTAATGCGTACCAAGCGCAGATGCCGGAGTTTGCCCATGACTTCGGCCACGATAAGCAGGACTTGGCCTACAGCATCATGCTCGGCGCCAGCGCCGGCGGCGCGGCGGTCGGTGGCTTGCTCCTGGAAGGTACCGGTTGGCTCAAGGCCAATGCGCGCAACGCGGCGATCTGTTCGATCCTGTGGTGCTTGACGATTGTCGGCTTCGCCGCCGCGACCAACTACCTGCTCGCGTTGGCGCTGCTATTTGGCTCCGGCGTGCTCAACCTGGCGTTTCTCTCGATGGCGCAGACGTTGGTGCAGTTGCAAGCGCCGCCGCAGCTGCGCGGCCGGCTGATCGGTCTGTTCAATACTTCTAACAATGGCCTGCGCGCCTTCAGCGGCGTCACCGTCGGCGTCGTCGGCGGACTGATCGGCATTCACTGGTCGTTGGCGATCAGCGCCATGGTGTTACTGGCGGTGACCATCGCACTGTTCGCCCTGGTGATCCCCAGTCCGGAGCGCGGAGTAGTAGCAGTCGAAAATAAAGCAAGGATTGTGTTCACCGCGAAGGCGCGAAGAGCACGAAGTTCGGAATAATATTTTCCGAATCCTTCGTGCCTTCGTTTTGCGCCGCGTGCGGCGAATTGCCCGGGAGCCGAACTCATCCATTTTCATTTTCGGTAGACGAGCGTAAGCATCATGAAACCTTCGTGGTGAAAGGTCTTTGATTGTTCTCTGCTACGCCGCTTGATGGGCGCTTTGGGGGCGGAACTCGTTGCTCTTGAGGGCGCGGTAACTTTCGAGCAGTTGTTTCTTTTCCGCTTCGGAGATGCCCAACTGCGGGCGGCGCACGGTGGCGGTTTTGATTAACCCTTCGTCGTGCAGCACGGCTTTGATGCGCGCCACGGCTTCGACGATCGGTTCGCTGAAGACCAGTTCTTTCACCGACTCCAGTTCTTTCTGGATTCGAAACGCTTCATCGAACTTGCCGGCGCGGCCGGCGAAATCCATGGCGCCCCATTTTTCCGTGGCGACGTTGGCGACGCCGATGAGCGCGCCATTGGCGCCCAATTGATAACTCTCGGCGACGAAACGGTCGTTGCCGGTGAGGATTCGCATCGGGGATTTGTCGCGCTGCAATTGCTTGGCGGTGTTGGTAAATAGTTCGATATCGAAGGAGGCCTCTTTAAAGGCGACGACATTTTCTAAGCGGGCGATGCGGCAAATGGTGTCGGGATCGTAGTAATAGCTTTTTACCGGGATCTGAAACAGCACCACGGGGAGCTTGGTTTCACGCGCGAGATCTTCGAAGAAGCGCACTTTCAAATTGTTATCGACCTTGCCCCAGGAAAAAAGCAGTGGCGGGAAAGATCATCACGCCATCGACGGCGAGATTTTCCAGATCGTTCATGAGCGCGACCGCTTCGTCGGTGGATTGGGGCGCGATGGTGGCGATGTGGACTTTGCCGGCGTCGCGGGCGATCTTGCCGCAGACCTCGTAGACCTGGCGTTTTTCCTGAATCGATAAAACCGGGCTCTCGCCGATGCGCGCGCAGGAAACCAGGCCGGCGACACCGGGCAGAGCGGCGAAATGTTGGGTCAATCGGGACAGGCTCTCGCCATCCAAGGAACCGTCTTGGTTAAACGGCGTGACATAGGGGATAAATAGACCGGTGAATTTGTCGTGAATCGCTGCCATGAGATCCTCCAGGAGAGCGCTTGAATTTGCTGCTGGGCCAAGTAGAACAGAATCCGTCTAATCGGTTCAAGTTTTCTTGGCAGTTGGGAGAGAATCGACGCATATGATCAAAACAGATTGCGCCAAATGACACGGCCGAGTTGATGGCATCCGAGGGCTTGTTTGCCGTCTTCGACGTGCGCGAACGCGGCGAGTACAACGACGGCCAGATTCCGCATGCGACTTCGTTGCCGCGCAGCCAGATCGAGTTTCGCATCGACGCCTTGGTGCCCAATCGAAAAATACCGATCGTCGTTTACGACGAGGGCGGCAGGCGGGCGGAATTGGCCGCCGATACTCTGGCCGATCTCGGTTATCGGGATGTGGCAGTCTTGCGCGGCGGCTTAGACGCATGGAAAAACCGAGCGGCGCGAAACCGTCAGCGGCGTCAACGTGCCGAGCAAGGCGTTCGGCGAGCGAGTGCATCACGAGCGCGCAGTGCCCGACTTGTCGCCGGAGGAGTTGAAATCGTTGCTCGACAGCAACAGCGATCTTGACGATCCTCGATGTGCGCACGCCGGAGGAGTACGGCAGGTTTTGCATCCCCGGCGGCATCAATGTTCCGGGCGGTGAATTGATTCTCTGGGCCGAAGAATTGCGCAACAAGCCGGCGGTAATCGTCAATTGCGCCGGCCGGACGCGCAGCATCATCGGCACCGCGGCGTTGCGCCGTCTGGGCTTGACCAACGTGCGCGCGCTGCGCAACGGCACCATGGGTTGGGTGTTGGCGGGATACGAACTGGAAACCAAACCTGCGCGGCGTGGCGGGACGCCGGCAAGCGCGGCGCAAGCGGTGGCGGCTGCACGGCAAATCGCCGACGATGAAAAGCTCGCCTGGACCACGCCGGAAGAACTCAGCGATGTCACTGCTCATGCAGCCGATGGCGTCAATTACATTATCGATGTGCGCTCCGAAGCCGAGTTCGCCGCTGGTCATATCGACGGCGCGCTCAATGTGCCCGGCGGGCAGGCGGTGCAGCGCGCCGATGATTTCGTCCCGGTGCGCAATGGCTGGATCGTTTTTGTCAGCAATCAATCGGCGCGCGCCGTGATGGCGGCATACTGGTACGGGCAGATGGGATTCAAGCATGTCAGCGTGCTGCAAGGCGGTCTGGAAGCGTGGCTGGGGAGCGGCGCAAGGCTTGTTACCGGTGTGACGGCGGCTGAGCCGTTGGGCTTCGACTCGGCAAAGCGCAGTGCGCGGATTATCGATGCGACAAAGCTGCGGCAGCTGCGCAGCGAAGGATGGTTGATCCTCGATGTCGGTACCAGCTTGGAATATGAAAGCGCTCACATCCCGGGAGCCAAGTGGATTTCCCGTGGCTGGATCGACATCAAACTGCCGGAGCTGTTCCCAGATCGCGCGCAGCCGATTGTTCTGACCTGTGCCGACGGGCGGCAATCGATCTTCGCGGCGCGCCAGCTTGCCCAAGTCGGTTACGGCGATGTCCTGGTGCTCGACGGCGGTGTGCGCGCGTTGGATGGCTGCCGGGACTTGACACCGCCGCGGGCCTCGATGACTGCTTAGTCAAAACCAACGACGTCGTGTTGTCGCCGTCGATCCGCGGCAGCAAGGAAGATATGCTGAATTATTTGAATTGGGAGCTGAAGCTGCAAGCACTAGCCGCAAGGACGATGGGTATCGCTGACGCTCCACCCATCCTACAGTTTTCTTGTAGGGGCGACCGGCGGTCGCCCTTGCTGCGCCGCATAGCGTCTCAGCAGTTATCGTACTTGGCGCTGGCGAAAAATTTCACCGAGTGACTGGCAATGTCGAATTGCAGACGCTGCATGTTGGCCAGGTCTTTGCCGTAGACATGAACTTCCACGGTATTTTTTTGCGTGATGTTGAGCATCTCGTGGATGTCGTCTGTCCGGCGCGATCAGAGTCGAAACCATTCCCGCCTTGTTGCTGATTGACTCCGGTCGGCTCTAATTCGGCGTAGCCTGCCTTGCTGCCGTCGTCGCGGCGTTTGAAGCGGGTTTCCTGCAATTCATTCTCGACCACGCCGACCAATCCCCAGGTGTCGTGATTATGGGCCTTGGCGCCGTCGCCGGGACCCCAGACCACCGAGGTGACGTTGAACGCGGCGCGCGATGCAGCATGTAGCGGCCGTAGGTCTTGCCGCCATGGCGCTTGAACTGCGGCTCGATACAGTCAGGATTTTTGACCAATTCCGCGAGCAAGCGGTTTCGCCACGGCGACGATTTTCTCCTGCTCTTGGTAGCGGTCGGTGATGCTGGTTAGATCCTTGATAAATTGTTGCAGTGAGTAGCGTCATGAGATTCCTAGTCGTTCAAATGAAAAGGGGCGGGTTTTAAACCCGCCCCTACATGTTTTTGCGGTTAGTTCGGTTTAGTTACGCCGCTTGTTTTTGCACGCGCGGCAGCTTCGACGCGTCGATGTCATAGAGCCGGCAGACGTTGTCGCACACGACTTTGCGTTGGGTCTCTTCCGGCAGATGGCCGAGATCGCGTTGGATGATCTTAATCGAGTTCGGCCAGGTCGAGTTGGGATGCGGGAAGTCGTTGGACCACATGATGTTGTCCTGGCCCCAGAAGGTCAGATTCTCGCCGCAGACATGGTCGTTGAAGAAGCAGGCGTAGATCTGATCCTTGACATAGCTGCTCGGGTTGCGCGAGAAGGCCGGCGGATTCTCCTTCTTGAAGCGGTTGTAGTAGTAGTCCCACTGCTGGAAGATCCACGGCATCCAGCCGGATTCGTTTTCCACCGAGACGATTTTGAGCTTGGGATTTCTTTCGAGCACGCCGCAGAATACCAGCTCGAACAGCGCGTTGGCGATGTCCATGAGCTTTAAATTGACGCTGCCGCGATAGCGCTCGACGCCCTTGCGGTTTTTGTCCTTGTTGTAGCTGTGGCCGGTGAGGATATGCAGGCTCACCGGCGCATCGAGCTCGGCGCAGGCGGCCCAGAACTTTTCATAATGGTCGGAGGTGAAGGGGATGTCTTTGTGCGGCGCCTGCCAGATGATCGCCCCCTTCAATCCGGCCTTGCGGCAGCGCTCAAGTTCCTTGATGCCGTTGTCGACGTTGTAAACCGCGATGGCGGGAATGCCGATCAGGCGGGTCGTGTCGGTGCTGCAATAGTCGATGAGCCAGTCGTTGTAGACGCGAAAACATTCTTCCTGCAGGCCGGCGTCGTCGAGGCCGAACAGGTCGAAGCCCAGCGTCGGATAAAGCACTTCGGCGCTCAAGCCGTCGGCTTCCATTTCCGCATGCGCGCGTTGGCGTCCCAGCCGCCGGCATGTTGCTGGAATCCTTCGCCGACCTGGTGCGGCGGAAACAGCGGCGCGGTGTCGCGGTATTTTGCCGACACGCCTTTTTTCCATAGGTCTACCGGTTCCATGACATGGGAATCGGATGAAATGATCAGATCGCTGACAAAAGCCATATAGTCGATCCTCCTTAATTCGGACGAGTCTGAGGGATTTAGCCGCACCTTAATAGATAGAAGGTGCGGCTGTCAATTGGTGAACGACGAACTGGAGTGATGGAGAAGGCAGTGGTGGAGTGTTAGGTCTCGGTCGGAACCCAGTACTCCAACACTCCATTACTCCATTTTCTTCTCGTCGGTTTGCGCCAGACCGACGCGATCCAGGGTTGTTGTTCGCGCGGCAAACCGGCGGGGCGGTAATAATGATCGATCTCGCTGAAGCCGGCGCCGGTCACCAGCGTTTCGCCAGGTTTGCCAATCATAGTAGGCGCCGATAGCGTTCACCGTTCCAGCCTTCCTGGTTGTCGCCGCGCGGGTTGGAGCTGAACAGCACGCCATTGGGTTTCAATGTCGCCCACAGTTCGTCTCAAGACCCGCGGCAGCTCTTGGCTCGGCACATGGAACAACGAGGCGTTGGCGAAAATGCCGTCGAAATATTCCGCCGGCAATTGCAGCGTGAGAAAATCCTGATGCCAGACTTCGCAGCCGGTGAAGTCGCGTGCCATCGCGGCGAAGCGCGCCGAGCCGTCGAGACCGACGGGCTCATGGCCCAGATCTTTGAAGGCCTTCAAGTCGCGGCCGGGGCCGCAGCCGAAGTCGAGGATGCGAAAAGGTGGCGTGCCGACGATCGCCTGCAACAACGCCTGGATGTTTTGACTGACGTCGTGATCGCGGGTGTCGCGCCAAAAAATCTCGGCGCGCTGGTCGTAATGGTTGACCGTCACCGTGGAAATGCGGCCGAGCTCGGTTCTGCTAAGTTTGGCATCGCGGACCATGATTGCCTGAACGAACCATGGCCAAATTTTGATTGCAAGAGAAACAGCGCTAGCGGGAGCGATTAGAAATCGTAGCCTTCCCAAAGTTCGGAGGGGCCACTGCGGCGTTGATGGTCGAGCTGTTGTTGGTTGCGGTACAAGATCACGGTGGTGAGCTTGGCGGACTGCAGTTGATTATGCCGGTCCCAGTATTCGACGACCAGGTGATCGGCCTGCTTGCGCAGGTGCTTGAGCCGGCCGTTTTTGCCGTCGACGATCGCCCCCATGGTGCGCAGCCGTTCGGCTAAACTGTAAATATCGGCGCGCCGAAAATCGTCCGCGCGATGCGCCCGTTTGAGTTGGTCGAGACGATCGATCTCGGCGGATTCGTAGCGGCGGCTGAAGGAACTGGTCGCCGCCGCTGGCTGTGCCGGCGCGATACCACGGAGCTTCTTCCAGGCCCTGGCAAAGAATCCCTCCTGGATCGTCTCGAATGGGTTGGGATGGCTTTCACCGCGCGCTTCGAAGACTTTTCCATCGGTCTCAATTTCAAGAACTCTGGGAAATAACTGGGCTAAATCCTGGCCAATGACTCTCAAGGCCAGAGCATAGCTAGGCGCCTCTATCTCGGAGGCATTGGCAATCGCTGGCGCGACGTCAATTAGCTGCGGTGACATGAGCGAAATTTTAATGTGCTTTGCCGGCCAAGGCAAACATAAAATTTGTGGGCGCAAATGTGTGAAGCCTCCGTGGATAACTGGGGTGGGAGATTGCGGGTCTGAATTGACCAGACGGGCGGACTTTCCGAATGTCGCGCCAAAAAAGCGATCTCAACAGGATTTGGAACAAATCGCGATAGCTTTGATGCCCCTCGGTACCTTGGAATCAACCTAAAGATGTGAATTCGATTCTTCTTGCCATAGGTGCGCTTGATAACCTTGACGGACGACTAAAGTCGAAGGTTCGTCTTCTGGTCGAATCGGTTTCGCCTATAGATATTGAAGTTACGGATCCTCATGCAAATAAAATTTAAAAACAGCAGACGGGTATCGCCGGGCCGAATCAGACTGTTCGTCTGGGAAGTGTAGTAACGCTGAACGGAAGCGCTAGCTCTGATCCCGACAATGGCCCGGGTCCGTTAACCTACTCGTGGACGAGGGCGTCTGGTCCGACGGTTAGCTTGATAGGCGGGACCACGGCGAAGCCGACGAGTAGTATCGTAGCAAAATATCAACTTCAGGGCTACCGGAATTCGCGACGCGCCGTTGGGGCTAGAGAGTTTCTCATACTGACAATGCTTCGACAGGTAGCCCAGTGAAACGATCCAGGCGGCGATCGTTCGTCAAAAACAACTCGCAATTCGATAATGCTGCGGCGGCGAGGTGAATTGCATCCGGGGTTTTGAATCCGTAGCGCGACCGGATTTCCGTCGCACGGTCGATGACTTCACGAGATAGGGCAAGTACCTCGCTCACCGATTCATTAAAGAAACGATCAAACTCATCGAGAAGCGCAGCGTTGCCGTCGCGCATCGGCTTGACCCGGCATTCCAAACAATACTACTAGGGCGTTTTATCGGTCGGTGCTCAGGTAGCGATGCGAACCTGCACGTCAGGATTTAATCAGATTGAGCGGTTTGCCGTCGAGATAGTCCAAGATATTGGTGATCGCTTGCTCGTAGCGCTCGCGCAAAATCTCCACCGTGGCGTAGCCGCGATGGGACATCAGGACGGCGTTGTCGAAATGGCGCAGCGGGTGATCCATCGGCAGCGGTTCTTTGTCATAGACGTCGAGGCCGACGCCGCCCAACTGACCGCTTTCGAGGGCGGCGAGCATGGCTTCTTCATTGATGATCGGGCCGCGCCCGGTGTTCACCAGGAATGCGCCGCGTTTCATTAACGCGATTTCTTTGGCGCCGATTAAGCCCGTGGTCTGGGCGCTAAAATGGACGTGAACCGTGACGAAATCCGATTCTTTGAGCAGGGTTTCCATCGGCACCGCTTCGGCGCCGACTTGGGCGGCCCGTTCCGGCGTCAGGCTGCGCGACCAGCCGAGGACTCTGGTGTTGAAGGCCTTCATGATGCGCGCGACTTCGTTGCCGATGCGGCCGAGACCGAGGACGCCGATGGTTTTGCCTTCCAGCAACATGCCGGTAATCGCCGGCCAGCGTTCCTCGCGCATGCGTTGATTGACTTGGGGAATCTTGCGCGCCAAGGCCAGGATCAAGCCGACGGTGAGTTCTTTGGTCGCCGCGCCGGTGTCGCTGGGTGTGCCGGAGATCGCGATGCCGCGCTTGGTGGCATTGGCCAAATCCAAATGGACACTGGTGCGGCCGGTTTGCGAGATGAATTTCAAATTCGGCAGTTGGCCGTATTCCTTGTCGCTGAAAAACGTCCGTTCGCGCATGAGCAGCAGCGCATCGAAAGTCGCGCAAGCGCTCGACGATCTTTTCACTGGAATCGAGCCGTTCGCGCACGAGTGTGATGTCGGCGCGCGCCTTGAGCTTGGCATAGGCCGGCACGGTATCGGCGATCTTCTCGAAGTCGTCGAGTATGGCGATTTTCAAATTTGTCGCGGCCATGTTGTTACCTCGTTGCGGTCACTTCGACTTCACAGAATTTCCCTTCAGAGGAATAACCGTCGACGACGACATACTCCAGTCTCGGGATTTTTTTCGCCGTTACTCGGTTGGAAAAGAGGGTTTTCAAGTTCGCCAAATCTTGGCTGCGGTGAAAGTAGAACGAAACCTGCGCGACCTTGTCCCAGGAGCTGCCCGCGTCGCTGAGAGAGCCGGTAATGCGCGGCAAAATATTGTCGAACTGCTCGGCCAACGTCGGCAGCACGGTGGTGACGCCGGAAAGCACCACCACCGAGTCGTAAACTAGAAAGCGGATCGGCACGATGGCTGGGACGTACTCGACGATCTGTTTTTCTAACTCGGCGCGGGAAGGGCGCATGGCGAGCAGGTCGACGGCGACCTTGGCCAGCGAATCGAAATGGCCTGGCGCGATATAGCTGGAGCTGGCCGAGCGGGCCTTGCCCGAAAGTATTTTAACCCGTTCGTTGCTGCCGGCGTCGCGGCTGGCGCGGTCCCGCCCCCAGAGACGCGAGCGTACGGTACTGTCGAGGGACAGGCCGTGGGAGCGCAGCTCACCGTCGAAGCGTTGAAAAAGCTCGCGCGCCTCGGCGCTGGCATCGGCGCCGGGTGTAGCTTCGCCCGAGAGCTCGATAAACTCGTGGTCTAGCCAGTTAAATATTCTTTTGCGCATGGCGGATTACTCCCGTGTGAACGGCGCGATCCTATTACAGGGCCGAGTTAGGATCAACGCCAGGCCAATCCTGTTTTCGCTCGCCGCTGAGGACCAGGCCACGGCAGCAGCACTGTGCGAAGATCGCTGCCCCGAACCGGAGTTGTTAGTTTCTCGTAAGGATAAACACGAGGTCTCTGATGACAGTGAGCAAGCGACTTTTCGTAAAACGTTATTGACAGGAAATTAGCGAGACCGATGGCGGCGACGATGACAATAAGAAAGAACAATAAAGCGCCTAACTTCTTCAACATAATTCCCCCTCGCTTGAGTCTGATCATACGCAGCTTTTCCGCCACTGCGGCATGGTTTCGGCGCACCGGCTACTGCGTCAGTCCACAGCAGGTGGCTTGGGCGGACTTTGCCCCGGTCGGCGCAGCTTCCCAAACCGCGCGCAGGTCCGGCGAGTAGGGATAGCGGATGCCATTTTCTTCGAGGATTTTGCCGGTGGCATTCAAGAGATCGGCGCGATTGAACACCATGGTCTCGTGGGTCAATACGCCTGACGAGGCGAACTTGAAGCTGAGCTGCTCGGCGCGATTGTCACGCAGCAGTTCGACCAAATGGCGCATGTTGCGCACCGGCACGCCGTTGATCTCGCTCAGCACCGAGCGATTGGGGTCGTCGTAGCCCTTGGTGATCCGATCCGGAAACAGCGGCGAGGCGACGACGATGAGCTCTTCGTCTTCGAAGCGCCGGCCGGTCTTGGCGCCGGGTCACCAGCGGGCTCGGGCGCCGGCCGAACGTCGTCGGGCGTTGGTTGCCGAGCCGTTCGAGGTAATCCTGGGTGGTTTGGGAAAAGACGAACGGTCCGAATATGAAATAGCGCGGACTGGCGTCCATCAAATAAGGAATCACCAGCTCTCTTTGCGAACGCACCGGCAAATCGATCGATATTAACTTGCCAGCGCGGAATACGGTGAGCGGCAGCGAGCCGTTCTTGGCATGCTTCTGGACCAAGTAGGATGCCGACAAACGCAGGTCGTAACGAATCGCAACTTTGCCGTCGCTGTCGATGGGCGTGTCGCCGATTTTGGTGATGACATCCCACTCTTTCAACGGGTAGTTGGGATCGTCGCGGTAAGGCTGCGAGACCATGACGCCGTTGATGCCCTTGGGCAGGCCGAGGCGCTGGCGCAGGGCATCGTTCTCGACGGTTTGGATCAAATCATGGGTCTGCGGTTTGCCGTCGTACACGCCGTCTTTGATGTCGGTGAGAAAATGTTGAATCTCCTCGACGGGAATCAGATAACCGATGTTCTGGGCGTTTTGAATCAAGCTAAACACCAATCCAACCAGCTTGCCGTCGGTTACCGCCGGGCCGCCGCTGTTGCCGAAATTGAGCGCTGCGTCGACCTGAATGCGCAAACCGGTGGCCTGGTAGTAATAGTCGGTATACTCGATGCGCGACACGATGCCTTGGGTCACCGAGAGCTCCGTGCCGCCGGTAGGATAGCCGTAGACATTGATGTTGTCTTTGACCCGCGGCAGTTCCTCGGCGAAGGGTAGGGCGCCGCGCTTATCGAAAAATGATTCGTCGTCCAGTTTCAAGATCGCCAGATCCATCCCTGGGGTGATCGCTTCGATCCGCGCCGAAATGTGGCTCGCCGATTGGTTCGGTTGCACGTAGATTTGGCTGGCATATTTCACCACATGGGCGTTGGTGAGAATCCGTCGGCCGTCGATAACCACGCCGGAGCCTTTCACTTGTTGAGGACTATTTTTCGTCCATGGCCGGAGCAAATCCGGAGAATGCTGCACCGCATGAATCTTGACGACCAGATCGCGTATCTGGTCCTGCGCCGAGGCATGGCGCGCAGCCAGGGCGAAGAGCAGGACGATGAATATTCCGGTAACGGTTCGGCGCATGGGTGCTCCTTGATGATATGTCGTAGAACTTAATTGGAACGGTTCGGATTATATACGAAAATATGGACGATAGGTAAGATACCTGTTTTGCTCCGTCCTTTGACTGGCCGGCAGGGCTCTAGTACACCCGATGGAGCCAACCGAACATGAGCTCCGAGGTTACCGCACTGCTGGCGTCGATTGCCTTTGCCCTGTTTGCCGTTTACGGCTGGCTCGGCCTGCGCCATTCGACGCCGCTCACCGCCACCATCGTTTCCTTGGCCGCGCGCACGATCACCCTTGGCGTAGCGGTAGTTTTGTTCGGCGGCGTGCCCGGCTTCGCGATGGCTGCGTTGATCGTGTTTGTCATCCTCGGCGTGATGCAGACGGGGATCAGCTTGCTGACTTTTATCGGCTTGCAAAAGATCGGCACGTCGCGCAGCCAGCCGCTGCGCAATAGTTATCCACTATGGAGCGCAGTCATCGCCATCGCGCTGATGGGTGAAAGCGCCGGCGTCGCGGTCTTGCTCGGCACGCTGTTAGTCGTCGCCGGCGTGGTGATGATTTCCTGGAAGCCGGAAGCGGCGCCGCCGAGCTATCGCTGGTGGCATGTGGCTTACTCCAGCGTTGCCGGATTTACGCCGGTGTGGCGTTTCCGCTGCGGCGCTACGGATTGACAATTACCAACGAGCCGGTGTTTTTCAGCTTCGTCGTCGCGATCGTTTCATTGATCGGCGCCATCCCGTATACCCTGTGGACCAGTGGAGAGCGAAAACTGGTCTGGCATCGGCGCGCGGTCATCGACTTTTCCCTATCGGATTCTTCGAAGCATTCGGCGCTTTGCTGACCCTGATGGCCCTCACCACCGGCCGCGTCGTCATCGTTTCGCCCATCGTTGCCACCACGCCGCTCTTCAGTCTGGTAATCTCAATGATATTCCTGCGCGGC